>CAVOQR010000007.1:0-275600 GCA_963698425.1 uncultured Gammaproteobacteria bacterium | reverse complement strand
CGCATTGGGCAATCCAGTACTTTATGCGATCGTCCCACATGTGCACGAACTCCCGGCCGGCCGCCCGGATCGCGAACCGCCATTTGCCGAATAAGTTGTCGTTGTTCTTCGCGCACTGAGAGATTCTACCGGAACACGGCTGCACGATGGGTCGCTAAAAGCGCAGCACGGGTCGACTACGCTTGGGTGTCTGGCAGATACCGAAAATGGTATAATCCGCGCGTACATCAAGAGTGAGCTAACGCTCCGCCAACCTGCTTCCCGAGCAAGGTGGTTTGTCCCGCAAGGGAGATGTGGCCGCCCCGGCAACTATACGGGCATACCGTATCGCCGTTCGCTTCGCTCTTGATGGCTCACAACAGGAGACGAAAGTGAAAACAGACGTAACAAGAACAGCGCGAGCGAGGCGATGACATGTTTACGCCATTCATTGAGGGAAACTTGTTCGCAGACAACAGGCACCCGATTTTTGCAAAAGCCTTGACGCACGGTCAGCGTGTTGTGCCATTCGATCCGCGTATTCTGACTCGCGAGGGTGGGCTACGGCGTGTCGGCGAATTGATCGCTGAGTTCCATGCTAGGTATATGAAAACGTCGGCGTCACGCGCCTTCCCCATTGCCTACTACGCGCTGTTCACCGAACCGGACCGAGCGGTACGCTACTCGACCGGCGGTGAGATTCTGGGTGAGTTTGACGCGGTACCGTGCAAACCGAGCTTTGAGTGGACGGAACGTCGTACACGATTGAGCAGTCTTGATTTGAACTGACGATTTGATCCATTCACTTCAAATCATTAGCTATGGGGCGGCCTACGCCGCCCCACACCCGCTCTCAACTCGCGTTGCCGAAGACCCGTTGGGCTATACGATTCCGTGTAAAGCACCAAGCGGCAATGCTGGCCACGGTCCCGGGCTGGTACATGCAGTTTGGCCAGAACCCCGTGTAGCCGACACCCTGGAACCGCGGCATTACCGACCACGCGCCGAATCCCGGCGGTATGTCGATGCCGTCGAGTTCCAGGAGATTTAGCTTCGTCGCGTGTGCCGTCAGCTCTTCATGTTCGCCGGACACTGGCAGGATCAGCCGGAACACGAGGCCGCTGCCGGCGGTCGGGTGCGTAATCGCATTGTCCATTTGAAATAGGCTCGTCTGGCCGCCGATCATCGAGGAAATGGCTCCCGGTTCCCATGCGAATTCGGCTGTCAGGGACGATTCACTGGCGTTGCAGTACACACCGCAGTCGCGAAGCCTCTCTTCCGCCCTTGCGAACTCCTCTGCCTGCCAGCGCGATGGCTCATCGCAGCCGGGCGTGCCGATCAACTCGGACTTCTCCCCGAGAAAATCGGTCTCGAAGCGACGGCGCATGGCCTGCTGGATACTGAATGACTGCACAAGTGACGACCAATATAGCGCCGGTGTGTAGAAGTCAGTCAACGGCCCGGCATCATCCTCGAATACCGATACCCGGCTGACGAGTACTGCCCTGCCGGTCTCCGGGCACCGCAGGGCAGCGCCGGTCGTTGCGTACTCGTTGGCGAGCGACAGGAAACTGTCATCGAAGTCGTCAATCACGTAGGACAGCTCTGTCCGCGCCTGCAATTGCTCGGACAGGCGCAGGCCATCGTAGGTGGTGATGTTGAGCGGCGATGCACTGATCGTGCAGCGGCCATACAGTACTGGGAAGCTCGCGGACGTAGCTGTCAGTTCGACCTCGGCTTCTTTGTCCCAGGTATCGAGTTCCTGGTGAATGAGCTGGATGGCCTGCAGCGCCTCTGGCCGCAGTTCGGCCTCATGTGAGGTTTGGGATGGTGCGACAGATTGTGTAGTTGTATTCATGGTCTCGTCTCCTGTGTGAAATGAACACACGCAGAAGAGCAAGGCAGACACAGACATGGTTGGGCCCGATTAATTGCCGGGTCGGCCACATCCCCTTGCGGGTACCACCTTGCCCGGGTAGGCAGGTTGGTGGAGCGTCAGCTCTCTCTTGATGCGTTGGGTAGATTATACGCCTGTCTGTCGTAAATCGTAAGCGGTGCAGTCGAATTTGCGGGAATGGATACGGGGCCGTGTCACATTCGTTTTCGAGCACGTCGAGGTATGGGTACCTACTCCGGCCCCTTCTCCACAAACACAAACTTGCCGTTATCCAACTCGCTGCTCCCCATCCCACCGATACGCCACCAGCTTCCCACCACCCGGTGCTGCCACACTGTAATCCAGGCACGCGACATTCGGCGCCAGCACTTGTGGCTCTGTATCCAGCCAGTAATGCCCTAAGAACACGGGCGGGGCTTCGTGCGAATACTGAATCAAGTGATCTGCCCCAATCGGGTCCTCGGGAATATGACTGCGGGCCGTTCTCTGGCCCTAGAAACGCTTCCTGGTAGGTCGTCGCATCTCCATCGAACCACCGAACGCGGACGTTGTGCCTTGTATTACCGTCCTTGTCGAAGAACGACTGGCCGTCGGGTAATTCGATTTCCTTGCCCTTGAGTAAGGTCTCGACCGTCTCGAACTCCTCGCTGCCCTTTCGTGAGGCGGCAATCAGCAACGGATCGTCGAGGTACTCATTCACTGTCGGATGCTTGTCTTGAAGCTGTGCCATCAACGCGTCATCCCAGCAGGCATGAACCACACGAATCCCATCCAGCTCCAGCCACATTGGCAGCGTACGAAACCACTCGATCGTCTCGGCGTAATCGGACGTGCCCTCGAACTCGTCGAGGAAAGCCCGGTGTTGGTTGCGGTGATGCTCTTAGTATGCGACACGAAGGTGGCGGCTGTGATCGTCCGGGTCCAGCGTGTAGTACGCGATCGCATTGAACTCATGGTTGCCCATGACCGACAGCGCTGACACCTGAATCGATCATCGGTCGAACGATCTCCAGCACGCCTCGCTGGTCCGGGCCGCGATCGACGAAGTCGCCGAGGAAAATGACCTGGCGTTCCGCGTGCCGAAAGACACCGTCGGTTTTTGCATAGCCGAGCTTGCGCAGCAGCTCCGTTAGCGGTTCGCTGTGCCCGTGGATATCGCCGATGAGGTCGTATTTCACGCCTGATTCTACTGCGAAAAACACTTGAGCATGACTGGCAGCGGCAGGGATCCTGGGCTAGTCTGACGTATGCAGACTCTCCCGCAAACAATTCGCCTCGGAATCCTAACTACCGCGTGCCTGGCGATATCTGCCTGCGAAACTATGGCGTCGTTTTACGATGAGGTCATTGTCGCTAGCGTCAACGAAACCATCGTCGAACCCGTCAAGGATACCGACTTAAGTTATTGCTACGGCTGCGACTGGATCGTCCAGGAGTACCACGGCCAAGTGGGAAACCCATAACTCGAAGCCTTACGACACCCAGGAAGAGTGCCTGGTGGCAAAACGTGAGCAGAATGACCGTGATTCCGAAAGGCTCCGCCGCTGCATTCACGAAAGCGAGCTGCCTTGAGTGGGTGCACCGCATCAGCCGCATTACTGACAGAGCACGCCAACCGGACCGAAGCCCCGTTACTCACAAACCCAGGCGCCATCCTCTTTGGTACAGAAATCCGGTGCGCCACGCTGATCCCAGAGTCCAGTGAGGCCAATTGAAGCGGCTACCTGGAGGTATTTCGGGTGGGCTGTGAAGCCAGTGTGGTTGCGTTGGATCGTAGCCACGTAAAGCTGCCAGTCCGCATCGGTCCAGGTAGAAGACGTGAGATCGAGCGACTCAATGATCTCGTAGTAGCGGTCCAGGTGACCAAACACGGGGTACCAATCAACCATGAATCGCCATGCATCAAACCTCTGGTCTTCCGCCAGGGCAGAGAGCTGTTCGACCATAAGCGTATCAAGGTAGTCCTGCCCACCCTCGGGGTCGCGGCCATTTTCGATGGCGTCTTTCACCCAGGTGACATCGGCGAAGTGATTGCTCCACATGCGCTCATACCAATACGTTGCCCTGTCGACCTGCCCGTCAAACAGAAGCAGGTTGCCTTGCAACATTCGAAACCCATCGGGCAGCGACATGTCATTTTCCATCAGCCGCATCACTTCATCATGGCGGCCGGTGGCGACCAGGGCCTGGTAATAGCGGCTTTTCGAGAACGGGGACAGTGGGTCAAGTGCGAATAGTCGTTCGGCATACGGAAGAGCTTCCTGCAAATAGCCCGCTTCGATCAGGTCGAATGTCAACGCGTCGAGCGCATCGGTGTTGCCCGGCTGTTGCCGAAGAACCTGTTCGAAGGCCTCGATCTCGCCTAACCACGAATACGCGGCTATATCCGCAGAACGATACAATGCACGCGCCATCACCAGCTCTGGGTCCAGATCAAGTGCCCGACTGGCCGCCTCGAAGGTAAGGCGCTGGCCCTCGGACGACTTTACGGACGTACCGGCCATGGACCAGTAGGCCATAGCCAGCAACTCCCAGGCTTCGGCAAAGTCAGGATCAAGAGCGATGGCGGCTTGCAGGTGATCGACGATGTCGTCCGTCCAACTTCGTGCAGCTTTCGCCTGCAGGAATAGTTCATAGGCCTGTGTGCTTTCGGTTGGACGACCGCGGCCCGGTTCATCGGCCACATGAATTCTCAGCGTGGCCACAATCGAGGCAGCAACATCGTCCTGAATTTCGAAGATGTCCGTCATCGTGCGGTCAAACGTTTCCGACCAGATATGCGACCCGTCACTGACATCGATTAGTTGCGCCGTTATCCGTATGCGCTCGCCGGATTTGCGCACCGACCCTTCGAGCACATGTCTCACGCCGAGTGCATCGCCGACCTCGCGGAGATCCTGGTTCTTGCCTTTGAACGCAAACGAGGAGGTCCGGGCTATGACCTTCAGGCCGGGCACCTTGGTCAGCAGGTTGAGGATTTCCTCCGACAGCCCATCGGAAAAATATTCATTAGCGGCATCATCACTCATGTTCACGAACGGCAGCACTGCGATGGAAGAGTTTGACTCTGCTGCAAGCGCTGGCACAACCGAGGCGTGCTCGGCAGAAGCCGGCGTCGCAACCTGCATCGGTTCATCCTCCTGCGCCGAAGAAGAAACAAACTTGTCGTAAGCAAAAAAAGCAACCGCTACCGTCAGCACAGCAATAATTGCACGATCCAGCTTGTGCGCCGTGACCCGGGTTATTGACCGCGACCGGTCAACCTCGGATTCGCGCTTGATACCCTCCGGCGTGAGTCTCGTAGGCCCAGGCGAAAAAGACAGCAAGTGGGAAACCAAGAACGAGGATAAAGAGAACGGTCTTGCCGACCCATTCCGGCGTCCCGAAGTTATCAAATGCAAGGTCCGCGACCTGCGCAAGAACCCAAGTGATGACAGCATAGGCAGCGGCGACACGAAAGACATTGCGGCGCTTCAACTCAGTAAGCAGACTCATTCTCGCCGTTGACCGCCCGAAATCGATTTCCAGCGGAGATTATAGACAGGTGCTGGAGGCTAAGCGAACAAGGCAAGCCGGTCGCTGGCTGGCCTTTGCATATATAAAGTCTGTTTCCAGCGAATTTGATGAAAACTGGCAGCTCAAGGCGCACGTGCTGCCCCAACTCATGTCAGACTGTCCCACACAGAAACAACAACGAATCAGCATGCAAGAAAGCGCTACTCACCGCTATTAGCCGTATTACTGACGGCACAACGCACACGCCGCCGAACCACTAAACATAGTCATCTACGGCGCCACAGGCGAGGTCGGCTCTCATGTCGTGTCGGAGGCGCTGGATCGCGGCCATAACGTATTCGCGGTGTCGCGCAACCCGGCCAGCGTCGAGATGCAACACGCCAACCTGACCGTCGTCAAAGGCGATCTCCTCGACAAAGCCAGCGTCGCCGAAACCGTAGCCGGCAAGGACGTCGTCATCCTGTCTGTTCGCGGTGTGATCGGCGATTCAGGATCCGCTGAGAGCGCGCTGCAGTTCATTGCCGCCGAGGCACTCGTCGATGCCCTGTTCACGATGGGCCCTGACGCGCCACGCCTCATTCACGTCGGCGGCTCAGGGTCGCTCGAGGTCGAACCGGGCGTTGTGTTCGCCGAGAAGCTGCCCAAGATCCTCCTGCCGAAGAGCCTCGAGATCGAGATCCTGGGGCAGATACTCGCGCTCTGGTTCTACCGCAAGGTCGACGATGTGGTCTGGACCTACGTCACCCCGCCAATGAACTTCACCAACGGACCGCGCACGGGTGTTTTTCGTATTGGCGGCGACCAGGCGCTCGTAGATGAACGAGGCAGATGCCGGCTATCGAGGGCCGATTTCGCCGTGGCCCTGATCGACGAGGCGGAACAGGCGAAGTATCCGCGGCAGAGGATTTCGGTGGCTTATTGATAGCGCAGCACACCGCAATGTGCACGTCAGCTGGTATTTCAACGACAACCGGCTACTTCCTGATTCCGACCCTGCGGCGTCTGGATCGGATTACCGATTCGAAGGCGCAGAGTCAGGTAGAACGCCCTTGAGCGGACGGACGGCTGCCGACCGAATTTATTTATTGACATTGGGTGAAGTGAGAATATAGTCGCGCGAAATAGGCGGGCGAATAGCCCGCACGACCCGACGGGCCGGGCCGGTTTTTACCAGCAGGTCGCCCAACTGCGCGTTAGGACCGACGATGAAAACCGCCCGTGACACAACGGACGAACCTCCAGGAGGTGCGCCGGGCGACGACAAGATCATTTTTGCCAAAACCCTGAAATGCAGTAACGGGCGCGCTGGATATTGATGGATACCGACGTCAGCCAGGCCCACGAACCGTTCGGCACCGTGCTTGGTGTCGCCCCCGGCAATGTCGCTGTCTATTCCAGCGACTATGACTCGGCCGACGACAGGAAGCTGCCAACACGACACTCATACCGCAACTACATCGACGACATATACATGGGTTACAAGTGGCAATGCGTCGAATTCGCGAGACGCTGGCTGTACCTGAACTTTGGCTACGTGTTTGACGATGTTGCGATGGCATACGATATTTTCCGCCTCGCTGGCGTCCGCGTCGTACTTGAGAACAGGATACTTCCGCTGCGGTCGTTTCGAAACGGATCGAAGCGCCGCCCCGAGTATGGCTGCCTGCTGATCTGGAACGAAGGCGGCGAATTCGAGACAACCGGTCACGTTGCCATCATCACCGAGGTCACGGACGCCTACGTGCGCGTGGTCGAACAAAACTATCGCCATCAGTGTTGGCCGGCGGGTCAGAATTATTCGCGGCAGATTCCCGCCACGATATCCAAAGACGGCAATTACTGCCTCGAATGTTCCGCAGGCAGCGCCGCCATACTCGGCTGGGTCGTGCAGACAGAGGACGACACGTATGCGGAATCGAATGTGCCACCGGATCCACGCCTGTTCGCGGTGCTGGCGCGTCGTGCTGCACCGAAAGCGAACAGCAAACGCGAGTGGCTGCAAATCGAACGACCCGCCGAGGCCGCCTACCTGAAGAAGATGGGCGATCATATTCTGACCCGGGACGAATCACTGGGTAACCTGTATTTCTGTATTTCCGAGACCGCGCAGGCCGAACTGAAGCGCGCCACCAACGAACTGCACGCGCTGTTCATGCATGCGACAGACTATGTGCTGAGCGACGAGTCGCAGCTCGAATACTTCAATCTGCCGCGCGCGCTATGGGAAAAAATCCGGCAGTCCTGGAGCAATCGACGCAGCGAGATGATCACAGGCCGCTTCGATTTCATGCTTTCGGAACGCGGCATCAAGGTTTACGAATACAACTGCGACTCGGCATCCTGTCATCTCGAGACCGGGCGCCTGCAGGGCAGCTGGGCGAGAAACATCGGCTGCGACGAAGGCGAGGATGCCGGCGCGTTGCTGGGCGAGCTTCTGAAAGACGCATGGCTGCACAGCGACAGCAGCGAAACCGTGCACATCATGCGCGATCGTGATCTCGAGGAAAGCTACCATTCCCTGTACATGCAGGAAGCGATGACCGCGGCTGGCGTCCGCAGCAAGATCATCACGGGCGTGACCGGCTTGTCCTGGGGCAAGGAAGGCGCAATTCTCGATTCCGACGGCGAGCGCATTAGACGGGTCTGGAAGACCTGGTCGTGGGAGACGGCGCTCGATCAGCTGCGTCAGGAATGCGAAGACGACGAGATTCGTTTGCGCCATTTCGGGCACGGGCAGATACCGGATGACCCGCCTCGCCTGGTCGACGTATTGTTGCGTCCCGAAGTCATGGTGTACGAGCCACTGTGGACCCTTATTCCGAGCAACAAGGCGATACTGCCGGTGTTGTTTTCGTTGTTTCCCGAGTCCCCATACCTGCTGAGATCCAGCTACGAACTCACGGATGAACTCCGCGCCAGCGGATACGTTGCGAAACCGATCGTAGGACGGGGCGGAGCCAATATCAGTATCTACGGGCGCGATGACCAATTGCGCGAGGAGACCGAGGGAAGTTTCGGTAACCGCGAACAGATTTACCAACAGCTCGCGCCGCTACCCGTCGTCGCCGGTCTCAACGTACAGTTGAACACGTTCTCCGTCTCCGGACGCTACGTGGGTGCCTGCACCCGGACTGATCGGTCCCTGGTAATCAATGGCGAAAGCGACTGCATACCGCTGCGCGTTCTTGCGGACCCGTCGTTTCTCCAGATATAGCGGCGTCGACTTTACGGAATACGACTCGGCGACGATTTCGCCGGGTAAGGATTGACCCAGCTGCTCATCATCCCAACGGGTGATGTTTTCTTTTCTGAGTGCTCCCGGGGTTTACCAGGCAAAAGGTTTCCCGTCACTAAACAGGAAAATAACCTCAGGGTCAGCAGGGGGTGACTGGATATATGACAGCATCTTCTGTGCACTTTCGGCGGGCGTCCAATCCGCGTGCGGTCCGCCCATATCGGAACGAAACCAGCCGGGGTGGAGGGCCAGGATCCGGATTCCTTCATCCTTAAGGTAATTGTGAAGAAGCTTCATCCCCATATTGAGTGCCGCCTTTGACATACAGTAGGCGAATTCGCTTGTCCTCTGAGTATTGCCGATGGAACCTGCTTCGGAACTGATGGCAACGAGTTTTTTTTCATTTCCTTTTTTAAGCAGGGGAAGGAAATGTTTGACCACTTTGAGGGGAGCCACACTGTTTACCGCATACGTTTTTTCAAAAATACTGAAGTCCAGTTCTTCCAGGCGTTTGGGCGGCTGGTCCAGGTTGATGGCCGCATTATTGAGAAGGATATCCAGGGAAGGAAAGGCCTTCGCAACTTTCCCGGCACAATCCCTGAGCCCGTCTTCATCGGTTACATCACAGGCAAAGGTCAGCAGCTTTTCCTCATACTGCTTTTTTAGTTCATTGATACCGGCGCCATCGTTGCGGATCAGACAGGCGACAGAATAGTCTTCCTCCAACAGGAGCCGGGTTAATTCCAGGCCCAAACCGCGGTTTGCCCCGGTCACCAGTGCGTATTTATTTTCCATGTTCCGAGTTGATACCGTCAAAGTGCGTTAATTCTCCAACGTTGGTCGCCTCGCCCTGATCATTTATCGCATGATCAATACCGCCGGATCGGCCAGAGAATATTGAAACGTGATTGATGCGCACGTCCTTCGTCTCTGGCACCTCGATGGCGCTCTTGAGCCGCACGTCCGTACCCTGTTCCTGACGAGCACGAAAGAAACTGTAGATGCCAAGCCCGTGGGCTTCGTGGACCTGCACATGCTCGGCGACCTTGTAGGAGGCGTACCCCCCTCTGCTGCCGGGCCTCCACGCTTCATGACTCGGCGGGTCGTATGGAATCTCAGACTGGTAGAAATACACGCGGCCGCGTTCTCCATTCCAGACCGTCTGGTACTCCTGAAAGTGTTCGTTGAACAGACCGAAAATCGTGACGTCGTCGCCGTTGACGACAAGCCCGTTCTTTGAGCGATTCACGGCCCACTGTGCACCAGCACCGTGATCGGCACGCCACAGCCACGTGTGATCAATAATCACATCATTGCTATTCACGATGAGACAGGCATCAGCGCTGCCTGGAACAGCGCCACCGACCCGACAGAAAACGTCATGCAGTGTCGTCGGATTGTCGCTGTGATCCTTAACCGCGTCGATATCGCCTATCTGTATCAGTACGGGTGAATGCTGCAGGCCTGCATCGACCATTAGCGAAGAGATCGTGATACCGGGCACGTCATCGGTCACGATCGCGGCTTGTCCTGTTTCCGGCAACAACGTGGCGAGCCCCATCCCCATCACGACCGTTCCCGGCCGGCGAATACGAATAGCCTGGTCGAGTGAGTAAATGCCCGGCGTGAACAGCAGGTGCTTGCCTGCCGCAAGTGCGCTGTTGATCGACGCGGCGCTGTCTTTCTCCGGAAACGCGATGTAGAAGTCGCTGATCGGTATGTGCTTGCCACTCTCGTCGCCGCCTCGCCAACTGACTCCACGGGTTGATTTCTCGAGCGATGGAACAAAGACCGAAAATTCGTCAGCGTCATCGATCACGAGGAACGGTTTGTCGCGAATGACCGGCGTGTAATCGACGATTGTCGTCGGGGTATTCGGCCAGGTCGTCACTGGTGTTCCCGAGCTGCCAACAAACGTCCTGTTCCAGTTGCCCCCAACCCACTCACCGAGCTCGGAGTTTCGGGTAAACCACTGCTGGCCGCTGCTGAGCCCAGCCGTGCCCTCGACGATTGAATTGGCAAGAAACCCACCGCTGGCCCAGCCACCAAGATCGAAGCGCAGATCGCCCTTGATGTGCATGCGACGATACGGCGCTGCCTGCGAGACTGCCCAGTGGATTGGCTCGTTCGAATCTCTCGGGGTGACATGGAAATTTTCGGCAGATCGCCAAAACATAACGGTCACGCGATTCTCGGTTGTGCTGGAAATCGACTGGACCGCACCCTTGATTCGCACGTCTCCTGGCACCTGGCCAAGCCCGGCTGCCTGCACGTAGTAGTCAACCGTGACATCCAGGTCGTATTCACCCGGCTTGAACAGCAGCGCATAACGGCGCTCGCTAAACTCAGCGTTTGCCTGCTGATTGTGAAGCGCGTCGAGGGACCGTTGCACTGTGTTCATATCCATGTCGGGATCGAACAACATGACATTGGCGCCAAAGATGGATGGGTAAGGTTGTGTATCAACGGCCATTGTTTCTGCGGCGTGAACGCTCAAAGTGATGGTCAACAAGACAAGAAGGACGATTATGCGCATCGCCTGATTATCAGGTCTAAACAACGGAGCGTCCACTTGCTGCGCTTTCTTGGCAACATCAGAGCAAACGTGGACAATACCGACACACAGCTGCCAAAAAGTGAAGCCATGAATCTGAATAGTGTTGCAGGGGATTTCGAGCGCGACGGTTACGTTGTGATTGAAAATTTCTTTGCCGCCGATTTGATGGACGACCTGGACGAGTTGATTCGCTTTCACTTTGGCGAGAACCCGGATTATTTGCACGACCAGGAGTTTCTCAACCAGGCCCAGACCGAAGTCATCCCGTGGTTCCCACAAAACGAGGGCGTCGAAGCGTTCGACGCGATTGACGTTGATTCGCGCTTCCGAGAATTAAGCGAGGCCATACTTGGCGAGGGCTGGACCAGCCAATACAGTATGGTCATGTTCTCCAGGCAGGGTACGTCGGGGCAAGCCTGGCACCAGGATTGTGCGCCGGACGATCCGACCATCTTTAATCTCAATCGACTCGTCTATACGACTGACATCACTGACGAGATCGGTGGTCAGACGGTCGTCGTGCCAGGGTCCCACAAGAAGGGGCTGCTGCCGGCCGGCGATCCAGTCGGGAAGTTCGAGAATCAGGTCGTGCTGAGGCCTCGGAAGGGCACCCTGCTATTGCTGCACGGACATACCTGGCATCGCGTGTTGCCTATCACGGGCCGCTATCGATACTCGGCAAACTATCGAGCGGCGCCGACCGGAACGCCCGACGCCATCACGGACGTCTGCGTCTATCGCAATATGCGTTACCAGTTCTCAACGTCGAGTGTCATCGAAGAGCGTAACGCTTAGGTCGTTTGAGCGGGATAGGCTGACGTTATGCCGACTCTTGTGCAGACAATTCGCCTCGGAATACCTACCAGTCCTTCAACGGCCAATCGATGCGCGACGGAGGCGGCCAGGGCAGATTGGCTTCGTCGATCAAGCGAGCGAAGTTTGGTGTCACGTCGAGATCGAATGGTGCTCCGCATGCACAGATACCAATCTGATCGAGAAGCTCGAGGAAACCAAGCGGTCGCGCGTCCCACTCTGTCGCCAATTGGTTTGCTTGCGAACGCTGGCCAAGCACCGCGTGTTGCGAAATCCCGAATGCTTCGGTGCCGAACTGCTGCAAGAGTTGGTCACCTAGTTCGCGCGCTTTAACCGCTTCGCCTTTTGCGGACGCTAACATCAGACGATTGCGAAGAAGGTGGCTCTCTGAGTCGATGTAACGCAATGTGGCCGCCCACGCTTCTTCAGTCTGGCCCATTGCGAGATGCGCCACGAACAGTTCATCTACGATTTGACGGTGCGGCACTATTTCCATGCCGCGCAAGGCTGTATCGACCGCAGACTGAAAATCGCCAAGTCCAATCTGAGTACGAGCAACATTTACCCTGGCATAGAAATTGAGCGGATCGCACGCCTGCGTGCGTTTCCAGAGCGTCAGCGCTTCGTCCGATGGGTCGAGAATCGCCGGTATCGCTCCCCACCAGGACGGGCTGATGCAATCTGACGAACGCGCTGCGGCCGTCAGCAACTGGGGCATTCGCAACCAACTGTCCGATATCAAAGTCTGTTCCAGCGCGGCATTCAACCTGTCGCCTTCAGTTTCTGCCGTTCTCGCCGCGTTCGCGAAATCCCGGTCAACCCGTTCGATCGCCCGCGCAACTTCCTCTGCACTGCTGCCAAGTTCCGCAGAGGATAGTATTAGATGAAGAAAGTAATCGCCGTGGTTGAAGTAAGCCGCCGAAAACTCAGGCTCCAACTCGATAACTCGCTCAAAAAACTGGTTGGCAACTGCGAGCCCTTCAATTTGGCCTAGCGCAGTCGTCTCATGCGCCAGAGCTGCGGCTTCCACGCCCTTTTGATACGCGATGAACGCCTCCGGATTGCGCAATCCGCTGGTGTGCATTTTCGCCAGTTGTTCCTGATCGAGAACAACGTCCAGTGCGGCTGCTACTTTTTCGGCGATCTCGCCCTGCACGCCAAAACTGTCGGCACTGGATCGGTCATAGGTCTCCGACCAAAGATGGAAGCCATCACTGGCTCTGATCAGCTGCGCCGTGATGCGGAGCTGGTCGCCTGAGCGGCGCACAGATCCTTCAACAACATGTGCGACACCGAGCTTGGCGGCGATCTCGGTGATTGAAGTGTCGAGGCCCTTGAATGCGAACGCAGAAGTGCGTGCCGTTACGAGCAGCTCGGGCAGTCGTGCCAGGGAGTTCAGGATCTCTTCGGTGAGGCCGTCGGCAAAGTACTCGTCATCCGGACCACTACTCATCGCAACAAAGGGCAAGACGGCAACCGACTTACTCGTCACGACATCGGCGCTGGTCTGTGTGACCGGTACCGATGCCTCCTCCGGAAGAACAAACTTGTCAACCAGCAACCATCCGATTCCGAGGACCAGCACACCAATGATGAGGAAGTCGAGCTTGCGGCCGGTTTGAGGCGTAATGGACTGCGAACGATCGACGTCCTTCTCTTTCCTTACGCCGTCTGGCGTCAACTCGAAGGCCCAGGCAAAAAAGACGGCCAGCGGAAACCCGAGGAGAAGAATAAAGAGTACGGTCTTGCCGACCCAATCCGGGGTTCCGAAGTTATCAAAGGCAAGATCCGCGACCTGTGCCAGAACCCAGGCGATGACGGCATAGGCAACGGCAACGCGAAAGACATTGCGCCGCTTCAACTCAGTGAGCAGATTCATTATTGCCGTTGACCGCCTGAATTTGGTACCCAGCGGCGATTATAGACAGGTACTGACAGCTAAGCCCAAGTATCAAGTGTGATTGAACAAGGGTGCACATCAAAGCATGGTGGCCAGGGGCGGAATGGACGCGCTGCGCACCTCGGTTGAACCACCGACACGCGGATTTTCAGAACGTGTAAGTGATTGATAATGCTTGTTATTTCAACTAGTTACCGGGGCGTTCGTTGCGCTATTTGCAGTACGATGCAGGACTATTCAGGACCGAACCACGCAAAATTCACGCAAAGAAAGTGGATAATAATACCAGCAATTATGTAGATCTGCTGGTATTATTATCCAGTGATTATCGAAGCAACCGACAAACAGTTTGATGCAGCTCGCCGTGTCTTCCGACGCAGTGGCGGCATGCTGCGTACGAGCGAAGCTCTCGATCACGGCGTTCACCCTCGCACGCTGTACGCCATGCGGGATGCTGGCGTGCTGGAATGCCTCGACCGGGGGCTCTATCGTCTCACGGATCTGCCGCCGCTATCGGATCCGGACCTGGTAACCGTCGCCAACAAGATACCCAAAAGCGTCATCTGTCTCGTTTCGGCGCTTCATTTCCACGACATCACGACCCAGATACCACATGCCGTATCGATCGCGGTGAGCAGGGGAACGGAACCACCACGCCTGGAGTATCCGCCGATTCAGCTGTACTGGTTTTCAGGTGAAGCGTTTACGGCCGGGATCCAGGTTCACCATATCGACAAGATACCGGTGCGGGTCTACAGCGCCGAAAAGACACTGGCAGACTGCTTCAAATACCGGAACAAGATCGGCATGGATACCGTACTTGAGGCAGTGACCCTGTATCGGGATCAACGCAAGCCGAAGCCAAGAGAACTGATCGAATACGCTAAAGTCTGCCGCGTCGAGAACGTCATGCGGCCGTACCTCGAAGCGCTTCTGTGAAGAAACCGGCAAACAAGGACCTGGCGGCATCAGTACACCAGCGACTGCTGAACGTCGCCAGAGAGACGGGCAGACCGTTCAACGAGGTCCTTCAGTACTTCGCAATGGAGCGCCTCCTGTATCGCTTGAGCTGTTCGCCTCATGTGGGTTCCTTTGTCCTGAAAGGCGCGCTGTTGTTTCGTGTCTGGGATGTACCGGACAGTCGCGCTACACGCGATATCGATTTCCTGGCATTCCTCGACAATTCGCCCGAGAGTATTGCGTCCATCTTCCGCGAAGTCTGCGCAATGGATGACGATGACGGCCTGCTCTTCGACCCGGATTCTGTGGCGGCCCGGAAGATCAAGGAAGATGCGGACTACGAAGGCCTGCGTGTCCGATTTCGTGGGTTACTCGGCAAAGCCAGGATTACGATGCAAATCGATATCGGCTTCGGCGACAAGGTCCATCCTGACGTCGTGCAGGCCAAGTATCCGGTTATTCTCGATCTGCCTGCTCCGTCACTGCGCATGTATCCGCCGGAGACCGTCGTCGCGGAAAAGGCAGAAGCCATGGTGCATCTCGGCAACCTGAATAGCCGACTGAAAGATTTCTACGATATCTGGTGGTTGTCGCGGCAGTTCAAATTTGACAGCGCGGTCTTGAGCGAAGCAATCAGGCAGACGTTCGAGAACCGCGGAACTGAACTCATGCCATTCAATGAGTTGCAAGCGAACCTGCTCGAAAACAAAACGCTTGAGAGACAGTGGAGTGCATTCCTCGCAAAATCCGGCGTGCCTGGTCCCGAATCGTTTCAAGAGGTTCTCGACCAGATCGCTACGTTCCTCGGCCCACTATTCGAACGCATCGTTCATCGTTAGAAACTGACGATGTGCTGTCATGGTTATACCCAATTTGGGTAGTAGAATACTCGAATAGGGGATGTCACCTTTCCGGCTCATATTTGTACAACCAAGAGTTGATAATCGAGCGACAAGGCGCATTGCGAAGCACGTAGACGATGAACAAAACGGATACCCGGTTGCTGGCGAAATTTCTGGAGAGCCCGGAAAGGCCTGAAGGAACGTTGCGATTTCATGAGTTGCAGGGCTTGCTGTTCGCGATCGCGAGTTCTCCCGAGACAATTCTTCCATCCGAATGGTTGCCGCTGATCAGCAACGAAGCTGATCTGAACTTCGCCGGCCAAGACGAGGCGCAGCAGATTCTCGGCCTGGTAATGACACTGTTCAACGAGGTCAATACCTCCGTGCTCGATCGGAGCAACGCGCTTCCGCCCGGGTGTGCGTTTGCCAAAGACATTCTCGAGAATTTCGACGACGACTCATCGATATCGCAATGGTCGAGAGGATTCACCTCCGGTCACAACTGGCTGGCAGAAGTCTGGGAAGGGATTCCTTTGGGCGAGCTTGACGAAGAGTGCGGCGCAACCGTGATGGTCTTGTCCTTTTTTGAATCCAAACGGCTGGCCAACGCCTACTTTAAAGACATGAAGCCTCGCAAACGCAAATCGGGCGTCGATACATTTGAGAACTTCGCAAGAACAATGCGCGAGATGTTTCCGGACGCACTTGCGTCCTATGCAAATCTCGGACGGTCAATTTTCGAAGCGGTACTGGAGCATGGCGCGGCTGGCTCGGAACCGGCTGAGAGCAAAAAGATCGGTCGCAACGAGCCGTGCCCTTGCGGCAGCGGTAAGAAGCACAAGAAATGCTGCGGCGGGTCGATACATTGAATTCGGGCAAGGCAAGCAAAGGCCGTCCATTTGACTCACGCAAAACTCACGCATGAATTTTGGTGACATCGATCGGAGCAAAATAACTGTTCCATTTAACGAACAATTTCGGAACGCGCAATCAGCCAATGATGGGCTTTTAAGGCCACCAAACGACAAAGCCCCCTATGAAACTTGACTCATACGTTGACCAAATTGGTGCTTCGACGCTTGCCTTTCGGATCCGGCTATTCGCCACGGATGATTCGATTCACTACCCAGGAGTCGCGAACGTAAATGAGGGCGATCCAGTGCCGGGCCATGTCGTTGGCCATTTGCGCGGCCGTTTCGGCGGACTCGCCCGCCGCGATGCGGGCCTCATAGGCTGTCTGCGCGGCACGTCGCTTTTCGTTGCGTGAGTAGTTCAGCGTGTTGTTGCACTCGCTCATCACGTAATTGACCGCCTGCGGAGCGGACACTGCCGATAGCAATTGCGCGCGCAACTGCGGCGTCAACTCGGTGTAACGTTTGATCGCCCACTCTTCGTCGATGAAGCCGACTGCGCGGCAGCCCGCAAGAAATCGAGCCGTCGTGAAAAGTGCCCGGTTCTTCATGGCCGCTCTACCTTTTAGGTTTGGATAAGCCTCGGGAACCATCAGGGCACGGCGCCGATATTCCTCCAGCATGATTGCGGCGATTCCACCACTGGGGTCGAGACTGCCAGTCACAGCGATAACGCCAAGCAGGCTGTAAGACATCGCGTCGATATTCACATCGCTCATAAACAGCCGTCGAAACGTGTCAGTAGTTCCTTCACGGAAGCGGCACCAGTAGTTGGCGGCCGCAGCGGAGTGAATTGTCAGTTCGATGAAACCGTATGTGTCGTGGATTTCTTCGAGCCCGGAAAAGACGGCCCGACAATCCTCTGCCAGCGCGAAACCATCAGGCGAGTTTTCGCGACTGTTTACCATTGCGATGGTGTCGGCAAACACCGTCTCCATTTCAGCGAGATATTCGCGGGCCACTTGTTGCGCAGACGCCAGCTCGGTTGAGAACAGCGTAAATTCGCGCGCATCACTCTCCTCGATGAACTCGCGCTCGACCAGTTCAGCCAGTGCATCCTGTCGGTCGGCAATTGCCCGTTGTGCCGCAGGGTCTCCGGTATCGATCTTGTCGAAGAATGAGAAGGCACCATCCGGAGAGTAGCCGGCGGCCACTGCCATGCGCAGACCCAGTTCGTCGGCAAGCACTTCTTCTGCGACGCTTGGCTGATAGAATTCATTGGGATTCTGCGGCAGATGATCCGCGATGATGTGCGACATTTCGTGACCGAGTACGAATGCAACCTCATCCTCGGTTTCTGCGTTGAGCATGAGCGGCAGGCACACTTCCACCCAGCCGCCGGCGTAGACCGCTGCCCGCTCCTCGGAGCAGGTAGTAACCGTCACTTCTGCAAACTGTGCCGGTAGCCCGACTCCGCTCTCCAGGCGGCTGCTTATCCTTTGTACTGCGTCCGAAATGGCATCGGCTCGCCATACTGAATTAGGACTGCCGATCCGGAAAACCTGGCGCTGCAGGTACCACTCTTCGGGATACTCCCGAAATACGGAATCGTCGGCTGGTGCAGGTGTGCACATGAGGAGTGTGAGTCCGCACAAGACGCCGAAAACGAGCCGCGTCATTCTGGTGTTTCGTTGCTGTCTTTCTGGCAGTAGACAGGATTAGAGCCCCGACTTGCCAGCGTCGTGGTCTCAAAACAGCGAATGGATCCGCCGTTCTCGGTCTGACCGGGACAAGAGTCCCCCTCGAACTCGACGTGCTTACGGCGCAGTTCAATCAACTCCACTTCGGTGCTTTGTTGGTCTGCTGTCGCGTCTCCGGGCGTCGACAGAGGAACCGTAAATCTCTGAGTCGCGGGATCATAGCCCAGTGCCGCCAACGGAAACTTTAGTTGTGCACCCAGCTCTGACTGACGTGTGGTCTGGCCGGGCAGGTATGCCGGGGTCGTCGCCTGCGCGACAGTGCGGTATCCGGTGATGCTGCAGGTGCCGGCGGGTACAGCAGGGTCAGTGCCCGACGCACTTTCGTGCTCCGGCGCATTCTGCCCCGAAACTTCGTCACTGCTTGCCGTATTTACCGCGAAGATAACGACGCACAGAATTAAGACGCGTCCTGATTTCATTTTGCAAATGTGTCCATGGAACGTAGCTGTCCAAAGCCATAACACCGAAGGCAACCAACCAATGCTCCGGAGTAGTCCGCAGTAGAGTCGCCTCGCAGATTAGCACGACGAAAGCAGTCGAACCAACCGCAACCGCAGTGAGAAAATGGAGTCGCGATTCCGAAAGCGTGCCATCAGGTTTTACCACCACGGCTCTCGCCCTGGTTTGAAGCAGCAGCCTGGCGCCGGTCATAGCCAGGCACAGCAGGCCAATGAGACAGGCCTCGTACACCATAGACCCGACGCCAAAGGGTCTTTCCGGGATGAACTTGCGATCGCCCCTGCTGGCGAGGTCGTCGAAATGCGCCGCATGCGCCATGACGCCGCCGACCGCGCCATACACCGGTGTCTGCACGACATCCGAGGCCGCGCGGAAGCTCTGCCCGTAAAAGACAACGGCATCGGTGAGCTCTACACCCGGATCATCGGCCAGCAGCAAGTCCGAAAGCGTGATGGTCTCGAACGGAAGCAATCCTTGATAGACAAGCGGCTGCGGGGCGAGCGCCGGGAACAGGCCACCAACGAGGCGCGTAATCAAGCGCATCGGCCACGACTGCGGAATCTGCGCGCACGCCTCCATTGCACTTCCTTCCGCGGCTACGCAGCCGGCAGGTGTTCCGCGCCACGCGATTTCGGTCGGCTTGGAACGACGCTTTTCCAGCGGCGCACAATCCGCCTGTTGACAGTAAATATCGCGCATTGCGAGGCCGGCCGGGAGGGGCTCCGTGTCGCCACCCGGCAGCGCTACGGTAGTGCCGTCGAGCTGCAGGTACCTCGCATCGACGACGCTGGCCCCCAACTCCTTTGCCCGGGCATAAAAAGCCAGGCTGTCGGGTGGCGGCGGCGCACTGGCACCGTCCCAGGGAGAAGCGAGCAGCACGGGCGTGTCGAAATCCTTGAGGGATTCCAGCAACGCATTTGTCGCGGCAGGGTCGCGAACATCGAGAAAAAGAATGTCGACGAAAAGTGCGGCGGGCCGGTAGGCGGCGATTTCAGACAGGACCTCGCCCTGCAAAGCGTGCGACAGCGGCCAGCTGGCCTGCAGGTTGGCGAGATCGCCGTCTGTGGCCAGTACCGTTACGATGGGCGGTCGCAGAGGCGGCTCAATTACAATCGCTGCGACATCATAAAACAGGTCCTGACTGATACGACGCTGGGCATCGCCAACACCCAACACGTCGATGAAGATTAGTGCCGTGCTCGCGATCCAGACACAAGCGAATCGCCACACCTCGGAGGAGAAGTTGACACGCGCGATCATCGGATCCATAGAGCCAACTATAGTCCGGCGGAGAGTCCGACGCGACTATTCCAGTCTGACAGGGTGTTAAAGATGTGGGCTGTAATTTAACTCGTAAGTTGGTCCGCTCTCGACTCCGGAACGGGTAGCGACCTCAACCCTTCAATGCAACACATCGGTCAGGGCGTTCAGACCTTGTTCAGAAACGATAAGTACCATGATTGAATGCTGCAGCAGTGATGGAGAAAGTTGTGCCTACAACAAGTTATGTTGATCTCGCGATCAAACTACTGCGAGACGCGGCAGGTTTCTATAGAAATGTCGGCGAACAGAATCGGCCGATGAAGAGCGAAATGTTCGATAATGCCGATGTCTACGATCAGGTCGCCGATTTGTTGGAGGAGGATCCTGCAGGCTTTCTTGAACTCGAAGAGCTATGAAAATTGGCTTGGTTAGTTACTTTGAGTGACGGTAAGTGATGCTGGTTTTGGCACCAAGTTGGGCACAGTGTTAACTATGTGTCCGGAACAAGATGTAAACCATGTGACCGGTTAGCACTCTGAAAAGAATGGTGGCCAGGGGCAGACCGATTCGCGACAAATCCGCATAGCCGATTTGGACGCCAAGGGCGCCCCGAAGGGGTGACGAGCGTAGCGAGGAATCCACCGAACCAAGACGGGAAAGCCGCCCGAAGTCGGTTGAAGTCGGATGAACCACCGGCACGCGGATTTTCAGAGCGAGGCGCACGCGCAGCCCCGAGTCATGCCGACGGAAACAACGCCGACACCGCCATTTGCCAGTCGATCTGCTCACCGGCGTACCATTTAGCATCGCAGCCATCGCCGTTCGCGGTAGCCTCAAAAAACTCGTTGTCCAGCCAGCGCTGCAGCTCCTGCTCGCTGGCTACTTTGGGCAGCTCTGAAAAAGCAGGCAACTCCTGCTTCTGTCGATCCATGAAGTAGACCTCACCGTCTTTCGACCTCTCGCACGTGAAACCACCTTCGTGTACCAGGTGATGATGATGTCTGCAAAGCAGGATAAGGTTGTCCAGGCTGGTCTCGCCACCGTCGGCCCAGTGCACGATGTGATGCCCGTCGACGAAGCGGGTATGGGTACAGCCCGGGAAGCGGCATCCGCCGTCCCGGATGCGTAAGGCGCGCCGTATTGCCGCTGGTATCGACCGCGATCGACGACCGATAGAGAGTGGTTCGCCGTCGTCGTCTTCTTTTAGCGTTACAACCGTACTGTCACAGCAGATCCGCCGGGATGTTTCCGCGGTAACGTGGGGGCCGTCTTCGAGCTGTGATGTTTCCGCGGTAACGTGCACGACGACCTGGTAGCGATCCGCCGTGGAACCAGAAGACGCGTCGTTGTTCATGTAGCTCTCGGCAATGTTCAGAAGTGCATCAGCTCGCCGCGCGGCGACCGGCTGGCGTTTCTCCGGCCTGGGGTCGCTCGAGTCATTGTCGCTGTCGTCTCCGGCAACAAAATCGTTCTCCATCGCCATCTCGAGCGCTTTCACAATCAAGGCACCCTGCTCAGCCGGTATGCGCGCTTTGATAACCAGGCAACCGTCATGATCGTAGTAGTGGTTCAGTTCCCGCTCGCGATACTGTTCGTCGGCTACCGCCGCATCCTGAGCGCGCCTGGCACTGCGGTACTTGGACACCAACTTCTCAACGTGATGCGCCGTACCGTGCCTGGCGATCATCAACAGGTAGTCTTCGTTGCCTGTATCGGCGATGCGTGTCATCGCGCGCACCTTGGAGTAACTGAGCTCGCCCCTGGCAAGGCCTGCCTCGATCTTCGGCAGATCAGCCAGAGACCTTGCCACCCGCACCTTTTCCCGAGCCGCGTTCATGCCGATGCCGCACTTGAAATTGAGCCAGTGAGCACAGGAGCAAAATCCCTGCTCGGCCCAGCACTCCTTCGCATCGAATTCGCGAATCAGCGTGAGCAGGCGAGCTTCGGCGGCATGCAGATAGCTGCAGAGTTTGGTGATCTGATCGCCCAGTCGATCCGCTTCGTTTGACTCCGGCCGGACGACGGGACGGGTAATGGACAGACGCCTCGAATGGGCGTCTGAAATGGGACTGATAGTGGCGGTCGGCACGGTTCCCTCCGTTGCTTCTCGAATACTGTTTATACGTACAGTATACGCCTAAGCCACTGAATTATCTAGCTAAAATGATGATAACGGCTGTTACCTATTCTCAGCAGAGTAACCACGCGATAGGATTTCCAACCTCTTTGCACCAACCGGAACCCAACCGAGCCCAAGCCTATGGTCTGGACCCTGAACAACAGACTGCTGTTCACAGCCATCTTCATATCCGGCGCTTCTGCCCTGATCTACCAGTTGATCTGGGTGCGCCTGCTGGGCCTGGTGTTCGGGGTCAGCAGTTTTGCGGTTGCGACGGTGGTCGCGGTGTTCCTGCTGGGCCTGGGTCTTGGCAGCTACGTGTTTGGCCGCTGGTCGGAGCGGGCTCGGGATCCGCTGCGCGTTTACATGTACGTGGAGCTGGGCATTGCGGCGACCTCGCTCATTGCCTACTTATTAATAGAGGCCGTGCCGGTCTTTGGCTATCTGCACGAGTACGCCTACAACAACCTTGGCTTCTACGGCCTGTCGTTCGCACGCCTGCTGCTCTCCACCCTCGTGCTGCTGCCGCCGGTGTTCCTCATCGGTGGCACCATGCCGCTGCTCGCCAAGTTTTTCCTTCGCGATCCGGCTCATCTCGGCTCCAGCTTCAGCAGGATCTATTACCTCAACACGCTCGGCGCCTGTGCCGGCGCCCTGTTAACCGGCTTTGTGCTGGTGCGGCTGTTCGGCGTGATCGGCACGTTGTTCATTGCGGTCGGCGGCAACCTGCTCGTCGCGCTGCTCATCGCGCTCAGCAAACGCGGCAGCGGCGCGCCGCGTCCCGAGACCGGCGAGTCGTCGCCCTACTCGTACATGCTCATTTTCCTGTTTCTGTCAGGGTTCATCAGCCTGGGCTACGAGATGCTCTGGGTACGCATCCTCTCGACCTACGGGCTCTCGACCTCGCAGGCCTTCGCGCTCATCCTCGCCGGCTTCCTGCTCGGCTTTTCGGTCGGCGCCTGGGTCGTGGCACGCAAGGTAGACAGCAGCCGCAATCTCGAGGCCTGGTTTAGCGCCATATCCATCGTCACGGCTTTCAGCGGTGCCGTCGGCTTGCTGCTGTTCCGCCAGTTCGAGGGCATCACTCTCGTGCTATCGGACGCCACGCCGCTGAGCCAGCTGTCGCTCGGCATGGCCCTCGCCTTCACCGTATCGTTCATCCCGGCCGTGTTCATGGGCATCCTGTTCCCGCTCGGTGTGCGCATTTACGCGCACGATGTCGACAAGATCGGCGAAAAAGCCGGTAATACCTTCTTTTCGAACACGCTCGGCTGCGTGCTGGGCAGCCTGCTCACGGGGTTCGTACTCATCCCGTTCCTGGGCATGTGGAACACCACGCTGCTGCTCATCAACCTAAGCCTGCTCATCGCGGTGGCATTCCTGCTGCGCGGCGCTTCTCACGCCCGGGCGCAATGGGTCTCGCTGGTCGTGGTCGCGGTGGTCGCGAACCTGCTGGTGTTCACGGATGGCAAGACCTTCCACGCCGAATTGAAGGGCCGCGACCTGCGCACCCCGGCCGCGGGCTTTGATGTCATCTACTACGCCGAGGGCCTGTCGGGGACCGTCACGGCCGTCGAGAAGGGCAACTACCGGGGGCTGTTCGTCGATGGCCAGAACGTCTCCGGCACGGATCCGGTGTTGCTCGCCGACTCGAAGATGCTCGCCCACGTGCCGCTGCTGTTGGCCGAGGACCCCGAAATCGCACTCACAGTCGGCTACGGTACCGGCACCACCTCGGGCAGCATGCTGCTGCACGACGTTGAGGTGCATGCGGTCGAGATCGAGAAGAAGATCATCGAGGCCGCGCCGCTGTTCAGCAAGGTCAACTACTCGTCCTACGCCGACCCCGACCTGAATATCGTGCTGGACGATGCCCGCAACTACATCGCCACCACGGACGAGGAATTCTCGGTCATCGTCACCGACGTCACCAACCTGAAGTACAAGCGCAACCCTTATCTATATACGCGCGAGTACTTCGAGATCATGCGCGACTCGCTCACGGCCGATGGCGTTGGCGCGGCGTGGCTGCCGGTCGGCGGGCTGTCGTTCAACGACCTGCGCACCCTCATCGCCACCTTCGACGACGTGTTCCCGCACACAACCGCCTGGTATTTCACCCAGTTCCCGACCCATTTCATCATCCTGGTGGGCACGCCGGAGCCGACCTCGGTGCAGCTCGCCGAGCTCGAAGTGGGCATGGGCGCGGGCATGGTCGCCAGCGACCTGCAGAGCCTCAACGTCGACAACGTGTACAAGCTCGCCAGCATGCTGCTGCTGGGCGAGAACGACGTCGACGCACTCGTGGACGGCGCCCCCATCCACACGGACAACCGCCCGATCCTCGAATACTCCGATATGGACCTCTACAACGTGACTGACGTCGCACCCAACCTTGGCCGGCTCATGGAGTTTCAGCGGGAGGACCTGCTCGAGTACTTCGGCGGCAGCGAGCAGCAGCTCACCGAACTTGAGGAGCATTTTGACCTTTATACGAGTCACTACCTCGACTACGTTCGGCTGTACGAACAGCAGCGCCGCAACTAGGTGGCAGTCGCCCTCTTACGGCTCAAAGCGGCGCCATGTAAGGATTTGCCGCAGAAAATTTTTGGCCCATAGGTGTAATCCACCTGCCGAAACTGACATTCGTCAGTGTTCCCGTGCCGCCTAACCCCTATCATTTTTGATGCTCCGGACGACCGTCTGTTCTATACGTCGATCGAAACCGGGCTCGGAATGAATATTGATTTGGGGAGTAGGATTATGAACAGGTTCGGCAGACTTTCAGCTTCGGCCTGGAGTTTCCTCGTAGTGCTCGCATTAGCGTTTACGCTAAGTGGCTGCGACGGCGACGACGGTGCAAGAGGTGCCGACGGTACCGATGGAATGGACGGCGGCGATGGTATCGCTTGCTGGGATCTCAACGGTAACGGCGTTGGCGACCCGGAAGAAGATATTAACAACGATGGTGTTGTCGACGTCAATGACTGCACAGGCGCCGGAGCGAGCATTACTCCTCTGGAAAGCTGTTCGGTATGTCACAGTGAAGGCTCGTATGTCTCTGCGCCAGCTGCGCATGAGGTATTCGACATCGGCTCATTTGCCGACTTCGCAGTTACACCGGACGGTGCTGATCTTGTCGTCAGCTTCAGCGCAACGGTCGATGGCGCAGCAGCGTTAGGCGCGACCTTCCGCCGAGCCTATTTTACAGATGGCGCGACACGTACCAGCCTGACGGACGAGATCGAAGCTGATCTTGGCAACCTGTTCGTCAACAACGGCGACGGCACCTACAGCGTCAGGATTGAGGACGGCGTAGCTCGCTTCGGCGACATCGACGGTCGCTACCTGGTCGTATTGCTGAACGGCATTAACGATCTTGAGGTAGCAGCAGTTGGTGACTACCCGAATCCGATTCCGCTGGCTGGCCTGGCTGACAACGCATCTTGCGTAGGCTGCCATGGCGAGAGCGGCGAAACCGGTCGGTTCGATCCAATGAACCGCGGCGGCCACTACTCCGCGCCAATGAGTGCGGAAGCCTGCGTCGTTTGTCACAGGCCCGACGATCCGACAACTCCGGAAGTCGATCCGCCGAGTTACATGCCGCTGGTTAAAGTCGTACACGGCATCCACAACGCACACAACTTCCCCGAAGGTGAGTTTGTGTCCGACCGTGGCACTACGTACGACGTCACCTATCCGACCTACATGACCAACTGCAGCGTCTGCCACAGCGACGACAACGTCATCCCTGCCACTGGCGGTTCCGCCCTTGAGGCAGCGAATGCGATGCCGGTCACGGCTGCAGGCTGCTTCACCTGCCACGGCTCGATGGAAGGCTTCGACTTCACCGGCCTGGAATTCCACCTGGATATTCTGGATCCGGAAACAGCCGACTGCGGCGCTTGCCATGACGGTGCTCTCGCACGTGACACGGTCCGCGCATTCCATGATGGTGCGGTCACCGAACGCGGCGGCATCATCTTTGGTGGCGTCGACACGTCAGTCACCGAAGGTGCCAGGTTCGAATGGGAAATCACCGGCATCGTTGATGACGGCTTTGATCTGGCCATCTCCTGGCAGGCCTCCTACGACGGTGTAGGCGTTGACCCATGTAACGCTACCGTTGGTGAAGGCGCTCCACTGTTCCACGGTGACGACGATGGCAACCTCAGCATGCTGCGCAACTACGCCCAGGGTGATGACTTCATCCTCGGCCAGTCAACCAGCGCGCCAGGCCAGGCCCTCAGCGTGAACGTAACCAATGAGAACACGACCTGCGCCGATGGCGTCGCGACCACTGTTATCCCAGTGGACGACGTCGACGTTGAGCGCGGCATCGTGGCCCTGCAAGGTAAGCCACGTGTCATCAGCGTTCTCGATCCTGCTGAGGTCATGTCAGTCCGCGTCCCGACGCCGACTTACGAGTGGCTTGTTGGCGATGGCGCCGCACCGATGATGGCGCGCCGCGATATCGTCGACAACAGCGAATGCACCACCTGCCACGTCGGCTCGCTCTACCAGCACGGTGGCAACCGCGTCGACAACGTCGGCATGTGCATCCTCTGCCACAACTCAGCCTCCAGCGAGCAGAGTGTTCGCGTAGGCCTGGGTGTCGATCCGTCTGAAGCCTATGACGGCAAGGTCGGCGAGACCTTTGAGATGAAGACGATGTTGCATCGCATTCACTCAGCTGGTGTCGAAGGCACACCGCCGTACGTGATCTATCGGAACCGCGGCATCTATGGCTTCGCAACCGATGATTCACTACTGCCGAACTGGCCGGGCACGGGTCCGCAGATTGTCTACGGCTCCGCTGAGGACGCTGTGATCAATCACAACTTCCACACGCCGACCTACCCGCGGGCACTGAACGCCTGTGCCGCCTGCCACGTTGAAGATCTGGCTGTCCAGCCTGATCAGACCATGGCGATGGCGACAACCGTCGACGCCGGTGGCGACATCTGGGAGAACCAGTTGGACGACAAGCTGCAGGGCGCTACGACTACGGCCTGCATCACTTGCCACGCCGACAGTGCTGCCAAGGGTCACGCGTACCAGAACAGCTGGGATCCACAAACGTTCCCAGAGGGTCGCAAGACGATTATCGACGCAGCAAACTAGCGCTCGGTAAGTAGAAGAGACTGAGGCCGGGAGAGCAATCTCCCGGCCTTTTTTTTGGCCTATACTCACGCCCCGCAAGATTGAAACCAGCGCGAGCAAGCCTTGAGCCCACCATTCACTATCTACCTCGTCGCACGAGTGTTACTGACCCTGGCGAGCAGCATGCTGTCCGTGGCGGTCGGCTGGCATATCTACGAGGCCACCGGCAACCCGTTCGACCTGGCGCTGGTCGGACTCGTGCAGATACTGCCGATTGCGGGACTGTTCATCCTATCCGGCTGGGTAGTCGACAACCTGCAGCGCAAATACGTGCTTGCTGCCTGCGCCGCGCTGCAGGCTCTGGTGCTCGTGGGACTTGCGCTGACGCTTGATGGCGATAGCTTCGATCGCTTTCTGGTCTTTGGCCTGTTGTTCATCAGTGGCGTTGGTCGAGCCTTCAACAGCCCCGCGATGCAGTCGGTCTTGCCAAACATCGTGAGCGACGACGAGCTTCCGCAAGCGGTTGCCATCACCAACACCGCCTGGACGGGAGCTGATACGGCCGGTCCGTTTATCGCGGGCCTCCTGATCGCGTGGATAGACACCGGCATCTACACGATCCTGGCAACATTTTGCGTCGTCGCCGGTGTACTGCTTTTATGGCTGCCGGCGACCACAGTTCGCAGGCCAACGGGTCGCATGCTGTCGCAACTGCTGGATGGCGTGCGCTACGTCTACCGCAATCCGCTGGTGCTGCCGTCGATATCGCTGGACCTGGTCCTCATCCTCGTCAGCAGTGTCATTGCGTTGTTGCCGGTCTATGCCATCGATGTCCTGAACGTCGGCCCGGAAGCACTGGGACTGATGCGCGCCATGCCGGCGCTGGGCGCAGTCTCGGCCGGCGTGCTGCTCACACGGCTGCCAGCCATGCGTCGCACCGGCACGCTGCTGTACGGGTCGCTGGCGATATTCGCGGTTTCGGTCATCGTATTCGGGCTCTCGAGCACGTTATGGCTGAGCCTTGTCGCGCTGTTTGTGTATGGCGCATCCGATATGGTCAGCGTCAACGTACGCACCACCGTTATTCAGCTGGCGACACCCGATGAACTCAGGGGCCGGGTGAACTCCGTCAACTCGTTGTTCATTGCAACATCCAACGACATGGGAAGCTTCCGTGCCGGCGCCGTTGCAGCGGTGCTGGGACCGGTCGCAACCGTGTTGACGGGCGGCGTGATGGCGGTTGCCGTCGTCATCGGCGGCTACTTCCTGTTTCCGACCTTGCGGCGGCTGGACCGGATTACCGATTCGAAAGCGCGCGGATCGATACCGACCACCTGACACGACGGAGTGGTCCATTACTGGATCAACGAAATCTTCGACCCTGACGAAGGTCAGTGATCGGTACTAGGTCGGATTCTGACAAGAAGCGATTTCGTCTTCGGTCAAACCCAGGTCCCGGGCGGCCGATGCCAGATCATCGGCGGTCGCACTTGCGGAATAGATGTCGCTGGTCTTCTCTGCGATGTCGTAGTTACCGCTGTTCGTCGCTGTGCGGGTCACCGCGGACAGCAGTTTGCCGAAGCCGCGCTTCTTCTTCTGCGCGTCCTGCGCGGCGGCCATTTTTTCCTGCAGACACGCTTGCTGCGCCGCCTGTAGCGCTGCCGGGTCTGCTGCCGGTTGTGCGGGAGCAGCGGGCGCGACCTGCTGTGTGCCGTTTGAAACATTCGCCGACAGGATGCCGGCAAGCTGCGGTGTCACTTCGCCAGTGACGGGCAGCTGATTTTCGGCCTGGAATTTGGATATGGCTATCACGGTCTCCATCGTCTCTTCGCCATCAACGACACCAGTATCGTAGCCAAGCGCCGCGAGATCCTTCTCGACCATCATCGTCAGGTCATCGGCCAACAGAGTCTCGCCTGACAGCATCAGTGCGACTGCCATTGCAACCGTGATCGGGGAAAAGGGTGCATTCTTCATAGTCGTCTTCACCTCTAAAGTGCATCGACAGCGGCGGACAGGATTCCTGCAAGCTGGGGCGTTGCTTCACCCGTCACAGGCATGCTGTTAGCAGCTTCATACTGGGTAATGGCCACCACTGTCTGCTTCGTCAATTCGCCGCTCGTGTTACCGGGATCGTAGCCCAGCGTTTGCAGATGCTGTTGAATAATCTGCACAACGTTGGGCGGTCCCGCCGTATTTCCAGCTGCACCTGTCACGGCCCCACCGAACGTCGTCATGGCCAGCTCCATGGCACCCGGAACTCCGGTGTTGCAGCGCATCTCGGTTACCTTGTTCTCGACCTCGAAACCACCGCCGGAAACCATTTTCTTCATCGCCTCCATCTGCGGCCCCATCTGCCGCATGATCATCGCGCGTTGTCCTTCCGGCATTTGTGCCATCTGTTGCTCGAACTGCGCCATCTGCGCCTGCGCTTCTTTCATCTGTGCCTGCTGCTCCGGCGTCATCATGCCGCCAATGCGCATGACCGATCGCATCGGTTTGTACAGTTCGCCGCAGCCGGCAGGCGACTGATAATCCATATCATCACGTTCGATGCTGATGGGCCGGGTTTCGCCTTCGGCGCGCATGTCACCTTCCATGACCAGTCGCAGCGGCACGTAACGTTCGGCGTCGACCCACATCGTCACTGAGTTGATTGTGACCTCCGCGCCATCGCTGCCATCCGTGTAGTTCAGGTTGTTGGCAAACAGCCCTAACGCCGGCCGGCCATCTATCGTGCGGCGTTCGTCCAGAAGTACGGTTGCATCCATGAAGCGCTGAGTGGCATCTACGCCGGCACGCGCGTCAGCCTCCGGGTTCTCGCCTGCGCGCTGCTCCTTGCGGTCTGCTGCAGCGTTTAACATCGTCGCGTACATGCTCGTCGTATCGCGGGGATTCGCGGACAACCATGGCTTGCCCGGTGGCGGATTGGCTATCATTGTTCCGAGCATACCGCCGCCAAGACTGCCGACGCCCGATTCCTGTAACTCCCGCTCGAACTCACCCTGCGCCTGCTCGCCCGCCCACTTTATTGTCTCGGCAGCTTCTCTTAGCTGCTCCGGTGATGCCTGGCTCATGGGGTTATCCGCAGATTGCCGCTCCGACATTTCGTCCAAAGGAACGTTGCTCATGACGTAGTAGGTTTTGCCGTTCATCTCGAACGACGACGTCTTCTCGTAGTACTCGACGGTCGACATGCCCATTGTCTCGGTCTTGAGCAGGTAGTTTTCTACCGACGCGTAGCCGGCCTGCTCGGTATCTACCAGGCCTGTCGATTGCGGGCAGGCTGGCTTGGAGACATGATCGCCCGGCGTCGGACCGCGCGAAGAATATGATGACACGTAATCATCACTGTAATCCGCACCTGTACCATTGTCGGTCAACAACCCAACGGTGATTACCTTGCGAGAGTTACCGGGACTGGTCGTGGAGAAGTAGCCTTCGCGACCGTAGTTACCCGCTGCAACAGCAACAAAAATACCGCTGTCCCATACCTGCTCGACTGCAAGAACGAGCGGATCCGTTGTATTTGACTCGGTCACCGGCATGCCCAGCGACAGATTGGCGACACGAATATTGAAATAATCCCCGTAACGCAACAGCCAGTCGAGAGCGGCCATCACATCCGACATGCTGCCATGTCCGTCTTGATTCAGGACCTGCAGCGATATGATCCTGCTGCGGCTGGCCGGTCCAGAGTAACTACCCGACGACAATTTGCCACTACCTGCGACGATGCCCGCGATGTGCGTACCGTGTCCGTACCTTATCGGTCTCTGCCGTCTGCGCATTCCGAGCACCGGGCAACGCAAGACCTGTCTCAGCGGCGGCGTCACCGCTACCGCTATAAACATAGTCGTCGTAGATTGTCGGCGCGATTTCCGGGCCGAATCGTTTCGGACGTAATTGTTGCGACTGCGTCTCCGCTGGCGATCGACATGTTCGATCGCAGCTACAGTATTCGCATCACCTACAGCAGTAGCCGGAGTCAACAGGCCATTGTGAGCCTGCATTGCGAATCCAGCTGCACCAATGACAGCTATGAAAATTGATTTCTTGATGAAGTTACTCATATCTAGTTCTGCCTCGATGCAGATTTTCGTGCGGACGCCTCTTCTGCGTCTGAATAGTACGTAAGGAGTTTGCCCGCGCGCTTCGCACGGAATAATAGTGATGTCGGTTCCAGCTCACCGTCTTCAACGATGAAACTGGTACATGCTTCGGTCGGCGTGAACATGCCCGCCCAGGCGTCGCGCTTCTTCTTGGCTTCGTACATGAGTCCGTCGGCAAGACAAATGATCTGGTCAAGACCCGACTCATCGAGCTGCGCCCGAAATAGCGGGTACGCAGCAAAACCGATCGAACAGGTGGTTCTCACAATCTGCCCATCGTTGAGAATGAAGTTTGCTTCTGCGATTGTCTTGCGAATGCGCTCAGCCAGTGCTTCAGATTCCTCGGGGCGTGTTTGGTTTGCGATCACAAGGAACTCATCGCCACCCCATCGAATGACGAAATCCGAACGGCGACAGGTGCTCAGAAGCGCGTCGCGAACCTGCAGCAGCATCTCATCGCCAGCCGCATGCCCGTACGTATCGTTGATCGGCTTGAAGTTGTCGAGATCGATCATCATGAAAATGAGGTCTGCGGCGTCTGCTCTGATCGATACCCTGCTGCTCTTCTTCTATGCGGCGACGCACGACTTCCAGGTCTCGCGACACCTCTTCAAAGACGAAGCGGCGATTACGCAGACCCGTAAGCGGATCACTCAGGCTGCTTTCCTGCAGCGCCTGGTTGAGCACCTTGAGCTGCTTGTTACGATCGGTGAGCTGCTTCGTACGTAACTCAACTTCCTGCTCGAGTCGATGGCTGTATTCTTCTTCGCGCTCGAATCTTGCGTTTGTGCGCAATCCAGAGGAATGCCGCTGCCTGCACAGCCATAGCAACATATGCGAGGTAGGCCCACCACGTAGCCCAGGGCGCTGCAGCGACGCGGACCGGCATGGCGAACCCGGTATCGTTCCAGACGCCGGCGCTGTTCGCGGCCTTGACGCGCAGCAGGTAGTTACCCGCATCAAGATCCGTGTACGAAATACGTCGCTCATTGCCCAGCATGATCCAGTCGTTGTCGAAGCCTTCGAGCTTGTACGCAAACTGGTTCATCGAAGGCGCGGCGAAATCCAGCGCAGCGAATTCAAAGGCGACGTTGTCGTCGCGATAATCGAGGTCGATGCCTTCGCTTTCGTCCTCGGGCAGACCCGATTTGGTCGGGTCACTCATGTTGTGGAACGCTGTCAGCATGATCGCCGGAACAGCAGCGCTGAGTTGCAGTTTCTCCGGTGCAAAACGCGTTGTAACCGTTGTTACCACCGAAGAAGAGCTCGCCGGAGTCGCTGCGGTAGTGCGCCCCGAAGTTGAACTCCTCGGACTGCAGGCCGTCAGCTGCGGTGCAGATTGCTGAATTCGCCGGTGTCCGGATTGAAGCGACTGATACCGTAGTTCGTGCTCATCCAAAGCAGGCCCGCGGCATCAACTTTGAATGCCGTAGATCACGTCGTTGGCGAGACCGTCGGCGACAGATATGTTTTCGAAACAGATGCTGCCGGGCCTGGTCGCGTCGCCGACCACGCGGTTCAGACCGCCGCCGCGCGTGCCGACCCAGACCGTGCCATTGTTGTCGATGTTGAGCGAATAGACCGTGTCGTCGGCCAGCGTGTGCGGATCGTTGGCATCGTGTCGGAATTGCGTGAATTCTCCACTCTCGGCGTCAAACAGATTGAGGCCGCCGGCGTCGGTGCCGACCCAGATGCGGCCGCTGGGACCTTCGACGAAACTTGTTACGCGGTCGCTGCTTAGGCTCCCGGCTGTCTCGGGGTCATGACTGAAGCGTTTGAACGTGCGCGACGCTTCATCGAACAGGCTGATGCCACCACCGAAGGTGCCTACCCAGACCTGACCGGTAGAGTCCTCGTACATCGTCATAATGCCGTTGGCGCTCAGGCTCGTCGGGTCGTCCGCATTGAAGCGGAAGTTCTCGATCTCGCCCGTTGCCGGATTCAGGAGATCGATACCGCGAGTCATGGTTCCTATCCATATGTTGCCTCTTTGGTCGCGCATCATGCTCATGACGCGGTCGTCGCTAATGGATCCAGTGTCGGCCGCATCGTGACGGTAGTGACTAACTTCGCCGGTTTGGCGATTGATGGCGTTACGCCCTCGCCAAAGGTGCCGACCCACAGACGTCCGTTCAGATCCTCAACGAACGATGTTACGACCGGCTTTGTATCTGGCTTTGTCGTGATCTCCGAGCCCGACTCAAAACCGTATGCCCAAGTCCGCGAATTCCATTTGCTGATGCCGTGTGTCTTGGTGCCAACCCACAGCACGCCTCCACGGTCTTCGTAGATGGCAGTGATAGAGTTGTCGGCGAGACTGGAGAGCGTTTGAATCGTCCCTCGAATAGCGGATGAAGTTGCCACTCGAGCGATCAAGCAGGTTAAGCCCGGTCGGTGGTGCCGACCCAGAAACGGCCATCGCTGTCCTCGAAAATCGCTGTGACTTTATTGCCCGAGATCGACTTGCCGTTTTCGGGATCATTGACGAATTTGGTGAATGACTGTGTCTCAGTGTCAAAGCGGTGCAGCCCGCCACCAAAAGTGCCGGCCCAGATTTGGCCATTGCTGTCTTCATACACAGCGCGAACGCCATGCGAGCTGACTGCAAATGTCCTGATTTCACCGGAGCTCTCGTTCAATCCGGCTCAAGCCATGGTCGCCGCCAGCCCAGATCGTGCCGTTCGAGTCCTGCAGCAGGGAATAAATGTCGTCGGGTCCGGCCTCGCTCGCGAAGCGAAAGTGCGAGAAGTTTCCTGTGGCTCACATCAAGTCGGCTAAGGCCGCCATTGCGTGTGCCTGCCCAGACGCTGCCGTCGCGATCCACCAGTACGCGGCGCACAATGTTGCTGCCGAATCGAGCTCGTCGTTTTCGGCATCATGACGATAGCTGGAGAAAACGCCGCTCCTGGAGTCTCGATACGCAAGGCCGCCTCCGTTAGTGGCGATCCAGAGATTGCCGCTTGCGTCTTCAGCAACGTCGAAGACGAAGTCGCTGCTCAGAGAATCGGCGTTGCCGCGTTCGCGGTAGTAGGTGCGGAACTCGTAGCCGTTGAAGCTGTTCAGTCCGTTTTCCGTCCCAAACCACATCTTCCACGAGAGTCCTGCAGGATGTTCAGGACGTTGCTCTGCGACAGACCTTCGTCAAGCGTGAGGTGTTCGAAGCGCATCGGATGCGCATCGGAAGTCACTATCGCCCAGTGCCGGCGCTGCTGACATCAGAACTGCGCAGAGGCCAGTAGACGCGCATAGAGTTTTTTCCCGTGTGTCATTACCGCGTAAATACCACCGCCGCCCCTCCCTTTATTGATGAGAGGTATTTGGGCCTGATTGCGCTACTACATGGCTTTGACGGCCTTCCGCCGGAGCGCGGCGAGAGTGTGACGTGGTTCACGTAATGAAGGTGTTAAATCGCGCCAGTCGGGCTTGTTTCAGGGCATTTCGGAGCAGGGACGCGAACGAATCGCCCGGTACCGGCTCGCGATACAAGGATAGCCCTGGAACGCGTCGCAGTTCACGCCTTGCGCAGAGCGGCCAGCTGTTCTACGCGTCTCCACACCCTCAGCAACGATCGTTCAGGTCCAGGCGTTGGCCAAGGGCGATCATTGCTGATACCAATGCCGCATCTTTCTTGTCGTCTGTCAGTCCCGCGATATAGGAACGGTCAATTTTTAGAACGTCCACCGGCAATTCACGGAGGTAGGAAATTGCGGAGTCGCCGGTACCGAAATCATCGATCGACAAGCGAATCCCGAGACTCTTCAGTTCCTGCAGCTGTTTCACGACTTCAAAATTGCCTGACAAGTACACCCCGCTCGCTGAGTTCCAGTTCGATGGCATCAGGGTCGACCCCATGTTTGCCCAGAACGCGTTTCACGGTGGGCACGAATTCGCCACTCATCAGCTGCACTCGTCGCGACGTTAACACACATGTGCGGCAACTGAACTGCCCTTCGCGTGCCAGCTCTTGAGCTGAATGCAAGCCTGTTCCAGTACAAATTCACCAATGCGATTCATGAGTCCGCATTCTTCGGCGATCGGTACGAATTCACTCGGGTGGAGATGAAACTGTCGTCTTGTTGGCGCCAGCGCAGCAATGCCTCAGCCGCTATCACGCGGCCGCGACCAACGTCTGTTATCGGCTGGTAAACGAGCGAAAGTTCGTTGCGTTCGAGGGCCTCGTGCAGCATATGCTCGATCTTGAGTTTGCGCGCAGCTGCCGCGTCGATCTCTGCACAGTAGTACTTGAATCCGCCGCCACGACTTTGTGCGTCCCGCATCGCGTTGTCGGCGCGCTGCAGCAGGCTGTCAACGTCGTCCGCATCGTTCGGATAAATCGCGACGCCCTGGCAGGATGACAAGGATACGGTCTGCCCGGCAATCTGGATCGGGCGAGCAAGTCGATCAAGCAACAGCTGTTGCAGGTGCCCAAGGTCGTCCTGCTTGGCTGGATGTCGTAACCATTATTGCGAAATCGTGTGTGATCGATGCTCGCAACAACTGCGGTGCGTAAGCGCTGAGAGTCCGCAGCTGCCGGTCCCAGTTCGCCCATGCAGTCAGTCAGCTCTTTTCCGAGCTGCGTCAGGATCATGTCGGCACTTTCCTGCCCCATTGCCTCAACGACCAGCCGGAATCGATTGAAGCCGATAACGACGACGGCCAATGCAGTGCCGGTACTGATCAACGGTACGCATGCTGCGTTCGACAAGCTCCGCAAATTTCTTCTTGTTCGGCAGCCCGGTCACCGGCTCGAACGACTCCCCGTGACGCAAGCGTTGCCGGGCGGCATCGGCAACCGCGAGAGCTTCCCGCAGTGCGATTCTTCCATCTTCAAGCTGCGCACGGATCTTGTGCACATTGACAGCGCGCTTAACCCGGCGGCTAATCAGCGCCCAGTCGAACGGCTTGCGAATTACGTCGTAAGGATTCCACTCAAGCGCAGCCGCTGTCTCTTTGGGGCTGGAGCACAGTACGAAGATCGGCATGGTCAGGTCCTGCGCGTTGACCAGTTCCTGGTACAACGGCGGACCGGATGCCGCTAACATTACCGCGTCAACGATAAGAACTTCGGGCTGTGAGCCGCGAATCCGGTTCAGCGCGTTCAACCCATCTCGACACTACAGTCGTCCTGACATTCTGCTGGTTGAGCCAGCGAGGTGCCCATTTCGTTGCGTCCTGGTTGTTGCTGAATAGCAAGGCTGTGCCACCCAATTCTTGCAGTTCATCGATACGCTGCTGCCCGGGCATTGACAGCTTCTTGATAGTCCGCGTCAGATCCAGACCATCGTCCGCCAAGATGAATCCTTACCAAAGTCGCTCATGACTCGCCGCCTTTCCTGGCGGTCGCCAGAAAGGCATGCATGTCCGACGCTGTTAATGGTTCGAGAAATGAGGAAGCCCTGCAGATAGTCGGCCCCTTGTTGCCTCAGTTGGCTCGCCTGCTGCTCGGTCTCCACACCTTCTGCGGCGACCGCAAGTCCCAGCGCATGCGCGCTGGCGATTGCGGCGGCACAAGCAGCGAGACCGTCTTGCTCACAGTTTCGATGCCGGCAACGAGCGAATTGTCGATCTTGATCCCGTCCACCGGGCTGTGCGCGAGCTGCGCCAGGGAACAGGCGCCAGTGCCGAAATCGTCGACGATCACACGGACCCCCAGGGACTTGAGCGCGTCCACTGCTCGGTAACCAGTGATAGCGTCACGGCTCAGCATCTTCTCAGTTATTTCGAGTTCAATCGAAGATGGCTGTACCCCTGACGCTGCAATAGCATGAGCAGGCGAGGCGAGGCGCGATTTCCTGGCGGGAAAATTCCTGCATCGACAGATTCACCGCCAGCCGCAGATCTTCGTGGCCGGATTCTTGCCAAAATTTCAGCTGGTCAAAACTTTCCCTCAGTACCCATTCGCCAATCGGGACGATCAGCCCAGTGCGCTCTGCCAGGCCAATCACTTTGCTGGTCGAATGTCGTACCCAAGATTGACTCCGGCCAGCGCAACAGGGCCTCAATGGCATGCACATCGCCGGTTGCGGCATCGATAATCGGCAGGTAATTCAGAGCGAATGAGCCGCGGTCCAGCGCCGATTGCAGTTCGGCCTCGAGGTCCTGGCGTTGGAGGGTCCGCAGCTTGACCGTACCACTGTGAAATACGACCTCACCGGATTGCCCAGACCTGGCTTCCTCTGTTGCCGCGTTGGCATTCTCGAACAGTGTCTCAGCATCGGCTCCGTCCTGTGGAAACACGGCGGGCAACTCGGTGTAGTGCAGGCTGACGACCTTCCACTTGCCATCGATCTTCTGCCACACGTCTGTCTCGAATGCGCGGATCGATTCCTTCGATCCATCCGGCGAGCGCGTGACGTTGTCAATAAAGGCCGTCACGACGGCGACGTCACCGCCTGACAGGATCTGTACTTTAAGGTCCGACATTACGTTCTTCTCGACGCCACCGCCCGCTTCCATGAACTCGGGCCAGCTTTTGGCGTAGGCGGCCAGCTCCTGCCGCGCACCGCCGTAGAACACAGTCGCGTCATCGGCGTAATAGTCGAAGTAGGTCTCGGTATCGTTGGTCGCGTAGGCATAGTCGAACGCCTGGATAGCCGCATAGAGGTCAGCGTGTTCTTCATTGTGGTGTTCAGCCATCGCCGCAAACGACAATAGTGTGATAGCCAGAACGCTCAATACTTGTTTCATTGGGTTAGCTCCATTCGAGTACTGTCGAGAGACCGGTAATAGTAGCAGAGTGGCTATGGAAGCCAATCCGATGACGTTTTTCAGTCGGTCAGTTGTACCCGAACCGTTTGCACAGCATTGGCAGGAATCTCCACTTCCGCATATTCAGCATCAATCTGCAGAGAGTACTGAATGGCTGCCTTGGTCGTGTTGAGCACCTGAACGCTTAGCAAGCCGTCGTCGTTAAGCGTCGCGCTCGCATGCAGCGCATCGTCGTCGAGATCGACGAGTTTCTTGTCAGTCTGTACGGCCTTGTCGCCGGGCCGTATCGTGCGACTCAGTTGTGCCAGCACGTGATAAACAGGCGTGTAATAGACCTGACCGGTTTCGGTGTCGATCATGATCGGCGCACCGCAGAAATTGCCGGCGTGGTTGGGTCCGCCGTTTCGGTCCAGGACCACGTTCCAGTCTATCCAGCCTTCCATCCAGTGGTTGAGGCTGACAATGATGTTCCTGGCGTACCGATGCACCGGCGTGTAGGCCGGGTGGTCCTCGGCGTTGGGCGCCCACTCGGCCGTGTAGGCCCAGTCGGTTGCATTGTCGTTCCACCAGAACTCGTCATTGTTGAACCAGTTGGATTCCGTGAACTTCTCCGGGTCTCCTATGCCGCCTGGCGGCTCTTTGCCCAGATCGTCGATCGTCCCCTCGGTGTGGATGATGGCGAAGTCGGGAAACTTCTGGTGCACGCGCTCGAGCACATCCTCAAAGACCTTGTAGGTACTCGCGTACCAGTGCACGGCCGCGCCGTACACATGCTCCGCCGTCTCCGGGTCACCGAAGATCTCGTCGGCCCAGTGCTCGAGGTCGTTGCGATTCTGGTCGTAGATCAGCACTTTGACGTCGTCGAAGTTGTTTGCCTTCAGCGCCGGCGCCAGGTTTTGCTTGATGAATTCGTTCTGGGTTTCCGGCGTGAAGTGCATGCTCTCCCAGTTGCCGCTGTTGCCATGCGGTTCGTTGACCGGCGTCAGGCCCCAGATATCCACGCCTTCGCGCTGGTAGGCATCGAGATAGCGCACAACGTAGTCGGCATAGGTTTGCACATACTCCGGCTTGAGCCGGCCGCCGGTGCCCTGGTAGTTATTCTCAGGTGCGCCGGGCACATACCAGTCCTCGATATCTTTCATCCATGGTGGCGCTGTCCATGCTGACGCGACGATGCGCAGGTCGACGTCGTCCTGAGCGCTTTTGATCTTCATGGCTTGATTGATCATCGGCAGCAGGTCGAACGTCTCGTCCCTGATGCCGGGATACTCCGTTGCCGAAAAGCCGTCCTTGTCCGGTGCAATGCTGAAGTGCTGCAGCGAGCGGTCATCCGCCACATCCGCGTAGCTGTACTTGCCCTCAACCGAGAAATCTGTCGATCCGATCGGCGTTCGCGTCAATGAGAAGTTTGCACCGCGCTCGCTGAAGATCTTATCCATCACGTCGGCGCGTGCGGCCGGGTCCAGATGGGCCAGCACAAATGCAGAAGACTCAGTGAACGACGATCCGATGCCGACGATTGTCTGTTTGACGATGTCCGGGCTCACCACGATCGTCGTACCGCCAGCCGCTCCTGACTGAAACGAGACGTTGGCTTTCGTTGCGATCTTGTCGCCCGCCTCGCTGGTCACTAGTATTTCCGTCGTCATCGACAAGCGATTGCTGACGTCAGTGTCGACTACATCCCGCTTGCCAGCGTCATCTCCTGCAGAGCAGGCGGAAAGCAAAACGCTCAGCAGTGGCGCGGCGACAAGGAAATGCAGAAGTCGGGACATACTCAGTTCTCCGTAGGTGGCAACGTTAGCCAGGCAGACTGATATGATCAGCCAAACAGATCTGGCGCCAGGCTTGGCCCGTGTAAGGGAGTGTTAATACTGTAATGGATAGAAATCGATTGAGCCAACTCATGGCCACCGCACTGGTTGCACTATTGTCAGCCTGCAGCGGACCCCAGTCTCCCGGCGCTGACATGGTCTTTGTCGGCGGCGCCGTGTACACGGCCGATGACAACCGCTCCTGGGCAGAGGCGGTTGCCATCAGCGATGGCGAAATCGTCTTCGTCGGTTCTGATACAGCTGCCGAATCCTTTATTGGCGCAAACACCGAAGTCGTGGACCTCGATGGCAAGATGCTGATGCCAGGCTTTCATGATGCTCACGCGCATGTCCGATATGGCGGTACTGCGTCGCTCGGCTGCAACCTGCAGAGCGAGCAGGACCTGTCCAGGATTCGCGACCTGCTCATGGAATGCGCTGGCGCAAAAGAATATGGCAGCCAATGAATGGGTGGTTGGTGGCGGCTGGCCGCTGGCCGCATTCCCGGATGGCAGCCCGACGGTGGCAATGCTCGACGAAATATTTGCCGGACGGCCAGTCTACTTCAGCGACGACTTCGGTCACAACGCCTGGGTAAGTACGCGTGCATTGGAGATCGCAGGGATCGATTCGAGCACCCAGGATCCGCCCATGGGCGTCATCGTCCGTGACTCCGTGACAGGAGAACCAAGCGGCACGCTGCGAGATTCGGCCATGGGTCTCGTTGAAGACTTCCTGCCGGAAGTATCTGCAGAGCAGCGCTACGCGGGGCTGCTCGCCGGGCTTCAGCAGGCGAGTGCGTTCGGCATCACAGCTTTCATTGAGCCGGGCGTAAGTGAAGACAATATTTCGCTATACCGCGACGCGGAGCGACGCGGGGAACTGACCGCGCGAGTCCTCGCCTCCCTTTCACCGATTGACGAGTTGCCAGGCAGCGTCGGCGAGAAGCTGTTCGAGCTGCTGGCAAGACGCGATGAACTCAGGGGTGCGTATCTCGATGTCGATTCCGTCAAGATCTATATCGACGGCGTCATTGAGACCCGCACCTCCTACATGCTCGAGCCGTATCTCGACGGCAGCAATTTTCCGCCATTCTATGAGCAGGACAGTCTGAATGCGCTGTATGAGAAGCTCGACAAGATCGGTGTGCAGATTCATACGCATGCCATCGGCGATGGTGCGATTCGCAACGCTCTCGATGCTTACGAGTACGCGCTGCTCGCCAATGGTCCAAACGACAATCGTCACCAGATCGTGCATCTGCAACTCATCGACGAAGAGGACATTCCTCGCTTCGCCGAGCTGAACGTCGCCGCGAATTTTCAATGTATGTGGTGTTACCCGGACGTGTATATCGACCTCGCTGTCGACATCGTTGGCAAGGAGCGAGTAGACAGGTTTTACCCGGTTCGAAGCATCCAGGCCGCTGGCGGAATGCTCGTCGGCGGCAGCGACTGGGATGTGTCATCGCTGAATCCGCTGGACGCTATCGAAACCGCCGTGCGACGCCAGGATCCTTTCGAAGCATCCGGTCGCGTCCTTGGAGAACGACGAGGAGATCGATCTGCTTACGGCGGTGGATATGTACACCCGCAATGCCGCCTACATCATGCGACTTGAGGACAAGACCGGCACTGTCGAAGTCGGCAAGCGAGCCGACCTGATCGTGCTCGACCGCAATCTGTTCAAGATTCCGGTCACAGAGATCAACGAAGCGCGAGTGCTCCTGACCATGATGGATGGCAAGACGGTTTACAGCGCGAAGTAGTTGGTCCCGGCCAGCGCTCGTAGTCGACAACCATTGGTTCAAGCCCTATCAACAATACAGTCGTCCCGCCAGGAGCGTGCCGATATCTGACAGATATTGGTCAACATGATGTCCACTATGGCAACAAGGTTACGGCGGAAACACCTATTGCCGAAGCAAATCTATGGTAGAAACAACATGGCCGAAGCTCGCCCGCTATCTCATAGGAAACACAACAATGAAAAATGCTCACCGCTACTGTCAGGTCGTTGCCACACTTGCTGGTGTATTCCTCGCCACGACGGCCCTCTCGCAATCGAACGCTTCGCCGGGAAAACCCGCAATGGATCGCACCCACCTGCCGATCAAGGAGCCAATACCGCCAACGTATACGGAACTTGATGCGCGCAACGCCACGCCACCACCGCGATTCGTGGTCAAGCCGCCGCAAGGCGCACCAAATGTTGTGATCGTTCTGATAGACGACCTCGGATTCGGCGGACCCAGCACTTTCGGCGGACCCATACGCACGCCGACATTGGACGAGCTTGCGGAGAACGGCCTGAGGTTCAATAATTTTCATACGACGTCGCTTTGTTCGCCGACGCGAAACGCTCTGAAGACCGGCCGCAATCATCACACTGTGAATACCGGGTCAATCATGGAAACCGCCACTGCTTTCCCGGGAAATACGGGTCAGAACCCAAACAGTGTCGCGCCGCTTGCGGAAATGCTGCGCCTGAACGGTTACAGCACTGGTGCATTCGGTAAGTGGCATGAGACCGCGGCCTGGGAAACCAGCGTGTCCGGCCCCTTCGACCGTTGGCCGACTCACCAGGGCTTCGACAAGTTCTATGGCTTCATCGGCGGTGAGACCGACCAGTGGTACCCGCTGATCTACAACGGCGTGATCAAGGTCGACCCGCCCGAAATGGAGAACTACCACTTTACCGTGGACATGACGAACCAGGCGATTAACTGGGTGAAGGCACAGCAGTCAATGACGCCGGAGAAACCGTTCTTCGTCTACTACGCGACCGGTGCCGTGCATGCGCCGCACCACGTACCGAAGGAGTGGGCCGACAAGTACAAGGGTAAGTTCGACAAGGGTTGGGACCAGCAACGAATTGAGACACTGGCGCGGCAAATAGAATTGGGGGTCGTGCCGAAGGGCACCCAACTGCCGGAACGGCCGGAGGACCTGAAAGCCTGGGATGCGCTGAGTGCTGACGAGAAGCGCCTTTTTGCTCGCCAGGCAGAAGTGTACGCCGGCTTTCTTGAACAGACCGATCACGAAATCGGCCGCTTCAAACAGGCGCTCGAAGACATCGGCGAGTTGGACAACACCTTGTTCATCTACATTGCCGGTGACAATGGCACCAGTGCCGAGGGTGGTTTCGTAGGCATGTACAACGAGATGACATACTTCAACGGCGTAACGGAAAAAGTTGAAGACCTGCTTCCGCTGATCGACAAGTGGGGCGGACCCGAGACCTTCCCGCACATGGCCGCTGGCTGGGCGGTTGCATTCGACTCGCCATTCAAGTGGACCAAGCAGGTCGCCTCTGATTTCGGCGGCACGCGCAATGGCATGGTCATTCACTGGCCTGAAGGCATCAAGGACCAGGGCGGCCTGCGCAGCCAGTTCTCGCATGTGATCGACATCGCACCGACTATTCTTGAAGCTGCGAGCCTGCCAGAGCCAAAGTCGGTGAACGGTACCGAGCAAACACCTATTGAAGGCACGAGTTTACTGTTCGCCTTCAACGATGCAGACGCGCCCGAGCAGCACACGACACAATACTTTGAAATGTTTGGTAATCGCGCGCTCTACCTGGACGGCTGGTTCGCCCGGACGATCCACCGTGCGCCGTGGAAGGTCACGGATCTGCCGCCGCTGACCAGTGACGTCTGGGAGCTCTACGATGTTAGAAACGACTTCAGTCTGGTAAACAATCTCGCCGCGGAGCAGCCGGAGAAGTTGAAAGCAATGCAGGCTGAGTTCATGAAAGAAGCTCAGCGCTATCACGTATTGCCGATTGACGACCGCACGATCGAACGTACCAATGCGGCACTGGCCGGCCGGCCGGATGTGCTGGGCGACCGCACGTCGCTGACGCTATACGAAGGCATGGACGGAATGCTTGAAAACACGTTTATGAATATCAAGAACCGTTCCAGCAAAATAACAGCATCGCTCGAGATTCCAGAGAAAGGCGCGCACGGTGCGATTCTTTCGCAAGGTGGTCGCTTTGGCGGCTGGTCGCTGTACGTCAAGGACAACAAGCCGGCGTATACGTACAACTTCCTCGGGCTGGAACGCTTCACGGTAGCATCGACTGAAGCCTTACCCGCAGGCCCGGTCACTGTGACGCTCGATTTCGAATATGACGGCGGCGGCGCGGGCAAGGGCGGTAACGCGACTTTGTACGTGAACGGAGAATCTGTTGCACAAGGCCGTATCGGCAGGACCCAGCCGAACATATTTTCGGCGGACGAGACGGCTGATGTTGGGCTGGACAACCAGACACCGGTCGCCGAGGGCATCGGCATTGGTGCAGAGACACGCTTTACCGGGAAGATCAACGAAGTTGTTCTTGAGGTTATGTAGCGCTGACCTATTCGACCGGGCGATCCGAATCCAGCAAGTCGCTGTCGGTATCACTCGCCCGTTCGCTATTCACCTTCTGTTCCAGGTAGTCGTCGGGCGATACGTCCAATAGCTGACTGGCGCTTTCGCTGCTGGCTGCCGGGGCGTCGGGGCGCTTCGGTTGCAGCGTGCGCCTTCGGAGACTCAGCCGTTTCTGCGAGTTGACGTGCTGCCTGCTGGTTGTCGAACCGCAGCCGATAGATGGGTTCCGGCAGCGTGAATCCCTGTTCCTCCAGGACTGTCTTGACCGCGCGAATCGCAAGACTGCGGGACTTGCCGAAGTCGCTGCTGGATTGATTGATCCAGCCCATGAAAGTCACCACGATGTTTGAATCGCCGACGGTCTTGATGATCGCTGTCGGTTCCGGGTCCGGCAATACAAATGGCAGTACCCGCATAGCGTCCAGGCCAACCGTCATCGCCATTATGGGATCGTCATCAGCGTCGATTCCGAGATCGAAGTCAAAGCGCCGCTCCGGGTTTCTGGTGTAGTTCAGAATAACGGACTTGAAAACGGTGGAGTTGGGAATACGCAGGTGATTGCCATCCAGTGTCATCAGGACGGTTGCCCGCGAAGTCAGCCGTGCTACCCGCCCCTCGTTACCTTCGATGACAACGTGGTCGTTCGCACGAAATGGCTGCCGGATGCTCAACATGATGCTGGAAATGTAGTTTTCCAGTGTGTCGCGGACGGCAAACCCGATCGCGAGTCCGACCATTCCGGCACCGCCCAATATGGTGCCGATGAGTGCGGATGCGCCAATCAGGTTCAGAGCGAGTATTAGCCCAACTACAAAACCTGAAACCCGAACCGCTTGCGCCATCAACTCACCGAGAAACGGGTTCGGTGAGATTCTCATCCACAATTTCGACCATTTCGCCAGGCGATGGCTTAGAAATGCGACAACCCCGAACACGAACAATGCAAGCAGCAACAACGGGGTTGCCTGTATCCAGCGTGACACATCCAGCTTAAACTTTTGGATTAACGGCGTGACATTCGCCTCAATGTCGAGGCTGCGGACGATCCCGTCATCAACGGCGATGACACCCTCAAATCGACTTGCCAGCTCACCTGCCCGAACCGCGTCCGCGTTATTCGATACGGTTCCGGAAAGCAGGACTACACCGTCTTGCACGCGAACTTCGACCGACTTCAAGGCTTCAATTTGTGAAAAGGTTGCGTCGATTCGACGGTTGACCTCCATATCGGCAGGTCTGTCTTCGCTGGCGACTGGTATCAGCGCAGTCTCCGATTCGGCCTCGTCAGCAGTCGTCTGCGCGAACGCGTCGGCACAGAAGATTGCAGACATCGCAAGCGCTAAGCAGAATGAAACTTGCCGGCTACTCAAATCCAAAATATCGCCCCATCCACGAATATCGACCTCTGTACTATATACACATATTCCAACATCGCCGGCTACTGCCAACGGTCCCGGTTTACACCATTGAAAAATGGTGGCCAGGGGCGAATCAGTTCGCGAAGCGAACTAAGACGGCGCAGCCGCCCGAAGGGTGAGGATCGGCAATAGCCGATCCGAATCAATCCAACCGAGCATAAAGAACAGACCAACCTTGACCCCGCTCGCAGCCATTCGGTGTGGTGTAGCCACCTTAGACTGGTGACTGCGTCTCACGACTGTAACGAGGCCTAAACACTTCCGCTATGGACACATGCTCCGAATCCGGTGTGCCGCTTCTCGTCCGCTCTGCCATCGGAAGAGACGGCTGTCGGAAAAATAGTAGTAAATGACGCCATTCGGAAACATCGCGACCGTAATTCCGCTTACGCCAGACATAAACGGTACCCAGACAGATTCGGCGCAGCCAAGCGATGGGCCTGCATTGAACGCCCAGAAGCCATTGTTGTACTTCAGGTTTGTCGAGCCAGCTTCAAGCCCCCGATCCTCGGGCGAGCGCTGCATGGATGCAGCAAGCATCTTCTCATCCAGCAGGGATTCCGCACCGATCTGGCCACCGTCGTGCAGCCACTCGGCAATTCTAACGATATCGTCAACCTCGTATGTCAGGCCATAACCCACGAATGCCTGCGTCGCCGAATCGTAGGTACGCTTGGTGTCGTCAAGTAGTGGACTCAAATTTAGTACCCGCCATATCGGCTCAACCAGAACGCTTTGATACAAGTCGGCACCGTTGTCTCTATCAGCCAGGACCGCCCCTAACGCGGCGCCGACGAGATAGGTATCCGACGTGTGGTAGACAAACTGTGTCCCCGGCTCGGCTTTTCGCGTGAAGTAGTTGCACGCGAACTCGAGCTTCTCTTCATGCGTATCGTCGAAAACAAACTTGATGTGCTGCGCAGAGTCTTCATCCTCGCTTGACTTCGTTGAGCGGTAGTTGCCGGTTGCCATATCGAGCGCGTTTTCGATCGTGACATCACGCCACTGTTTGCGATCACACTCGTCAATAAGCGACGCGATCGATGTCTTCGACGTTCCCGGGTACAAGGTCTCCAGGCGCATCGTCGCTATGCCAGCGAATATCGACTTCGCCGTTGAGTAGGACGGCAAAGGCACCGACGCGCAGTACGGATAAGGACCAGCTCGCGTGTGGCAATCGCCACGATAGTTAACACCGTCGACAACAAGGCCGAGCACAGTCATGTCGGCGGGGTTGATTCCATCGTCGACGCCAAAACTATAGGGATCAATGCCGGGATAGTCTTCACCAAGCTGTGCCAGTGTCCGCACAGGCAAACGGCTTTCTGCGTGCACATCAAAGCGCGTGACGATCGCTGCAGCGCGAGCCGCCAAATCCTGCTGTCGATACTCTGCGTCTACAACGCCCCACATGTCGAATTTGAAGTATCCGCAGGTTTCGCTGCTGATCTGGTAGGCCACTCTTGAAACCTGGTGGTCGCTGCTAAACAACCACGTAAGGACACCGTTATGTGTGCAGTTTGCGCTGCGCTCTTGCAATGAGAATGGCACGGACGCACGAGTCCATTCGCCGTCGGCAGTTTCGTTCCATGCCTTGCCCGGCTGCAGAATGACCTCCCAATAAGGGTGATTGCGGCGCTGCAGCCCTTGCTGCAATGGCAGGATATCGTGGCCACGTTGAACGAACTCGAAGTCAAACTCGGGCAGATGGTGGATTGGCGTGCCGATATTGCCGACACGGTCCCAATCATCTTCGACGACCTCAAACTCGCCAGCCTGATTCGTATCCAGAAGTCGCAACGATCCCGAAAAAACATGCTGTGGTTCCGATGCCGCAGCGGGCATCGTGTACTCCGACATCGAAACCGGATTACGAAGCTCCGCGTCCCCGCGCAGGAAGTCGCCCGTCAACACGCGAGCGCTAGTCGCCCTGCCCGGGCTGCTCTGATCGCCAATGACGGAGACGTTATCGAGCCAGCACGTATCATCAGCGGCATTGGCGGCGCTGCGTGCCAGCACCAATATCGAATCCAACCCCTCAGGCACGTCCTGCGACACCGCACCGCTGTGCATCGAAAGGCCATCATCTTGACCGTCACCGACGCGAACCACGGTAACCCAGCTCGCTCCTTCGTCGAGCGAAAACTGCGCGAGACAGACGTCACTGGCTTCGAGATCTCTTGCGGCGAAAGCTGCTCCAACCCTTATGCGACCAGCCCCGGCGATCGGCACTTTGGCGACAGCATAGGCCTTATCCGTCAGCCGCAGCGTAATGCTGCCCTCGTAGTTGTTAATGGCGGTGTCGCCGGTGCCACCGGCCGCCCAGCCATCTGCATTGCCATCCTGGAAGTCGTCATAGAACAGTATTTGCTCCGCGCGCGCACCGCAGGGGATTAGCAACAGAAAGAGAAGGCAGCTGGCCGTGGCGCGAAGTGCCATCCTAGAGCTGCGCCCCGCCGGCGCTAAGAATGTCTCTGAGCGGCGAGAGTTGACGCTCGTACTGACGCCACAGGTCGCGCGCCGAACGGTACAGTGGTGTGCGCACCTGTGCCGCGCTCGCTGTCGCCGTCGGCGCTGTGCTCTCATGAAAGCGCAGGCATGCGTCGGACCATTCGAGACCTGCGTGCTCGACAACCTGGCGGCTGACGGTTTCCAGGTCATCAACGAGGTTTTCATAGCTCACATCCAGTATTCGATCGCCAAACAGGCTGTGCCAATGCGTCATGAGGTTGTTGTACTCCAGCCAATACTTGCCGAGTGCCTGCAAATCGTAAGAGAAGGGGTAGCCCATACGAAACAGTGACTTGTACATAGCGTAGCAACTTGCCATCGGATGCCGGTGCACATGCAGGATGCGCGCACCGGGAAGCGCTTTGGCGATCAATCCAAGATAAAGGAAATTTCCCGGTGTCTTGTCGATGAGAAATGTCGATTGCTCGCCATAGCCCAGCAGCGCCTGCCAATACTCGCGACCAAGCCGGCGCATATCTGCTGCTGCAACATTCCGCATGAGTTCGTCCTTGTCTGCAGCGGGCGATCCGCTGCGCATGACCGAGTAGGTAAAGTCGTTAGTTTCGCCAAGACTTGCGACGTCGACATGGGACCCGAGTATGCGCTCTACCAGTGTCGTGCCGCTGCGCGGCAAACCAAGCACGAATATCGGGCCGCTCGCGTCTTCGCCGGACGGAGTAGCGTCCCACCAGGATTCGTCGAATGTTGCTGCGATGTCCTGCATTACCTGCATGTCGCCGCGCACATCGTACGACAGCCTCGCGCAGCGCGCGCTGGCGCCGCGATGGATGTGAGCGAAAGCGTCGGCATAGCTGCCGAGATCCTCCAACTCTTTGCCCAGTGCATAGCAGAGTGGAACTTCAGCCGGGGAGCCTGGACGGAGCTTCGACAGCTTAGTTCTTAGCTGGTCGACGTGGTTGTTTTCGTCAACCTGCCGCCGCAGCGTAGCGCGCGTGTAGTAGGCTTCCGCCTCATCCGGCTGGGTACTGATGACAATTTCGAGTTGCTCATCCGCCTCGTCAAATTGTCCGACCGCGATTGCTGCACCGACCAACAGGTAGCGGTTCTCAAGCGTCGGACTCCCAGCTTTCAGACAGCGACTTGCACACGCGTAGGCGCGCTCGTGGCGACCCAGCTGTGTGTACCAGAGCGCCAATTGGTGCAAAGCGCGCTGGTCCTGGCCGCAACTTGCTTCCAGTTCCTGCAGGTCCCTTAGGGCCTCGGCAATACGTCCATTCGCGATGTGTCTCTCGATATCGGGAGCACGACGTTGCTGGCCATCTGCCATGTGCTCAAAAGTCGTAGCGGACCGACAAACCGATGGTTCTTGGCAAGACCAGGAACTGGCGACTATTGCTGCCGTAAAACTCTGCACTCGTGAACGGATTGACTGGATCAACGACAGGACCAAAGGCATCCGGCGAGAATGCGCCGGTAGTGCCCTCTTCGTTGAGCAGGTTCTTTATGAAGAGCGCGACCGTCCAGTTGTCGTTGTACCACGCGGCACTGGTGTCCCAGACAGCAAACCCTGGAAACTCCTCTGACAGGAGTATGCCTTCCTGCAGCACGTTTTGGGTTTCAGATTGGTAGAAGCCATCCAGCCGCAGAGCCAAGCCACCTGACTTCAGCGGCACGATATAGTCCACAGCCAAATTGACGCTGTGCTCAGCGATGCCAGGCAGCGCTGCGCCTTTGGTCGCGATCGTTGTTGGCAGACCTGTGAAGATGTTGACCGGCTCTACCAGATCGGCGGACAGTTTGGCGTCGACCCAGGCATATCCAAATGCGTATCCAAGGCGATCGCTCAGAGCACCGCTTAGCTGCAGTTCGATTCCCGAGGTTTCAGCCTCTTCTCCGTTGACGACGGCGAAAAACGAGCCGTTGGGAGCATCGGTGTTGAACTGCGGGTCATTCCAATCCATGAAGAAAGCGCTGAGGTCATAGCGTACATCGTTCCAGTTACCCTTCACGCCAACCTCATAGTTGACCACGTTATCGGAGTTGTAGACTAACCAACCCGGGTCGTTCGCAAAGCGACCAATCGTCGGTACGCCGTTGTTGCCACCGCGCCGGTAGCCCTCGGACACGGTCGCGAAGAACAGATCGTCATCGCCAAAGTCGTATGCAACGTTGGCTTTGAAAAGCACATCATCTTCAGAGCTCTTGAATGGCGTCTCAACGGACCCGGCAAAAGAGTCATAGGCACCAACACGAACGAACGTGTTTACGTCGGATTCGGTATCAAAGTAGCGAAGCCCGCCGGTGAAGTGCAGGCGGTCACTCGCGTGCCATGTGAACTCTCCGAACAGGGCGAGATCCGTGTAGTCCTCGCTGCGTTGGTAGGTGAATACATTATCCGTCGATACGAAATCGGCGGGTGGGAAAAGCGCGTCAGCAAAATCTTCGAACCCAACCAGGTCGCTAACCTGCGTCGACGCGCGGCTCTGATCGCGATAGAAAGCGCCAACTACATAGTCCGTCGTGCCGCCGCCCTTGGAGACGAGCCTAAGTTCCTGTACGAGAGCCTGGTCGCCAAAGGTGCGAACGGCGGTGTACAACGGTCGCGGGTAGAAATAATAAAACTGAGGAAAGTTGTTCGCATAGAAGCCGGTGTTGTCGCTTTCGCTACCTCCCCTGTTGTCATAGTAAGAGGTCGCCGACGTCAACGTGGCGAAGCCGAAGTCGATGTTCATCTCCAGCGAGCCCATGTCAAAATCGCGTTGCGATGGTTCGCGAATTACCGCCCCATTCGTGTATTCCGGATAGGGCACGCCGTTACCATCCGAGCCCTGCGTCTGCTGGCGTCGACCGCCGACGTCGTCGTCTTGGTGAATGTACGTAAGCAACAGATCGAAGCTTTCGTTTGGCTCGAGTTTGTAGGCAATTCGGCCATAGAGGCTCTGGAAATCATCGGAGTCTTTTTCACTGAAGTAGTTGGTTGAATCCGGCCCTCTTGCGAATATGCCGTTTGGCTGGACAGGCACACCGTTGCCGTCCAGCTCGTAGAGATTGATGTAGTCGGTTACGCCGGGGTAGTCACGCACCAGGACATTGGCACGGATTGCCGAAGTTTGTGTGACAGGCAGGTTGATGGTGCCTGACACGCCGTAGCCAATATCGTCAGACCCGTCGACGTTCGAGAATTCTGTCCCCAGAGCACCTTCGGTCAGCTCAAGCTGCGGCTCGCGCAGCAAATATTTGACCGTGCCGCCGAGCGCTCCGGACCCGTACAGCGTGCCCTGCGGGCCTCGCAGCACCTCGACCCGCTCAAGATCGATCAAGGCCAGGTTTGCATAAACCGGAGTCTCGTTAACGTACGTGGACACCGTCGCGACAGACGGCACCGCAAAGTCGCCGAAGGTCGAGTTGTCGACATTCAGACCACGAATTCGAATACTGCTGAACTGTGCGCCGTTGCGCGGACCCTGATCGACCTGGCTCACGCCGGGGATTGAGCGCAACAGCTCCTCGTTGTCCAATGTGAAAGACGCCTCGATATCCGCGCCGGAAATGGAGCTGATGTTGTAGGGAACATCAAGAATGTTCTGTTCGCGGCGACTAGAGGTGACGATTATCTCTTCGATCTGATCAGCTTCGTCAGCGGTTGTCGTTTGCGCGTAAACCTGAGGTGCTGTGCTCGCGAGCAGCCCACCGATGGCGGCGGCCAGTGGCGTCATCCTGAATTTCCTGGTGGTAGTCATCGTCAGTCCTTCCTCCGATCATTTTGTCGGAATGGTTTTGGTGGTTTAGATCAGTTAGTAAAAAGCTGCATGCTCAATCTTCTGGCGCATGCGCGGTTTTGTTTGCAATCTCTATCGGCCCCAATGCTTTGAGTGGTTCCGAGGCGTAGCCTTGCGAATATTGTGGAAACTCCAGGTCACTGTCGCGAAAGCTCTTCAGTGGCTGGCCGAGGCCATGCCAGCCGTTGGCTCGCACTTCACGGACATGGTCGAGATCGAGCCGCAAAGGCATGATGTCGCGGCCCTTGCCGGCCTCGTAAACCACTTCGCCGCCCGGCCCCGCAATGATCGAATTGCCCACACCGAGCGGACCCGCGACGTTTACGTCAAAAAAGTAGCATTGGTACATCGCTCCGCTTGCACGGACCATACACTTCTCAGCATCGCGATCAATTGTGCTGGTGAGCGAGGGATGCAGAATTACCTCGGCACCCATCCACGCCATGGTGCGCAGTGTTTCCTGAAACCACATGTCATAGCAGATGGATATTCCGAAACGACCCACACCTGGTACATCGAAGACCACAAACTCGCTGCCGGGCGTCACACCCTTTTCATATGGCAACCACGGAAACTGTTTGCGATAGCGCGCGATAATCTCGCCATCGGGGTTGATGACGGGACAAACATTGAACGTATCGTTGCCGTCACTCACCATGATTGAACCCGGGATGAGCCAGATGCCATTGCGCTTCGCGACCTCGGAAAATCGCTGCTCGAACGGGCCCGCGACAGGCTGAGCGTGCTTGGGGTCGACGCCGTAGGCATTCAGCTCGCCGAGAACAACCATGTCAATCCACGGAAGGCGCTGGGCGACCGCGTCAATCTCGGATTCCATCGAATCTAGATTGTCGCCGTCGATTGCCTCCAACTGTAGACCCGCGATGCCTATGTTGTTCACTGCTACACCTCTCGCCTACTTAAGCCTAGCCGCAATTTGGAGGCGGCCATAGATCCAGATTCGAGCGCTTAATTGGTCCAGCTTGACGGCCGATCAACTGTCCTGCCTTATGCACCTGCTCTACGAAAATGACAGTTCAGCAGGCGAAGGCGCAGTGGGATGTGTGCCACACGATCATTCCGCCTGGAAGACGATCTCGCCTTCGAGCAACGTCATCAGGCATTTCATTTCCTTGATGGCTTCTGGCGGGGCGTCATAAATGTCCGTGTCCCAGACCGCGATGTCGGCGTACTTGCCAACCTCGAGCGAGCCGATCTTGTCTTCGAGGAACAGCTGGTGCGCTGCCCAGATCGTAAACGAGCGGAGCGCCGTTTTGGCATCGATGCCTTGCTCGGGACCGAACGCATCCTTGCCGTAGACGCCAAGTAACGGCTCACGAGCCATTGACGCCCAGATGCCGTAGCGAGCCGGATACGGTGTGACGAAAAAGTCGGAGCCGCCCGCCCACACGATGCCGCGTTCCTGGAAACTCCGGAACGGATTGAGTCGGTGACCTCGCTCGACGCCAAAGTTGCCCGCATAGGTGTCGCCGATCCACCACGTAAAGGTTGCCTGCGGCTCCGGATAGCCGGCATCGAACGTCTGCTGCAGCCACGCGATCGTGTCCATTGCGTAATCCGAAGGGATGTTGGCATGGATGATTGAGTGACGCAGACCGTGTTGCGGATTGCGAATTTGAGCCATGGCCAAGGTTGTAACCGTCCAGTCGATGGCGCGGTCACCAATTGCGTGAATGCCTACGTGCAGGCCGGCATCATGGTAGAACATGATGAGGTCGCGCAGCAGGATTTCATCAATGGCCGGGTAACCACGATTGCCAGTGTCGACGCCGGTGCGATTCTTGTTCCAATCCTCCCAGACCCAGGCCGTGCGGGCACCACCGCTGCCGTCTGCGAACAGCTTGATCCCGCCCGAGATCAGGCGGTCGCTGGCACCAGAGTCCGTTGGTTTCCCAAGGGGCGCGATCGCCTCGACGAGCTGGCGAGCCTCCTCCAGCGTGTTGCCGGACCGCCAAAGTGCGACCATCCGCACGTTCAGGTCCCCGTCGTCCAAGACTTCCTGGTAGGCGTTCCAGGTATCCATTGAATATTCGGCGTCATAGCCGAGCGAGCTGCCAATGCCCGGATCCTTGGCGCCGGTCATGCCTTCGCTGTTGAACTTGCGGGACATCTGGCGAATTGCATCCCGCATCTTTTCGGGACCCGTGGGCGGGATAAGTCCGGAGACAAGGCCCATCGCGGTCTCCTTGAGGACGCCGGTCGGATTGCCATCCTCATCGCGGTCGATGACACCTCCGGGCGGATCCGGCGTGTCGCGGTCGATGCCGGCGAGTTGCAGTGCGGCGGAATTCGCGGTCCCATAGTGCCCCATCGTGTGCAGAAGCCAGGCTGGCCGGTCGCTGGTAACGGGGTCGAGGTCCGAGGCGACAATGTAGCGGCGCTCCTCGAGTTTGCCCTCGTCCCAGCCACGCCCGAGCACCCAGTCATCTTCACGCAGTGCCTCGATCCGTTCCGCAACCAGCCCCTCAACATCATCCACGCTCTTCACGAACGGGTAGCTCAGGTTGATCTGGGTGAGTTCCAGCAAGCCCCCGGATGAAAAGTGCACATGTGTATCGAGCAAACCCGGGGTAGCCGTGCGACCCTCAAGATCGATGCGGTCGGTCCCCGGTCCGGCCATAGCTTCGATCGCCGCGTTGTCACCGACCGCAACGATCAGGCCATCTCGTATTGCGACGGCCTCGGCCACGGAATCGTTTGCGTCAACGGTCAGGATCTTGCCGTTGACAAGGATCCGGTCGGCAGGCGGTGCGTCTGCGAGGGCAACGGCCACCGGCGCCACTACCGCGACTATTAGTAAGAGTAAGACCCTCAACATCGGACATTATCCCCGCCAGTGCGTCGAAAAAGAATAATACACGAGGGTAATTGTGAGTCTTGGTACAATTTCGCAAAGGGGGGGTAAGAATGACAACGGGTTTCATCAGGGTCATTAATCGGCCGCAGGTGCTCGCGCTGGCCTTCGGCGCGATGGTGGGCTGGTCGTGGGTCGCGCTGACCGGCGTGTGGATTAGTGATGCCGGGCCGGTCGGTGCGATGCTTGCGTTCCTCGTGGGCGGAGCTGCGCTGGTCTTCGTCGGCCTCACCTACGCCGAATTGGCCGCCGCGATGCCGCTGGTAGGCGGGGAGCACGTTTATTCGAAGCGGGCGCTCGGCCGCACGGCGTCTTTTGTTTGCACCTGGGCGATCCTGCTGGGTTATGTTTCGGTCGTGGCCTTCGAGGCGGTGGCACTGCCCACCGTCATGGACTACCTCGTCCCGAACTTCAGCCGGGGCTACCTCTGGACCGTCGCCGGCTGGGACGTGAACGCAACTTGGGTCGCGACCGGCGCAGCCGCGGCGCTGGCCATGGTCGTGATCAATGTTCTCGGTATCCGGACGGCGGCGCGTGTGCAGGTCCTGGTCGTCATCCTCGTGCTCGCAAGCGGTGTCGCGCTGGTCTCAGGTGCCGCGATCAGCGGCGAGGCGTCCAACCTGTCGCCGGCCTTTGCCGGCGGCATCGCCGGGATGCTGTCGGTGGTCGTCATGGTGCCGTTCATGTTCGTGGGCTTCGACGTCATCCCGCAGTCTGCCGAGGAAATCGACCTGCCGTTCAAGGAAATCGGCCAGCTGCTTGTTCTCTCGATTCTCGCCGCCATCGCGTGGTATTCGCTGATCATCGGGGGCGTCGCGCTGGGCCTGTCTGCGGCAGAGCGCAGCGCCTCGAACCTGCCGACCGCCGACGCCGCCGCTGCACTTTTCGGCGGGACCTGGGCCGGCAAGCTGCTGGTTATCGGCGGAATCGCCGGGATACTAACGAGCTGGAACGCGTTCTTGATTGGAGGCAGCCGCGCGCTGTTTGCGCTCGCCCGGGCCGGGCAGGTGCCGGCTATGTTTGGGAGACTGCACCCGCGTTACCACACACCAGTAAACGCCATCCTACTAACGGGCGGCCTCGCGGTGTTTGCGCCGTTCTTCGGCCGGCCGGCCATGGTCTGGCTGGTAAATGCCGGGGGGCTGGGAATTGTCACGGCCTATGCGATGGTGGCCGTGTCCTTTCTCGTGCTGCGTAGCAAAGAGCCCGACATGCCACGTCCCTACCGCGTGAAGAACGGCCGGCTGGTCGGTGTGCTGGCGCTGGTCCTGTCATTGAGTGTAGCAATGCTGTACCTGCCGTGGAGCCCCGCCGCGCTCACCTGGCCGCAGGAATGGGTGATCGTTATCGCCTGGTGCGCACTCGGCTATGCCTTCCACCGGCTGGCGGGCCCAGACACGGAGGCATAGTGGTCGCCGCCCCTGAGCTGACCGCTGAAAGCGAGAATCAATAGATCGCTGGCTTCAATGTCGAAATAATTGATGCTGAATTGGGCAGCAAACGGGCACTAGCTGTGCTTGAGCTAGTTGTCTCGGCTCATACACGAAGCAAGCGCTGACCCCAAGCCATTGAACTGATTTGGAAAAAGAATGGTGGCCAGGGGCGGATCAGTTCGCGAAGCGAACTAAGACGGCGCAGCCGCCCGAAGGGTGAGGATCGGCAATAGCCGATCCGAATCAATCGAACCGAGTATAAAAGACAGACAAGCCCCCAGCCCGCTCGAGTTCATTCCATGTGGTGTAGCCACCTAAGACAGGTAACCGCGCCGCCCTTCCGGGGGTCCCGCTCAAGAAGAACGAAGCCACATCGGTGGCGATTTCGCCCTGTTCATGTCGGTCAAACGAAAACGGGCCCAAAGGGCCCGGTTTCTTTTGACTGGTGGCCAGGGGCGGAATCGAACCACCGACACGCGGATTTTCAATCCGCTGCTCTACCAACTGAGCTACCTGGCCTTGATCTCGTCCTGCCTGTTGGCAGGGCGAGGTATTAGACCGATCTGGGCTTGCTCAGTCAAGGATTTGTGCCGGATTACATGTCGAAGACTTCAGCAACCTCTACCGATCCGTCCGCGGCCAGGATCGGGCAGCCTTTGGCTTTGGCCAGGGCGTCGTCCAGGCTGGATGCTTCGATCAGGCTGTAGCCGCTGGCAGGGTTGGCCCCGCCACCGTCGGTCACGCTGCCGTCCGGATGCACAGTGCTCTCCGAATTGGCAGGGTTGCCGCCGTCCACCACTGCTGCTCCCATCGACCCGAACCAGGCGCCCCACGCGTCAAGCACCTGCGCCACTTCCTCTTCCGTTTCCGGGTCCTTGCCACCGTGATACACAAATAAGTACTTCGCCATGATGTGTTCCTCTTGTTGTTGTTTGATATCCAGCATGGAGATTACAAACAATCTATAGACGATACATCGGCCATTTCGCTGTATTTTTGGTCACCTTATTGTGTAACCTGCACAATCTATGGCTTTGGCACACGAATTTGGGGGTCTCACAGCCTCCCTCGCACGGCTACGCGAGCAGGGGGTGATTCCGGCGGCTGCCGCACCGCTGGCGGATCTTCAGGAAGCCCTGGTGGCCGAGATGCTGGCTGCCGTGACGGGTGAAGTAGCCGCCTACCAGCAATCCGGTAACCCTGACGTGATTCCGGAGCTTGAGGCGCACCTTGGCGATGTTGTGGCCAAGGCTCAGCGCCTGCTGGCCGGGGGCCCGGTGGAACCGCTGGATTTCGCCACCAGTCACGCCAAACGCCGGGCCGAGCAGAAATTTCCGCTCGACGCCATTCTGCATTCGTATCGATGCGTCCATCGGATTCTCTTAAGGCGCGTGCGCGACGCTGCCCTCGACCACGCGGATGAGTCCGCGCATATCCGCAGGGTCGTGGCTGCCGTTTCCGACTTCGCCGCGGAGTTCGCCGGCGCGCTCGGCGCCCTGCTCACGTCGGAGTACGTCAGCTTTACCCGGGTGATTGCCGAAGCCGAGGGTGATCGCCGCACCCGGCTCATGGACACCTTATTGAGCGGCTATGACGAATCCGATCGCATCGCCGCCCGTTTGCTACGCAGCGCCGGCTACCTCGAGCAACGCCAGTCCTACTGCGTGGCTATCGCCCGCTCCGTCGATCCCGGCGAGATGGAAAACCCGGCTCGCGCACAGCGCATGGCCGACGCTGTGGCCGAGATCCTGGCGAAGTCGCCACTGCGGCACCTGGTGAGTGTGCGTGACAATCACGTCGTCGCTATTGTTTCCGGGCTGCGTCGCCAGTCTGGCTGGACCGCGCCGCAATCACTGGTGGCCGACCGCGTCTACCCATTGTTGCGACAGGTAGGCCCAGCAGCTGTTATCGGTTTGAGCAACGACGTGCCGTCGACCTCGCACATTCCGCGCGCGGCCAGCGAAGCAAGGCTCGCGCTGGAGTTTGCTGACGTCGCCAATCGAGTGATGGCCTATGCGAGCATCCCGTTTCGGCAGATGCTCATCACCCAGGCGCGTGATGCTGTGCAGTCGGCTCTGCCGACATGGCTGGATGCATTTGTCGTGGCGAACAAAAAATCGCGCGGCTCGCTGCTTGCCACGTTGCACGCTTATGCCGATGCCAATATGAATGCCCTGCGTGCGGCGGAGACGCTCAAGATTCATCCCAACACGCTGTATGCGCGCATGCGTCGCATTCGCGACCTGACGGGCAGCGACCCGCTCAGCTACCACGCGTTGACCGAGATGCTACTCGCCTGCGAATGCGCCGCAATTGGAGTAGATTAGACACATGAAAAACTCCGAGATCAGATTGCTGCTTGTCGTGCTGTTGCTCGTCGGTCTCAGCGTTGCCGGCTGGTACTACAAGGACTTGATCCTGCCGCCCGAGCCGGCACCGGCCGAAGTTGCTGCGCCGCAACCCGTCGAACCCGAGGTCGATACAGGACCGAAGTATCCGCTTCCCGAGGTGCCGGTCGAAGCCGCCAACACCGGCCGACTGGTGCCGCTGCCGCCGCTGGATGACAGCGATGCCTACTTCCTTATCGAGCTTGGCGCGGCACTCGGACCAGCCATGGAGTCACTGCTGGTTCGTGACGCCGTCATAGATCGTCTCGTCACCACGGTCGACAATCTGCCAAGGGACAAGATTGCCGAGAAGATTCGGCCCGTCGGCAGCCTGGAACGCGCCTTCGTCGCTACTGAAGTCGACGAAGATACATTTGCCCTCGGGCCCGCAAACTACGCGCGCTATGACCAGCTGGTCGCCCAGGTAAGCAGCACCGACATCGAAACAGCCGTCGACATCTATCGCCGCTTCTACCCCTTGTTCCAGCAGTCCTACCAGCGTCTCGGTTACCCCGACGGCTACTTCAACGACCGCGTGGTCGAGGTCATCGATCACCTGCTTGGCACCCCCGAGCCGGGCGAGCCCGTTTACCTCACGCGGCCGAACGTACTCTATGAGTTCGCCGATCCCGATCTCGAGGCGCTTTCCAGCGGCCAGAAACTTCTTCTGCGCATGGGGCCGGACAACGCCGGCACCATCAAGCAGGTGCTAAAGGACTTTCGCGACCAGATCGACTGACCCGTGCTAACGCTTTTTAAAGCCCCCGCATCAAATACTCGATGGTGGCGGTAATCAAAGAACGGTTAGCACCCAGCAAGGCAGAGTTTCACGCGGCAATTGCGCGACGCTCGCCTGCCTGGTACTCGGCCTGCGTGCGTATTACGCGTAATGAAGACCTCGCCCAAGACGCAGTGCAGGACGCTCTCCTGAACGCCTGGAAAAAGCGCGAGCAATTCCAGTCATCGTCCAGCCTTGAGACCTGGATTCATCGTATCGCCGTCAATTCCGCGCTGCAGCTGTTGCGAAAGAACAAACCCGAGCGCTGCAACGAACTGGCGTTTGAAGTGGTGGATGAGTCTGCAACACCGCACGACATCCAGTCCGACTCCGAGCTCGAGTCCAGCCTGGCCAACTGCCTGCGACGCCTCACCGAGGTCGAGCGCGTCTGTTTTGTGCTGCGCCACCTGGAGCAATGGCGCGTACTGGAAATCGCCGACGAACTGCAGGTAAACGAGGGCCGGGTCAAGCAGGCATTGTTCCGTGCCGTAAAGAAATTGCGGGTCAGCATGTCTGACCTGCGGAGTGACAACCATGACTGATGACAACAACGAACTTACGCAAGCCGAGCTTGAGAAGCTCGCTGCCGCAACGCAAACCGAGCCGCCCCCGCACATGGTGGCGCGCTGGCACGATGCCATCGATCGCGCGGCCGAGCAGGAGGCGATCGCCGCACGGCATAAGCCACAGGCGTTTAGCCCAAGCTCTTTCTTTTGGGGCGCGGCGATCACGGCAGCGGTGGCGTTCGGCATCGCGATCGGCGTCTTTATTGGCAACGACGAACCCGCCATGACACCTACCTACGCCACCGTCGAGCCAGCCACCGCAGGCAGAGCTGCCCTCAGCATTTTCGCGCGGTCTGCTGGTGCACTTTGCACAGAGCAAACAGGACCTCACGCGGCTGGACGAAACCGTCAACGGCGAACGCGCCGCACTGGTCATGAACATCGTGCAACAGAACCGACTGTTTGCACGCATGGCACGACAAAACGACTCCGAGGATCTTGCGCGCGTGCTGCGAGCGTTCGAACCCGTGTTGCTGCGCCTGTCTGCCGAAGACATCACGCCCGAAGAAGCCGAGCGACTTACGTTCGCAGCTCGCCTTCGAACTCGACATCGTGCTAACCAAACTATCGCAGCGTGTATCCGATAAGACGGATGCCATAACAACCTAGGACACAACGACATGAATACAATCTCAAAAGTACTGGTTACCACTGCGCTGCTTTTGGCTGCGAGCGTCAGCGCCGCACAAACAGACGAAGAGGAGCTTAAGATCGCCGCGATGGAGGCTCTGATTACCGCGCCACCCGAACGCGCATTGCCCATCGTGCAAAAAGTACTGGCCGGCAACGGCAGCGACGAGCTGAAAGAAAAGGCGCTGTTCATTCTCAGCCAGATTGACGCAGAGGAAGCGCAAACGGCGTTGCTTAAGGCCGCCAACGAAAGCAGCGGCGAACTGCGGCTCGAAGCCGTGCGCATGATCGGAATTGGCGGCAACGCCGAGACCATGAAAGCACTTGCCGCTATTTACGAATCCGGAGACGAAGAGCTCAAGGAAGCCGTGCTTGAGGCGTACCTGATCGCGGACGACGAAGAGGCCGTATTCCAGATTGCGAACAATGCCAAGGACCCCGACGAATTTGAAAATGCGGTTGAAATGCTGGGCGCCATGCGTGCCACCGAAAAGCTGGCGCAACTGCGCGCGAGCAAGGGTGTTTCTGAAGGCCTGATTACTGCATTCATGATCGCAGGCGATGAGGAAGCGCTGCTGGAGATGTATCGCAGCAGTGACAACATCGACGAGAAACGCGAGATCATGGAAATGCTGGTTGCGATGGATGCAGAGGGTATCTGGGACATCATCGACCAGGCGCTGGGTGACGAATGATGCGCGCCTTCCTCCTGATCGTTGTTTTGTTGTTCAGCGAGACCCTCTACGCCGACATGCCGACCATGAGCGACGACGGCTGGTACCGCTGGCAAATCGAGAGCCCAGAGGGCGGTCACATGTACTGCTGGCAACGGGACTTCTCCTACACAAGCAAGTGTGACGCACAAAGCAATCCGGGCGCCCTCTATATCTATGCGCGCAAGCGCAAGGGCGACATCGTCGACATACGCATTCGCAGCGAGCAGTGCAGCGTTGAAGGTGAGGATGAGTTTCGCGACCTCGGCGTCGTTGCAAACGTCGACAGCATCGGCTGGCTGAAAGCACTCGCCGAAGCGAACACGCGCGCCAGCGAAGATGCAACCGGCGCGATTGCTGCTCACGCCAGTATAGAGGCGCTGCCGGTGCTGATCTCGCTGGTCGAGAACAAGCGGCTTGACCAGGACGTGCGTGAGCAGGCGCTGTTCTGGGTGGTGCAATCTAGTGACGATGAGGCGTATGTGTATCTCGACAAGCTGCTCGTGGGTCGCTAGTCGAAACAACGTAGCTCCGGTTCTGCCGCAGCAAAAAAAGGCCGGACTTTTCAGCCCGGCCCAGTTATTACCTGACCTGCAGGGGAATACAGTCAGTTGTTACGTTTTCAGCGCATCCGCCGCTGAAAGATATTCATAGCCGAGGTCGTGTGCCACGGCCTCGTGGTTTACATGACCGTCATGAACATTGAGCCCGTTCGCGAGGTGCGGATCGCGCTTCAGCGCTTCACGCCAGCCATGCCCCGCCAGCGCTTTGACGAACGGCAAGGTGGCGTTAGTCAGTGCGTAGGTACTCGTCATGGGCACAGCACCCGGCATATTGGCAACGCAGTAGTGAACAACTTCGTCAACAATATAGGTCGGATCAGCATGCGTGGTCGCATGACTGGTTTCGAAACAGCCGCCCTGATCGATAGAAATATCGACAACAACTGAACCGGGACGCATCTGCTTGATGTGCTCTCGAGTAACCAGCTTCGGTGCAGCAGCGCCGGCAATCAGCACAGCACCAATGATGAGGTCAGCATCCGGCGCCAGCTCATCGATGACATGCTTGGTCGAATAAATCGTATTTACGCGGCCACCCCACACATCGTCGAGGTAACGCAGGCGCGGTAGCGAGCGATCGAGGATAGTGACGTTGGCGCCGAGACCCACAGCCATGTCGGCGGCATTGAGTCCGGAAACACCACCGCCGATAACCAGCACCTTGGCAGGCTGCACACCCGGCACGCCGCCGAGCAACTTGCCACAGCCGCCGTTCGCTTTCTGCAGTGCGAATGCGCCGGCCTGGATCGACAGGCGACCCGCCACTTCCGACATCGGTGTCAGCAACGGCAGCGTGCCATCTTTGGCAGTCACAGTTTCGTAGGCGATGGCGGTCGTGCCGGACTTAACCAGCGCTTCGGTTTGTGCAGGATCGGGGGCAAGGTGCAGGTACGTGAACAACACCTGGCCTTTGCTGAGCATGGCGCACTCGGGAAGCTGCGGCTCCTTGACCTTCACAATGAGGTCGGCCTTCTCGAAGATGCTTTCGGCTTTGGCTTCAATCGACGCGCCTGCCGCTTCGTAGTCCGCGTCAGTAACACCGATGCCCATGCCGGCATTGGTCTCAACGATGACCTCGTGGCCATCCTCAACCATTTCATGAACGCCGGCCGGGGTCATGCCCACACGGAATTCCAGCGTCTTAATCTCTTTAGGTACACCGATCAGCATAAACCCCTCCTGAGGTCATTTTTATTGGTTTCTACCTCACACATTACACCGGATTTCGCGCCATTGGATTGCTATTTACGTGACAGAAAGCCGTTTTTGTGGCATTTTCTGCTACTTGATAGACTTTTGACGCAAGATTCCGCCATGTCGCTCGACCGCTATGACAAGCAAATCCTCACAATCCTGCAGGCCGACGGCAGGGTCAGCAACGTGCACCTTGCGGCGGCAGTGAATCTCTCTGAATCCGCCTGCCTGCGCCGGGTTCGGGCGCTGGAAGACAGCGGCATGATCGACCGCTACACGGCGCTCGTCAGCCAGCCAAAGGTCGGCCTGCCGGGCAACGTGTTCGTGCAGATCATCCTGCACCGCGATGTCGAGAGTGACCTCGCGGCGTTCGAGGAGGCGGTGCGTGATATCCCCGAGGTCATGGAGTGTTACCTTATGACCGGGGAATTCGACTACCTGTTACGTGTCGTAGTCCGAGACATGGCCGATTTCGAGCGCATTCACAAGAACGGGCTGACTCGGCTCCCCGGTGTCGCTCGTGTAAATTCGAGCGTCGCGATCAGAACCGTGCAGAAGACAACAGAGCTGCCACTTCAGTAAACAATGGTGAACGACAACTCAGAAAATCCGCTGCTCGAACAGTTCGAGCGGACACGGGCATCGACTCTGCGGCTCTGCCGCACGCTCGAGCCCGAGGATACCGTCGTGCAGACGATGGCGGATGTCAGTCCGACCAAGTGGCACCTCGCACACGTCACCTGGTTTTTCGAGCGCTTCGTGCTTGAGGCGTTCGATGAAAACTACCAGCGCCTCAACGACGACTATCACTTCCTGTTCAACTCCTATTACCACACCGCCGGACAGATGCATGCACGACCCAAACGGGGCTTACTCGCGCGTCCCACGCTCGCCGAGGTCGTTGCCTACCGACGGCATGTCGATGCAGCCGTTGGCAGACTGTTGTCACGCCGCGGTGACGATGCAGAGCTGCGTGGCCGGGTCACGCTTGGGCTGAATCACGAACAGCAACACCAGGAGTTGTTGCTGACCGACATCAAGCACGTGTTCTCATGCAATCCGCTGCAGCCGGCCGTCAACGCAGATTTGAAGGTTGCGGCATCCGCCGCGCCTGGCGACTACGCCTACAACGATGGCACAACCGGCATCCGGCAAGTCGGCGCGAGTGGCGACGCCTTTTGTTTCGACAACGAGACGCCGCGGCACGACGCGTTGCTGCATCCGCATCGCATCGGCACCCGCCTGGTAACCAACCAGGAGTACCGTGAATTTATTGCAGACGGCGGATACCGCAATTCGGAGCTGTGGCTGGCGGATGGCTGGGCTGCCATCAATGAGCGTGACTGGACGCGACCGCTGTACTGGTCCGAAGATCTCGAGTCGGAATTTACGCTCGCCGGCAGACGCGACATCGATGCCCATGCACCGGTCTGTCATGTCAGCTTCTACGAGGCGGACGCGTATGCGCGCTGGGCGGGCGCACGGCTACCAACCGAGTTCGAGTGGGAGCTTGCCGCCGCTGAGCAGTCCACGAGCGGTAACTTCATGGAGTCAGACTACTGGCAGCCGATCGCAAGCGGACGGCAGTCAATTCTTTGGTGACGTCTGGGAATGGACCTCGTCATCCTATGCACCCTACCCCGGCTTCGTGCCACTGGAAGGATCACTCGGTGAATACAATGGCAAATTCATGTGCAACCAGATGACAGTTCGCGGCGGCTCCTGCGTCACGGCAGCAGACCATATTCGCAGCAGTTACCGCAGTTTCTTCTATCCGGACGCGCGCTGGCAGTTTCTTGGCATCCGGCTTGCTAAGGACGGCCTGGCATGAATGACGTGAGACAACACGCGATCGACGAGATCATCGAAGGCCTTAGCCGGCCCGAGAAAATGATCTCGCCGAAGTACTTTTACGACGAGCGCGGCTCGCAGCTGTTTGAGAAAATCACGACGCTTGACGAGTACTACCCCACCGAGACCGAACTCAGCATCATGCGCGACAATATCGACGAGATGGCCGATCTGATCGGGCCGCAGGCAAGCCTGATTGAATTCGGCAGTGGCTCCAGCCTGAAAACCCGCATCCTGCTCGCAAACCTGCACGAACAAGCCGTGTATGTGCCTGTCGACATAGCCGAAGACCTGCTGCTGCAATCAGCCAGCGAGCTGCGCAATGACTTCCCCGACCTCGACATCATGCCTGTCGTCGCGGACTTCACGCGCTCGTTCGCCTTACCTAACCCGGCAATCACGCCGCGAAAGAACGTTGTGTATTTTCCAGGCTCAACAATCGGCAACTTTGTTAACGATACGGCGCTGGAACTGCTCAAGGTCATGTACGAAGAGGCGGGCGAAGGTGGTGCGCTGCTGATCGGTGTCGACCTGCAGAAGGATCCGGCCATTATCGAGGCCGCTTACAACGACAGCGACGGCGTGACCGCCGAGTTCAACATCAACATGCTGCACCATCTCAACCGCGAGTTCGGCACCAACTTTGAGGTCGGTTCGTTTATCCATGATGCGATTTACAACGAAGAAGAAGGCCGCATTGAAATTCGGCTGATCAACTCGCGTCGACAGGACATCAGGATCGGCGACCGCATGATTACGATCGACAAGGACGAAGCGATCCTCACCGAGTACTCGCACAAGTACACCCGTAAAAGCTTCGCCGCGATGGCACATCAGGCCGGCTTCGAAGTTGAGCACGTCTGGACCGACGAAGACGAGCTGTTCAGCGTGCAGTATTGCGTCAGAGCCTAGGTTGTCGAGCAGGCTTATGCAGGGCGGACTCGAATATCGAACTCGATATGTTCCTGTTCTTTTACCGTACTAATAATTCTGAACAGGTTGGTCGCTGTAGGATTGCCTTTCGGGCCGAGCATTCTCATCAGGCTCTTGCTGCTTTGTCCGGTAAGGTCTGCGAGCGTTGAGTATCCGATAGTTGCATTGATGTAGTTGCTTAGAATACTCCGCCCACTATCAAGATCGCCTTGCAACAGCGACTCAACGGCCTCTTCAATCAGCGCGAGGCGAAATGAAGGGTCACTTTGTGCCCGCGCACGGACCGTCTCTTTGAAATCGCGTGTAAGTGCCATCACCCTTCTCCTTGCCGCTTGCGAAACTTGTAGTCTTTCCAAAGTCTCTTGGCTCGGCCTACATCGTCTCTTTGCCGCTTCTTGGTGCCCCCACATAGCAAAATGATGAGTTTCGTGGTTCTACCATCGGTTTCTGTCCCGAAATAGACTCTGTATCCAGGACCAAAGTTGATTCTTCGTTCCGAAACTCCGGCGCCTAGAGGCTTAACGTCGCCCACTAGACCCCGCGTTAGTTTGTCGATGGCGGAAACTACTTTCGCAGCGGCTTTCGCATCAAGCGCATTCAGCCAGTTGGCGAAAGGCGAATCACCCTCGGAGTCGAGATATTCTTTCGTCTCAATGTTCACAGATAGTAACTTATATGTTACCCACAGGCCAGCCGCCTGTTGAAAGACATCAACGATATCTGAGCCAAGCATGGGTACTTGGCTTCAAAACTGTGGCTAATGGTGAGATTTCGCGGTCTCGACCGACGAAGACGAGCTGTTCAGCGTGCAGTATTGCGTCCGGGCTTAAGCCCTCGACAGGTACTGATCAGGGCTGACGGGGCGATTCCGCTGCCGGCAGCGAGATGCAAATAGATACATTTCCGCCGGCCCACAGCCGCTAAGCTGCGCGCAGATATCGAAGGAGATGAACATGTCCAAACTCATACGCTTGTTTCATGTCGCGGCACTGCTCGCGATACCTTTCAGCGCGTCGGCGGATCTGTCTGGTGTGCCATCAGGCAAGTACACGCTCGACAGCTCCCACGGTTACGTCACGTTTACGTACAACCACCTGGGGTTCTCTAATCCGCGCGTAGGCTTTAATCGTTTTGACACCGAACTTGAGCTTGACAGCAGCAACCCTGAGAACAGCGTGGTGACGGTCACGATCGATGCATCGAGCCTCGACAGCCGCGTTGCCGAGTTCAACAAGCACCTGAACGGCGGCGACTTCTTCAACACGGCCGAGTACCCGACCATCACCTTCAAGTCGACAAAGGTCGAGTCTACTGGTGAGAACACCTTTGACGTCACCGGCGACCTCACCATCCTCGGGACGACAAAGTCAGTTACGCTGTTCGCAACAATCAACAAGGCGGCAAGCCACCCAATGCTGGACGTGCCTGCGATCGGTGTATCGGCATCGACCACGCTGATGCGCTCAGAGTGGGGCCTGGACGCCTACGTGCCAGCCGTCAGTGACGAAGTTGAACTTTCGATCGAAGTGGAGCTGCTGGCGCAGTAGTCCTGATCGCAGGGTCGACTTGCACCCAGGAACTCAGCTACCAGGCAACGGCGTCGCCGTTGTAGCCACGATAGGTGCCATTGTCGTCCGCTGTCACGTTGTCAATCACCGCACGCATTGCGCTGACCGATTCCTGTGGCGAGAGGTTGGCGTTCGCTCCGCCCATGTCGGTTCGTACCCAGCCGGGATGAATTGCCAGGCAGATGAAGCCGTCGGGACCGAGTTCGGCGCCCAGGGTCTTGGTAAACATGTTGAGAGCGGATTTGCTCTCCCGGTAGCCGTAGAAGCCGCCCGAGTTCATCTCGATGCTGCCTAGCTGGCTGGAGATATTCACAATACGCTTGAGTTCGCCTTTCCTGAGGTTCGGCATTAGCGCCTGCGTGACGAGCACCGGGCCGAGCGTATTCACCATCAGTGTTTGCGCGTAGTCGTCAGCGTCTACTCGCTCGATTTCATTGACGCGCGGAAAGATGCCTGCGTTGTTGATCAGCATGTCGATCGCACGGCCGTCGAGCGCCGTCACCAGTGCGGCAATGCTGTCACGATCTGCAACGTCGAGCGCGAGCGTTTCGACATCCAGCGCTTTCAGATCATTCGCCTTTGCAGGACTGCGTGCCGTGCCGATGACGGTCCAGCCGGCCGCCGCGTACTGGCGCGCGAACTCCAGGCCCAGACCGCGGTTGGCGCCGGTAATCAGGACGGTCGGCGCGTCAGCCGCCATCTTGTCGCCATGCCCATCAGCCACTGCCAATGTTGCAGAGAGGCTCAGCAACACCATGCAGAGCAAGGAAGTCAGACGGCTTTTAAATGGGTGGTGATGAACGATGTGATGCATGCTTTGCTGCTCCTTAAGTGAGACGCCCGTGGTGCGAAGACCAACGCATTATTAGTCCCGCGCCTAGCTGCCGTAGTTCAGTTTTTTGTCGCGTTGAACAACGCGAGCTACTTTGGCGGGACAAACTCTTTCGGTGCAGCCGAGCCGCCAGCGAAGAAGAACTTCTCCATCTCACCTTCGAGCATTTTGCGTGCCTCGGGCTCAATCGGCGTGAGGCGGTACTCGTTGATCAGTATCGTCTGGTGGGCAAGCCATCGCTGCCACGCTTCCTTCGACACGTTGTCGTAGATGCGCTGACCGAGGTCGCCGGGGTACGGCAACCAATCAAGACCTTCGGCTTCCTTGCCAAGCAATATGCATTTAACTGTTCTGGACATCGTCTTCCTGCAAGCTGTCTATAAGTGTTCGAACGGGTGCGGCGATGCCGCCTGGCGGCAGCTCATCAAGCCGGTACCAGGTCGCGTTGTCGCCGTCGGCTACTTTACTCGACGCAGCATCGATGCGCACCACCAATGGCCGGATGTCGAGATCGTAGTGACTGAAACTGTGCCTGAGGGTCTGCCGAGGCTCGGTCACAGGGGCGTTCTGCGACAATACACGCGCACTCCAGCCGCCGACATCCTCGTCGCCAAGCTCCGGCAGACTCCATAGCCCGCCCCAGATTCCAGAGGCTGGCCGCTTCTCCAGGTAGACGCTGTCGCCGGTGGTCGCCAGCAACATCGTCGTGACTTTCAGCGGTTTCGATTTGCGTGGCTTTTTCCCCGGGTAATCCGCAACCGACGCCTCCGCCAGCGCCAAGCAGTCGCCCGCTACCGGGCAACGCTCGCAGGCAGGCTTGCTACGAGTACAAAGCGTTGCGCCGAGATCCATGATCGCCTGCGTGTAGTCGGCGACGCGACTATCCGGCGTACGAGCATCTGCGACCTGCCACAGTTCCTTTTGCACCGCCGTCTTGCCCGGCCAACCGGCAATCGCAGCGTGGCGCGCTAGCACTCTCTTCACATTACCGTCGAGAATCACCTGCCGCTGCCCGCAGGCTATGGCGAGAATTGCACCGGCCGTTGAGCGGCCAATACCGGGCAGTGCGACCACCTCGTCGAAGGACAATGGAAACTCGCCGTCGAAGTCAGCGCGCATCTGCTGCGCTGCCTTGTGCAGGTTGCGCCCGCGCGCGTAGTAACCCAGTCCCGACCAGTGATGCAGCACATCGTCAAGACTCGCGTCGGCAAGCGCGCTTACATCGGGAAAGCTCGCCATGAAACGTTCGTAATACGGGATGACAGTCTGTACCTGGGTCTGCTGCAGCATGATCTCCGACACCCAGACGCGATACGGCGTGATGTCATGCTGCCACGGCAGGTCCTTGCGACCGTGCTCGTCGAACCACGCCAGCAGTCGCGTCGCGAAGTCAGTCATCCGCCGCCACCCTGGCCTGCGCGAGCAGATCCATACGCTGCAGCGCAGCGCCCGAGTCGCGCTCGAGCTTGCGTTTGATCAGGAACGGCCCGATGACCGGCGGTACCCAGAATTTCGGTTTCACTTTGAGTTCGTAGACAACGCGCGTCGTGTCGTCAGCCTCACTGAGCAGCCAGGTTTCCTCGCTGATGTGGAAGTCGCTGTTGTCCGGGTCCGCGACGGCGCGGATGCCATTCGGTGGTTGCAGCTCGACATGACCATTGCGTTCGAACGACTTGCAGAAGAAAGTCACGCAGATCAGCATGCGGCTGTAGAACTGCGGCCTGCCGTCGTCATCCGCAGCAACGTTGCGTGACTCGACCACGATGCTCGAAAACTGCGTCGACAGATCCCAGTCCGCGAAAACCTCGAACAGCGCTTGCTGCTCGGCATCGAACAGCACCTCGGAACGCAGGTGGTATACGCCGTCGGTACGCTCAACGCTGACATTCTGCAGCTCCGCGGCCGGGGCGCTCAGCGGCAGGCAGCACAGGAGTGCCGCCAGCATGCCAGGCTTCATCGTTTCAGCAGGTCCCGGAGGCGATCCTTGAGTATGTCCTCGGGGTCCTTCTCCTCCTCAGCGGGTGCCTCTTCGCCGGCAACTTCGCCCTCGGCAGGCTCGCCTTGCGCTGCCGGTTTCTTATCGTTACCCAGCAGCTTCATGAGCTCATCCGTGACCTTTCTTTCGACTTCCTTCTTCAGCAGCGCCTCCACATCCACCCGAATGGCAGGGGACGCCAGGGGTCCGGTAATCTTCAGCGGAATGACTGCCTTGGTGAAGTCTTTCAGTTCCTCAGCAGTCGCCCCGGTCTTCAGTTCCGGTTTGTCGAACACACGCGCATTCAGGCTGTAGTTGACCGTTGCCGCCGGGATGTCGACCGAGCCATTGCCGCTAAGGCGCATGAACGGTAGCTCGGCGAGCAGATCGTTATTGCTGAAAATACCGTCCGTGACCCTGCCGGTAGCGGTCACCGAGCTGAACTCCGTACGTGCCGGCAGCTTCGGCTCGGGTGGTGTTTCCTGCTTGAGCCTGGCGCGCGCGCTGCGCAACTCGTACCAGATATCACGACCTTCCCAGGCGCCGTCGAGCAAATTGAACGACATGCTGCCATTCAGGGTCTTTTGCATCTGCAAGGTATCCGCACCGCGAGCGGTCAGCTTGTATGCGCCGCTGATGGAGCCTGAGATGTTGTCCTTTTCGAACATCGCCTTGGCGAGCGGCGCCAGGCTGACGCCCGTAATGCTCTCATCGACCGACAGGGTTGGCTCATTGCCGCTTACGTCGATACGAATATCGCCCTTGTACTTGCCCTCAAAAAGATTCGCCGTGATCGGGTTGATTCGCAGCTTGCCGTCCGCGGCATTCAGGCCAACGTCGACGCTGTCCAGAATGATCGCACCGAGCAGGATGCGCGAAATCTGCATCTTGCCGCTGCCACGCAGTGGTCGGATCAGGTCGACCGGAATTTCAATCGGTGCAGAGTCGCCGCTGCTGCTCGCGCTGCTGGCATCGGTCGGCGCCATGTAGCCGTTCAGGTCGATGCCGTCGGCAACGAGGTCAAAACGGAAACTGCCGTTCTCCGCCATCGGTGCACTGAGATTGCCCTTGAAGCGAATGTCGTCCAGCGTCATAACAAGGTTTGAGAGCAGCACAGCATCGTCGGTGACTTTAAGGTTCGCTTCCGCGGCGAGCTTGCTGAAGGCCTTCGGGTCTGCCGTTTCCGGTGGCTCGATTTGCAGCTGCTGCATGAGCTTGCGCGGCGAGAATTCGGCGACGGTAATTTTTGCGGCAGGATGGATCTTGTCGGAGTACGAGAAGCGTTCAACATCCAGCGTGGTGATGACATCCAGGAAGGTCATGCGTACTACGCCCGCATCGATGGTGCCTTCCTCCGTATTCACGGAAATGACGTCGGCCTGCATGCCCGCCTGCGCCGGCATATCGGTGACACCCTCGATTACACCAGCAAGGTCGACGCCGCGAACGTTGATCACGCCGCTGTCGCTGACAAACTCCGCCTCGAGTTCTATTTCAATGTCACCGCGCATATCGAGCGGCTGCATATCAAACGTGAGGCCGCCTTTCATTGGCAAAGCTTCGCCGGCAGCCAGGCGGCCGCTGGTCAGGTTGGCATTGGTGATGGTGTAGCTGTCGCCACTGAGCCTGTTGCGCAGCACGAAACTGGAGTTCCTGAGCTCGACGCTGGCGATGTCGAGTTTCACGGGTGCGGACTCGGTCTCGTCTGTGGCCTCCGGGGCCGCATCGCCGGCAGCCAGCAGATCGTCCCAGTTGGTGCGCAGATCGTTTTCGATCGTGTAGTTGAGGTACAGCGTATCGAAGTCAGCCTTGCGCACGATGACGTCGCGGCGCAGCAGCATCGGCAACAGCTTGACGCTCAGGACAACGCGTTCAAAGCTCGCCATTGGCTCATCGCCGAAGCCAGGGGCGTTGCCGAGCCTGGTCTTGCCGACATCGAGCTCGAGCCAGGGAAACACGTTGAGGCCAATGTCACCCTCAATGACGAGGTCGCGGCCGGTCGCTTCCTTGACCCGGGATTCGACCTGACCCTTGAGATCGTTCGGGTCAAACAGGTATCTGACGGCAAGCCCGGCGACGACGACAAGAACGACGACGGCCAGGAAGATATAGGCAAGGTATTTAAGTAGACGCTTCATGCCGACACTCTACCAAATACGGCAGCGTGCCGGCCCGAAGTTTGCGCTCTTCGCTACTCGTTGCAGATGCGGATGTCACCGTTCATGGTTGCAACGCTGATACGGCCTGAGCCGGTGCCTTCGGTGAAGCTCAGCTCAAGACCCGGGGTGTACTTGCTGGTGCGCTTCGGCTGCGGACCGAAACAGTTGTCGATGCTGCCATTGAAGGTCTCGATGTCGATGGTTGCCGACAGATCGCCAACGAAGTCCAGGTCCATGTCGCCATTGACCGCTTCCGCCTGCAGCCGGCCGCCCTTGTTGAGGCTGCCGTTGAAGACGATCTCGCCGTTGACGGACTCAAGACTGACCCGTTCGAACGCGCCCTCTTCGACCACCAGGTCGCCGCTGACCGTCTCAATATCTACTTCGCCCGAGCGACGAAGCACTGTCACATCGCCGGACACCGAGGCTGCCGAGGTCTCGAACGCCTTGCCGTTGCCCTCGATCTCCACATCGCCGCTGACAGATTCTGCAGAGACATCGTCACTGGCATCCTCGACTTCGACGTCGCCGCTGACCGTGCCAAGATCCAGCTCGCCGAGCACACCCTCGACCGAGATATCGGCGCTGACGGTGCCAACATCGAGTGAGCTTTTCTCCGGCACTTTGACGTACAGGTCACTTGCGATGCCGCGACTACCGTTGCGTGGCACCTTCACCTTGATAGTGACGCGGTCACCGTCGCGTTCCACGATCAGCTCCTCGACGCGCGAGCCGAGCTCGCCGGTGACTTCCACCGCGGTTCGGGACCAGCCCTCTACCGCCACCATGCCGGCGATGTTGGATATATCAACGTGGCCGTCCGCCGCAGCGTCCACTGTCTTGTTGACGTCCTCAGCCAGTGCTGGCGTTGCGGCCAGGCTGCCGAGAGCAAGTAAAGAGGCGAGTATTTTGCTGTTCATCGTAGCGATCCTTAAATGTCGTTGCGGCGCATGACGTTTCTCGTCAGGCCACCAACCCGTTGCATCAGCCCGAGCTCCTCTCGATAAGACTTCATGAGGATCTCCTGCAAATACACGTTTGTCGGGTCTTTGTTCAGCTCTACATTAATGTCCGCAATAACCTTGCGAATCACCATGAGGCTGGCTTCAACGTCTTCGCGTTGTTCGGGCGACAGGCGCCCTAATGCCTGATCGAAGCCCTGCTCCAAAGAGTCGCGGGCGTCGAAAAATTCGGGTCCCAGGGTGTAGCGCGAACCAAATGCGGCCTGCTGCACCGTGAGCTCGGGGCGAATCTCGGTGACGAGAATCGGGTCTTCCTGGACGGCATACCAGGTAATGCCTGACGACGCGGCGATCAGCAGCAGTACCGCCGCTGCCTGCGCCAGCATCGGCGCCCAGCGAGAGCGCTGCGGCGCTTCGAGGTGCTCGGCAATACCGGGCCACAGATCGCGCTCCGGGCTAATCTCGGTCGACAGCTGCCGCGCTGCGGCCACCAGTTTGTCATCGTGTTCGTTGTTCATGCCTCAAATCCCTGCTCTTCCAGTTGCTGCGCCAGGAGTCGCCTGGCCCGGTGCAACTGCGCCTTGCTCGTGCCGGCCGCGATGCCAAGCATCTTGCCGGCCTCCTCGTGCGTGTAGCCGTAAACGGCGTACAGCACGAACACATGTCTTGCGCCTTCCGGCAACCTGTCCACAGCCTCCGACAGGTCGCGCATTTCGCCGCCATCGTGTCTCGTAACCGGCGGCGGCGCGTTTTCGGCCACTACCTGGATGCGATCCATTTCACGCTTCGACTTGCGTATCCGTCCAAGCACTGAATTGACGGCAATCCGGTGCAGCCATGTCGAGAACGCGCTATCTCCGCGAAACTTCTCCAGTTTTTTCCAGGCCTGTATGAACGCTTCCTGCACACAATCTTCCGCCTCAGCCACATTTCCGGTCATTCGCAGGCAAAGTCCGTAAATACGGTCCACATGCATGCGATATAGCGACTCAAAAGCCCGGGTATCCGAGCGTTTGGCCTTCGCTATCAATGCGGCTTCATCTACCGCGATTGTGTCCTTTGCAAGGGTCATACAGGCACTATAGTCTGTGACTCCTGCAGTCAAAAGCGCTGCCAAAGCACCTTCTCCCGTTTCTCTTGTAGTTTGGATGTCCAGAGGGGCGAAAGGGTTTAAACAAGTTCCTGTATTCGCACGCGATTCTGTTATTATGCGTCTGGCCCGTTTCGACGCCGGCCACCTCTGGGGCGCAAACGAAGAACGAAAATAATCTATGACAAGGTTCAGATGAGCGGGCATTCCATTCTCTATCTTGGGCGCGGCGATTTTGCCGCTGAATATCTGGGTGAACTCGCGACACTGCCATATTGCGCACTGTTAACGCGTTCGGCCGATCTCGATATTCCTGACGATGCGCCCTCGGTAATCGACCTGGTTCTTATTGAAGCGGGACTCGCGGCGACCGATCTGTCTGCCGAAACTCAAAGACTATCCCGTCATCGCTTTGACGACCCATGAGAACGAGCACCGTGGCATTGCCGCCGAACGCAACGGCGCGCAGGGCTATATCTGCACCGACGACATCAGCGTCGATCGCCAGGAAGACATTTTCGAGCACGCAGTGCTGCTGCACCGCATGCAACGGCGACTGTCCGATACCGACGTCAGCGTGCTATCCGTATTGCGCGACATCAACGATGGCGTGATCGTCGTCGACGAGCATGGCCATGTCATGGATATCAACCCGGCCGCGCGCACCATCCTTGGCCTCGGCCCGCGGGTACAGCCCGACGCCAGCTGGGAACAGACATTCTGTTGCATCGACGGCAACGGCCTCAACTACCGCAACTCGGCTGACCTGCCGCTGGTTCGCGCACGTCATGGTGACAAGTTCACGGAGCAGGTCGCCGTGTACCGCACACCCGAACAGCCCGACATTACCCTCAGCATCAATGGCCAGGGCCTGTATGACGGCAACCGCGAACTGATCGGTGGTCTGGTCACGTTCCGCGATATCACCGAAGCCACACAAAGAACCGTCGCGTTGCAAAAACGCGCACAGTTTGACGAGCTCACCGGACTTGCGAATCGCAGCCTGTTCACTGAACACCTGCAGCGTGCCTGCGGGCGCGCGCAGCGCAAGGACGCACCGCTGGCCGTGCTGATCGTCGACCTTGATCGCTTCAAGTCGATCAACGATACGCTCGGTCATGACACAGGCGACAAGTTGCTCTGCGAAGTTGCAACACGCCTGACCAGCAATCTGCGTATTGGCGATTTCACCGGCCGCTGGGGTGGCGACAAGTTTGTCGTTTGTCTCGAGGATTTTGGCGAAGCGCGCAACGCGGCAGCCGCAGCACAAAAACTGCTGCTGGTGTTGTCCGAGAAATATGAGATTGGCAGCAGCGAGGTTTACGCGACGCCGTCAATCGGCATCGCTTTGCACCCCGAATCCGGCAATACGGCGCAGCGCCTGATCAAGGCCGCTGACGTTGCGATGACCGAAGCCAAGAAACGTGGCGGCGGACGTTTCCAGTATTACGCCAGCTCACTCAATACGCGACTCGCACAGCGGGAAGAGCTCGAAGTGGGTTTGCGCCATGCGCTGGTTCGCGACGAGTTTGTATTGCATTACCAGCCGCGCATCGACCTTACTACGGGCCGGCTGATCGGGCTTGAAGCCCTGCTGCGCTGGCAGCATCCGCGCTTTGGCCTGTTACCGCCCGCACGCTTTTTGCCGATACTCGAGAGCAGCGGTCTCATACATTCGGCCGGCGAGTGGGTCATCGCCACGGCATGCCGCCAGCTCGCGGGCTGGCAGCGGCAGTTCGAATTGCCGGATCTCTCGGTGGTCATCAACCTGTCGGCGCAGCAACTTGCGCATTCGCGACTGGTCGATGCTGTTGCCGCGTCACTGGCCAACAATGCGCTCGATCCGGGCTGCATCGAACTCGAAATCGGCGACGGCCACACGGTGCGCAAACGCAGCAAGGAGCTCGAGGTGCTGGCAGCGCTTCGCAAGCTCGGCGTGCGCCTGTCGCTGGATCACTTCGGCACTCGCGATGTGTCGTTCGAATCGCTCGACAACGGCTTCATTGACAGCTTTGTGCTCGACCAGTCGCTAATTGCGGATGTCACCGAGAACGACAGTCACCAGCGCATCGTGCGTGCGGCGATTGCCATGGCACAGGGCATGGACATCGAGGTTGCCGCTGAGGGTGTTGAGACTGTCACGCAACTGGACTTCCTGAAGAGCTGCAATTGCGATCTCGCGCAGGGTTTCCTGATCAGCCGGCCGATGAAGTCCGACAAGGTCGCTGCCATTTTGCGTAGCGAGATTGCCGGTACCCAGCTGCTCAGTCGAGGAATGCCGTAGCGCATTTCCAGCAGGCCGCGAACTGGCCTTCGTTCTCTTCACCGCAGGATTTGCAGCGCCAGCTTTGCGCCGGGCTCTCATCACGGGCGTCTTCACCAATGAGTTGGCTGGCTCTGTCGTAGTCCATGTCGTTGACGACCCACAGCTGCGGCCAGGTCTCGGTAAAGGGCATTTCGCCCATGATCGAGCCAAGATGTTCGTTGCGAATCTGGCAGGGAATGCCCTCCGCCTCCAGCAGATTCTTGTAGTGATGAATCGTGATCGTCGACGCGGCGGTCGTCAGCTTTTTCATCAGCCGAGCAATGAACGCAGGAACGGCGTCGGGTCCTCGCCGCGCTCCAGCACTTCAACCAGTGCCGAGCCGACGATAGCGCCATTCGCATGCGCTCCCACATTGGCGACATCCTTCGCGGCACGAATTCCGAAGCCCGCACAGACCGGCAGGTCACTCGCCGCGGCAACCTTGTGCAGATAGTCGGCAAGATCGGTTGGCAGGCCAACGTCACCACCTGTGATACCGGTGATGGTCACTGCGTACACAAAGCCCTTCGACGCCGCGCCCAGTTTGCGCAGTCGCGCCTCCGGCGTGGCTGGGGTTACCAGCTGGATAACGCCAAGCCCTTTGGCTTCAAGCGCAGTACGAATATCGCCGCTTTCTTCAAACGGCAGGTCAGGAATAATGAAGGCACCGACACCGGCGGCCAGGGCCCGCTCGGCGAGTTTTTCGTAGCCGAATGCCAATAGCGGATTCAGGTACGACATCATCACCAGCGGCGCGCCAACATCACCGGCGGCGTCCAGCTGTTCGAAGATCCACTTCAGGCTCACGCCTTTCTTCAGTGCCTCGAAACTTGAGCGCTGGATGGTCATGCCGTCGGCCATCGGATCCGAAAACGGAATGCCCAGCTCAACGACATCACCCACCGCCGCAACCGCACGCAGGGTCTTGATGAACTCCGCCGGTTCCGGGTAGCCGGCCGTCATGAATGGCACCAGTGCCGGACGACCGGCATCGTTGGCCGCCCTGATCGCCGCGCTTATGCGCTCATGTGCTTGCATGGCTGTGCACCTTTGCCGGGAATTTGCTCAGTGTCGGCATATCCTTGTCACCCCGTCCGGAGTTGCCAATGAGGATGCGCTTGCCGGGATTCTCTTTCGCCCAGTCTTTTGCGGCGGCGAATGCGTGCGAGGTTTCCAGTGCCGTGAGAATGCCCTCCAGTTCGCACAGCTCTTCAAGCGCACCGAGCGCTTCATCGTCACGTGCCGAAATGTACTTCACGCGTCCGATTGCCTGCAGCAACGCGTGCTCCGGACCGACGCCGGAATAGTCGAGCCCTGCCGAGATGGAATGTGTTTCCTGCACCTGGCCGTCATCATCCTGCAGGATGATGGTGTACGAGCCCTGCAGTACGCCCGGCGTACCGGTGGCGAGCGTTGCCGCGTTCTGGCCAAGGCCGTCGCCGGTACCACCGGCTTCGACACCGATGAGCTCTATGTCATCGGCAAGCATCGGGTAGAACAGGCCGATAGCATTGGAGCCACCGCCGACGCAGGCAAATGCCACGTCGGGCAGCCCGCCCGCCAGTTCCACCATCTGTCGACGCGCTTCCGTGCCAATAACCGACTGCAGTTCGCGCACGAGGTACGGATACGGGTGTGCACCGACGGCAGAGCCGAGCAGGTAATAGATGCCATCCGGATCCGTGACCCACTTGCGCAGCGCCTCATCGATGGCGGCTCGCAGTGTCTTGTCACCGGATTCAACCGCAACCACGGCGGCGCCGAGGCGACGCATGCGATCAACGTTGGGTGCCTGTCGTTCAATATCGACCGCGCCCATGTACACCGTGCACGGAAGCCCGACGCGTGCGCAGGCGGCAGCAGACGCAACACCGTGCTGACCGGCACCGGTTTCTGCAATCACCTGTTTGGCGCCAAGGCGCTTGGCGAGTATTGCCTGGCCAATCGCATTGTTGATCTTGTGCGCACCGGTGTGCGCGAGGTCCTCGCGCTTCAGCCAGACTTCGGCGCCCCAGCGCTCGCTCAGGCGCGGCGCGAACGTCAGTGCCGTCGGCCGGCCAACCCACTCGCGCAACTCACGCTGGAACTGCGCCTGAAAACCAGGCTCATGCAGGTGTTCCTTCACGCCCTGTTCAAGGCGCTCGAACGCCGGTACCAGCGTCTCCGGCACATAGCGGCCGCCGAACGGTCCAAACCGGCCACGCTCATCCGGCAAGTCGCCGTCAATGGCAGCCTGCAGCAATGCCGCTGCTTCGTCTTCATTGAACATGGAACTCATAAACTCTTCTCCACGGCTCGCACCGCCTGCACAAACTCAGCTATTTTCTGCGGGTCTTTCACCCCGGGTGTCGACTCAACCGCGCTGGAAACGTCGACACCGTAAGGACGCACGATCGACACCGCCTCAGCGACATTGCTGGTGCTGAGGCCGCCTGCCAGGATCATGCGACCATGCGTGGCAACCATGGCAGCACGCTGCCAGTTGACGGTTTGCCCGGCGCCGCTTTGCATGCCTTCGTACAAATAGGTGTCAGGAAGTTCGCTGAAATCCAGCTGCAGCGACTCACGATAGACAGGCCAGCGCTCCACATGGTCGGGCACGTCGAGGCTGGCGTAGTCGGTATAGTCTGTTTGCAGCACATCCGGCTCGAACGCGTCGAGCACCTCTTGCCACTCATCGTCGCTCGGGTGCCGCATCACGGCGACACGCAGCACCTTGATCGGCAGATTCTCACACGCCGCCATCGCGACCTCGGGCGAAACCCGGCGCACCGATTCCGCGAAAACGAAGCCAACGGCATTCGCACCGGCCTCTACCGCTGCATCAACATCTCGCATTTCGCGAAGACCACAGATTTTTACCATGACACTCATACTGCTGCTTCTCCTCCGGCCAGCATCATCGCTGCAACCAGTGCTTCCGGATCATCACTGCGCATCAGCGCCGTGCCGACCAGCGCCGCGCGATAACCAAGCCTGGCTACACGCTGCGCGTCCTTTTCATTATGCAATCCGCTTTCCGCTACGCAGCGCCCCTCGGGTAACAACGCTGCGAGTTTCTGCAGGCGCTCGGCGTCGACTTCGAGGGTGCGCAGATTGCGCGTATTAACGCCGAACAACAACGTGCCTGCAGCGGCTGCGTCGGCGTCAGCTGAATTTTCGAGTAACGCCCTGCTGCGCTGCAGATCATCCTCATCGAACGACTCGAGCAACACAAACATGCCGTGCTCATAACTGCAATCGAGCATCGCGCGCAGCATCTTGTCATCGAGCATTGCGGCGATCAGCAATACGCCGCTGGCGCCTGCCGCGCGCGCTTCCAGCACCTGCAGCGGATCAACCAGGAAGTCCTTGCGCATGACCGGGGTGTCGGTCATGGCCGTTGCCACCTGTTCGACGTGGGCGATGTCTCCGGCAAAGCGGCTCGGCTCACTCAAGACGGAAATCGCCGCTGCGCCACCGCGTGCGTAGCGCTGTGCCTGTGCAACCCGATCGCTGCCTGCCGTGGCCAGCGCGCCCTCGGCGGGGGAGTGATCCTTTATTTCTGCGATGACATCGAAGCGACCCAGCTGCAATGGCAGCAACGGCCGGTCCAGCGCGCTCGACGTAATTGGCTGCCTGATTGCGGCAACTCGAGCGGCACTGCGTTCAGCCATGGTTTGCAGGAAGTCGCTCATCAGCCGTTGAAGTGCCCGCGCAGTTTGTCGAGAAACGCTGCGGCGCGACCGTCATCGATCGCGGCGGCTGCCATCGCGACGCCGGCGAGCGGGTCATCGACCAGCCCCTGAACTTCCAGCACCAGAGATGTGCCCATAAGCAGGGCATCGCGGTGCGCGCCCTGGTCCTCGCCGCGAAACACGCGCTGCAATTCCGCAGCGTTGTGTTCGGCGTCGCCACCCTTTAGATCCTCTGGCGCGCACTGTTGCATGCCGTAGTCCGCGGGCGTCCGCACACTCTCCTGCACCTCGCCGGGAGTCGCATCGTACAAATAGAACGGTCCGGCCGGCGACGCTTCGTCCCAACCCGGCTCACCGTGCACAACGAACGCTCGCTCCATCGGCATGCCCGCAAGTGTCTCGGCCATCAGCTTCGCCATGTCGCGGCTGAATGCGCCGATCAGCTGGAACGGCGGCGCAGCGGGATTGGTGAGCGGTCCGAGGATGTTGAAGACGGTACGCACCGACAACGCGCCGCGAACCGGCATGATGGCTTTCATCGCCGGGTGATAGGCCGGCGCGAACAGGAACGTAAAGCCGGTCGCCTCAAGACAGGCCACGGCTTCCTTCTCGTGCAACGGCAGCGGCATGCCAAGACATTCGAGCATGTCGGCGCTGCCGGAGCGACTCGAGATCGAGCGATTGCCGTGCTTGACGACGCGTGCGCCACAAGCTGCGGCGAGCAGTCCGGTGCCGGTGGATATGTTCAGACTGCCAGAGCCATCACCGCCGGTACCGACGGTATCAACGGTCGGCAGGCCATCGGGTATTTGTGGGTGCAGCGCGAGTTCGCGCATCGCCGTTGCAAAGCCGCGAATCTCCGCAGCGGTTTCGCCCTTGGCGCGCAGCCCTGCGAGCAATGCGCCAGCCAGTGCCTCGGGCAAGCCGCCCTCGGCCAGTTTTTGCATTAGCGCGTAGGCTTCGTCTTCCGTGAGAGACTCGCCGTCGAGGAGGCGGTCGAGCATGCTGCTGAATTCGCTACTCATCAGTTTTTTCTTCCCCGTTTTCTCTTCCGCGTTGTCTCATCCGTGCTTCTTCATGCGCATGAAATTCGCCAATAGTTGGTCACCCTCGGGCGTCAGCACGCTTTCCGGGTGAAACTGCACGCCCTCAAGCGGCAGACTGCGGTGGCGCACACCCATGACTTCGCCGCGCTCTGTGCTGGCGCTCAGCTCAAGCACATCAGGCAGCGTTTCGCTTTTTGCACACAGGGAATGATAGCGACCGACCTCGAAGGGCTGCGACAAACCGTCGTACAGCGTCTTGCCATCGTGTTTTGCCATCGAGGTCTTGCCATGCATGAGCCGATCGGCACGCACGATCTCGCCGCCGAAGTGTTGCACCAGGCACTGATGACCCAGACACACACCGAGCACCGGGATGAGCTGCTCGAATGCCGCAATCATGTCGAGTGACACACCGGCATCCTCCGGCCGCCCGGGGCCCGGAGAAATCACCAGGTGCGTTGGCTGCAGCTGCAACGCGTCAGCAACGCTGATCGCGTCATTGCGATGCACAATCACATCCGCACCCTGTGCGGCGAAGGCCTGCACCAGGTTGTAGGTAAACGAGTCGTAGTTGTCGACGAGCAACATGCGCACGTTGGCAAACGTAGTATCAGCAGCCATTACAGGCCCTCCCCTGCGATCTGCAGTGCCCTGCGGAGGATAGCGCTTTTCGCGAGAACCTCCTGGTACTCCTTGGCTGGCACCGAGTCCGCGACGATACCGGCACCGGCCTGGAAACTGTACTCGTCGCCCGAGAACACGAGGGTACGAATGGTAATTGCCTGGTCCATGTCACCCTCGAGCCCGAAGTAACCGGCAGTGCCCGCATACAGGCCGCGGCCCACCGGCTCCATCTCTTCAATAATCTGCATGGCCCTGACCTTGGGTGCGCCGACCAGTGTGCCGGCCGGGAAACTTGCGGCGAACAGGTCGAACTGGTCGAACTCCGGCGCGAGCTCACCCTGCACGCCGCTGACGATATGCATGACATGACTGTAGCGTTCGATGGCGCGATACGGGTCGACCTCCACGGTGCCGGCCGTGGCGACCCGACCAAGATCGTTGCGCGCCAGGTCCACCAGCATCACGTGCTCGGCGGCTTCCTTGGGATCGGCGAGCAGCGCCTTTTCGTTGGCGATGTCCTGCTCCGTGGTGTCACCGCGCGGCAGCGTGCCCGCGATGGGCCTGAGGGATGCGATGCCGTCGTTGAGCTTGACCAGCGCCTCCGGCGAGGAACCCACGACCTGCAGGTCGTCGAAGTCAAAGTAGAACATGTACGGCGATGGGTTCAGGAGTCGCAACGCCCGATACACCTCGAACGGCGGCACATTGCTCTGCCCCTTGAACAACACCGATACGACGATCTGGTAGATGTCGCCGGACGCGATGTATTCCTTGCAGGCAGCGACGCGCTCGATGAATTCTTCCTCACTGAGGCTTGCCGTGGTTGGCGACGATACGACGTCACCCTCGTGGCGCGGCACCGGACCGCGCAGCCGCTCGATAACCTCACTCCGAAGTCGCTGCCGCTCGTACTCCGGGCCGTCATGCAGCACGGCAACACGGCGTGTCAGGTGATCGAAAACCAGCATCGACGTGGGCGCCACAAACGCAGCGTCGGGGATGTGCGACTGCGGTGCACTGTTTTTCGGCAGCCGCTCGAACATGCGCACGACGTCATAGCCGGACACGCCCACCAGGCCGCCCGTGAAAGGCAACTCGCCGTTGTCAGGTTTCGGCCGCGGCGCCAGCTGCAGCGCTTCCCTGAGCACAGTCAGGTACTCGGCCTGAGTCTGCGGTCGCTCGCGGGTCTCGCCGTTGACCGTCAGATCGTCCGCCGACATCCGCAACTCCAGCGCATCGCCGAAGCCGATGAACGAATAGCGAGCAAGGCGCATGCCGCCCTCAACACTCTCCAGCAGGAAGCGTGGCTGCAGCGGCCCCAGTTTCAGGAACGCCGATACGGGCGTGTCCAGATCAGCGGCGATATCAAACGGTGGATGCATAGTCATATTCCAAAAAAAAGCCCATCTCTAACAAGGCAGAGATGGGCTTTTGGTATTCGTTGCGCTCAGCTAATAGTCAGCCAGCCACCCTCTCTTTGCGGGGCAGCCACCACCAGTTGTTTGCAGGCTGTGCGCTCATGAGGCCGAGTATCACCATCGATCCGGCAATCGTCAAGTGCAGAGCCCTACAGATCGTAAAGAAACGGCAGCACCAGCGAGAAACCGATCCACATGACCACGGTCAGCGGAATGCCCACTCGCAGGAAGTCGGTGAACTTGTAACCGCCGGCGCTCAGGATCAGGAGGTTGGTCTGGTAGCCGTACGGTGTCGCAAAACTCATGTTGGCGCCGAACAGAACGGCGAGAATAAACGGCTCCGGGCTGACCCCAAGCTGGTTCGCGATGCTGATGGCGATCGGTGTGCCAATGACCGCTGCCGCGTTGTTCGACACGATATTGGTCATGATCGTCATCAGCAGCAGGAAAGCACTCAGGATCATGGGTGTCGGCATCGACGAGGCCAGCGTGACGAAGCTGACGGCGATGTAGTCCGCCATGCCGGTGCCCATAAGGGCCTTACCGAGCGCGAGGCTGGCGACAATAATCATGACGACCGGAATAGACAGCGCGGTCGCGGCATCGCGCCAGTTCAGGCAGCCGGTGGCCAGCATCAGGCCGAGGCCAACCAGCGCTGCGACAGCAATCGGTAGCAAGCCGAACGCCGCAGCAGCAATGACACCACCCATGATGAACAGGGCGCGCTTGGCGTGATGTGTCTGTGGCAGGGTCGTGGTGCCGTCGAGCACCAGCATCGAACCGCTGTCCTTGAGATTGGCGACCGCGTCACTGGAACCCTGCACCAGTAACACGTCACCGGCGCGCAGGCGAATCATGTTGAGGTCACCGGTGACCTGCGAGCTCGGCGCGCGAGCGCGATGCAGCGCGAGCGGCATCAGTCCATAGCTGTTGGTGAAGCGCGCGGCGGCCAGGCTGCGCAAGTGAAGTGGCGAACCGCGGGTTACGACAACTTCGGCCAGCTGCTGGCCTTCTGCGATCAGCGGCGTGTCTTCGCCGACCGGGTGTTCAAGGTCCGACATGTTGAAGAGCGTGGCGCCGAGAATCTGCTCGTAGTGTTTCAGGTTTTCCGGCGAGTCCTTGACGAACAGTCGGTCACCCGGGTGGATCGTGATGGATGGCAACTTGGCGAGAAACAGCGACTCGCTGCGCTGGATCTTGTCGATGCGCATATTGCCGTCAGCTTTGGCGAGCACTTCTGACAGCGTCTTGCCGTCCGCCCAGCCGTCTTCCTTGACGTGCAGTTGCGCACTGAAAATTCGCGGTGAGGTATCGGCCATTGGCGGCGCGCGATCGGGAAGCAGGCGCGGCGCAACCAGCCACAGGAACAGGATGCCGACGCCACCAACCATGGCGACGGGCAACACCCACTCGAACATCGAAAACTCGTGCAGTCCAAGGTCCTGCGAGATGCCGACGACCAACAGGTTGGTCGAGGTGCCAATCGAAGTCGACATGCCGCCGATGATGGTTGCGAGCCCCATCGGCATCATCACTCCCGACACCGGGAACTTCGAGCGCAGTGAAGCGCCTACGATGATCGGCATGAGCAACACGACGATAGGTGTGTTGTTCATGAAGGCGCTCAGTATTGCGCCGGCGATCAATGTTGCGAGTAACGCCAATACCGGTGCACTGGCCCAGGCTTTGCCGACGATACTGGCAAGCGGCTGCAGCGCGCCCGTGGTTTCGAGCGCCTTGCCCACCATCATCAGTGCGCAAATAGCGATTAATGCTTCGTTGCCGAATCCCGCGAAGAAATCGACCGACCGCAGCACGAGCTCGCCGTTCTTCTCATACGGAAAAAGTGCGAAGCCCACTGTCAGCAGGATCAGGATAGCGAGCGATGAAGACTCGAGTGCAATGTTGTCACGCGTAAACAGGAACAGCGCAACAACTGTCAGCAGCAGTACCGCGAGCCCGTGCGCGTCTGGAGTAATCGCTTGCAAGTTGACCTCTCAAGAAACCGGCCTGGTTTTTCTTCTGCCGGGCCGTAGACCGTATATGAGTCATACCGGTTCCGCAAATTCTCCAGAGCGGTATTTGCGCCCCAGCACCGCGCCGAGGCGCACGTGGAACCCCTTGAATTCATTAATGTTCCAGTGAGTGATCGCACTATTTCTGCGAAAGCAGACGGCATCCGCCGCCGCTGCCAGCGGCAACAGGTCAAGATGGCCAAACTCGGCCTTTTCTGCGGGCGAAAGCACTGCCCACGGGCTAATCACCAGCAGTTGCCGATGTCGCACGGCGACGCTCTGCAGGGTGCGCTGCCAGCGCATGCGCCAGTCATCTGCAGAACCACCACGCGCGCCATGGTCGCCGGGCTCCTGGCGCCTGAGCGCGGGAAGTGCGCCGCATTGCGCAGCCAGTTGCCGTGATGCGCCGTTCACCCAGGCCCGTATCTGGGTGACAAGCGCTGCGAGCTCCTGCAAACAGACAAAGCTGCCCGGTTCGAGGCCGCGCAGTCTGACGATGGCGGCAATGCCGTCCAGCTCGATTGCGAGACGCCGGTTGAACCATGCATCGTGACGCGCACTGCTACCCCGCCAACACACTTCATCGAACAACGCGTCACCCGTTTCCACACAGGCGATGACCGCTCGCTGCAAAGCTGCCATGTGAATGTCGCCGTGCGCGTCGCAGAAACGCTCAAGGTCCAGTCGCAGTGGCAACCAGGCGCTGCCGGCCGGTACCGCGACTCCAAGGTCCGGCAACACGGTGTCCGCGTTCTCCGACGCCAGCAGCGGGCATGGCGAACACGCTTCGGCAGACACAGTGGTGCGCACGTCGGGCTGTGCCCGCAGATGCCACAACTGCAGCCATGCAGAAGGACGGGTGCGCTTGCACACGGTGAATGTCAGCGGACCGGCTGCCAGCTCCCTGCGCCGAACCAGCCACGCCGCCTGTGGCGATATTTCTGTTGCTGCCAGCTGCAGTCCCACACTGGCTGGCGCGACGGCATGCTGCAGCAGCAATGCGCGCAGCCGCGCGCAGAATTGAGTAAACAGCGCGAGCGACTCACGTGGGTCGGTAACAAGTTTTACCGTCATCGACAGCGTTGCACTCATGCCCAGCAGCTGCAGCACCGCATTGAGCTCTGCGTCGCAGTGGTTTGCCGCGTCAATAACAAGCGTCTCGCCGTGTGCCCGCAGCACACCGCTGCGGACGGTGCACAGGGGCGTGACTCCGGCCTGCCGCAGCTCGCGCAGCATGCTTGTTATGCGGTCGTCCTTCCATGGATCGGTTGCCATTGAAACAGCCTCCCACAGGTCCGCGGCAGCTACCGCGACACTATGTGGGCAGTCCGCTCATATTTTGCTATTGTCGCGACGCCGAAATCTGACGACGAAATTATGAGCTATAAGGAATTACTGGACGCGTGGGCGGCCGAACAGAAGCCGGTTACCACGACCGAGACCTACAAGGTGCAGCTGCCGCTGGCCGATGCCGCCCGGCTGCATGCCCTGCTGGAGATGTTCCCCGGAGCTCAGCGTGAGCGCATTATTACCGACCTGCTGAGCGTTGCCTTCGATCAGCTGGAAGCGTCTATTCCCTACAAACCAGGTGACAAGGTGATTCGGGAAGATGACCACGGTGACCCCATTTACGAGGACACGGGCCTCACGCCGCGCTTTCTGGAACTCGTAAAGAAACACCGCGCGTCACTCAGCTGAGCTAAACTGAATCTATGAACACCGGAGTCCACAAGTCGCTGCGACGCCAGGACATCATGTTCGAGGACAAGGACCAGGCGCTTCGCGACGACGTCCGCACCCTCGGGGCCATGGTGGGAGAACTCATCAGCGAGCAATGCGGCATCGAGATGCTGGAGCTGGTGGAGAATGCCCGGCTGCGCTCAATCCGGCGCCGCGAAGGCAACGAGAAAATGGGCGAAGAGCTCGAGCGTCTCGTCGGCAAACTCGACCCTGAGCTCGCACTGCAGGTCATCCGCAGCTTCTCAACTTACTTCCAGATGGTGAATACCGCGGAGAAGGTGCATCGCATCCGACGAAGGCGCGAGTACCTGCTCGATGTTGGCCAGCACCAGCCGGGCGGGCTCGAAGACTCCCTGCTAAAACTCAAGGCCGCAGGGCTCGACCTCGACGCCGTGGAAAAGCTGTTCACGTCGATGCAGATCGAACCCGTGTTCACCGCGCACCCCACAGAACCGACGCGCCGCACAATCCTGCGCAAGGAACAGAAGATCGTGCGCCACCTGGTCGAATTGCTGAACCCGACCATGACGCCGCAGGAAGTGCACGTGGCGCTGCAGAACATCCGCTTGCTTGTGACCACGGGTTGGCAGACCGACGAGCACCCATCCGAAAAGATGACCGTCTCCGACGAGCTCGAGCACATACTGTTCTTTGTAACTGACGTCCTGTATCGGGCAACGCCCGTGTTCTACGAGGACATGGAACATGCGGTCGAGCGCGTCTACGGCGAGGAAGCCGCCGACTTCAACGCACCCAACATGGTCAACTACGCCTCCTGGGTTGGTGGCGATATGGATGGCAACCCGAACGTTAACGCGAAGACAATTCGCGAAACCCTGGCAAGACAGCGCTCACTGATTCTCGACCTCTACTACAAGGAATGCCGCGCGCTCTCAACCAAACTGAGCCAGACCCAGGAGCGTGTCGGCTTCAAGCAGGAACTGCTCGACCGCATCGAGGAATACACCGGTGTTTTCCAGAATGCCTATCACGCCGTACCGGCGCGTCATCGCAACATGCCGTATCGCGTGTTCCTGCGACTCGTTCAGCAACGGCTGCAATCGACCTTTGACGACGACATTTTCCCGTACGAACGTTTTCGCCAGTTCCGCGAAGACATTCAGCTGATTTCGGACAGCCTTGAGGATAACAAGGGCAAGCACGCCGGCCTGTTTGCGGTGAAACGCCTGTTGCGTCGCATCGACACCTTTGGCTTTCACATGGTGACGCTGGACGTACGCCAGGATGCCGAAGTGCATCGTACCGTTGTCGGCGAATGCCTCGGCGAGGATGACTGGGACAACTGGGCACCTGAGGATCGCACCAAACGCATCATCGAGGCGCTCGAGACCAAAGAAAGCGCGCCGATGGATCTAAGCACCCAGGCGCGCAAGACCCTGGGCGTATTCCAGGCGATCGCTTTCTGCCGCCGCAAGTATGGCGGTCGATCTATTGGCCCGTTCATCATCAGCATGACGCAGGGCGCCGACGACGTGCTCTCGGTGCTGCTGCTTGCGAACTGGGGCGAGCTGCACAACCGTCGTGGCGAAGTATCGCTGGACATCGCGCCGCTACTGGAAACGGTCGACGACCTGCAGCGCGGTCCGGAAATCCTGCACGACCTGCTGGACACCGAGCTGTATCGCGACCACCTGTCGAAGCGCGGTGATCGGCAGATGGTCATGATCGGCTACTCCGACAGCAACAAGGACGGCGGTCTGGCATCGGCGCGCTGGGCGTTGCAAAACGCACAGGAGAAGCTGGTCGAATCCGTTGCCGAAAAAGGCATTGAGTTATCGCTGTTCCACGGCCGCGGCGGCACCATCAGTCGCGGCGGCAGCAAGACCCACGTCGCTGTACTGGGATCACCACCCGGCACCGTCAATGGCCGGCTGCGGGTGACCGAGCAAGGCGAGATCATCAACGAGAAATACGGACTGCGCGGCATCGCACTGCGTACGCTGGAGCAGGTCGCAGGATCGGTCGCGATTGCCACGGCGATGCCGCATCACCGCGGCAACGACAAACCCGAATGGCACGCGATGATGGACGTTATCGCCGATGAAAGCCGCCGCGCGTATCGTGAGCTGGTTTACGAGACAGAGGGTTTCTACGATTACTTCCGCGCCGCCACGCCGATCGACCTGATTGAACGCATGCGCATCGGCTCGCGACCATCGTCGCGCCGCAACATGTCGGGCATCGGTGATCTGCGCGCTATTCCGTGGGTGTTTTCGTGGACGCAATCACGCTGCGTACTGCCCGGGTGGTATGGCCTGGGCTCGGGACTCCGGAAAGCTGCAGAACAGTTTGACGACGCGGCATTCCGCGAGATGTTCAGCGAGTGGTACTTCATGCGCGCTTTGAAAGCGGACGCCGAGATGGTGCTCGCCAAGGCCGATCTGGATACCGCCGAATTGTATTCAAAAATGGCCGGCGATCTGCACGAGAAGTTTTTCCCGATCATCGAGAAAGAGTTCGAGCTTACCCGGGACCTGATCCTGAGCTACTCAGAGCATGACACCCTGCTGGAAGGGGACAGCATCCTGCAGCGTGCCATCATGTTGAGAAATCCGTATGTCGACCCGATGAACCTCATGCAGGTTAACTTCCTGAAACGCTGGCGCGAAGGCGGCCGCAAGGATGATCGGCTGCTCGACACGCTGCTAGCCAGCGTCAACGGCATCGCGCAGGGCCTGCAAAACACCGGTTAGTCGTCAACGAACGAGGCGAACTCGGCAAGCGCCTTGCGCCTGATGTCGGGCACGCGAGCCTCATCGTCAGGATAGCCCACCACAAGCAACAGGAACGGCCGCTCGTTTTTTGGCCGCCCGAGAATCTCATTGAGAAACTTCATGGGGCTTGGCGTGTGCGTCAACGTCGCAAGACCGGCCTGGTGCAGCGCTGTGATCAGGATCCCCGTGGCGAGACCGGTCGATTCGACCGGGTAGTAGTGCTTTACCTTCTTGCCATTCGGCAACTCGCCAAACTTCTGCAGGAACACGGCGATAAGGTACGGAGCTTTCTCCAGGAACGGTTTGCTGTCGTCAGTACCCAGCGGCGCCAGCGCCTCGAGCCACTCCTCGGATGCACGATGCTCGTAAAACTCACGCTCCTCGACCTCGGCAGCCTCGCGAATCTTCTTCTTGGTGTCAGCACCACTGACAACAACAAAGTGCCACGGCTGCAGGTTGGCACCACTGGGCGCAGTATTGGCCGCCTTTAACGCCGTCTCGATAATATCGCGCGGCACAGGCCGATCCGAAAACTCCCGCACAGTGCGGCGCCGCTCAACGTCCTCGTAAAACGCCTGCAAGCGCTGCCGCATCTCCGCAAGCGGATACTCGCGATATTGCGTGAGCGGAACCGTCGCGTAGCTTTCTTCAGTCATCGACCCGTACCTCTTCATTTCCTACCCAACAACAAGGTGCGCTGTGATGGTAGCCCTTTTCTCGCTGGCGTCGGCGATACGCTCCAAAAGGACTACCATCACACCCCACCACCAAACTCAAAAGATGCCTGCGTGCCGGGAGCTCGTCAGCGGAAATAAAGCGCAGCAAAGCGAGCCATTCCGATGAGGAGTTCCCGGTGCGCAAGCATCCAACCACCACCAAACTCGAAAGATGCCTGCGTGCCGGGAGCTCGTCAGTCGGAAATAAAGCGCAGCAAAGCGAGCCATTCCGATGAGGAGGTCCCGGTGCGCAAGCATCCAACCACCACCAAACTCAAAAGATGCCTGCGTGCCGGCAACCTGTCAGTGGAAATCAAGCGCAGCGCAGCGAGCCATTCCGCTGACAGGTTGCCGGGGCGCAGGCATCTAACCACGAATCTACATGTCGCTGACATTCCAAAGCACCGTCCATTCATCGGTATCGTTCTCACTGACCACCTTACCGCGCACGGATATACCGGCCTCGTGCACCGAGTTCGGGTCGCCACTGACCAGCGGATGCCACTCCGGCAAATCCTTGCCCTCATCGAGCAGCCGATACGCGCAGGATGCCGGCAGCCATGCGAACGCTTCCGCGTGATCCAGCGACAGGTCCATGCAGTCCGAAACCTGTTTCACACGATTCGCGTAGTCGGTGCAGCGACAACTCGTTGTGTCCAGCAAGCGGCAGGCGAGATTCGTGTAGAAGACCTCTGCCGTATCCTCGTCCTCAACCTTGTGCATGCAACACAACGCACAGCCGTCGCAAAGCGACTCCCACTCTGTGGGTGTCATCTCGGAGAGTTTCTTGTTTTTCCAGAATTGATCGGTCATTGTCTGTCGCTCTGCCGAAGAGTAACGCACACGCATGAAAGCTGTCTTTCTTGATTTCGCCACGATGGGTGGTGGTCTCGATATAACTCCCTTGCGGGAGGTTACAAGCGACCTCGATGTATTCGAAACCAGCACGCAGGCGGAAGTGGCGCAACGCATCGCCGACGCCAGCATCGTCTACACCAACAAGATCAACCTCTCCGATGAATTGATCGCGGCCGCACCACAGCTGAAGTTCATTGGCCTGACCGCGACCGGCACCGACAACATCGATACAGCCAGCGCTGAGAAGCACGGCATCGCAGTCTGCAATATCCGCAGTTACTGCACCGCTTCGGTTACCGAACACGTCATGGGTGTCATGCTATCGCTGACGCACAGCCTGCCCGGCTTCCAGCAGTCGGTTGCCGCCGGCGATTGGCAGACATCCGATAGCCCGTTCCTGCTGGCGCACCCGGTTCGCGAACTGTCGGCTATGACTCTCGGCATCGTCGGTTACGGCGAGCTCGGCAAGGGCGTCGCGCATGCGGCGGCGGCTTTCGGCATGAACGTCATTGTGTCTGCGCGCCCAGGCAGCAGCGACGTACCCGAGGGTCGGGTCGCATTCGACACCTTGCTCACCGAGGCCGACGTCATCTCGCTGCATTGTCCGCTCAACGACGACACCCGCGGCCTGTTTGGCAAGGCGCAGTTCGCGCGAATGAAGAACGACGCTATTCTGATTAATACGGCGCGCGGCGGGCTGGTTGATTCTGCCGCACTGGTGGCCGCGCTTCGCAGCGGCCAGATCGGTGCCGCCGCAGTCGACGTGCTGCCGGTCGAGCCGCCGGCAGACGGCGATCCGCTGCTGGAGTACGAGGGCAGCAACCTGATCGTGACGCCGCATATTGCCTGGGCCAGCGACGTTGCGCGGCAGAATGCGATCAATGAACTTGCGGCGAACGCGCGGGCGTTTATCGACGGCGAACGGCGTAACCGCGTCGTCTAGCTGTCAGGCGCCGAACACCTGCCGCGCCCACTGCACGACCTCGCGAACACGCGGCGAAGACATGTCGTAGGCGTCGTCAAAACTCACCCAGCGCCACTCATGGTGTTCAGGCTCGCCGGTTTCCGGTGACGGGCCCATGACCACTTCGCTGGTTGCCGTGCGCGCCAGGAAGTAGCGCGCCGTCTTGCCACGACTATAGGGTCCGGTCTCAAGGAAGCGGTCGCCCCATTCGAAGCTGGCGTCATGAATGCCGGTTTCTTCGCCGAGCTCACGCACCGCTGTTTGCTGTGGCTCTTCTCCGGCCTCGCGGATGCCCTTCGGAAAATCCCAGTGATGAAACGCGCGCAGCAGCAGCGTGCGTGGTCCGTGTTCGTCGTCACGCAGCAGCACGATGCCGCAGGAAAGCTTGCCGACCGTCATGTGGCAGCCGCCCTGAGTACGTCCACGGGTGCCGCGTTGATCGCACTGCGTGCCGCGAAGAAGCCGCTCACCGAGACCACGAGGATCCCCGCCGTCAGGCCAATCACCCACACCATCGGGTTGAACGTATACGGAAGATTGAAGAGTTCGGTCGCGAGCACGGCAGCAAGTATCGACGCTCCGGCCGATGCCAGCAAGCCGGCGGCCGCGCCGAGCGCAGCAAACTCCGCGATCACGCCGGAAAATACAACGCGCTTGCGAGCGCCCAGCGCGCGTAGCATGGCACTTTCGAAGCGTCGCTCGTCAATGGTCGACTGCACCGCTGCAAACAGCACCGCTATGCCAGCGGCCAGCGTAAAGACAAACACCGCCTGCACGGCGAGACTCGCCTTTTCGATGATGCCGCGCACCTGCTTAAGTATCGAGTCGAGGTCGATCACCGATATCGTTGGATGTTTGCGCACCAGGTCGACCAGCGACGATTTCTCATCGTCCTCGACGCGCATGCTGGCAATGAAGGTAGCCGGATAATCGTTTAGTGCGTTCGGTGAGAACACCAGGAAGAAGTTTGGCTGGAACGAGTCCCAGTTGACCTTTCTGACACTGGCGATCGTTGCATCGATCTGTTGCCCCGCAATTTCGAAACTCAGGACGTCGCCAATCAGCAGTCCGTTTTCCACGGATACTTCTTCCTCAATAGACACCAGCGGCGGTCCGTCGTAGTCGCTCGGCCACCACTCGCCCTGCAACAGCTCGTTGCTGTCACTCAGCTCAGCCGCCCAGGACAGGTTTTGCTCGCGTTGCGTGAACCACCCGCCGCGTTTGCCCTCGTCTTTGAGGTCCTTGACGCTGGTGCCGTTGACGTGGGTCATCCGTGCACGCACCAGCGGTGACAATTGCGGCGGCTTGATACCACGCTCGGCGAACAGGTTGGTGACAGATTCGGTCTCGTGGCGCTGGATATTGATCAGGAACTGGTTGGGCGCCGATTCGTCGAGCGTCTTGCGCCAGTTTTCCAGCAAATCGGTGCGGACCAGTGTCAGCAACAGCAACACGGTCAGGCCAAGACCGAACGCGACAACCTGAATCGCACTGGCGCGGCCGCGGCGCGACACGTTGGCGAGGCCATAACGCCAGGCGACACCAACACCACCGCGGAAGCGTCCAAGTGCAGCCACCAGCAGCCTGCCCGCGAGGTACAGCAGCGCGGCAATGACGATGACGCCAACAAGCACGATCAGGAGCATGGTGGCATCGCCGACGGCCCGATACAGGATGGCGGCCACGGCAAGCAGTGACAGCCCGGCGACCACAATGCGTGACGGCGCGGGCGGCATCGCATCGTGCCGCAGCACCCGCAATGGCGGCGTGTTGCGCAGCTGTATCAGCGACGGCAGTGCGAAGCCAAGTAGCAACAGCAGTGCGCTGCCGCTGGCAAGCAACACTGGCGTGAAACCCGGCTCCGGCAGGTCACCGGCGATGATGTCGGCGAGTATCCATGACAGCAGCGCCTCCGCCGCAAAGCCGATAATGCTGCCCAGCACCACACCAATGACGCCGACCAGCAGCAGCTGTACCAGCGACACGTTGATGACGAATCGTTGCGTGGCCCCGAGGCTTTTCATCAGCGCGACGACGTCCATGCGGCGCTGCGCGAAGCGTCGCGCCGACATGGCGATCGCAACCGCACTCAGCAGCAGACTGATGACAGCCGTCAGCGACAGGAACCGTTGCGCACGATCAGCCGCGGCAAACGCCCGCTCGCTGCTTTCTTCCTGCGTGCGCACACGCAATGAATCCGGCAGATCTTTCTTGATGCCTGAATTGAATTCTTCAACGTCGTCCTCGTTGCCCGCCAGTAACAGCGCATAGCGGACGCGACTGCCGACACCAATCAGCCCGGTGCTTTGCAGATCAGCCTCATTGAGGAGCAAGGTCGGCGCGAGCGAGGCAAAGCCGATTGACTGATCCGGGCGGTAGGCGACGATGGCGGCAACCGTCAGAGTTGCCTCGCCGATCTCGAGCGTGTCACCGATGCTCGCACCCGTGCGCGCCAACAGCCCGCTGTCCGCCCAGACAGTGCCGGGCTCGGGAATGCTGTCGACCGTTTGCTCCGCACCGAACAACCTGTCGGTGATGCGCACTTTACCGCGCAGCGGGTAGCCGTCACCGACCGCAACGATACTGGTCAGGGCGCTGTTCTCTCCGGCATATACAACGCTCGGAAACGACGCCAGGCTGGCGGTGCGCAGATCGAAACTGCGGGCGCGCTCGAGCCATTCGGCGGGAATGGGCTCCGCTGATTGCAGGCGCAGATCGGCAGCCAGAACCTCGTTCGCCTGGCGCTCTACAGCCTTGCCGATGCGGTCTGTAAGGAAGCCCACCGCGGTGAGCGCTGCAACGGCCAATGTGACCGCAGCCAGTAACACCAGCATTTCGCCGGAGCGCAACTCGCGCGAAAAACTGCGCAGCGCAAACGCCAGTGATTTCATGCGGCTGCCTTGCTGTCGCTGATCAGGAGCCCGGCATCGAGGCTCAGCACCCGGTCACAGCGCTCTGCAAGTGCCTGGTCATGCGTAACCAGGACCAGGGTTGTCGACGAGTCACGATTGAGCTCGAACATCAGATCCATGATGGTGGCACCCGTTTTCGCGTCGAGATTACCGGTGGGTTCGTCGGCAAACAGCACCGCCGGCTGCGTCGCAAACGCACGCGCGATCGCAACGCGCTGCTTTTCGCCACCGGACAGTTGCGCCGGGTAGTGGCTCCAGCGCTCGCCGAGGCCCACGGTGCGGATCAGCTGCATGGCCGCTTCGCGGGCATCGTCCCTGGCCGCCAGCTCCAGCGGCAGCATGACGTTCTCAAGGGCATTCAGCGAGGGCACCAGGTGGAACGACTGAAATACGAAGCCGACGCTGCTGGCACGCACCTCGGCTCGGCCGTCCTCATCGAGTTCGCCGAGATTCACGTCATTGAGGCTGACATATCCCGTGGTCGGCTGGTCGAGACCCGCCAGCAAGGCCAGCAGGGTCGATTTACCGGCGCCTGAAGCACCAACGATAGCAACGGACGCGCCTGCCGCAATACTGAAACTGACGTCGGAAAGAATGGTCAGAGTACCTTCGGGACTGCTAACCTGCTTGCTCAAGCGGTGTGCCGACAAAACGTTACTTTGGGACTGCTCATTCGACATGCGAAAATTTTTCATCCTTGTATTCATGCTATTTGGCTCCGTCGCCCAGGGAGCGGAAGAGCCGACGATCCTGATCTTCGGGGACAGCCTGAGTGCAGGCTACGGTATTGAAGTTGACCAGTCCTGGACCGCTTTGTTGCAAGCACGGCTCCAGAGCCAAGGGTACGAACATCAAGTGATTAACGCCAGCATCTCGGGCGAAACCACCGAGGGCGGTGCTGCACGCATCGAAGCCGCCGTGGAGCGCTTTGATCCGGAACTCGTCATTCTTGAGCTCGGTGGCAACGACGGACTTCGCGGCTTTCCCCCTGAGCGCCTGCAGGATAATCTCGAGCAGATCATTACGGCCAGCAAGGATTCGGGGGCCAGAGTCGTGCTTCTCGGCATTCGCATTCCACTCAACTACGGTCCACGCTACTCAAGCGCCTTTGAAGCTGCCTTCCGCGATGCCGCTGCCAGTCAGGACGTGGCATGGATAGAATTTTTTATGGAGGGCGTCGCGCTCAACGAAGAGATGATGCAGGATGATGGCATTCATCCGAACGCCGACGCGCAAATTCTGCTGCTCGACAACGCCTGGCCGATAATTTCCGACGCATTGGGCGCACGGCTTGATTAGAATAGAGCAATCCCCGATTTAACTCGCGACCGCAGGAGCTGAGACTTGGAAAAGATCTGGCTGAAGTCCTACCCGTCAGGGGTGCCGGAGACGGTACCCGAGCCCCCGTACCGCTCTATCCGCGACATGATGGAGCACAGCTTCGATGAGTATGCCGATTTGCCGGCGTACACCAACATGGGGACGACGCTTACCTATGGCGACATTGATGAGCTTTCGACTCGCTTCGCCTGCTACCTGCAGGGCACGCTGGGGCTGACACGCGGTGAGCGCGTGGCAATCATGCTGCCTAACATCCTGCAGTATCCCGTCGCGCTGTGTGGCATCTTCCGCGCCGGGCTGGTCGCCGTGAACGTCAATCCGTTGTACACAGCTCGCGAGCTCGAACACCAGCTAAAGGACTCCGGCGCAACCGCGATTGTCATTCTCGACAACTTTGCGACCGTTCTCGAAAAGGTCATTGGCAACACGGACGTGCAGCAGGTCATTACGACGGGCGTCGGCGACCTGCTCGTCAAACCCAAGAGCTGGATCGTCAACCTGACGCTGCGCTATGTGAAAAAAGCGATTCCGTCCTATCGACTGCCGGGAGCCGTGCGCTTCAACAAGGCGCTGGCCACAGGCAAGGGCAAGCCGCTGCATCCGGTAGAGATCGGCCTTGCGGACATTGCGTTCCTGCAGTACACCGGCGGCACGACCGGCGTGTCAAAAGGCGCCATGCTCAGCCATCGCAACATGGTCTACAACGTCTGGCAGTCAATCATCTGGCAAGGCGATGCCTATGTGGGTGTCGAGCCCGTCGTCGCGATTACCGCGCTACCGCTTTATCACATTTTTTCTTTGCAGGGGAATTGCCTTGCGGTCATGCAACAGGGCGGACTGAATGTCCTCATCACCAATCCGCGTGACTTCCCGGGCTTTGTCAAAGAGATGGGCAAGCACAAGTTCAACTATTTCACCGGCGTGAACACCTTGTTCGCGTCGCTGTTGCATACGGAAGGCTTCAAGGACATCGACTTCTCCAATCTGCGCGTTTGCGTTGGCGGCGGCATGGCCGTGCAGCCCGCCATTGCGAAGAAATGGGCAGAGGTCACTGGCTGCGAAATTGCGCAAGGCTATGGCCTTACCGAGACCTCGCCCGCCGCCATCGTGAATTCGGTTGAAAGTAAGTTCACCGGCACCATCGGCCTGCCGCTACCCTCCACCGATGTCATGATCGCCGCCGATGACGGCAATGAATTGCCAGTGGGTGAAATCGGCGAAATCTGCATACGCGGCCCGCAGGTCATGGAGGGCTACTGGCAGCGGCCGCAGGACACGGCCGATGTCATGTTACCCGGCGGCTGGTTGCGCACCGGCGACATTGGCCGCATGGACGAAAACGGCTACACGTGGATCGAAGATCGCAAGAAGGACATGATCCTGGTGTCCGGCTTCAACGTCTATCCCAACGAAATTGAAAACGTCGTCGTCGAAATGCCGGGCATCCTCGAAGCTGCCGCTATCGGTGTTCCGAACGAGCGCTCCGGGGAGATTGTGAAGGTCTTCGCCGTGCGCACCGACCCGAGCGTTACCGAGAAGGACGTGAAAGAGTTCTGCCGCGACAAGCTGACCGGTTACAAGCGCCCGCGCGTCGTCGAGTTTCGCGACGAGCTGCCAAAAACCAACGTCGGCAAGATCCTGCGCCGCGCGCTAAGAGACGAGCAAACGCAGCCGCCAGGCTAGTCGTGATATTGCGGGCTCAGCTCGTGCACCGCGTCAACCAGTACACCGAGATGCTCGGGATCGATGTCCGGCGTAATGCCGTGGCCCAGGTTGAACACGTGTCCCGGTCCCTTGCCATAGCTTGCCAGCGTATCTGCGACTCCCTGGCGAATAACTTCAGGTGACTCACGCAGCGTTGCCGGATCCAGGTTGCCCTGCAGCGCAACTTTGTCACCAACGTATTCTCTTGCGGTTGCAAGATCGGTGGTCCAGTCGACGCCAAGCGCGTCGCAGCCGGTTTCCGCGAGGTCTGCCAGCAGCGGGCCGGCACCCTTGGTAAACAGAATCACCGGGATGCGCCTGCCGTCCTTTTCGCGCGTCAGGCCGTCGACAACTTTCTGCATGCTCGCCAGCGAGTAGCGGCGGAATTCATCCGCTGGCAGCGCGGCGCCCCAGGTATCGAAGATCTGCACAGCCTGCGCGCCCGCATCGATCTGTGCGTTGAGGTATTCAATGGTGGTTTCGGCGATCGTGTCCATCAACTGGTCGAGCGCTTCGGGCGCATCTGCCGCGAGTTTCTTGATGGTCGGCCAGTCACGACTCGAACCGCCTTCAACCATATAGGTGCCGCAGGTGAAGGGGCTGCCGGCGAAACCGATAAGCGGCACCTTGCCATCAAGCTCACGGCGGATGGTGCGCACGGCCTCGAAGACATAGCCCAGCGACTTCTCGACATTCGGCACTTTCAGTGCACGAATCGCGTCGACGGACTGCACGGGATTTTTAAACTTCGGTCCTTCGCCCGTCACGAAATACAGACCGAGGCCCATCGAATCCGGAACGGTCAGGATATCCGAGAACAGGATCGCCGCGTCGAGCTTGTAACGCCGCAATGGCTGCATCGTCACCTCGCAGGCCAGCTCGGGATTGCGGCACAGGCTCATGAAGTCACCTGCCTGCGCACGCGTCTCCCGATACTCGGGCAGGTAGCGGCCGGCCTGGCGCATGATCCAGACTGGTGTCCGATCAACGGGTTGTCGCAGCAAGCTACGTAAAAACAGGTCGTTCTTCAGATCACTCATGCATCACCCATAGTCGCTTCGATTTGCGCCTGCATTTCCTCGGCCGCGGCACGCGGACTGGCCGCGTCGCGAATCGGACGGCCAACCACAATGTGATCGCAGCCGTTCTGGAACGCTGTCTCCACGGTAACGACCCGTTTCTGGTCGCCAACCGGCTTGTTATCCACAGGCCGTATGCCCGGTGAGACCACCAGTAATTTGTTATCGACGAACTCGCGCAGTTTCGGCACCTCGAGGCCAGACGAGATGACGCCATCGCAACCCGCCTCCAGGCACTGCTTCGCACGCGACAAAACCAGCTCATCGAGCTGGCAGTCGAAACCAAGGTCATCGAGGTCGCCACGATCCAGGCTGGTGAGCACGGTGACGCCCAGCACTTTCAGGGAGTCGCCCTTGTTCTCGGCGGCCGCCTCCATGATCGAGCGATTGCCGTGCACAGTGACGAAGGTCGCACCCCTGTCCTGCAGCGAACGCACCGCCGAGCCGACAGTTGCCGGGATGTCGAAGAACTTCAGGTCGCAGAAGACTTTCTTGTCACGCTCGAGCATCCAGTCCAGCAGCTCAAAATAGCCACCGCTCATCATGAGCTCGAGACCGATCTTGTAGAAGGTCACAGAGTCGCCGAGTTCGGTCGCAAGATCGCGAGCCGCATCGCAGCTCGGTACGTCCATCGCGAAGATCAGACGGTCTTTATTGGGGATTGATTTTTTCATGGCGCCGCAGATTCTAGCAGGCCTCGAGACGTTCGTGCTCGGCAATCGCGAAACGGTCCGTCATGCCGGCGATGTAGTCAGCCACGATACGCGCCTTGCCTGCCTCATCCTGTCTTGCCGCTGACGATGCGAATTGCGCGGGCATCAGGTCGATGTTGCCGGTGAAGGCTGCAAACAGGTCGGACACCATGGCCTGTACCTTGCGCGTCATAGCGAGTTTCTGCTCGTGACTGTAGAGGTGCTCATGCAGGAAGCTTTTCAAGGATCGGTGCTGCTCGAATATGTCATCCGACATCGCGACCAGGCCTTTGGGCGCCTTGCGCACATCGTCGATCGATTCCGGCTGCAGCTCTTCGAGGTTGTGGCGCGTCGTCTCTATGAGGTCGGTCACGACCGTACCAATCATGCGGCGAATGATCTCGTAGATAAGGCGGCGATCCTCAAGCTCCGGGTAGCGTTCCCTGACCCTGCGGTGCTGGTTTTCAAACAACGGCTGTTCCCGGAGCTGCTCAATCGTGATCAGGCCTGCCCGGTAGCCATCGTCAATGTCATGGTTGTTGTAGGCGATGGCGTCGGCGATGTTGGCAAGCTGCCCTTCCAGCCCGGGCTGCTCTCGCGCAAGGAAACGTTCGCCCACATCACCCAGTTCGCGCGCATTGCGTTTGGAGCAATGCTTGAGGATTCCCTCACGTGTTTCGAACATCAGGTTGAGGCCCGGGAAGTCGGCATACTTGGTCTCAAGCTGGTCAACGACGCGCAATGACTGCAGGTTGTGCTCGAAGCCGCCGAATTCGCGCATGCAGTCATTCAGCGTGTCCTGGCCGGCATGGCCAAACGGCGTATGGCCGAGATCGTGAGCCAGCGAAATAGCCTCTGTCAGCGCCTCGTTGAGATCCAGCGCGACCGCCACCGTACGTGCAATCTGCGAGACCTCCAGTGAATGTGTCAGGCGGGTGCGGTACAGGTCGCCCTCGTGATTGACGAAGACCTGCGTCTTGTACACCAGGCGCCGGAACGCAGTCGAGTGGATAATGCGGTCGCGATCGCGTTGATACTCGCCGCGATACGCTGGCGCAGGTTCGGGGTAGCGTCTGCCGCGGCTTCGCGATTCCTGTGCCGCATATTTGGCGAGACCTTTGCTCATTTCAGTCCGCGGCAGCCAGGACCTTGAGCAAACGAGCTTCGTCATAGTCGGCCGTGACGAAGGCATTGCCAAGCTCGCTCAGCAACACGAAACGCAGTTTCTTGTCGCTGACCTTCTTGTCCAGTCCCATCGCTTTTCGCAGTGCCCCCGATCCCGCTTGCGGCGGTTTCGTCGGCAATCCGGCTGCGGCGGTCAGGTCTCTGAGTCGCGCCATATCGGACTCCGGCAAACCACTCAACTCTGCCGCCATGAGCATACCGGCAGCGACACCCTCTCCGTGCAACCACTCGCCGTAGCCCTGGCAGTGTTCGATCGCATGCCCGAACGTGTGACCGAAATTCAGGATGGCTCTTCTTCCCGCCTCACGCTCGTCATCGGCGACGACTTCCGCTTTGAGTTCGCAGGAGCGCAGGATCGCGTGCGCGAGCGCCTCCGGGTCCTTGTTGAGCAAGGCGGTCATATTGTTCTCGAGCCAGGCGAAGAAACCACTGTCGGCGATGGCGCCGTGTTTGATGACCTCTGCAAGACCGGCCTTGAGCTCCCGGTCCGGCAGCGTCATCAGTGTATCTGTATCGATCAACACGAGACGCGGCTGGTGAAACGCGCCGATGAGATTTTTGCCACCCGGGTGATTGACGCCGGTCTTGCCGCCCACTGACGAGTCGACCTGCGCCAGCAAGGTGGTTGGAATCTGGATGAAGGCGACGCCGCGCATGTAACAGGCAGCCGCAAATCCCGTGATGTCGCCAACGACACCACCACCGAGGGCGATGACAGTCGTATCGCGATTCGCGCCACACTCAACCAGCCGGTCGAGAATCGACTGCATGGTTGCCACGGTCTTGTGTTGCTCACCATCGGGCAGCGCAATCGATCCCACCGCTTTGCCAGCAAGGCTGCGTTTCAGCTGCTCCAGGTACAGCGGCGCCACGGTTTCATTGCTGACGATCAGGCAGTCGCTCCCGGCAACATGAGCGGCGATATCGTAGCCACCATCCAGCAGCCCCCGCCCGATGACGATGGGGTAGCTGCGTTCGCCGAGATCTACAGTAAGCGTTTCCATCGCCGCAAGGTTACATCATTCACGCCCTGCAGACCGCCCCGGAATCCCACCCAACCCAAAAGCTGCCTGCGGGTGGGGTGTTCGTCATTGGAAATAAAGCGCAGCGCAGCGAGCCATTCCAATGAGGAACACCCCGGCCGCAGCCAGCCAACCAAAAAACTATAATGCCTCGACGATCTCGTCAGCCACCGAGCGAACTTTGCGGCCGTCGGTGTCGACCACAAGATCGGCGATTTCGCGGTACAGGGGATCGCGAATGGCAAGCAATGCCTGCAGCGTTTCGCGCGGATCGCCACCTTCCAGCAATGGCCGCTCACGCCCGCGCGAGGTGCGCGACACCTGTTGCTCAACGCTGGTCTGCAGATAGACGACGAAGCCACGTGCGCCGAGATTGCTGCGACTGTCGGCACTAAGAATCGCCCCGCCACCGGTCGCGAGGACTATGCCATCTCTCTTCGAGAGATGATCAATGACCGAAACTTCGCGTTTGCGAAAGCCCTTTTCACCCTCTTTTTCGAAGATAAAGGGAATATCCACGCCCGTGCGAGCCTCGATCTCGTCGTCACTGTCGACGAAGTTGAGATGCAGGGCACGCGCGAGCTGCCGGCCTACGGCCGACTTGCCGGCGCCCATCGGGCCTACAAGAAAAATGTTGTTTGGTGTGACCATGCGTTTTTCATTGTGCCAGAAAAGAGAAAGCCAACCTGCAGGCAGAGCCCGCGGCTGGCTTTCGAACCAACAGGGTTAGCTGTTAGTAAATGCTTGCGCCTTCCTCAAGAATGCGAGGCGTAACGAAAATCAGCAGTTCTGCCTTGTTATCGATACGCTTCGTGCTCTTGAACAGGTTGCCGGCAAACGGAATGTCACCCAGCCAACGGTACCTTGACGACCATCTCGCGACGTTCCGTCTCGTAGATACCGCCGAGGACAACTGTCTGGCCGTCAGCGACCAGCACCTGTGTTTCCACGGCGCGGGTATCAATACTCGGCACGGTACCGCCAAGACCACCGGTCGAGATAATCTCGCCGACGTTATCCTTGTGTACACGCAGGTCCATGATGATGTTGTTGTCCGGCGTGATCTGCGGTGTCACTGTCAGGCTCAAAACCGCTTTCTTGAACTGTACCGTTGTAGCACCCGATGACGCTGACTGCTGGTACGGAATCTCGACACCCTGTTCGATGCGAGCTTCTTTCTGGTTGGCTGTGATGACGCGCGGTGTTGAAACGATCTCGCCGCGGCCTTCCGCTTCCAGTGCTGTCAGCTCAAGGTCAACGAGGTAGTCACTCTCAAGTACCGCCAGTGAGAAACGTCCTGCCGCATCGGCGATAGGCACGTTCACGTTGTATCGGTTGTTAAGCAGCGGCAGCTGTACCGGCAACGGCGTACCGTTACCCGGATCAGCGAGGTTTTCAAGCACAGAGCCCACCATCGTGTCGGTGCCTGTACCGCTACCTGAAATGTAGGTACCCGTACCGTCGGTGTTGTTGATATCGACGCCGGTCACACCAAGGCGCACGCCCAGGTCGCGACTGAAGTCATCGTTAACGACAACGATTCGTGACTCGATGAGTACCTGCTTGATCGGCACGTCAAGCGTGCGAACCAGGCGGCGAATGTCCTGCAAACGCTCTGCCGTGTCCTGGACCAGCAGCGTGTTGGTGCGATCATCGACCGCAATCGTGCCGCGCTCGGAGAGCAGCGAACCTTCGCCACCGCCACCGGCAATCAGGCCGGACAGATCAGAAGCTTTCGCGTAGTTGACCTGCAGGAACTCGGAGTACAGCGGCTCTAGCTCGCTGATAGCCTGCTGCGCTTCCAGATCAGCCGTTTCACGCGCGGCGATTTCTTCTGCCGGCGCCACGATGATGACGTTGCCGTTCTGGCGCATGTCGAGACCCTTGGTGGTCATGACAATGTCGAGCGCCTGGTCCCAGGGTACGTTACGCAGTCGCAGCGTCACATTGCCCTGAACCGTGTCTGAAACAACGATATTGCGTCCGGAGGTTTCAGCCAGCAGCTGCAGTACCGCACGTGTCTCGATGTCCTGGAAGTTCAACGTCAGGCGCTGACCTTCGTATTCTTTGGTTTCCGAGAACAGGCTGGAGCCTTCGTTCTCGGTTTCTGCGACCGGGTTTACCTCGATCGTGAATTCGTTGTCCGACTGGTAAGCAAGCTGCTCATACTTGCCTTCAGCGGAAATAACGATACGCGTATCGAGGTTGGTGCGCAGTGTGTCAACAGTAGTTACCGGCGTCGCAAAGTCCATAACGTCGAGGCGACGCATCAACTCGGCAGGCAGGCCCGTGTCTTTAAAGACTGCAACAACTCGTCCGCCCTCCTGGCGAATATCGACAGGCGTGGAAGGATCGCTGAGATTGACGATTACACGACCACCGCCGTCGCGGGTGCGGCGGAAATCAACACTGTTAATGGAACGCGTGCCCGGAGCTGCATAGCTGGGCGCGGCGGGAGACGAGCTGCTGCTGGCGAACTGGGTGGTTCCAGCATTGTATTCGTCCCCGTCACCGAGCATGACGGTAACCGTGTTGCCACTGGTTTTCGTCTCGTAGGCGACCATGGTGCCGAGATTGAGGACGACGCGCGTCCGGCCATTGGCCTCGGCAGTAAGAATGGTATCCAGAGGACCCATGTTGACGTCACGACGACGTGAGCTCAGGCCCAGTGTCGTGTCCGGCAAATCGAGCGCGATGCGCGCGGGATTCTCAATCGTGAATGCCAGCGGTTCCGGAGCCGTGTCGCTCATGATGAGCTTCAGTTCGACTCGCTGTCCCGGCAGGCTCTGCACCTGAATGTCCTGCAGCCGATTTCCTTCCTGCGCGTTTGCGGTCAGCGCCACGAAACACAGCAGTACGGCTTGCGCCATTGCAGTCAACCCTGACAACAAGCGTTGCTGATTGACCGATTTGTTATTGAGCATCATTCCAATTACTCCCAGTTCCATTCAGGTATCAGTCCGAAAGACCGATTGCGGCATCTCTCTCAATGTAGCCGCCGATCCCGTCCGAAATAATTTCAACCAATGTGATTTCAGATTCAGATATGTCCGTAATTCTGCCGTCGTTCTGGCCCATGTAATTGCCAGGGATGACGCGGTGAATCAGGCCGTCAGAAGTCTGTACGAGTCCGTACATGGAGTCACCGATATACAAGGTGCCAACCATGCCGAGCGTATCCAGCGGGAATCCCTCAAGGTATTCACGACTGCGCTCCATATCCGGACGCGTGCCTGAGCCAGGGCCCGCTGCTGACTGTGCCGTATCGGGCACAAATGGCGAACGGATTCCCTCAACGTCGGCGACGTACGCATACGATTCGTACGGCGTGATATCGGGCAGCGGTTCAATTCGACCACCTGGACGCGCCTTGACCTCATTGATGTAAGCGTCAAGCTCGTTCATGTTGCCGCCACAGGCGCTGAGACCGAGGCTTGCCGTTGCAAGTATTAGTATGTGTTTAGCTGTCACAGAAGCGCGCATCTTATTCAGCCTCCTGATCAAGGTAACGATAGGTCTTCGCCGTCACTTCGATACTCAGCTTGTCGAATGACTCCCTGTCTTCCGGAGTGATATTGATGTTGTGCAACGTAACGATTCGCGGTAACGCGGCAACCTGGCTGACGAAGCCTGCAATCTCATGGTAGCCACCTGAGAGTCGGATCTTGATCGGCTTCTCAGCGTAAAAGTCGCGCGGAATCTCCGCCTGCGGCTGGAACAGCCTTTCCTGCAGACCCGCTGCAAGTCCGGCCTGCGAAATATCGACGATCAGGCTCGGGATCTCGGTTTCACCGGGAAGCTGGCGCAACATCGTGCCGAACGACTGCTCGATATTTGCAAGCTGCGCTTTGTAGGCATCGTAGTTAGCCGCCTTGCGCTGCTTGTTCTCAAACGTCACTCGCAACGACTGCTCTTCAGCCTCTGCCCGCTCCAGCAATGGCGCCTTATCTTTAACGATAAAGAACCAGATACCGAATACTGCAACAACAACGAAGACGATCGCGATAACCGCAGCGCGGAAGACTAATGGCCAGCGGCCTACGTCATTGACGTCAAGACTTTGAAGTTCTTCAACAAGGTTCATTGCAAATCCTCCGTCTCTTCGCCGGATTGCTGTACCTGTTTGAGGTAGACCACAAACTCAGCCTGGCGCGATGCGCCCGACGTCTTGGTCTCAACCTTGTCGACTTCCGGATCCGACATCCAATCGGAAGAGTCAATCTGTCGCATCAATGCGGATACGCGCGTACTTGACTGCGCGACGCCGCGAAGTTCAACCCGTGCGCCAACCTGCTTAAGTCCGGTCAGGTAGACGCCTTCCGGCAGCTGACGCGTGACCTCATCAAAAAGGTGAACGATCTCCGGGCGGCTCTTTTGCAGCTGCTCAATGATTTCCATGCGCGCAAGCAAGCGTTCTTTCTGTCGCTCGAGTCCGTCGATTTCCTTGATGCTCTTTTCCAGCTCGACAATCTCGGCAGTCAGGCGCGCATTGCGTTCTTCCTGGTTCGAGATCATTGTTGAATAAGCCAGTATCGAGACAACGACAACGGCAACGGCAGCAACGACGGCGCCGCCAACGGCAACTCCGAATTCACGTTGTCGCCGTTTGCGCTCCGCCTCGCGCCATGGGAGTAGATTAATATTTGGCATATTAGTCGAAGCTCCTCAGTGCGAGGCCGCAGGCAGTAAGTAACGCTGTAGCATCCTTATGCACGCCCTGTGATTTTGCTTTGGAAGAAATTTTCATCTGGCCAAGCGGGTCGCCGACTTCGGTCGGAATGCCGACCCTGCTTGAGATAACGTCTGCAATTCCAGGGATGTTGGCGCAACCGCCACAAACCAGGATCATGTCCGGCTGTTCCCTGCCACCACCTGATGCCAGGTAGAACTGCAACGAACGGCTGACCTGCTGTGTCATGTCATCGATGAATGGCTCCAGCACTTCCGGCTGGTAGTTGCTCGGCAGCCCACCTTGTTTCTTGGCGCGGCCGGCATCTTCCATCGATAAACCGTAAGTACGCATGATTTCCTCGGTCAGCTGCTGGCCGCCGAAGTTAAAGTCACGCGTGTAAACGACCTTGAGGTCCTTCAGGACACTGAACGTTGTCGAGGAGGCGCCAATATCGACGACCGCGACAGACTGGCCCATGCCGCCGTCCGGTATCTGGTGGCTAAGAAGCTGGCAGGCGTTTTCGAGCGCAAATGCCTCGACGTCCACGATCTTCGTGCTCAGGCCCGCAGCGCTGACAGATGACTGCCGCTGCTCCACGTTCTCGGTACGGGTTGCTACCAGCAACACATCGAGAAGCTCAGGATCCTTTTCGTTCGGTCCGATGACCTGGTAGTCAAAGCTGACCTCTTCCATCGGGAACGGTATGTACTGGTCCGCCTGGATTTCGACCTGACCTTCGAGATCTCGCTCCGAGAGCGTCGAAGGCATCTGGATCACCTTGGTAATGGCCGCGTCGCCACTTATAGCAACTGCGACATCGGTTGCCTTGGCCCCGGCGCGCTTCACAGCACGTCGAATAGCCTCGCCAACAGCCTTTGCGTCCACAATCGCCTTTTCACTCACTGAGCTGGGCGGGGTGGGCTCTGCTGAATAGGACTCGACTCGATAGCGCTTGCCGCTCTGCGACAGCTCTATGAGCTTCACCGACGATGTCGTGATATCGAGGCCCAACAGTGGTTGAGTTTTCTTGCCGAAGAGCACGTATTTTTCCTTCTAAGTCGGTAAGTTGCGAGCCAAAATTAGTCTTGGCCTTAGCAAAGCGATTTAACTATATATCAATAAAATGTTAAATAAAACGTGACTTTGTTCACGGTCCAGCGATCTGTATGGTACTGCGCTTGGTAACTGTGATTCCGTGAACCAGTCGTCGGCCCCGAGTGAGCACCAATCTGGCCATAAAAATTGCAGTCTGCGGCTACCGCTGGCTATGATCGCGACAGCCGTGGCACCGTTTTTGGGCCCTTGCCACCGGTTTGCCACATTCCGAGCACCGAAAAGACACCAACATAACCATTAATATGACGAACCTGCGCATCGACTAATCGCTGCGTTAGGCCGAAAACGATAGCGACTATGCATAAGTCCAAAGCAAAAAACTCTGCTCCAGGTCACAAGTCCCGGCGTGGCCTGCTGCGTACCACGCTGGTGGTGGCCAGTCTGGGCGCTATGGGGGCTATTGGCGTGGTTGCGGGCGTTATCGGCGCTTATTACTACGTAAAGCCCGCTTTGCCCGAGGCGGAGACCATCAAGGACATCCCTTTGCAGGTGCCGCTGCGTATCTATAGCCGCGACGGTTACCTGATCTCGGAGTTCGGTGACCAGCGTCGCCTGCCGATCGACTATGACGAAGTACCGCCGCACGTGGTGTACGCCTTTATCGCCGCGGAGGACCAGCGCTTCTTCGTCCATCCGGGTGTCGACTATCGCGGCATTCTGCGTGCCCTGTTCCAGTTGCTGACTACCGGCAACATCGAAAGTGGTGGCAGCACACTCACGCAACAGCTTGCGCGCAGCTACTTCCTGTCGCTGGAACAGAGTTTCGTACGCAAATTCAAGGAAGCATCGCTTGCTGTGCGCATTGAACAGGAGTTCAGCAAGGAAGAGATCATGGCGTTCTTCCTTAATAAGATGTTTTTCGGTCAGCGCGCCTATGGCGTAGCCGCTGCCGCCCAGGTGTTCTTTGATAAAGAGCTGGCTGACCTGAGCATTGCCGAAGCTGCCACGCTGGCGGGCGTGCTGCCGGCTCCCTCGAAATACAACCCGGTCAGCAGCGCGGACAACGCCCTTTCACGGCGTGGCTATGTGCTCGGCCGAATGCTGAAACTCGGCTACATCGATCAGCCGCAATACGACGAGGCGATGGCGCAGCCCATGGTTTCGCAGCTGTATGGCGCAGACATAGAGCTGAACGCGCCGTATGTTGCCGAAATGGTGCGCCGTGAAATGCTGAATCGCTACGGCGATGCCACCTACACAGATGGCTACCAGGTCGTAACCACGCTCGATTCGCGCTTGCAGCGCGCCGCCAACTACGCGCTACGCAACGGCCTGCTCGAGTTCACGCGACGCCGCGGCTATCGCGGGCCGACCGCGACGGTCGAGTTGAACGAGGAAATCCTGGCCACACCGTTTGTGGACTGGCCAGACGACATCACCCAGATCTTTGAGCAATACGCGCCTGGCGGCCTTACCATCGCCATCGTCACGGCCGTCAATGACGACAACAGTGCGAACATCACGCTGATGGGTGGCCAGCAGTCGTCCGTACCCTGGCGCGGCATGAGCTGGGCCAAGCGAGCTATCGACCGTGACACCACCGGGCCCGCACCTGAAACCGCTGCCGACGTGGTCACCGTTGGTGACGTCATCTATGTAATGCCGACCACCGCCGGATTCTGGGCGCTTGCGCAGGTTCCGGAGGCGCAGAGCGCCATCGTCTCCCTGGACCCCTCGGACGGTGCAGTTGGTGCGCTTGTCGGTGGCTTTGATTTCACCGCCAGCAAATTCAACCGTGCCACGCAGGCTTACCGGCAACCCGGCTCGTCATTCAAACCGTTCATCTATTCGGCGGCACTGGAACACGGCAACACGGCCGCGACCGTCGTCCTCGACGCGCCTGTGGTTATTAATTCGTCGGAGCTCGAGGCCGTGTGGCGGCCGATCAACTACAGCGGCCGCTTCTATGGCCCCACGCGCCTGCGCGAGGCGCTGGTGCGATCCATGAACCTCGTGTCGGTGCGCCTGCTGTTATTCGAGACCGGTGTTGGCAACGCGGTTCGGCATATCAAGAAGTTTGGCTTTGGCGATGCGGCGCTGCCATTTAATGGTTCGCTGGCACTTGGCGGCGGTGCGGCCTCCCCGCTCGACATGGCACAGGGCTATGCGGTGCTGGCCAACGGCGGTCGTGCTGTTAAGCCCTACGTGCTGGACAGCATCTACGACGCTAACGGCGAGAGCCTGTACCGAGCAGAACCGGCGGTCGTCTGTCGTCCTTGCGAAGCACAGGCGGAACCGGATTACGCTGGCGGCCCCGATACGGAAGAGATGCCGCTGGAACAAATGGCGGAAATCGGCGAGAGCTACCAGCCGGATGCGAGTGTTGCGCCGCAGCTCTACACGAATATCAACGCGGCACCGCGCGCCATCAGTGAACAGAACGCCTACATTATTTCTGACATGATGCGCGACGTTATTCGCCGCGGCACGGGCCGTCGCGCACTGGTGCTGGGTCGCAAAGACCTGTCCGGCAAGACCGGAACCTCCAACGACCGCCGCGATGCCTGGTTCGGTGGCTTCAACGCCGATCTCGCAAGCATCGTCTGGGTGGGTTACGACGATGACCTGCCGCTGGGCCCCGGAGAGGAAGGTTCACGCACCGCGCTGCCGGTCTGGATCAACTACGCGCGCATGGCCTATGACGGCGTGCCGGAAAACCAGCTGCCGATGCCCGAAGGCATCGTGTCGGTTCTGATCGATCGTGAAACGGGCTGTCCCGCGAATTCGCGACGCGGCAATGTGACCTTCGAGATTTTCCGTGAAGGCCACGTGCCGGACTGCGAGGTCGACGACGAGCCGCTGGACATATTCAATGACGCGGTCGGAACTGACCCTGTGGAAGATGCCGAAGAAGAAGAAACCGAATCCCTATTCTGAGCGGGAGCGACAGCTGGTCGCACAGGAGGCGGCGAGAATCATCGTCAACCAGGGTGTGCGTGACTACCACGCCGCGAAGATAAAGGCTGCAGACCGACTGGGCTTTAACAAGCGCGGTTCCTTGCCCGGCAATGGCGAAATCGAGCAGGCGGTAGCACAGCACCATCAGCTCTTTGGTGGCGATTCACACAGCGATTTCCTGCGCTCGATGCGGGCAGCAGCATTGTCCGCAATGGAATCACTCGTCACGTTCTCGCCGCGACTGGTAGGCCCGGTACTGTCCGGTACAGCGGACCACAACTCCGCGATCAACCTGCACCTGTTTGCCGACAGTCCGGAAGCGGTTGGGCTTAGGCTTACCGACATGGGCCTTGCTTACCGTACCTTCGAACGGCGTCTCAAGTTTCGCAGAAACGAGTCGCAGGCGTTCGCCGGCTTCGAGTTTCATTTTGCGGAAGCGACGATTCAGGCGACGGTGTTTCCAGTGGATGGTATCCGCCAGGCGCCGCTCAGCCCGATCGACGCGCGACCGATGCAACGCGCAGACGTGCGCGCCGTTGAGTTGCTGCTCGAGTCTCAGGCCTGATCGGGAAACCAAGATCCGCCAGGCTGTAGAATGAGGTCAAGCACCATGACAAGCGGGTGTAGTTCAACGGTAGAACATCAGCTTCCCAAGCTGAGAATGAGGGTTCGATTCCCTTCACCCGCTCCAGCAACACACTACCGGGAATCAGGATACAATTGACCCAGCTGATCCGTGACCCAGCGGCCCGAAGAAAGGAGAAAGTGAAGATGCGAAAACTTCGATGGAGCGGCAAACTGCCGGCAACCCTGGCACTGTCCGTTGCTTTCATCCTGTTGCAAAGCGATCCCGCCTCGGCGCAGGAGGAAGACAAGTTCAACATAGCGCTTGGCGGATACTCGGTATTCATATACGACTCGGCAATCTCGCTGACGGAAGTGAATGCCGGCGTCGGTGTCTCAATCAGCCCGCGAGACACGCTCGGTCTGGACGGCGAGCAGACCGTGTTTCGGCTCGATGGCCGCTACCGAATCAAGCCGAAGCACGCAGTCACCTTCGCGTGGTACAGCATTTCTTCGAACGCCGTCAAAACCCTGGCTGATGATATCGAGTGGGTTGACGAGAATGGCGACACCGTTGTAATTCCGTCCGGAACCAGCGTGGACTCTTCGCTCGGATACGACATTTTCAAGGTCGGTTATTTGTGGTCGTTTTATCGCAGCGACACGGTGGAGCTTGTGGCCGGCGCCGGGCTGCATTTAGCTGAAGTGGATCTTGCCCTGGATGTCGATTCGGGACTATTCGATGCCGAGCTGCGCACGGCAAAGTCAAATTTGCCGATGCCGGTCCTCACCTTCGCGCTTGACTACAACGTAACGCCAAAATTTAACTGGTTTCTCAGCACACAACTATTCGCAATGGAACTGGGTGAATGGCGAGGTGTGTACTCGGATGTTCAGCTGGGCATGAAGTACCAGTTGTTCGAACACGTCGGTGTTGGTGCAGGAATCGGATCGAATGCCCTGGAGGTCATTCGCGAAGAGGCCAACACTCGCCTTGAATTTGACAACCGCGTAACCGGATTGCACTTCTTCATATCGGCGAACTTCTAGGGTTCTGCTGGAGTTTCCGGGGCATTCACCGGGGAGTAGCGATACTCGCTGCCTGACAACGCCGACCAGGTTCTCGACTTCGTCCGCTGAGGGCACCGCCGCCGTTACGGCTACCGACTGGTTTTCCTGGGTGATGCCGCGCGAGATAAAGCCGTCAGCATAGGGCGACGCGGCGTTGCGATTCCGCTCATGCAAGCCGCTTTTCCATGAAGACACTGAGCGGATCCGGCCGGTAGCGGCCGAACGGCCCTCTTTCCGTGTAGCCCAGCTTGCGATACAGGTTGAGCGCCTCTGGCTGCGCCGGCCCAGCCTCTAGCCGTGCGAGGGTCACGCCATGTTGCAACAGGTGTTGCTCGAGATGTCTCATGACTGTGGTCGCGAGACGTTTACCGCGTTGCTCCGGGTCTACAAAAACCCGTTTGATTTCACCGTAGCGTTCGCGGTCCTTGCCACCGTTCTCAAGAAACTTTACCGCGCCGCAGGCGACGAGTTGCTCGTCGAGATATCCGGCAAAGAACGCGGAGTCCTCGCCAACAAGCGCTTGCAGAGGTTCCGCGTGATTGCTTTCCGGCGGATACAGCGACTCGAGGTACTCATCGGAGCGCCGGATCAGGGCAAGCAACGCCGCATCGTCCAGGCGCAGGACGCGCCGCAACTGCAGCTTGTCAGCGCTCACCTCGGTTACGGCCGCTGCATGAAGCTAGCGTTTTGCGATATCCAGGTAGTCGCGTTGCGCCGGTCCGGTATAGAGCTGACGCGGGCGGCTGATGCGTCCCTGCGGATCCGAGATCATCTCGCGCCAGTGCGCCGTCCAGCCGACCGAACGACCGATCGCAAACATCACGGTGAACATCGATGTCGGAATGCCAAGTGCGCGGTAGATGATGCCCGAGTAGAAGTCGACGTTCGGATACAGGTTCTTCTCGATGAAGTAATCGTCCTTCAACGCCACCTGCTCGAGTTCCAGTGCCAGATCGAACATTGGCGTGTCCTGGCGACCGAGATTCTTCAGCACCTTGTGCGCCATTTCACGAATGATCGTGGCGCGCGGATCAAAGTTCTTGTAGACGCGATGACCGAAGCCCATGAGGCGGAACGGATCGTTCTTGTCTTTGGCCTTCTCAACGTACTTGCCAATCTGGCTGCTGTCACCAATCTCTTCGAGCATCTCGAGGACGGCCTCGTTGGCGCCACCGTGTGCCGGACCCCACAGTGCTGAAATGCCTGCAGCGATCGCAGAGTACGGGTTGGCACCGGAACTGCCGGCCATGCGCACTGTAGAGGTGGAGCAGTTCTGTTCATGATCAGCGTGCAGGATGAACAGCAGATCGAGCGCCTCTGCCGCAATCGGGTCAAGCTGATACGGCTCCGCCGGAACGGAGAAGAACATGTGCAGAAGATTCTCGCAGTAGCCCAGATCGTTACGCGGGTACACGAACGGCTGGCCGATGTTGAGCTTGTAAGCCGCAGCGGCAATGGTCGGCATCTTGGCAAGAATGCGGTGCGCGAAAATGTCGCGATGATACGGATCCGACGAGTTCATGGTGTCGTGGTAGTACGCCGACATCGAGCCGACGATCGCCGAAAGCATGGCCATCGGATGCGCGTCATAACGGAAGCCGTCGAAGAAGCTCAGCATGCCCTGGTTGAGCATGGTGTGCATGCGAATGGTGTGATCGAACTCTTCGAGCTGATCGGTCGTCGGCAACTCGCCGTGCAACAACAGGTAGGAGACCTCGATGAAGCTCGAGTGCGCTGCCAGTTGCTCTACCGGGTAACCCCGATACATGAGCACACCTTCTTCGCCATCAATAAAGGTGATGTCGGATGAGCAGCTGCCCGTCGCGACAAATCCCGGGTCGTAGGTGAATACGCCCTGCTCGCGATATAACTGCGAGATATCGATGACATCGGGACCTGTGGTCCCCTTCAGGACCGGTAGATCCTGTTCCTTGCCACTGGGGCTAATAAGGCGAAAGTTGTCCTGGCTCATCTTTGTCCTCGTTGACCAAACCGCGATTGAAGGCTGCATACATTACAGCCGTACAATCATAGCAGAACGCCGTAGGTACGGCGTTCCTGGAATGTCTAATTGTGAGGTAGCAGGCTGCGCCAGGCAGAACCCGCGGGTGTTACATTCCGTATTTCTTGCGGAATTTGTCCACGCGACCGCCAGAGTCGACTATCTTCTGCTTACCGGTGTAAAAAGGGTGGCAAGACGAGCACACTTCAACAAGAAGATCATCCGCGAGCGTTGACCGCGTTGAGAATTCGTTGCCACAACTGCAGGTAACTTTGATGTCTGCGTAGTTGGGATGGATGTCAGCTTTCATTACTGCTCTCCGAGCGTGCTAGTTTGCAAAAAAGGTCGCGTAATATATCGGTAAGCTGGCCATCTCGCAACCCCCCTTCTTATCCACAGAACCTGTGGATAACGTTGTGGAGCAAAAATGAACGAGTGCTCTAAGCTGCGGTTTTTTATATACCGGCGTTAGTTTGGCTACTTTCTGCTCAATTTCGAATGGTCTATAAAAACAATCACTTACCGGCCTTTCGCAACACTGCATATCAATTGAGCGGCACTATACGCTGCAAATATAGGCGTCTCGCGGGCATTGTGCATAAAAGCGCCTGCCGACTATTCCTGCAGGAAACCGGCTTGCAGGTCATTCAGGAAGCGTTTTCCGAGCTCAGAGGGTCGCCAATGGCCCTTTTCGACCTCAATCAGGAGCTCACGAGCAGCAAGTGACGATAATGTCGTTTTCAGCTCCTCAAGCGGCAGCCCGGTGCGTTTTACGAACTCGGTTTCCGCGAAACCTTCATTGAGTCGCAGCACGTTGAGCATGTATTCGAACATCCGGTCTGCCTCCGCGACCGGCTGCAGGGCGCCGACGTCGGCGTGCGTCTCAATGCACTGCATGTACATCAGCGGATTCGCCGGTTTCGTGTAGCGAAAGATCTCCTCGCCGTCGCTAATCTTGCCGTGGGCGCCGGCACCGGCCGCGAGATAGTCACCAAATGACCAGTAATTAAGGTTGTGCAGGCACTGACGCCCGTCACGCGCATACGCCGACACCTCGTATTGCTGATATCCCAGCTCAGCAAGCCTGGCCTGGCCGCGCTCCTGGATTTCCGCGACCGCATCGTCCGCGGGGATGCCCGCCGGCGGGCGCGCATGGAACACCGTGTTTGGCTCCAGCGTTAGCTGGTACCACGAGATGTGCGCCGGATCGAGCGCCGCCGCGGCTTCGATATCCTGCAGCGCCGCCGCAACGTCCTGCCCCGGCAACGCGTACATCAGGTCGATATTGACGTTGTCGAAACCGGCGTCGCGAATGTCGCCAACCGCGCGCCCGATGTCGGCTGCGCTGTGAATCCGCCCGAGCAGCTGCAGCGAGCTGTCGCTAAAACTCTGCGCGCCAACCGAGATGCGGTTGACGCCGGCAGCACGATAACCCGCCGGTGCGTCGCACTCGACGGTTCCCGGGTTTGCCTCCATGGTTATCTCGATGCCGGGTATCAGCTCGAAGTTCGCGCGCACGCTGTCGAGAATGCGCTGCACCTGCGGCGCGGAAAACAGGCTGGGGGTGCCGCCGCCAAGGAAGATACTGCACAGCGGCCGCCCGGCCGCGCGCTGCGCCTCCTTGCCGATGTCGCGTGTGAGCGCGTCGACATAGCGATCGCGATCACTCGCATCCCGCAACGTGTGCGAGTTGAAATCGCAGTATGGGCATTTGCGCACGCACCAGGGCAGGTGCAGGTATAGCGACAGCGGTGGCGCTTCGATCATCAGCGCGCTCAGCCGAACCTGGCGTGCAACAGCTCCTGCAGTTGCCGCAGCGCCTTACCGCGGTGGCTGCGAGCATTCTTCTCTGCGGCCGGTAACTCGGCAGCTGTTGCGCCGGATTGCGGGTCGAGAAACACCGGGTCGTAGCCAAAGCCGCCGTCACCACGGCGCGCCTGCAGGATCGAACCACGCCACTCACCTTCGGCAATGGTGGCATCCGCCGAGTCCGGCAATACGAAGCAGGCAACACAATGAAACGCGGCGCCGCGTTGTGCCTCGGGCACATCGCGCAGCGCTTCCAGCAGCTTGTCGATGTTGCGTTCGTCAGTGGCATCCGCGCCGGAGTAGCGCGCCGAGTAGACACCCGGCGCCCCTTGCAATGCGTCGACCGCGAGCCCGGAATCATCGGCGATCGCGGCCAGGCCGGTGGCCGCGGCGGCATGACGCGCCTTGATCAGTGCATTCTCGACAAAGGTCGTGCCGGTCTCTTCGGCTTCTTCAACGTCAAAGTCAGATTGCGGCACGACCTCGACGTCGAGCCCCTCGAGGATGCGGGCGATTTCTTTCAGCTTGCCGGCGTTGCCACTCGCCATCACGATTTTCTTCGGCAACCCGGCCATTGCCCTAGCTGGCCGCGTCGAGTGCTGCGCGCTGCGCAACGATGATGTCGTCGATGCCACTGCGCGCGAGCGCCAGCATCGCCGTGAACTCTTCGTCGGTGAATGCATGGCCCTCGGCTGTACCCTGAACTTCGATAAAGCGGCCGCCGTCATTCATGACAATGTTCATGTCCGTTTCCGCGTCAGAATCTTCGGCGTAGTCGAGGTCGAGGACGGGCGTACCGCGGTAGATGCCGACGGAGACTGCGGCGACCTGGCCGTGCAGCGGGTTCTTCTTCAGCTTGCCGGCCTTTTTCATGCGTCGCATCGCCAGTTCCAGCGCAACGTACGCGCCGCTTATCGATGCAGTCCGCGTACCGCCATCCGCCTGCAGCACGTCACAATCAAGCGTGATGGTTTTTTCGCCCAGCGCGTCGAGGTCGATGATGGCGCGCAAGGAGCGGCCAATGAGGCGTTGAATCTCCAGCGTACGACCGCCCTGTTTGCCGCGTGCGGCCTCACGACCGGAGCGCGTGTGCGTGGCGCGCGGCAGCATGCCGTACTCGCCGGTGACCCAGCCAGTGCCATTGCCGCGCATCCACGGCGGCACGCGTGTTTCCACGCTGGCGTTGCACAGCACCCGTGTCTCGCCAAATTCTACGAGCACGCTGCCTTCGGCGTGGTTGGTGAAATCGGTAGTAAAACGCAGTTCGCGCAGCTGATCTGTATTGCGGCCACTTGGGCGCATAGTGTCTCTCCGGAGCGGGCGCGCTCAGTCAGAGATCCATCTGAGCGCTGTACCGGTCGTATTGTCGCTGTATGGGGAGTTGGCATTCAATGCCTTGATGCTGAGTGCCTTCAGATTCTCAACCAGATTGTCATCGCCGGGTTTGCCGATTTCCGCCATATCGGCATCGGAAAGCCCTGACCAAAGGCCATCGCTGCAAGCCAGCAGCACATCGCCGGGCTCAAGCTTCTTCTTGGTGGTGATGCTCATATCGGGAACCGGCGCGTCGCCACCGATGCAACATTCGACGAAGTTGCGCATCGGGTGATCCGCAGCCTCTTCCTCGCTGATCGCGCCTTCCTGGATCAGCACCTCCACATGGGAGTGGTCGCGTGAGCGCGTCAGCACCTGTCCACCACGGACCTGGTAGATGCGACTGTCGCCAATGTGCGCCCAGTACGCACCATTCTCCTGCACCAGGCAGATGGCGCAGGTCGCACGGGGCCGAAAATCGACGGCCAGCTCATGGCCCAACCTGACCACCTCATCGTGGGCACGCGCGAGTGCAGTGTAGAGAAAACCTTCAGGATCGAGGATTGGCAGTTTCGCGGCCATGAACATGTCCTGTACTACCTTCAGACCGGTCTGCGCGGCCTTGGCGCCATCGGAGTGGCCGCCCATGCCATCAAACACGAGCATCATCGCCGCATCTTCGGAAACGACAACGGCCGCCCGGTCCTGATTGTCCTGGCGGTCACCTAATGCGGAAACTTTTGCGTACTCTATTTGCATGGCAGATGGATTAGAATTGATCGCTTGCAATTATGCAGCCCGGTAAACAGCAAAAGCGTGAACCAGGCAACACTAAGCGGAGACGAATGCGGATGTTACACAGTATGACAGGCTTTGCGCGACAGTCAGCAGAGACCGGGATCGGTACGCTGACCTGGGAGCTGCGCGCCGTCAATCACCGGTACCTCGACGTGCAGTTCCGCATGCCGGACGAATTGCGACCCCAGGAACAGGCCTTCAAACGGCAGATTGGTGAGGTCATGCGCCGCGGCAAGGTCGAGTGCTCGCTGAGTTATCGGCGCGCCTTCGACCAGCAGAACGAGATGCAGCTGGACCAGGACATGGTCGAGCTGATCAGCGCACGCAGCGCAGAAATCCGCGTGCTGTTGCCGGAAGCGGCGGCCGTAAACCCGATCGACGTGCTGCGCTGGCCGGGCGTTATCAAGGAAGCCGGCGTCGAGTCGGAGCCACTCGCCGCTGAAGCCGGCGAGCTGCTGCAGGCAGCGCTTACTGACATGGCTACGATGCGCGCCAGCGAAGGCAGCCGCATTGCGGAGATGATCGAATCGCGTTGTGCCGACATAGCAGGCATTGCGACAACGGTACGTGAACGTATGCCGGAGGTTCTGGCGGCAGTACGCAACAAACAAAAAGAGCGCATCGAAAAGCTGGATGTCGAGGCGGACCCGGCGCGGCTCGAGATCGAACTCGCCCTGCTGGCGACGAAACTCGATGTTGACGAAGAGCTCGATCGCCTCGAGAGCCATATTGTTGAGATTCGCGAAGCGCTGCACAGCGACGATGCCGTTGGCCGGCGTCTCGATTTCCTGATGCAGGAACTGAATCGCGAGGCGAACACGCTTGGTTCAAAATCCGCTGACGCGCAAACGACCAAGGCCGCTGTCGACCTCAAGGTCCTCATCGAGCAGATGCGCGAGCAGATCCAGAATGTCGAGTAACGCCAAACTGTTTGTCATTGCGGCGCCCTCCGGCGCTGGCAAGACCACGCTGGTTCGCGCACTGGAGCGCAGAAACTCGAACCTGCGCTTCTCGATTTCGTACACAACGCGTAACCAGCGCCACACCGAGGCCGACGGCGTTGACTACCGGTTTGTCGACAAGGACGAGTTTGTTGCGTTGCAGGAGCGCGGTGCGTTGCTGGAATCGGCGGAAGTCTTCGATAATTTTTACGGCACCAGCCGCGAACAGGTCGAGCAGCATCTCGCCAACGGTCACGACGTCATCCTGGAAATCGACTGGCAGGGCGCACGCCAGGTACGCGAGTCAATGCCGCAATGTGTCTCCATCTTCATCCTGCCGCCATCGGTCGAGGAGCTGGAGCGGCGGCTGCGCAATCGCCGTACCGACAGCCCGGAGGTCATCGCACGCAGGCTGCGCGATTCGCTCTCCGATATGTCGCACTGGGATGAGTTCGACTACGTCATTATTAATGACAATCTCGACCAGGCCGTCGCGGACCTGGAAGCGGCGTTGCAGGGCGAGGGTGAGAGCTCGGCAACCCGCAATGTCGCCCTGAGGCGCGCCGTTACGCGGATCATAGGCTAGCGCATATAACTTTTTGGAATATGGCCTGTTGCGCCTATGGCGACCTCTGTAGGGTGCTGCTCCCTACTTTTGATCACCGCGCTCGCAGAGCGCAACCACAGGATTAGCAAATGGCCCGCATTACCGTAGAAGACTGCCTTGAGAACATCGAAAACATCTTTGAGATGGTGCTGGTCGCTGCCAAGCGCGCCCGTCGCGTCGCCCACGGTGCTGAGCCGATGGTTGAGCGTGAGAATGACAAGCCGACCGTAATTGCCCTGCGCGAGATTGCCGAGGGTCACATCACACCTGCGATTCTCGATGAAATCGAACAGCCGATGGCCGAAGACCTGATGCAGCCTGAAGCGGTAGATGACATCCTGCCGCTCAGAGGCATTTCGATCGGCGACTGAGCCCGCCGCTTGGCGTAATATCGGGGCATGGACTATGCCGCAACGATTCTTTCGCGATTGCCCGGCGCCTCACGGCGTGACAACGGGCTGCGGCAACTTGTAAACAAACTTGAGACCTACCTGGGCGACGAACAGGTAGCGCTGGTTGTGCGCGCCTACGAGTTCGGCGCCGAGGCTCACGAAGGCCAGAAGCGCAAGTCCGGCGAGCCCTACATCACGCATCCGGTCGCCGTCGCACACGACCTCGCCGAGATGCATCTCGACTACGAAGCTATCGTTGCCGCGTTGCTGCATGACGTCGTCGAGGACACGCCCGCATCACTTGACGACATCCGTAAGGAATTCGGCGAAGAAGTCGCCATGATTGTCGACGGCGTCAGCAAGCTCGACCAGATCGAATTTCGAAGTCGGGCAGAAGCCCAGGCGGAAAGTTTCCGCAAGATGATGCTCGCGATGATCGAAGACATTCGTGTCATTCTCGTCAAACTCGCCGACCGCAAGCACAACATGCAGACACTGGGTGCAATGCCAACGGATAAGCGCAAACGCATTGCGCGCGAGACGCTCGACATTTATGCACCGATCGCAAATCGGCTCGGCATCAACAGCATGAAAACCGAGCTGGAAGACCTCGGTTTCAAGCACCTGCACCCGTACCGCTACCGGGTCCTTGAGAACGCGCTGCGCAAGAGCAAGGGCAGCCAGAAACAGATCGTCAAGTCGATCACGACGAAGATCGCCGACGCGATGAGCAAGGAAGGCATCGAGGGTGACGTTGCCGGCCGCGAGAAACACCTCTACAGCATCTACAAGAAGATGTCGGAGAAGAAGCGCCTGCTGTCCGATGTGGTCGATGTATATGGTTTTCGCATCGTGGTTGATGACGTAACGACCTGTTACCAGTTGCTCGGCCTGGTACACGGTCTTTACAAGCCGATGCCCGGACGCTTCAAGGACTTCATCGCAATACCGCGAGTTAACGGCTACCAGTCACTGCACACAACGCTGTTCGGCCCCAATGGCCTGCCGCTGGAAGTGCAGATTCGCACCCGCAATATGGACCGCGTCGCAGAATCAGGCGTCGCATCGCACTGGTTGTATAAGGCCGAACGCAAGGAAGATGCCACACCGCAGAGACGCGCGCGCGAGTGGCTGGCGAATCTTGCTGAGCTGCAACAGACGGGCACCTCGGAAGAGTTCCTGGAAAGCGTCAAGGTGGACCTGTTTCCGGACAAGATTTACGTGTTCACACCAAAGGGCGACATCATGCCGCTGCCGAAGGGTGCCACGACGGTGGACTTCGCGTACGCCGTACACACCGACATCGGCGATCGCTGCGTCGCGGCCAAGATCAACCGCCAGCTGGTGCCGCTGCGCACGCCGTTGCAGAACAGCCAGACGGTCGAAATCATCACCAGCAAGGGCGCCAAACCCAACCCGAACTGGTTGTCTTTTGTACGCACCGCCAAGGCACGCACGGCTATCAGGGGGCATATCAAGACCATGCGCTCGAGCGAGTCCGTCGACCTCGGCAAGCGCCTTCTCGATCGTTCCCTGCGCGACCTGGGTTCGTCGCTGCGCAAGGTCGGCAAGATACGCATTAAAGAGGCGCTGCAAGAGCTCAGCCTGAATAACACCAACGAGCTGTTCGGCCAGATCGGCCTTGGCGAGCGACTGCCATCACTGACCGCCAGTTTCCTGGTGGGTAGTGCACAGACTGAAAACACTACCCAAGAAACCGCAAGCCTCGTCATCGCCGGCACGGAGGGCATGGTCGTCAGCTACGCAAAGTGCTGTTACCCGATTCCGGGCGACGTCGTGATGGGCTACCTGAGCGCCGGCCGCGGCGTCGTCATACATCGCAACATTTGCGGCAACCTCAGCAACTTCCGCAAGCAGCCGGAGAAGTGGATCTCGGTCAGCTGGGAGCCCAGCGTTGATCGTGAGTTCGCGACCCAGATCACCGTTGAAACACATAACAAGCCAGGCGTATTGGCAGAGGTTGCGTCGACGATTGCTGACAGCGGCTCGAATATCGAGACCGTCTCGGTGATCAGTCGCGACGATGATGTTTCGCTGCTTACCTTCCTGCTGAAGACACGTGGCCGCAGCAACCTCGCGCAGATTCTGCGTGCCGTCAGGGGCATGCCCAACGTCATTCGCGTGGCGCGCGACTGCGCCTGATTCCGGAGTACACCATTGAGCAAAGAAGCACTGCACACCGATAACGCGCCGGCCGCAATTGGCACCTATTCGCAAGCTGTCCGAACTGGCAACCTGGTTTTTCTTTCAGGTCAGATTCCGTTGCTGCCAGCAACCATGGAGGTGGTGGAGGGCAACTTCGAGGCGCGCGCGCGACAGGTGTTCGAGAATCTCAAGGCCGTCGCCGAAGCGGCCGGCGGCAGTCTCGACGACGCCGTTAAACTGACCATTTTCCTGACCGACCTCGGCAACTTCGCGACCGTAAACAGCGTCATGCAGGAATACTTTTCGGAGCCGTTCCCGGCGCGCGCTGCGGTTGGTGTTGCGTCACTGCCGAAAGGCGTTGACGTCGAGGCAGACGCGATTCTTGCAATCTGAGGCCGCAACCGCGACGCCGCTGACAACCCTGCAGGGTGTCGGCCCGGCTCTCGCCAGCAAGCTGCAACGACTGGGCCTTCACGCTGTTGAAGACCTGCTGTTCCTGTTGCCGTTGCGCTATGAGGACCGCACTCAGCTTATCCGGCTGGGCGCTTTGCAGGCTGGCCAGCGAGCGTTGATTCACGGCGAAGTCGTACTTGCGGATGTTGCCTTTCGGGGACGACGCAACCTGTTGCTACGCATCGATGACGGCAGCGGTCAGCTAACCCTGCGCTTCTTCTATTTCACCCGGCAACAACAGGCACAGTTGCAGCCCGGCGTGCGTGTGTCGTGCTTCGGTGAGGCGCGCAAAGGTGCGGCCGGCCTCGAGATGATTCACCCCGAATATCGCGTGCTGCGCGAGACGCAAAACGCGACAATCGACGAATCGCTTACGCCGATATACCCGGCGACCGAAGGCATCCAGCAGGGAAGGTTACGCAACCTGACCGAGCAGGCACTGCGTCGCATGCAGGCCGCGCCGCCGGAAGAGCTGCTGCCACACGACATCCGCGAAAAACTTTCCATGCCGGCGCTGGCCGACGCGATTCGCTATCTGCACCGGCCACCGCCGGACGCCGATGTCGAGCTGCTGCAGCAAGGCGAGCACCCCTGCCAGCAGCGCCTCGCGTTCGAAGAATTGCTCGCGCACTACCTCAGCCTGCGCAAGTTACGCGCGATTGCTGAAACAGAGGACGCCATCGCGCTGACGGACGGCGCCGAAATGGTCAGCGGCTTTATCGCGGACCTGCCATTCACGCTCACGGGCGCGCAGCAGCGTGTGATGTCCGACATCATCGGCGACCTCGCACAACCGCACCCCATGATGCGCCTGATCCAGGGCGACGTCGGCTCCGGCAAGACCGTGGTTGCCGCCATTGCCTGCCTGCAGGCCATCGCATGCGGCGTGCAGGCAGCCATCATGGCGCCGACCGAGATTCTCGCCGAGCAGCACTGGCGCAGTTTTTCGAACTGGTTTAAGCCGCTCGGCATAGAGCCCGCCTGGCTCAGCGGCAGTCAGAAGGCGGCAGCGCGACGGACTTCACTTGCGGCGATCGCCGATGGCAGCGCACAGCTGATCGTCGGCACCCACGCCCTGTTCCAGGAGGGCGTCTCGTTTCACAAGCTGGGGCTGGTCGTCATCGACGAACAGCATCGTTTTGGCGTACACCAGCGCATGGCGCTACGCGACAAGGGTGTCTCCGAACACGGCCACCCGCACCAGCTGGTTATGACGGCAACACCGATTCCGCGCACGCTGGCGATGGCCGCCTATGCGGACCTCGACACGTCCGTGATTGATGAGCTGCCGCCAGGGAGGCAGCCCGTCACGACAGTTGCATTGCCCAACTCGCGTCGCGACGAGATCGTTGCGCGCGTTCGCCAGGCGTGCGCAGGTGGCCAGCAGGCTTACTGGGTTTGCCCGTTGATTGAAGAATCCGAGGTGCTCGATTTCCAGGCGGCAGAGGCGAGTTACCAGATGCTCAGCGAGGCACTGCCGGAGCTGCGCATCGGCCTGGTGCACGGCCGCATGAAGCCGCTCGAGAAAGAGCGCGGCATGAGCGCCTTCAAGGACGGCCTGATCCAGGTACTGGTAGCAACCACGGTTATTGAAGTCGGCGTCGACGTGCCGAATGCCAGTCTCATGATTATCGAAAATGCCGAGCGCATGGGTCTGTCACAGCTGCACCAGCTGCGCGGCCGCGTCGGCCGCGGCGCCAAACAGAGTCACTGCGTATTGCTGTACAAGCCGCCACTCGGGAGGATCGCCAAGAGTCGCCTCGGCGTGCTGCGCGATACCAACGACGGCTTCGTCGTCGCGCAGCGCGACCTGGAGCTGCGCGGGCCCGGCGAATTGCTGGGCTCGAAGCAAACCGGCCTGCCCGACTACCGCATCGCCGACCTCGCACGCGACGGCCAGCTCATGCCGAAAGTGCAGATTGCCGCCGAGGCCCTGAAGGGCAGCGCAGCGGAAATCGCGATTGTGCGACGCTGGCTCGGCAATGCGGGCCGTTACAGCAAGGTGTAGCTGCCGTACAATCGCGCCCATGAAGACGTTTCTCAAATCGCTGCTCGCGCCCGGACTGGTTTCGCAGCTGCGCAACTACGGCAAGCTCATGCGTATCGAGAAGCCGATCGGCGTCTACCTGCTGTTGTGGCCGACATTGTGGGCACTGTGGCTCGCGGGTGAGGGGCATCCCGACCAGGGCCTGTTTGTCGTGTTCGTATTCGGCGTGTTCATCATGCGCTCCGCAGGTTGTGTGCTGAACGACTGGGTTGATCGCAAAATCGACCCGTACGTGGAACGAACCCGCACACGCCCCATTGCATCGGGTGCTGTGGCGCCGGCCGAGGCGCTGGTGCTGTTCGCAGCACTGGGCCTGATCGCAATCGGCCTCGCCTCCATGCTCAACCGGCCCGCACAATTGCTCGCAACTGTCGGCGCCGTGCTGACGATTATTTATCCGTTCATCAAGCGCTACGTCTCCATTCCGCAGTTCATCCTTGGTGCCGCATTCGGCTGGGCAGTGCCGATGGCGTTCGCCGCACAGACTGGTGCCACGCCACAGCTGGCGTGGCTGGTATTTGGCGTTGCGCTGATATGGGCGGTTATCTACGACACCTTCTATGCGATGTGTGACCGTGAGGATGATCGCAAAATCGGCGTCAAGAGCACTGCGCTGCTGTTTGGCGAAGTCGACCTGTTCGTTATCGCCGGACTGCAGTTCGTCATGCTGCTGGGCCTCGTGCTTGTCGGCCTCCGGGCGCAACTGGGCTTCTGGTATTACCTGTCAGTCGCCGCTGCCGCAGGCCTGATGGCCTGGCACCAATGGCTGGCGCGCGATCGTCAGCCGCCCGGCTGTTTTGCCGCTTTCCGCAGCAACCACCTGATCGGCCTGGTGGTGTTTATCGGCATCGTTCTGCACTACACCTTCAACCCCTGAGGCACGCGCCAGCGCCAGCGCGCTGACTGTGCGGGCGCCATTGGCAAGCAGCAGGCGCGCCAGTTCTGCCGCCGTTGCGCCCGTAGTAATGACATCATCAACGATGACGATGTGACGGTAACGGAGCGGTTTGAGCAGTCGAAACGCGCCACGAAGGTTGTTGCGCCTTTCGCTTGCGCGCAGGCCGGACTGAAATGCTGTGGCACGACGGCGCGCGACGCAGCGCAACATCGGCAAACCGCTTGCACGGCGCAACGGTTTGCAAATTTCCACGGACTGGTTGAAGCCGCGTGTCACGTGCCGCCACCAGTGCAGCGGCACCGGCAGCAGCGCATCAACATCGGGCGGCAGGTGCCGCAACGCGCCCACCAGCAGCTCAGCGAACATCGGTACGTAGTAGAGCTTCCTCCCGAACTTCAGCGCCTTGATCGCCGCGTCCAGTGGAAACGAGTACTGCAGCGGTGCGACGGTCATCGCCAGCGGCGCATGTGGCAGGCAGGGTTTGCGGCTGAACGGCAGGTCATCGCGACAGCCCGCGCACAGGCTTGCCAGCTCGTCGTTGCAGCACATTCCACACAAGACACAGCGGCGCGGCATGATGGCGTTATCGAGGTGACGCAGTAGCTGGCTCGGCTGCATATCGCTATCGTCGCAGCAGCAAAGCCCTTCTGCCGCCAGCGATTCCCCTTATACTGCCGACAAATGAACACCCCGAACGACACCTACATCGTCAGCCGACGTGATCTGCAGCGCCGCTTCGATCGCGCGGCAGGCACCTTCGATGACGCCGACTTTGTGCACGCACATACGCGCGACAGCCTGCTGCAGCGGCTTGAGCCCGTCGTCGTCGACGCGCGTACGGTGGTCGACCTGGGGTGTGCCACAGGCCAGGCGAGCCGCGCCTTGTCCAGTCGTTACCGCGGTGCCCACCTGATCTCGGTGGACCTGTCCCGGCAAATGTTGCGCGCTCACAAGCGGCCCCGATGGTTTGCGAAGCACTCATTCGTGCAGGCAGACGCAACCGCGCTGCCGTTCGCAGATCACAGTGTCGACGTGGTGTTCTGCAACCTGATGCTGCCATTTGTCGGTAATCCTGACGGCGTGTTCGCGGAGGTCTCCCGCGTTCTCAGCAAGGGCGGTGTGTTCGCCTTTGCCACCCTGGGGCCGGACAGCCTGCTGCAGCTCAGGCGTGCGTGGCAGCAGGCGGATGCGGGTGAACACACGTTCCGCTTTGCCGATATGCACGACATCGGCGATGGCCTGGTTCGTGCGGGTCTTGCCGATCCGGTGCTCGATGTCGACCGGCTGACGGTCAGCTACGCGTCAGCGGCCGGTCTGTTTGCGGACCTGACTGCCACGGGCGCGCGCAACAGCCTCGCCGGACGCAACAACACGCTGTGTGGCAAGGATCGCTTCAGACGCATGTCCACGGCACTCGAAGAGCACAAAACGGCCGATCGATTCGAGCTGGGATTCGAACTTGTGTACGCACATTGCTGGGGCAGGGGTGAGCCCGCGACGGCTTCTGAGTATCGCGTTGACGCTGGCAAAATCGGCCTGCGCCGAGGCTGATTTCCGGGCGCCGACCTGTGAGTTGTTACAATTTTTCCGATCCTTACTTAAGCCTTTGTTAATAAAAGACTAAATGACGTCGCTGCCACTCGCGTGTCATTGCAGACAGCTATCGCTTTCAGTAAACTTCGGATGCTTTTTTCCACCTGCCACTTATTTATCTGCAGCTCGCCTTGATCGTGAGCGGCTATCGGTACGCTGGTAACACAACAAAGAGGTCCTGCGCGGCCTCGCAGGATGAAACACAAATGATTCGAAAATCGCTTTTGAGCGCGCTCGGTCTGTTGTTCGCAAGTTCGGCTTTTGCCGAGTGGGAACTCAACATGCCAAGGGGCGTAACGGAACTCAGCGCTGAGACATACGAGCTGCACATGATCGTGCTGTGGGTCTGCGTCTGGATTGGTGTCGTCGTATTCGGCGCAATGATCTGGTCGCTGATATTCCACCGCAAAGCTGCCGGCTACAAACCGGCGCAATTCTCGCACAGCACCGCGGCAGAAATTATCTGGACGATCATTCCGGTTGTCATCCTGCTGGCAATGGCTATTCCCGCTGCAAAAACCATGATCGAACTCGAGGACACGCGTGACCCCGACCTCACGATCGTAGCGACCGGTTACCAGTGGAAGTGGCATTACCGCTACCAGGACGAAGGTGTCGAGTTCTATTCGAGCCTGGCCCGCACGAGTCTGGAGGCCCGCCGCCTCGACGCCGAGAAAAGCCCGTGGGAAGTTGACAACTACCTGCTTGAGGTTGATCGGCCGGTCGTCGTGCCGGTTGGCGCGAAGGTCCGCCTGCTGCTGACATCGAACGACGTGGTACACGCATGGTGGGTACCTGAACTGGCGATCAAGAAGGACGCCGTTCCGGGCATCGTCAACGAAACCTGGTTCCGCGCAGAACAGGTTGGCACCTACCGCGGCCAATGCGCCGAACTGTGTGGCAAGGATCACGGCTACATGCCGATCGTTGTCGAAGTTGTTGAACCCGACGCCTTCCAGGCGTGGGTCGACAGCCGCAATGAAAGCGACGTATCCGTCGCGACAGCGAATTAACTGGAGATTTAGGCTATGACAACTGCCGTAGCAGACGCGCACGAAGCGCACGACGACCACGGACCGGCGAAAGGTATCAAGCGCTGGCTGTTCACAACCAATCACAAAGACATCGGTACCATGTACCTGATCTTCGCGCTCACCATGCTGTTTGTTGGTGGCGCGATGGCGATGGTGATTCGTTCCGAGCTGGCACAACCCGGCCTGCAGTTCGTGCATCCGGAATTTTTCAACCAGATGACGACCATGCACGCGCTGATCATGGTATTCGGTGCGGTCATGCCGGCGTTCGTTGGCCTCGCCAACTGGATGATCCCGCTCATGATCGGCGCTCCGGATATGGCGCTGCCGCGCATGAACAACTGGTCATTCTGGATCCTGCCAGTGGCATTCGGCATGCTGGGCTCGACCCTGTTTATGCCGGGCGGTGCTCCGGCCGGTGGCTGGACGATGTATCCGCCACTGGTACTGCAGACCGGCGACGCCTTCCCGTTCCTGGTGTTCTCGGTGCATCTCATGGGCCTGTCATCGATCATGGGCGCCATCAACGTCATCGTCACCATCATGAACATGCGCACACCGAGCATGTCGCTGATCAAGATGCCGATCTTTGTCTGGACCTGGCTGATTACCGCCTACCTGTTGATCGCCGTGATGCCGGTACTCGCCGGTGCGGTCACCATGCTGCTGACAGACCAGTTCTTCGGCACCAGCTTCTTCCTCGCCGCGGGCGGTGGTGACCCCGTCATGTTCCAGCACATCTTCTGGTTCTTCGGTCACCCCGAGGTTTACATCATGATCCTGCCGGCATTCGGCGTGGTCTCGGAGATCATCCCGACGTTCTCTCGCAAGCCGCTGTTTGGTCATGACTCAATGGTGTACGCCGCTGCGTCAATTGCGTTCCTGTCGTTCATCGTCTGGGCACACCACATGTTCACGGTGGGCATGCCGCTGACCGGACAGATGTTCTTCATGTTTGCGACCATGCTGATCGCGGTGCCAACCGGCGTGAAAGTATTCAACTGGGTCGCCACCATGTGGAAAGGCGCAATGACGTTCGAGACACCGATGCTGTTCTCGCTGGGCTTTGTGTTCCTGTTCACCATTGGCGGCTTCTCCGGCCTGATGCTCGCCATCGCGCCGGCCGACGTGCAGTACCACGACACCTACTTCGTCGTCGCGCACTTCCACTACGTATTGGTACCGGGCTCCGTGTTCGCCATCATGGCAGGCGCGTATTACTGGCTGCCGAAGTGGACCGGCCACATGTACAACGAAACAGCCGGCAAGATTCACTTCTGGTTGTCGACGATTTTCGTCAACCTGACGTTCTTCCCGATGCACTTCTTAGGCCTGGCCGGCATGCCGCGTCGTATCCCTGACTACTCGACGCAATTTGCTGACTTCAACTTCATGGCCAGCATCGGCGCCTTCGGCTTCGGCCTCTCGCAGCTGATATTCGTGTATGTCCTGCTCACCGCGAAGAAGGGCGAGAAGGCCACGGCGGAAGTCTGGGACAAGCCTTACGGCCTCGAGTGGACCGTGCCGTCACCGGCGCCGTACCACACGTTTGATGAAGCTCCCGAGATGCCCGTGAGGAGCGCGCATTAGTGTCAGCGCTCGATGACAAGACGCGTAAGGGCATCCGGCGCACAGCCATTATCTGTGCGCTGGTTGCCGTCGTCTTTTATATTGGCTTCATCGTCATGAGCGGACTGCGATGAATCAGCACGCATCGCTTGTTGGACGACTGCTGCTCCTGACCGTCGCGATGTTCGGCTTTGGCTTCGCCCTGGTGCCGCTGTATGACGTGTTCTGCGAGATCACCGGCTTCGCTGGCCGCACCAATGAACAGGCGCTGGTGGTTACAGAAGCACCCGACCTGACGCGCGAGATTCGCGTTGAGTTCAACACGCAGCTCAACGAGTTTGCGCCATGGACCTTCGCGGCGGATGCGGACAGCATGGTGGTGCACCCGGGCAAGATGTACTTTGCTACCTTCACTGCAAAAAACCTGACGGACGAGCACAAGATCGGCCAGGCTGTGCCCAGCGTCGCCCCGGTGGCGGCCGCCGAGCATTTCCAGAAGATCGAGTGTTTCTGTTTCACCAGCCAGGAATTCCAGGCGAACGAGGAACGCGCGATGCCGCTGCAGTTCATCATCGACCCTGACCTGCCGGAATACGTCGACACAATTACACTGCAGTACACCTTTTACGATACCGTTCGTGTAACCGCGAACGACTGAATAGTTTTTTTGGGGAACTGAACGACATGGAACACACAGAAGACCACTACTACGTGCCGCATGGCAGCCACTGGCCGATCGTTGGATCAGTTGGGCTGCTGTTCCTGATGGTCGGCGTATCCAGCTGGCTCAACGGCTCCGAAACCGGCTTCTGGGTCATGATGGGGGGCGTCGCCGTCATGATCTTCATGATCACCGGCTGGTTCGGTACCGTCGTTGGCGAGAGCCAGAACGGCATGTACAACCTGCAGGTCGATGCCTCGTTCAGGCAGGGCATGATGTGGTTCATCTTTTCCGAGGTTATGTTCTTCGCCGCATTCTTCGGCGCACTGTTCTATGCCCGCAACATGTCCATTCCCTGGCTGGGCGGTGACAGCAACAACTTCTTTACCAATTACCTGCTGTGGACCGGCTACGAAGCCACCTGGCCCACCAACGGCCCGGCTGGTGTCGGCGGCGACTTCAAGACGATGGGGCCGCTGGGGCTGCCACTGATCAACACGGCACTGCTGCTGACCAGCTCGATCACCGTCACGATCGCGCATCACGCGCTGATCGCAGGTCATCGCACCATGCTCAAGGTGTTCCTGGCAGCGACCTTCCTGCTTGGCTTCGCGTTCGTTTATTTGCAGGGCGTTGAGTACGTGCACGCCTATCACGACCTGAACCTGAAACTGACGAGCGGCATCTACGGCTCGACCTTCTTCATGTTGACCGGTTTTCACGGCATGCATGTGACGATCGGCGCCATCATGCTGACGATCATCTGGTTCCGGGTGATGAAAGGACACTTTACCCCTGACCGGCATTTTGCGTTCGAGGCGGTCGCCTGGTACTGGCACTTTGTCGACGTCGTCTGGGTAGGCCTGTACGTTTTCGTCTACTGGATGTAGCGGCTGGCAGCCGCCAGGCCGCGGCAGGACAAACTCGTGAAACGGGCGCCCTGGCGCCCGTTTTGCTCAGCGGGCCGGCGTATCAATCCAGCCGAAGAAGTAGGAGCCGACGAGGAACAGAATCAACAGCAGTGACAAAGCAACGCGGACCTGGAGCGCTTTGAGCACTTTCTCTGAGTCGTGATCTTCACGGCTCAGGTAATAAAGGCCCGACCCCAGGCTGACGACAATGGCCGCCAGCAACAGCAATACGATAATTTTCATGCCCGCATTATAGATGGAATCAACGACAAAAAACCGCCTGCCAGACTGGACCCCGTACGCACTCGGCGGGGCGTTCGTACTGCTGTTCGTCGTTCTGTCAGGCTGGCAGCTCAGTCGCGGATTCGAGAAGCAACGAAACGACGCACTGTTCGATATCGAAACGGGTTTCGCCACATGGTCCGATGGCATGGAACCGAGGCCGTATCAGCAACTCAAAGTCAGTGGCCGTTTTGATGCGGGGCAGCAGGTGCTGATAGAGAACATGGTGCTGCAGGGCCAGCTTGGCTACCACGTCATTACGCCGCTGCTGGTAAGAGAAGGCGAACCGTTGCTGCTGGTGAATCGCGGCTGGGTGCCGAAACTGAAGACTGGCATCGATACGGAACAACTGCGGCTGCCAGAGCAGCGCGTCACGGTGCTCGGCCGCGCGGGCCGACTGCCACGCATCGGCATGAAGATGGGCGACGCGTTCCAGGACGGTGGCAGCTGGCCAAAAACCGCACTGTTCCCGAGCTACGAGGAAGTAGAGCGGGCACTGGGGCGCGAGGTGCAGCCGTTTGTGCTGCTGCTCGACGCGGAGAACGAGTTTGGTTTTGCGCGCGAGTGGCAGGCCAACAAACTGGGGCCGGATCGGCACTTTGGGTACGCACTGCAGTGGCTGGCGATGGCCGCAATGCTGGCGGGCCTGTTGATCTGGAACTATCGAAAAAAGGGTTTTGAGCGTGACTGACGTACCACGGCCTGCAGGCCGCAAACAGCTGCTGCTGCTCGCAGCGATATTCATCGGCCCGCTGCTGCTCGCATTTCTGTTGTATTTCAAGGGAGCCTCGCTGCAGCCGGAGGGGCGCACCAACCACGGCGAGCTGCTGGAGCCCATCGTTGCGATTCGTGACGTCCTGCCGGAATCACCGCTGCTGCAGCAGACCGAGGAGCACTGGGTGCTGCTGTATGCCAACGACGAGGCCTGTGATGAGCGCTGCCGCGAATCGCTGTACGCGTTGCGGCAGACGCGCCTCATGATCGGTCGTGAAATGGACCGCGTAAAGCGTGTTTTCTTGCACGGTGCCGAGCCGCCGGATACAGTATTTATTGAGGCTGAGCACAAGGGGCTCGCCGTCATCAGGGATGAGCAGCTGTCAGGGCTGTTGCGTGACAAGAAGCCGCAGCAGCTTGCGCCAGGCGGCCTTTACCTGATTGATCCATTGAGTAACGTGGTGTTGTATTTTTCGCCGGACGTCGACCCGCAGGACGTGGTCAGTGACATCAAGCGCCTCTTGAAGCTGTCGCGCATCGGCTGAGCAGGAACCAGGACAAAGAAGTAATGAGTATTAGCCTCGAACGACATACAGACTGGCGTGACTACTACGAGCTGACCAAGCCGCGAGTTGTCATGTTGATCGTGTTCACTGCCGTCGTCGGCATGTTCCTCGCGGTGCCGGGCTGGCCTGGCTTCGCGCCGCTGCTGTTTGGCACGCTCGGAATCGGCCTGGCCGCATCCAGCGCGGCGGTCTACAACCATGTGCTGGATGCGCGTATCGACATTCACATGTTACGCACACGCGGCCGGCCACTTCCGGAGGGCCGGCTCACCGAACGCAAGGCGCTGATGTTTGCGTCTGTGCTGTGCGTCCTGTCGATGATCATCCTGTGGTTGCTGGTGAACCCGCTGACGGCACTACTGACGTTTGCATCGCTGATCGGCTACGCACTCATCTACACCGTCTACCTGAAACGCGCGACACCGCAGAACATTGTCATCGGCGGCGCTGCCGGTGCCGCCCCGCCGGTGCTCGGCTGGATCGCCGTTACCAACGAAGTGCACAGCAATGCACTACTGCTGTTCCTGATCGTATTCGTCTGGACGCCACCGCATTTCTGGGCGCTGGCCATTGCACGCAAGGAAGAGTACGCCAAGGTCGGCATTCCCATGCTGCCGGTGACCCACGGCGAGGCTTACACGCGTATCAGCATTCTGTTGTACACCATCCTGCTGGTTGTGATCACGATCGTGCCATACCTGACAGGAATGAGTGGGCTGCTGTACCTGCTGACCGCGCTGGGACTCGGTGCTGGCTTCCTGTACTACGCTGTCGCGATGATGCGTGACCCCGAGAATCTCGCCCTCGCGATGCAGACCTTTAAGTATTCCATCAACTACCTTGGGATCCTGTTCGCCGCGCTGATGGTCGACCACTACTTCCTGGTGCAGTTACAACTCAACTAGTCAGCCAGCTCGAAGACAACCGTAACGGTTGCGCTGAAGCTCAGGTCGGCCGCGTTGTAACTTTCTGCGGCTCCGCAATGTAGCCGCGCAACTCCTGTTCTTCCTTGTCGCGATTCCAGAACGAGTAGTGATCGCAACATCCCGGGCTCCTTCGACTTTCAGGCGATGTCGCCTGACTCTACATCAAATGGCCGTCTCGTATAACGGTGCGACAAGCTCCGCTTTGCGCTGACAGATCGGTCGTCCAATGGTCAGCAGCTGACGGATATCAGCGTCGAAACTCATGAAGCTGACATCGGGCTCAGAGCCCAGTGCGTCGAGCAGCTTCGAGAAGAAGCAACGCCCTGCTGCAATCGCTGCAATATCGAAAACGTCCGCATCGCTCAGTCCATGCAGTTGCTTCAGCGCGTCCACCTGGCCGGAGGTCGTTCTGGTGGCGTCCACTGCGACAGCTCGCGCAAACTCAACGATAGCGGCGTCGCATGCGGACAGCACCGCGGCTTCGCGCCCTGCGGCGATGGCAGCGACGTTGTCCGCACCGATCATGTCGGCAAGCAGGCGACCGTGGGCCAGTGAGCAGGCCGAGTGCTTTAATGCGCGCGCCGCAACGAAGGTCACCAGCTCGAATCGATAGTCACTCACCGGGCGGCGTAGCTCGGCAAGCAGTTTGCCCCAGCGCGCCATCACTTCGGGACGATGGCTGAAGTCCTTCGCGTAATTTGGTACGTAGCCCCAGTGCTCCTGCTGGCGCTCGTACATGTCACGCGCTGCGCCGGTAGCCTGCTTCGCTGGAATCGTTCTTATAAATGACATTGCGATTGCTCCTTTCTGTGTTGTGCAGATAGTTGTTGATGTGTGTCGTTACGTAACGCGCGTCGTCCTCGATACCGAAGATAAAGCTCGACTTGCGAGTGCGCATGAGCGGCAGCCCCAGCACGTAGAGACCCGGCAAATCCACGACACCGCCGTCGTGACGTAGCGCACCCTTTTGATCCAGCACCGGCAGGTCGAGCCAGCTGTAGTCCGGTCGGAAGCCGGTCGCCCAGATGACGGTCTTTATGGCGGTCAGATCCAGGGTCAGGGGCGGAGATGCTTCGATCCGTGTATCGGGGAAGGTCTCAGCAGTTGTTGTGTCGCCAGTTGCATCGGCGAACTGGTCGATTGAGCGCAGCAGGCGCTTCATTTTCAGGTCGGCAAGCGCGCAAACGTTGCGCAACGATCCCGAGAACTGTGCAACCGTGCCAGCTACGCTCATTAGCCGCCCGGCAATCGTTACGCCCTGTTCGGCGAGGCTGTTGAGGTCGAGAATGGGTCTCTCCTTGCTTCCCACGAGCTGCGCTGACGGCAACCGACGACCACGCGCCAGGTCCTCAACGTCTGCGGAGGACTGGCCAAGGATTCCGCAACGATGCATCCAGTCCATAATGTCGCGACCGCGGTAGCGTCGCGGCATGCGCACATGCTCGCTGACGGCGATTGTTACGTCGTGCCCGGCACGTGACAGTTCATCGGCAAGCTGCATGCCGGTCGCTGACGCGCCTGCAACCAGTACGCCGCCGGGCTCAATTTTCTCGGCGGACGAGTATTCAAACGGTGTCAGCTGAGTGATGTGTTGTGGCAGGTCTTGCGCGAGCGCCGGCACGATTGGCCGGTTGCAGGCGCCGCTGGCGATGACAACAGCTTTGGCCGTCCATACGCCGCGCCCCGTCTCTATCCGGTAGCGCTCGTCCGGCTTGCTCACAGAAGTCACGGTGGTGTTGGCGAATACGGGCAGGTTTGATCGCCGCGCGTAGTCCTGCATGAAACTCACCAGCTCCGCGGAGCCCATGTAGCCGTCCGGGTCGTCGCCGTCGTATTGGAATCCGGGCAGGCGCGTTTGCCAGTTTGGCGTTAGCAACCTGAGTGAGTCCCAGCCACGTTTACGCCAGGCGTTCGCCACCTCACCTCGTTCCAGCACAACGTGGTCCACACTGTTTTGCGACAGCAGGTAACTTGCAGCAAGGCCGGCGTGACCGGCACCGATGACAACGACGTCAACGGCGCCGGTACGGCGGTCTTCGATGTGAGCGAAGTTGCTCACTGGTTTACAACAACGTTGACGTTGGTCGGGTTCGTGATGATGTCGAACACGGCGGAACGTTTCTGCGACTGCGCGACCAGTGCGGCAATGTCTTCTGCGGAGGCATCCGCATCGATCTGGTAGCGAACGGTAATGCTGTTGAAGCCATTGCGCACATCCGGGTCAATACCGAGGATGCCCTGTATGTCCATGTCAGCTTCGAGCGTTGCTGTTACTGAATGCAGCTTGATATCGCGATGCGTTGCCACCGATGCAATGCCTGCGGTCAGGCAGCCGGCGAGGCCGACCAACACCATCTCGACCGGCGTCGCGCCGTTGTCTTCGGATGCGAAGATTTCGGGGTGGTCCGTGTCGTACTTAAACTCTCTTGACATGGCTTTGCTCTTCACCGAGGCCGAAGAAGCGCTCTACGCGGGATTCAGTGTGCGTACCGCTCTTCCATTCGCTGACGGTGCGCCAGACGAAGCGGGCGGCTTCCGGGGCGGCGGTCAGTGCTTCGCGCGCACCAAGCAGGGCCGCTACGTTGACGCCATTGTCTACTGCTGTTTCAAGATCATTCATTGTCGTTCTCCAGTTGCTCGACAGCACCATTGCCGCCGTGTGGAGCGCATACTGCTGAGCACGCCGGGATTTGGCTTGACCGTTTGCTGACCGTTTCCTGACCTTTTTATTCCTTATTCAAATCAATATGTTACGAAGATGAAAGCAATGCCCTGAAAGGTCCGCTAGACTCCGGTACCCATGAGTGGCATCGACGACAACGCTGTTTTTGAGCGCCTGATGCGGCCGCATCTCGAGCGGCTGCACCGTCTCGCCTGGCGCCTGACCGGCAGCAAGGCCGAAGCAGAGGACCTGTTGCAGGAGCTGCTCATCAAGGCGTACGGCAAGCTCGACCAGTTGCTGCGCATCGAAGAGCCGGGCTCATGGCTGAGCCGCGTTATGTATAACCTCTTCGTCGACAATCACCGCCGCTACAAGCGGCAGCGCATGCGGCTTGTCGAGGAAGGCCAGCTCCCTGGCGGCATAGCGGAGCTCGCCGGCAAGGAAAACCCCGAAAAGGACCAGCAGCGGCTGCAACAAATAGAGAGCCTGGAGGCCGCCCTGGCCCAGTTGAGTGACGAGCATCGCCTGGTGGTGCTGCTACACGACACCGAGGGCTATAAACTGGCTGAAATTCAGACACTTACGGGCGTGCCGGTGGGGACGGTCAAGTCCCGCCTGCATCGCGCGCGGGCCCGGCTGAAAGAATTACTGATTGCCGATGGAACCTTTTCCTGAGAGGCGTCGTTTTAAGGTACAGGCAGGAACACTACGATGAATGAGCAACACGACAAACAGCTGCAAGACCTGTTGAGAGACTACCCGGCGCCCGCAGCGCCGACGGGTTTCTTCGACCAGGCGATAGCGCGCGCCGCAGAAGCGAGCGTCAAGCGCCAGCGCAAGCGCTGGCTGCTGACCGGTTTCGGTTCCGCGATTGCGGCGAGCCTGGCGATCTGGGTGATGAGTGGCGTGCTGTTCACCACACCGTCGATGCCACAGGCAGAGGCGACTATCCCGGGCATTACTATGGCGCTCGAGGAACCGAGGACAGTGAACCTGGTGTTCGCCTCCGCCGACGCACTGGACGGAGCAACGCTGACCGTACTCTTGCCGGACGGCATCGAGCTCGCGGGTTTCCCGGGACAGCAGGAAATCAGCTGGGAAACCAGCCTGACGGCCGGCAAGAACCGCCTGCCACTTAAACTGATTGCATTAACACCCGCCGGCGGCGAAATTCTGGCTCGCCTGCAACACAATGACCGTGACAGGGAGTTCCGGTTGCGCGTAGATATATCCTGAGGGAGTAGCAGATATGAACGGCTTCAAGATCTTTACCGTGGCAACAGCACTCAGCTGTCTGGCACTGTTTCCGGTCGCCGCAAGAGCGGATGACGAGTTGGATGATCTCGACGTGACCATGGACGTGTTCGACGATGAGTTCGAGTTTGATAACTCTATGACGACGATGCGTGGACCGGAAGACGTCGATGACGACGACTGGGAAGACGACGAGTCGGACGACGAGAATGAGAGCGAGAGCGAGAACGACGATTATTCCGAGGACGAGTTCGAAGACGAGTCCGAGGAAGAAGACGATGGCTTCGACCGTGACGATGACGAGTACGAAGAAGAAGAGATGGACGAAGAGGACGACTTCGAGGACGAAGAAGACATCGACGAGGATGAATTCGACGATGACGAGGATGACGATGACGATCGACATGGACGACGACGACGTCTGATTTATGCTGATTTAGACCGCATTGGGGGCGATTTTTATGCGCCACGTCATGTTTTTAGACGCGGCGAGCCGGTAGTCTTGCAACTCTACATAACGCAAGCGACTTCCCGGGCCCCTCAGCAATGCACGAATCCCCCAAGAATGCCGTCCTGACCACCGCTCTTGCGGTCGGGGTGCTGCTGTTGACCACCCTTCTTGCCGCCCCCGCCGTGGCAATGAACACGGCCCAGGACTATTTCGAAGACGGCAACCGCCTGTTCCGCAGTGACCTTTACTGGGCCGCCCTGTTGCGCTACGAGCAAGCCGCTGATGCCGGCCTCGACACGCCGCTGCTGCACTACAACACCGGCGTGGCCCACTACCGTGCAGGTCAGCACCTGCGCGCTCGGGAAGAGCTGCTGCTGGCGCTCACCTCGAATCAGCTGCGCGATGCGGCGCACTACAGCCTCGGCCTGAACGCGTTTGCACTGGGCCAGCACGAGGAAGCGCTGCGCTGGTTCAGCCTCGTGCGCGATCAACAGAACAACGAGAAACTCGCCGAGTATGCCAACGTCGCGATTGCGCGCGTTCTGGCGGTACAGAAACCGGACCCCATAGAAGAGCGTGTGGTTGAGCGGCAGCGCAAGGACGAGCGCAAGTTTGCCGACCTGGAGTTTCGGGCTCACGTCGGCTTCGGCACCGATGACAATGTGTATCGAACCCCATCGCAGAATTACATCGATTTCTCCGACCCGAATCTGCCGCTAATCACGCCCGAAGTTCAGAGCGGTACGTTCGTGCCCGTAAGCCTCAGTGCGCAGTACAACGTCAACAGCTTCAAGTACGAAGGCTTTTACGGTGCGTACCGCATGGCCGGACGCTATTACACAGACGAGCTGCTTGAAAATGCAAACGAGTACCTGCACGAGATCAGTTTCGGCAATGAATACCGACGCAGGAAAGGCGATCGTGAGCGCGAAGTCTACAGCGCATTCAAGATCGCCCAGAATGACGAGGTCTACTACGATCCCGACGACGGCATTCCACGCAGCGTCGGCGGCGAGCCCATCGACGACCGCATGAACTACCTGCGCTACGGCCCGGAGTTACGGGCACGCCAGGCACACAAGCGGCTCGCCTTTGGCATGAAGATCAAGGGCCAGCTCTGGAACTATGAAGAGACCGGCGTGGTGCCGGAGTACGATCACGAGTACTTCGAGTTCGGGCTGGATGCGCAGTACAAGTTCACCAAGACTTCTTTGCTTCGCGTCGAAGTGGAAAAATACAGCCGCCGCTATGGCGACCGTCCATCCTATGACCTGGATGGCGCACAGCGCGTTGGTAACCCCAACGTCCGTTACGACTATGTTTCAGCCCTACTGACAGCGCGGCAACGGTTGTCCGACAATTTGTGGTTTGGACTCGACTACGAGCGCAGCGAACGTACCGACCGCTATGTCGGTTACAACGACTACACACGCGACAGCTACGGCTTTGAGCTGCACTGGCGTCTGCATTCACGTTTTGATCTGGACGTTGGCGGATTTTATCGTATCTACGACTACCCGAATGCATTCGCATTCAACAACCCGATCGCAGGCAGGAAGACCTACGAGTCTGCTTTCGGTAGCGTCATGGGGACCTTCGATATGACCGCTACGCTGAGCCTCGTTGCCGAGGCCAGCTATCGCGGCGCAGCGTCAACCGATACACGCCTGGCATACGATCGCTACCGGTACGTGCTCGGTATCCGCTGGCAACCCTACTAGGGGTTTAGTCGCCGCCCATCTCGATACGACGTCGAGTCGTGGCGTTATAAACGCGGCTGGTGTCACAACTTAACGTGTCGCCCATCAGCTCGTTCTTCTTCATCCAGCCACCACCGTTGCCGTATTTTTCCCAGGCACTGCCTGCCGCGGCGTGCGACTCGTAGGACGTCACCATCTTGAAGTCCATATCCATCTTCCCATCACCGAACGCCGGGAACATCAGCCAGACGCCGTTGCCGTACTCCTGCTCGGTCATGTAGTCGGCCCATTTTCTCAGGCCGCCCATCATGGTTTCGAAGTCAGAGTCGTCACTAACGTTGCAGTCACTGAAATACACAACGGATGTGTCCGGTGCTTTTTCAGATGCCGGTGCCTTCACACCAGTCACAGCAAAGCCCGAGTGCGTGTTACAGGTAATGACATCAAACATCGCGGCTGCAGTCTCTCCGCCTTCGGCGAGCCACATGTCCAGCCCCTGGCCCATGGCGTTGCCATCAGTCCAGTAGCCGATCCAGCCGATATCAAACGTCTCGGGTCCGTGATAGTGCGGCGTCATCGTCATTGCACCGTAGGTGTTGACGCCCTTGGCATCCATGAACCTGGTCCATTGTTCGATGGCATTGTCCAAATCCTCCGGACCCTTGCCTTCGTTGTAATTGCAGGTAAAGGTCTCGACGGGTCCGACACGCATGGCGCCGTCGTCGTCCTGGGCAAAAGCGCCCGACCATGCCAAAGTGAGTACGAGCGCCGATGCGCCCGCGATAGCGTTTTTGCTTAACATTGTTAAACCCCTGTTTCTTGTTGTTGTACGGCGTCTGGTGCGCCGAATGCAGAGCAGTATAGCAGCAGCGGCTGATCACCAACTCTTCAGCAACACTGCGCAACGCAAGCGGTGATTCGTTTTCGGACGCCTTGCGCTCTTTAATAGCAGGCCGCTGACGGCCATCTTTGTTACTATTTCGGGCTTCGCCGGCCGCCCGCAACCCTCCGATGGATGTCACCCCGATACTTGAATCGCTGAACGACGCACAGCGCGCCGCTGTGACGGCGCCTTCCGAGCCGACGCTGGTAATCGCCGGCGCCGGCAGCGGCAAGACCCGGGTGCTGGTGCATCGGGCTGCCTGGCTGATCGATGTGGAGGGCATATCGCCGCAGAGCCTGCTGGCCGTGACTTTCACCAACAAGGCGGCCGCCGAGATGCGCGGCCGGATCGAGGCACTGCTCGACATTCCGGTCAATCATCTCTGGATCGGCACGTTTCACGGCCTCGCGCACCGCCTGTTGCGGCGTCACTGGCGTGAAGCCGGGCTGCCGCAAAACTTCCAGATCATCGACTCCGACGACCAGCTGCGACTCATCAAGCGCCTCCTCAAAGGTCTCGAGGTCGACGACAGCCGCTGGGTGCCGCGCGAGATCCAGTACTTCATCAATGGTCAGAAGGACGAAGGCCTGCGACCAAAACACCTGGACGACGACAACGACCCGAACCGCCGGCAGATGATCTCGCTGTACGCGGCCTACGAAGAAGTGTGCGAGCGCGGCGGCCTGGTCGATTTTGCGGAGTTACTGCTGCGCGCACATGAGTTATGGCGCGACAACGAAGAGTTGCTGGCGCACTACCAGCGACGCTTCAGCCACCTGCTGGTCGACGAGTTCCAGGACACCAACGCCATCCAGTACGCGTGGCTGCGTCTGCTCGCCGGCAAGACCGCCGTGCCGTTTGTTGTTGGCGACGACGACCAGTCGATTTATCGCTGGCGCGGCGCACGTGTCGAGCACATCAATCGCTTCCAGAGAGACTTCCCCGGCACACGCGTGGTCAAACTCGAACAGAATTACCGCTCGACGCAGACCATTCTGAACGCGGCGAACGCAGTCATCGCCAACAACTCGGAACGCATGGGTAAGAACCTGTGGACCGAAGGCGCGACCGGTGAGCCGATCCGCGTCTACTCTGCATATAACGAACGGGACGAAGCGGACTTCGTCATCGGCCGACTGCGCGACTGGTCCGACCAGGGCAATGCACGCGCCGACGCCGCGCTGCTATATCGCTCCAACGCGCAGTCGCGTGTACTTGAAGAAGCGCTCATCAACGCACGCATCCCCTACCGTGTTTACGGCGGCTTGCGATTCTTCGAGCGTGCCGAGATCAAGGATGCGCTTGCCTACCTGCGCATGATCTCCAACCGCGACGACGACAGCTCGTTTGAACGTATCGTCAACCGCCCGACACGCGGCATCGGTGCGCGCACCGTCGACGTGATGCGCAGCTATGCACGCGCCAATTCCTGCTCCATGTGGCGCGCAGCTGGTGCGGTTGCCAGTGATGAACTCGCGGGGCGAGCCGCCAACGCCGTGAATGCGTTCATGACCCTGATCGAAAAGCTCGCGCGCGAAACTTCAGGGCTCGAATTGCACGACAAGGTTGACCATGTCATCCACAGCAGCGGCCTGATCGATTTTTTCAAGAAGGAAAAGGGCGAGAAGGGCGAAACCCGGGTCGAGAACCTGTTCGAGCTGGTGAGCGCGGCGAAGGGCTTCGAGCCGGATCCGGCCGAAGAAATGTCGCCGCTCGACGAATTCCTGTCGCACGCCGCACTTGAGGCCGGCGAGGGACAGGCGGATGCGTGGGAAGACTGCGTGCAGCTCATGACGATGCACTCTGCCAAGGGCCTCGAGTTTCCACTCGTGTTCCTGTGCGGCATGGAGGACGGCCTGTTTCCCCACCAGCGTTCCATCGCCGACCCGCAGGGTCTCGAGGAGGAGCGGCGCCTTTGCTACGTCGGCATCACGCGAGCCAAGGAGACACTCTACATAACCCACGCTGAGCAACGTCGACTGCACGGCATGGACAATTTTTCACAGGCGTCACGTTTTATTTCCGAGATTCCCGACGAACACGTCGAGGAGATCCGGCCACGCGTGCAGGTGTCGCGTCCCATGCAAACCTCGAGAATACGCAGCGGCGGGGGCTCCATAGCCAAAGGCTCGGAAATGGGCATACAACTTGGGCAGCGAGTTCGACACAAGAAGTTCGGCGATGGCGTGATTCTGAATTGCGAAGGCCAGGGCGCACACGCTCGTGTTGAGGTTAATTTTGAAGGCGCCGGCACGAAATGGCTGGTGTTGAGCTATGCGAATCTTGACCTCATGTGAAGTAAGGTTGACACTCGGTGCCGAGGTCGACCCACAACAATGAAAATACTCATTCTCGGAGCAGGTCAGGTTGGGTCTTCGGCGGCATATCACCTGTCGCGCGAAGAGGCTAACGAAGTCACCGTCGTCGATATGCGACCTGATGTTCTGCGCGAACTCCAGGACCGGCTCGATATTCGTACTGTGGTTGGCCACGCTGCCTACCCGGAGGTGCTGAAGCGCGCCGGTGCCAACGATGCCGATATCGTCGTTGCACTGACAGATACCGACGAGACCAATATTGTCGCCTGCCAGGTGGCCTACACACTGTTCCATACGCCTACCAAGATCGCGCGCATTCGTGCTGCCGATTACATGAACGCGGACAAGCTGTTTGTGCAGGAGGCCATTCCGATCGATGTGCGCATCAGCCCGGAGCAGCTGGTGTGCGAATACATCGAACAACTCATTCTCTATCCGGGCGCGTCACAGGTTCTGAAGTTCGCTGAAGGCCGTGTGCGCCTGGTCGGCGTCAAAGCCGACGAGGGTGGTCTGCTGGTCGGCCAGCAAATCGCCACCCTCAAGGAACACATTCCGAACACCGAGGGCCGCATCGCAGCGATTTACCGCGACGGCAAGGCCATGCTGCCGAAGGGCGACACGATCATCGAGGAAGGCGACGAAGTTTTCTTCATCGCCGACCGCAAGGACATACGCGTCTTCATCAACGAGATGCGCGGCCTTGAAGACCCCGTGCGCCGTGTCGTTATCGCCGGTGGCGGCAACATCGGTGTGCGACTCGCGATGGCACTGGAGCAGACCAACCAGGTCAAGATTATCGAGCGCGACCCGCAACGTGCGCGCGCCATTTCCGAACAACTCAACAAGGCTATCGTGCTCGTCGGTGACGCGGCTGACGAGGAGCTGCTGCTTGAGGAGAACATCGACAGCGTCGACGTTTTCTGTGCGCTCACTAACTCGGAAGAGGCCAACATCCTGAGTTCGATGTTGTCGAAACGACTCGGTGCCCACAAAGTCATGGCGCTTATCAATCGCGCCTCTTATGTCGACCTCGTTGAGGCTGGCAGCATCGACATTGCCATCTCGCCGCAGCAGGTAACCATTGGTTCCCTGCTGGCGCACGTGCGCCGCGGCGACGTCGTCAAAGTTCACTCATTGCGCCGCGGTGCTGCAGAAGCGATGGAAGCCATCGCACACGGTACCAAAGAGGAGTCCAAGGTTGTCGGGCGCGCCATCGAGGACATCGACCTTCCCAAGGGCACCGCCATCGTGGCACTGGTGCGCGGCGACCAGGTAATCATCGCGCATCACGACACCGTCGTCGAAACAGATGATCACGTCATCATGTTCCTGACAGACCGGCGCAAGATCGAAAAGCTGGAGACGCTGTTCCAGGTCGACGTGTCATTTGTCTGACAAGAGACTATGAACTGGACCGTCGTACAACGCATTCTTGGTTTGCTGCTGATGATCTTCAGCCTCACCATGCTGCCGCCAATCATCATCAGCTTTATCTACAACGACCACGCGTGGTTGTCATTCGTTGAGGGCTTTGCCCTGACGCTGCTGGCGGGCATTTTACTGTGGCTGCCTGTGCGCCGCGTGCGCCGTGAGCTGCGCTTGCGCGATGGCTTCCTCGTGGTCGCCGCGTTCTGGACTGTACTTGGCACCTTCGGTGCGGCGCCGCTGTATTTCGCCGACTCACTGACCATGTCCTTCACCGACGCGGTGTTCGAGTCGATGTCCGGTCTGACCACAACCGGTGCGACGGTGCTTTCCGGCCTCGACGAATTGCCGAAGTCGCTGCTGTTTTACCGCCAGCAACTGCAGTGGCTGGGCGGCATGGGTATCATCGTGTTGGCAGTTGCCGTACTGCCGATGCTCGGCGTTGGCGGCATGCAGCTGTACCGGGCCGAAGCCCCCGGACCTGTCAAGGACACCAAGCTGACGCCGAGAATTACGGAGACAGCCAAGGCGCTTTGGTATGTGTACCTTGCCTTCACAATTGCATGCGCAGTTTCTTACGCGGCAGCTGGCATGGGCTGGTTCGATGCCATCTGCCACGCATTCTCGACGGTCGCTATTGGCGGCTTCTCAACGCACGATGCGAGCATCGGTTATTTCGACAGCGCCGCGATTGACCTCGTCGCCATATTCTTCATGTTCGTCGCTGGCATCAATTTTTCGCTGCACTTCTTTGCCTGGCGCTATGTGTCCATCAAGCACTATTCGCAGGACCCCGAGTTTCGCGCTTACGCTTTCATGCTGATCGTCGTATCCCTGGTCACCTGCCTGGGTTTGTTGAGCTACCGCGGCTTCGCGAATGCCGACGAGACCATCATCAACGGCGTGTTCCAGGCTGTTTCAATTGCGACGACCACCGGGTTTACCACCGAGAACTTCTCGGCGTGGCCGGCAGCCATTCCGGTATTGCTGGTGTTCGCAAGCTTTGTCGGCGGCTCGGCCGGGTCGACCGCTGGCGGCATCAAGGTCATTCGCTGGTTGCTGGTTTACAAGCAGGGCGTACGCGAGATTGTGCGGCTGGTGCATCCGAGCGCAGAGATCCCCGTCAAGCTCGGCAACAAGGCGGTGCAGCATCGCGTCGTGGATGCCGTGTGGGGCTTTTTCTCGGTCTACATCATTGTCTTTGGCATTATGCTGCTGCTCATGATGGCCACCGGGCTCGACCAGGTCACGGCGTTCTCGGCCGTAGCCGCGACGCTTAACAACCTCGGCCCGGGCCTCGGTGATGTATCCGCCGGATTCATGACGGTCAGCGACACCGGCAAGTGGATCTCCATAGCCGGCATGTTGCTCGGCCGTCTCGAGATCTTCACCTTGCTGGTCCTCATCACACCGACATTCTGGCGGCACTAGGTCGCGGCTTGGGCGCGTTCGACCGCATCAATACATTCATCGGCAGGGCAACCTCGTGGCTCACGCTCGCGATGGTGATCATCATGTTTGTCGTCGTCGTCATGCGCTACGCGTTCGATTTCGGCTTCATCTGGTTGCAGGAATCGGTCACCTGGATGCATGCCGTGGTGTTCATGCTGGGTGCGGCGTATACGCTGCATGACGAAGAGCATGTGCGCGTTGACGTCTTCTATGGCAAGGCCAGCGAGACGCGCAAAGCCTGGGTCAATCTGCTGGGTGTGCTCATCTTCCTGTTGCCGCTGTGCGGCTTCCTCGCGCTCATGGCGTGGGACTTCGTTGCGGTATCGTGGTCCATGCAGGAGTCCTCCAGGGAATCCGGCGGCCTGCCGTACCCGTTCCTGCCGATCCTGAAAACCACACTGTTGCTGATGCCGCTGATGGTTGGCCTGCAGGGTGTGTCTATGTTGTTGCGCTCCGTCGCAACCATAAGGGGGAGGTAGCGGTGGAATGGGTTGCACTATTACTGTTCCTCGGCGTCATTGTCCTGTTGCTGGCGGGTTTCCCGGTGGCGTTTACGCTTGGCGGCACCGCGTTGCTGTTTGCAGCTGTCGGCACGCTCGCCGGCGTATTCAATGACGCACTGCTGATGGGTCTGCCGAACCGGCTGTTCGGCATCATGAACAACGAAACCCTGGTGGCCGTGCCACTGTTCGTGTTCATGGGCGTCACGCTGGAGCGGGCACGCATTGCCGAGGAACTGCTCGAGACGCTGTCGAGCCTGTTCGGCTCGGTACGCGGTGGTCTCGGCATATCGGTAACGGTTGTTGGCATGCTGCTGGCTGCCAGCACCGGCATCGTTGGCGCCACGGTCGTAACAATGGGGCTGTTGTCGTTGCCCACCATGCTCAAGCGTGGCTATTCACCCGAGGTCGCCACCGGCACCATTTGTGCGTCGGGCACACTCGGCCAGATCATTCCGCCATCGATCATCCTGGTCATGCTTGGCGACGTCATGACGTCGGCGTACCAGCAGGCGCAACTCGAGATGGGCATCTTCTCGCCGAAGACTGTCTCGGTCGGCGACCTGTTTGCAGGCGCGCTCATTCCCGGGCTGATGCTGGTGTTTCTTTACATCGGCTACCTGCTCATTGTCGCGTTACTGAAGCCGGAGACAATGCCGGCGCATGAGAAGAAAGAAGGCGATGCGGTATCGCTGCTCGATTTCCTGCGCGCACTGGGGCCGCCACTACTGCTGATCTTCGCGGTACTCGGCTCGATTCTCGGCGGTTACGCCACACCGACTGAAGCGGCTGGCGTGGGCGGCATGGGGGCCTTGCTACTGGCTCTGTGGAAACGCGAGCTGTCGTTGCAGCGTCTTCGCGAAGTCATGCGCTCCACACTGAAGATCAGCAGCATGGTGTTCATGATTCTCATCGGCGCGTCAGTGTTCTCGCTGGTGTTCCGCGGCTATGGCGGCGACGACGCAGTTCGTTCGGTGCTCGAGGCGCTGCCGGGCGGCGTGATTGGCGCGATGCTCGTCGTGATGCTGGTCATGTTCCTGCTCGGCTTCGTGCTCGACTTCATCGAAATCACTTTCGTCGTCGTGCCGATTGTCGGTCCGGTGTTGCTGGCGATGGGGCTGGACCCGGTTTGGCTGGGCATCATGATCGCAATCAACCTGCAGACATCGTTCCTCACACCGCCTTTCGGTTTCGCATTGTTTTATCTGCGCGGCGTCGCGCCGCCCGAGGTCACAACGCGACAGATCTACCGCGGCGTGATTCCGTTCGTCGGCATCCAGGTGCTCGCACTGATATTGCTGGCGATCTTCCCGGAGCTCGCCACCTGGCTGCCCGGGAAAATATTCGGCAGCTAGTCGCGCGTTGCCAGGAACGCATCCACACCGATGCGTTGATTCTCAGTTGAGATGCGCCGGAACTCCTCGAACGACGCCATGATCTTCGCCGCTGCCGGATCGCGCTCGACCAACTCATCAATAACCTCTGCCGACAGTGCTTTGAAGCGGGCCATGACCTCTTTGGGAAATGCGCGTACTTCGATATCAGGGTTGTTCAACAGCTGCTGCAGCGACACGGCGTTGTTGTAGTTGTATTCGGCCGTCATGTTGTGGGTCGCAGCATCGCAGGCTATTTTCACAAGCATTTGCAGGTCGGCAGGCAGTGAATTCCACGCATCCTTGTTGATGATGCACTCGAGCACCGGACCGGGCTCATGCCAGCCCGGGTAGTAGTAGTACTTTGCCGCCTTGTGAAAACCAAAGGCCGAATCGTTCCACGGGCCGACCCACTCGGTGGCGTCAATGGCGCCGGTTTGCAGCGCAGTGAATATTTCTGATCCCGGCAACGTCACAGGTGTGCCGCCGGCGCGACGCAGGACTTCGCCGCCCATGCCCGGGATGCGCATCTTCAGGCCCTTCAGGTCAGCGATGGAGTTGATCTCCTTGTTAAACCAGCCGCCCATCTGCGTGTCGGTATTGCCCGCCATGAATGGCACCAGGTTGTGCGGCTCGTACAGTTCGCGCCACAGCTCGATGCCGCCACCGTGGTGCAGCCAGGCGCTCATTTCGGTCGCGGTTAGCCCAAAGGGGATAGTGGCGAAGAACTGCGCCGCCTCGACCTTGCCCTTGTGGTAGTAAGAGGCATCGTGCCCCATCTCGACCGTGCCACGGCTGACCGCGTCAAACACCTCGAATGCCGGTACCAGCTCACCGCCCGCGTACACCTTGATCTTCAGCCTGCCGCCCGAAGCCTCGGTAATCGACTCCGCGAGTTTCTCTGCGCCGGTGCCAAGACCGGGGAACGCCGGTGGCCAGGAGGTCACCATCGACCACTCGAAGGTTTCGCCGCTGCCGGCTTGCCCCCCGCAATCCGATTCCTGTCTGGCGCAGGCGGCCAGACCAGCTGCGGCGGCGAGGCCGCCAACAAATTGCCTTCTCTTCATGCTTTTCCCCGGGGTGGTTGCTGTCTTGGTTTGCGCTAGTGTATTGGCCGCTTCCGGGAATTCCAAACGCTGTGATGGAGGGTCGATCGCCCCACTAGCGGCACACTTATGACTCACTTCGTGTCTATAGTTCCCACAAACACGCTTATACGTGTCATAGTGGGATTACTTTATATTATTGGCCTCTTAAGGAGGCTTTCAGTGGGGTTTTACACAAAAAAGGGCCCCAACCGCACGGCCGGGGCCCACCCGTCCCTGGTCCGGCCGGTGGGCCGAAGCCCACAAACTGCCATCCCTGGCGGTATCGGCGGCCGGTAACGGCAGCTTCTCGCAAAATGCCCGCCCGGGTGGCTATTCGTATCTGCTTGATGCATTAATAAAGGCCCACCGACAAACCAATATGAAGGAAGTGGCGAGTAATGATTGCGCTGCTGCAACGAGTAAACGAGGCCTCGGTCTCCGTGGATGGTGACACCATTGGCAAGATCGGCCGCGGGCTGCTGGTGCTCGTGGCCGTGCACCGCGACGATGAACACAAGGACATTGCCCGCATCGCGGAGCGAATCCTTGGTTACCGCGTGTTTCCGGACGACGAGGGGCGCATGAACCGGAGTCTCGCGGACATCAACGGCGAACTACTGCTGGTGCCACAGTTCACCCTCGCCGCGGATACCCGCAAAGGGACGCGCGCCAGCTTCACGAAGGCCGCAGCGCCTGCCAAAGGCCAGGATTACTTCGAGCGGTTGCTTGAAATCTGCCGGCAGCGCCTCGATGTCGTGGAGACAGGGCGTTTTGGCGCGGATATGCAGGTGGCGCTGATAAACAGCGGTCCGGTCACTTTCTGGCTGGAAAGTTAGAGCTGGCGCGGTGTGACGCCTGTACGGTTTTATTGTGTTTGGCGGCGTATCATGAACATAATTGCGCCCCCCTCAGGAGAGAATTCATGTTTTCCAACATCGGCCCGGTACAACTATTGATCGTGCTTGTCATCGTGCTGGCGATTTTTGGCACGAAGCGACTGCGCACCCTGGGCTCCGACCTCGGCAGCGCTGTAAAGGGCTTCCGCTCGGCCGTCAACGACGCAGAGCAGGAGACCGACCAGATCGGCGACAAGTCCAAGCAGGACGCCGACTTCGACAATACGCCGGCAGAAGAGACCAGCGACAAGCACAAGTCCTGATTCAGGCCTAGATTATGTCGGGCGTCGGCTTCTTTGAAATATTGCTGCTGTGCATGATCGGTTTGATCGTGCTCGGGCCGAAGCGCCTGCCGCAGGTAGCCAACCAGATCGGTACCTGGATTGGCCAGGCACGACGCATGACGCGCACCCTGAAACGGCAGCTCGAAGAAGAGCTCGATGTTGAGAAGAACCTGGGCTTTGATCCGAAGAAGATGCACATCCCGCTGGATGACGACACCTTCTCTCCTGTACACAACGCCGACAACGAAACTGTCGTGACACCTCCCAATCCCGCCGCTGACAAAGACCAAGACGAAGAGAAGAAGGACGCGTGAGCGAGGAGGTCATCGAAGAAGAGGAAGATCTCGCCGAGGGCACGCTGCTGTCGCACCTCGTGGAGTTGCGCAGCCGTCTGCTCAGACTGTCAGCCGCGGTTGTGGGCGTATTCGTCGTCTTGCTGCCGTTTGCCAAACAAATCTTCGAGATTATTGCGCGGCCCCTGCTTGAGGTGCTGCCCGGCGGGCAGATGATCGCGACCGACCCGACATCACCACTGTTTACACCGTTCAAGCTGACGTTTTTTGTAGCACTGGTGATTGCGATGCCCATCGTGCTGTACCAGGTGTGGTCATTTGTTGCGCCGGGCCTGTACCGCAAGGAAAAGCGTTTCGCGTTCCCGCTGCTGGCCTCCAGCATCGTGCTGTTCTATGCCGGCATCGCGTTCGCCTACTTCGTCGTATTTCCCCTGATCTTCAGCTTCATGACTGCGATCGCCCCCGAGGGCGTCGAAGTCATGACTGACATCGCCGCTTACCTGAGCTTCATCACGCTACTCATGATGGCGTTCGGAATCGCCTTCGAAGTCCCGGTTGCGACGGTCCTGCTGGTGTGGACCGGGCTAACGACGCCCGAGAAGCTCGGCAAGGCGCGGCCCTACGTATTCCTCATGGCATTTATCGTCGGCATGTTCCTGACACCCCCCGATGTCATCAGCCAGACCCTGCTCGCGGTGCCCGTCTACCTGCTGTACGAGCTTGGCATCATCATGTCGCGGCTTTTTACAAGTAGAAAGTAACGCCTGAAATGGTGTTTAATTGCTCGCCTGATAGCAGGGGGCATAATAATGAGTAATAGCGCTACCGAAGTAGCTGAAAACTATTCAGACGACCAGTTGTTCGGCCATCCCGTTGGCCTGTATGTCTGTTTCGCAACCGAACTCTGGGAGCGCTTTTCATTCTACGGAATGAAATACCTGCTGCTCCTGTATTTAACCAAGTATCACTTGTTCTCTGATGCCGCCGGCTACGACGTTCTTGGCGCTTATGCCGGCCTGGTATATGCCCTGCCACTTATCGGTGGGCTCGTCGCCGACCGCTACCTCGGCATGCGCAAGTCGGTTATCTTCGGCGGCATCATGTTGTCTCTCGGGCATATTCTCATGGCCTGGGAGGGGCACCAGGCGGTCAACTACGCTGCGGGCACAACCCTGCTGAATGACCTGACACTTGCCAGCGGCCAGGTTATAGCCGCCGGCACGGTGCTCACTGAGTCCATTATGTTCAGGGATACGCAGGCGCTTAATGTCTTCTACTTTGCGCTGGCATTGATCGTGATGGGCGTTGGCTACCTCAAACCCAACATCTCGACCATCGTCGGCAAGCTCTACAGCAGAGATGATCCGCGCCGCGATTCGGGTTTCACCATTTTCTACATGGGCATCAACATTGGCTCATTCACGGCGACGCTGCTTTGTGGCTGGCTCGGCGAGACCTACGGCTGGAAATACGGTTTCGGTGCCGCCGGTCTCGGCATGATCATCGGACTGTTCACGTTCATGTGGGGACAGAAGTTCCTGCATGGCCATGCAGAACCGTCGGATCCCGAAAAACTGACGAAGAAGGTGTTCGGCCCAATCAACATGGAATGGGCCATCTACATCATCAGCCTGCCGTTTTTGTTGATCTTCTGGTGGCTGGTGCAGCACGAGCATGTTGTGCTCGCAACGCAGAACGTGTTCCTGCTGATCTCAATCGTCGGCCTGATTCTGTACTCGATGGTCTACAAGAAGGGTGACGCCAGCAATACGGTGGCTTACACCATTGCCGCGACCGCCGTCATTGCCGGCATCTATGCGGTCATGGTGAACCTGCACTTCATCCCCGGCAGCGAGGCGCTGGCACAGAACGTGCTGTATGGCGCCATCGTGTTGATTATCGGCTTCGTCGTTTACGGCTTCATGACGCATAACTCGCATGAGTTCGGGCGCACGGTCGTGCTGATGGTGCTGATTCTCTCAACCGTCGTGTTCTGGGCCCTGTTCGAGCAGTCCGCCGGCTCCATGACGCTGTTTGCCGATCGTATCGTCGATCGCGAGGTCGGCGGCGCCACCGTCACCGCAGCGCAGTTCGGTTCTCTCAACGCCCTGTTCATATTCACGCTGGCGATACCATTCGCCGCGCTCTGGACCTGGCTCGCCAAACGCCAGCTGGAACCGAACACGCCCGTTAAATTCGGCCTCGGCATTATCCAGGCAGGACTCGGCTTCGGCGTACTCGTCATTGGTGCGCAGAACCCCGATGCGGCGGGCAAGGTTGGCGCAATCTGGCTGGTGCTTGCGTACCTGCTGCACACCTCCGGCGAGCTTTGCCTCAGCCCGGTTGGTCTGTCCGCGGTGACCAAGCTGTCCATCGGCCGTGTAGTTGGCGTCAGCATGGGCACGTGGTTCCTTGCGACCGCGCTGTCAGAGACCGTTGCCACCCGCCTCGGCAAGCTGGCCGCGGTGGACACCAGTGGCGGTGAAGTTGCGGATGCCGCTGCGGCGCTGGCGACCTACACGCAGTTGTTTGAGTTCCTGATGTATGTCGGCGTTGGCGTCGGCATATTCATGTTATTGATATCGCCGTTGTTGAAACGCGGCATGCACGGTGTGCACTAAGGGTAATTTGAAATGAATCACATATTGAAGCTGGCCGCAGGCCTTTTGCTTGCTGTACTTATTTCCGCCTGTTCACAGGATGCACCGGAGGCCGATACGGCTGCCGCCGGGCCTGCTGAGTCCGCCGACGAGTTCGCGGCACGCGTTAACGAGGAGTATGAAGAACTGCTCCTTGAGATGGCCGCAGCGCAATGGGTGAATGCGACCTACATCACCAATGACACCTCGCTACTTGCGTCGAAGGCCGGCCAGAAGTACGCCAAGTGGCACAGTGCTACGGTCAAACAGGCAGTCGCTTACAACGGTATGGAGTTGTCTCCGGAGACGCAGCGCGTCATCAACAAGCTGAAGCTCAGTACCGAAGAGCCGGCCCCCGATGATGCGGCAAAGCGTGCAGAGCTGGCGAACATCCTTACCGGTCTGGAAGGTGAGTACGGCGCCGGCGAATACTGCAAGGGCAACAGCTGCCGCAGCCTCCCTGAGCTGGAAGACGTAATGGCGGAAAGTCGCAACTATGACGAGCTGCTGGACGCCTGGGTGGGTTGGCGAAAGGTCGCACCGCCGATGCGCGAGCGTTACGCGCGTTTCGTTGAGATCGCGAACGAGGGCGCCAACGAACTCGGTTATGGCGACCTTGGCGAGATGTGGAAGTCTGGCTACGACATGAGCGCGGCTGAGTTTGAAACAGAGACGGCACGCTTGTGGGAACAGGTCAAGCCGCTGTACGACGAGCTGCACTGCCACGTTCGCGCCAAACTCGGCGAGCAGTACGGTAACGACCTGGTGCCGCAGGATAAGCCGATACCCGCACACCTCCTCGGCAACATGTGGTCACAGGGCTGGAGCTTCATCTACGACATCATGGAGCCGTTCCCCGGCACCTCGGATCTCGATGTCGATACGACGCTGAAGACCAAGGACTTCTCGCCGCAGGAGATGGTGCGCTCAGCCGAGAACTTCTACGTATCCCTCGGCATGGATCGTCTGCCAGATACCTTTTGGGAGCGCTCGATGTTCTCCAAGCCCGTGGATCGTGATGTCGTCTGTCACGCCAGCGCGTGGAGCATGGACGGCAAGGACGACCTGCGCATCAAGATGTGCATCAAGCAGACGTACGACGAGCTGCGTGTGATCTATCACGAGCTTGGCCACAACTACTACCAGTGGGCCTACAAGGATCAGAAACCGATGTTCTGGGACGGCGCGCAACTCTGGCTTCCACGAGGCCATTGGTGACACCGTGACCTTGTCGATGACACCCGACTACCTTGCCGAAGTCGGACTGATTAAATCGGCCGAACAAAGCCGCGAGGCGGTGATCAACCGACAGATGATGCAGGCGCTCGACAAGCTGGCGTTTCTGCCATTCGGCAAGCTTATCGATGAGTGGCGCTGGGGCGTCTTCTCCGGCGACATCAAACCGGACAACTACAACGCCGCATGGTGGGAACTGCGCACCAGGTACCAGGGCATTGCTGCACCGGTAGAGCGCAGCGAAGCGGACTTCGATCCGGGCGCCAAGTACCACGTCCCGGCAAACGTCTCCTACACGCGCTACTTCCTCGCGCACATCCTGCAGTTCCAGTTCCAGCGTGCGCTGTGTGAAGTCGCCGGCCACGAAGGCGACCTGGCGGACTGTTCGGTTTACGGCAGCAAGGAAGCCGGCGAAAAGCTGTGGGCAATGCTCGAAGCCGGCGGCAGCGAGCCCTGGCAGGACACGCTTGAGAAGCTGACCGGAACACGCGAGATGGATGCCACCGCGATCATCGATTACTTCGAGCCGCTGATGGGCTATCTCAAAGAGCAGAACGAAGGCCGCAGCTGCGGCTGGTAAGCGACGTTGGCGACATGGTCGAGAGCCAACATAGCCTTCTGACGGAAGTTCTCGATATCGATTCCCTGCATGCCGTCGTCGGACTTTCGCTGGGCGGCATGCAGGCCTTTGAAAGCGTCCACGATAGAAGAAGGTCGCGTTGTCTTGACGAATCTTGACAATGCTTGATAAAGTCATTTCATGGCTAGTATCAAAATCAGTTCCAAGGTCGAACAGTCCGAATGGAGGGCACTCCAGGAACTCGCTCAGGAGTCGCATCAGAGCATTTCCGGTCTGCTAACGGAGGCGATTGGCGACTACGTTCGCAAGCGACGGATGCGCCCTGCGGTAATGGAGCACCTTGAGGACTCGATCGAGGATAACGCAGCGCTCGGCCAACGCCTTGCCAAATAGCCCGGTTCAGTTTCTTTCTGTTGATGAAGTGCTGGCTATTCAGAAGCGTATCATTGAGCAGTTTGGCGGAGATCGTGGTATCCGCGACCAGGGACTTCTCGAAAGCGCTCTATTTCGCCCGCAAACTGGCTACTACACACACCTGGAGGAAATGGCAGCAGCCATGTTCGAGTCGTTGCTCATCAACCATGCGTTCCTGGACGGCAACAAGCGCATCGCCTTCTTTGCCACGGATGTCTTCCTTCGCCTGAATGGATGGAAACTGCATGTTTCGGCTGAGGAGGGAGAGCGCTTCATTGTCGGAATGCTGGAGGAAGGCGACTGCTCGTTCGACAAGATACTGCCATGGATTCGAAACTCGATTGTCTCCATTTGACGGACGTCCTCGGTCAAGCCACTGGCACTCGCGAGGTTGAAGCCTAAACCGTGCAGCTATGCGCGTAATTGAGATCGATGCCAGGCCAAAAGGCTGTTGATTTGCATGCTGAATTGACCCTACTTTTGCAACCTGAAAATGACCCGTCTCAAGCCAAGCGAATAGCAATATTTTCAAAGAGCTATGGAGCAGCAGACGGGTCAGCATTCGATACAAGAAATAGCCATTTTTGGCTCAAATTTCAATGCAAATCAACATGACTGGGCGAGAGTGATTGCCGTTTCTGCTTTTGCAGCGCTCTTTTTGCTAGTTAGCGGCCTACTGTTCTGGAGGCAAAAGGAATAGCGGGCGTGCCACGCACTGACTCCAGCTAGCTTGAAGCAATCGAAATTGCTGGGTGTGCGAGTCTCACATGGGATGTGAAGATCGCTCGTAGCGGCAATAGGGACAGGCACACGCCAGGCGGCCCAAGAGCTATTCCTGCGACTCTAACAATCGCCAGAGTGCTTGCGCTTCATATCGGGACCTCCCTCGGGTCAGACCATCGGGAAATCCCACATCAGGGGTGGCTAACTTGGCGGTATCCGTGAATTGCTGGACTTCGACGATCGAATAGCCATCCTCAAACAATCGGCTGGTTGCCTCATGCCGATGACGGCAGATCGAGGCCGCCATCTGGCGGAGCCGGCACGAGCCCTCTTCAATCAGGCGCGTGAATCTTCCCCTTTCACCCGAAAATGCCGGCGCATCACGGCGCAAGCCAACACCCGCCCGTCCCTGCACGGTGGCCCGGGTGGTGATGAACAGGACGCAGCGGTCAGACCAGGCAATCGCCCTTAGGTGGCGCTCGGCTCGGATGCGCCGGATCGACGGGCTCCGCCGTATGGCCGAGATGCTCCAGAATCCGCTCGATGACTGCGGGTTCCTCGATGCTGGCGATGACGCGCAAGCGTCCCGCCGCACTTCCGGCAAGTGCCGCCATCTCAGTTGATTGCGCTGAATGAGCAAACCGTCTTCGCTTACCTGACGGAGAAGAGCCCTATTGGGCGCTCACAAGATAGGGTTTGCCGAGACATGGCAGTGCAAAGGAGTGATATGTTCGTCACGAGGCACCATCAGGGTCAAGGTATAGCTGATACAATTCTCCAGCAGGACATCGTGGAAATTTCGTGCATAAACGAACATCTTTTCTTTGGCTGTTGTTGGCGCTGGTGCTGGTCTCCTGTAGTGACAATAGCGGCCCGGCAATGGGCAACGAGTCTGAACGCTTGCTCGTGCGAGGCATTGGTGGAGATCCGGGAACACTGGATCCAGGATTGGCCGAAGACGTCCACGCATTCACTGTTCTCGTCGACACCTATGAGGGCCTGGTAACGGAAAATGCAGCTGGCGGACTATCTCCTGGCGTTGCCGAGCGCTGGGACATCAGTGACGACGCCAAGGTCTATACGTTTCACTTGCGTAGCAACGCCCGCTGGTCCAATGGCGACCCCGTTGTTGCGGACGATTTCGTCAGGGCAATAGAGCGAGTCCTGGACCCGCAGATGCTCTCGCCGTATGGGTCTTTGTTGAACGCAATAGAAGAACTCGACGCCAAATCCGACCAGGTACTGGAAATTCGCCTGGCAACACCGGCGAGTCACTTGCTGGCCCTCCTCGCATTGCCGGTGGCTTTTCCGCGGCATCAGACGGGCGATGTCAGTATTAGCAACGGCGCCTATGTCCTGGTTGATCGTTATATTGGTGCAAACGTCAAGGCACGCAAGAACCCGTATTATCGGGATGCCGACGCAGTCTATTTCGACGACGTTACTTATCTCACGGTCGTAGACTCAAATTCCGAGTTCAACATGTACCGCTCGGGCGAGATCGACATCACCCATGACATTCCGCAAGCATGGGTCGCAGAATTGCTACGCACAGAACGGGCGGATGCACGCATTTCCGCATCCTTATCGATGTATTACCTGGCGTTTGATATGACGCAGCCGCCATTTGACGACGCGGGTCTGCGTCAGTCGCTGAGCATGGCAATCGACAGGGAAGCTATCGTGAGCGCACTCGGGCGCGGCGACCAGCCCGCCTTCAGCGTCGTCCCGCCGGGCGTCAGTGGCTACGATAGCGCTGCATATCAATGGGCGAACTGGCCGCATGAAGAACGACAGCGACGCGCGCTGCAGCTGTATCGCGATGCGGGCTACAGGGACGGCAATAAGCTGCAAATCACCCTTATCTACGACGTCGGTGATGTGCACGAAAAGATTGCTATTGCCGTATCCTCAATGTGGCGCGACGTGCTCGGAATCGATACCAGTATCGAGAAACGAGAGTGGCAGTATTTTCTCGATACCCGCGAGCAACGCGACGACTGGGACGTCATGCGTTTTGCCTGGGTCGGCGACTACAACGCACCACAGACCTTTCTCGACATTTTCCGGTCTGGCGATGAACAGAATCTTGCTGCCTATTCGAACTCAGCCTTTGACCAGCGATTGGCCGAGGCTGCGAATCATCACAATCAGCAAGCCGCGGCCAGGATTCTGCGATCAGCCGAGGATATAGTTCTCAACGACTACCCCATCGCACCTCTGTACTTTTATGCAAGCCGACATATGGTTGACGACTCTATTGGCGGGTTTCAGGAGAACATCGTCGACCGTCATCCGAGCCGCTTCCTTTTTAGGAAGCCCATCGACGAATAGTTCGGCCCACAATTGATGCCCTAAGTCTGCGCACCGTCCTGGCATACCGCTCAATATTGCAACGCCAACTGGATGACAAGGTATCCGGCCGCGCTGTGCCGGATACCTTGCTCCGCTATGTCTCAGTCCATTTGGAGTTCAAGTTCGGTCGCCGCCAGTGTCGTGTCACCGGTCTCGGTGCCACGGGCGTCGACCAGGCTGCCTTCCTGTACTGCGGCCCAGAACTCCACGGCGCTCATCCCAATGTCGTTGGCGCCGCGTGAATCGCGATAGACGGTCGCGCCATTGGTGACGATGGTTGCGCCGAGCACCGTCAGGTTGGGCTCATTCTTGCCGCCAACCTCAACGAAGCCGCGCAACTCTGTCCGCGTGTCCGGGTCATCGCGTTCGACGAGCATTGCGGTAATCTGGCCGACCGGCTGCTCCTGCCCGCGAATCTCCACGTAGTCACCGGCATTGAGATCACCAACCCGCAGCGGATCAATATCAGCGTCACTCTTATCCTCGAAGCGCGTCTTCAAAGCGTCGGTGTTCACAGTAATGCCCAGTATGGTCAGGGTGCTGCCGGACACCGAGTCCAGGTCGCCCGTGACACGGACTGCCGTTGCGGACTTGATTTCCACCTTGGTTGCGACCAGTACGCCTGCGGCATTGAAGCTGCCATCAACTTCAACCTTCAGATTGAGACCGAGGTCCGCAGCCGTGCCGCCCTCGTACGTGGTCGTGCCCGTGGTCGTTACGGCAAGTCCACTGACATCAAAGTCAGTCGCTGACGCAAACCGCGTAATGAAGCCCTCGATTTCAGCAAAGTCCCCATCGTTAGTAGCGAAGCGATTACCTTTGTACTCGACCCGTGTGGCCTCAAGAGTATTGCCGTTAAGCACTGTGCCCTTTGCTTCCACTGGATCGCCGTCGATAATAACGCCTGCCGTTGGGAAGTTGTCCACGGTTGCGGCGCTATAGTCCACTTCGAGTCCGTTGATCATGAAGGTCATGGCGCCGCCGTTATGGCCGCTTACCAATCCATTTACCTCCATGACGCCGTCCCAGGTCGCGTCGCGGCACTCGATACGGGTGGCTTCAGTATCGCCATTCGCATCGGCGAGACCCGATACTTCGACCGCGGGGACAGCAAGCAGACCGTCCAGCGTTGCCGGGCAGCTGTCGTCAATTGACGTCGCCGCCGTGATTACCACGGTCTGACCAAGCACCACAATCTGGTTCAGCGCGTTGTCAACGCTGGACACAGGCCCTTCAAGGGCGTCGTCAAACGAAACCGTTGTGGCGGTGGCATTCGTGCCATCGTCATCGATAGTTCCTTCCAGAAATACAACCTGACCTACCGAGAAATCGTCCTGCGTAGCAGCCTGTCCGTCGATCGTAAAAGTTGCGTTGTCGGTGTTATAGGTCGTGCCATTGACGATCACGCTGCCAAAGCCGGTGATAGGTCCTACCGCAACGCCCGTTCGGGTAATTCCGCCAGTGGGCGGTGGGGTTGGCGAGGTTACCGCACCATCGCTTCCGCTGCTGCCGCCACACCCGGCGGCGCCGAGTATGGCTGTTGTAAGTAGTGCGGTGGCATTTCTTTGGAGAGCATTCATAGTCTTGATCCTTGTTCGCTTTCGTCATAAATGAGATAGACACCAACGCCCATGCGAACGCTGCGAGCGCTGGAGTCCGTCGATGTGTTGAGTTCGTTTTCTGACAGCCACCCGTCCATCTCCTCGAGAAACGAGAGCCCCCGCTCTTCAACGAGTTTCTGGAAGGCCCTGTAGGTGGACGGCTTGATGCTTATGTTGTCGGCAATTGCCTCGAATCGCGGTGCGGCCCGACGCGATTCGTTGAGATTGTGTTCGAGCGTAGCCGCGTGATCGTGTAGCGCGACGCCCATTCGGTTGACCATATCGGGGTCGAGATCAGAAAAAACGTAGTCACGCTTCAACACGCGAAAACCGCCGTCTGCTGTTTCCTCAATCAATCCTCTTTGCCGCATTTCCTTGCGAATGGCCCCATGCGGCAGGTCACCCGCATAGCGTTTCAGCAGGCGCAGCAAGCTTCCTTTTGGTCCGGTGGCAGGCAGTACTTTCGGTTGGCCGTTGTCGTCGATGAATTCCGCATCGACATGCCAACCCGTGAGGATCTGCGAAATGCGGTTTCCCTGGCTGTCCTCCGCGGGCAATCTGCCGTCAAGCAAGCGGTCGCGAACCTTCGCAACCTCGCGCCTGCTGAGGCCCGTCAACATGGCAACCCTGGCGTTATTCGTGGGCCGCCCCTCGATGCCAAAATCCGCTCTTGCGACCTGCACATACGCATCCTTCGTCAGCTCGGCGAACTCATTGACCGTCACCCCATGGCGTAGAACAAAGCGCACAACCGGCAATAACAGGTAGCGACAACTCTTTATGACGTGCTCTTTGATGCTCACGGCTCACACCTACAATTCGTGTATGTGTGCATTTGTAGCACATATACACGAATTTGCAACAGTTTTTTCTGATATCGGGGGCCGGATTGCCGTCCCACGCGCCCCAGAACGCCTGTAAGTCGCTAAAACACGGGAAGTGCACGGGCCCGTTCGCGCTAGTTTGGTTGAGGCGAAAACGCTGCGGGCCCGATGCTTGAGAGGAAACCGGATGGCTTCAGGGCTTGGTCTTGCAGCTGTTGATTCCCAGGATCGAATACAGTGGGCAGTTTCCAATCAGGCCAGTCACAAGTAGCACTGCTCCAATCCAGCCCCAGGGCGTCTGCGGCCCAACAAATACCAGGCTCAGCAGCCCAAGGCCGAGAACCACGCGCAGGATACGGTCAACTTTGCCTTCGTTCTTGAATGTCATGATGTTTCTCCTAAGTCCTTGCTCAAAAAGGTTTGTTATCAAGCAAGGATTTTGAAGAACATCTGCGCCTTTCTCAGTGACTCAGTCACCTAACGTGGATTCGATCATGCGCTGAAGGGCAACAGGGTCGACGACGGTAATGCGGCCTCGTCCAAGCTCGACCCAACCTTCGTCGGCAAATCGTTTCAAATGACGGCTCACAACTTCGCGCGCAGTCCCGAGCTCGATTGCGACGTCGTGGTGAGTAACTTTTTCAACCTGCTTCTCGCGCAATTCCAGCAGCACGCGGCCCAGTCGCGCATCGATCGAGGTAAATGCCAGTTCCTCGATACGAGAAATCACATGCTTGAGTCGGGTTGCGAAACCGTTGAAGACGAACGAGCGAAAGCGTTGCGATCGGTTGAGTGCGACCTGGAACAAAGCGCTCGGAATCGCGGCTGCAACCAGGTCGGACTCGGCGATCGCTTCAGCTGGGTAGTCTTCCTGACTCAGCAGGCAGGACGTCGTCAAGATACAAGATCCGCCAGGTGTAATCCGATAGAGCGTGACTTCCCTGCCGCTCGCAGAGGTCAGCTGAACCCGTATATCTCCCTCAAGCAACAGCAAGAACGCCTGGCACAGATCGCCCGCATGAAACACGAATCTGCCCTGGTCAAACTTGACTATCTGCGCTTCTTTCAGCAGCTGTGCATGCAAGGGATCGGCGCTGTCACAAAGCTGTGCAACGATACCGTCCAAGGATGCTTCGTATGTGTCGATATGTGGTCAGCCTCGCAAGATCTAACTGCGTCCGGAGTCAGTCCTGTTCACTGGGACGCCGCATGCATTATCGTCCAGAAGCCGATCGCGATAAAACCGGCGCCGGCGATGTAGGACAGGTAGCGCGGGTTTAAGAAGCTGGAGATAAGTGATCCGGCGGCTACGGCCAGGACAGATGAGAGGATCAGCGCCGCGGACGCGCCGACAAATACGGTAACGAGGCTTACCGATGGCCGACTTGCAAACAACACAGTGGCAAGTTGTGTCTTGTCTCCAAGTTCCGCGAGAAATACCGTGCCGAAAACGGCAACAAATGTCTTCAAGTCCATCGTACAAGGCTCCAGTGCTGACTCGTAATTGGCGTTCACATGATGACGAAATTCGATAGTTTTCGGCGAGTGATCGACTTAGTGTGGTTTTCCGTTACAGTGTGCAAGAATTGAGGGCAAATCTACAACGAACTGGCATTAGATATGAAATCACGTGTTTTGCCGATGATATTCATGTTTCTCGCCTCCGGGTTGGGACAGGCTGCGCCAGCAGCCGAATTCGGCGGCTACGTTGCCCTGACCAGCGACTACGTCAAGCGTGGCGTATCCCAAAGCGACGGTGACCCGTCGATTCAGCTCAGCGGTGACTTGAGTTTCGACAACGGTTTCTACATTGGCGCCTGGGGATCTTCGGTCGATATTCAAAACGGGCCCAGCAGAAAAAGAGATGTGGAGATCAACTACTATCTCGGCTATGCGATGGATATTTCGTCGACCTGGCAAATGTCAGTCGGAGCGGTCGCGTATACGTATCCAGGCCAAACCGGTAACGTAGACTACAATTACGAGGAGTACTCCCTGGGCGCGAGTTTTGACGATCGCATGTGGCTCGAGTTCGCCTATTCTCCGGATCTCTACAACACCGGTCAGTCGTCTACAAATATCGACGTGTTCGCTGAGTGGCCGATAGACGGGATCTGGAGTCTCGGCGCAGGTGCCGGACGCTACGACACCTCCGACCTGACCGGCCGCGCCTACAGCTACTGGCAGCTTGGCGCGACTGCCTCGCTGAGCTGGGCAGATATTGATTTTCGCTTCCATGACACGGACAGAGCGGTCCCCATTATCAGCACACCAGAACGTGCCAAATCTCGTTTCGTCGTGAAAATACAAATTCCATTCTAGCGAAACGCCGTGTCTTCACAGCGCCGCTCCGCTGCAGCCAGGTTGAGCGCAGCGCACGCGTTGATCGATACAACGGAACCGTCACCGCCAACCTGTGAGCGCCGCAAGATGCCCGCAATCTTGTCAGGCGCAAGGTCCGGTGCAATTTCCAGCAATAAAGCGACTACTCCAGTTACGTGCGCAGCCGCCAGCGAATTTCCCGAGCGAAAATCGTACTGATTCGTTGGCACCGCCACGAGTATTCGATCGCCGGGCGCAAACAACCTGTTGTCCGTCGCGCTGACCGCCAACCCCTCCGTCGGCGTCGTATCAACGCCAATGACGTTCTGCATGACAGAAGGGAAATTTTTCTGCGACTCAGCACCGACGTGACCCGCCGCAATAACAATCACACCGACATCAAAAGCCTTTTCAATAAGCCGTTCGAGCAGGGGATCGTACGGCCCCTGCAAACTCAGGTTAAGTACTTGCGGCGGGTCCTCCAGCATGGCATCAAGCGCCTTCGACAACGAAAAACTGTCACAAACAGCCGGCTTCTGCTCACCCCCGCTCCAACAGGAAACATAGAGCTCGAGTGATGCTTCGGGTGCGACTCCTACAATTCCCACCGCGTTATTCGAGCGCGCTCCTATTACACTGGCGATTGCGGTTCCGTGATCCTCATCGACGGCGCTGCCGCTATCCAGGAATTCCTGCACTCGATCGATGCGGCCCCGAAGATCTTCGTGGTGCTTGTCGACATGGCTGTCAATTATCGCTACGCGGACCCCGGCACCTCTGGTTGCCCGATGCGCCGCGACGATACCGAGAATATTGAGGCCATATTGCAGGTTCGCGTAGGTATCATCATAAGCCTCACCCTGGCGCATGGTCGTCTCGAATCTGTGCAACGGCTGCGCTGATTCGACGCGATCATCATTGTTCAACGTCTCGATCACCTGCTGGCGATCCGCCCCGTCTGCGACACGATAGACAAAGCAATAGACAGACAACGAACGAATTGGCCAATGCTCTATCGCCGTCAGCGAGTATTCTTTGGCGATCTCGGCTGCGTCTCTCCGAACCTGGCGAGCCATGGAGTATCGCTTGCGGTGTTGGTAGGGCGCCCCAAGTCCCGCACTCGCCGATCTTGCCGTGTCATTTTCAAACGTGACAAGAATGTCGCGCGCCGGCATCAGGGCCTCATCCGAATGCGCCACCAGCGGAAACGAAAGAATTACGATCGAAAACAGGAAGATTAGCGTTCTCATGACAGCTACTTCATCGGTAGTTGCAGCGCGGTGAATTCAGCCGAATCTACTCCCGGCATCGAACCAACGCTTGCTTCGAATTCCTGCAGCGTCTCTAATGACGGCGCGCTCAGTCGCAAGTGAACCTCATAGGTGCCGCGATCATCGACAGTCCAACGAATGGCTCCTGCCAGGCCTGCCGCGATCTCCGCTCTTTTCTCTGCTGAGACACCATCGTCAAAATGAAGCCGCAGGACATAGTCGATTCCGTCAGCCGCCCCCGGCGATGTCGCCGTCTCGAAGGTCTGGTTCTGGATTTCCGCCGTCATTGACGAGTCGTTCAAGAGGACAAAGGCGAAACTGACAACTGCGACGCACGCAGCAAGCGCCATCGACCAGTTCGCGACTCGCCCGCCAATCGTGCGCCGATGTTGAGCCTCTTGATTAGTGGCGAAAAGCTGCTCTGGCGTGGTTAGCGGGACAATGGGCGTTAGCTCGCGATCGAGGACGGCGTCGCGCATCAAGCGGTGCGCTTCCAGATCCGCTTTACAAGCCTCGCACTGATCGGTGTGCTCGCGAATCGTCATTTTCACCGAGTTCGATAAGGTGCCATTCAAGTACCATGGGATATCGGCTCGAATCGCATCGCAGGAATATTCGGACGTTTCAATCATCATTTGCTGTGTCCCCGTGTCCCTTTCTGCCTGGCAGATCGGGTAACGTGTCGCTGGTGACAAGATAGCGCTTCATTTTCTTTCGCGCATGAAACATGCGTGTTTTTACCGTACTCACTGGAACCCCGCTTGCAATCGCTGTTTCTTCGCAGGTGAGCCCCAAAAAATAGACCAGCATGACTGTCAGTTTCTGTTTGGGCGGTAAACGCTGTATGCCCTGTCGAACCCAGTCCTCGCGCTCCCTCTGCGTATCGGCCTCGACAACTGGCGTAATATCGTCCAGCAAAGAAACCGTTGGCATCTTCCGTTTTCGGAGGTGCGCCAACGCTTGTCGATAGGCAATTCCAAATACCCAGGTCGACACTTTCGAGTCACCGCGAAATTTGCCTGCATCCTTCCACAGGGTCATCAAGACATCACTTGCCAGCTCTTCTGCCGCGCCGTGTGAGCGGGTCAACCGGAACAGAAACGTAAACAGGCGCGGATGATAGATGTGAAACAGCTGCTCAAAGGCAGCGCGGTCATTCGCAGCCACGCGCTGCAATAGCTTCAATTCAGCAACATCTGTGTCTCTCTTTGACCTATCAAATTCAGCGGACTTCATAGCTGCATCAACGCCCTGCGTTTTTCACCGAAAATAGTGCCCGTATCAGTTAGTGTCGGTTTGCGCCGGAAAAGGTTCATTTTAATTCGGTTTGAACCTAATTCGCTGAAATCTCCACCCACTGTCAGTTATCAAAACAACAACGGTGGGACTAGCCAATGACTTCGTCGCAATGCAGCAGCATCAAGACTCTTTTCGCTCTTTCTCTATTCGCGCTCCTGTTAACGGCGTGCGGTGGCGGCAACGGCAGTAGCTCGCCACCCGTTCAACCACCGGGAACGACGTTCGGTCCAAACTTCTCGGAAATTCAGGCCAACGTCTTTTCACCCACCTGTGCGACCACTGGTTGCCATTTTGGCGCCGGGGCGCCGCAAGGATTGCGACTGGATGAGGTCAACAGTTATGGTCTGCTCGTCGGCGTCGCGAGCATGGAGGACCCAGCAGTGTTGCGTGTCGCAGCAGGCGATCCCAACAACAGCTATTTGATCCAGAAGCTCGAAGGAACCGCTTCCAGTGGGGCTCGGATGCCGCTGAATGCTCCGGCCCTGGACCAGAGCGTCATTGACGTTATCCGCCAGTGGATCACGGACGGCGCGATCGACGATCGTGCGCCATCCTCAAGTCCGATTCGGGTAACCTCGCTCTCCCCGCTTCCCGACAGCATGTTGACGGCCGCTCCATCGGATGTCATCGCGATGTTCGATCGGGAACTGGATGTCTCGACTGTTAATTCGATGACGTTTTTGTTGGAAGCGAGTGGTGGTGACGCGACTTTCGGCGACGGTAACGAAACGACGATTACAGCGACCGGCATTACGACAACGGCGACCAGCGCAACCTTCGACCTTAGCGGCATTACGCTGGCTGACGATACCTACCAGGTCCGATTAGCCGGCTCGGGCGCGTCCATCATTATGGACCTGGATGCGAATGCGCTGGACGGCGAATACAGCGGCTCATTCCCGTCTGGCGACGGCACTGCAGGCGGCGATTTCCTGGCTCAGTTCTCGATATCTACGCCGGCAACTGGTGCGACGCTTGACGATATTCAAGCAAGTCTATTTACACCCACATGCTCAAGCGCCGGCTGCCACTCGGGTCCTGCCGGCGGCGGCTTGCCGTCTGGCATGGACCTAAGTGACGCCGATGCCAGCTTTGCCAGCCTCGTCGGCGTGGCGAGTGTTCAACAACCCACTTTGTTCCGGGTAGCGGCCGGCGATCCGGACAACAGCTATCTCGTGCAGAAAGTAGAGGGTACGGCCGCCTCCGGGCAGCGGATGCCGCTTGGTGGAGCCGCACTCAGTCAAGCGACGATAGACGACATCCGACAGTGGATAGCTGATGGGGCGAACCGCTAGATGCGCACAGCACCAGTCATCCGTGTCCTCCTTTTTGGGTTGGCGCTGATCATTTCGGCTCATTCGGCAAATGCCGAACCGTATCTGGCCGTGCAGAAAGGTATGCATTGTTCCAGTTGCCACAGCCATCCGGCAGGCGGTGGCAAGCGCTCTGTGTATGGCAACGTTTTTGCCCAAGCAGAACTGGCAGGAAGGAAAGTCGGACAAGGCGAGCTGTGGACAGGAGAAGTGACGAAGTGGTTTGCAGTTGGCGGAAACCTGCGAGCCAGCTACGTAAATGTCGACATACCAAATCGCAGTACCACAACCGATTTCGACTTCAATCGCGGCACCTTGTATCTCGAAGCGACGATCATTCCGAACAGATTGTCCGTCTATCTTGACGAACAGTTCTCTCCCGACGGCCTGGAGAATCGGGAGGCGTACGTGCGCTTAAACAGCAGGAATACAAAGTGGTTCCTGACGGCGGGACAATTTTATCTGCCATATGGACTGCGCTTGCAAGACGACAGCTCATTTGTTCGTCAGGCAAGCGGCATCAACTTTGCGAACAGCGACCGGGGTCTTCAAGGCGGCTACACATCCGGACCTTGGTCAGCAATCGCATCCGTGACCGACGGCAGCGGCACAGGAGGGAGCGGCTCAAGCGATCAGGTAAACCTCGTCACCAGTTACGTACAGCAGCAGTGGCGGGCCGGGTTCAGTGCAAACGTGACCAATAGTGATGGCGGTGACCGCAATATGTTCGGGCTTTTCGGTGGCTTACGGACGGGACCCATCGCCTGGCTTGCGGAAATTGATCACATCAGCGACGAAGTTTCCGCTGCTGTGACAGTAGACGCATTCGCTGGACTATTGGAAGCCAACTGGACCATTCTTAACAAGCACAACCTGAAGATAAGCTACGACTATCTTGATCCGGATACAGACACCAGTGAGGATCAGCAAGTTCGTTACAGTCTGGTTTGGGAACATTCGCCGCTGCAATTCATCCAGGGCCGAGCGGGCGTCAGACTGTACGATGGAATCCCGCAGGTGGACTCGCAGAATCGCAAGGTATTCTTTGCCGAAATACACGGTTTCTTCTAGGTCTTTATCGCACAACTGAGTTCCCGCGGCGGCACGGGCCGATTCTCGGAGTTACCTGCCGCTCGCCTTCCCCTGCCAGAATCTGTGCATTCCCATCGGCGCCAATGGGCCAGCAAAGAAGCCCATTCGTGAGTCGTTCGGGCCTGTTACCCCTGCCTTGGGAGGGCGATGTGTGACTCGTAGGTAGTTGTTTTAATACAGTGAAGTGAGCTGCCCCTGGCTCCAACTTCTGGTTAGGTCTCGTTTGATCTGAACAAATGCGCCAAAAATGCGCCAGTCAGCGACCCGTGAATTCGCCGGCCGCCTTCCGATATCCCCGAACTCCTCCAGAGCCAACATAGGCTAAAACAATCGATGCTGACCCAACTAAAAGGAGCCACAGGCTCGCCGCGCTCCTGGGCACGGAAGCGCGTCGGCAGCGCTTCGAGCAGCATTTGACCGCGTCCCAATCCTTCTTCCATTTGCGACGCCAGAGAAAAGGCCGGTCACAGACGGCACAGTTCTTGCTCGGCAGATTGGCTTTGGCGTGCATGTCTGCAGACTACCAGTGGCCTGTGCCGGGCTCGCCCTTGAACGGCCCGACCACTTCCGACGTGATCCAGCCGCCATAGAAACCTCCAGGTTGCGGCTTCACTGATTCCCCGTCCAGGCCGCAGTCGACACGACTCGGGTAAAACGCGAGACACCCCTTGATCATCTCGAAACGGGACCTGGGCCGTTCGTAGCACCAGCCAACAGGTTTGGACGGGTTACGCGCAAGAGCCCAGTAATTCGCCGCGCCTTTCCATTCGCAGTAAGTCGCATCACTGACCGACACAAGCAGGTCGAAATCGACGTCGACGGCTATATCAATCATCTCTTGCGTCGGCTCGATAGTTGCCCCTATTTGATGGACTCGAAATTCCCCACTGTTAAACGTATGCAAAATAGCGCGAAGCTTCTCGTCGGTTACGACAGTTTCACCGACGACGCGATTGAGCCCATCGGGCGCCGCCACATTCTCGTCATCGCGCCCATCCGGGTCGACGAATCTGAACGGGTTGTTTCGAGCATAGGTGTATTTACCGAATTTTGTTGAGTTTGAGCCTGTGTACTGTACTGGGTCCACGGCATAAAACCGCCCGATCTCTGGATCATAGTACCTGGCCTGCATGTAAGTCAGTCCAGTAGCGATATCGTTCTGATGCCCCGTGTATCCAACATCATCCGCCAACTGTGTAGGGTGATCTTTCTTCTCGCCCCACGGCCGGTAGTGCTCGCCATAGCTGCTGCCATTGTCTCCCTTGATCGGTGAACCGAGAAGATCTGTGTGCGTGTTGTCTGTGCAAAAGCAGGCGTCAGGAACAGAACGATGAGGGACAAGAGGGCCAATCGGCACGTGTTCATAGCTTGTTCTCCGAGGGGCGCATCGGAATGTATTGATTCTCGCCCGGATGGTTTAAGCCCCTCCTCGAGACGCAAATTGACAATTGTGGTCACTGCCAGCCATGGGGGGGTACCTATGTTGTCGCGCTCGACGAGGCTATGATGTGCCATCCAACACCATGTGCGGAGCCGACCAGAACATGCATTTCTTCAAACACCTGATACTGCTTATGGCGAGTTGTGCCACGTTTTCAATAAGCTTTGCGGACGCACCCTACGTCGATCCCGCCGACGATGAAAAATATTTCGGCTCGCCGGAAGAAACGCTGTTCTGGACACCGAAGCAGCAGGTTGCGGGCTACCGCAATGCCGACAAGATTTTCTTCACACGCACAATTGAAAAGGGTGACAACACGTATGCTCTGCCGTACGAGCGGCGCGACCTTGGAGACGTGCAGCTGACGCTCGAAGAGCAGACGATGACGGTTGACGAGTACTTCAAGCGGCAGGCCGTTGCCGGATTGCTGGTCATCAAGGACGGCAAGATCCTCTACGAGCGCTACGGGCTGGGTAACGACGAGAACAGCACCTGGATTTCTTACTCAGTCGCGAAGTCTGTTGTATCGATGCTGATCGGCGCCGCTATCAAAGACGGCTACATCGACAGCGTCGATGAGAAGGTCACCGCCTACCTGCCGCGCCTGCAGGGCTCTTCGTACGAGCAGTCGTCGATCGAGAATGTTCTGCAAATGTCATCCGGCGTCGAGTGGAACGAAGATTACGCAGACCCCGAATCCGACATCGCGACCGCGCCGTGGGACACCCTGCAGCTGTATGACTTCCTGCGCGACAAGCCTCGCGCCAGCGAGCCCGGACAGACGTTCAACTACAACACGGCGGAGACCAACCTCGCCGGCAACCTGTTGCGCTCGGCCGTTGGCAACAACCTCTCCACCTATCTCGAAGAGAAGATCTGGCAGCCTTTCGGCATGGAAGCAGACGCGACGTGGAATCTCACGGAGGCCGGTGGTGGCGAGTTTGGTGGCTGCTGCATCAACGCGACATTGCGCGACTACGGGAGGCTCGGCTTGTTCGCCCTGGCCGAAGGTCGACTCGCCGACGGCACCGAGGTGCTACCCGAAGGCTGGATGGCAACGTCCACGTCGCCATCCGATGGCTACGCTGGCTACGGCTATTTCTGGTGGCTAAAGAGCGACGGCTCGTACAACGCCAGCGGCATTTTTGGCCAGGGTATCTACATCAACCCGGATGAGAATCTCGTCATCGCCTTGCACAGCGCCCGGCCTGAAGCCAGCGTGGATAGCGACTGGGCCTGGCAAAGCGCGCTCTATGAGGGCATCACGCAGGCGCTTGCCGACTAACTAATCCGGCCCGGCGTTCGTCTGCGCCGCGCTTATTGGGTAAACTCCCCTGATCACAAAGCAGGGGGATCCCCATGTCCGCAGAAAAACAAGAAACCGCGGCCAACCGCGGTGCAGGAATGCTCGCCGCCGTAGAGCGCATCGGCAACAAGCTACCCGACCCGGCAGTGCTGTTCATCGGCCTGCTGTTCGCCGTCTGGATACTGTCGTTTCTGTTCTCTTTTATCTCGTTTGACGCCGTTGACCCGCGAACCGGGCAAGCCATCGTCGTCAATAACCTGCTCTCCGGTGCCGCGTTTACCGAGTTCCTGTCGGTCATGGTCACCAACTTCTCGCACTTCCACCCGGTGGGCGTCGTGCTGGTCGCAATGCTGGGTATCGGTGTCGCCGAACACACCGGCTTTATAACGACCGCGATTCGCGCGCTCCTGAACGTTACCGCGAAGTGGCTGTTAACGCCGATGGTCATCCTCGTCGGCATCGTCAGCCACTCGGCCGTCGACGCGGGCTACGTGCTGGTGATTCCGCTTGGTGGTGTCATCTTCTACGCCGCAGGCAGGCATCCGCTCGCGGGTATCGCCGCCGCATTTGCCGGCGTGTCCGGCGGCTTCTCGGCCAACTTTGTGCCGTCATCGCTTGATCCGCTGCTGCAGGGACTGACCCAGGCTGGCGCGCAGATCATCGATCCGGACATCATCATCAACCCGCTGAACAACTACTTCTTCACGACGGCGTCATCGCTGCTGATCGTGGGTCTTGGCTGGTTGATCACGGATCGCATCGTCGAGCCACGCCTCAAGAATGTCGAAGTAGACGGCAACCCCGACGACCTGCCAGAGATTCATGAGATCCAGCCCAACGAACGCAAGGGCCTGCGCTGGGCGCTGATCGCCATGGTCGTCGGCCTGGCGCTGCTGTTCGGCACGGCCATGCCGGAGACCTCGCCCTGGCGAGCACCGAACGGTGACCTGACCACGGGCGCTGCACCGATGATGCGCTCCATCGTGTCGCTGATCTTCCTGCTGTTCCTCGTGCCCGGGCGTCGTGTTCGGCATCGTCGCGGGCACCATGAAGAGTTCGAAGGACATGATCGACGGTATGGCGCACGCGATGAACAGCATGGCCTACTACCTCGTCATCATGTTCTGGATCGCGCAGTTTGTGTACGCCTTCAACATATCCAACCTCGGCGTGCTGCTCGCGGTGCAGGGTGCGGCCGGACTCAAAGCGCTCGCGCTGCCGGCAGCCTTCACCATTGTCGGCATCGTCTTCCTGACCGCGTTCGTGAACATCTTCGTCGGCTCGGCAAGCGGCAAGTGGGGGCTGCTGGCGCCCATCTTCGTACCGATGCTGATGACACTCGGTATATCGCCTGACCTCACCCAGGCCGCCTACCGCGTCGGCGACTCGAGCACCAACATCATCACGCCGTTGATGCCGTACTTCCCGCTGGTCGTTGTCTATTGCCAACGCTATGTGAAGAGTACGGGCATCGGCACGGTGACCGCGATGATGTTGCCGTTCTCAATGTGGTTCCTCGTGCTGTGGACGATCTTCCTGCTGATCTACTTTGCGATGGGAATACCGCTGGGCATCCAGGCGAGCTACACCTACCCGTAAAGTAAAAGGGAACACATGCACGACTTCGAGAAACTCGGCGCTTTCTATCTGGGCAAGCGCTACGACAACGATGCCGACACGCTCACGGACGAGCTTGTCCTGTATGACTCCAAGGACCTGACGACCCACGCGGTCATCATCGGCATGACGGGCTCGGGCAAGACCGGGCTCGGCATCGGCATCCTCGAAGAGGCGGCGCTCGACCACATCCCGGTCATCGCGATCGATCCGAAAGGCGACATGGGCAACCTGTTGCTCACCTTTCCGAAACTGCGGGCGGAGGATTTCCGCCCCTGGATCAACGAGCGCGCCGCAACCGACAAGGGGCAGACGGCGGATGAGTACGCGGCCGGCCAGGCAGCGCTGTGGAAGAAAGGCATCGGTGAATGGGGACAGACCGGCGAGCGCATTGCACAGCTGCGCAACAACGTCGATCTCGCCATCTATACGCCGGGCAGCAACGCCGGCCTGCCGGTCTCGGTGCTGAATTCATTCGATGCCCCGGACCAGGGGCTGATCGACGATGTTGATCTGTATCGCGAACGCGTGCAGGCAACGGCCACCGGCATACTGACGCTGCTCGATATCGATGCGGACCCTGTTGCAAGTCGCGAGCACATCCTCATCTCCAAGCTGCTCGACAACGCCTGGCGCGAGGGGAGGAGTCTCGATATCCCGACTCTGATTGCCGAGATACAGGATCCGCCAATCACCAAGGTCGGCGTGATGAATCTCGATTCGTTTTTCCCGGCCAAGGATCGCTTCGCCCTGGCGATGCGCCTCAACAACCTGCTGGCAGCGCCTGGCTTCGAGGCGTGGATGCAGGGCGAACCACTGAATGCCAGGAACCTGTTGTACACCGAGGAAGGCAAGCCGCGCATTTCGGTGATGTCGATTTCGCATCTCGACGATGCGCAGCGCATGTTCTTCGTCACCACGCTGCTCAACCAGCTGATCGCGTGGATGCGCGCGCAGCAGGGCACCTCGAGCCTGCGCGCTATTCTGTACATGGACGAGATCTTTGGCTACATGCCACCGGTCGCAAATCCAGCGTCCAAGACCCTGTTCCTCACGCTATTGAAACAGGCACGCGCCTACGGCCTCGGCCTGGTGCTCGCCACGCAGAACCCGGTCGACCTCGACTACAAGGGTCTGTCGAATACCGGCACCTGGTTTATTGGCCGGTTGCAGACCGAGCGCGACAAGGCGCGCGTCATGGAGGGCCTTGAAGGCGCCAGCGATGGCAACTTCAACAAGCAGGACATGGAGCGCACGCTCGCTGGTCTGGGGAAACGACGCTTCCTGTTGCACAACGTGCACGAAGACAACGCGGTCGTGTTCAACACGCGCTGGGCGTTGTCCTACCTGGCGGGTCCGCTGACCCGCGACCACATACGTTTGCTCATGGGCAAGGTCAAAAAGACCCTTGCCGCGACCGCGAAGGCCGTGACCAGGCCGCGCAAGAAAGCCGCCGAGATGGCGCCATCGTTGCCGCCGGATATTCCGCAGTATTTTGTTTCGGGCAGCGCCGAGGAGCTCGTCTACCATCCGCGACTCATCGCGGCCGGCGAGATGGTCTTCAGCAGCGCCCGCTACAAGGTAGAAAACGAACGCTCGGTGGTGTTCACGGCCGAGTTTGACGATGGTCCGGTCACCATCGACTGGGATGCGGCCGAGGCGCTGGACATCGCGGTTGACGATCTGCAGGACGCAGGCGAAGACGGCGCGTCGTTTGCCGAGGTCCCGGCTGCAGCGATGAAGGCCAAGGCCTACACCGGCTGGAATCGTGATTTCAAACGCTGGTTGCGACAGAACGAAACCATGAGCGTGTACCGCAGCAAGCGCTTCAAACTGACCTCCGAAGGTGGCGAGACAGAAGGCGACTTCCGCATTCGTCTGCAGGATGTTGCCAGTGAGCAGCGCGATCTCGAGATCGCGAAGATCCGCAAGCGTTACGCCAGCAAGGTCACCACGTTGGAGAATCGCCTGATGCGTGCCAACCAGGCGATCGACCGCGAGAAAGAACAATCCACCAAGAAGAAGCTCGATACCGCCGTGTCTTTCGGCGCAGCGATCCTCGGCGCGGTGCTCGGCCGCAAGCGCTTTTCGTCGACGACCGCGACCAAGATCGGCAGCGCCATCAAAACAGCAGGCGGCGCCAGCAAAGAGGCATCGGATGTTGCACGAGCCGAACAGACCGCCGAGAAAGTAAAGGCGGATCTCGAGGCAATGAACCAGGAGTGTGAGAAGGTCATCGCCGATCTGGATACTGCGTTCGATGCCCAGTCAGAGACACTCGACGAAGTTGTCGTGCGCGCAAAAGCCACCGACATTCATGTCGACCTTGTGGGGCTGGTGTGGATGCCGTATTCAGCCGACGAAAAAGGTCGCCTGCGTCCTGCATGGTAGCCAAAAATATTCCATTGGGACGACTCGCAGTGGAAGCTGCTGCAATCGTTGTCAGTATTCTTCTGGCGTTCGCGATCGACGCCTGGTGGGACGGGCGCAAGGATCATCTGGAGGAGCAGGAAATTCTGATCGGGCTGGAGGTGGAGTTCGCGGACTTGAGAGACCGGCTCGACCAATGGGCGCAATACAACAGGACCGGCGTTCAGTTTATTGAGCAGTTTCTTTCAGAATCTGTGTCCGAAATGGATCTGAACGCTATCGAGTCCGCATTTACGTATGCATCCCTGGTCAACGTTCTCGATCAGGGCGGCGCTCTTGACGCTCTGCTGGCGTCAGGGCGACTTGAACGCCTTAGCGACAGAAATATCCGGGCTCTTCTATTGAAATGGCCGGACTGGCTTGAGGACATTCATACAAATGACCTGTCTTCGCGCAGCTACGTGATGGCTGAAATTGTACCTTTTCTCGCAGAATATGGATTTCCGCAAAGACTTTGCGCGGAGGCAAAGCACTTTTTGATTTGTTCAGAACCAGGCCCGGTTCCCCCCAAGTATCTGCAGTTAGCCAAGGACCCGGAGTTTCGGGCAATACTGATTATGCGTCGTGCCTGGATGGCGAGTGCAGCCAAGGATCATGAGGACGCTCGCGATGAAGCAGACAAGACCCTGGTGTTGCTGAGAGCGAGTCTGGAAGATATTGATACGTAAAAGCCTGCGTAATCACAGAGCCGGGCGGCCCGGAAAAGTTTGAGCTAAGAGAAGTCGACAGGGCTGCTTCACGCCGCAACGCAGCCACCCACGGCCCTTCCTTTCGGATGACCGCTATACCCTCCAGAGCAGTAGTTCAGATAGTCTCAAGTGATTAGCTGCTACTGACTCACAGCGGTCATTATCGGCAATAACATACACCAGGAGTAGAATACCAATGACACTCGAACGTGCAGTCGAAGCATTTGCCGGCATCATGGTCCTCTTATCTGTCGCGCTCACCTACTTTGTCCATCCGAACTGGGTCTGGCTGACGGTATTTGTCGGCGCGAATTTGTTCCAGCAGGCATTCACCGGCTTCTGTCCGGCTGCCATCATCATGCGCAAGGTGTTTGGTTTGAAGCCCTGCGCCGAGGCCTGAATTCGCACGGTTGCAGCGGCCGCTCCTGCCGCCAGCGAGAAAAGAGGCCGCCGCGACCGGCTATGCGCTAGTCGCTAGTCGCTAGTCGCCGACGCAGGATCCCGCATATGCTTTGACGACGTCGGCGTTCTCAAGCTGGCACTCATTGTCGTAGGTCTTGCCGTCCATGCCGCAGACCGGCAGGTAAGTGCGCGGGCAGTTCCTCCCCAGCTCTTCGCAAACGCCGGCGTATTCGATACGCGCACCGCGACGCTCCGCAACACAGGCGTTGGAATAGGTCTTCTGGTCCACACCACAAACCGGAACGAACAGGTCCGGACATGGCCTCGCATTACAGACGCCAGGCGTGAATACCGTTATGCCTTCCTTTTCAGCTTCGCAGGCATTGCCGTAGGTTTTGCCGTCGTTGCCGCAGACCGGCGCCAGCACGTTCGGACAATTGTCGAGATCGCATGCGGCAGCCCGCTGCACGGGCACGCGTTTCGCATTTGCCTCGCAGCGATTCAGGAATGTCATTCCGTTCATGCCACACACGGGGTCTTCAATGCTCGGGCAACCACTGGCGGTGCAGGCACCGAGGCCGGCGATTTCAACTTCGGCCTGCAGTGCAAAGCACTCGTTGATGTAGGTCGTACCGTCGACGCCGCAGACCGGATCGTATTCTTCGCCGCAGCTGTTGCTCGCGTCCGGACACATGCCCGCAGACGCGACCTCAACGCCGGCGGCACCGGCCACGCACTCGTTGCTATAGGTCAGGCCATCGACGCCACACACCGGGTCGTACTGCATTGTGCATGCGACCTCGTCGTCAGCAGCAAACAACGGCGTTGCTATTACGAGTAGCGAGAGAGTAATGAGGGTATTTAGCTTGTTCACGAGTGTCGTCCTGGATTGCTGCTTTCTTAGAGTCTGTGCGGACAACCGGGTTCAATAAAGACGCTAGTTACGTTGCAGAATTTCGCTGATCGGCACCAGTTCGATGCCTTCGGCTGCAAGGCCCGGCAGTTCGCGCTCCAGAAACTCCAGTGTACTCGGATACGGGTGACCTATGGCAACAATGCTGCCGCGTTCCCGCGCCAGGACCTTCATGCGCTCAAACATCCGCCGTACCGTCTCCTCGGACGGATCGGGATCGAGAAACACATCTCTCTTCACCGCATCAACGCCGTGCTCCCGGGCGATCTGCAGCGCGACGCTCTCATGCGTGGTGTAACTGTCGATAAAGAACAGGGCGTCGTGCGCCTGGATTTCTTCCATTAACCAGCGCATGTGTCCGGGATGGCGCGTGAGCAGGCTGCCGCGATGGCTGTTGACGCCGATCGCATGCGGCACCGAGTCCATGGCGCTCTTAAACGTTTCACCGACGCTGGCCCGGTTCATATCCAGCATGATGCCGTCAGGTTCAGCCGGGCCTTCGTGATCGACAGCCTGCAGCGGCAAGTGCAGCAACACTTCCTTGCCGTTTTCGTGCGCGGCTTCGGCCAGCAGGCGTCCGCGCGGCGTACCGGGCAACACGGCGAAGGAGATCGGGCCCGGCAAGTCTATTGCACGACGCCCTGCCGCCAGATGGTAACCAAGGTCGTCGATGATAATGGCGACGCGTGCGGTCTCGGCAAGCGCCGGTGTCGATAACAGGAAGATGAGGATTGCCGCGAGGGCAGCTCGCAGCATCATTGCGCGTTGCTATGCATTACCTGGTGGCGAAGCAGGCGATCAATCGCCTCTATGAGTTGCGTGTCCTGCTCGCGATCAACCATGCCGGTGAGACTCAGGCTTGGATAGCCATCGGCATCTTCAACGTACACGTCAGGAGTAATGCCGACGTCATGAATCGAATCGCCGGATGGAGTGTAGTAGCGCGACGTCGTGAGTTTGATTGCTCGGCCTTGCGACAGTGGCACCACTGTTTGCACCAGGCCCTTGCCGAACGTGCTGGTGCCGATCACGACCGCGCGGCCATGATCCTGCAACGCACCGGCGACAATCTCGGACGCGGATGCCGAACCTTCGTTAACCAGTACCACGATGTCGGCGCCATCGAGAATGTCACCCCGGTGCGCTGAGCGCTTGAAGTGTGAGTCTGCGCTACGGCCATCGGCCGACACGATGACGCCCGAGTCGAGAAACAGGTCGGAAACATCGACCGCAGCATCCAGTACGCCACCGGGATTGTTGCGCAGATCGAGAATCAGGCCGGCGAGCAGGCCCTTGTTCTGGTCGTGCAGCTTGTCGATGGCGCGACTGAGTTCGCGCGGCGTCGTCTCGCTGAACTGGCTCAGCCGCACATAGCCGATCGAAGGATCCATGATCTCGGAATGCACGCTGGCGACGCGGATGATCTCGCGGCGCATTTCGTGGTCGATCAACTCGCCGTTGCGAGCGATGGTTAATGTGACTTTCGAGCCCTGGCGGCCACGCATGCGGCCAAGCACCTCTTCGAGGTTGCCAAGGTCCATCGCAACACCATTGACGGCAATGATTTCGTCGCCGCTGCGGATGCCGGCGCGCGCAGCGGGTGAGCCCGCCAATGGCGAAATGACGCGGATAACACCGTCAACTTCGCCAATCTCGACGCCAACTCCTGTATAGCTGCCGGTGGTACTAATGCGAATTTCGCGATATTCCTCGGCATCGAGGTACGCGGAGTGCGGATCCAGGCCGCTGACCATGCCGCGAACCGCACTCTCCAGGAGCTCGGCATCGTCAATCGGCTCTACGTAGTCCTGCTTGACCAGCTCCATGACCTCGGCAAACAGGCGCGCCTGCTCCCAGGCCAGCTGTTCCTCGTCCAGCGTCGGTTCAACCGACACAAGCTTACCGCTGAGTGATAGCGACAAGCCCATCACTACGCCGATAACCACAACCAGAATTGCTCTGGTTTTCAAGGACATACTGCGTTCCCTGCGAAAACGATCATCGACCATATCACAGGCCTTAATGCGCGCCTATATGCGCAGGTCACGAATTGCAGGACTTATGTTAGCCCGGGTTAGATTCACTGGCGGCCTCAGCCAGGCCAATCCGCTGCTTTACCATCGCGGCGAACTCGGGCCGCCAGTCAGGATTGCTGTGGCTCAGCCACTCGCGTACACCGCGACATTTAATAAGGGAGTCCAGCGTGCGTTCGCTCCCGGCAAAGTTAGCCGGGTCGTTTTTGTAAGTCAGCTGCCTGACGTATGCGCCCTGCAGGGAAGAAAAGACATTGCCGAGGATCATGCCAAAGCGCATTTTGTCGCTACCCTCGAGGTTGTTGTATGCCTTCAGGCCGCGCATATACAGCTCGGTAACTTCCGGGTTGAGGATGAATGCCTCACGAATGCGATTGCCAGTCTCTACATTGCGTTCAAACGCCGCCAGCTCAGAGGCCCTCAGGCTCATCGATAGCCCGTTCGTGTTCTGGCGAATTTGCACAGCCAGATATATAAGCGACGCGACCACCGCGACCGCACCGACTATCTCGGCGATTGCCGCCCAATCCTGAATTGACATGGCTTACCCCTCGGCCGTTGTTCGGCAGATGATACTCCAGCGACGGCTTGCGCCGTAAAGTCGATCAGCGGGCAACGAGCCAGCCTAGCTGCCCGGACGGCGCGTCACCCACTGGCGTGGATTGATCGGCTGCGTCTTCTTGCGAATTTCAAAATACAGGCTGGTCTCCGCGCGGCCGCCGCTGTCGCCGACGGTCGCCAGCACGTCACCGGGTGCGACCCAGTCGCCGGCGTCTTTGAGGGTGGTTTCGTTGTAACCGTAGAGCGTCATGTAACCTTCGCCGTGGTCGACAATGACCAGCAGGCCCATGCCCGCCAGCCAGTCCGCGAAGACCACGCGGCCGTGATACACCGCACGCACCTCGCGACCGCGGGGTGCAGCAAGCACCACGCCATTCCATTTCACATCACTGCCGCCACGTGGCTGGCCGAAGTCATGCAGCAGCGTGCCGGCGACCGGCCAGGTCAGGCGCCCCTTGTGTTCACTGAACGCGTTCTCGGAAGTGATCGGATAGTCCGACAGAATGCTGGTCAGCTCGGCAATCAGACGTGACAGGTCCTTTTCCTGTGCCGCCAGCCGTTCAACCTCCTGACCTTCAGTCGACATGCGCTGTTTGAGACTGGCCAGAAGCTCGCGTCGTTGCTCCTGGGCAGCATCGAGTTTGCCGAGCTCCGCATAGCGGGCTTTGGCGAGGTTTTCCAGGCGCGCCTCCTCGGCCGATATCTCGGAGTGCAGCTCGGTCAGCTCACGAATATGCGCGGTTACCGACTCGATGTTGTCCGCGCGGTAGTCATTCAGGTAGCGGTAGTAGGCCATCAGGCGACCCAGGGTGGCCGGGTCCTGCTGGTTCAGTAACAGCCTTATGCGCTCCTGGTTACCGCTCATGTAGGCGGTCCGGACCTGCGCCGCAAGCTCTCTGGACTCCTGGTCGAGCTCGGCCTCGCGGGCGGCCAGGTTCGCCTCCAGTTCGGCCTTGTGCTTCGCGCTGAACTGCTGCTGGCGCTCCAGCTCCTTGATGGCAAGGCGTTTTTCCGAAATGACGACTTCCGCCTTTTGCAGCTCGGCCGTCAGCTTGTCGCGATTCGCGGCGCTCTTGTCCATGCTGCGCTTCAAGTCGCTGATCTGCTCGCGGACCTCCTCGAGCTCGCGCTCCTTGATCTTGGTGAGCTCACCATTCGAGTCCTGCGCCAGCAATGGTGGCGACAGCGCTATGAGGGCCAGGGGAATAAGACGCAAGAGTTTCATGGGCGCAGAGTGTAGCAAGCCCTTCACCTTGTTATAATCGCCACTTTTCAACGACCCGGCGCGGAGCCCTCGCGCCTGTAACTCGGAACTCATGGACAAAATCATAGAATTCACCAACGCTCACCTGTTGTTGGTGACCGGCCTCTTCGTCAGCTTTTTCGTGCTGGTGTTTTCGGAAATTCGCCGCAAGGCATCTGACCTCGTGAACGTAGAGCCGGTAGAGGCGGTGCGCCTGATCAATAACGATGCCACCGTCATCGACCTGCGCAGCGCGGAGGCATTCGCAGGCGGCCACATCGTCAATGCCAGGAATATCCCGTTCGATGAACTGGAGGGCAAGCAGGGCCAGATTGAAAACCTGAAGACGAAGCCCGTCGTGGCCGTGTGCCAGGCAGGCATCACGTCCACCAAGGCAATCAATACGCTGAAGAAATCCGGCTTCGAAAACGTCTTCGGCCTCAAGGGCGGCATGGCAAGCTGGTCGCAGGCGGGCCTGCCTGTCGTATCCGGCAAGAAGACGAAGAGCAAAGACAGGCAAAAAGGTAAGGGTAAGAAACAATCCAACAAGGCAGGAAGCAAGAATGGCTGAGCAGGAAACCCAGGGCGCTGGCAAACGCATCACGATTGGCAAAATTTACGTCAAGGATCTTTCGTTTGAGTCGCCGCAGTCACCAAAGGTGTTCAAGTCGGGTGAGTGGTCGCCACAGACCAACCTCAACCTGCGCAGCTCGCACAACAAGCTCGAAGACGATCAGCATGAGATTGTTCTGACGATCACGATTGATGCCAAAGAAGGTGACAACACGATTTTCCTCGTCGAGCTGCAACAGGCTGGCATCTTCGAGATCGCGGGTTATGAGAAAGAAGAGTTTGGTGCGATTGTTGGCAGCTTCTGCCCGAACATCCTGTTCCCGTACGCGCGCGAAGCGATCGCCGGACTGATCCAGAAGGGCGGCTTCCCGGAGTTCATCCTGCAGCCGATCAACTTTGATGCGCTCTACATGCAGTCCCTGCAACAGTCGGCCAGCGCCGACTCGAAGGAGACGCACTAATCAGCAAGTCACCAGCACCTCCCATTGCTGTCATAGGCGCGGGCTCGTGGGGCACAGCGCTCGCGGTGCAGTTTGCGCGCAATGGCAGGGAAGTGAGGCTCTGGGGACGTAATCGCGGCGAGCTCGAGACGATGTTGCAGGACAACGTCAACGCGCGCTATTTGCCGACCGCTCCGTTCCCGGAGTCGTTGACCGCGTATCCCGATCTCGAAGAATGTCTCGCCGGCGTCGATGACATCCTGGTGTCGGTACCGAGCCACGCCTTGCGCGAGATGCTCGGCATCATCAAACCGATGCTGTCGGCAGACGCTCGCATCTGCTGGGCAACCAAGGGCTTCGAGCTGGGCACCGGCAAGCTGCCGCACCAGGTGGCGAGCGAAGTGCTTGGTGAGAAAATGCCGTTGGCGGTCCTCTCCGGTCCCACCTTTGCGAAAGAAGTTGGCGAAGGTTTGCCAACCGCAATGAGCATTGCCGCCAACGATGAGGCGTTCGCGCAGGACCTGGCTGTCGGCCTGTCCTCCAGCAACTTCCGCGCTTACACGTCTGACGACATGATCGGCGTTGAGGTTGGTGGCGCGGTGAAGAACGTGCTGGCGATTGGCGCAGGCATGTCGGATGGCCTCGGCTTCGGTGCCAATTCGCGCATTGCGCTCATTACTCGCGGCCTGGTTGAGCTGACCCGACTCGGCGTTGCGCTTGGCGCCAGGCAGGAGACGTTCATGGGTCTCGCCGGCATGGGCGACCTGGTCCTGACCTGCACCGACAACCTGTCGCGTAATCGCCGCATGGGTCTGGCCCTGGCGAGCGGCAAGACGGTTGAAGAAGCCAAGGAAGAAATCCAGCAGGTCGTGGAAGGCGTCATGGCGGCGGAAGCGGTCATGGAGGTCGCGAAGAAGCTGGATATCGAGATGCCGATCTGCCACCAGGTTTACAGCATTCTCTATGAAGGCGCCTCACCGCGAGAGGCGGTCGGCGCGCTGATGAGCCGACGCCTCACGTCAGAGTCCGTCAGCGCCGAGTAACGTCAGGCGCCACCCGCAAAACCAAGTTGCCGCCAGGCTTCGTAGATGACGACTGCCGTTGCGTTCGAGAGATTCAGGCTGCGGCTGTTGGCGCGCATTGGCAGTCGCAGGCGCTGTTCCGCCGGCAAACTATCCAGTAATTCCTGCGGCAGGCCGCGGGTTTCGGGCCCCATGATGAACGCATCGCCAGCGCGGTATTCAGGCGCGTCATAACGTGCTGTGCCGCGGGTGCTGAGCGCGAATACGCGCGGCTCACCCAGTGACAGGAGACAGGACTCCAAGCGACGGATGTGTCTGTACCTCGGCAAATTCCCGGTAGTCGAGCCCCGCACGCTTCAGCTTGGCGTGGTCGAGCTCGAAGCCGAGCGGCTCGACAAGGTGCAGCGCCACGCCGGTGTTCGCGCACAGCCTGATGATATTGCCAGTGTTAGGCGGGATTTCGGGCTCGAACAGGATGAGGTTGAACATAGGTCTGCATGATCGCCTGCATGGCAGCTGAAACCAAGTCCGGTTACACTTCTTCCCCGATGACCGAGACCGTTACCGACATTCACAACACGCTGCAGACGACGCTCTGTGGCATCTCCATGCGCTCGCCGATCGTGCTGCTTTCCGGCTGCGTTGGCTTTGGCGAGGAATACACCCGCGTCGAGGGCTTCTCGAATGACGACGTCGGCGCGGTTGCGCTCAAAGGAACCACCGGCGATGCGCGGCTTGGCAATGCGCCGCACCGGGTCTACGAAACGCCGATGGGCATGCTCAATGCTATCGGTCTGCAGAACCCCGGGGTTGATACTGTCGTCGATGACATTCTGCCGGGGCTCGACTTTGCAGAGACGCGCTTCATCGCAAACGTGTCGGGTTCGACGATAGAAGAGTACGAGCGAGTGACGGAGCGCTTCGATGATTCGCCCATCGATGCGATCGAGATCAACATCTCTTGTCCGAACGTGAAGGAAGGGGGCGTCGCCTTTGGCAACGACCCGGAGATGTCGGCGCGCGTCGTTGCTGCGTGCCGTGCGAAGACGAGCAAGCCGATTATCACCAAGCTGTCACCGAACCAGACTGACATCCAGCACAACGCGCGCCTTTGCATTGAGGCCGGCACCGATGGCTTCGCGGTGATCAATACGTTGATGGGCATGGCCATCGATGCAGAAACGCGCAAGCCTGTCATAGGCAACCGGCAGGGCGGTTTGTCCGGCCCGGCGATCAAGCCGATAGCGCTGTTAAAGGTGCACCAGGTTTACGAAGTCGCGAAGGCGCACAATGTGCCGATCATTGGTCAGGGCGGCATCACTACGCCGAAAGATGCGATCGAGTTTCTAATCGCAGGCGCGACTGCGGTCGGTGTTGGCACCGCGCTGTTCTACGATCCGTTGATCTGCAAGAAGATCAACGCAGGTATTGCGGACTACCTCGCACGACATCATATGGCGTCGGTCGCTGACCTCGTCGGCACGCTGTCCGCTTAGGGACGCCGTCAGAGTGATGCCCCGTACTTGGCAAATATCTCTGGGCCGGTCATGTTCGTTGTGTCATTCGAGAACTCGTAGAACCCCGGCTTTTCATCAATGAACACCTGGCTCTTGAACGCCATTCGCTCATCCGTATCGAAGAGGCCAACTGGCATCATGTGTTGCCCGGTTTCCTTGAGGCGATAAAACAGGTGCGTACCGCACTTGGCACAGAAGCCGCGCTCGGCCCACGCTGAAGAGTCGTACACGGACACGTTCTCCTCGCCATCAATCGAGACCTCCGTACCACAGTCGGTTTCCATGAACGGTCCGCCGCCCCACTGTCTGCACATGCTGCAATGGCAGGCGCCAATGTTGTCGCTTGAGTTGGTCGCTGTTACTCGAACGGCGCCGCACAGGCACTTACCATTGCGTTTGCGTTTGCTTAGGTCTGACATTGTCTACTCCTTTGGCGAATTTGATCAGCAATATGCACTGCCAGAGCAAAGAGTTTATCGTTTCTTTCGGTTTTTGGTTGAATCTACTTGCGTTGGCAGTCAGTCTATTCTGCTGAACGTCGGAGAAATCGCTTATGCGGAGCACAGCTGAAACACTGGCGCTTGATGCGTCGCTACGGCAATCAAGGACTATATACGTGACGTTGGCCATCATATTTCTGCCACTCGCCGTCGGCGGATTGATAGGCGTTTTTTCGGCCGTGAGGTCTATCGTTGAATTTTTGTCTTCGGGGTATTTCGCGACCAGCTCGATACTCGTTCTGTTGTTCGGAGTCATTTGTATCGGCGCAGAGTACGTCACGGTTCGACAGTGCGTTGAGGCGAACCGCAGGCTCAGGATGTTGCGCGACCATCCTGAATGCAAGGTCAGGAGGATGGCCGCCCCGTTTCAGTCATCGTTGTTCGGCCCTTATCACTAGCGAACAATAACACCCATCGCACATCTACTATCAGGATTCATCGGAAGCGGCAAAACCACGTTTGCGAAGAAGCTGGAACAGAAAACCGGTGCGGTTCGTTATACGTGTGACGAATGGATGATACGCCTCCACGGGCAGAACCCAAATGCGGACGATTTCGGCGTATACCTGGATGACGTCAATGAAAACATTTGGAGCGCTGTTGCAGAGTCTATCCGTGTTGGTGAAAGCGTAATCTACGACGCTGGGCTTTGGACCAGGCAATCATCGGTATTCAGGTGTCAAACTGGAACGAAGCACGCCAGCGATGAGCAACTCATGCGCGAACTCAGGTACTGGATGACCACCATGCGCGTTGCGTCGATGATGGGCGAAAGCCGCATCGAATCATGGTGTTGCCCGGTATCACTTGCTGTTGCTTAGGCGCCGTCGACTACTTGAGAGTATTTAGATACTCAGCAAATCTTGGGTCGTCTCGCAAAGGGTCTAATGACGGATCGCTTTCAACCCAACTTCGCGACGTTATAGACGCTGTCAGGTTTTCAAATGCCTTGTCGAAGTCTCCGACCTTGGCATAGAAGCAACCAACGTTGTAACGCGTCGCCGTGTCTTCCGGGGCGATCTCCACGGCCCTTCGCACCCATTCGAGCGCCTTCTCTCTATCACCCATGTCGTTGAGCGCGAAGGCGCCAAGATAGTACGCGCGTTGGTTATTCGGATACACCGGAAGAAATCGTTCAACACGTCTCAGCCCCTCTCGGCAGGCCTCAAGCGCGCCCTCGTCGTCGCCAAATTTCTTGTAAATCTGTATCGACAACAACACCGTCTCCCAATCTTCCGGGTCGCACGCCGCCGCTATCTCAAACATTTTTAGTGCTGAAGTGAGGTCACCCTGATGGAACGCGGCACGAGCATAGTTGTAGTGCGCGTCAAAATGGCCGGGATCAATTGCGATCGCCTTTTCAAACTCCAAGATCGCCTCATCGTATTTTTCAGCTGCGACCAATGACGAGCCAAGTGCAGCATGGGTATCAGCCAGCCCGGGGGCAAGTCTGAGCAATTCGGCCGCGGCAGCGGCAGCCTTTTCGAGCGAGCCTTCTTTGCCAAGATAGATGGCGCTCATCGAGAGGCTGACTGTCAACTTCACCCAGGCTTTGATGAAATTATTGTCGAGCTGTGTTGCTCGAGTAAACATGTCGATGGCGAAATCCAGGTCTGCCCCGCCTTTCGCGGTGAAGAAGCCCAGGCCGCGTAGGTAGTAGTCATAGGCTTGCGGGTTTTGTGTGGTTGGGTCCGGCGCATCTTTCTCGTTTAGAGTAATTTGCAAAGCGTTGCAGATCCTTTTGGAGATGTCTTCCTGCATCGAGAATATTTCATTCAGGTTTTCGTCATAGCACTCCGACCACAGGTGTCGGTCACTGCTGGTTTCAATAAGCTGCACGGCTACTCTGAGTTTGTCACCCGACTTTCGAACGCTGCCCTCAACAAGATGATTGACCCGTAGCTTTTCCGCTACCTCGGCAACATCTGCATCTTTCGACTTGAAGGCGAAACACGATGTCCGTGAAGCAACGCGTAAATCGGGAATGCGCCGGAGTGCGTTCAGCAGTTCTTCAGTGAGCCCATCGGTGAAGTGCTCGTTGTCGCCAGCCGGGCTGATGTCCGCAAAGGGCAGTACGGCAATGGAGAGTTTATCCGGTGCGGGAGAGTCCGCTTGGGCAGGTGACAGAGACTTGCCGGCACTATCGTCCCCTGCGTCACGCTGCACGCCGTCGGGAGTTATCTGAAACGCCCACGCCATGATTAGGGCGAATGGAAAACCCAGTCCAACAATAATGATCAGCGCAGGCATCAACCATTGCGGGACCTGGAGCGAATCAAGAAGCACGTCAGCAACCTGCAGCACCAGCCACGCAGCAACAAGGTAGGCAATACCAACACGTATTACCTTGCGTCTCTTTAGTTCCTCCATGAATGACATGCTGGCTCCGTACTCTATTCCTAACTTAATTCTACGCTAGTGAGGGAAGGCGGGTCCGGGGTTATTCTTGTCCGCTAGTTTCGCTCGCCAACCAATAGCGTGATGAAGTTCGTGGCCGATAGAAAGAGTAACCAGAACAGGGCCAGGTAGTAGGGGAACTCGATCACCCGGCTGATAACTCCGCCCGCCGCAAGCCCCAGCATCGTTACAACAAGCACCGTGGGGACGGCGAACAGCCAGGCGGAATACCCGAGTCTGCCACTACCGCCTCGCAACATCGTCGCCGACCCGACGACCAGGTACAGCGCAAATATTCCACTGCAAAAGCGCAGCGCTATTGCATCTGTCATGCCGCTCTTGGTCAGCACGATCGGCATGACGCCAAAACAGGCAGCGCCGAGAGATGCCATCAGCAAATCCTGCAGTCGCTTGCGATCAATCTCGTCCCATTGACCGAGCGAGCGCTTACCTATCGCTACCGAGATACCGGAGAAGCCCGCGAGAGCCACACCCAGTTCACCAAACACCAGCAGGCTGTCAAAATCCACGATGAACCCCCCGTCATGTGCCAGCGGTTATCATAACCGAGGCATTTCGCGGGTTCGCGTTAAAATTTTTGCCAACAGACCCACGGTACCGAAACACAGATGAAATGGTATGGCGCGGGAGCGCGTGCAAACCGCGGGCGGCGACGGCGAAGAGTTTGTGGCAATTAACGGAACGAGACTTGTTTGCTTATGACTTCGCGATTAATGTGGTCCTATGCGTTTCTGGCGCGCATTTAGGAGTAGCCGCATATGCACGTAATACTGGGCCTTCTGGGAGCTCTGGTTACGATCATGTTCTTGCTGGACCGCCTGGGTATCGACATCGGCGGTTTGAATCCTTTTTATTGGTACCGTCGGCGCGCTTTCGCGCAGAAATATGGCAGCGACCCGATCTATTCGGTTGAGGATCCCATCCACGTGGCCGCGCTGCTTGTTATCGGAGCGGCAAAACTTGATGGTGATCTGACGGCCAATCAAAAGGCAGTTGCGCAGGGACTGTTCGAATCTGAGTTCTCTATTGAAACAAAGGAAGCCTCAACGCTGTTCGGGTCTGCGGCTCATCTGTTGGCTGCACCACAACTCATCGAGAACCAACTGAGCAAGCTGGCAGAGGCCAACGAAAATCTATTCTCGACGTCCCAGGCAGAGTCGCTGGTTGAGATGATGCGCACAGTTGTTGCTGCCGACGGCGACGCTGCAGCAAATCAGACAGCATTTATTGAGAGTGTCGAAGCGACGTTTGTTCAGGGGCGGCGGAAAGAGGGCGCGTGGTCCTGACCGCGACAATAGCAACCGGGGGACACAATGGACGCTAACCGCAAACGAAAGTGGATTGACCTGTTGGGGGCGGCGGGAGTCGTCGCGTCCCTCGTTTTTGTTGGGCTCGAGGTCCGGCAGAACACCGCCGCAGTCCGTGGGGCGACCTACCAGGCAATCGCCGACTCTTCTCTGCAACAAACGCAATGGTGGGCCAGCAACGAAGCGCTCTTACAGCACACCGTCAGGATCGGAGATGGCGCACTGCCTGCTGACTTCAGCAGCGAAGAGAACCTCCTCATTCGTGCCAGCTTTGTGATGACCGTCCGGCGGATTGAAAATCTCTTCGTGCAGGTTCGCGAGGGCCTGGTGGAAGAGGATGCAGTGCTTCGATTCAGACCAAGCAAGGACTATTTCCAGTCTCCCTATTTTCGCGAGTTCTGGGCGAGCTGGCGACTCGATAAGGAGCCTGAGTTTCGTGAGTTTTTTGAGCGTGAGTTCCTGCCAGCAGCAAATGGTTTACCGCGAGACACACGTAAACAAGAAACTCGTGCCGAGGTTGCCAACGGTGTCGCCGAAACTCCTGTTGAGGCGGTGCCGAGCGATGACAACTGATCCTGGCTCTTCTAGTCGAGGTGCAGTGACTTCATTTTGCGTGTCAGCGTATTGCGGCCCCAGCCGAGCAGCTTGGCAGCTTCCTGACGGTTGCCGCTGGTCTCTGACATCGCGATGTTGATCAGAGTTTTTTCGAACTGCGGCAACGCGCGCTCTAGCAACGGTGCGTCGCCGGCGATGAGCTGACGTTCTGCCCACGCGGCCAGGCTCTGGGTCCAGTCCTGCGCCGCCTTTTGCCCGGATTGCTTGCCGCCGAGATCTTCGGGGATGTCCGCGGTTGAGATCACGCTTCCCGGTGCCGTCACGGTCAGTCGGCGGGCGGCGTTAACCAGCTGCCTGACGTTGCCGGGCCAGTCGAAACCGCGCAGCGTGTCGAGCGCATCGGCATCAATGCTTTTTGCCGGTGCGGCGAGTTCTTTCGCTGCCTCGCTAAGGTAGTGATCCAGCAACAGCGGTATGTCTGCACGCCGCTGCCTGAGTGGTGGCGTGTTGATGCGAATGACGTTGAGCCGATGGTACAGGTCTTCGCGAAAGCGACCTTCCTTCACGGCCTTCGCGAGGTCCTGGTTGGTTGCCGCAATCACGCGCACATCGACACTGATCGATTGCTGGCCGCCAACGCGATAGAACTCGCTTTCCGCAAGCACGCGTAACAGTCGCGTCTGCAGTCCCGGCGACATGTCACCGATCTCATCAAGAAACAGGGTGCCGCCATTCGCCTGTTCGAAGCGGCCTATGCGGCGCGCGTCTGCGCCCGTGAAGGCGCCTTTCTCGTGGCCGAACAGTTCCGACTCCAGCAGTTCGGAGGCGATTGCAGACGTATTCAGAGCGACGAACGGGCGGTCGGCGCGCGGGCTGTGTTGATGCAATGCCTGCGCGACAAGTTCTTTGCCGGTTCCGGATTCGCCAGTGATCAGGACGGTCATGCTCGAGCCCGCGAGTCGACCAATGGAGCGAAATACTTCCTGCATGGCCGGTGCCTGACCGATCAGTGAGGACATGGGTCCGCGCTCGGCTTCGCTCTCGGCCGCATCGGCGTAGCCGTTCACGCGTGCCGCTTTGTGCACGAGGTCAACCGCCTCATCAATGTCGAACGGCTTCGGCAAGTACTCGAACGCGCCGCCCTTGTAGGCAGCAACGGCATTCTCCAGATCGGAATGCGCGGTAATGACGATGATCGGCAGGTCAGGGTGTCCCTCGCGCAGTCGATCGAGCAGGGTGAGGCCGCTCATGCCGGGCATGCGCACATCGGTAATCAGTACGTCCGGACAGTCGTCGACAATCGCGTCCAGGAGATGTTCGGCACGTTCGAAACAACGCGGCTCCATGTCTGCCTGGCGCAATGCCTTCTCCAGCACCCAGCGCACTGACTGGTCGTCGTCGACAACCCAAACGTTGAGGATGCGCTCGGCCATGTTAGGCGGGCACCTTTTGTTGCAGTGGGATATGCACCGAGAACACTGTGCGACCGGGGCGGCTTTCAAATTCGATCATGCCGTCGTGACGACTGATCAGTTCCTGGGCGGCGGGTAAGCCGAGACCGGTGCCTTCGGCGCGGCTTGTCACCAGCGGGTAAAAGATGGTGTCCTGCAGCTCGGCCGGAATGCCCGGCCCGTCGTCTTCTATATCGATGCTGGCGATCACGCGGTGACGCGTATCAGCAATAGTGAAGTTGGTAATCGCCCGGGTACGCAAGGTGATGCTTCCCTGTCCGTCGAGTGCGTTCGCAGAGTTACGCACCAGGTTGAGCAGCGCCTGGATCATCTGGTCGCGGTCAAGATCGATCAGCGGCAGGCCCGGATCGTAGTCGCGAACAATGCCCAGGTGGCGCTGGTCCTCGGCTGCGATAATTCGGACAACGTATTCGAGCAATTCGTGCACATTGACGGGCTGCTTGTTTGGCGGGCCGCCGGGCCCCAGGAGCGTATCAACCAACGCGGCGAGACGATCGGTTTCGCTGATCACGACGTCGGTGTATTCCTTGAGTTCGGCATCACTTAACTGGCGTTCCAGCAGTTGCGCGGCGCCGCGAATTCCACCGAGCGGGTTTTTGATTTCGTGGGCAAGCTGGCGAATCATCTGCCGGCCGGCGCCGTGTTGAATCAGCAAAGCGTTCTCGCGGTTGATCTTGGAGCGACGAGTGACGTCGGTTATTTCCACGAGCAGGCTGGCGCCATCAATGTCGATTGGCGATACACGGCAATCCACGATGCGTTCGTCGGTGTTGGCCTCGTTGGGCGCGAGACGCATTTCGTTGGCATAGTGGTCGCCGGTGGCAAGCACGCGGCCGAGTATGTCTCCGAACTCCGCGTCATCATCAACCAGCTGCATCAGTGACTGGCTGCGCGCGCGGCGCTCGCTGATGCCGAGAATGTTTTCGGCGGCCGGGTTAAGCGCAACAATCAGCAGGCTGCTGTCGATGAGCACGATGCCCGAACTCAGGCTATCGAGGATGTTGCGTGAAAATTTGTCGAAGGTGCCGTCGCCAGAACCGCGACGATGGTTTGGTTTCAGCGAATGCTGTTCTGTTGCACGTAGAACCGATTCGGTTGCGTGCGAATCATCAACTTGCCCGTCTCGTCCAGAATCTCCGCCTGAATGTTGTGCACGCCGCGGAAGACTTCCTCGATCTGGAAGCTCAGTCCGGCCACCTCCCTCGGATTGCCGTCGAAGTACACCCGCACCTGGTGGCCGGGCTGCAGCGCCGGTGTGACCGACAGGCTGACGTTCAGTACGCCTTCGATATTCCATAGCGTTTCTTCAGCGCCCGGGTTTGAGATGGTAAGGCTCTCATAACCGTCAAATTCGGTGGACTCGGCAACATCACTAGTGTCTCTGCTACGAGCCGCTGGTGCCGAGTACGTATTGGTGCCGCTGATCTGGATGCGTTCGGCGCCAGGGTGGGGCTGGTCCGAATAGTGGACCACACCGTCTTCGTCAGTCCACTTATAGACGTCAGCAATCGCTGCCGCACTAACGAGCAGAGCCATGAGTAGCAAAATCGAACGCGTTTCCATGCAGTTAGCATAGCAGTTTAATGTGATTTCCTGCTAGTGACCGGGCGGCAAAAACGCCGCCCGGTTCACACTTTTAACCCTTACAGGCTGTAATACATGTCAAATTCGGCCGGGTGGGTGGTCATTCTGAGTCGAGTGACGTCGTCCATCTTCAAATCGATGTACGCATCGATCAGGTCGTCCGAGAAAACACCGCCCGCTTTCAGGAAGTCGCGGTCCTGATCAAGCGCGTCCAGCGCCTGGTCCAGTGAGAATGCAACCAGCTTCAGCTTCTTCTCTTCCTCCGGCGGCAGGTCGTACAAGTCCTTGTCCATGGCGTCGCCCGGGTGGATCTTGTTCTGGATACCGTCAAGGCCAGCCATCATCATTGCAGCGAAGCAGAGGTAGGGGTTGGCCATCGAATCGCCAAAGCGGACCTCGATACGACGCCCCTTCGGATTCGAGATGTAGGGAATGCGAATCGACGCAGAACGGTTACGAGCCGAGTACGCCAGAATGGTCGGCGCCTCGAAACCGGGGACCAGGCGCTTGTAGCTGTTGGTCGACGGGTTGGCGAAGGCGTTGATTGCCCTGGCGTGCTTGACGATGCCACCGATGTAATACAGAGCGGTTTCCGACAGGCCACCGTAACTATCACCTGAGAACAGGTTTTTGCCATCCTTGAACAACGACTGGTGCACGTGCATGCCGTTGCCGTTGTCGCCAACGAGCGGCTTGGGCATGAAGGTCGCCGTTTTGCCGTAGGCATGCGCGACGTTGTGCACGACGTATTTCATGATCTGAACTTCGTCGGCCTTCGCGGTCAAGGTGTTGAATTTAGTACCAATTTCGCACTGGCCGGCAGTTGCAACCTCGTGGTGGTGGACCTCGGTCATGACGCCCATTTCCTCGATCGCCAGACACATTGCAGAACGCAGGTCGTGCAATGAATCAACCGGCGGTACCGGGAAGTAGCCGCCCTTGACGCCAGGCCGGTGACCGACGTTGCCATCCTTGTGGCCGTCGCCGGACGCCCATGCGCCTTCGTCGGAGCCGATCTTGTAGAACGCGCTCTGCATGTTGGTCTGCCAGGTCACGCTGTCGAAAATGAAGAATTCATTCTCGGGGCCGAAGTAGGCGGCATCCGCGATACCAGTTGACTCGAGGTAGGCCTGTGCGCGATCTGCCAGTGAGCGCGGGCAACGGTCATAGCCCTGCATGGTGGATGGCTCAACGACATCGCAGCGAATGTTGATGGTGGTTTCTTCGCTGAAGATGTCGACGACTGTCGTGCTCGCGTCCGGCATCAGGATCATGTCGGATTCATTAATGCCCTTCCAGCCTGCAATGGATGATCCATCGAACATCTTGCCGTCTTCGAAAAGATCGTCGTCGATTGTGTGCGACGGTACGGTTACGTGCTGCTCTTTGCCGATCGTGTCAGTGAAACGAAAGTCGACAAACTTGACCTCTTTCTCTTTGATTAGGTCGATTACCTCTGCAGGCGTCATGGATAGCTCCTCAAGTAATGTGTGCATGCAAAATCAGGACCGGTGTGGCCCGCGTTGCAATATCTATTGCAGTAACTGTGCCAACTTGGGGCGGACCTTAAGCCTCTGAAAACACTGGGTATTTTATCCGGACCACGCCTCGTTGCGCACCATCGTGGTGCATTGACCCCGGGGCGCGCACCATTGTAGTGCATAACGAGCGCTGCTGCACCATAGCGGAGCGACCATTCGCTGCGCGCGCCTGTAACAGCGGCGGCAATAATGGTTATACTTCGCGCCTTTGGCACACCAGACAAGCCCGATGACCTCAAACCCCACGCCTGCAGCCATGAGTTTCCAGGACCTGATCTTGCGCCTGCAGGAATTCTGGGCAGAGCGTGGCTGCGCCATCATGCAGCCATACGACATGCCCATGGGGGCCGGCACCTTTCATCCGGCGACGTTCCTGCGCGCTGTCGGCCCGGAGCCGTGGAGCGCCGCCTACGTGCAGCCAAGCCGGCGACCGACCGATGGCCGCTACGGCGATAACCCGTTTCGACTGCAGCACTATTACCAGTACCAGGTGGTATTGAAGCCGTCTCCGGACGACATCCAGGACATGTACCTCGATTCACTGCGCGCCATCGGCATCGACCCGACCGTGCACGACATTCGCTTTGTCGAGGACAACTGGGAGTCGCCGACGCTGGGTGCATGGGGCCTCGGCTGGGAGGTCTGGCTTAACGGCATGGAAGTCACGCAGTTCACTTACTTCCAGCAAGTCGGCGGGCTTGAGTGTCGCCCGGTGACCGGTGAGATAACGTATGGACTTGAGCGCCTCGCCATGTACCTGCAGAACGTCGAGAGTATTTTCGACATCGTCTGGACCGATGGGCCGCTCGGGCGCATCACGTATCGAGACGTTTATCACCAGAACGAATTTGAACAGTCGAAGTACAACTTCGAACAGGCCGATGTTGACGATCTGTTTCATGCCTTCGATCACGCAGAGCACGAGAGCGCGCGGCTTATTGATCAGAACCTGGCGTTGCCGGCATACGAACAGATGCTGACGGCGTCGCACGTATTCAACCTGCTGGACGCACGTTCCGCGATCTCTGTAACCGAACGGCAGCGTTTCATTTTGCGCGTACGCACCATGGCGCGAGCCATTGCCGAGGCGTACTACGCGAGTCGCGAAGCGCTCGGCTTTCCGATGGTCGAGTCGGTTGCCGGCGGAGCAGCAAGCAAATGAGTAACGATTTCCTCGTAGAGATTGGCACCGAAGAGTTGCCACCCAAAGCGCTGCGCTCGCTTATGGACGCGTTTGCAGAGGGCCTGACAGCTGCAGTTGATGATGCACGACTCGAACACGGTGCCGTGCACGCCTATGCGAGCCCGCGCCGCTTAACGGTGTTGATTGAGACGCTGGCGGACGCGCAGGAAGACCGCAAGCTGGTGCAAAAAGGACCGCCCGTAAAAGTCGCTTTTGATGCTGACGGCAACGCCAAGCCCGCCGCCGTCGCATTCGCCAAGAAATGCGGCGTGGCGCTGCAAGACCTCGGCCGCGAGAGCACCGACAAGGGTGAGTGGTTGATTCACGAAGGTGTTGAGCAGGGCCGCAGCGCGGCACAGCTGATGCCGGAGCTTGTCGAACAGGCGCTTGCTGCGTTACCGATTCCGCGTCGCATGCGCTGGGGTGCGGGGGACGCCGAGTTTGTCCGGCCGGTGCACTGGATTGTCATGCTGCATGGGGCGAACGTCGTCGCTGCGAGCGTGATGGGCATCAAGACCGGCAACTGCTCGCAGGGCCATCGTTTCCACAGCGCAGGCGATGTTGTGATTAAGGCGCCTGGCGAGTATCTGCAACGATTGGAAAAAGACGGCTACGTTATCGCTGATTTTGAACGCCGGCGGGAGCTGGTTCGAGCCGGTGTAGAGGCCGAGGCCGCGAGCGCGGGCGGCAGTGTTGTCGATGGCGAATCACTCTTCGATGAGGTCACCGCACTGGTCGAGTGGCCGGTGCCGATTACGGGTCAGTTCGACAAGGCGTTCCTCGCGCTGCCGCGCGAAGTCGTTGTATCCACACTGACCGGACATCAACGCTATTTCCCGATTGAAAACAAAGACGGTGAACTGCTGCCAAATTTCATCACCGTTGCCAACATTGAAAGCAAAGACCCTGACGAAGTGCGTCGCGGTAATGAGCGCGTGATCCTGCCGCGGCTCGCCGATGCTGCTTTCTTCTGGGACAGCGACAAGCGCAAACCGCTTGGCAGTCGTGAAGAAGCATTGCGCGACGTTGTCTACCAGCAGGGTCTCGGTAGCGTGTATGACAAGAGCGCGCGAGTAGCGGCTCTTGGCAAGTGGATAGCAGCACAACTTGCTGCTGACGAAGACACGGTATCGCGGGCAGCCATGTTGTCGAAGTGCGATCTGGTCACCGGCATGGTCGGTGAGTTTCCCGAGTTGCAGGGCGTCATGGGTCGCTACTATGCGCTGTTGAGCAACGAGCCACAGGCCGTTGCCGATGCCATCGGCGAGCACTACGCACCGCGCTTCGCCGGCGACACGCTGCCGCAAACCGACGCGGGCAGAATTCTTGCCATCGCCGACAAGCTCGACACACTGGCCGGTGTTTTCATGCTCGGCAAGAAGCCCTCGGGCAATCGCGACCCGTTTGGCCTGCGTCGTGCCGCGCTGGGTGTGGTGCGCATTATTATCGAGTGTGGCATCGAGCTGGATTTGCCGGCACTGCTTGCAGAGGCATGCGCGTTGCAGCCCAAAGGCAAAGTCGACGCGAGCGAGGCCGCAAGCGAGCTGCTTGTTTTCGTCAGCGAGCGATTGCGGCGCTATTTCCTCGATGCCGACAGCGAGCTGCAGACAGAGACCTTCGATGCGGTGCGTCGCCGCGCGCCGGCATCGCTGCTCGATTTTCAGCGGCGCCTTGAGGCGGTGCAGGAGTTCCTCAACATGGAGGAGGCGCAGAGTCTCGCGGCCGCCAACAAGCGCATCGCGAACATCCTGAAGAAGGCCGAGGTCGACGACGTGGGTGAGGTCAAGGAAAGCCTGCTGCAGGACGAGGCGGAGAAGGCTTTGTTCGCTGCTCTGGCAGCTGCGCGCGAGGATACCCGGCCGCTGCTCGCGGAGCGCAACTACAGTGCCGCGTTGCAGCGACTCGCCAGGCTGCGCGCACCCGTTGATGATTTCTTCGAAGACGTAATGGTCATGACGGACGACGACGCGCTCAGGCGCAATCGGCTGGCGTTGCTCGCCGGCCTGCGTGCGCTGTTTCTCGACATCGCCGACGTCTCCAGGCTGTCGATCGCCTAAACGATGGCTGCTTCCACACGGCCGACGCGCTTGCTCGTCCTCGATCGGGACGGCGTTATCAACAAGGACTCGAGCGCCTTCGTCAAATCGGCGCAGGAGTGGCTGCCGCTGCCCGGCAGTATTGAAGCGATCGCCGCACTCAGCAAGGCAGGGTTCACGGTTACTGTTGCCAGCAACCAGTCGGGCCTGGCGCGCGGCCTGTTTGATCGGCGCGCGCTTCGCGCCATGCATCGCAAGCTGCGACGCCTGGTCGCCGCGGCGGGCGGTCGCGTGGATCGCATCGTTGTCTGCCCGCATGGGCCAGACGATGGCTGCATTTGTCGAAAACCTGCGCCCGGCTTGCTGCAGCGTCTTGGCAGGCACTACGGTGTGCCGATGACAGACGTTCCGGTAATCGGCGACTCCTTACGCGACCTGCAGGCCGCGCTTGCGGTGGGCGCGCAACCGATACTCGTACTGAGTGGCAACGGCCGCAAGACGCACGCGAGCCTGCGTGGTGAGCTTGTCGGCGTTCCTGTGTATGCAGATCTTGCAGCTGCCGCTCAAGCCCTGCTCAAGGGCTAGCGTTATGTCGTTATTCCTGCGCTCACTGTTGTTCAACGCCTACGGCCTTTTCAGCGCGATATTGCATGCCCTGCTGATCCTGTTGCTGTTTTGGGCGCCTGAGCGTGTTCGCGTTAACGTGTGCCGGCACTATTGCAGCAACATGATGACGGTGGCGGATCAGCTCTGTGGCATCAAGATCATTGTCGAAGGTCGCGAGAACCTGCCCGACACGCCGAGCGTCCTGATGATCAAGCACACCTCAACCATGGAAACGCTTTGGCAGGTCAGCGAGTTTCCGCAGGCCGTGTGGGTGTTGAAACAGGAGATGCTGGCAGTACCCATCATCGGCTGGGCGATTGTCCTGGCGAACAATCCTATCGGCGTAAATCGCAAAAAAGGCCGCTCGGCCGTGAAGCAGGTCATCAGCAAAGGCAGTGAGCGTCTTGCGCACGGCGCCTGGATCACGATCTTCCCCGAGGGAACTCGCATGCCGCCTGGCGAAACGCGCCGCTACGGTGTCAGCGGCGCGGCGCTCGCACGGGACGCGAATGTACCGTTAGTCCCCATCGCCCACAACGCTGCCGACTTCTGGCCGCGTCGTTCTTTCAGCAAGCACCCTGGTACCGTCAGGTTCTGTATCGGCCCGCCCGTTGACGCGACGCAGCAAGAGCCGAAACAGACCAACCTGATCGTTCAGTACTGGATCGAAGCAAAGATGCGCGAGATCAGCAGCGCTTACCAGGACCAGTAGCGGTTACCAGATCTTGACGCGCTCCTCCGGCGGCAGGTAAAGCGCGTCGGTTTCAGCAACGTCGAACGCTTCGTAGAACTCAGGCACATTTCGAACCGCGCCGTTGGCACGGTACATCGCGGGTGAGTGTGGATCAGTGTTAATCATGAGCCGCAGCACTTCGTCGCGATACTTGTTGCGCCACACCTGTGCGTAACCCAGGAACACACGCTGCTCACCCGTGAAGCCGTCGAGCACCGGCGCCTCTTTGCCGTCGAGTGACATCTTGTAGGCCAGCAAGCCAATGCTTATGCCGCCCAGATCGCCTATGTTCTCGCCGAGCGTGAACTCGCCGTTGACGTTCAGATCGTCAAACGGTGCGTAATCATCGTATTGCGCAACGAGCTTCGCGGTGCGTCTTTCAAACTCGGCACGATCTTCGTCGGTCCACCAGTTGCGCAGCACGCCGTCACCATCGAAGGTGCTGCCCTTGTCGTCAAAACCATGACCGATTTCGTGGCCAATAACAGCACCGATACCGCCGTAGTTGACCGCGTCATCCGCTTCCATATCAAAGAACGGCGGCTCGAGTATCGCAGCCGGGAACACGATCTCGTTGCCGGTCGGGTTGTAGTAGGCATTGACCATTTGCGGGTTCATGCCCCACTCGTTTTTGTCGACAGGTCCGCCCTGGCGCTCGAGCTGTCTCTTGTGTTCAGCAAGGTTGGCTCGCTCGACATTGCCGAACAAATCGTTGCCGTCAATTTCCAGTGCTGAATAGTCGCGCCACTCATCCGGGTAACCAATCTTGGGCTTGAACTTCGACAGCTTGTCCAGCGCCTGCACGCGGGTCTCTTCTGTCATCCATTCGAGGTCCCTGATGCTGACCTCGTAAGCCTTGATCAGGTTGCCAACGAGCTCCAGCATGCGCTCCTTGGCCTCCGGCGGGAAATGCCGCTTGACGTAAACCTTGCCAACAATTTCGCCCAGGTGCGCGTTGACCAGGTTACCGCCACGACGCCACAGCGGTTGCTGCTCTTCTGTGCCATACAGGGTCTTCGCGTAGAACTCGAAATTCTGCTGGTCGAGATCTTCTGTCAGGCGGTCCGCCGCCTGGTTGAGTGCGGACCAGGTAAGGTACGTCTTCCAGGTGTCGAGATCGGTGTCGCGAATGATGCCGTCGACGGCCTTCTGGTAGTCACTCATGATAACGATGACTTCCTCAAGAAAACCGGCGTCCTGGGCATTCAGGAACGCATCCCAATTGAAGTTCGGCATCATCTCGGCAAGCTCAGCGACGGCGACCTTGTTGTAGTTGGTCGCCCAGTCTCGCGCGGCCTCTTTTTTCATGTGCTGTTCTGCAAGCCGCGTTTCCAGCGCCATGACCGTAGCGGCCGCATCCTTGCCGTTCGGCAAACCGGCCAGTTCGTACATCTTCTCGATATGCGCGACGTACTTGCCTCGCAGGTCGGCGGACTTCTCGTCATCCTTGAAGTAGTACTCGCGGTCCGGCAGGCCGAGGCCGCTCTGGAACACATAGATACCGTAGAATTCCGGGTCCTTCATGTCTTCAAACTGTGCCAGCACAAATGGCGCGTCCAGTCCGCGCATGAGCGCGCTGCCAAAATAGGCGGCAAGCTCGTCGTAATTGGTGATGGCGTCTATGCGCCCCAGCTCCGGCTGCAGCGGCTGTATGCCGCGCTCGTTACGAACCTCCCAATTGACGTAGGACTTGTAGAGGTCGCCTACCTTTTGCTCGTCCGTGCCTTTGGCAAAATCGCCGCTTGCCGATTCTTCGACGATGATTTTGACACGCTCCTGCACATCGTCATTGATACGTGCAAACGTGCTGTAGCTGGATTTGTCAGCCGGTATTTCTGTCTCGCGCACCCATTTGCCATTCACGTAGGCAAAAAAGTCGTCGCCAGGGCGCACGTCGGAATCAAGGTTGGCAACGTCGATACCCGACTTCACTGGCGCGGTTGCCTCGACGGCGGTGGGCGTGGCGTCCTGCTTGCCGCAGGCCACGAGCGTTGCGAGCGCCACTGCGCCGATAATAAGTCTGTTCATTTTATTTCCCCTATTCAAAGCTATCGCCCGGGGCATCACCCAGGGTCGTTAGTTCCTGTGCCTGGCCATCGTTGACCGGATAGATCTTCTTGATGCGGCAGCCACGGATAGTGTCGAACTTGGCGTAAATGACGTTTGTCTCGTGACGAACGTCCGGCGTGATTCGAGTGTTGTCGCGCAGCTCTACGCAACGCGTAACGAATTCGACCAGGTACTTGCCACTACGGTTTTCAAGCAGGATGTAGCGGTCATTGATGTACCGCTGTCGCAGCTGCTGCCGATAGCGGACGTCCGCGACATCTTCAAGCTCGCTAACGGCGACGTAGTCTTCTACCGCTTGTTGTGATGCCAGTTGCCCGGTGGTTTCACACGCCACGAGCAGCAGCGTCGCGGAGATTACAAGAACGAGTGCGTTTTTCATGCTGTTATTGACCACAGATGCAGTGATTAGTTTTGTGCCTGACGTTCGTTTTCATACAGCTCGTTGATGAATGCGGTCGCGCGTGGATAGGCTGCTGCCCAGCGGTCTACATCGGCGCGCATGCCTTCGGGCAGGCGCTCGTGTTCGAGGCGTACCGCGTCGGCCTTGCCGGCACCGTAACCCTGCGGCTGCAGCCACACGCCACTTAGTGCGGCAAAAGCGATGTCGGTATAGTTGATCGTGTCGCCGCCCAGCAGCGAAACAGAATTTTCCGCGAGTCGAGCGTCCATGTCTTGCAGCAGTGCTTCAATATGTTCGACGGCGCGGTGACAATTCTTCGTGGTTGTCTTGAATGATTTTTGGATTAGCAAAGTGAGCAGCGGCCGCAATAATCTGAGTAACTGTCTTTGCCAGCCGGGAACGAGTGGGCTGTTCACACCCCAGGCATGTAGCAACAGCTCGGGATCCTGCGGCAGGTGGTAATAAATCCATACCTGCAGATTGCGCCCGTAGCGGTCAATGCGCTGCTCAAGCTCAAGTCGCTCTGCCGTGGGCTGAAGAAAAGCAGCGCGCTCATTGTCAGTGCCGTAAGCGCCCCACAGGTAGCGCAATATTTCCGGCGAGTTGCCAATGCTGGACACCACCGCGCCGCTGCGGATGCGCAAACGCGGTACCGTGCGGCCGAGAAACCAAACGCCGAGTGTCCCTGCAGACTGCTTCTCGGTGTAGTCGAGCTGTAAGCGATCCATGCACCAGCGGACTTTCTCAACGAAATGACTCGCCGAGATCGAATCCAGCTGTAACGCCGGCGTTTTCTCCGGCGCGACCAGGCCGCTCACGGAAATTACCCAGCGCCACACGAGCAACAACAGCACCAGCGCGATGGCGCCCGCCACGGATATGCCGAACCACGCTACGAGTATCGGCGACAACAGCGTGAACGCCGTATGCACTAGCAGTCGTTTGCTGGTCATGTGTACCTAGACGTCGAGGTTGGAAACAGTCAGTGCGTTTTTTTCAATGAACTCGCGGCGCGGTTCAACCTGGTCACCCATGAGCGTTGTGAAAATTTCGTCGGCCTTTACGGCGTCGTCTATCTTCACCTGCATGAGTCGTCGCGTTTCCGGATTCACGGTGGTGTCCCACAGTTGATCAGGGTTCATTTCACCAAGACCTTTGTAGCGCTGGATTGACTGGCCACGACGCGCCTCCGCCATGAGCCAATCGACCGCTTCGGCAAAGGTCGCTACCGGCTGCTTGCGCTCACCGCGCTGCACGAACGCGCCGTCGCCGAGCAGGCCATCGAGTTTTGCGGCGAGCTCCATAATGTGTCGATATTCTTTGGTGCCGAACAGCTCTCGCGGCAAATAGCGCGTTGTGCCAACACCGTGTTGAACTCGGGTAATGGCGATGCGCACACCCTCGCCGTCCTCATCACCCGGCTCGAACTCGGCTGTGTACGCCGCCGCGCTATTACCATTGCTTGCGCGGTCACCGCTTGCCTTGGGCAATGCGTCGGACAGGGTTTTCGTCCAGGCCTCGAGCTTGGCGACATCATCCACCATATCGTCGGTCACCCTTGGCAGCGTGGCGAGAGTTCTTAGTACGGGCTCTTCGTATCGCGGTGCAATTCTCGTGATGATGGTTTCGACGGCAATGAACTCGCGCGCCAGCGTCTCGAGACCAACGCCGGATAATGGCGGAGCGTCTTCAGTAACGTGTAACGCAGCATTGTCGAGCGCCGCAGCCAGCAAGTAGGTATTCAGTTCGGCATCGTCCTTAACGTACACCTCCTGCTTGCCGCGCTTGATCTTGTATAGCGGCGGCTGCGCGATATAGATGTGGCCGCGTTCAATCAACTCCAGCATCTGCCGGTAGAAGAACGTCAACAGCAGGGTGCGGATGTGTGAGCCATCAACGTCCGCGTCAGTCATGATGATGATGCGGTGGTAACGCAGTTTGTCCGGATCGAAATCGTCCCGGCCGATACCACAGCCCAGTGCCGTGATGAGCGTGCCTACTTCCGCTGACGACAACATCTTGTCGAAGCGCGCTTTCTCAACGTTAAGAATCTTGCCCTTCAGCGGCAGGATTGCCTGGGTGCGACGATCCCTGCCCTGTTTGGCTGAACCGCCGGCAGAGTCACCCTCCACCAGGAACAGTTCGGACAAGGCCGGGTCCTTTTCCTGGCAGTCTGCAAGCTTGCCGGGCAAGCCGGCGACATCGAGTGCGCCTTTGCGGCGCGTCATTTCGCGGGCCTTGCGGGCGGCCTCGCGGGCGCGGGCAGCGTCGATGATCTTCGAGACGATTTGTTTCGCCTCGACAGGGTTCTCGAGCAGGAATTCCTCAAGGCGTCCGGCCATCGCCTGTTCCACGATGGCTTTAATTTCAGATGAAACTAATTTGTCTTTGGTCTGGGACGAGAATTTGGGGTCCGGCACCTTCACGGACAGCACCGCGGTCAGGCCCTCACGAGCGTCATCGCCGGTGGGGTTGAACTTGTCCTTCTTCGCGCCCAGCTCTTTTTCTATGTAGGTGTTCAGCGTGCGGGTCAGGGCCGAACGAAACCCAGCCAGGTGCGTGCCGCCGTCTCGCTGCGGAATATTGTTCGTGTAACAGAACATGTTTTCCTGGTAGCCGTCGTTCCACTGCAATGCAACATCGACGCCCACGTCATCGCTCATCAGCGAAAAATAGAACACATTGCTGTGAATGGGGGTCTTGTTGCGATTCAGGTGTTCAACGAACGCCCGGATGCCGCCCTCGTACTCAAATATATCTTCGCGCTGATCGCGCTCATCGATGAGGCGTATGCGAACCCCGGAGTTCAGGAACGACAGCTCCCGCAAGCGGCGAGCCAGCGTGTCGTACTGGAATTCGATGTTCGTGAAGGTCTCTGCGCTTGGCTTAAAGCGCAGTGTTGTGCCCTTGCGCTCGGTTTTTCCGACGACCGCCAGCGGCTTCAGCGGTTCGCCGTATGCGTATTCCTGCTGGTAGGTTTCGCCGCCACGATGAATCGTCAGCGTCAGCTGCTCAGACAGCGCATTGACCACCGACACGCCGACGCCGTGCAGGCCGCCGGAAACCTTGTAAGAGTTGTCATCGAATTTACCGCCGGCATGCAGCACCGTCATGATGACCTCGGCCGCAGAGCGCCCCTCTTCCGGGTGCATGTCCACCGGAATGCCGCGACCATCGTCGCTGACCGTCACGGACTCGTCGGCGTGAATGGTGACTGTAATGGTGTCGCAGTGACCCGCGAGGGCCTCGTCGATGGAGTTATCGACGACCTCAAAAACCATATGGTGCAAGCCGGTGCCATCATCGGTGTCACCGATGTACATTCCGGGTCGTTTTCTGACTGCCTCAAGGCCCTTTAAGACCTTGATATTACTGGAGGTATAATCTGAATTGTCCGTCATTCGGAGTGCTCTTGATACAACCGACGCATTGTATCAAAACACGCCCCTCAAGGGTGCTTTAAAGTGCTGCAAATACGGGGTTTTTTGCGGCGGCAGCCGCGCCCGCCATCAGACTGGCGGACCGCCTTCGGACACCTGTTTCAGCTCGCCCTGTTCCACGTGGAACATCGCTGGCGGCGATGGGAACAGCAGCGCCTCTGGATCAAGGCTGGTGGCGATAATCTGAGCACCGAGTGACACAACCTGGTCCATCAGCCGCGTCAGCGAATCTCGGTCCAGCTCCGCCGCCGGATCGTCCAGCAACAACAGCAGCGGCTTTTCGAGCGCCGTTTGTGCCGTCTCCGTAGCGCCGAGAATCATCGCGCATGCCAGCAGCTTTTGCTGGCCCCGAGACACCAGCCGTTTTGCCTGGCGCTCATCGTAGATGAGCTTAAGCTCGCCGCGGTGTGGCCCGGACTGAGTTGCGCCCAGCTGGCGGTCCCGCTCCAGGCCCTCCTGCAGAATCTCAGCCAATGGGCGGTCTTTCGCCCAGCCACCCTGATATTCGAAATCAAGCCGGTGCCCCAGCAAGCTCTCGCCCCGATCTACCAAAGACTCGTAGCTGAGCTCGAGCGCCGCGCGGCGAATCTCATCGATGCGCCCCGATAGCTGCAGAAACTCTACATCCCAGCTTCGAATCGCCTCCCGGCTGGAACCCGCCTTCAGGGCTGCATTGCGTTGTTTCAGGGTACGCCGAAAGCGCCGCCAGACATCCAGGTAGTCGTGTTCCACGTGGAACGCGATCCAATCCAGAAACCGCCGTCGCTGTTCGGGGCCACCGCTCACCAGGTTGTGAACATCCGGATCAATTAACTGCAGCGGTAGCGCCGACGCCAGCGCAGCGGCGCCGCCGTCGCTGGCGCCGTTCACCCGCACCTCAAGCCCCTCGCGGCTGTTTCGGACCCCGACCTTACTGCTGCGGCCCGCGTCGCGAACTTCGCCAAACAGCACGAACTCCTGTTCGCCATGCGCCACAAGGCTGGTCAGCGGCGCCCCGCGAAAGGATTTTCCACGGCCCAGATACGCCAACGCCTCAAGCAAGCTGGTCTTGCCTGAGGCGTTGGCCCCGTATACCAGGTTAAAATCCGGCCGGGCCTGCAGCTCTACATTGCGAAGGCAGCGGAAGTTCTGCGCTGTGAATCGCTCTATCGGCACCAGCCTAGAGCCGCATTGGCATCACTACGAACTTGCAGTCATCAGCGCCCGGCTTGCGGATCAGGCAGCTGGAATTGCTGTCCTGCACAGACAGGGTAATCTGGTCGCCATCCACAGCGCCGAGGGCGTCGAGCAGGTAATTCACATTGAAGCCAATCTCGATATCCTCTCCGCTGTAGCTTACTTCCAGCTCTTCCTCGGCCTCTTCCTGCTCCGGATTATGCGCCTGCAGCACCACACCGCTGTCGCGAATGATCAGCCGGATGCCGCGGTACTTCTCGTTGGAGAGAATCGCGGTGCGCTGTAACGCGCTCTTGAATAACTCCCGATCCGCAGTCAGCTCGTTGCTGCTTTCCTTCGGGATCACCCGATCGTATTCCGGGAAGCGCCCGTCAATCAGCTTCGATGTAAAGCGTATGCCGGCCAGTTGCACCCGCGCATGATTCGACCCGAGCTCGATATTCAGGTCACCCTCTCCGCTCATCAGGCGCTGCAACTCCAGCACGCCTTTGCGTGGCAGAATAACTTGCTGCTCGTCCAGGGCGGGGCCGTCCAGCTCCGCCTGCGCCAACGCCAGGCGATGTCCATCGGTTGCGACCGCCCTGAGGTGTTTGCCACCGACCTCCAGCAACATGCCGTTCAGGTAATAACGCACATCCTGCTGCGCCATCGAAAAGTGCGTCTTCTCGATCAACTTACCCAGAACAGACTGCGGCACCGTGATGGTCTGGCCGGACTTGATGTCCTCTATGCTCGGATATTCCGCTGCGGGCAGCGTCGCCAGACTGAACTTGCTGCGCCCGGATTTAACGAACAGCTTTTCGCCGGTCACAGTAATAGTGACTGCAGCGTTCTCCGGCAGCGCCCGGCAAATATCCAACAGCTTGCGCCCGGACACGGTGATTTCACCCCCGGACTCAACCTCAACCTCAGCGTCTGCTACCAGCTCCACTTCCAGGTCAGTTGCCGTTACTGATAGCTGTCCGTTCTTCGCAACCAGCAACACATTTGAGAGTATCGGCATTGTCTGCCGACGCTCTACAACACCAATAACGGCCTGCAGAGGCTTTAAAAATACCTCCCGAGCTGCGCTCAACTTCATACGTTCCACCTGTTAATATTTATTGGAAATAGTATATTTATTATAATTATTAAGCGACCACTTTCTTGTGGATAACTAATAATTATACTTATAAATCAATTACTTGGTCTTGTTTTTAGCACCTTCAAAAGCATGTACCAACGGCGCAGCTATTGTATATAGTCTGTGGATAACTGTTGCCGGGACCCTTATCCACCAGTTATCCACATCATCCTGTGAGAGTTCTCAACAGGTTTAGATAATCATCGTCAATTCGCTTGTCGATTTCCCGCAGGGATTCTATCCGTCGGCAGCCGTGTAGAACAGTCGTATGATCACGGCCGCCGAAAGCGTCGCCTATTTCAGGCAGGCTGTGATTGGTGAGTTCTTTTGCCAGCGCCATGCCCACCTGCCTCGGCCTGGCTATCGAGCGGGTGCGCTTTTTCGATAACAGGTCGGCAACCCGCAGCTTGTAATACTCCGCCACCGTTTTCTGGATATTCTCTATCGACACGAGCCTGTCCTGCAGCGCCAGCAAGTCGCGCAGCGCCTCCTTGGCAAAGTCGAGATTGATCGGCCGCCCTGTAAAGCGCGAATTGGCGATTACGCGCCGCAACGCACCCTCCAGCTCGCGAATGTTGGAACGAATCCGTTTCGCAATGAAGAACGCGACCTCTTCCGGCAGCTGCACGCCCTCGGCGCTGGCCTTGCTCATCAGAATGGCCACTGACGTTTCGAGCTCCGGGGGGTCGATGCACACCGTCAGGCCCCAGCCGAAACGGGACTTGAGGCGCTCCTCCAGGCCGTTAACCTCTTTCGGGTAACGGTCGCAGGTGAGGATGATCTGCCGCTGCCCTTCCAGCAGCGCATTAAACGTATGGAAGAACTCTTCCTGAGAGCGCTCCTTGCCGGCGAAAAACTGAATGTCGTCGATCAACAACGCGTCCAGCGACCGATATGAGCGCTTGAACTCTGAAATCGTGTTGTGCTGCAGGCCCTTGACCATGTCACCGACGAAGCGCTCGGAGTGCACGTAGGCAACGCGCGCCGTGGGTTTGCGCTTCACGATCTCGTTGCCAACTGCGTGCATGAGGTGCGTCTTGCCAAGGCCAACGCCGCCATAAATGAACAGCGGGTTGTAGGAGGTGCCGGGATTCTCGGCCACCTGGCTTGCCGCGGCGCGAGCGAGCTGGTTGCTCTTGCCCTCGACGAACGTCTCGAACGTAAATATCGGATTCAGGCGAGACGCGACCGGGGTAGCTGACGCTGCCGACGAGGAGGTCGGCCTGTTTGGTTTGGCGGTGTTGTCAGACGCGCTGCCCTGCCGTGAGCCAACCTCTATGACGAGCTCCGTTCCCTCGCCCGAGCTGTCGACCAGGTCCAGGATGCGATCGACATAGTGTTCCTGCAGCCAATCGACGACGAAGCGGTTCGGCGCCAGCAGCCGCAATACCTGGCCATCCTCAACAGCCTGCAGGGGGCGGATCCACGTATTGAACTGCTGCTCGGGAAGCTCCGCCTGAAGGTCACGGACACAGCGGTTCCACAGAGATGTATCAGCCGACAACACGCTCCCCCGAGAAAGGTGTGATAAAGCAGGAAGACCGACCAGTCTATACCGTCTATCTTGCTATTGTATACACCCGTCTATTGACACATCCGGGGCCTCCGCGTACCCTTGCCGCCCTTCCGATGAGCCGGCTGTAAATGCCGGCTTTTTACGCAGGATCAAGGTTCATGAAACGTACGTACCAGCCCAGTAAAATCAAGCGCGCCCGCACACACGGCTTCCGTGCCCGGATGGCAACCAAAGCCGGCCGGCTTGTGCTCAAGCGCCGTCGCGCCAAAGGCCGCGCCAGGCTCACGCCGTAAGCGACCGTATTAACGGCGTGCGACACCTTTCTATTGGCAGCCACCTCAACGTTCCGGTTCACCCGCAGTAACCGGCTCCTTGACGCGGCCGCCTTCGGCCGCGTGTTCAAAACAGCGACACGCAGTCGCGATCAGCAGTTTACGGTGCTCTGCAGAGCGAATAAGCTTGGCGGCGCACGCTTGGGTCTTGCGGTGTCGAAAAAACACTGCCGACTCGCGACAGATCGAAACCGCCTGAAGCGAATCATTCGCGAGTCGTTCAGGCAACAACAAGGCGCACTGCAAGGGCTGGACTTCGTGGTCATGAACCGGCCGCGAGCAGAACGACATACGAACGCAGAATTATTTGAGAGTCTCGACAATCATTGGCGGCGCTGTGTTGCCAAAGAATCGGACAGGGAAAAGCAGGAATAACAAGGCATGGATAATCAACGACTGCTGATCTGGGCTACATTCGCGCTGCTGGGCTGGATGACCTATGTGGCCTGGATGGAGGACTACGGTCCAAAACGAATCGTTGAAACGCCAGCGGCAAGCGAGCAGAGTAGCGCCGCCGCGCCGCTTGATGCTGATGTCGCCACCGACCTTCCCGACTTCGGCGCCGCCGAAGAATCCGAACTGACACCCCCTGGCGCCGAACCCGCACCGCAGGCCGTTGAGGCCGCAAGCCCCAACGCCCCGGTCGTCACCGTGTTGACCGACGTCTTCAAAATCGAGATCAGCACCGAGGGCGGCACGGTCCAGAGCGCTGTACTGCTGGAGTATCCGGTCGCCAAGGACCAGCCGGACACGCTGATCGAGTTGCTCTCCACCGACCGTGAAACACTCGGGCTGATACGCACCGGCATTCTTACCGATGGCGCAAGCGTACCTGATCACAATGCCACCTTTACCGCCGCCAGAAGCAACTACGAACTCGGTGGCCAGGACGAAATCGTCGTGCCGCTGCGCTGGACAGACGAGCAGGGCGTCAGCGTTGAAAAGCGCTTTACGTTCCGCCGCGGCAGTTACGCCATCGACCTCCAGCAAACCCTCAGCAACGCCAGCGACAGTGCCGTACGCGCCTATGGCTACACGCAGATGTTGCGCCGCTCGAAAGAGCAGGAGCGCTCGATGTTCGACGTCGACTCCTATTCGTTCGACGGCGTTATCGTCTTCAACGGCGAGAAGTCTGAGAAGTTGAAGCGTGATGACCTGATCGACGACGGCCAGTTCAAGTACTCCAGCAACGATGGCTGGTTTGGCTTCATTCAGCACCATTTTCTGTCGGCCGTTGTGCCGAGCTCTGACGACAGCTTACGAATACAACGTCCAAATCACCAAACAGCAAGATGTTGAAGTCGCGCGCGTCGTAGCACCGACAAAGTCGATTGCTGCCGGGCAGAGCGAAACCTTCGCGGCAACGCTGTTTGTGGGGCCGAAGCTGCAGTCGCAGCTCGAAAAGGTCCACGAGAAACTCAAGCTGACTGTCGACTATGGCTGGCTGACCATTATCTCCAACCCGCTGTTCTGGCTGCTGAGCTTTGTGTTTGGCTACGTTGGCAACTGGGGTGTCGCGATTATCCTGGTGACCGTGCTCATCAAGCTGGCGTTCTACAAGCTGACCGAAGCAAGCGGTCGCTCAATGGCGAAAATGCGCAACCTGCAGCCGCGCATGAAGGCGCTGCAGGATCGCTACAAAGACGATCGCCAGGCACTCAGCCAGGCGATGATGGAGCTCTACAAACGTGAGAAGGTGAACCCGGCCGCCGGCTGTTTGCCTATCCTCATCCAGATGCCATTCTTCCTGGCGTTCTACTGGGTGCTGCTGGAAAGCGTCGAGATGCGCCAGGCGCCGTTCGCGCTCTGGATAACCGACCTGTCTTCCCGGGACCCGTTCTTTATCCTGCCGCTGATCATGGGCGCGGCCATGTTCTTCCAGCAAAAACTCAACCCGGCCCCGACCGACCCGGTGCAGGCGAAAGTCATGCAGATCATGCCGGTCATGTTTACCGGCTTCTTCGCCTTCTTCCCGTCCGGCCTGGTGTTGTACTGGGTGACCAACACGCTGCTCTCCATCGCGCAGCAATGGAAGATCAACAAGGTCGTGGAAGCGCAAGCGAAGGCACCGAAGGGCGGCAAAAAGAAGGGCAAGTAGTTGCGGGCCTGATATTATCGCCGCTCCAATAACAACAATAGCTATCAGGGGCCGCTCATGATTCGACTTATCAAGGCTGCACTCGCCGCGTTCGCGTCGCTTTTTTGCCTGTTCTACGCGCTGCAGAATATCGCCAACCTTCAAGCCGCATTCGGTTTCGTCGCCTACGTTGGCAGCATGGCCGATCATCTGGCCTACCCGAATGCGTTCGGGCCGGCGGTTACCAACCCGACGCTGACCTGGATCCTGCTGTGGATCATCATCGGCCTTGAGATACTCGCCGGTTTGCTTGCGGGCAAAGGTGCCGTCGACATGTTGCTGGCACGTAACGCATCAGCGGCGGACTTCCACGCCGCGAAAAAATGGGCGGTTGTCGGATGCGGCGTAGGGGTGCTGGTGTGGTTTGGTATCTTCGGTGCGTTCGCCGGCGCCTACTTCCAGATGTGGCAGAACGAGGCAGGCACCAATGCGCTGCAGGGCTCGTTCACGTATTCCCTGCAAATGGGCCTGGTGTGGCTGCTGATCGCGGCAACGGATGACTAGCGACACAATTGTCGCTGCCGCGACGCCACCCGGCGTCGGCGGCATTGGCATCGTGCGCGTATCGGGCCCGGACACAGAGCAAATCGCGCGACGGGTGCTGGGCAGTTTGCCCGAGCCACGTACCGCAACCTACCGGACTTTCAAAGATGCAGAGGGCGCGGCGCTCGACGCCGGTATAGCGCTGTACTTCCCGGCACCGGCCTCATTTACCGGTGAGTCGGTTCTTGAATTGCACGGGCATGGCGGCCCCGTTGTTGTGGCGACGTTGCTGGACGGCATCGTTGCGCTGGGCGCGAGGCTGGCTGAGCCCGGAGAGTTTTCCAGGCGCGCGTTTCTTAACGGCAAGCTGGACCTCGTGCAGGCAGAGGCCATCGCTGACCTGATTGACAGCGGCACGGCGCAGGCGGCACGAGCTGCGTTGCGGTCGCTGTCGGGCGCCTTCTCGCAGACCGTCACCGCGCTCGCGGAACAACTTACTCGCCTGCGCATGTACGTCGAAGCCGCGATCGACTTCCCGGAGGAGGAAATCGATTTTCTTTCCGACAAGGCTTTGCTCGACAGGCTTGAGGCGTGCGACCGCGCGTTTGCCGGACTGCTGGCAGACGCGAGGGTCGGGCGGGTTCTGCGCGACGGGCTGCGCGTCGTCATTGTTGGCAAGCCGAATGCCGGCAAGTCGAGCCTGATGAATCTCCTCAGCGGTGAAGACACCGCCATCGTCACCGAAGTGGCCGGCACGACGCGCGACGTACTGCGCGAGCAGATCAACATAGACGGGCTTGCCGTCGAGCTGGTCGATACCGCCGGCATCCGTGATAACCCGGATCGCATCGAGGCCGAGGGCATACGCCGCGCGCGCAAGGCACTCGAAAATGCGGACGCGGTGTTGTGGATACAGGATGCCCGGGAGCCGCGCGTGGACACGCCAGATGAAGAGCTGCCGCAAGGCGTGCCCGTCGTGCTGGTGCGCAACAAGATCGACCTGACCGATGCGCTGGCAGGACAGAACGCGGACGAAGAGAACGTCATTTACGTTTCTGCAAAAACAGGTGCCGGCGTGGATGCGCTCGAGCGACGCATACGTCAGCTGGCCGGATATCGTGATCTCGGCGAGGGCGCGTTTACGGCGCGGCGGCGCCACATCGATGCGCTGAAGCGGGCGCACGCGCATTTCGTCAGCGGGCGCGACGCACTCGAGACGGCACGTGCCGGTGAGCTGCTGGCCGAGGAGCTGCGCTTGTCGCAGATTGCTCTCGGCGAGATTACAGGTGCGGTATCATCGGATGATCTTCTCGGCAAAATTTTTGCCGACTTTTGCATCGGAAAATAGCCACAGAGACCAGCCGCAATGTTCCTTAAACTTCTAGCCTGCGTGCTACTGCTCAGCGCGCCGCAAGCGTTTGCAGCCGAAGACGTACCCTATCCGGGCGATTATCAAAGTCAACGTCGATGCCACCGACATTTCCCGCCACATCTTCGATGTAAGGCAGACGATACCGGTCGACAGGCGGCCGGCGAATTCGTGTTGCTGTATCCGGAGTGGTTGCCGGGCAATCACGCGGACTATGGTCGCGTGCAGGATATCGGTGGACTGAAACTTTTTGCGCGCGGTGAGCGTCTCAAGTGGCGCCGCGATCCGATCAATGTGTTTGCCTTTCATGTCGACATACCGGAGGGCGTGAATCAGCTCGACGTGGAATACCAGTTTCTGTCGGCGGTCAGCTCCGACAATGGCCGGGTTGTCATGACCCCGGAGATGCTGAACCTGCAGTGGGTGAGGACCGTGCTATATCCGGCCGGACACCACGCCAATCAGATCAACGTCGACGCGAGCGTAACGTTGCCGGTCGGTTGGCAGGCGGCCACGGCGTTGCGTGTTGCATCAGCACACGACAACGTCATCAACTACGAGACGACAACACTGGAGACGCTTGCCGACTCTCCCCTGTTTGCCGGCAAGCATTTCACTCGCGTCGATCTTGGCCGCACCGGTGACGCGCCGGTCTATCTGAATGTGTTTGCAGATGAGCCGGAGTCTCTCGAGATCACGCCTGAGCAGGTCGACATTCACAGGGCCATCGTTGCGCAGGCCGAAAAGCTGTTCCAGTCGCATCATTTTGACCACTACGAGTTCCTGTTCGGTCTCACCGACAAGCTGGGCGGCATCGGCCTCGAGCATCACCAGTCGAGTGAAAACACAATGTCACCGGACTACTTCACCGGCTGCGGAGACGAGCTTCCTCGGTCGTGACCTGCTCGCGCACGAATATGTGCACTCCTGGAACGGCAAATTCCGTCGCCCGGCGGACCTCTGGACGCCGGACTTTGAGACGCCGATGGGCGGCAGCCTGTTGTGGGTCTACGAAGGCCTGACGCAATACTACGGCTATGTGCTGGCCGCCCGCTCGGGGCTGCTGACCCGCGAGCAAACGCTCGACGCACTGGCGCGAACCGCTGCGTTCTATGACCAGCAGCCGGGCAGAGAATGGAAGTCGCTGCAGGACACCACCACCGACCCGATATCGAATATGCGCGGCTCACTGTCCTGGAGCAGCTGGTCGCGCAGCGAGGGCTACTACTCCGAAGGCCAGCTCATTTGGCTCGACGCCGACACCCTGATTCGCGAGCTATCGCGTGGCAAACGTTCGCTGGACGACTTCGCGGCGGCGTTCTTCGGCATTAATGACGGCAGTTTCGTTCCAGTTACCTACACGTTCGACGACGTTGTGAGCGCATTGAACCAGGTTCAGGAATACGATTGGCGCACGTTCCTGCGCAGCCGGCTCGACAGTAATGGCCCCGGTGCGCCACTTGGCGGCATCGAGCGCAGCGGCTATGAGCTCGTGTTTACGGATACGCCGTCGGAGTACTTCGCGGCGCGCGAAGCGTATTACGAGTCGAATGACCTCACCTACAGCCTGGGGGCCTGGGTTAACAACGAGGGCACTGTCAGCAGCGTGGTCTGGGAGGGGCTCCTGTTCGACGCCGGGCTGGTCACTGGCGATGCCATCATCGCCGTCAACGACATCGAATTCACGGCGGATCGACTGAAGGCCGCGATCACTGCCGCGACCGAGTCGGACGAGCCAATCAGCCTGCTGATAAAGGACGGTGAACGTTACCGCACCGTGGAGGTCGATTATCACGACGGCCTGCGCTATCCGCACCTCGAGAAGACGGCCAAGAAGTCAGCAACGCTCGACGCCATCTACGCGCCGCGCTAGTTAACTTAACGGCCAACTTCAGCGTATCGTCCGCGGGTGCTCAGTTACCGTTCAGGTAGCGGGGGATAGTCTCGCCACTTCTCTGGCAAAAAAACACAGGATTTCAACATGAAACGATTTATTGCAGTATCTGCGGCTCTCTTGATTGCTGGGCCGGCTCTCGCGGGCGACCTCAGCTATAACTACATTGAAGGCGGCTACCAGCGGGTTGAGCTGGATACCGGATTCGGGGATGTCAGCGCCGACGCCTATACCATCGGTGGCTCCTTCGAGCTCGGCGAAAACGCCTTTATTTTTGCAGACTACAACACTGCGGATTTCGGTGACGGCATCGACCTGAGTGCGCTGGAAATCGGCGCGGGGTATGCGGTGCCCATCATGGCGAATGTCGATTTCTACGGCAAGCTGGCGTGGGTCACGACCGAGCTGGACGCCAACGGGTTCAATTCGCTGGACGACAGCGGCATTGGCGCCGCCATTGGCGTTCGTGGCATGGTGAGCCCGGCGCTGGAAATGTACGGTGAAATTTCCTACGTCGATCTTGACGATGCCGGCGATGGCACCACGATCGGCGGCGGCGCATGGTGGAATCTCAACGAAATGTTCTCACTTGGCGTCAACATCCAGAACGACGATGATGTGACTGCCTACGGCGCATCGGCCAGGCTCTACTTCGGCAAGTAATGACGTTTACGGACGGAAGCGGGGCTCGCTGATGGCGAGCTCCGTGACCGGGCCGTACTTGGCGACCTGCTCGCGGATCTGCTCCGCGTCGCCGAGAATCACGAACACCAGATCGTCGGCCGTCGGGTAGACCTCGTCAATTGCGGCAGCTAACGATTCCGGCGTCGCCGCCGTGACCTTGTCACCATAGGCATTGATATAGTCCGCGCCCAGCCCGTATTGCTCCAGCATGGCAAACACGCCCGCGAGTTGTGCCGCGGTTTCGAAGTCTGTTGGAAACTGTCCCAGCACGTAGTTTTTGCCTGACTGAATGGTGGCTTCGTCGAGCGCGCCATCGCGCAGCTGTCCCAGGATACCCAGCGCCATGTCCATTGCTTCGATTGTTGCGTCGGTGCGCGTATACGAGACGATGTTGACCGAGCCCGGCAGCGACGGGCGGGTAACGCTGGAGCTGGCTCCATAGGTAAGTCCCGACTCAACTCGCAGTGCGTTATTCAACATTGACGTAAAGCGGCCACCGAACAGTGTGTTGACCAACTCGAGATCGGCATGCTGCGGGTAGTCACGCGCAACACCGATGCTGGACAGGCGAAAGTAGGTTTGCGTTGCGCCTGGCTTGTCGACCAGCAACACACGATTGCCGCTTTGTCGCGCTGCAGCCTCGATGACCGGAAGAGGGGCCGACGCAGGTCGCCAGCTTGCGAACGCGTCGCTCAGCTTCTGTTGCATGACCGCTGTATCGAAGTCGCCGGATACCGAGATGACCAGCCGGTTGCCGCCGGTCTGCTCTTCGTAAAAGGTCTTGAGGTCAGTGAGCGTAATGTCGGCCAGCGACGATTCGCTGCCAGAGACCGGGTTACCGTAAGGGTGGTCAGCAAACAGGAACGCACTGCCGTAGATCGGCATCAACGCATTGGGGTTGCTGTCCTTCGCAGAGAGAATGAAGTTGATGCGACGCTCGCGCAGTTTTTCCATTTCCGCCTTGTCGAGAGTCGGCCGGATCAGCATGTCGGCAATCAGCCCGATGATGAGGTCGGCATCGCGCGCCATGAAATCGGCCCTGATGTCGATCGACTCGAGGCGCGCAGATGCGGACAGATTCGCGCCGACGGCATCGATTGCCTCGGCAAACTGCTGCGCACTGCGTTCGCCGGCGCCCTTCTCCAGCAAGCCCGCCAGCAGCGACGCCGTGCCATGCAGCTCCGCTGAGTCCGCGACGGCGCCACCACGAATAAAGGCGCTCAGCCCGACCAGCGGCACATCGTGTTTCTCGTTGAGCAACAGCACGGTGCCGTTCGGCAGCTCGACCCGGACGACCTGAGGCAGAACCACGTTCTGCGCAAGAGCGGCTCCCGTGAGCAGGAGCCCGGCCAGCAAAATGCCCAGTCGCCGCATCATTGTTCCACCTCCGCGACAGGCGGCGGCGCATCCAGCGTACCGACCGTCATGTTGTTACGCCGGAACACTTTGGCCGCAACTGCCTGCAGGTCCGCAGGCGTAAACTGCTCAATGCGATCCGGCGTTGAGAACAGGTTTGCGTAGCCGCCGCCGAAGACTTCGAAATTGCCCAGCGCCGACGCCTTGCCATTGATGGTCGCGAGGCCGCGCCAGAAATCTGCCAGCACGATGTTCTTTGCCTTTTGCAGCTCGGCATCAGTAACACCCTCGGTGGCAACAGCCTGCAGCTCCTCAAGCAGACCGGCCTCGGCCGCGGCGAGATCGCCGCCAGGCGGGAGGATCAGATAGAAGTAGGTCAGCCCGGGGTCGAAGCCCTCGTGCAGGTAGGATCCCACCGCTATCGCGAGTTGCTGCTGCTCCACCAGTGACTGGTGCAGTCGCGAGGACTCGCCAGTGGCGAGAATGTAGAGCAGCAGGCTCATCGCCTCTGTCTCGGGCTCGTTGGCCGCGCCGGAATGAAATGCCACGTGCAACAGCGGCGTCTGTGCCGGTGCCTCAATGTGCAGGCGACGCGTGCCCCTTTGTTCGGGCTCTACTGTGCGCACTGGCATCGGCGGCTCCTGTGCGGGAATGGGCGCGAAGTAATCATCTGCGAGGTCAAAAATCTCCTCAGCAGAAACGTCGCCGGTGAACACCATCAGGGAGTTATTGGGGGCATAGTAGGTGAGGAAGAAATTCTCCAGATCTTCCTGGGTCCAGTTCTCGATGTCCGACGGCCAGCCGATCACTGGAAACTGGTATGGGTGCGCAACATACGCCGTGGCGTACATCTGCTCGAACAACAGGCCGTTGTTGTCATTATCGACACCGGTACGGCGCTCCGAGTAAACCACTTCGCGCTCGCTGGTTACGACGTCCGGGTCGATCTTGAGATTCTCGAGCCGATCGGCTTCCAGCTCGAATATCGTCTGCAGCGCTGAGCGTGGAAACCAGTTCTGGTAAACCGTGACATCGTTTGAGGTATAGGCATTGTTCGCACCACCCGCCGCTTCCATGCGCCGATCGAACTCGCCAGGTGGCAGGTTTTCGCTGCCACTGAACATCATGTGCTCGAAGAAATGTGACAGTCCGGTGATGCCCGGGTATTCGTTGCGCCCGCCGGCACGCACGAAGTTGTACATGACGACGTTGGGTATGTCGCGATCCGGCCAGACAATGATCTTGAGCCCGTTCTCCAGCGTCATGTGGCGAATTTCTGCGGGCACGCCCTCGATGGTTGATGCGTCTCCCATGAGGCGCTGCTCGGGCGGCAGCTTCAGCTCCGGCAGGGTTTTCTCGAAGATCAGGAAGACGATGCCCAGCACCGCAAAAACGAACACGGCCGCATTCAGTTTCTGTCCCGTCTTGTAGACGATGGACTGTGTCTGGTCGACCTCAATTGCCTTTCTCAGGCCGCGCGGCGTGAACTCGTATATCCATGCAAAGATCAGGCAAACGGGCAGACCAATAACGAGGATCACCAGCAGGAACTCGCGGCTCCACGGCGGCAAACCGAAGCGCACGGAAGCGAAGTCCTCGAGCCACAAAAGCACCCATGCCGCGACGACATACAAAAGCGCAACCTTGAATACGTTGCGGCGCCTTAATTCAATGAAAAGGGCCATAGTCGATATCGTTTTACCCGGGTCCCCGATAGTGCGCGAACCGGCGCAATTGTCAACCGAGCAGGCCTTCGCGGCGATACAGCCGGGCGCAGATCCAGGTCAAGAGTATCCCCAGAGCTAACGTGCTGGCGACGGAAATCAACACGTGTAGCCCGTTTATGGGCTCATTCTTGACCATATCCACCAGCAGCAGGTGCTGGCTGAGGCTGGGCACGAACATGAAGCTCAGCTGTGGCCGCAGCGTCAATATGCTGACAATCAGAATGGGCAGGGTTGGCAGCATCAGCAACACGCTGAGCCAGGTCTGCGCTTCGCGGTAGCTCTTGGTAAAGGATGCGACCAGCGTCATCAGCGCCGCCCCGAGAAGCACAAACGGCAACAGGATCAGGAATGCTGCCAGCATCACCTGCGGGCCGAAGTTGGGGGTCATGCCGAGGCTCTCCAGCGGCATGAAGCGCAGCGCGACGCTGAACGCGACCAGGCTCAGCGCGAGCGACAAAGCCATGAACAGACAGGTCGCCGCGATCTTGCCGAGCATCAGCTGGTCGCGGGTGACCGGCAGCGCCAGTAACGGCTCCAGCGAGCCGCGCTCGCGTTCACCGGCGGTCGAGTCGATGGCGAGATACATGCCGCCCATCAACAACGCGAAGATAAAGAAATAGCTCATCATGCCAAGCAACATGCCGGAACGGCCCGACGGCGTAGACACATCGATGTCGTCGACGATGAGTGGCTGCATGACGGTCGGCGAAATGCCGCGCGCCACCAGGCGCAGGCCAGCCAGTTGCTGGTTATACGCGCGCAACGCGTTGCGCACCCGACGCGCATCGCGGTCGCCGCCGGAATTGGCCTGGTCTGAGACCAGTTCGATTCTCGCCGGCACGCCGTCGAGCAGGCTCTCGGCGATACCCTCCGGCACGATCACCACGACGTTATGTGTGCCGACCTTGATTGCTTCGATAGCCGCGTCGCGATCCGCGGGAGCGTCAACGACATTGAGGTTGGCGCTGTGCAGATACGCCATCAGGTTCGGTGCACGCTCCGCACCAATGACCGGCACATCGAGCGACTGCTCGGCATCCGACATGGAGCGCTCTATCGACATGTTGATGACGAAGCCAAACAACAGCGGCCCGAACAGCGGCCCCATGAGCAACGCGGTAAGCATGGTGCGCCTGTCGCGGAAGTTGTCCAGCACCTCTTTGCGGAACACGGTCAGCAACGTGCTCATGAGCCCGGCTCCACCATCTGGATAGCGCGTACGAATGCGTCTTCGAGATCTTCACAGCCGGTCCGCTCGCGGATGCCGCCGATGGTGTCGTCTATTGCAACCTTGCCTGCGGCGATGATGACGATGTCATCACACAACGCTGCAACCTCTTGCATGATGTGGCTGGAGAACAGCACGCATCGGCCGTCGTCTTTCAGTTTCAGGATCAGCTCGCGCAGCGCGCGCGTGGCCATGACATCAAGCCCGTTGGTTGGCTCATCGAGAATGATGTTCTGCGGGTTGTGCACCAGCGCCCGCGCGAGCGACACCTTGGTGCGCTGCCCCTGCGAAAAGCCCTTGGTGTGGCGGTCGGCAAATTCGCTGATATCCAGCAGCCGAACGATGCTGTCGACGCGGTCTGCAACCTCGGCCTTGTCGATGCCACAAAGGCGTGCGTAATAGGCGATGTTCTCGCGTGCGCTGAGATGCGGATAAAGGCCGGCGCCGTGCGGCAGGGCGCCGATTTTGCAGCGTGCCTCCAGGTTGTCGTTGAACGACGTCGATGCCATCGATCGAGGCGCTGCCCGCATCCGGCTTCAGCACCGTGTAGAGAATGCGCAGCGTGGTCGACTTGCCGGCGCCGTTAGGGCCGAGCAGACCGGTGATCTTGCCATCGGGTGCATCGAAGCTGACGCCGCGCACAGCCTGCACCTTGCCGAACGACTTGGCGATGCCGTCGACCTTGATCATGGCTGTGGCCCCGAGAAGTCGATAAAGAACGGCAGCGCAAAACTGCGCTGCATGCATTCCGTGTCCAGCCCCAGCGGGTCGCCGCTGTCGACGAAGTCCGCCATGATGCGCGGCATGCAGCCGACACTGGCCTGGCCGTGGCCCTGATCCTTGCCAATCAGGTGGGTGGCGTTGCTGAGGTCGACCATGGCGCGGATGGCGTACTCGGGCGGCGTGATCGGGTCCGCGTCGCCGGAGAGCAACAGCACCGGAATGTCAGTATCCAGCGGCTCGCGCAGATCGTCGTCCAGCGTGCCTGCAGGCCACACCTCGCAGATCGCGCTGATGGCCTGCAGCTGGATCGGGCCGATGTAGGTGTTCCCGAGCGCCTCCTGGTCGATCTTGTCCTGATCGTAAAACGGCGCATCTTCGGTACACATGACGGCGTTGTGCATGCCGATGGCGAGTGACTCGCCAAGCTCGCCAACGGTCATCTGGAACTGTGCGGCCAGCGGAATGAAGTTGTCATTGGCAGCGGCGTTGATGCTGAGCGGCATGATCGCGATGGTGCTCTGATGATAGGCGAGCAGGCGTACGGCACCGGCCAGCTGATCGATGCCAAAGTCCACCGACTCAAGCCTCCCACTGCCCGGGTTTTGCAGGCGCACGATCACCGGGCCGTCTTCGAGCCGAGCCTGCACCGCCTTGAAGTCGTCAGCGAGCGAGGGAAAAGCTGCGCTGCAGCCATCTTCTTCCGCGCAGCGCGCAATAATATTGTCGAGCGCCTTCTGCGCCTCTATCGCGATGTCCGGGCCGAGCGGCAGCTGCGGCGGGACGACGCCGTCAATAATGATACTGCGGGTCTTGTCGGGAAAGCGCCGCGCATAGTGTTGTGCGACTCGCGATCCGTATGAGACGCCATACAGGTTCAGCTGCGGGTACCCCAGCGCTTCGCGCACGGCATCCAGGTCGCGCACCGCAACGCTGGTGGTGAAGTAACGCGGATCGTGTGGCAGCTGCGCAACGCAGGTGGCCGCGATCTCGCGAGTCTGTTCATCGGAATAGTCGCCGCCCAGCAGGTCTTCATCGACGTCACAGGTCAGTCGCGACGACCCGCCGGTGCCGCGCTGGTCGACTACCAGGATATCGCGATCACGGCGCAGCACCTCAAAGGCGTTCGCCGAGGCGGAGTAGAATTCGATCGAACCCTGGCCCGGACCGCCGGCAATGGGAACCACCGGATCAGGCTCGGGGTTTAGATTCAGGGCCGGGACGACAGCAACACTCAATTCGATCATCGGCGAATCAGGGTCGTCCGGATTTTCCGGCCGCAGCATGGTGCCGCAGCGCGCCTTGTGGGTATAAAACGCGGGGCCCGCACTGATAAGGCAGTCGCTGAGCTCAAGGTCGCTCCCGGCAGCAGCGAATGCGGGCAGCAGCAGCGCCGCAGAAAGTAGGGTGGCGACTCGAATCATGTTGCAGCGCATCTTGGACATAAGGCTCTGCCAAGTAAAGTGCGGCGCCGTTTTGTGTACAATGCGCGGCCTGTAACTGCTCACTTTTTGATCAATGTCCAAACGATACGATGTCATTGTGGTTGGCGGCGGCCACGCCGGTACGGAAGCGTCACTCGCTGCCGCGCGCGCGGGCGCCCGCACATTACTGCTGACGCAGAAAATCGCAACGCTCGGGCAGATGAGCTGCAACCCGGCGATCGGTGGCATCGGCAAGGGTCACCTGACCAAAGAGATCGACGCACTGGGCGGCGCCATGGCACAGGCCATCGATCGTGCCGGCATCCAGTTCCGCACCCTCAATGCAAGCAAGGGTCCGGCCGTGCGCGCCACGCGTGCGCAGGCCGACCGCGAGCTGTACCGCAAGGCGATCAGCGACATCCTGCTGTCGCAACGGAACCTAACCGTGGTTGAGGGTTCGGTTGCCGACCTGTTGCAGGATGGCGAACGCGTTGTTGGTGCCGAGACCAGCGATGGCACGCAATTTCACGCGGCCACAGTTGTGCTGACAGTTGGCACCTTTCTCGGCGGCAGGATTCTTGTCGGCAACAGCGAAGAAGCGGGTGGCAGGGTCGGCGACGCGCCGTCGAATCGACTCGCCGCACGCCTGCGTGAGATGCCCTTCAATGTGGCGCGCCTCAAAACCGGTACGCCACCGCGACTTGATGGCAGGACGCTGGACTATGCGCGCATGCAGGAGCAGCCAGGCGACACACCGCTGCCGGTATTTTCGTTTATCGGTCGGCGCGAGCAACATCCGCTTCAGATCTCCTGCCACATCACCAAGACAACCGAGCAGACGCACGACATCATTCGCGCATCGCTGGACGAGTCGCCGATGTATACCGGCCTTATCGAGGGTGTTGGCCCGCGTTACTGCCCGTCGATTGAAGACAAGGTGGTGCGCTTCGCCGACAAGAACTCGCACCAGATTTTCGTCGAGCCCGAAGGCCTCACAACCGACCTCGTTTACCCCAATGGTATTTCAACGAGCATGCCGGCCGCCGTGCAGGAGCGCTTCGTGCGCTCGATCATCGGTTTCGAAAACGCCACGATTACGCAGCCGGGCTACGCCATTGAGTACGACTATTTCGATCCGCGCGATCTCAAGCCGACGCTCGAAACCAAGCACGTGAGCGGCCTGTTCTTCGCGGGTCAGATCAACGGCACGACCGGTTACGAAGAGGCTGGTGCGCAGGGTTTGCTCGCCGGGCTCAATGCAGCGAGGCAGGCTCGCGAGCAGGAGCAGTGGTTCCCCGAACGCCACGAGGCTTACATCGGTGTGCTGGTCGACGACCTGATTACGCGAGGCGTGAGTGAGCCGTATCGCATGTTTACAAGCAGAGCCGAGTATCGACTGACGCTGCGCGAGGACAATGCGGACCTGCGCCTCACGCCACTCGGCCGCGAGTTTGGCCTGGTTGATGACACGCGCTGGCAATTGTTTGAAGAAAAGCGCGCGGCGGTTGCCGCGGAGCAGGCACGACTCGCGACCATCCGGGTACAGCCGCAGGCGGTCAGTGCGGCCGACCTGCTGCTGCGCCCCGAATTCGAGTACCCCCACGTGAGTGCGTTGCCAGGGGTCGGCGCGGCCGACTGGTCGCTGCAGACGCCTGAGCAGGTCGAACAGGCGGTGTTGCAGATCGAGGTGCAGGCGAAATACTCGGGCTATATCGAACGGCAGCAGCGCGAAATCGAAAAGCACGCGAAGCAGGAGTCGCTGCGACTGCCGGACGATATTGATTACGCCAGCGTCTCCGGACTGTCGAACGAGGCACGGCAGCGTTTGCAGCAGGCGCGACCCGTAACACTCGGACAGGCATCGCGGCTCGAAGGCATGACGCCTTCAGCGGTATCGCTGTTGCTTATCCACCTGAAGAAACGGCAGCTGGCAAAAAGCGCCTAGCGTTCGCAGGCAAAAGGAATCGGCTGGGCGGCCGGCCGGCTAATGCCCTGTGCCTTGAGGCGCTCATTCAGGTACGGCGTTTGGGCCGGATCGAAGCTCGTGTAGTTGAGTAAGCCCGCAAGCGCGAACAGGCCTTTTGCGTTGTCGAGCTGCAGCGCGTTCTCAAGCGCCGCTTCGTCACGACCAAGTGTCTTCAGGAAGAGCCACGAGTTATCGAGGACGCCGCCACCATGCTCCTCTGCGAGAAGCCGGGCATATATCCGGTCCGCATCGGCAACGCGCCCTTCGGCGCAGGCCTGGCGGATGTTCACCATGGCGATGGCGGACGGGTCGGACGAACGGTCGGCATACAGGCGCGCCAGTTCGGCTGCGCGTTGTACTTTGCCGGCATGCAAGAACACGCGATGCGCCTGGTAAATCGCGGAGGCGGTAGCGTCGCCGGTTTGCATATCCGCCTCGGCCATTTTGAACGCAGCAGCAACGTCCACTCGATGCAACATCTGGTAAATATCGTAGCTCGTGGCGCCTTCTTCGCTGGCGTCACGGCCGCGACGCAAAGCGACCGCCGCGTCATCGTAGCGACCGGCTACGATCAAAGCGGCGCCCAATTCAAACGCCGCATTCACCTGTTCTGGTTGCAGGGCAACCAGGCGCTCGGCAAGGCCAACAACGTTGTTCAGGCGCAGCTCCATCTTGGCCTTCAGAATCTGGTACTGCACCCGTGTCGCATCCGAGCGCGCATACGTTTCTGCGCCCGATACGGCCGTGTCGAATCGTTGCCGCGCCTCGTCGGCACTGATTGATATTGGCAGCTCCACCGACATGACCGGGCTCAGGTGCATGGCCCAGAGGTTCGCAAGACCGATGTAGGCATCAACAAAGGTCGGATCGAGCTCAATGGCTCGCTCGAACAAGTCAACGGCCTCAGCCCAGCCCTGCGGATCACTCGATTTGACTAATACCGAGGCGTGCAGGTACGCCTCCCAGGCATCAACCGAACTGGTGCCGGCCGAGAGCATTTTCTCGAGCTCTTCGGGATCCATTGCTGTCTGCAGCGCGCGTGCGATCTTCAGCGCGATTTGTTCCTGGATCTTGATGGAGTCGGCCGAGCTGCCGTCAAAGGTTTCCGACCAGAGGTGCACGTCATCCGCGGCGCGGATGAGCTGCGCGGTTACCCGCAGCCGTTCGCCGGCGCGGCGCACAGAGCCCTCGAGAATGTGCGCAACGCCCGAGTTCTTTCGCAATCGTCGGCATACCCTTGTCGGAATCGCGATACGAAAACGCAGAGGTTCGCGACGCCACGCGCAGATCCTCTGCGCGCGCAAGCGCGTTCAGGATCTCGTCGGTCAACCCATCGGCAAACCAGCCCTGGTTCTCATCCGGGCTGAAATCGGCAAACGGCAACACCGCGATTGACTTGTCGGCAACAACATTCTGCGCCTGCGTTGCAACCATCGCTTCCTCGCCGCTGAATTTGTCCCACAGCAGGCCGACCACAGCGATCGCCAGCCCGGCAATGATGGCCGCATTGAGGCGCTTGCCGGCGCGCGGATCCTTGGGCATGTCCTCTGGCAAATCGTCGGCGCGCTTCACGCCTTCGGGCGTGAGCTCGTAGGCCCAGGAAAGAAACAGCGCGATGGGCAGGCCGAGCAGCAGGAACAGGATGAGCGTGCGCATGACCCACTCGGGCGCCGCGAAACTTTCGGTCGCGATATCGGCAACCTGCACGATCACCCAACCAACGACGCAATAGGCTATTGCGACGCGGAAGACGTTACGGTGCCTGAGCTCCTCGAAGAAATTCATAATCAGCGCTGGCACTGGTAGGGAACGGTTCGCGCCGCTGGTCGCTCAATGCCTTGCGATTCCAGCTCGGCTTTCAGCAAGGGAAACTCGTTGTGATCGAACATCGGGTAGATGAGGAAGCCGGCCAGCGACGACAGCGTGGCAGGTTTGTCGAGATAGACCAGCGCTTCGCGCGCCTCCTCATGCAGGCCGAGTGTCTTCAGGAACAGCCAGCGCGAGTTGGAGTCCTCTGCGACCTCTGCAAATATCTTGTCGGCATCGGCCACGCGGCCCTCGGCACACGCCTGCCGCACGCCCATTATGAGAGCGGATTCGCGGTCATCTGACAGCCGCTCAAACGCCCGGATCAGCGGCGCCGCTTTTTCGTTCTGGCCCGCCGCAAGGTAGGCGCGATGTGCCTGGTAGTACTCGATGGCCGTTGTGCCGGGAACTGCAAGGGCTTCGTCGGCCATGACCGCCCCCGCCTCCGGGTCGACGCGCTGCATGTTCATATAATGCGGATACGGGCGCGCGCCTGGCTCCGGCTGAACGGCGGACGCCGCGATGACGGTTTCGCGCGCCTTGTCCGTGTCGCCGATCGACATGTACAGGGAAAACAGTCGATTCCAGGCGCCCAGGTTATCCGGCGAGAGCTCCAGCTGCCGTTGCACCACGTCAATGTCGTCCAGCAGGCGCAGCTCGGCATTCGCCTTGAGGCTCGCAGCGGTGAGCCGGTCAGGTTCATTCTGTGCGGTGCGGATCGCCTCGTCGACGGCCGCATCGAACAGCTGGCGACGCTCCGCGAACGCCGGGCCAGACGGATCGTACAGCGTGCGTGTGGGGTCCAGCTGCAGGAGGTAGTGGACTGCGAGCGACAGATGGGCTTGCGAGAAGTCCGGATCAATCTCGATGGCGCGTCGCATTTCCGCAACGAAGACCGGCGCAAAATCGGTGTCTAACTGATGCCGCGCCTTGCGGCTGATGTCCTGCGCCTTCAGGTAAATTTCCCAGGCCTCAACCGAGCGCGTGCCGGCAGCGATCATTTCTGCGAGCTCCTCGGGGTCCATCGCCGTCTGCAGTGCGCGCCCGATAGCGACCGAAATATCTTCCTGGATCTTAATAGAGTCTTCTGCCGAGCCGTCATAGGTCTCGGACCATAGGTGCATGTCGTCTGCGGCGCGGATGAGCTGCGCCGTTACACGCAGCCTGTCACCGGCGCGGCGCACCGAGCCCTCGAGGATATGCGCCACCCCAAGGCGCTCCGCGATGGCAGGAATTTCTTCCGCAGAGTCACGCAACGCAAACGTCGATGTACGCGAAGCGACGCGCAGATCGGGTATTCGAGCGAGGGCATTCAGGATCTCGTCAGTGAGGCCGTCAGCAAACCAGCCCTGGTCGCCGCCGGGACTGAAATCGGCAAACGGCAGCACCGCGATTGACTTGTCAGTCACGTCGGCAACGACGGCAATGTCCTCATCGCCAGCAAACTTGTCCCAGACGAAGCCCGCGATCACCAGGCACAGCGCACCGATAATGAGCACGTTCAGGGTGCGTGCCGCCCGCGGGTCTTTTGGTGCGTCCGCAGGCAGTTCGTCGGCACGCACGACACCGTCGGGCGTGAGCTCGTACGCCCAGGCCAGAAACAGCGCCAACGGCAGGCCGAGCACGAGCAACACGATCAGCATGCGCATGAACCAGTCGGGCGCGGCGAAGGCATCGGCCGCAAGGTCGGCAATCTGCGCAATCACCCAGCTCGCAACGACGTACGCAATGGCAACGCGGAATACGTTGCGACGCCTGAGCTCACTGACCAATTGCCGCATTCGCGGGACCCCCTGATAAATCGAGGCGAAACAATAACATTGATGTTGTTGACGGGGGAGCTTTTGACGTCCCTGCGGTATGCTGCGCGTGTGATTATGTTGCGTTATACCTTGCGGCGTTTACTTGGCGCGATTCCGACCCTGTTGTTGGTGATCCTGCTGGCGTTTCTGATGGTGCACGCCGCACCGGGTGGCCCGTTCGATAGTGAGCGAGTCCTGCCGCCCGAGGTGGAGGCGAACATAGCGCGGGCCTATCACCTCGACGAGCCCTTGCCGCAGCAATTCACCCGTTATGTCGGCGGCCTGCTGCGAGGTGACCTCGGTCCGTCCTATCGCTATCGCGACTACTCGGTGAGCGAGCTGATTGGCGGCGCCTTCCCGGTCTCGTTCAAGCTGGGCTCGATGTCGATGTTGCTTGCCTTGCTGGTCGGCATCTCTGCCGGCGTGTTCGCCGCACTGCGACAGAATTCTGCTCTCGACCGCCTCGTCATGGCGCTGGCGATGACAGGAATATCGATACCGGTGTTCGTTATTGCGCCGTTCTTTGTGCTGCTGTTCGCCGTGAAACTCAACTGGCTACCGGCGGGCTGGAGCGATGGCGCCGGTTGGCAGGCCTGGTTGCTACCCGTGCTTACGCTGGCCTTGCCGCAGATCGCCTACATCGCGCGCCTGACACGGGCGAGCATGATCGAGGTGCTCGGCAGCGATTTTATTCGCACTGCCAGGGCACAGGGACTAAGCACGCTGGAGGTGATTCGCTACCACGCCCTGAAACCGGCGCTGCTGCCAGTGCTGTCTTATCTCGGCCCCGCGATTGCAGCGGTCCTGACAGGTTCGGTCGTCGTGGAAGAGGTGTTCGGCATACCGGGCCTCGGTCAGTTCTTTGTGCGCGGCGCACTCAATCGGGACTACACGCTCGTGCTCGGCATCGTGATTTTCTACGCGTCACTGATCGTCGCCCTGAACTTCATCGTCGACGTGCTGTACGGCGTCATTGATCCGCGCGTGCGTTACCGATGAATCGCACCGTCAGGATAAGCGCAGGCGTGTTACTGCTGGTGAGCGTGTGCGCCATCGTCGGGCCGTGGCTGAGTCCACACGATTACCTGGCTACGAGCTTCGACAACATCCTGCGACAACCAGCGCTCGCCAACCTGCAGCTGTTCGGCACCGACGATCTTGGTCGTGACCTGTTCGTTCGCACCATGCTCGGTATTCGCGTGACATTGCTGGTCGCGATCGTCGCCAGCATTGTCAGCCTTGTCATCGGCGTCTTGTACGGTGCCACCGCCGGCTACCTCGGTGGCCGCGTCGATGCCGTGATGATGCGCTTCGTCGACACCCTGTATGCGATGCCGTTTATCTTCCTCGTCATCCTGTTGATGGTCGCGTTCGAACGTAACTTCCTGCTGATTTTTGTTGCGATCGGCGCCATCAACTGGCTCGACATGGCGCGCATCGTGCGCGGCCAGACGCTGAGCCTGCGGGAACGGCCGTTTGTGGAGGCGGCACGCGTCATGGGCGTTTCCACGCCGCGCATCATCATTCGCCACATCGCCCCGAACCTGCTCGGCGTCGTCGTGGTGTACGTCACGCTCACTATCCCGCAGGCAATACTGGTGGAATCTTTCCTCAGCTTCCTGGGCCTCGGCATCCAGGAGCCGCAAACATCCCTGGGCGCCCTCGTCGATGCCGGCGTGAAACAAATGGAGGCGGCGTCATGGATGCTGCTGATCCCCGCCACGCTGCTTGCCGTCATCCTGCTGGCATTCAACTTCCTCGGTGACGGACTGCGTGATTACTTTGATGCGAGGAACTCGGAATGAGCCTGCTCGAGGTCACCGATCTTTGCGTGAGTTATGGCGAAGACATCGTCCTGCAGGATGTCAGCTTCAGCATCGACGCGGGTGACGCCGTCGGGCTGGTCGGAGAATCCGGCTCCGGTAAATCGCAAACGGCGCTTGCGATCCTCGGCTTGTTGCCACGCTCGGCAACCGTAACTGGCTCGGTACGATTTGCCGGCGAGGAGCTGTTGGGCGCATCAACCGCGGCGCTGAATCTCGTGCGCGCACGACGTATCGCGATGGTGTTCCAGGACCCGATGCAGGCGCTCAACCCCTACGTGCGTATCGGCAAGCAACTGCGGCGCATCCTGATTTCGCATGGGCTTGCGAGCGGCGCCGCGGCAGACGAGCGTGTCATGCAGATGCTGCGACGCGTTGGCCTGGCGGATGCCGAGCGCCAGTTCCACGCTTATCCGCACCAACTGTCGGGTGGCATGCGACAACGCGTGATGATCGCGTCAGCACTTATTGCCGAGCCCGATCTGCTGATCGCGGATGAGGCCACCACGGCGCTCGACGTGACCGTGCAGGCACAAATTCTCGCGCTGCTCGATGAGCTCCGCAACGAGACGGCACTGCTTATGATCACGCACGACCTTGGCGTCGTCGCCGGTTTCTGCGAGCGCATGCTGGTCGTGCAGCACGGTATCGTGGTCGAGCAGGGTGCGACGCTTGCCGTCTTCAGCGCGCCGCAACACGCACACACGCGAATCCTGCTGGAAACGGCGGCACGACTTGATAGTGCTGTCGCGCTGCCGGTCGCCTCGGGGCGCGCCGTGCTGACTGTCGACCACGCATCGGTCAGCTACCGGCAGCCGGGTCGCGGCCAGTTGCACGCGGTCAAAGAGGCCAGCCTGTCACTGAACGAGGGCGAGACCCTGGCGATCGTCGGCGAGTCGGGTTCGGGCAAGTCGAGCCTGGTGCGCGGTTTACTGGGCCTGGTGCCGCTCGAGTGCAACACCTTCGTGTTTGACGGTGAGCGGCGCGATATTCAGATGGTGTTCCAGGATCCCGCCGGTTCACTGGACCCGCAAATGCGCGTCGAAAGCATCGTTGAAGAACCGCTCAGTGTGCATGCTTCCGGGCTCGGGCGCGCCGAGCGCCGCGAACGCGTTCTGGACATTCTCGACGCCGTGGGTCTCGACGAGACGTTTCTGCGCCGCTATCCACATCAGCTCTCCGGTGGCCAGGCGCAACGTGTGGCTATTGCGCGTGCGCTGTTGCTGAAGCCGCGAGTGCTGGTTTGCGATGAAGCCGTTGCGGCGCTCGATGGTTCCGTGCGCCACAGGATTCTCGAGCTGTTGCGGCAGCTGCAGGAGAAGATGGGGCTGTCGATTATTTTTATCGCCCACGATCTTGCGGTCGTGCGTTCCATCAGCCATCGCATCGTGGTCATGTACCTCGGCAGGGTGGTCGAGGTCGCGGACAACGCATCGTTGTTCAAGCGGCCGCAACACCCGTACACGAAAGCGTTGCTGGACGCGGTGCCGGTACCCGACCCGACCAGCGGTCACACGCCGACGCCGCTCGTCGGCGAGATTCCGTCGGCGTTCACGCCGCCGTCGGGCTGTGCGTTTCATCCGCGTTGCCCGGAGGCGATAGCGCAGTGCAGCGCCGCAGTGCCGGAGTTGCGATCGGTCAACGGCAGCAAGGCCGCTTGTATCCGGATTAACGTCCCGGTAGCGGAATAGGCGTCGGCGCGCCGTTAACCGTCAGCAGACCTTTCTTGTATTCGATCCTGGTCTCGTAGGCGTCGCCTTTCTTCTGCAGGTAGCCCATGCCGATAGCAGCGCCGGCCTGCGGGTTCATCTGCAGCGCGAACTGCATCAGCTGGTCCGGAATGATGATCCTGGCGCTGCCTTCAAGGGCCAGCAACAGTGACGTCCATTCGAAATCATCCTTGCCGCGCTCCTTGATGCGCGCATCCATCGTGATTGAGGCCGTACCTTGTGGCAGGGTGATGTCGAGCTGCCGCAGCCGCATCTCGCCACCAGCGCCGAGCAGCTGCTTGAGTTCCTGCTCCGCCTGCGTGTAGATCCACTCGTTGTCGCCATCGACGCTGCGCAGCGACTTGATTCGCCGTGTCAGCGCGCCCAGTGACGCGGGGTCAAGACCCTCAACCTCAATGTTCATGTCCATGCCGAACTCGCCAACGCCCGGAATGCTGACACCCGCAAACGAGATCTCGGAGCGGTTTTCGACGCGGCCGCCGGAAATGCCTGTCGTGAAACTGGCGCGCAGCGGCGCAACGCCGCTCTCCAGGCCCTCGGCATCGACAACCCTGAGCGACGCCAGCTGCAGGTTGCCGCGGCCGGTTGTAAAGCCATACTTCGTGGGCTGTTGCTCAACATCGAAGCTCACACTGCCAAGCGCAAATTCGCTGTCGGGAAGTGCGAGCTGCAGCGAGTCTACGTCGCCCCTGACCGAGACGCGGCCGTTTGCGGGGTGCGTCGTCAGCGTTACGTCCGCGGCCCCCCAGGCGGCGTTGGCGCCTTCATTCTCAAAGCTGCCGCTCGCGACGACGTAGTTGGACTGCAGTTCGCCGGACAGCCCGACATCGCTGTAAATGGTGCCGGGCACCGCATGTGTGCTGCCATCGGGTAACTCGATGCTGACGGTGGAAACCGCCTTGCCGAGGCCGGGCAGCAGCGAGCCTTTCTCGCGGTTCATCGACGACACTGGAATGAGGCCGTGATCGAGGCGCGTGTCGATGATGAGAATTGGCGCATCGGCGCCGGACATGTCCTGAACGGCTTCTTTCAGCCCACCGGAGCGGAATTCGACGCGGTGCTGGCCCTCTGACGAAAACCAGCCGCGATCGAATTTCTCGGAGGTAACCATGACCTCCTGGCTTTCATCCGCGGCCCAGTTGATGTTCTCATCAACGGCCTTTTCAGCGAGCTTGCCGATGATGCCTGGTGACACAATAACGACCAGCGCGAGCGCTAGCAGCAGAGCGACAATACCTTTTTTCACCTTAACTCCCGACCGTGCAACGCTGAATTTCCTCGATTCTGCTAGAAATACGCGCCCAGTGACACTAACATTACGCCCCCAACCCATTCAGATGACCGCGAATATGAGACTCACTGTTGTTGCGACCCTCGTCGCCGCTGTATTTTTGGCCCAACCAGCGCTCGCCGAAGGCGACCTCGAAAGCGGCAAGGCAATTGCTTATAGCTGCCTCGGATGCCACGGCATTCCCGGCTATCGCAACATGTACCCGTCGTACCGGGTACCGAAACTCGGCGGACAGAAGGCGGCCTATCTCGAAGTCGCGCTGAACGGCTACCGCAACGGCACACGCGCACACCCGACCATGGGCGCACAGGCAAACAGCATGTCCGAGCAGGACATCAAGGATGTGTCCGCGTATCTCGCGACGCTTGGCGCCGACACGGTGGCAGCTGGTGGTGAACAGGCGCCGGCCTTTGACAAGGCAATGGTTTGCCAGGCCTGCCATGGACCCAACGGCATCGGCGCATCACCGGTGTGGCCGACACTGGCCGGCCAGCACAAGGACTACATCGAGCACTCGCTGAAAGCGTACCGCGACGGCGAGCGCAAGGATCCGGTCATGGCGCCGATGGCAGCTGCCCTCACAGATGCCGACATCAAGGCGCTGGCGGCCTACTACTCTGGTCTCAAGGGACTGGAGACGACGAAGCCGGAATAAACATGCTGCGGTTTGCCGATGGTATAGCTGCCATCGACACCGAGTATGTGCGTCCGATGCAGGACGCCAGCCACCTGATCGTTGAAGACGGGCGCGCCGCGTTCGTCGACACCGGCACCAACAACAGTGTTCCGTTACTGCTGCAGAGCCTGCAGCAGCTCGACCTGGATCGTGGTGACGTCGACTACGTCATCCTGACGCACATTCACCTGGATCATGCGGGCGGCGCCGGCAGCCTGATGCAGGCCTTGCCGAATGCGAGCTGCGTCGTGCACCCACGCGGCGCGCGGCACATGGCGGACCCGGAAAAGCTGATTGCCGGCACGATCGCGGTCTACGGTGAACAACAGACGCACGAAATGTACGGCGATATTCTGCCGATCGACGAGCAACGCATCGTTGTTCCAGACGATGACAGTGACATTGACCTGAACGGTCGCCGCTTGCGCTTTCTCTACACTGAAGGGCATGCCCGGCATCACTTCTGCATTCACGATGAAAAGTCGCAGGCAGTTTTCACCGGCGACAGTTTCGGCATCTCCTATCGCGAGCTGGACACGGACAACGGCGAGTTCATCTTCCCCACCTCGACGCCGGTGCATTTCGATCCGCAGGAGGCACACAAGTCGATCGATCGCATCATGGCGATCGCGCCCCAACGGTTGTTCCTGACCCACTACAGCCAGGTCACGGATCTGCAGCGTCTTGCCGACGACATGCACGAATGCATCGACGCCTACGTCGACATGGCGCGCGCCGCTGATGCTGCAGACAATCGCACGCAGGTGCTGCGCACGGCGATGTTCGAGTTTCTTGCCGCGCGGCTGCTGGCGCACGGCTTCAGCGGCGGCCGCGATGCCATGTGGGATATTCTTGAGCTTGACCTGACCTTGAACACGCAGGGCCTGGAGTTCTGGCTCGATTACCAAAAGAGGGCATGAGCATGGAGACGTTTCGCGCGTTTCGAATCGACGAAACAGACGGCAAGGTAGCGGGCAGTTTTCAGACGCTGTCTCTCGATGACCTGACCGCAGGCAATGTCGTTATCAAGGTGAGCCACTCCAGCATCAACTACAAGGACGCACTCGCCGCCACCGGTGCGGGCAGAATCCTGCGCCAGTTTCCCGTTGAACGGCGGCATCGATCTCGCGGGCGAGGTGGTCAGCTCTGACGACGAAGCGCTGGCACCTGGCACGGCGGTACTCGTCAATGGCTGCGGCCTCAGCGAAACGGTCGACGGCGGCTACTCGGAATATGCGCGCGTCGACAGCAACGCAGTCGTGCCGATTCCCGAGGGCATCAGTGCCGTTCAAGCGATGCAGCTTGGTACCGCCGGGTTCACGGCGGCGCTCGCTGTGCATCGCATGGAGCAAAACGGCCAGCTGCCGGAGAATGGCCCCATAGCGGTCACGGGCGCGAGCGGCGGTGTCGGCAGCATTGCCGTGAACATGCTTGCGGGGCGCGGCTACGAGGTCGTTGCCGTGACTGGCAAGGAGCGGGAAGCTGAATACCTGCGTGATCTCGGTGCGCGCAAGGTGCTGCTCCGCGACGACATCGACTTCGGCAAGCGACCGATGGAAAAAGCAGAGTGGGCCGGCGCAATCGACAACCTCGGCGGTGACTACCTGGCGTGGCTGACGAGAACAGTCGGCTACGGCGGCAACATCGCCAGCATCGGGCTCGCCGCCAGCCATAAACTCGAAACCACGGTCATGCCCTTCATCCTGCGTGCCGTGTGCCTGCTGGGCATCAACTCGGTCGAGACCCCGCGCGACCTGAGGCTGGCCGTGTGGCGCCGCATTGGCGCTGACCTCATGCCGCAGCAGCTCTCGATGATTGCTCATCGCACAATCAACTTCGATGAGCTGCCAGACGCTTTCCAGGACTATCTTGACGGCAACATTACGGGCCGCACCGTGGTCGCGATCGCGGCAAGCTGATTCGCTGAGCCGGGCCAATTTGGGAAACGGGGTTGGCGTGGAGTAGAATGCCGCCCCCGCCGGATTTAAATCGCCATTAAAATCGCTGAATCCGGTCGGATTGACCGTATATTCAGAGGAATTGCTATGAGCGCAGGCGCCCGTTTCCGCGCCGCCGTCAAGGCGGAAAACCCCCTTCAGATCGTTGGCACCATCAACGCCTACACGGCTCTGTTGGCCGAAACGGCTGGCCACAAGGCCATCTACCTGTCGGGCGCCGGCGTCGCCAACGCCTCGTTCGGGCTCCCCGATCTCGCGATGACCACACTCAACGATGTCAGCGAAGACGTGCGCAGGATCTGTTCGGCAACTGACCTGCCGCTGCTGGTGGACATCGACACCGGATGGGGCAGCGCCTTCATGATCAGCCGCAGCGTCCGCGAGATGATCTGGTCGGGAGCGGCCGCCTGTCACATGGAAGACCAGGTTGCTGTGAAGCGTTGCGGACACCGCCCCGGCAAAGCGCTGGTTGAGACGGCTGAGATGGCCGACCGCCTGAAAGCGGCCGTGGATGGCCGCATCGATGACAATTTCGTGATCATGGCGAGGACTGACGCGCACGCGGTCGAGGGGCAGCAGGCGGCGATCGATCGCGCCGCGGCCTACGTCGAGGCGGGTGCGGACATGATTTTCGCCGAGGCGCTTACCACACTTGAGGAATACCGCCAGTTCACGGATGTCATTAAAGTACCGGTACTGGCCAATCTGACCGAGTTCGGCAAGACGCCGCTGTTCACGGTTGAGGAAATGGCCGAAGTCGGTGTTGCGATGACGCTGTATCCACTGAGTGCTTTCCGGGCGATGTCGCAAGCCGCATTGCAGGTTTACGAGACGATCAGGAAGGACGGTACCCAGGCAGCCTCTGTCGATGACATGCAGACACGCATGGAGCTTTACGAGGTGCTGAACTACCAGTCCTACGAAGACAAGCTCGACGCCCTGTTTGATCAACAGGGCCTGAACACGGGAGATTGAGATGACAAGCAAAAAAACAGGCGGATTGGCCGGCGTAACGGCGGGTCAGACGCATCTTTGCACCGTGGGCAAGGAAGGCGCAGGCCTGACCTACCGCGGTTACGATATTTACGATCTCGCCGACAATGCGAGCTTCGAAGAGGTGGCCTATCTGCTGTTGCATGGCAAGCTGCCAACGCAGGCGGAACTCGATGCCTACATCGCGAAGATTAAAGCCAACCGGGGCCTTCCTGATGCACTGAAGACGGTTCTGGAAATGGTACCGGCTAACGCGCACCCCATGGATGTGCTGCGCACCGGTGTTTCGTTCCTCGGCAACATCGAGCCTGAAGGCGACTTCTCGAACGAGCAGGACACGGCCGATCGGCTGCTGGCCTGCCTGCCGTCAATGTTGCTGTACTGGCATCGCTTCCACGCCGACGGCGTGCGCATCGACACCGAAACGGACGACGACAGCATCGCCGGTCACTTCCTGCACATGCTGCACGACAAGGCGCCGAAAGAGCTGCACCGCAAGTGTCTCGACACAACCCTCATCCTGTACGCCGAGCACGAGTTCAATGCATCGACCTTTGCCGCGCCGCGTGATCACGGGCACGTTGTCCGACATGCACTCCGCGGTAACGGGCGCTATCGGCGCGTTACGCGGACCGCTGCACGGCGGTGCCAACGAAGCGGCGATGGCGCTGATTTCGGAATACGACTCAGTCGATGAGGCTATCGCCGGCGTGCATGAAAAGCTCGCCAGCAAAGCGCTGATCATGGGCTTCGGTCATCGCGTCTACACGACCTCGGACCCGCGTAACTCGGTCAACAAGAAGATGTCGAAAGCGCTTGCCGAGGACGTTGGCAACACCACCCTGTACCCGATTTCGGAAGCGATCGAAAAGGTCATGTGGGACGAGAAGAAGCTGTTCGCCAACGCGGACTTTTTCGCCGCCAGCGTGTATCACTTCATGGGCATCCCGACCTATCTGTTTACGCCGATCTTCGTGTGCTCACGCATCACGGGCTGGGCCGCGCACATCATGGAACAGCGTGCCAACAACAAGCTGATCCGCCCGGCCGCCGACTACATCGGCCCCGAGCTGCAGCCGTGGACGCCGATCGAAGAACGCGCCTGATTACTCTCTACATTCTGGAAACCAACAAACATGTCTAATGCTGATATTCGCTCCGCGAAACGCGCCGACTGGGACCAGGTCCTGGTCGACATTGCGGACTACGTCTGTGATTACGAAATCGATTCGGATCTCGCCTACGAGACCGCGCACTACTGCCTCATGGACACGCTTGCGTGCGGTTTCCAGGCGCTGGACTACCCGGCCTGCACCAAGCTGCTGGGCCCGGTCGTACCGGGCGCCACTTTGGCCGGCGGAGCGCGCGTCCCGGGCACATCCTACGAACTCGAACCGGTTATGGCCGCCTTCAACATCGGTGCCATGAATCGCTGGCTGGATTTCAACGACACCTGGCTGGCCGCCGAGTGGGGCCACCCGTCCGATAACCTTGGCGGCATTCTCGCCACGGCTGACTACCTCAGCCGTCAGGCGCGCGCCAATGGCGACAGCCCGCTGACGATGAAAGACGTGCTGACCGCCGCCATCAAGGCGCACGAAATCCAGGGCGTACTGGCACTTGAGAACAGCTACAACCGCGTTGGTCTTGATCACGTGTTGCTGGTGCGGGTCGCGTCGACGGCAGTCGTTACGCGCATGCTCGGCGGTGATCGCGACAAAGTGCTCAATGCCGTTTCCAACGCATGGATCGACGGCTGCTCACTGCGTACCTATCGGCACGCGCCGAACACGGGCTCACGCAAGAGCTGGGCGGCGGGCGATGCCACCAGTCGCGCGGTGCGCCTGGCGCTGATCGCCATGACCGGCGAGATGGGTTACCCGTCGGCACTCTCGGCACAGACCTGGGGTTACTACGACGTGCTGTTCAAGGGTAACGAGTTCAAGTTCCAGCGCGGCTATGGCAGCTACGTCATGGAAAACGTCCTGTTCAAGATCTCCTACCCGGCCGAGTTCCATTCACAGACTGCGGTTGAGGCCGGCATGACGCTGCACCCGCAAGTGAAAGATCGCATCGATGACATCGACAGGATCGTTATCGAAACCCAGGAAGCCGGCGTACGCATCATCGACAAGACCGGGCCGCTCGATAACCCGGCTGACCGTGACCACTGCATCCAGTACATGGTTGCCGTACCGCTGATCTTCGGTCGCCTGACGGCGGCGGACTACGAGGACAACGTGGCCTCCGACCCACGCATCGACGCGCTGCGCGACAAGATGCAGGTAGTCGAGAACAAGCAGTACACCAAGGACTACTTCGATCCCGAGCTGCGTTACATCGGCAACTCGGTGCAGGTGTTCTTCAAGGATGGCTCCAGCACCGACAAGATTGCCGTCGACTTCCCGATCGGGCATCGCGAACGTCGTGCCGAGGGCATTCCTGTACTGAAGCAGAAGTTCGTCGACAGCGTGTCACCGAAGCTCAGTGCTAATCAGTGGCAGCAGCTGGACGCTGTCTGTCAGGATTACGACAAGCTGGCGGATATGGCGGTTGACGATTTCATGGCGTTGTTGGTGGTTTGATTCCGTTTTTCCGGGCTTGGGGTGCGGTGCCCCTTTGTTCGCTGGCGTCGGCGATACGCTCTCAAAGGGGCACCGGCACCCCGCGCCCTGCAGCGAGCGGAATCAAGTGTGTTGGAGGGTGTAGTGACGTTTGAGTTGGCCGGTGCTTTGTTCGCTGGCGTCGGCGATACGCTCTCAAAGGGGCACCCGCGCCCCGAGCCCTGCAGTGAGCGGAGTCAGGTAGGGCTGTTGGATATTGAATCTGCTATTGCTTCGCTGGGTCAGGAGTTTCCTGCCGGGGCTGCCGACAGCTTTTCTGTCTTGCTGTCGGAGCTGGAGCGCTGGAACGCCAGGGTCAACCTGACGGCGATCCGCAAGCGCGACGAGATGGTCGACCGGCCACTTGCTCGACAGTCTCGTAGCCCGGCCACTGCTGCACGGCGAGACCGTTCTCGACGTTGGCACCGGCGCCGGGTTTCCCGGACTGCCACTGGCTATAGTCGAGCCGCAGCGCCACTTTACGCTCGTGGACAGCAACAACAAGAAGATCATGTTCATACAGCACGTCGCGGGATTGCTGGGTCTCGACAACGTCACTGCCGTCAAAGCCCGCTCCGAGGACTATGCACCCGGGCAGCGCTTTGATACCGTGACTGCCCGGGCGCTGGCAGCTTTGCCGAAGCTCGTGGAACTGGCCGGGCACCACGTAGGAGAGGACGGGGTGTTTGTGGCGCTGAAAGGGCGCTACCCGGAAGAAGAATTACAACAGCTACCTGAAACGTGGCGAGCAGAAGTCACAGAACTGAACGTACCGGGCCTTGCGAAGGGCTCCCGACACGCAGTGCTGTTACGCAGGCAGAACTAGCATGACGCGAATTATCGCTGTCGCAAATCAGAAAGGCGGGGTCGGCAAGACGACGACCTGCGTCAACCTGGCGGCATCGCTGGCGGCAACGCAGCGACGCGTGCTGCTTGTGGATATGGATCCGCAGGGCAACGCGACCATGGGTTGCGGCATCAACAAGATGGAGCTCGAGTACTCAACCTGCGATGTGCTGCTGGGTGAGGCGACCGCGGCAGACACGATTGTGTCTGCGCCTGAAGGCGGCTTTGCGGTCATGCCCGGCAACGAAGACCTGACCCTCGCCGAGGTGCAGCTGCTGCAGGAAATCGGTCGCGAGATGAAGCTTCGCAAGGCGCTGGCGCCGGTCGCCGGGCTGTACGACTTCATCCTCATCGACTGCCCGCCATCGATCAACATGCTGACAGTTAACGCGCTGACTGCGGCCGATGGCGTGCTCATTCCTATGCAATGCGAGTACTACGCGCTCGAGGGCCTGAGCTCCCTGTTGAACACCATCGAGCAGGTGCGCGACAGCGTGAACCCCAAACTCGAGATGTACGGCATCCTGAGAACGATGTTCGATCCGCGCGTCAATCTCTCCAACGAGGTCTCGATGCAACTTATCGAGCATTTTGATCGCAAGGTCTTCCGCACAGTCGTCCCGCGTAACATCCGGCTCGCCGAGGCGCCGAGTTTTGGTCGTCCGGTGCTGCTGCACGATCGCGCCTCGCGAGGCGCGATTGCATACCTAGCGCTCGCCGGCGAAGTGCTGCGCCGCGAAGACGAAGTCACGATGTAGGTTTATTTATGAATGCCAGGAAAAAGAGGTTAGGTCGGGGTCTGGATGCATTGCTGAGTAAGCCGGCGGCAGTGGCGCCCGAGCAAAGCAGCGCAGACACGTCACCGGGCGACGGTCTGCGCACCATTGCCGTTGATCTGCTGCAGCGCGGGCAGTATCAGCCGCGCGTCGACATGCGGCAGGAGTCACTGCAGGAGCTGGCCGAGTCTATTCGCGCGCAAGGTGTCGTGCAGCCCATCGTCGTGCGCCCGATCGGCAAGACGGGCGAGACGCAACGCTACGAAATTATCGCTGGCGAGCGCCGTTGGCGCGCCGCACAGCTGGCCGGTTTGCAGGACATGCCAGTCGTGGTTCGCGATGTCGCCGACGAAGACGCCATTGCGATGGCGCTTATCGAGAATATCCAGCGCGAGGACCTGAATCCGCTCGAAGAGGCCACCGCGCTTGATCGCCTCATTCGTGAATTCGACCTGACCCATGCCGAGGCGGCACAGGCCGTCGGGCGCTCACGCGCATCGGTCAGCAACCTGCTGCGATTGCAGGAGCTGTCGCCCAAGGTGAAACCGCTGCTGGAAGACCGGCAGCTGGACATGGGGCATGCGCGGGCACTGCTGGCGATCAGCAATGCCGTGCAGCAACTGGATGTCGCGCGCCAGATCGTGAAAAAAGGATTGTCGGTCCGCGAGACCGAGCGCCTGATCAAGCGCATGCTTGGCGGTGACAGCAAGCCGAAACCGGCGAAGCCTTCAGCCAGCGGCGACATTCGGCGCCTGGAGATCGAGGTGTCCGAGAAGCTCGGCGCCAAGGTAAACCTGCAGCATGGCGCCAAAGGCGCCGGCAAGATCGTGATCAATTACAACAGCCTCGACGAACTCGACGGCATCCTGAAACACATCAAGTAACGGCCGCAGCGTCACTGCGCCGGGCGCAGCCTGGCAATGCCGCTATGCAGCGTTTTCCGAGTGAGCCTTCGCCTTGTAGACGTGGCGAATGATGTTCGGCATGACGGCGGCTGAGATCGCGAAGCCCTGCATCTTGTCGCATTCAATGGTCTTCAGGAAATCGAAGATCGCCTGGTCTTCGACGCCCTGTGCACAAATGGACATACCGAGATTGTGCGCAAGGCCGGTCACCGCAGCCAGCACCTTCAGGGATATGGGGTCGTTCTTCGCGCGCCGCAGCGCCGATGCGTGAATCTTGATCTCGTCGAACGGCAGCTTCTCGAACGTGCTCAGGCTGGAGGCTGCGACGCGGAAATCATCCAGGCACAGGCGGAAGCCGGCCTCACGCAGGTAGCCAAGCGTAAGCAGGTGCTTCGCGGCAGGATCCGAGAGGTCCTGTTCAACCACTTCGAACGTGAAGTCATTTGGCTGCAAGCCATATTCGCTGACGATCTCGACGAAGTCGGCGGCCAGCGTCGTGTCGCTCAGCAGGCTCGGTGCCAGGTTGATGCAGCCCCTGAGGTGCAGGCTCTGTTCGCGCCACGCTTTCAGCTGTGCCGCGGTCTTTCTTAGAACGAAGTTGGTCAGACGGCCAGTCATGCCGAAGGCTTCTATTTCGGGGAGGAACTCGAGCGGGCCCTATGAGGCCGTGTTCCGGGTGTCGCCAGCGGACCAGCGCCTCGACCTCGGTCGTGATCCACTCGCCATCCTTGCCGCGCTCAACCTTGGGCTGGTAGCGCAGTACAAATTCGAAAGTCGGTAAAAGCATTTTCGACGTCCTGTCGCGACAGCTTCAGCATGCGGCGCCTGCAGCGGCGCGCCGATGACGCCAGCTTGTCGTAGTTGTAGTGCGAGCCAATCCACTCAACGTTGTCGAACTCGAGGAAGGCATCAACCACCTCGGCGGTCTCCGCCGAACGGATTGTGGCCTTGTCGGCGGCAATGATCACAGCGAACGGAGCCCGGCCAACGGCCGCTTTCAGGGTCTTGACGGTGTTCTTGGTAATGTCTGTCCTGGCCAGCAGGACGATGCGCCGCGACTGCCCTCCCATGAGCTCGGTAAAGGTCGCCGCTGTGGCGAAATGGCTCACGGTAAAACTCATCTCCCGCACGACATCGTGCAGGGCGCGGGTGCCGCGGGCGGCTTCGCTCGTGATAAGTAGCATTTTGGCTCCGAAAAGCGGTTTTTCAGCCACTTTTATACCCATATTGGCGCCGAACGAATGTGCCGCAGGTCGCATTGCGGCGAAATATGGCAAATAGCCGAAAACCCCGGGGAAAAGTGGCGCCAATCCGTCGGTATCTGTTGCCATGTAATTGGGGGGCCACTATAATGCGCGGGCTCAATACAGGCCCGCCTGGAATTACCGAAACGCAAATACGCCACAAGCCGCCGGACTCACCGATGGACGTGGCGTTTTTAGTGCCGGAGGCAAGTGAAAAAACAATGCTGAAGGTACTCATCTGGCAACTCGGATCAGGTGTGGTTCTGGCCGCCGCGTTCTGGTTTTTTGGAGGCAAAGTGGCAGGTTATTCAGCCCTTCTGGGCAGCTTGACCGCCTTGATTCCAAATGCATTTCTGGCGCTGCGGCTCGCAGTACCGCGTCGGGATCCAGGGGCACGTTCCCTGATCCAGGCAGCTTATATCGGTGAATTGGGCAAGCTTGCGCTGACCGTGGTGATGTTTGTCATTGTGTTCACGCTGGTGCGACCGCTTGCGGCGGCACCATTATTTGTCGCATTCATAGGTACGCAGCTGGTGACCTTTGCAGGTTTCCTGATGCGTGACGAAGAACAACAGGAATTGGAAACGGAATCTAAGCATGGCGAGTGAAGGCGGACACGGCCCACAAACCTCAGGCGACTACATCGCCCACCATCTGCAAAACCTGCAGGTCTGCAAGGCAGACTCAGGAGAGTGGCTATGGAACCAGTGCGCCGGCAACCCGATGGCTATCAACGTCGACTCGATGTTCTGGTCGGTGCTGCTTGGCCTGGTTTTCGTGCTTCTGTTTCGCGGCGTTGCCAAAAAGCCGACGGCAGGCAAGCCGAGCAAGTTCCAGGCGGTGGTTGAGATCATCGTCGAGTTCGTCGACGGCAGCGTGAAGGACACGTTCCACGGCAAGAGCAGTCTTATCGCGCCGCTCGGCCTGACGATCTTCGTCTGGGTGTTCCTGATGAACCTCATGGATCTGGTGCCGGTCGACTGGATCCCGATGGCCGCTGGCGCTGCAGGCATCCCTTACATGAAGGTTGTGCCAACCACGGACGTCAACGTTACCTTCGGTATGTCGATCGCCGTGTTTTTCCTGATCATTTTCTACACGATCAAGAACAAGGGCGTTAGCGGCTTCATCGGTGAGCTGACGCTGCACCCGATTGCGCCACCGACGAGGGGAGTGGGCCTCATCGCCGCGCCGTTCATTATCGCCTTCAACTTCATTCTGGAGTCGGTCGCTCTGCTGGCGAAGCCGGTGTCATTGAGCCTGCGACTGTTCGGCAACATGTTTGCCGGCGAACTCATTTTTATCCTGATAGCGCTACTCGGAGTCTGGCAGCTGCCATTGCACTTCGGCTGGGCGGTATTCCACGTGCTGATCGTAACGCTGCAGGCCTTTATTTTCATGATGCTGACCATAGTGTATTTAAGTCTGGCATCGGAAAAGCACTAATTAACTTACCTTTTTATTTCAACAAGTTAGAAAAACATCTCGTTAGGAGAAATTGATGGAAACTGTTATTGGCTTCACGGCTATCGCTGTTGCACTTCTGATCGGTCTCGGCGCCCTTGGCGTTGGTATCGGCATGGGCCTTCTTGGCGGCCGCTTCCTCGAAGGTGCTGCACGTCAGCCGGAGCTGGCTCCGATGCTGCAGACGAAAATGTTCATCGTCGTCGCACTGCTCGACGCCGTGGCAATGATTGGTGTTGGTATCGCACTGTTCTTCGCATTCGCAAACCCGTTCATCGGTCAGCTGCAGGCTGCTACAGGCGGCTAAAGCGATCGTGGGGGCGAGCATATGCTCGCACGTGCAAGACAAGATCTGTAACTAGGAGCAGATTGTGGATATCAACATGACCTTGCTGGGCCAGACGATCGCAATGATCGTATTCGTCTGGTTCTGCATGAAGTACATCTGGCCGCCGCTGCTTGCAGCGATCGAAGAGCGTCAGGAGAAGATCGCGACAGGGTCTTGCTGCTGCCGACAAAGGTCAGGAAAAACTCGAGCAGGCAAGTGCCGAATCGGAAGAGATCGTTGCCGACGCACGTCGTCAGGCTTCGGGCATCCTCGATCAGGCGCACGCACGTGCCCACGAGATCGTCGCGGAAGGTAAGGCGGACGGTGTCAAGGAACGTGAGCGGCAGCTGCTGGCAGCCAAGGCCGAGATCGAACAGGAAGCCAACCGCGCTCGTGAAGAGTTGCGTGGTCAGGTTTCTGCGATCGCGATGGCCGGTGCCGAGAAGATCCTGAAACGCGAAATCGATGCTGATACGCACGAAGACATCCTGGGCAAGCTGGCGCAGGAGATCTAGTCGATCATGGCGGACAACAACACAGTAGCCAGACCATACGCCCAGGCAATTTTCGATATTGCCCAGGAAAGTAAAGCACTGGCCGAGATTGCCGACGCGCTGGCTGTTGCCAGGACGCTGCTGGCTGATGGACAGGTCGCTGACTTCATGGGGACACCGACGTTGACGGACGACGAACGGCTGTCGTTCCTGCAGGGTCTGTTCGCCAAGCTGGCCGGTGATGGCTCCGTGTTTGCTGGTAGCAGCGAGCATGGCAGCAATTTCCTGAAGCTGCTGATCGAGAACGACCGTGTTGTTGCCCTGCCCGAGATCGCCGACCAGTTCGACGCGCTCAAGGCAGAAGTTGAAAACACGGTTGAAGCCGTTGTGACATCGGCAACCCCGCTCAGCAGTGAGCAGGTTGCAGCAATCGCAGGTGCGCTGAAGGCGCGCTTCGGTCGCGACGTGAACATTGAAACAGAAATAAACGAAGACCTTATTGGCGGCGCTGTTATCCAGGCCGGCGATATCGTTATTGATGGATCACTGCGGTCCAGGCTTGAGAGCCTGACAACCGCGCTGGTCAAATAGAGAGGAAGACAAAATGGCACTCAAAGCTTCTGAAATCAGCACGCTGATTAAAGAACGCATCGAGAACTTCGAGGCGAGCTCCGAAGCGCGTGATGTTGGTACGGTAATCGCCGTAACCGACGGTATCGTGCGTATTCACGGCCTGGCCGATGCTCGCTACGGCGAAATGCTCGAGTTCCCGGGAAACACCTTCGGTATGGCGCTGAACCTCGAGCAGGATTCAGTCGGCTCGGTTGTCCTCGGTGACTACAAGCACATCTCGGAAGGCGACACCGTCAAGACGACGGGAAGGATTCTTGAGGTGCCGATCGGCAACGCCTTGCTGGGTCGTGTCGTTGACGCGCTGGGTAACCCGATTGATGGCAAGGGTCCGATTGATACAGACCTGAGCGCGCCGATCGAAAAGGTTGCTCCTGGCGTTATTGAGCGCAAGTCCGTTGACCAGCCCGTGCAAACCGGCCTGAAGTCAATTGACTCGATGGTGCCAATCGGTCGCGGTCAGCGCGAGCTGATCATTGGTGACCGCCAGACCGGCAAGACGGCTGTTGCAGTCGACGCGATCATCAACCAGCGCGGCACCGGTATTAAATGTATCTACGTCGCCATCGGCCAGAAAGCATCTTCGATTGCCGGCGTTGCACGCAAGCTTGAAGAAGAAGGCGCCATGGAGCACACGATCATCGTTGCTGCTTCCGCTGCCGACAGCCCCGCGATGCAGTACATCGCACCGTACTCCGGTACCTCGATGGGTGAGTACTTCCTCGATAAGGGCGAAGACGCCCTGATCATTTTCGACGACCTGACCAAGCAGGCCTGGGCCTACCGCCAGGTATCGCTGTTGCTGCGTCGTCCGCCGGGTCGTGAGGCCTACCCCGGTGACGTCTTCTACCTGCATTCACGTCTGCTCGAGCGCGCCTGTCGCGTCAACGCCGACTATGTAGAACAAGTGTCAGGCGGCAAGGTTAAAGGCAAGACCGGATCACTGACTGCACTACCGATTATTGAGACGCAGGCTGGTGACGTTTCGGCGTTCGTACCGACCAACGTGATCTCGATTACGGACGGCCAGATCTTCCTCGAGACCGACCTCTTCAACGCAGGTATCCGCCCGGCTATTAACGCCGGACTGTCGGTATCTCGTGTAGGTGGCGCGGCGCAAACGAAGATCATCAAGAAGCTTGGCGGCGGCGTCCGACTCGCACTCGCGCAGTATCGCGAGCTGGCAGCATTCGCACAGTTTGCATCAGACCTCGACGCAACGACGCGTGCACAGCTGGAACGCGGCGAGCGCGTCACCGAGCTGATGAAGCAGAAGCAGTACTCGCCGCTGTCAGTTGCAGAGATGGCGTTGTCATTGTTCGCGGCAAACGAAGGCTTTATTGATCCGGTACCGGCGAACAAGGTTGTCAATTACGAAGAGGCGCTGCATGACTTCGCTCGCGCGAACAACCAGGCGGACCTCGACGCAATTAACACATCCGGTGATTACAACGACGAGATCGCCGCAACCCTCAAGGGGATCTGCGAAACGTTCGCGGAGAAAGGCGCTTACTAATGTCCGGCGAAAAGGAAATCCGCTCGAAGATCGCTTCTGTTAAGAACATCCAGAAGATCACGAGTGCGATGGAAAAAGTTGCGGCCAGCAAAATCCGCAAGGCGCAAAAGCAGATGGAGGCCTCGCGGCCTTACGCGCGCAGCATTCGCCGCGTAATCGGTCACCTGTCGCAGGCCAACCCGGACTACAAGCACCCGTTCATGACTGAACGCGAGGTCAAGCGAGTTGGCCTGATCGTCATCTCAACCGACCGTGGTTTGTGCGGCGGCCTCAATGCCAACCTGTTTAAAAAGGTGATCGGCGAGATCAGCAAATGGCAGAACGAGAGTGTCGAAGTTGATCTGGCGCTGGTTGGCGCGAAGGGCGTGCAGTTCTTCCGCCGCATGGGCGGCAGTGTCGTTGGCACCGCTACGCACCTTGGCGACAGGCCGCAGGTCAACGACCTGCTGGGCGCGATCAAGATCATGCTCGACTCGTACGAGGACGGCAATATTGACCGGCTGTTCCTCGTGCACAACGAGTTCATCAGTGCGATGAGCCAGAGGCCCGAAGTCACGACATTGTTGCCGATCAGCGCGATCGATCTTGGCGACACCGACTTGCAGGAGCACTGGGACTACATTTACGAGCCCGATGCGGGTGACTTGCTGGACGGCATATTGGGCCGTTACATCGAGTCGCAGGTGTATCGTGGTGCCGTTGAAAACCTCGCCTGCGAAATGGCGGCGAAGATGGTCGCGATGAAGTCGGCGACCGACAACGGCGGTGAGATCATTGAGAAGCTGCAGCTGCAGTACAACAAGGCTCGCCAGGCATCTATCACACAAGAAATTTCAGAAATTGTCGGCGGCGCTGCTGCCGTATCGGGTTAGAAGGAACCTTAAGATGAGCACCGGAAATACTGTGCAGGTTATTGGTTCGGTTGTGGACGTAAAGTTCCCGGCTGGCCAGATTCCCAAAGTTTACGACGCACTCGTCATTGACGACGCGGGCATTACGCTTGAAGTTCAGCAGCAGCTGGGCGACGGCGTCGTGCGCACCATTGCAATGGGCTCTTCGGAGGGTCTGAAGCGTGGCATGTCTGTCAGCAATACGGGCTCCGCGATTACGGTTCCGGTTGGCGAGAAGACGCTCGGCCGCATCATGGACGTACTCGGCAATCCGATCGACAACGCCGGCGAAATTGGCTCTGAAGAGCGCTGGCCGATTCATCGCAATCCGCCGTCTTATGAAGAGCAGGCGGCAACGACCGAGCTGCTCGAAACGGGCATCAAGGTTGTCGACCTGATCATGCCCATCTCGAAGGGCGGTAAGGTTGGCCTGTTCGGTGGTGCCGGTGTTGGTAAAACCGTAACGCTGATGGAGCTCATCAATAACATCGCCAAAGAGCACGGCGGCTACTCGGTATTCGCAGGTGTGGGTGAGCGTACTCGTGAGGGTAACGACTTCTACCACGAGATGACCGACTCCGGCGTTATCGACAAGGTATCGCTGGTCTACGGCCAGATGAACGAGCCTCCTGGCAACCGTCTGCGCGTTGCGCTGACCGGTCTGACCATGGCCGAGGCGTTCCGCGACGAAGGTCGTGACGTGCTCATGTTTATCGATAACATCTACCGTTACACACTCGCCGGAACGGAAGTATCCGCACTGCTCGGCCGTATGCCGTCAGCGGTGGGTTACCAGCCGACCCTCGCTGAGGAAATGGGCGTGTTGCAGGAGCGTATCGCTTCGACGAAGACCGGCTCTATTACATCGTTCCAGGCCGTCTACGTCCCTGCCGATGACCTGACTGACCCGTCACCGGCAACGACCTTTGCTCACCTTGACGCAACGCTCGTACTGTCGCGTAACATCGCCGAGCTGGGTATCTACCCGGCCGTTGATCCGCTCGACTCTACCTCGCGAATTCTCGATCCGCTGGTTATCGGCCAGGAACACTATGACTGTGCTCGCGGCGTGCAGGCGGTACTGCAGCGTTACAAGGAGCTGCAGGACATCATCGCAATTCTCGGCATGGATGAGCTGTCGGAAGAAGACAAGCAGATCGTTAACCGCGCTCGCAAGATCCAGAAGTTCCTGTCGCAGCCGTTCTTCGTGGCAGAGGTGTTCACCAACTCGCCAGGAAAATACGTCTCGCTGGCAGAAACCATTCGCGGCTTTAACGGTATCGTTAACGGTGACTACGACCACATTCCGGAGCAGGCCTTCTACATGGTCGGCACCATCGACGAAGCGGTCGAGAACGCCAAGAAATTCCAGTAGGAAAAGCTGATGGCAACTATCAACGTCAACATCGTATCGGCTGAGGGCGAACTGCACTCGGCCGACGGCAAAATGGTCTTCGCCCCGGCGAAGATGGGTGAGGTTGGCATCACGCCACGTCACGCACCGATGCTGACAATGCTGAAGCCCGGTGAAGTGCGCGTTATCGGCCTCGACGATGTCGAGCACGCGTACTACATCACCGGCGGCATTCTCGAAGTGCAGCCGCACGGCGTGAAGATTCTTGCTGACACCGCACTGCGCGGCGACCAACTCGACGAAGCTGCGGCACTTTCCGCACGCGATGAAGCCAGGAAGGCGCTCGAGGGCGTCTCAGCAGAAACCGACGTCAAACGTGCACAGGCCGAGCTGGCAGAAGCCGAAGCACGATATCGTGCGGCGCAAAAGATGAAGGGCAAGCGCTAGGCGCTATTTGCACTCGAAGTCGTCGCCGTCAATTCGACGGCAGGCGGGCGGCCAGCCAAACAGCTCCCAATAGGCCGGAAGGCCAATGTCCTCAATCATCTGGCGAAATTCGGGGCTCTGGCGCACGCTTGCGACCGCATCGCCCCAAAAGTAGGTCAATCTGTTCTCATTCGGCCTGCCTGGAATCCGCTCGATCATCTCGGCGGCTGCGCGCCTCAGATAGTTATCGTTGCTTGCAAGCACATACGATTTGAACGAGTCGCGAGCGCGATTCCGCATCGCGAGCTCCCACGTCGCTTCATCGATGTCTGCCTGAGGGTTAGCGTGCAGCGCGCGTATCTTCGTGATCGCCATTGCGCGATCGTCATCGCTAAGGTCCGGCGTATTGGCTTCGAACCACTGTACAAACTCGTCGATGCTGATCTCGCCAATATGCAGGCCCGCGACCTGCTGCGTAAACAGGGTTTCGGGCTGTGCCGTCTTGGCCGTGGCCAGCCTCTCGGCCCAGATTCTCTGTGGTTGTCCAAGCGATTCCAGCGTTTGCGTTTGCCAACGGACCAGGTTGGGAGCGGAGGGACTCTCCTCGAGCCGCGCGTCGAACGTCGCAACGGCACCCTCGGGATCGCCGCTTATCACCTGCAAAATGCCCAGCCACAAGAACGCATAGTCGTTCGGGTTGTTGACCCGGATCGCGCGCTCGAAATAAACGCGTGCTTCGATCCAGCGATATTGATTCATCCGCACGAGTCCCTGCACGGCGAGCCCCAGCGGATGTTCGGGTTCGAGTTCGGTTGCCCTTTGAGCGGACGCCCAGGAAAGCTCGTAGGATGCCAATGCGGCGGGAACATCCTGTTCATTCAGGGTCTGCCGAAAACCCAATAGCGCCAGAGCCGCCGCTCTTTCCGCCCACGCATCGGCGAAATCCGGCTCGATCAACAACGCGGCATCCAGCAACCTTATAGATTCTTCGAAGTCCTCACGCGCAACAACCAGTTGGCGCGCACGCAGGTAGAGCTCATAGGCACCAATATCCCAGTCCGGCGTTTCCCGATCGACGCCGGCGAGCGTGAGGCCCAGTTCGCTGGAGAGTGCCGCCGAAATGAGGTCTGCAATCTCGTCCTGTAGTCGAAAGATGTTGCTAAGGTCGGAGTCGAACGTATCCGACCAGAGATGGCTGTCGTCCTCGACGTTAATCAGCTGTGCAGTGATGCGGACCTGGTCGTTCTGCTTGCGGATGCTGCCTTCCACAACGTGGCTGACGCCAAGAATGCTGGCGATCTCAGGCAGGGCAATGTTCCGTCCTTTAAACGCAAACGCCGATGTGCGCGACGTGACCTTGAGTCCGTCTATGCCCGCCAGCACGTTCAGAATTTCTTCTGCGACACCGTCGCCGAGGTATTCCTGGTCGCGGTCAGCAGAAAGGTCCGCAAAGGGCAGCACCGCAATGGCGATCGCCTGCGCTTCAGTGGTCTCCGCAGCGAACGGCGATAAGTCGCGCAAGGATGGCGCGAACTGCTGGAACAGGATGAACGCCAGCAGGGCCGCAATGATGAAGTAGTTAATCTTCTGGCCGGTGTTCGAGGTGATGGATTCATCCGCATCGACCTCCGCTGTTTTCTTCAACCCTTCCGGCGTCAGCTCGAACGCCCACGAAAACAGCAGCGCGATCGGGAAGCCGATAAGTACCAGGATGATGAAGAATCCCGGAACCCACTCCGGCATCGCCATGCGCGGAGCAATGGTGTCCACGACCTCGATGGTTAGCCAGCCAACAACCGCGTAGGCGGCACCCACACGGAAGACGTTGCGTCGTTTGAGTTCTTCGAAGTAACCGCTCATATCTGCAGTACGTTCTACAGCGTACCCAGCCGATTTGCCAGCGCGACAGGCGCGCCGTCAACATCCACGAGATCGCGCGGCGGATCGAACGTCTGCGTTAATGGTGTCACGATTATCATCGTCAGTAATGAAGCGCCAAGACCGATGAGGTCACCCGGCAGGTCCGGGTAAACAAGCCCGGCCAGTAGCCAGACGAGTATTCCTACGACCATTGCCGAAAGCGCTCCCGTTCGATTGGCTTTCTTCCACCACACACCGAGAATGAACGGCACGATCAGCGCAGCCAGCACCAGCAGGTTGGCATCGAGCGCAGTGTCAAACACTACCCTGGCGTTTAACGCGACGGCCACGGCAACGGCGCCACACAGCCAGATGCTCGCGCGCGCAACCCGCAGCTGCAGCTGGTCGCTGGCGTCTTTCTTGAAGAACGGCAGGATGTTGGTGCTGATGACGGTCGCGCCCGCGAGCAGGGTGCTGTCGCAGGAGCTCATGATGGCGGCAAGCAAGGCGCCGACAAACAGCGCGACGGCAACGGGGTGCAGATGCTCGAGCGCCAACGCCGGCAGCACCGCCTCGGAATTCGCAAGATCGGGCATCGTGACGCTGGCGATGATGCCGAGCATCACCGGGATCATGCCAAAGGCAATGTACCCGACGCCGGCAACATAGAACGCTTTGACTGCCGTATCTTCGTCTTTGGCCGCCATGGCTCGCTGCGTCAGTGATTGCGATGCGATGTCAGCCAGTCCGAATATCAGCCAGGCTCGAATGTAGTTGAGCCACACCTCCGGTGTGTGCTGCAGCGGGTACATGCGCCAGACATTCTCCGGCAGTTGTGCGGACACGGCGCCCCAGCCGCCGGCGTCAACAAGGACGACGACGAGCAAGGTGAGCAAACCGACGGCGATAATGACGATCTGGATGACGTCGGTGAGCGCAACGGCAAGCATGCCGCCGACCGTCGTATAGATGACGACCACCAACGCACCGCCGAGGATGCCGAGGACCAGTGGCGTTCCCGTCAGGGATTCGAACACGAACCCAAAAGCAACCAGCATGCCGCCAGTCCAGAGTATCGACGAAAACAAGGCGCCCGCGGACATGATGACGCCGCACGTGGGGCCAAACCGACACTCAACAAACTCGACGATAGTGAAGTACTTAAGCCGCCGCATGAGGCGCGCGAAAAACAGGCCAACAAGGAACAGGCAGACCGCAGCACCGAATGGATCGGCGATCACGCCGAGCATGCCGTCGTCGTACGCCGCGCCGGAACCGCCCATCATCATGCCGCCGCCGAACCAGGTCGCCGCGATGGTCGCGGCGCAGAGCCATAGCGGCAGCTTGCGGCCGGCAACGGCGAACTCCGCTGACGAATGCGTCTTGCGCGATGCGTAGATGCCGACGGCGAGCATCAGCAGGATATAGACGGCTACGCCAACAAAAATAGTCGTCTGCGTATCCAAGGATCAGTCGGCTTTGCGGAACAGCGGCAGCGTACCAAGGCGGTCGGACAACTCCAGCGGCTGCTCATCGGCATCCGTCAACGGTCGTGGCGGGCTCGACTTCTGCGTAGCCAGTGATACAACAACGGCGACGAGCAACGAGGCAATTGCCGCGATCAGGCTGGCGGGCCACTCCGGGAAAAGCAGCGGCGCTGCCATGAACGTGGCAAAGCCGGCGCCGATGCCCGCGTAACCGCCGACGCTGGTCAGCTTCTTCCACCAGATCATCAGCAGGTAAGGGCCGGTCATGCCGGCGAAGCCGACCGACACGGCATCGCCGATGGACGCGATGACCGAGGTGGTGCTGAACGCTCGCTCCAGCGCAATCAACGCCATGATCGGCACCGACCAGCGCGCAACCGCGAGGCTCAGCTTGTCCGAGGGATTCTTGATGATCCGTGGCAACAGGTTCACCGAACAGATTGTTCCAATGCCCAAGAGAATGCTGTCCGAGGTACTCATGATGGCGGAGACAACGGCACCAACGAACACCGCTACGAGTATCGGATGCAGGTGCTCGACCGCGAGCAGCGGAATGATCGCATTCGGATCCGACACGTTTGGCATGGTGACGACTGCGACGTAGCCAAGCGTGACCGGTATGAGACCAAACAACAGGTACGCAACGCCTGCTATATAGAAAGAGTTCTGCGCGACCTGCTCGGTGCGCGATGCCATGGCACGCTGCACCAGCGACATGGTGCTGATCGCAACCAGCCCTGAGCTGAACCACACCTGGAAGTACTCGAGCCGGTCTGCAAATGTAGAGCCCTGAGGGGTGAAATCGAAGGCGTGTTCAGGGAGCCGACTTACGACGTTCGCCCAGCCGCCTGCATCGTGCAGGACCACAAAGAAAAGCACGAACACACCTATAATAATGAACGCCATCTGCAACACGTCGGTTGCAGCGACGGCTTTCAGTCCACCAAACATGGTGTACACCACAATTATCAGTGTGCCGCCGATCAGTCCGATGGCTGCAGGCTGACCCGTTAGCGCTTCGAAGACAACGCCAAACGCGAACAGTACGCCACCAAGCCAGAGCAGTCCGGCAATGACGTTGACCAACGCAGAGATCACGCTTGCGAAGTGTCCGATGCGAGCTTCGTAAAACTCGACATGCGTCATACGTTTCGAGCGGCGATAGGTGCGCACGAAAAAGAAGCCTGCGATAAGCAGCGACACGCCGGAGACAATGGGGTCGCGCAGCACTAACAGCGCATCACCGGAGTAGGCAGCGGCGGCCGAGCCCATCATCGGACCCGCACCAAACCAGGTGGCAACGATAGAGACGGAGCACACAGTGAGCGACATGTTGCGACCGGTAACAGCGAAGTCGCCAATGGATGATGAGCGGCCGGCAACGAGTACGCCGACGAGCAACATCAGGACGACATATATCCCGACCCCGAGCAGGATGATGGTCTGTGAATCGATGGCTGTTCTTCTTTTTCGGCTACGAGTCGCAGCCGATACTAGCACTGCCGAATCAGAATGGGCTACTGGCGACGTTGTTCTTGTAGTTCCAGGAACCGATGATGCGTGTCTTCGGTTGGTGGCCCTTGAGGTTCTGTTTGCGCCACGCCTTGAATTCCTTCACTCGCAAGCCGTCGGGCAATGCCCAGCTCTTCTTGCCGAAGTAGCTGGTGGTGTATTCCGCCAGGAAGCCGGAGTAACGAACGGCGCTCAGGTCGTCGAGATAGTCGTCGGCGAGCTCGGCGTTCAGCTGCTTTTTCTCATCCCAGGTGTCGACCAGAACTTTGCGCGCCTTGTACTCGCAGTCGAAGCTTGTGGCGCGAGCCGGATTGTCGCCGCCGATCTCAAGCTGGCAGGCGCTCTTCATGAGGCTGTAGGCAACCCAGGACTGAAACGCCGGGTCGTCATTCGCGAACGCGCTCGGTGCGAGATAGAAAGTGTCGCCGTCAGTCACGCCATCACGGGTGTAGATGTTGCCGGCAGCGGCAACCAGTGGCATGAGCAGAAAGAGCAGCAGGAAACGCATCGGTGAAGGATACGTCACATCCATTAACGAGAGCTGAAGCAAGTTCGCAATGCTGCACTTCATGTATCATTCGCACGCTAACTATCAGGGAGTTTTGACGCTTGGGCTTAAGCACTATCATTCTCGCGGCCGGCCAGGGTACGCGCATGCGCTCGAGCCTGCCAAAAGTCCTGCAGCCATTGGCCGGAAGGCCGCTTTTAGCGCACGTTCTCGACATTTCGCGACAGATCGGCGCAGATGACGTCTGTATCGTGTATGGCTTCGGTGGCGAGGCGGTGCAGCAACGGTTTCCTGGCCGCGAAATTCGCTGGGCGCTGCAGGCCGAGCAGCTCGGTACCGGCCACGCCGTGCAGCAGGCTATGCCCGAGACTCCGAGAGGAAACCGAGTGCTGATACTGGCTGGCGACGTTCCGTTGCTGACCGTGCAGACGCTTGAGACGCTGCTGCGGGAGACACCGAAGAACGAGCTGGCGGTGCTGACCGTGGATATGGAAGACCCGGGTGGCTACGGTCGCATTGTTCGGGAGAACGGCAGCGTACATCGCATCGTCGAACAAAAAGACGCGAACGCCGCCGAAAAGGCTATTAAAGAGATCAATACCGGCGTAATTCTCTGTCCGGCTGACAAACTCAAGAACTGGCTTGCCAACCTCGGCAACGACAATGCACAAGGCGAGTATTATCTGACCGATGTCATCGCGATGGCGGTGGCCGATGGCGTAACCGTCCATGGTATCAAGGGCGACAGCAGCACTGAGGTAATGGGTATCAACGACAAGAAACAACTGGCACAGGCGGAGCGCGCGCTGCAAGCGCGACTCGTTGACGAGCTGATGGCACAGGGTGTTGGTTTTGCGGATCCGGCACGAGTCGACATTCGCGGCACGCTGACTTGCGGCGATGACGTGTTCATCGACGTCAACGCGGTTTTCGAAGGTGATGTGACGCTGGGTGATGGCGCCCACATCGAATCCAACAACCTCATTCGCGACAGCCAGATTGGCGCGGGCACGGTCATTCACTCCAACTGCCACATCGAAAGTTCGTCGACCGGCAGCAATTGTGAGATAGGCCCTTTCGCGCGGTTGCGCCCCGGCGCGCAACTCGCCAACAACGTCAAGGTCGGCAACTTCGTCGAGATCAAGAAGAGCACGGTCGACGATGGTAGTAAGGTGAATCACCTGACCTACATCGGTGACACTGAAATAGGCAAAGGCGTCAATGTCGGAGCGGGCACGATTACCTGCAACTACGATGGCGCGAACAAGCACAAGACACGTATCGGCGACGGTGCGTTCATTGGCTCGGGTGTCGAGCTGGTTGCACCGGTCGATATCGGCGCGAATGCGACCATCGGTGCCGGTGCGACGATCACGAAAGAAGTGCCAGCCGACGAGCTGACCATCGCACGTGCGAAACAATTGACCGTCCGGGGATGGAAGCGCCCGGTGAAGAAGGGAGACTAGGGAATGTGTGGAATTGTAGGCGGCGTCGCTGAGCGAAACGTTGTACCGATCATGATGGAAGGGCTGCGGCGTCTTGAATACCGCGGCTACGACTCGGCGGGTCTCGCGGTTATCCAGGGTGCAGACATCATGCGCGTGCGTCGCGTTGGCAAGGTGCAGGAACTGCAGAATGCCATTGACGAAACGCCAACTAAAGGCACGACTGGCATTTCACATACGCGCTGGGCGACACACGGAGTGCCTAACGAAAGCAATGCGCATCCACACATGTCGGGCGCTGATGTGGCCATCGTGCATAACGGCATCATCGAGAACTATCAGGAGCTGCGCGACGACCTGAAGAAAAACGGCTACACGTTTACCTCGGATACGGACACCGAAGTCGTTGCGCACCGCATAGCCTTCCATATGAAAGACGGCGTTGCACTTGAGGATGCAGTACGAACCACGGTTGCCGAACTGGAAGGCGCCTATGCGCTTGCCGTCATGTGCAAGAACGACCCCGGCAAGATTGTGCTGGCACGCGAAGGTGCGCCTGCCGTAGTGGGTCTGGGCATCGGTGAAAACTTCGTCGCATCGGACGTTTCGGCACTACTGCCAGTGACGCGCAATTTCCTGTTCCTGGAAGAGGGCGACGTCGCACTCGTTGAACGCAAGAAAGTCACGATATGGAACGAGGCCGGCGAGCTTGTTGAGCGCCCAATCAAGGAGTCCGCGCTCGACTCGGACGCTGCGGACCGCGGCGAGTTCAGGCACTACATGCTCAAGGAGATCTACGAACAACCCGCAGCAGTTGCACGCACGCTGAACGGCCGCATCGCCGATGGCCGAGTTCTGGATGCATCGTTCGGGCCGCACGCCAACGACGCACTGGACAAGACCAGGGGCGTGCATATTATTGCCTGCGGCACGAGCTATCATGCCGGCCTGGTTGCACGCTACTGGATTGAGGCGCTTTGCAGAATTCCCTGCATGGTCGAGATCGCCAGCGAATATCGGTATCGCTCGCCGGTCGTTCCCGACGGTACGCTGTTTGTCACTATCAGCCAGTCCGGCGAAACGGCGGATACGTTGGCCGCTTTACGCGCCGCGAAGGACGCGGGCTATGTCGCCACAATGACGATTTGCAACGTGCCCGAAAGCTCTATGGTCCGCGACTCCGACCTCACGATGATGACGCACGCGGGCCCGGAGATTGGTGTTGCTTCAACCAAGGCATTTACAACGCAGCTTGCAGCGCTGGCGCTGTTTACCATTTCGCTCGCACGACGTCGCGGACTTGAAGAGCGCCAGGAGCGCGCACTGGTTGCTCAGTTGTCTGAGCTACCCGGCCTCATAGAACAGGTGCTGGCGCTGGACGAGTCAATCGAGGCGCTGGCCAAACATTTCGCCGACAAGCATCACGCCTTGTTTCTTGGGCGCGGCGTGCAAAACCCCGTTGCCATGGAAGGGGCGCTCAAGCTCAAAGAGATTTCCTATATACACGCTGAGGCATACGCTGCCGGCGAATTGAAGCACGGTCCATTGGCGTTGGTCGACGAAGACATGCCGGTAGTTGCGGTAGCGCCGGACGACGACTTGCTGGAAAAGCTGAAGAGCAATCTGCAGGAAGTCCGCGCACGCGGTGGTGAGTTGTTCGTGTTTGCGGATCCGCGAGTTCAGTTCGGTGATCGCGTAGGCATCCATACCATGCGTATGCCGGCACTCATTCAGGATTTTCAGGCCCCCATTCTCTACACCATTCCCCTGCAGTTGCTGGCGTATCACGTTGCAGTACTCAAGGGCACTGATGTGGATCAGCCGAGAAACCTGGCCAAGTCGGTTACGGTCGAGTAGGGAGTCAGGTTGGCCTGACTGATGAACCTCAGGACTTAACTCCGTCACTCCTGAATTAACTCCGTCACTTTCTGTGGTATCGGTCGCGTAACTCCGTCACTTTTGGCCGTAACCTATTGAAAGCTCGTAGGCTGTGTTTCGGCCAGAAGTTCGCCTTGCGGGCAGCCAGTTATCGATTGCTCTAGGCAGGTTGCGGGTTTCGGCGTAGAGTAGCGCACCGCCGCTTCATTGAGCTCTCTTGGACGCACTCTCCGTTCTCCCGCCCGCCCCGCCGCCCTCTCTGGAAACCCTGAGCAGCGGCCTCGAGCAATACGGTTTTGTCGTGCTGCCTGGCGGTCTACCGCCTGACGTCACGCAGGCGCTCGCCGATTATGCAGCCCGGCTGGGCGCCGACGGCTACCACGCAGCCGCCGTCGGCAGGGGGCCCGAACAACAGCGTAACCGCTTCGTCCGGCGCAACCGCATCCACTGGCTGGATGAGCGTCACCCGGCCCTCGCGCCCTGGCGCGACTGGTCGGAGTCGCTGCGAGTTCATCTCAACCGCAGGCTGTTCATGGGCTTGTTCTCGTTTGAAAGTCACCTGGCGCACTACCGCCCGGGCGATTTCTATCGCACCCATGTCGATGCTTTCCGGGGTGAAGCCAACCGGATGGTCTCCCTCGTTTGTTACCTGAACGCGGACTGGAAAGATGGCGACGGCGGCGAGTTGATCCTGTACACCGACCAGGGGACGGTAACGGTGTTGCCAATGCAAGGCACCGTGGCCCTGTTCCTGTCCGAGGAAATTCCCCACGAGGTGAAGCCGGCGCGACGCGACCGCTACGGCGTTGCGGGCTGGTACCGCCTGAACGGCTCCTCGCCGGATCGCGTCGACCCGCCCCGATAGTCGAGTAAAGGGGACAGTGACCCTGGCTAGTCAGTAAACCAGGGGGAACTCGGAATGTGCTTATTCTGGCCGGACTTCGGGCCTCAGGTAGTTGTCCACGAGGTTCTCACCTACTTTTTCACCCAACCGCACGCCCTCAACTGAGTCATACCTGAAGTGAATGCCCAGGTAGATCCTGGATAGCCCGCACTGCATGGCAGCTTCGGAGAAGTTGCCAAAACTTCGCGTCGGCGGATGCATCTCAATTTTTCCCGAAAATGGGCCGGCGACATCAACCATCGGAATTCGCATGGTGAATGCATAATCTTCTCCGAATACGTCGTCGAAAGCCGTCATGGCTGCTGCACATGCCGTTCCGTGTGCGGACGGATAGGACGGAAATGCATAGGTATGCCGGTGCGTGTTGGTCCAGGTTTCTTCCGGTAACGTATTCGGATTGCCGTCGTTCTCGGCCCAGCGTATAGCTGTGTACGGCCGCCAATGGTTGTAGTGAAACTTGTTGTCGAAGCTACTGACGTAGCCGTCGAAAATGGCCATGTTCAGCAATGCCAGCAATCTCACTGCCGCCTGTAACGGAAGGTCTTCCTTTTCAACAAGGTCACGCGCGAGACGATTGTGCGAATTCTCGGCAAAGTCCTTCCACCACAACGCGATGTGCGTTTGGTCCGGTGTGCGGCTCATGCTCTGGAAACGGCCGATTTGCCTGACCTCGTTGAAGGCCTGCGTATAGCTGTCGCTCGAGATTTCCGGCGGCGGAGGCGCTCGAAATTGGTCCGGGCGCTCCAGGGCAAACCCTCGGGCTTTGGCCCATCCCGCACCAAAGATGAATCCCTGTGGCGTGCCACTGTGCTCCTGAAACTCGGCATACACACCGGGCGCCATCGGATGCCAGCGATACTCCGCCTCTGCATCCCAACCATCACCTGTTCGATTGGCAAGGATGGCGCGCGCCGCCGCGTTACCCAGTTGCTCGCCGGCCTGCTGCGACTCGCCCGCCTCGGTGCGACTTAACCAATGATCGCGTATTGCCGCCAACCTCTCCCGCTGATCGGGATACTGGTCTGTCGCCACGACGAATGCGGCTTGAGAAGCCGCTACAACCGGGTTGGCCTCAGGCACGAAGCCCTCATACGCATAGGTCTCATAATTGCCACTAATCGAGTTCAGCGCATCATGCATTGCAATGTGCATCATCGTGACGGTCCGCAGCCCTTTTAGCGTTAGAAGACCATCTTCAGCCTCGGCAATTTGGAGGACAGTCTCGTTCCACTCGGTGGCAAGTTTCGCATCGCCTGCACGCGCGCTGGCGCTGGGCAGGCACAGGGCCATGATGGCCAAGCAGACAATGATCGTGCTGGCGTTCATTCGCATTCTCCCACCTCCTCGTAGCGAGCAATAACCCTATCGCCGACGCGGTTGATGGACTACTCTTATTTTTGTAGTACATCAACGAATTCGCGGAATGACGAAAAAAACCAGCAAATCAATGAGTTATGGGCAATACTGTCCGCTGGCTCTGGCCTCGGAACTGTTGTGCCGGCGGTGGACGGTGCTTGTCATCAGCCGACTTCTCGATGGCTGCAGGACGTTCAACCAGATTCACCAGGGCATACCAAGGATTTCGCCAAGTCTGCTCTCCACGCGCCTCGCCGAGCTCGAACACGCGGGCCTCGTGAAGCGACGCAAGGTACCCAACGAAAACCGCTACCGCTACGAGCCGACGGAGGCTGCCCTCGATTTGACGGAATTGATCGGCCAGATGGCGATCTGGGGTCAACACTGGGCGCGCGACATGGATATGGACGATCTGGATCCCGCGTTTCTTGCATGGAGCATGTCGCTGCGAATGAACACGGATGCCATGCCCCTGGGCCGAACCGTCGTGGAGTTCGAATTCTCGGGAACGCCCACTGGGTTTCGACGCTTCTGGCTGGTCAACAATGGCGGCAAAATCGATATGTGCCTGAAGGATCCGGGATTCGAAACCGATTTGCATGTCCGGTCTGATATTCGATGCTTCGTAGAGGCGTGGCGTGGTTTCCGCGATCTGCGGCAGGAAATTCGTACCGGAAAGATACGCTTGTCCGGTCCAAAGCACCTGGTTTCGTCATTTCCCGATTGGTTGTTGCTCAGTGCACTGGCGCCATACCGACGGCGCGTCAATGGACGCGAAAGGCGACTCTATTCCGCTGAGTAGTGTGCGACTGCCTTAACTTCTGACACGAAGTTGGGCTTCGAAATTCAGAACAATCTCGGTCCCCTGCCCCGCCTGGGCGCAAAGAACCGGCCAATACTTTCCGCTCGAGCTCCCTGGTTGTTTCCTGAAACTTGCCGCTCGCGAATGGCCGCTTTTGCTGAATGGCGAGGTCTGCTTCACCCTCAATAGGAGCCGCTCGCCACTCGCGACTTACCCGAAGGCGCCTGAAACTTGCCGCTCAATATGTAGATCCCAGAATTGACGGGCCGATTCTACCTGAGAGAATTCTAAGTTCGATAAAGGCAAACCTGACCAAAGTCAGGGACGCAAAGCCACGGGTCCTCGCTTCCTTCTTTAAGCCATGGATGACTCCCCGAAGGACCTAAGATCGCCGGGCTGCTAAGTACCAACAATTGGCAAGAGGGGATAATCATGAAAACACTCGGGCGAGTTGCTTCTACTGTTTGTGCGCTATTATTCTTCGTCCCTGTCGCTCTAATCGAGCAATCGCTTGCGGCAGGCGAGGCCGATGCATGTATGCAGGCCGAACTGGGAGGTGCCTTAAAGGGGCTTTGCAATGCCTATTGTGAGGCCATGGATTGCGACGGCAATCCCACTGCCAATATTGTCGCCTGCGAATCGGTTAGGGATAGGTTCCTGAGGAAATCTGGTGGAATCGAACCACCTTGCCTGGTCGCCCCCCCGTTAGACAGCGATGGTGATGGTGTACCAGATGACGTTGATAATTGTGCTTTAACGTACAACGATCAGACCGATGTGGACGGAGATGGAATAGGCGACGTCTGCGATAATTGCTCGGCGCACGGCAATCCCCTTCAAGAAGACCAAGACATGGATTTCGTTGGGGACGCCTGCGATAACTGCCCAATAGACGCCAATGCCGATCAGGCCGATAGCAACCTTGACGGAATTGGTGATGCTTGCGAACTGGAAGGATTCGGACTGATTACCGGGGGCGACCAAATCGACGAAGAGTTATCCAGCGGGACCTGGTCATTGATCACAAATGATTTTGATTTCGTCAGTGACCCATATGACGAGGGTGATTTCTCCCAGCTCACACCAGGCGCCCAACAAATCCTGATAGCCGCAAATTTCGATGACGATATTGAGGTCGCCATCTCGATGGAGCTGCTGGCCCGCGCGGAGTCGGCACAGTTGCTTAAGACAAGAGAGGAGATTATCTACGTTGATCCAACCGGCAAAAAAACAAGCTACTCAGTACAAATTGGCTCAACGATAATTGGCGTCCAAGTATCCCGAGCGGTCAACTGGCCGACCACGGAACCCATGCTTATAGATGACGCCAGAGAATTGCTGGAAGACAAGCTGAATGACATTCAAACTAGCTCGGGAAATGTCGCGCCTGAAGACGCTTGGCAAAAGCAGATTCTTCACATTATTGCCTACTCACCACAAGTAAACTCCGCGTTGATTTCTGCTCTGCCTCAAATCCCAGACGCATTACTAGCAGATACAATAGTCATGATTACTACCACTCACGGTGACGACAGCTTTGTGTATTTTGACTAAAGATTCGGTTGCATTCTCGAGCTTCTAGTGTTTCGGGCGCCCAAAATGTCTTGGGCGCCCGATCTTTTAACTGATCTTTATCGTCGCCCGTGTCAGACCGTAAGCGTGCGCTCGCCAAGCGGCTGATTGTCCGGGACAGGAGTCGATTAACCTGGGTGAAGAGAATGGGTCAGGAATTATCGTCGATGGCGGCGGGGTGCTGGTAAGATTTCGACTATGGATATCAACAACGACTGGCCTGCGATAAAGCGACTTTTCAAAAAATCGTTTTCTTCATCATTTCACTACGCCATATCGACCGTTACACAGGACGGTGAGCCCCATGTTACACCGATCGGGTCACTCATCTTGGGCGCACCTGGTCATGGCATCTACTTTGAAGAGTTCCCTAGCCGCCTGCCCAGAAACCTGGAAAAAAATCCCAGGCTGTGCGTCCTCGCGGTGAATAGCAGCCGATGGTACTGGCTAAAATCGTTGATACGCGGGCGATTCGAACAGGCGCCGGCCATCAGATTGCACGGCAAAGCTGGAAAGACTCGCAAAGCCACCGACGAAGAAATTGCGCTTTGGCAAAAGAGAGTCAGATCAGTTCGGTTCACAAGAGGTCACGAACTGATATGGCGTGACATGCGGGTCGTACGCGACATTGAGTTCGACGGAGTAGAGCCTGTAAACATTGGCAAGATGACCGCCCCCTGACGGACGAGTCCTGACCCAGAGTTAGCGCTGGCGCTAGGGGAAAGACGGGTCAGGACTTTCCGTCCATTACTCCGTGCTATCGAGCCAGCGATACACGAGACCAGCGGCAACGGCGCCGATTATTGGCGCCACCCAGAATAGCCACAGCTGCCCAATTGCAGCACCACCTTCCAGCAACGCCGGACCTGTCGAGCGAGCCGGATTCACAGACGTATTGGTGACTGGGATGCTAATCAAGTGAATCAGTGTCAAACCCAGCCCGATCGCTATTGGCGCAAAACCTGCGGGCGCGCGAGCAGCTGTAGCACCGAGAATAATCACAAGGAACATGAACGTCATGACAATCTCAGTTGTAAAGCCTGCGGCCAGTCCGCGGCCACTTGGCGATAACTCGGCGTAGCCATTTGACGCAAGGCCCCCATCGCCACCAATCGTGCCGTAGGCAATGTACGAGAGAACTGCCGCAGCGACGATTGCACCCAAGGTTTGTGCAATGATGTACCCGGGAAGTTCGGCCGCAGAGAACCGACCACCTGCCCACAGGCCAAAAGAGACCGCAGGATTCAGGTGGCAACCCGATATATGACCAATCGCGTACGCCATGGTCAAGACCGTAAGGCCGAATGCGAGCGAGACACCAACAAGCCCGATCCCCAAACTGTTTTCAGCACCGGCACCTGGGAAGTTAGCTGCCAAAACTGCGCTGCCACAACCGCCCAATACGAGCCAGAATGTGCCAATGAACTCCGCTGCAAGTTTCTTAGAAGTGCCACTCATGATCCGCCCCCTTTCTGGTTGTCTATTATCTGGGTCGACGCTTCGAGCAAAATTATTGTCGCTCAGGGAGCCACTCTATCATCCTTTCGAGACCGGCAGGGGCACAGGGCGAGCGGCAAGTTCTGACCCCGTCTTTCCCCTAGCGCCAGCGCTAACTCTGGGTCAAAAGTTGCCGCTCGCCCTCCTCAACCACTTGACCCCAAGGTAGACGCCGACGATCAAGCCACCCGCGACAACGCCGAACAGGCCGTTGTAAAGCATCGCTCCGACGACACCAACAAGCCCGCCGGCCGTCGGCAAGCTGTGTGCCCAGGCTTCAACGATGTGTAAACCCTCTGCCACTAGTGGCAAGCCATGCACAAGGATGCCGCCTCCGACCAGGAACATGGCGGCGGTCCCAACCACTGATAATGCTCTCATGAACTTCGGTGCCGCCCGCAGTATCCACGCGCCAAGCCAACGTTGGAAGTCCGCCAGGCGCGTGTCGCCTCGCTTCTCAAGCAGGTGAATGCCTGCATCGTCCAGCTTGACGATTCCCGCGACGAGGCCGTAGACGCCGACGGTAATAGCAGCAGCGAGGAAAGACAGAACCGCTATTCTTGTGATCAGGTCTGCGTGCTGCACCGTGCCAAGAACAATGACAATAATCTCTGCCGACAGGATAGCGTCAGTGCGTATCGCACCACGAATACGACTTTTCTCAAACGCGACCATGTCGACAGCTGCATTAGCGACCGCCTCCAGGCGTTGTTTGTGCTCTTCTTCCTCGACTGATGCGTGCAAATACCGATGTACGACTTTCTCGAATCCCTCGAAACAGAGAAACGCACCGCCCAGCATCAGCAAGGGCATGATTATCCAGGGGGCAAAGGCACTGAGTAACAGCGCGATAGGCACCATAATCGCCTTGTTGACCGCCGATCCCTTAAATACCGCCCAGACAACGGGCAGTTCACGCTCCGCCCGGATCCCCGAAACTTGTTCGGCGTTCAACGCAAGATCGTCGCCGAGCACGCCGGCCGTTTTCTTCGCCGCGACCTTGCTCAGGACAGAAACATCGTCGAGTAGTGTCGCGATGTCATCAAGAAGTGCGAAAAGGCTGGATCCTGCCAAGCGGAATCTCCCGTTAGAAATATGACCCAGCATCAATGACGCGGTGGATCTGCGAAATGGTAGGCAGCGCGACGTGCTTTGGCAAAACTGAATGTTCCCGCTTAACTCAACGTAATCCTTACGGCATTTATCGCCAGCACCCAAAGGCAGAGTGTCCCGAGGGCGAACAAGGTGGTCCTCACGATCACAATATTCACAAGGCCCTGCCACAGGCTGTGCGCTATCCGCAAGCCCGTGTATCCCCAGGCCGCAGCCAGGCTAAAGGAACTCGTATCTCCGGCAATGGCGAGCACCGCGATAACCGCGTAAAAGATTGTCGGCTGTTCCATCAGGTGAGTGAAGTTGTGGGACACCCAATTGACCTTTGCCGGCATATCCTGCTCGACGTCCGCATACCGAGCGCCGCGCGGTGCAGTAGCAATGTCCATGCCAGCCTTTCTGAACGCTGGAAACCTCGTCGCCGTCATCCACAGCATTACGATCAGGGACCACAGGATAAGGACCGCCGCCGGCCCCAGAAGTGACGAAGTTGTCATCGAGACACCCCTTTGGTTGATGAGGCGGTTCACACTAGTGGATAGATCCGTACGGCACAAGGACTGGGCGGTCGCGTGTTGTCGCTATTCAATGGGATAAGTTTTTGACGTTTAATTTCTGGTTATTGTTTTCCGGTTTAAACTGTCATAAATTTGGGCCCAGCAGAGATACTTGGAGACGTTTCCCGTGACAGAGCTACTCCGTACCTGGAGCTTCCTCAGCAACTACGCCCATGTGCTGGTGTGTCTGGCCGAGAATCCGAATGCACGACTGCGTGATGTTGCCGAGAGAGTCGGCATAACCGAACGCACAGCTTTTCGGCTAATCGGCGAGCTGGAAGATGCCGGTGTGCTGGAGCGTGCCAGGCAAGGTAGACGGAATCACTACCTTATTAACACCGATGCGCATCTACGCCATGGCATAGAGGAACACTGCACCGTCGGCGAGCTCCTGGAAGCCATCCTCGAGCAGCCCACATCGGTGAACAACTAGTTGGAGACATTTCAATGAATAGCAAAGCACTGCTCATAGTCACCTTCGTTCTGATACTGTTGTCCGGTCGCGCCTGGAGCGTCGAACCCTTGTCCACACCGGAGCTTGCCGAGCACTGCGGGCAATATTACGAAGATCGCGAAGGCGACGACGCCATCTTCTGCGTTCGCTATGTGCAGGGCTTCATCGACGGTGCGGTGGCAACCGACGCCCGCGTTCTTGAGAATATCGCGACGGAAATCGACGAGGACGAAAGCTTCTCGGAGCGCGCGATCCGCACTCGCATTGGCAACCGTGTCAATCGGCGCGGTCCGACTGTCTATGCGGATTTCTGCCTGGGCGAACCGGATTCGCTGGAGGAAGTCGTTGAAAAAGTGGTAAACGACCTCGCCAACCGCAAGGTGCTGGACAAGGACCTGCTGGCGCGTGACGCCGTCTTCACAACGCTGCGACGCGAGTACCCCTGCGAGCCGGACAGCGACAACTAAGCCACCGCCATGAGCCGGACCTCGCAAACAATCACCCGCATGCTGGGGCTGCTACTACCATTAGTCGCGGCATGGTTGCTGTGGTCCGGCATCTACAAACCGCTGTTGCTGGCGCTCGGCTTGTTCTCCTGCTTGTTGACCATTTACATCAAGCATCGCATGGAGTATTTCCAGACTGACGTTTTTGCGCTGCGTGTTGGCCGACGCCTGATTGGCTATTGGCTGTGGCTCGCGAAGGAAGTGGTCAAGTCCAGCCTGGATGTCGCCCGCATTGTCCTGAGCCCGAGCCTTCCAATCAGCCCCCGGGTAGTCGTCGTCAAACCGAGCTGCAAGCATCCCGTCGATCAGGCTATCCTCGCTAACTCGATCACGTTGACGCCCGGCACGCTTGCGCTCGACGTCCATGAGGGCGAAATCACCGTGCATGCGTTGACAAAGCACGGCGCCGATGAACTGATGAAAGGCGAAATGGACCGTCGCATCGCCGCCCTGAGAGAGGTATAGCTGTGTATTACGCCGTCACAATTGCAATGCTCATCACAATGGCATTGGCGCTAGTGCGCGCACTGCTGGGCCCGACCATCTATGACCGACTTCTCGCGGCTAATATGTTCGGCACAAAAACCGTGTTGTTCTTGTCTGTAGTTGCTTTTTTGTACGGACGCCCGGATTTTCTTGACCTGGCGCTAGTCTATGCGCTGATCAATTTTATCGGCGTGATCGCGGTACTCGAGTTCATTCGGGAGCGCATGGACAGTGACGAGGCGAATCAGAACGCAGGCGAGCAGAACTCATGACAACAGCCATCGACATTCTTAGCTGGATATTGCTGACCAGCGGCGGCGTGTTCGTCTTCATCGGCGGGCTGGGCGCATTGCGCATGCCTAACCTTTATACCCGCATGCATGCGGCAAGCCTGACAGACTCCATGGGCGCCGTGCTGGTTCTTGGCGGCATCATGCTGCAGGCGGGCATGACGCTCGCCACGATCAAGCTCGCGGCCATCCTCCTTTTCCTGCTGCTGACAAGCCCGACGGCGTCCAACGCGCTTGCCAGCGCAGCAATTCTTTCCGGTATGCAGCCAAAAGAGGGGCCAGTCAGGCCCAGAAAGAAAGCCGAATGATCATCATCCTGTTTGGCATCTTCCTGCTCGCGCTGCTGGTGATTACTGCGCTCGCCATTGTTCGCACCGACAGCCTGTTCGCAGCCGTCATCCTGACCAGCATTTTCAGCTTGTTGATGGCAGCCAACTTTTTTCTTCTCGATGCGGCGGATGTTGCACTGACGGAGGCGGCCATCGGCGCGGGCGTGTCCACCGTGCTATTTCTTGGCGCGCTGGCGCTGACGGGCGACCAGGAACGCAGCAGTTCGAAAATTCGCCTGCTCGCGCTCGGCGTTGTCACGATAACTACGCTGATTGTGATCTACGCCACCTTCGACAAGCCGCGTTTCGGCGATCCCGAAGCACCGGTGCACCAGCACGTCGGGCCCTGGTACCTGGAAAAGACACCAGAACTGATCGACATACCCAATGCGGTGACTGCCGTTCTGGCCAGTTTCCGCGGCTATGACACGCTCGGGGAAGTATTTGTCGTTCTGACCGCGGGCATCGGCGTGTTGTTCCTGCTCAGTGCTCGCGCTACAACACGCCCGGAAGACTCGCAGGCCTCGAAAGTGCCTCACCGGGGGCTGCGTCACTACCTGGTACCGCAGGTCGTCGGGCGTATGCTGATTCCGTTCATTTTCCTGTTTGGACTATACGTGCAGTTCCACGGTGATTATGGCCCTGGCGGTGGTTTCCAGGCCGGTGCGATTGTCGCCGCGTCTTTCATCCTCTATGCGCTGCTCGAAGGTGAAGCGCAGGCGTTGCGCGCTTTGCCGATGCGAGTCCTGCAATGGCTCATTGCCGGCGGGGCTCTTCTCTACGGTGCCGTCGGTGTTGCAGGCATGCTGCTGGGCGGCAACTTCCTCGACTACTCCGTGCTGGCTTCTGATCCGATCGCCGGTCAACACATCGGCATCATTCTCATCGAACTGGGCGTCGGCATCACCGTGACCGGCGTGCTGCTGAGCGTGTTCCATGCGTTCGCGGCCCGAGAAAAAGTCTGATGAAATTACTAGGCCTCGTTTACTACTGGGTATTTGCCATCGTGCTGATGATCGGTTTCTACGCGGTTATCGCCAAGCCCAACTTGATCAAGAAGCTCATCGGCCTGTCGATATTCCAGGCTGCCGTGTTCCTGCTCTTCATAACGATGGGCAAAGTTGAGGGCGGCACCGCGCCAATCTTCCAGGACGGTGTGTCGCTGTACTCCAATCCCCTTCCGCACGTACTCATTCTTACGGCTATCGTGGTTGGCATATCAACGACCGCCCTCGGACTCGGCATCGTCGTCCGCATCAAAGAAGAGTACGGCACGATCGAAGAGGATGAAATCCAGGAGCGCGACCGCCAGTGACCAGTCTCGCGCACCATCTGCCGGCACTGCAGGTCATAGTGCCGATGCTGAGCGCGCCACTGGTCATGCTGCTCAAACCCAGCGGCCTCGCGCGCGCGGCAGCAACAGTTGCCAGCCTGTTCGCCTTCACGATCGCGATTGCCATGACGATCGGCGTGCTCGATGGCAACACCTACACCTATCGCATGGGCTCGTGGCCGGCGCCCTATGGTATTGAACTGAGTGTCGATCACTTCAGTGCTTTGCTGCTGCTGATCATCACCGGCGCATCGAGCTTTGCGCTGCTTGCCGGCCGCCGTAGCGTGGATGCCGACATCGACGCATCACGTCAGCCGCTGTTCTACACGGCCTGGCTGCTGGCGCTGGCCGGCCTGTCAGGCGTTCCGGTCGCAGCCGATGCATTCAACATCTTCGTTTTCATGGAGATCTCGTCACTGGCCAGCTACGTCATCATTGCCGGTGGTTCGGATCGCCGTGCCCTGCCTGCGGTATTCAAGTACCTGATCATGGGCACCATCGGCGCCACGTTTTACCTGATCGGTATCGGGCTGATCTACCTGATGACCGGCACGCTCAATCTCGCGGATATGGAGCTGCGGATTCACGAGGTTGCCGATCAGAAGCCGATCCTGGTTGCCGCCGGTTTCATCACGATCGGCCTGGCGCTGAAAGCGGCGGTGTTTCCGCTGCACGTCTGGTTACCCAACAGCTACACGTATGCGCCGCATGCCGTGACAGTGTTCCTGGCAGCATGCGCAACGAAAGTATCGCTGTACCTGTTGCTGCGCTTCGACTTCTTCGTATTCCAGGGGAATCTTGCCGGGCACGACGTACAATTTGCCTACTTCCTGATGCCGCTGGCGGTGCTTGCGATCCTGATCGCTTCCGGCGTCGCCCTGTTCGAGCAGAACATCAAGCGACTGCTGGCGTACTCATCCGTCGCGCAGATCGGTTACATAATGCTCGGCGCAAGTCTCGTTACGGTGGCGGGGCTCACCGCCAGTACCGTCCACATGTTTAATCACGCGCTCGCCAAAGGCGCCTTGTTCCTCGCCGTCGCCTGCCTTGCGACGCAATGCACCGGCCTGAGGCTGGCAGATCTCGGCGGCGTCGCAAAGCGCATGCCGTGGACGGCGGCCGCCTTCGTCGCCGCCGGCCTCAGCCTGATCGGCATGCCCGGCACGGCCGGCTTTATCAGCAAATGGTACCTGATCTCCGCGGCGCTCGAACAGGCTCGCTGGGGTTGCGCTGGTCGGCGTACTCGTTATCAGTTCGCTGATGGCGGTGGTCTATATCTGGCGCGTCGTTGAGGCCTGTTACTCGGCAACCGACCACTGACCCGGCCGCGGTCCGGGAGCCCCCGCGACGCACGCCGTCTACCTGGAACCTGGCTGTGCTTGGCAATCTTTACTTCGGTTTGCTGCCCGACGTACCGGTGACGCTCGCCGCCGCCGCCGCAGAGATGCTGCTGGGGGACCTGCCGTGAGCGGCAGTGACCCATGCTGCTGGCACTGCTGTTGCCGCTGGTGGGTGCCGTCGGCATTGCCGTGGTTTGCCGGAACGGCGCCAATGCCCGGGAAACCGTCACGCTCGCGACCGCGGACGCGCTGGTCTGGACCGTGTGGAAGCTGCTGCCCGTGGTCACCAGGGTGGCCGACCAGCTTCCGTTCCTGGCCGAAGTCCTGCCCGGCATCGATATCGCCTTCAGCGTGGAGCCGCTCGGTATGCTGTTCGCGGCACTGGCGTCGAGCCTGTGGATCGTCAACTCGATCTACTCCATCGGCTACATGCGCGGCAACAAGGAAGCGAACCAGACCCGCTTTTATGCGTTCTTCGCCATAGCGCTGGCCGCTGCCATCGGCATCGCGTTCGCCGATAACCTGTTCACGCTGTTCCTGTTCTACGAAATCCTGACGCTGTCGACCTATCCGCTGGTCGCGCACAAGGGCGATGCGAAGACGATGCGATCGGCGCGCGTCTATCTCGGCGTGCTGCTGGCGACATCGATCGGGCTGTTGCTGCCGGCTATCATCTGGACCTACCATGTCGCAGGAACGGTGATTTCACTCCGGGCGGCATTCTCGCGGCAAGCTCGCGGCCCGGCCGATCGGCCTGCTCGGGGCTGTTTGTGTTCGGTGTGGGCAAGGCCGCCGTCATGCCGGTGCATCGCTGGCTGCCCGCGGCGATGGTGGCGCCGACGCCGGTCAGCGCGCTGCTGCATGCCGTCGCGGTCGTCAAGGCGGGCGTGTTCACGGTCGCTGAAGGTCGTCGTCTACATCTTCGGGATCGACTTCCTGTTTGCCGAGACCGGGGCCAGCGAGCTGGCTGGCGATATGCCGCCGCGGTGACGCTGCATGACGTGCCGCCAGCCGTAGCGCCATCGCCAAGCACAACCTGAAGGCGTCGGCTCGCCTATTCCACCGTCGCGCAGCTTGTCCTACGTGGTCGTGCGCGGCCGCCAGCCTCAAGGCCGTATCGGCCGAGCGTCATCGGCGCTGCGCGTTGCACATCGCCGCGCACGCCGTCGGCAAGATCACGCTCTTCTTCTGCCGCCGGCGCCATCTACACGGCTGACCCACAAGACCGAGCTGCAGCGAGCTGGTCGAGGCATCCGCGGGCGCAAGATGCCGTGGACGATCGACGGCCTTCACTGGTCGGCGCGCTTGCGCATCATCGGCCTGCCGCCGACTCGGCGGCTCCTGGATCGAAGCTCTGGCTGCGTCCTGGCCGGCGCATTCGAAGCCGGTCAGACTAGCGGTGGCGATTGCCGCGCTGATTGCGACCACGGCTGCTCAACGCGGTCGTACCTCCTGCCGATCGTCTTTCGCGGCTTCTATCTCGAGTCAGCGCGGGCTGGCGAGCGTCGGCGCCGCCGGCGCCGAAGTGCCGGACGTGGCTGGAGCGCACCGTACTGGCTGGTCGTGCTGCCGCCCTGCCTGATCACGGCGGTCGGCTGACGCTCGTGCTTCTTCTTCTTCAATGATCGCATCGTCGAGTTGATCTCGCCGATCGTCGCCGGCCACACTCGTGAAGGTCTCGATCATGAGCGACAACTCGCAACACGATTACCTGGCTGGTGCGACCGGCACCGAGATCGCGGAGAAGCTCTGGTGGGCGCTGCTCCATCGTCCTGCGGCGGGCTGACCGTCGTCTGCTCGAGTTCCTCTATCGAGCGCCAACCGCTACTTCGGCGTCGACGGCTGCGTTCCGGAATTCGTCGGGCGGTGTTCGGCGTTCATCGTCCTGCCTCGTCGATCGTGTTCGCAGGCGAAGGCCCTGCGGACGGTCATCCTGAAGCGCGGACGAGGACTACTACGCCTCGCGCGACTGACGCTGGCAATCCCGGTGCCGACTGACGATCGTTTGCCGTCTGGCCACCGGCGCTCATCATGGCCGCCAGCGCGGTCGCTCGCCAGGCTTCGTGCGGGGACACTGGCGAACCGCCCTCGTGCTCGCCGGCACCGCCGTTGACCTGCTGTCGGCGCCGATCTGGCAGATTCCCGACGGCGACGACGCAGCCGTTTCGGCCTCGAGCTGACGCCGCTGCGAACCTATCGACGGGCTGGCCTTTCCGCTGCGACGGCTGATCTTGCCACGATCTTTGCCGCCGATGGCCTTCGGTGGCGGCCATCTACGCGCTCCGCCAGGCCGACCGGCTGCAGGACTGCCATGCCGCTGATGGCCTACGCCGCAGGCGCTGCGATCGGCGGCGGCTGCTGCCGGGCGACCTGGTCACGCTTCTTCCTCTACTGGGAGCTGACGGCGCTGTTCTCGACGGTAGTGGTCTGGTGTGGTGGCACGCCGGGGGCGCGAGCGGCGGGTATTTCGCTATGCCATCATGCACCTCCTCGGCGGCGTCATCCTGAAAGTGGGAATCGAGGGTGTAGCTGTACACACAGGTTCGATTGATGTGCAGCCGATGCTGGCCACCAACTTCGACACGTGGATGATCCTGATCGGCATACTGATCAACGCAGCGGCCCCGCCCGTATCCGCATGGCTCTCCGATGCATACCCGGAGTCCAGCCCGACCGGCTCCGTGTTCCTCTCTGCATTTACGACCAAGACCGCAGTCCTCGCACTGATACTTTTATTCCCGGGCGAACCGGTACTGGTCAGCATGGGCCTGTTCATGGTGATGTACGGCATCATCTACGCGCTGCTCGAAAACGACGTGCGCCGTATCCTCGCCTACTCGGTCGTCAACCAGGTGGGCTTCATGGTCTGTGCCGTCGGTATCGGCACTCAAATGGCCCTGAACGGTGCGGCCGCGCACGCCTTTGCACACATTCTCTACAAGGCGTTGCTGTTTATGAGCGCGGGCGCGGTGATCTACCGCACCGGCTTTTCCAAGTGCACGGATCTCGGTGGCCTGTTTCGCACCATGCCGTTGACAGCCGTTTGCGGCATTGTCGGTGCGCTGGCGATTTCCGGATTCCCGCTGACCTCGGGCTTCACTACCAAGACGATGATCTCGCAGGCCGCAGCGGATGAAAGCCTGGTGTTTGTCTACTTCATGCTGGCCGCCGCATCGGCCGGCGTCTTCCTGCACGCCGGCATCAAGTTTCCGTGGTTTGTCTTCTTCCAGAAAGACTCCGGACTGCGGCCAAAAGACGCGCCCTGGAACATGGCGGCCGCGATGGTGCTGTTCAGCGTGCTCTGCATCCTGCTGGGCGTATTTCCCAACCTGCTGTATGCCTACCTGCCCTACCCGGTCGAATACGTGCCCTACACGGCCGGCAAAGTACTGTTCTATCTGCAGCTGCTGCTGTTCTCCGGTCTCGCGTTCTTCCTGTTGCTGCCGCTCATGAAGCGAACTCTCACGATCAGCCTGGATACAGACTGGTTGTGGCGTGTGCTGTTGTTGCGCATTGCTCGCGGCGTTTACGAGACCAGCGCGTCACTGGGCAGCGCTCTGCAGATGCGTGTCGGCGCGGGACTCAATGCCCTGCGCAGCCGCGCTGAAGCTCACTTTGGTTCGAGACTCACGCGAGCGGGTGTGTTCGCCCGGGCCTGGTCGATCGGCACGACAGCGCTCTGGATTGCGGTGCTGTTGACGGCCTATGTCCTGGTTTACGTACTGTAATTCCGCCGCGAGCACACACTACGACCGAGAGAGCTTCAGGTTCGTGACGGTGACCGGCCCTGTCCAGGCTTCGCAGGCAGCGCGCGCTTGGGGTATTCTGGCCTCCGGTCCTTCCATCAGTGTGATTCGTAGCCATGAAATTGCCAGTTCACCTTGTACTTTGCGGTCTCTTCTTTTCATCCGCTGTCGCACAAACAGACGTTCCGTCAATCCCGTCGCACGATGCGTTTTTTAGCGCCCTCAGCGAACTCTGCGGCAAGGCGTTTTCAGGAACAGTCACCGTCGATAACGACAGCAGTGACACGTTTGCAAACAAGCAACTCATCATGCACGTCAGGCGATGTGACGACACGCAACTGCAAATTCCTTTTCACGTGGGTGACGATGCCTCGCGCACCTGGTTGATTACCAAGACGGGTTCCGGCCTGTCGCTCAAGCACGACCACAGGCACAGCGACGGCACCGAGGACACGCTTACCCAGTACGGTGGTCATACCGTCGATGCCGGGTGGGCACAGGTGCAGTCTTTCCCCGCCGACCAGTATTCAAGAGAACTGTTTGTCGAACAGGCCATACCGCAGTCCGTCGGCAATACCTGGCAGATGTACTCTACCCCGAGCGATTGACCTACCGGCTGATCCGACAGGGTCGGGAATTCCGGTGCACTTCGATCTGACCAAGCCGATCGCAGCACCGCCGGCGCCGTGGGGATACGACGACGCGCAAGATTAGTCCGCGCCTCTAGCACCCATCACCTGAGCAGTACAAAGTCACAAACACTCTCCGACTGGATGGGCCAATGCCCGTCAACCTTGAGCCACGACGCGGAGTACGAGCCGCCAACTCCGATACTTCCTTTCTCGCTCGTCCAGTTGCCTACCCATTTGCCGCTCTCGGCCGCCCGCGGGAGATAGCTACTAACGTCAATTTTCGAAGGCGTCCTGACGTAAACCACATCGGGAAACTGGTCAAAAATTCCTGCCCACAGTTCCTTTTCTTTCGCGGGGTTGTCGTGGAACAGCATGCCGCTGCCCGTCGTAATCTGGTAGGTCTGATCGTATGAGGCGACTACCCCGCCGGCATCGTGTTTTCGTATCAGCCTCGTTGGACCCTGCCCTGATCTTCAGGATCTCGTCTTCTCCGATCGCTGACTGGCCAGGCCGAAACAGCAAAACCCAGGCAGCCCATTAT
>CAVOQR010000006.1:0-273984 GCA_963698425.1 uncultured Gammaproteobacteria bacterium | reverse complement strand
GTGGCGCCGCACTGCCATACTGCTTCTCAAGATTTGTCTCAGTAATTGACGGGCACGCAGCCAGCAACAAGGGGATCGTGAGGAACTTGAAGTATCTGGATTGCATGTACTCTGCCACGCGTGGCATCAGGATGACGGGGAACTACAAATCTACAGGAAAAACGAATCAGCCGCGGCCGACTTTCCAGGCGGTGATTTTCCGGCCCGGACCGATCGCAAATTCCGCCACGATCGGGCATGATTAATGCTATGTCAGGTTCCGCAAGCTGCCCGCAAGAACGATTCGTTGGCAGGTCGTCAGCGATTTCCGTTCTGTTACTGAACGGACTCGTGATGATCATGCTCGCGGCTTGCGCCGTGACTCCCGCACCGACCTGCCAGGCAGGTACGTTGCCCGCCAGCGATTGCCCCGAGCCGGCAGCAGTCGACGACCCGTTCATTTCGGAACTGGCAGCACAGCGCCAGTGGCACCCTTCCCGGGATCTCCGCAAAGCCGGGATTGACCCGCCGAAAATAGCCCAAACGTACGACACTCCGATTCAGGACGCAGTTGGGAAGTTGGTCACTCCAACCGATGTCGGCTCCCATGACTCGCTGGCACTAAAAATCTGGATGATCGAGCATGCCCGCCACACGGTGGACGCGGTGTACTACATCTTTAGTGACGATCTTACCGGTTACGCGATGCTGGGCGCGCTGTGCGACGCAGTGATTCGCGGCGTGGACGTTCGCCTGGTCGTTGACGCGGCGGGCTCCCTGAGTTTCCCCAAGTCTGCGCTGAGGATGCTGGACTCTTGCGAAGACGACGCCGGGTACATGATCAACGCCGACGGCCAACCGACGCGGCAGCGTGCGCGTGTTCAGGTCGTCTTGTTCAACGCGTTGACGAATCTGTCCGCCAGTCCCAACCGCCGCTCCCACGACAAGCTGCTGATCACAGACGGGAACTTCGGTGAGAAAGCGTATTTCATCACCGGCGGCCGGAACATTGCGCTTGACTACTACGGTCTTACCGAAGCGGGTGAGTTCGATCCACACACTTACCGGGATCTCGAAATACTTTTACGCCCCGTCGTCGTTCCCGGGGAGGACAGTATCGGAGATTTGACCAGCGGTTACTTCAGCATGCTGTTCCTGTTCAAAGGCAACCGCCTGCTCAAGGCGCTCCATAGTGAGAATGCCCGGACGATCTATCGATTGGAACGGTCCCGGGCGCGTGAAGCGCTGGCGAAGCTGAAAAACATTCCGATCATGCAGGAACGGTTCGCAAAGTTACCGGCGTTCATGACCGAAGGCTTTGTTCCGGCCGACGTACTGCTGGCCCAGCAGATGAAGAACGTCGTCGACAAGCGAGTCGTTCGAAATGCGGTGGAGAACATTCAGCGCAGCCCCAATTCCATCCTGTTCGTACTCAATGAAGTGCTGGACAATACGGATGCGCCCGCGAATTCGCGCATCTGCTCGCCTTACTTGTTTTTGGCGCGTTATGAGGATGCCGACGGCAATGTCATCGTGGACGAAGCCGCTGATATCCGGGCGTACATCGATGCGCATCCGGAAGCCGACATTGAAATCCTGACCAACTCAGCGTTGACGTCCGACAACTTTCCGGCGCAGTCCATTATCGATTTCGACATGGCGCCGCGACTCCTCCTGGATCCGGAATTGCAGCAGCGCTGGCTGGATTTGAAATCGGAGGATGAACTGAGCGCCGAGCTGACCAACAGTGACGCGTGGAAGCGCCAGGTAAGCCATCCGCGAATACGAATCTACCAGACTGGCCTTAACGATTCCGACCTGTTCCCCGGAGGAACCGTGACCTATGGAAAGCTGCATGCCAAGTTCTGGGTAGCCGAGCCCTATGGTTTTGTCGGGACCAGCAACTTTGACTACCGCTCACGATTGTACAACAGCGAAATGGGCTACTTTTTCCGTGCGCAGCCACTCGCGGAAGATTTGAACGCCGTATTCCAGGACCTCAAGGCGCAGTCCTACCGCTGGGGTTCACCAGAGTGGCTGCAGATGCGCAAGAACCTGAAAGACGCAGGAGGCACAAAGGGCTGGACGCTGCGCAGGCAGCGAACGATATTCAAGGCCTTGCGGGCCACGGGACTGGAATGGCAGTTCTGAGCGGCGCCGATTACCCGGCCCGCCCGGTCAAGCGCCTGGCTGCGCCCCGTAACGGGCAAACGCCATGACCGCTAAGGCCACGCAGCGCGCATTCTTCAGCATTCTGCTGCTGGTCGTCACGCTCGCTTTCTTCTGGCTGATTGGCGGATTCATTCAGCCGATCTTCTGGGCGACTGTGCTCGGGATCGTTTTCTTCCCGGCCTACAACTCCATCAAGGGTCGGTTGGGAGGACGCGAAACCGTCGCATCTGGCGTGACGCTCGTCGTCGTTTTGCTTGTCGCGATTATCCCCATTACGTGGATCGTTTCGGTCGTCGCCAGCCAGGCCGCCGGGTTGTACGCAAATATTCTCAGCGGCGAAATCGATGTCGGCGCCGTTTTCGACTGGTTGAATGCGAAACTCCCCGTCGTGGTGTCATGGCTCGAATCGATAGGCATTGACGCCGAGAAAATGCGTGCCATGGCATCGTCGTTCGGCCTGCGAGTGAGCCAGTTCCTGGCCAACATCCTGGTGGGCTTTGGCCAGAATATCGTGCGGTTCTCGCTCATGTTCACGCTGATGCTCTACATCCTGTTTTTCGTGTTCCGTGACGGCCGACGCATTATCGACGCAGCGATCCTGGTCGTTCCGCTCGACGAAGACAAGAAGCAGGAGTTGCTCATGCGCTTTGCCGAGGTTTCACGTGCGACGATAAAGGGCACAGCCATCATTGGCGTCGTCCAGGGAGCGATCGGCGGCATCGCCTTCGCGGCGCTTGGCATTCCCTCGGCGGCGCTCTGGGGTGTGCTCATGGTGCTCCTGAGCGTCGTGCCCGCCGTTGGCCCAGCCCTGGTGTGGATGCCTGCCACTCTTTACTTTTTCGCAGTCGGGCAGTATGTCCAGGGTAGCATCCTGCTCATTGTCGGCGGTGTTTTCATCAGCTTGGCGGACAACGTGCTGCGCCCGGTTCTTGTCGGCCGCGACACGCGTATGCCCGACTACCTGGTGCTCGTTTCTACCCTCGGGGGGCTCCTCCTGTTCGGGCTCGCCGGTGTAGTCATCGGCCCGATGATTGCTGCCTTGTTCATCTCTGTCTGGGGCATGGCAGCGAAAGAATACGGAGAATGAAATGTCGAGAGTGAATAACCAACCAAAAAAAATGGGCGTCGGTCCCAGAACGGCAATTCCCGTCCTGGTACTGGCCGGATTAACAGCAATTCTGCTCCTGGCCTGTGAAAGGAGTGTCCCACCGACCTGCGAAGGAGACACCATGGCCGATAACGATTGCCCGGAGCCCGGAGCGGTCGACGACTCCTTCATTACGGAACTGGCGAAACGACGCCAGTGGTACGATTCCCGGGAACTCGGAGAGGTCGGAATCGAACCCGCCGAATTGGCACGCACGTTTGATATGCCAGTCAGTAACGCGGTCGGGAAGGTGATTCCTCCCACGGACGATGGCTCCCAGGATTCGCTCGCGCTGAAGATCTGGATGATCGAGCAGGCGCGCCATACGGTGGATGCTATCTATTACATCTACAATGACGACCTCGCCGGACACGCCATGCTGGGCGCCTTGTGCGACGCCGTGATTCGTGGCGTGGACGTTCGCCTGGTCGTTGATGCGGCGGGGTCCTTCAGCTTTCCAAAGTCGGCCCTGAGGATGCTGGATACCTGTGAGGAAGACGCCGGGTACATGAGGAATGCCGAGGGCCAGCCGACGCGACAACGTGCGCGCGTCCAGGTTGCCGTCTTCAATGCGTTGACGAACCTGTCCGCCAGCCCCAATCGCCGCTCCCATGACAAGTTACTGATTACAGACGGGGAATTTGGAGAATCAGCGTTCCTCATCACCGGCGGTCGGAACATTGCACTTGACTACTACGGGCTCACCGAAGCGGGTGAGTTCGACCCCCGGACCTATCGCGATGTGGAGCTGCTGTTACGTCCCGCCGGCGCTCCCGGGAAAGACGATATCGGCGTATTGACCAGTGGATACGTCAGCGCGCTGTTCCTGTTCAAGGGCAATCGCCTGCTCGAGGCGCACGACAATGAGCCCGCCCGGGCAAGGTACCGGTCGGAGCGGACCCGCGCGCGCGAGGCGCTGGCAAAACTCAAGCAGTTTCCGGCGATGCGGGAACGGTTCGCGAAAATGCCGGTGTACACGAGCGAGGGCCTGGTAGAGACCAGGGTGCGGCTGGTCGAGCAGATGTCGCATGTCGTAGACAAGCGGGTTGTACGTCACGCGGTCGATAACTACCTGAAAAGCCCCAACTCCGTCCTGTTCGTTCTCAATGACATCCTGAGCCAGACATCCGCTGGCGGGCAGTCGCGTATCTGCTCTCCATACCTCTTTCTGGCGCGCTACGAGGACTCGGACGGCCAGGTCGTCGTAGACGAGGCCGCCGACATCCGGGCGTACATCGATGCGCATCCTGAAGCCAAGATCGAAATTGTGACCAATTCGGCGATGACATCGGACAACTTTCCGGCACAGTCCGTCATCGACTTCGACACGGCGCCGCGACTGCTTCTGGATGCCGAACTGCGGCAGCGCTGGCTGGACCTGGGATCAGAAGACGAAACGCGTGCCGAGTTAACCAACAGCGACGCATGGAAGAGCCAGGTGGCTCATCCGCGAATACACATCTACCAGACCGGCCTTAACGACTCCGACTTGTTCCCGGGGGGAACAGAGACTTATGGAAAGCTGCACGCCAAGTTCTGGCTTGCCGAACCTTACGGATTCATAGGCACGACCAACTTCGACTACCGATCAAGGTTGTACAACAGCGAGATGGGCTACTTCTTCGAAGCCGAGCCGCTGGCGGAAGATCTGAATGCCGTGTTCGAGGAACTGAAATCGCAGTCCTACCGCTGGGGTTCTCCTGAGTGGCTTCAAATGCGCGAGAACCTGAAAGCCGCGGGGGGAGTTAAAGGCCAGACGCTGCGCCGGCAGCGAACGATATTCAAGGGGCTGCGGGCCACAGGGCTCGAATGGGAGTTTTAGGCTACACGCGGCTGGCTGTTCATTCCCACTCGGCGCCGGGTCCGATTTCGGCATAAACCGCAAGATGATCCGAGACGATGTCGGGTAAGAGCCTGTAGTTTATGAATTCGAGTTCCCTCGAAATCAGGATCCAGTCGAGTCGCTTGCCGTCACGCCCCTTGTAAGTGCCCATTCCTTCTTTGTCAGGCTCATAGGCGTACAGGTCGAGTTCATCTGCCAACCGCTTCACCTGTGACGCCGGATCGTTCCATTCGCTGTTGAGGTCGCCCATGACGACCAGGGGACCATCGATTCTCGCCAGTTCTGCAGAAATCTCATCGATCTGACTATCGCGTACCTTGTCGCGCAGGAAGTCCAGGTGAACCGAGACAAATGTAATGGATCGGACCTGATCGCCAGCCGTCCAATCGAATGTGGCCCAAACGAAACCTTTCTGTTTGGAAGGCCAGGACGGCGCAAAAGGCATCGACGTGTACACCATCGGCCGGATATCGCTCAGTAGCGCGGTGCCGTAGTTCGAGATCCAGGTCCGCGAGTGCAGTCCATGCAACCCGCATTCCAGACCAGCTTGCTCGCCGAGATAAGCGACATGGTCGAATTTGCCGCTCCAGCGCGACGCCGCATCTGCCTCCTGCAGCGCAACCACATCCGGGCTCTGATCGACGAGGAGCTCGGCTATCCGGTCGAGGTTTTCGTAGGTCTTGCTCTTGCTGACGAGCAACTGGTTCGGCGAGGTATTGCGCCCGTGGCTGATGTTGAGGCTGAGTACGCGGATTCGATCCACCGGCAGTGATTCGGTTTCGTCGCCCGTTTTACACCACCGCAGCGACTCGCCCGTGGCCTGCGTTACCAACGGGAAGAAAACCAACAGGATTGAACCCAGTATTCGAGACATGGAACATACTCACGCATGATTGGACAATACGGTTACTGAATTGGTGCTGTCAGTCGGGCCAGTTGAACAAGGAACCGGAACCACCAGGACTTGGACGCAAGTTCGTCGGACGGCACTTCGCGTGAATGTTCGAAGTCGTTCATGAACATTGCCTCGACCTCATCGATAAACTCCGCATTGTCCGCAATTGCCGCGGTAATTTCGAAGTTCAGCCGAAATGATCGATTGTCCATATTTGCAGTCCCGATGGTCGCGACGCTATCGTCGATCAACATGACCTTCTGGTGCAAGAATCCGTCGGTATAACGGAAAAACCGCACGCCGGTCCGCCCGGCATCCTCCAGGTACGAGAATGCCGCAAGGTAGACCAGGTAATGGTCGGCCATATCGGGGATCATGATGCGCACGTCGACGCCACGCAATCCTGCCAGCTGCAATGCATTCAGCAGTCCGAGATCCGGGACAAAATACGGGCTCGCGATCCAGATACGCTGCCGTGCGGTGTTGATCGCGTGCGTGAACATCAGGGTGGCACTTTCGAGATCGTCGGCCGGACCGGTGGGTAAGATCAACACGTCCGTATCGGCGCCAGCGGCCGCCGATGGTACAAACGGGAGATCGATGATCTGGTCTGTCGCCCAGTACCAATCCACGAGGAAGGACAGCTGCGTACCCATCACCGCCGGCCCCTCGATGCGAATATGCGTGTCACGCCAGTGGCCGAACGCCGGGTCGCGTCCGAGGTACTCGTCCCCGACGTTATGCCCGCCGACCCAGGTTACGCGACCATCGACCACCACTACTTTGCGATGATTGCGAAAATTAATCTGGAAGCGATTGCCTGGTCCCTTCTGCGTGTTGAATGCCGAGACCTCGATGCCGGCAGCGCGCAATTCGTCCAGATAGCTGTCGGGCAACCCGAGACTGCCCATCTCGTCATAGAGAAAATAGACGCTTACGCCTTCATTCGCTTTGGCGATCAACCGGTCCTTGACCAGATTGCCGATCTGGTCGTCTTTGACGATGAAGAACTGGAACAGGACGTATTCGCGGGCAGCATCAATGCCGGCAAGGATACTGTCGAAAGTCTTCTGCCCGTCAACCAGCAACTCGACTTCATTGCTCGTTAGCATGGGTTGATCTGCCAATCCCTGGGCCGCCAGAATAGCCGGGGCGATCTCCTGTTGATCCAGCCGGTAAGGCGCGATGCGACCTTGCAGGTCCACAAGCAGTTCCTCCCCGACGTCTTCCGTCAGCTTGCGGGCATTGACGTATCCTTCAAAGCGGCTGCGGCCCAATACCCAGTACGCCGGTACGGCGACGTAAGGGACGAAGACGAGAGACGTCGCCCAGGCGATCGCACCCTGCTCGGTGCGCGTGTGCATGATGGCATGCATGCTGCTTGCAATGCCCAGGACCTGGAACAGTGCGATCACTGCAATGACTATTCGACGGCGGCCAGTTTTCTTGGGTTTCATGCGGCACTATCCCCACTATCGAGACCGTTTGACAACAGCGGACCGGGCCGGGCACCTGCAGCTACGAAGCCCTTCTTCATCGACAATGCCACCCTCTTTCTGCCTCGTAGACCATTGCACCGACAGATCCCGCGAATATGCTAACAACGGTCGGGTCAGGTGGACTTCCGCATACCGTAGCCTAGGACGCGCCGACTTCCTTTACGGCGTTCTTGGCAAGACTACCGACCGCAATCAGCGTCCAGCCGCTCATCATGAGTTGGACACCCACCAGGGTACCAACGGCCCACACCCCGGATATCGGGAATTGTCGCCAGATCATCACGCCGAGCATAAAAGAGATGATGCCGCCGAACAGCAGCCAGCCCCACCCCTGTTCCGGCCTCGCCCCAAAAGCGCCGATGACCTGCACAACACCGCTGGCTATGAAATAGCCGGCGAGGAAAAGGGTCAGCGTGGCCAGCCCGGAAACGGGCTGCGACAGCATGTAGCCTCCGGCGATCAGGCTGAGTGCCGCAAAGATGGCAAGCAGGAGGCCCTCTCCGAAGGAGCCTGCCTTGAAAACAAGCACAAGCTGGGCCGCACCGCTCATGAGCAGCAGCACGCCGATCATCACGGTTAATGACAGACCGGCCCCGAGAGGCGCAACGAGTGACAGGAATCCTGCTATCAGAAGCAGTACTCCAACCCATTTAGAGGTCTTCGCGTCTTTCTTGATGGTTTCTATAAGTGTCATGGCATCTTCTCCCTTGATTATTCTTTTTTATCGGTATGGAACCGCGACGACGTCTGCTCGATCAGCCCCATCATCAGTGGCGGGCACGGCGTGGCCGTGCCCGTCGATCTCCAGGGTCAGTCAGGCGTCGAGCTCGTCCAGCGCCGTATCGTAGTGCTCGAGCGCTTTCGCATAGTGCTTCGCGGCGCCATTCATGTCGTCCTTGCCGTAGGCGTCAATAGACTTCTGGAGCTCGTCATTGCCCTTCGTCAGTTCCTTGGCCGCCGTTTCGTAAGCATCGTCTTCGGCCTTCTCGAGGTGATCAAGAGCCGACGCAAATAAGTTGAGTCCCTTGTCGAAGTGCCGCGCAGCCGAGTCCATGTTGTCTTTGTCGATCGCGTTGTCTGCCTTCTGGAACTGGCGGATGCCCTTGGCGGCATTAACAGCAGCCCGGTAAACCTGGTAGTTCTCGCCCATCTTGTTTCTCCTTAGTTCTTGAGAATACGCGCGTTGCTTGTGGAAGTAACGCGCCAAAAAGCTGACAGCGCCTGATTGACGTTACAGCGTGTTCTTGTAGATAACCCCGTCCTTTGTTCCTATTGGGCCCCCATCCGAGGACAAACTGCCCGATTCCGCCGCGCTTCCCAGAAATATTCCGATGCAAACGACCCCGAATGTAATGCATCCAATTGCAAGCTGGTGCACAAACGACACCAAGGAGCGCAGGCGCTTCAAAATATCGATCCCCGTATGTTCATAATTTCGATCGAACTGTTTACAAATTTACGGGAAGTAGTCTACAGGTTGTAGAAAACACGGCGCAAAAAACGCGTAACAATTTGTAACAACCCAACTTTTCCAATAGACCCGTTGACAGGCTTGCAGAAATCCACTGCCTGCGCCTCGGAAAAACCTAAACTTCCAATCGGATGTCGCGCTGATACTTTAAGTTTTGCGAACGGCGTCCAATTGAGCAACCCGACTACGTACAACAAAGCGACGCGGTCGCGCGCTTTAGCCGTATCGAACCAACGGCCAACGTATTCGAAGACAACCTGGACGTCCGGCCATATCCGAATCCAGGTATTGAGGCGAAAGCCGGAGATGTCTCAACGGTTCCGTTGGCGTCAGGTACCACATTGGCATGGGTACCTTGGTGTGTCATTCGATTGTTGGAATGAGTCTACATCTTATTGGCTTGCAGAGAAGACGTACCTATATCCATATCTTTTCAGCCTGTTTTCTATCGGTGTTGCAGCCCCCCCCCAATCTCGCTGCGGCACACGAGCAGCCGCCGCTCCTGCCCTCAGATCAGCGGGCTGAGCGTCGCCACCGCATTGTTGAGCAGCCGCCGGCTCGGCGGCCAGGCGGTTACTTCCGCCAATTCGACCAGGCGTGAAGCATCGAGGTAGTCCTGCTGGCGCTGACGAACGTCGGCCGTCAATGCCGGGTTGTAGAACAGGATGTTGTTCTCGTAATTTAGCTCGAAGCTGCGGCGGTCCATATTCGCCGACCCCACCAGCGCCAGTTCGCCGTCGACGGTCAGAGTCTTGGCATGCAGCAGGCCGCCCTGGTATTCGAAAATCCTTACGCCTGCCTCAAGTAAACTCCGGTAATAGCTCCGGCTGGTCGCGGCGATTTCCCACGAGTCGTTGCGGGCCGGAAACACAATTGTCGTGTCGATGCCGCGATGCGCGGCCGAACAGAGCGCCTGCTGAATCTGCTCGTCCGGCGCATAGTAAGGCGTTGTGATTACGAGTTCTCGCCGTGCCGCGAACATCAGTGCCGCAAACGTCTCCGGCATGGCGGAGTAGCGAACCGTGGGGCCGGTGCCGATGACCTGCGCGGGGAAACCATTCTCGAGCGCGGCCGGCGGCGTGATGTGCGAGCTCTCCACTCGTTCCCCGGTCGCCAGTATCCAGTCCGTTGCGAACAATCGCCGATTCTGGCTGACGACCGGCCCTTCGAAACGGATCATGATATCCACCCACGGCGCGAATTTCGGTTTGACCCGAAACTCCGGGTCCGCGCAGTTCTGGCTGCCACAATAGGTGACTCGACTGTCGACAGTCAGGATCTTGCGGTGATTACGAAGATCGATACGCCCGGCGAACGGACGAAGCAACGGATTCTGCATGCGGAGCGCCCTGCCCAGTTTGACGCCTGCGTCCCGCATGTCGGCCCAGTGCGTCGAACGAATCATCTGGCGTGAACCAAGGTCGTCTGCAAGAGCGAGACACACGACACCGCGGCCGGCGGCACGTTTCAGCGCCTCGACCATCTTCAGCCCGTTATTGTCGGTCAGCCAGATATAAAAGCTCAGATGCACCTGCTCTTCGGCCGCATCAATGTCCTCGATCATTCGATCGATCGCTGCGTTGGAATTCGCCAGCAACTGCCCGCGGTTGCCACCGACAGGATCGAAGCCGTTTACAGAATGACCGAGCCGGAACAAAGCCGCGTACCTGTCCGGCACCTTCCGGAGCGCATCGTCCGCGGCAGCCGGCTGCGCGTTGATGGCCGGCAACGACTGTTCGATTTCATTTAGCTGTTGTATTCGTCGGCGTCCGATGCTCACCCGACCCAGCAATAGGTAAGCGATTGCGCCAAGCGCCGGCAGTGCCAGCAATACGACAACCCAGGCAACTCGCGCGGACGGCTGGCGAAAGGGACGCAGCAATGCGTCAACCAGCAGGGCGCCCACGATGACAATGTGCAAAGCCAACCAGATCATGCGCTACAAGCCTCGAAACGTAATTGTGTCAACGTAACTCTCCCACAATGGGCCGAAAGCCTCCGCTACCCGGCCGCGTCTGGATGGTACGCCTAGAATGTTGCCCTCAAATACAAGGTCGGTCCGTGGTATTCAAAGTCAAAAGCCCCGTTCAGATCCGAGGTGCCCGAATCCACATCGACCCTGAGATACCGGTAGCCGGCACCAATACCGAAGTTCCTCAGGGGTTGCCAGATAACGTCGGTATCTGCCTCGAGTATGCTGCCATCGATATCGTTGACTTCAAGCGCGAATCCCATTCCTGCAGCCTGTAATGACCAGTTGGGAGCGAATGCATAGGTGTAGGAAATACCAATATGCGGCAACGGCGCACTGACTTCCTCAGACTCTGTCTTTCCCCCAATCTGCGGGCAACCCGGCGGGGTCGCAGGGTCGGTCGTTGGATCGCAAATGGCACCGGCAAGCGAAAAGCCGGCCGTCAGGTCCGCCAGGTGCAGACCGGCTTTCAGCTGCAGCTCCGACCTTTCGGCACGGTACACGGAGAATCCGTAGGTCAGGCGATAGACGTCGGTCCCATAGCTCGTTGCGGCGGTTCCGCTCTCCAGGATCGTATCGCCGATTTGCAGTGGCGGATCGTACAGGTCAGTCTTTTCGGCTTTGCGCGTGAGGCTGAAAAACTCCGCTTCGACGGAATGATGCGCCGCAAAACGCCAGGCGATACCGCCCCAGGGGACGGCTTTGCTGCGCGCAACGCCCAACACGCCCTCGACGTCTACCGGTGGCACCGGCGGCAACACTTCCCCGTTGATGCTGATGCTGGAGTCGACGGTTGCCCAAAATGTCCCCAGGTGGATTTGCCACTTGTCCACAAACTGGTCGTACTCGCCCGCAACCGCCGAAGAACTGAAGGCCAATCCCACGACGGAGCCGTAGATTGCCAACCGTACTCTAGTCGAAGTCATCACCATCGGATGTCGCGTCCAATTGCTGCTTGCAGCCCGCCGAATCAGAAAGCCTGCCCTACTGCCAGATACCAGGCATCACTTCCTGAGGATCGACCATAGTCGAGTCGCATCACGATTCGCTGTTCCGGCTGAACCGTGAAGCGCACTCCCGCACCGTAGCTGGGGATGATATCGTGATCGCGTGAACCGATTAGCGATTCCGTAATCTGGCCGGCACCACCAAAGGCTGCAAATCCCCAGCGTTTGTTCATCATCCAGCGGAACTCCGCTTGCGAACGAAAGGATGACTTACCCATATAGTCCGTGCTGGCAAACCCCCGCAGTCCAATCATACAGGCATCCCAGAGGGGAACATCGTCCGATCTCATGCAACCAACGGCCTCCCATGCGAAAACCAGTGATGGCAGAACCTGGTGATAGGATCGGTATGCGAGCGAATAGGACTCATAGTCCAGGTCGCTGCCCAAACCTTCATTGTTCGCCATCGCGGTCGCCTTGAAATGGCGGCCAGTGTACGCATTGGCGGGAACGTCACGCGTGTCGTAGCTTAGGGAAGGCCCAAGCGCAACGCTTCGTAATCTGCTTCCCAGTACAAAGTCCGGTGTGAAGAACTCGAACGAGAAATCCTGTTCGATGTCCAGGTATTGCACGGCCAGCCCGGCATACCAGGCGGCGCCGAAACGACGCGACAAGCTCGTGTAAACGAGCGTGCCGCGCAGTAACCAGTCAATCTCCAGCGACCGTGACGTTTCACCCGCCACGAGCAGTGGTAACGACACATCGGCGTAACCCAAGACCCCGACAAAACGCCAGCGGTCCTCATCCCAGTAGGTACTTTGGCCCAGTGCAACACCCCAACTGTCATTATCAGTGTACATCGCTCCAATCCCCGTCACCGACGGTGGCTGGGATGCTTTTTGTGCGTCCGTTTGCGGGTAGAAATAGGCAGCCCCGCCAACAAGGCCGTTTCCCAGCGTTGGATTTGAAAACGGGATAGGGACAGCGACAAAATTTCCGTCGCGAATCGACAACGGCAGATCAGCCTCGCTAATGTCCGGCGTAATGGCTGGGCGAAGGGTAGTTGGCTCATCCCGCTCGTCTGCATTCCCGGTTGCCGACAGGAGGAACACCGCGAGCATACCGATTCGGATTTCAGCGATTCGATACATTACTGAACAGGATTAATTGGATTCATCTTTTTTCGTAGACCTGCTTCCCTTCTTTGATGGTTTCTACGACTTTTATCGTATGAATCTTCATGGGATCAATTTTTAATGGGTTTCGGTCCAAAATCACAAAATCAGCCAATTTGCCAACGGCGAGCGTTCCTTTGTGGTCTTCTTCAAAATACTGGTAGGCAGCCCAACGCGTTTGTGTAAGCAAGGCTTCATAAGGAGTCGTTCTCTGCCCGGGGCCGAGTATCAATCCACTTCGGGTCACTCTGTTTGTGGTGGCATCGATTATTCTTAATGAATTGGGTGGTATAACCGGGCAGTCTGAATGACTGGTTAGATTGATTCCCGCGTCTATCAGGTCTCTCGTGGGGGAGATGTACTCAGCCCGCGGTGAGCCTAGTACGGAGTTTAGATGCCAGTCTCCCCAATAGAAGGTATGTACGGCGTACTCAGAAGCGAGCACGTTTAAGTCAGCGATTTTTTGGATCTGATCTTTTCTAATCACCTGGCCATGTATTATTACTGAACGATGATCATCGTAACCATGATTTGATAAGGCTTCATCGATGTAAAAAAGAAAGTCATCTACTGCAGCATCTCCATTGGTGTGAGCCAATAATTGCCATTGATTTTGAAACGCCTGATTAATGAACTTTTCCTCATCTTCTTTTGTATATTTGGGATACCCATGATAGCTATGGTCTTTCCCTGGAGGCGGTTCTAAATATGGCTCGGTAAGCCATGCTGTTTTGCCCTGTGGTGACCCATCCAGGACCAGTTTTACCCCGCCTACACGATAGTGGTTCGAGTAACTATGATCTTTTGTATAGTACTTACTGGTCATGGCTTCTAAGCCCATATCCATGACCGGGTAATTGACCAGATCGATGTACAGTTCGCCCTTGTTTGCCGCTTTTTCCAAAGAGTTATTGAAAGCCGTATTGCCGCCCCCTTCCTGTGCCGTTGTGTACCCATATTGGGCATACATTTTTTGCCCGTTTTCAATAATTTTCAGATCTACCTGATCGTCTATTTTTGGCAACATTTGCAGCTGTAAGGGTTGAAACGCAGTTTCTTCAAGAACTCCGGTTGGGTCGCCATTGGCATCTTTTCTGATATGGCCTCCTACGGGATCTTCACTGGCTTTGGTGATATTGAAAACCTCCAATGCCTTGTGGTTCAGCGCGCCCAAATGACCTGATTGATGCACAATAATTACTGGAACTTCCGTGCTTACTTTGTCCAGGTCATCGGCTGTGGGATGGTCTTTTTCTGCCAATTGAGAATCGTCATACCCAAAGCCGACCAGCCATCCAAATTTGTTTAAGAAAAACTCACCCTTTTCAGATTCTTTCCAGGCATTCATTTCATCCACAACACCTTGAATACTGCTAGAACCTCCATCAGGCGGCGGCATTAGATTTGCCATCATGTTGTAAAAACCTGTTAGATAAAGGTGTCCATGCCCATCGATAAATCCTGGCAACAGGGTTTTGCCCTGCAAATCTTTTTTGCTGGCTTTTGGAAATTGTTTTTGTGCGTTCTCTAAAGAACCTACGAAAGCGATTTTGCCATTTTGCTGAACCACTGCTTCAGCAAATTGAGCCTCGTCTCCTTCCATAGTAAGAATATCACCACCAAAATAGATTGTTGTTTGGTGGGTAGACGTTGGAACAGCCTCATTTGTTCTACTATTGTCTCCACAAGAAGACATCAACAAAACGATTCCCAAAAGTGGTAACAAGTTCTTTTTCATTTCAATTACTCAATCTATTTCAGGAGGAGAATGCCATTGAGGTCACACAGGCGGTGGTTCAGGCACTTGGCAGCTCGTCATCGCTGCCACTCGGTGTGTGGCTCGCTGACTATCGATGCCGAGCTTGGGGCGACCTGTCCGGGACCGGCCGCATGAGACTAGCGCTTGCAACCGCCAAAGCAAAAGCGCGGTTCGGTAAAGTAGATGATACCGATTTCAAAGCCCGCACCCCCGGAGCCGTCAAAGGCATCCGAGTAGGTCCCGGCCACGACCCATTTCTTTCCTTCCCAGCGCACGCCAGCCCGATAGCTTGGCGGTGCATAGGCCTCGCCAGTGGTGCCAAAGACCTCGGTGACAATCGCCGACTGGGGGATCACATCGTAAATTGCGAGCCTTGACCCGTAGGTAAACCCCCAGGCGGTTTCACCCGTGTCGCCCTGGTCGAGGTTTGCCGTGAACCCGGGCATTACGTCGAGCCGGAAGCGGTCATTATTCCAGGCATAGGTAGCGGTCAGTGTCGAAAAATAGGAATCAAAGGCTTGGGTGACCACGCCCTGATCGAGATAGTCCGGGTTTTGGCCCGTTCCGATAAAGACGGAATAACCGGCGGTTCCTGCATCGTTCTCTGAGAATCGATATTTGGCGTAAAAAAGGGAGGAGGTATGGGATTCCGTACGGTCGCGAGGGTCGTCATAGTAGTGGATAAATTGCGCGTTCAACTCCAAGTTTTCTATGGCGGCGAGCACAAAGTAGTATTGAGAAAATTCCTCACCGACCGTTAGGACCTGAGTGGACACGCCATGCGGCGCCGTCCACTGGTTGTCTCCGGCAAACTGCTGCGCCTGCGCAGGCGCCATCAGGGCCAGCATCAAAAAAGCACCGATTAGCCACCCGCCAAACCGGGATGGTGTAATTTTTTCGAAAGAGTTTTTCAGCACGTTGGTGGCCTTCGTTTCGGGTTTGTCTGTGATCTTCATTTTAAATCAAGATGCTGTTCTTATGGTCCGTGAGTTTGCGTTGGCGGGGACGCACCGGCAGAGCGTGCGCCCCCGCGAGGTTTACCCACCTATTACTTCGCCACCGGAGCCAGGTAGAAGTGGTCGAACAGCATGCGGGCGATCTCGGCAATTGCCCGATCCCTGTCCGCCGTGGATGTCTCGCTGCTGTTCGTGAACACGGCGATAGCAAACCGCCGACCGTCGGGGAGCGTGACATAACCGGCGTCGTTGGCAACTCCGCCTAAGGTTCCGGTCTTGTGCGCGACAGGCGTTCCCTTCGGCAACAGCCCCTTGATACGACCATCGCCGGTGCGCGTGCGCGACATGACGCCCAGCAGGAACTCGCGGCTTTCCGGGCTCATCGCCGTGCCACCGTCGATGGCAAGCAGGAGTTTCAGATACGCATTGGGCGTTGTGTGGTCGCGGGGATCCGCCTCGAAGTCCGGATTGGGATCAAGCTGGGCCGCCACCAGTGCCGGGTTGTTGCTGATAGCCTCAACGACAGCTTCTGGGGTGACCGATGGCACGCCGTAGAAATCCATGAGAATCTCGCGGACAGTCCGATCGACCCTGAAGTCGGTGATCCCGAGCCTGCGCAGGTTCTCGGTCACCGCCGCTGGTCCACCTGCCAGCCCCATAAGGACGTCGGTCGCCGTGTTGTCACTCTCTGTGATCATCGGATATATCAAGTTCTCTAACGAGAACTGGACCCCGGGGTAGGGGAATCTCTCGGCAATCGCAACTACGCCGGCGACATACATGTCGGGCGGGACGTCGACCATTTGGTCGAGACTGAGTTCCCCCTTGTCCACGAGATCCATCACTTTCGTGGCGACCGCCACCTTGTAGGTGCTGGCCATGGCGAAGGTCTCATCGCCATTGAACGAGATGACCTCGTCGCCGCCGATTTCCTGCGCCGCGAAGCCTATGCGCCCGGCAAGCCCCGACGCGATCTGTCCGATCGCCTCTCCAACGGACTGCTCTTGCGTTGTCTGGCCGTATGCCGGGCTGAGGGTTGCCGCCGCGGAAACCGCGAGGGCTACGATAACATGACGAAATTTCATATTAAGTTTTTCCTTTCTTCTGTCAAAAATAATCCCCGATTTAGATTGAGTCTATTTAGGGGGTGAAATTGACCTGACGTCTGCTTCCAGGCAAGAGGTCACTCGATGGTGTTCTTATAGATGACGCCGTCTTTCATGATGATAACGAAGTTCTTATGTGGGTCAGCGATCAGATCGATGTTCTCGAGTGGATTGCCGTCGACCAAAAGCAGGTCGGCATACGCGCCCTCCCGAACAACACCGTTGTCACCGGGGTAAGGATCGCGTGGCCCGGAACGCTTGAAGATCTCGTAGTTCTGGCTGGTCGCAATCTTCAGCACTTCCCAGGGCTCGTAATAGCGGGTGAGCTTCGCCAACTGCGCCCCCTGACGCTCGGCGAGCGCGGGTGAACCCTGAGTGTCAGTGCCGAACCCGAAGAGCAGGTCGTATTTATTCGCTAACTCGTAGGCTGTATCAGTTCCAGAGATCAGCAATTGGTACTTTTGTTCCTGAAACGAGCCGGCAGGTAACGGGATCGCATCCTCGTCGTTATAGAATGGCTGCATGCAAATCGAAGTATTCGTCTTCTTCATCAGTTTTGCGGTTTCCTCGTCAATCATGTGGCCATGCTCGACATTCCGGACACCGCCGCGGATCGCGTTCTGGATCGCCTTCGCGGAGTAGGAGTGAACCGTCACGTAGGTGCCCCAGTTCTCCGCCACTTCGACCGCCGCCTCGATTTCATCGATCGTGTATTGCGAGACGTCGAGCGGATCCGAGGGCGAGCCGACCCCGCCGCCAGCCATGAGCTTAATGAAGGCCGCCCCCCGCATCAGGTTCTCGCGCACGCGCTGCATGACTTGCGCCCTGCCGTCTGCGATGGCGACCGACCCCATCCTTTCTTGCGGGATAAGATCCCTCGAATAGCTCTGAGGTATCTCAATCGTGCTACGGAAATCTGCATGGCCCGACGTTTGGGAGATCATCGACCCCGCAGCGTACATCCGGGGACCAACATACATACCCTCGTCGATCACCGACTTTAGATCGAAGACATTGCCGCCCACGTCCCTGATCGTGGTGAAGCCCCGCATAAGTGTCTTCTCCAACCCATCGGCCGCCACAAGGTTCAGCTTGCCCTCACCAAGCGCGAACGCGTTGCCACTATAATTGGCCCCCATGCTGTGCCAATGACAATCTGTAAGGCCAGGCATCAGGGTGCGCCCACCTCCGTCGATGACCCTGCCACCGGCGACAGCAAGCGGTTTGGTCGACACCGCGGTGATCAGGTTGTCCGTCACCACGACATTGGCGTTTTCGATCAGAGCTTCGTTCACGCCGTCAAAGACGTTGACGTTCGTGAACAGGATCGGCCCGGAAGCGTCCTGAGCAGCGGCCGGCAGGGCGACACTCATCGCGAGGGCTGCGATAACATGACGAAATTTCATTTTTGGACTCTCCTTCTGCGGGATGAGGTTTGGGGCTGTCCCGTTCGATTTTGAAAGACTGCGCCGGGCGGGCCACACCTGCGCCACCCGGCAGCCAAAAAGACGGAGATCAAAAACCGCATGATCCCGTCTCTTTTTATGTTATGCCGATATTATTCTTTAGTTATTAAGCAATTCCCCGGCACCAGAGTCATCAACATGAATGTCTGAAAGGCCTGGATTAATTCCAATAGTATGCTTCACCCTCCAATCCTCTTTATCAATCGGCGTAAACCTTCCTTTGGCTTCTATTGGGAAACGAATTTGCTTTCCTGCTTTTACAGGCAATACTTCACTGTCTTTTACTACGATTACACCATTTACAATAACGTAAGGAATACCGGTGGTAGGGATACCATTTTCCCCTACTTTAAAAGTGGAATTATCTGTGATCGTTTCAGGGTTAAAAACGGTGATGTCTGCAACTTTTCCTACTTGAATTCTTCCTCTTTGCTTCATGGACTCAAGCCCGGAATCACCCAGGTGTAAAGCTGCCCAATAGCTTGATTGTGCAATCGTAAACATTAAAGGAACGCCTTGTTCACGAGCCATACGAAAAGCTGTACCACGCGTACCAGCCGTTCTGGGATGGCCTCTATAATCCTTCCAATCTGCTTCCCATGGTAATGATTCTCCATCGGGACCAACACCAACCATGGCATCAGCTGCTATCGTCATATGAGGTATTGTTAAGAAATCTTTCAACCAAGGCTTCCGGTATGGAAATACTACGACAACCGATCTTCCCGGTTCTTTTTTCATCAATGCTGCATAGGTTTCGTTGGTCAGGTATGCATTATCAATAGGGTCGAAGATGGTGTCTTCGTATTTGAAACCACGCTTTTCTACCCATTCAGAAGGTTGCAAGAAATCTGCAGTAACGGCTGTTGCCCCGGCAGCGTACGGATAGTACTCCGACCACATATTCAAACCTTTAGCTCTGGCCAGTTGCAGTTTTTCTTCTATTTCCCACCAACCATAATCATTGTTATGGCAAATTAAAAATGGAGCGCCTAACAACATGGCATTGGTAAACATCTCATCAAAAGCTATTGGCGCTTCCGTAGGTGTTTCGTTTAATAAATGATATCTGGTATGAGAAGCTGTAAGACGATCATAATTAGCAGCTACTTTTTGAGCCGTAAAAACTTCGTAACTACTTGTTCCCATAGTTATATAAGCAACAGGAGCTGCCATACCTATTGCACCTTGTCTTAGATCCTCATCTAATATTCCCATTATTGTATTCATTTCGTCCAAAGTTGATTTCGTTGTTGCCCAACCTTGAACGCCATCTTCTGCAGATTTGGCGACGTATGGTCTTGCAAGAGAATAATCCATCGGGCCTACCATTTCTGTTTCAGGGTCATGAATAGACATTCTTGTCCACAATAAACTTGCAGTAGTACCGTAGTTTACTTGCCAGCCCGTTTTTTCTTTTTCGTCGTACCATTCTTTAACATTGAATGATCCGGCTTCGAGGTCCATCCCGGAAGTTACACCGTCTCGAAGTGCCATTTTAGTGCTGAACACATCCATTGAATGGTAGTGCGTATCAATAAACCCAGGAGCAACCACATGCCCTTTAGCATTAATGGTTTCTTTGCCTTTAATTTTAGATTTAGTGATTACTGCAATTTTTCCGTCTTTGACACCCACATTGGCTATATCGTCAAACATGGTTTCAGGGTCCATGACCCTGCCGTTATTGATCACAATATCGTAATCGGCGGCAATGGCCGGTGTGGCTATAGCCGAGGCGAGTACCGACAGGGCTAGGAGATCTCTAAGTCGCTTCATTTTGATTCTCCGTTGAGTTTTTTCTTTGTCGTGTTTAGTGTTCATTTTTGTTCTCACCTACCGAAATGCATACCGCTTTCATGTTCAATTTCTATCCACGTTTGGCGAGGGTCGACGATACTCAGAATGTGAACTTTGCCATCAATTGGAGGCGTGTGGCGTCGCCGGTTGCGTCATTCTGCACCCGTATCTTGCCGTACATGATCTCGACGCCGGTTGAGAAATAGTCGTTGTTTTTGGGTTTCCAGGTAAGATTCAAATGAGCCACACCACCGCGCTCCAGCGCAAGTGAGTCGCGCGAGTCTGGTGTATCCAGCACGCCGTAGGCGTAAGACCCTTGTGTGGTCAACGTACTTGTCAAATCATAGCCAAATCCAAAAACCGCCGCGAAAGCCGGAAAGGTCTCGAGATTGCTGTTGGCGTCCAGTACCGCATTGGCGGCCGTACCGGCGAAGGCCATGATGTTCTCACCAGCGCCCTCGCTGTAGGAGAGGTGGTAAGTTGCGAACGCTCTTTCGCCGAGGTTGTGGCGGCCGCCGACCAGGAACGCGAGCTGGACCGCGCTGTCCGAGGGTCCGTTCGCGCCGCCATCCCAGTGAAGCTGACCGATGCTCGTACCGATCGAAACAAGACCACCGTCGTATTTGTAGTTGGCCCGAACCGCCAATAGGGGCCACTGCGATGTTGCTCTGCCGGGAACGTTGTTCGCGTTTTGAATTCCAAGAAACTGCAGTTCCTCCGCAGCAACCGATAGTGCCCAGCGTTCGTTGAGTGACATCTGGTATCGCACCTGGTTTGAACGGCCGCCAAACAGGGCGTCCCCTGCGGCGAAGTCAAACATGACCGGTATCGCCTCCATGAACGAGAGTGTTGTCCAGGTCTGGCCAATGACAAAGTCGCCTGCTGTGATATACGCATGGCGCAGCCGAAACTGGTTTCCCTCTGAAAAGAAATCCCCCTCGATGAAACCACGGAGGGGTACCGCCCCAGGAATGATGCGGCGGACGTCGAGATTGAATCGCGTCTCCTTGGCGAAGAAATCGACATAAGCATCGCCGCCATACTCCGACGTCCCCTCTACCGGAATAGTGCGCATGAGGAATTGTGTAGAATCGAGCGTGCCGTCAAAGTCTGCGACAAAATCGGCCTTGAGATAGCCGCCGATTTTCATCCGCGTGTTGGTGCCGAACATGGGCCAGGAAGCCGGGAACTCGTCCGACTCCAGTTCGTCACGTGTCAGAAGCTGATGCCCATCGCGCACTTCACCGTAAATGCCCTCCAACTGACCCGGCGGCGGGCTCTCAGCGTCTGGGGACGGCGAGCCGCTCATCTGCGGGCTCTCTGCAGCCGCGCCGCTCATTGCTTCGGCCTCGAGTTCCTGAATTCGGTCTTCCAGGTGCTCGATCCGCTGCTCCTGCTCGATCAAGCGCTGGTCCGTATCCGGAGCGGGACTTTGCGAATCCTGCGCCTGGGCCATCGAAGCTGCCGCCAGCACAAACGCGGCAGCTGCCCAGGGTCTGAGCCCACGAAAATTATTCATCATTTTTTTCTCCATGGGCTCGCGCACTTTTATAAAAGTACAATTCATGGTCAGGGCCTGCTATTAATTACCCCATGGCAGGGAGACTACCCGGGTTACGGTGAAACGCACCTGCCAATCCTGTCCGAAAGCATCCGCCTGCTTGACGTATTGCCAGTACTGGAGACCGAACTTCCAGGGCTTGCCACCAAGGATTGTGGTCTTGGACACACCGAAACCAACCGGCAGCGTCCAGGCCTCTTGTCCACTGGGCGCCTCGTGGTTGTAAGAGAAGGTCGGAGTCGCGCTAATCTGCCAGCCATCGCTGAGGTTAAACACGTAGAAATACTGTCCAGCGGTGATACTTGTTGAAAAATCGTCCTCGCCAGCAACGTCCCACTGATGCGAGACAAGCAAACCGAGCACACCCCAATTGGCAACCTTTGCAAAAGCGACCTCGGGGCCCAGCAACCACTGGTCCAGACCCAGTGCGTCGTCCGTTGCCGTGGGCAAAGTACCCACAATGCCACCGATCACCACATAGCCACCTGGAAGACTTTTGCCTACCGCGGCATCAAAGCCAATATCCCCAAGTTCGACACCTTTATTATCGAATCCGCCTGCTGTCGGAACGTCTTGAGAAATTACAACCGGCACAGCGGGCCGCAGGTAAAAGTTGCTAGTGTCGCTGATCGGATAGGGCAAGATGGGTTGAAAGGTCAAGCGAGTTGCGCTCTGGTCAGATGCCCCCGGCAGGTCGCCTTTATACGTATTGTAGTCGAGATTGAAGTTTAATGTCCCAAGCACAGAGTTCGGATCTGCCAACGCCTTGGCGATGTCGTCGGCTGACGCCGCCTGATCTAGCGCCTGGTCTAGCATGGGTGTGGGGCTTGGATCGACACTCTCTTCTGCCTGCTCTTCTTGAGCAAGAGCGGTAACACTCAAAGTAGAGAAGACACAGATTGTGATCAGATGGATAAAACTGGATTTCGCGTGCATATTTTGTTCCTGAGCCTTTAGAAGTCGATATATTCCCTGATGCCACTTTTGCTATCGCACTGCCGCTCGCCGGAGGTTCCGGCAACGCTTGGTGGCGGCCAATATGGCCGCCACCAAGACGGAGATCAGAAAGAGCACGATTCTTTTCGCCTCTCTCCGAGCTGGAATGTCACGATCAGTTTGCGTCGTCCACTTCCGCAGGGAAGGCATACGAGAAGTCAGATGGCAAAGGCATACCGGTCGAGAATTCGGCATTCCACGACTCTAACGAGATCGGCTCGAAGCGCGGCGTGTCTTCCGGCTCAAATCGGATCGGCTGACCGGGGAAGACAGGAAGCAGCTTATCGTCACGCAAAACGATCTGACCGTTGACGATCACGGCTTTCATGCCCGTCGAAGGGATAGCGCCCTGTTGGTAGGTTGAATTGTCCGTGAAGGTTTCGGGGTCAAACACCACGATATCGGCAACCATGCCGGTCTGGATGCGGCCGCGCTCTTGCATGAACTTCAGCCCCGTATCGCCCAGATGCTTGGCAGCGTTGTAGCTGAGGATCGATATCAGCTGCATCATCGGGATGTTGTTTTCCCGACCGAGCCTGATCGTAGCGGCTCGGGCGCCAGCCGTGCGGGGATGGCTGCCACCCAATTTCTCCATAGGGTAATCCCACGGGGCGTCGTACGGCGTGGCAGCAGTCGCATCGCTGGCCATGGTCACGCCCTTCAGCGTCAGCCACTTCGCCTGGTCTTCTTCGGGCATCTTGAATATGACGATCGGCTTGGTCGGTTCGGATGCGACGGTGGCCTTATAGGTCTCCAAGGTGAAGAACTCACCCGTTTCCGGATCAAGCATAGTATCTTCGTAGCGGTGGCCTAGATCGTCGACCCAGCTCTCAGGCTTCAGGAACGACGCATTCATCGGGGTGGAACCCGCAGCGTAGGGATAAATTTCACCCCAGATGTTGTGGCCCTGTTCCTGAAGATTGGTAATCATCTGGTGTGCAAGGCGCCAGCCGGGGTTGTTGAAGTGCAGGACGATCGCCGGAGCGCCAAGTGCGAGGGCGTTGGCGACGAGTTCTTGCGCGCCGTTATTCTCCGTCGTGTCGGTGCCGAGCGTATAACGAGTATGGGCGCCGGTCGCGCGGCCATAGCGTGCCGCGACTTTCTGCACCTCGAACATCTCGCGCGAAGAGACGCCCTCTCTCATGTAGCCCACGGTGCTACCAATGCCCATGGCGCCAGCCTGCAGGCCCTTGTCAATCTCCTCGAGAATCGCGTTACCCTGTTCCAAAGTCGGGCGCGTCGCGCTCCAGCCGTTTTGCTTGCGGGTTTCAAGAGCGGCTATGGGACCGTCCAGCAAGTAATCGCCGTTTGACCCGTCGATGACCATCGCGCGGGCAAACTCGTGGCTGACCGCACAGCCATAGTTGGCCTGGGTCACACCTTCGCGCGCCTTGTACCAGTCGGCGATATAGGAACCCGCACAGCCCATCTCGAAATCCATGCTGCTGGTTAACCCATCGCGCAAACCGAGGGAATAGCCGACCGGCATTTGAAAGTGGAAGTGCGTGTCGATGAAGCCGGGAGCGACCACCATGCCTTTCGCCTTGACGGTTTCGCGACCACTGATTTTCTCTTTGGTGATCGTGGCAATACGGCCATCCTTGATACCGACATTGGCCACATCGTCATACAGCGTTTCAGGGTCGATGACCCTGCCGCCTGTGATGACCAGATCATAATCCTGGGCAAACAGAGTGGGTGCAGCCAGGACGCTCAGAATGAGCGAGCCAACAGTTAAATACAGTTTGTTCATCATTTTCTCTCCAAGTTACTCTTAATACTTACTTATCCACATCCACAGGGATGCCACCCGAGAAGTCAGATGGCATACCGGTCGAGAATACGGCATTCCACGACTCTTCCGAGATCGGCTCGAAGCGCGGCTTGTCTTCCGGCTCAAATCGGACCGGCTGACCGGGGAAGACAGGAAGCAGCTTGTCGTCACGCACAACGATCTCACCGTTGACGATCACGGCTTCCATGCCCGTCGAAGGGATAGCGCCCTTTTCGTAGGTCGAATTGTCCGTGAAGGTTTCGGGGTCAAAGACCACGATATCGGCAACCATCCCAGTCTGGATGCGGCCGCGCTCCTGCATGAACGTCAGCCCCGTATCGCCCAGATGCTTGGCCGCGTTGTAGCTCAAGATCGATATCAGCTGCATCATCGGGATGTCGTTTTCCCGACCAAGTCTTATCGTTTTGGCTCGGGTGCCAGCCGTCCGCGGATGGGTGCCACCCAACTTCTCCATCGGGAAATCCCACGGTGCGTCGTACGGTGTGGCTACAGTTGCATCGCTGGCCACGGTCACACCTTTCAGCGTCAGCCACTTAGGCTCGTTTTCTTCGGGCTGCTTGAAGATGACGATTAGCGTGGACGGATCGGATGCGACGGTTTCCTTGTAGGTCTCCAGGGTATAGAACTCATTCGTTTCCGGATCCAGCATGGTATCTTCATAGCGGTGGCCTAGATCGTCGACCCAGCTCTCAGGCTCAAGGAACGAAGCATTGATCGTGGTCGAACCCGCAGCGTAGGGATAGACTTCACCCCAGATGTTATGACCCTGTTCCTGAAGGTTGGTGATCATCTCATGGGCAAGCTGCCAGCCGTCGTTGTTGAAATGCAACACGATCGCCGGCGCGTCGAGCGCCAGGGCGTTGGCAACGAGTTCCTGCGCGCCGTTGTTCTCCGTCGTGTCGGTGCCGAGCGTGTAGCGTGTATGCGCGCCGGTCGGGCGGCCATAGCGTGCGCCGACTTTCTGCACCTCGTACATCTCGCGTGAAGAGACGCCATCTCTCATGTAGCCCACGGTGACGCCGATGCCTGGGGCACCAGCCTGCAGGCCTTTGTCAATCTCCTCGAGAATCGCGTTGCCCTGTTCCAGGGTTGGCCGCGTCACGCTCCAGCCCGTTTTGTTCCGGGTTGTAAGAGCTGCGATGGGGCCCTGTGACAGGTAATCGGCGCCGTCTGACCCGTCGATGACCATCGCCCGGGCTAACTCGTGGCTGACCGCACAGCCGTAGTTGGCCTGGGTCACACCGGCACGCGCCTCGTACCAGTCGGCCATATAGGATCCCGCACAGCCCAATTCGAAATCCATGCTGCTGGTCAACCCGTCGCGCAACCCGAGGGAATAGCCGGCCGGCATCTGAAAGTGGAAATGCGTGTCGATGAAGCCGGGCGCTACCACCATGCCTTTCGCCTTGACGGTTTCGCGACCACTGATTTTCTCTTTGGTAATCGCGGCAATTCGGCCATCCTTGATACCGACATTGGCCACATCGTCATACAGCGTTTCGGGGTCGATGACCCTGCCGCCTGTGATGACCAGGTCATAATCCTGGGCAAACAGCGTGGGTGCAGCCAGAACACTCAGAATGAGCGAGCCGACAGTTAGATACAGTTTTTTCATTCTCTATTCTCCGAATACATGCGATTTTTTAGGCTAATATTTATTATCGTTCTTCTGTCAATGCGGCAGAATACCGACGTCCTGATTGAAATAACCTCGAAAGCGGCGTGGTGTCGGTCTTCTGGCAGGGCTGTAGCTTGAGGCCTCGATTTTAATCGCCTACAGACCATGAGATTGTAACATTATGTAACCCTCAGCCCGTACTGCGTACTACTCTGCGCTGGGGGGCGTTGACGTGCGAATCATCACAACCGGCAAGCCCGACAGCTGGCCGGTATTTCTCGCGGCCTTTCATTCCCGCCTGGCGGCCCCTGTTTTATAGCCACGCGTTGCAACCGAGTATGTAGCGAAAAGCGATGAAAACACCCTGGCTAATGCCGGAGCGGCGCTCGTGATATTGTCTTCCTTACGAGAATTACATAGGAAGCGATCATGTTGAGATACATTGCTGGTCTTGCAGGTGCTGTAGCGGCTATGGTCGCTTTTCGCTTGCTGGGGATGCTCGACTTTTCTGTCCGATTTCTGATCTTCATTGCCGTATACCTGACGGTAACGATAATCGTGGACAAGGCAATGGCCAGCTACGGCAAGAAGGAATCGTGACTCACTGACTAAGGCATGACGGCGGTCTGCATGGCTGCTATTCGCTTTGTTTTATGCGGGTCATTTCCAGATTACAAAAACCGGGTCAATCCATCGTGCAAATCAACAAAGCCTTACATCAGGTCGGTTTCTTCCAATCCGCGGAAGAAGCCCTCCGATTGAAGCGAACTGACCACTGATCGCATCAGCGCGTTGTTTGCGAACCCAAGCCGGTAATGCTGCTTCTTGTGATTTGACTCACAGAGAAGTTCTCTCTCGCGTAATTTCTTCATTCGACGCTGTGCCGTCGTGTACGTTTTGTTCAGGAGCGAGTCTACGTCCTTGGCTGCAATTATCTGTTGCTGAGCAGCAAGTGTCAGGATTCGCTCTTCTGTCTTATCAATCTCTCCGCGCTTCCGGCACTGCTTGATTGCAGGAATCAAGATTTGATCTCTCAAGTCATCGAAGTCCAACAGCCGGTCGATTTTCCGGAACTCCCGAAACAATCCTTCCAGCATGTACCTACACCATTGCAAAAGCCCAGCATCTGATCCCGAATCAGCACCGGCGAGCATTTCGTTGTACATGTCACGGTTCGAAAAGAAAACAGCACCCGGATTGATTATGCGACCCTCCGCAACATTGAATCCTTTTTGGATCAGCGATGCATACGTCATCATGCGAACGGTGCGGCCATTTCCATTCGTGAACGGGTGAACCCAGGCAAATCTATGGTGTGCGATAGCGGCTCTAATAAAAGCGTACTGGTCGTTTCCACCTGCGTTCAGGAAACTCAGGAGTTCGTCCATCAAGTCAAGAACGTCGGGGTATGCGGGTGGCGTATGTTTGGCACCGGCAATTTCCACATCTTGCTCTCGATACTGGCCTGGCGTTCTGTCGCCCTCACCTTTTGGTGGCAAGGTAAGACCATCTACGACAATCTTGTGAACTTCGCGAATGTGGCCGTGCGTAATGTCGTCGCCCAACCCGATGTTTTTCTCGACGAAGTCCGAAGCTTTTTCAATGTTGCTAATCTCAAGAAGCCTTTCGTCTTTGCTTCTTGGGTTTTCTATTCGAGCATCGACCAGATCGGCAATAGTGGTTCGATTTCCTTCGATACGCGACGAACCCAAGCTCTCCATCATCTGGAAGATGTACTTCAGATCGAAGAACAACTCAGGCGTGGTCGTGCCCCATAGACGGCGACGACCGGCCAGCTGGCGCAGCTGCATGATCGTGTCGGTTAGAGAGTCGTCGAACGCCGGCGCAACCAGCCTTAGTGTGTAGTTAGTACTCATGTGTTACGAAAACCTACCACATTATTACATTAGGAATCAGCTACTTGTGTCATTAAAAACCATAAGTAATTGTTTTAATTAACTTTAACTATCATTTTTATTTACTTTAATTAGCACATTACAGGGGCTGTTTTTGTAACACCTGTGTCAAACTGAGTAGCACACTGAACCCAGAATTTTTTAGATCACAAATCTGCGAGACCAACTTGAAAGTCGAGCCTTCGAAATTCCCCCGGTACCCTCCTCCATTCGCCTGAAATAGGCGTGTAGTAGCAACCTGGAAATCTCTGGATTATGAGCGTGATTTGCTACCCGTACTGCTACCCAGACAAAAAAAGGCTACGCCACGAATGACGTAACCCTTTAATTTTATTGGCGCGCCCGGAGAGATTCGAACTCCCGACCCACAAGTTTGACTCACAGTCACTTGCCGATGAAATGACCTCAATAGGTACTTGGTTCGTAGCCAGACAACGCGCCATAACTTACTGAACAATAAGGGCCGATTGACGACGCTCGTTGCCATGCTTTCAGTACTTTGCACAACAATGCACAACTGGTGTCGGAAAATTGTCGGAACGGCGACGACCCACTCAGCAGACTACGCGGCCTAATTCAGAGCAGCGACAACGTGCTCCGGATCATTCTTGATCGCCGTCAAAAGTGCTGCTGCCGGACCGTCAGGACGACGCCGTCCTTGTTCCCAATTTCTGAGTGTGCCAACAGAAATATGAAAGAGGCCTGCAAACTTCTCCTGGGACAGCCCCGTACTCTCGCGAATCTCTCGCACGATGTCCGATGTCACCTCGAAAGTTCTTGATGGTTCGCGATCACCGCGTACGATCTCTGCCGCCTGGGAGGCACTTTCAATCAGTTTTGCAAACAGTTTTTCGTCCATAGTCTCAATCTCTATTTCAGCTGCCTCACAATGTCAGCAAGCTGCTTCTTCTGTGCAGGCGTTAAATCGTCAACAGATCGATGGTCGTACGCCAGCAGGAAGATGATCTGATCTGCAGCGCTCCTGAAGTAATAAATCACTCGCATGCCACCGCTCTTGCCGCCCTTTCGTCCTGAGACGCTCCAGCGAAGCTTCCGACAGCCAGATGTTCCAACAATGACGTTACCAGCTGCCGGATAAATCAGCAGATGTTCCTGCATCCGTTGATAATCCACATCTTCAAGGAGGCCAGTAACCAACTCTGTGAATACCGGCGTCTCGATGAAGGTGAGTTTCATGACCGGATACTACGCCATTGACGTATGTGCGTCAATGGCGTATGTCGCGAATTGCAGTCGCTCGCTCAACCAAGGCGTTAGCTTTGCACATGCGCCGAATCAGGACTCGAATCTTCGGTGTTGATTTGCAACGAAATTTGAGCCAAAAATGGCCATTTCTTGCATCGAAAACTGACCCGTCTGCTGTTTCCCAGATCTTTGAAATGGCTGCTATTCGCTTTGTTTGATGCGGGTCATTTCCAGATTACAAAAACCAGGTCAATCCATCGTGCAAATCAACAGGACAAATCCCGATCTATGGGACAGCACGCCAAAACCGAAAAAGCTCAACCACCGCTAAGTGATTGAGCTTTAAGGTAAAAATGGCGCGCCCGGAGAGATTCGAACTCCCGACCGCCTGGTTCGTAGCCAGGTACTCTATCCAGCTGAGCTACGGGCGCTTTGGTCTGGTTTGCAGGGGCTAGCCCCACAAGGGTCGCACATCTTACTGATCAGGGCATCTCAGGTAAAGCGGTTTTGGCTTAGACTTCACCTATGCGCAGCATACCGGAATCGATATCCACGGAGCGGCCTCTCGTCATGGACGGCGGCCTTGCCACACAGCTCGAAGCACAGGGCTGTGACCTCAATAACCGCCTGTGGTCCGCAGCGCTGTTGCAATCCGATCCACAGGCCATTGTCGATGCCAGCCGCGCCTACCTGAACGCCGGTGCGGAGTGCATCGCCTCTGCCAGCTACCAGGCCAGTCGCGAAGGCTTCGCCGCCGCAGGCCTTTCAGCGACCGAGGCTGATGAGCTCATGTTGCTGTCGGTACAGCTGGCTGAGCGGGCCCGCAGCGAATACCTGCGAGATAACCCGGGGAAACAGCATGCTCCGCTGATCGCGGCCAGCATTGGGCCCTACGGTGCCATGTTGCATGACGGCTCGGAGTACAAAGGCGACTACGGCGTATCAGCCGACACCTTGCGCAATTTCCATGCAGAGCGGTTGGCGCTGCTCGACGGCAGTGGTGCAGATCTGCTCGCTGTCGAAACCATTCCTTCAATGCTCGAAGCCGAGGTGCTCGCCGAATTACTCAATGGTTGTCAAACACCCGCCTGGATCAGTTTCTCTTGTCGCGATGCCGGGTACATCAGCGATGGCAGCAAGCTCGTGGATGCCGCTCGGCTGTTTGCAGATCATGACACGGTCTTCGCCATCGGCATCAACTGCACGCCGCCGCAGTTCATGCTTCCTTTGATTCGTATTCTTCGCGATGCCGCTCCGAACAAACTTGTTGTCGCGTATCCAAACTCGGGCGAGCGCTACTCTGTCGAAGACAATGCCTGGTCCGGCACCGCCACGCCAATGGACTTCGCATTGGCGGCACGGGAATGGGTAGCAGCAGGTGCTTCGATAATTGGCGGTTGTTGTCGAACCACACCGGAACACATTCGACAGATCCGCCGTGCGTTGCAGATATAACGTCGCTTAAGAGCGTGTCGGCAACACCACTTTTTCTGCCAGCTCGTCGACGACCTGCTGCGACTCCGCGGTGGTCGCTTCGCTAACGAACTCTTCCGGCCAGTGCGGCGCAAACAGCGCGATAAAGTCGAGCATGTAGCGCCGCAATGCCCTGTCACGTGGCGCGCCGATCCATGTCGTCACGGTCGGAAAGAGACCCTTCGCGCTGATGACGTGCAGATCCTCAAGATCCTCTTCGAGCAGGGCCATCGGCGCGACAACACCAACGCCCATGCCCATGCGCACGTAGGTTTTGATGACATCCGCATCGCGCGCTGTAAACACAACGTTCGGTTCCAGCTTGTGGCTCTTGAAGGCGTTCAGGAACGACGATTCCCTGTCTGCACTGAATACATAGGTAATCAGCGGATACTCGGCGAGCTTCTCAATCGTCAGGTCGCCCTTAAAGGCCACCAGCTCGTGATCCTTCTTGCACAACACAACTCGGTCCCAGTGGAACACCGGCAACTGATTCAGTTCTGGAAACAACGACTGCGTGTCGGTCGCGATCGCAAAGTCGACCCGGTTCGCCTCAACGAGATCGGCTATCTGTTCGGACGTCCCCTGGTGCAGTTCGAGGTTGACGTTCGGATAGCGTTCGTGAAATTGGCTGATGACCTCGGGCAGGACGTAACGTGCCTGCGTGTGCGTCGTGGCGATCGACAAGGTACCGTCCTGTTCCGCCATGATGTCTTTGCCAACGCTGCGGATGTTGTCGACGTCGCGCATGATCTTGCGCGCGTAATCCACGATCGCCGTTCCGGCCGGTGTCAGGCCAACCAGCGATTTGGCTTTGCGCGAGAATATCTGCACGCCGACTTCCTGCTCGAGCTGGCGCAGCTGTTTGCTGATGCCTGGCTGGCTGGTGTACAGGCGCTCCGCCGCGGCGGTGATGTTCAGCCCGTTGTCGACAACGCCCAGCAGGTACTTGAGTTGAATCAAGGTCATGCCGGTATCTTCCCAGAGAGCCGCGCACAACAAAAGCGTTGCTTCGGACTTGAGGGGACTGTGGCTGCAGAGGAAATGGCGGAGAGAGAGGGATTCGAACCCTCGAAGGGCTTTTAACCCTTACTCCCTTAGCAGGGGAGCGCTTTCGACCACTCAGCCATCTCTCCGATGAAGCGGGCGCACATATTACTGTCAGGGTTACCGAAGGTAAAGCCCGGCGGGCCTCAGCTGTCGGCGTCCTTGTCTGCGCTGCCCGCAGCAGCTTGTTCGCTCTGTATTCGCTCGTATATCTCTTCGCGATGGACGGCGACGTCTTTGGGTGCGTTGATGCCTATGCGCACCTGGTTACCCTTGACCCCCAGGACCGTGATCGTGATATCGCTCCCGACCATGACCGTCTCACCCGCGCGTCGCGTCAGAATCAGCATGACTTCCTACTCCTGCTTATTGGGGCTCCTGCCCCTTTCTTATTACGCGTGGTACTTCCTTAAACTGTTGTTATTGTAGCCTTTTTCTCGCTCACAGTTCAGGAAAGTTGCTCCTTGACCCAGCCTGCCACTGATTCCAGCGCGCGGTCAAGCGCTTCTGCATCCGTGCCACCGGCCTGCGCAAAGTCCGGACGACCGCCGCCGCGGCCACCAACCTGCTCTGCCACGGGCCTTATGAGGTCGCCCGCCTTGATGCGATCGGTGTTGTTTTTGGTTACGCCGGCCGCGAGGTGCACCTTGTCGCCGTGCACGGAACCGACCACCACAACGGCGTTCTGCAGCTTGTCCTTGAAGCGATCTACGGCATCGCGCAGGGTCTTGGCATCGGCACCGTCCATGCGCGTCGCCAGGACCTTGATCCCGCCGATCTCCTGCACGCTCGCGGCATGATCGACTGCCTGCCCGCTGACCAGTGCCTGTTTCGCGGCCGCCAGTTCCTTTTCGAGCTCCCTGGTGCGCTTCAGCAGTTGCTCGACCTTCGCGGCGGCCTGCTCAGGCTGGCCGCGCAATAATCCCGCGATGTCGTTCAAGGTGCCCTGCTTCGCGTCAATCCACTCCAGCGCGCCTTTGCCGGTGACGGCCTCGATGCGACGGACGCCGGAGGCTACGCCACCTTCCGAGGTAATCTTGAATACGCCGATGTCACCGCTGCGATCCACGTGCGTGCCGCCGCACAGCTCCACCGAGAAATCACCGAAGCGCAACACCCGCACTTCGTCGTCGTACTTTTCGCCGAACAGCGCCATGGCACCCGAGGCGACGGCATCGTCGTAGCCCATCAGATCGGTTTCGGCCGCGACGTTGTTACGGATTTGTTCGTTGACGAGATCTTCGATCTCGGCGAGTTGCTCGTGCGTCACGGCCTCGTAGTGCGAAAAGTCGAAACGCAGTTTGTCTGGCGCGACCAGTGATCCTTTCTGCGTTACGTGCGTGCCCAGCACATCGCGCAACGCCGCATGCATAAGATGCGTCGCCGAGTGATTCAGGCGAATGGCCTGCCGGCGCTGAGCGTCGACGTGGGCCGAAACTTCATCACCAACTCGCAACACGCCGCTTTGCAAAGAACCGTAATGGACGATGGCCTTGCCGCTCTTTTGCGTGTCAGTAACAGTAAACGAGGAATCGCCTTCGACGAGGTGCCCGGTGTCGCCAATCTGGCCACCGCTCTCGCCATAGAAAGGCGTCTGCTCGAGAACCACCGCACCATCATCTCCGACAGACAGCTGCTCAACTTCTTTGCCGTCGTTGTACAACGCCAGCACCTTGCTCTTTGCTTTCGTGCCGTCATAACCGAGGAACCCTGACTCAATGTCGGTCTTCAGTGACGCGCCACCGGCTGCGCTGAACTTGCTGGCCGCTCGTGCACGATCGCGTTGCGCTTCCATCGCCGTTTCGAAACCGGCCTCATCAATGCTCAGGCCGCGCTCACGCGCAATGTCGCCGGTCAGGTCAACCGGGAACCCGTAGGTGTCGTAGAGCTTGAATACCACGTCGCCGGGAATCTGTTTGCCTTTCAGGTCCGCAACCGCGTCTTCCAGAATCTCGAGGCCCTGGTTCAGGGTCTCGGCGAAGCGCCGGCCCTCTTTCTCCAGGACTTTCTCAACGTGAGCCTGCTCTTTGGCCAACTCCGGATACGCGTCGCCCATCTGTTGGACCAGCGGAGCCACCAGCTTGTGGAAAAACAGTTCGTCCTGGCCGAGCTTTTTGCCGTGTCGAATGGCACGACGAATGATGCGTCGCAGCACATAGCCCCTGCCCTCGTTGCCCGGCAGTACGCCGTCGACAATCAGGAAGGAACAAGCGCGAATATGGTCGGCGATGACATTCAGCGAACTCGAGCCATCGTTCTTGACACCAAGCGTGTCTGCGGCCGCCTGGATCAGGTTCGCGAACAGATCAATTTCGTAATTGCTGTGAACCTGCTGCATGACGGCGGCGATACGTTCGAGGCCCATGCCAGTATCGACAGACGGTTTCGGCAGCGCCTTCATCTCGCCATCGGCCGCGCGATCGTATTGCATAAAGACGAGATTCCAGATCTCGACATAGCGATCGCCATCTTCATCCGGCGAGCCTGGCGGTCCGCCGGCGACATCCGGGCCGTGATCAAAAAAGATCTCGCTGCATGGCCCGCAAGGGCCAGTGTCACCCATGGCCCAGAAGTTGTCTTTCTCGCCCATACGCGTAAAGCGTTTCGGGTCGACTTTCATTTCTTTGAGCCAGATATCGGCCGCTTCGTCGTCTTCACGAAAGACGGTGACCCAGAGTCGCTCAGCAGGGAGGCCGAGTTCTTCCGTCAGGAACTGCCACGCAAACTTGATGGCATCGCGTTTGAAGTAGTCGCCAAAACTGAAGTTGCCGAGCATCTCAAAGAACGTGTGGTGTCTTGCGGTGTAACCGACGTTCTCAAGGTCATTGTGTTTGCCGCCCGCACGCACGCAGCGTTGCGATGACGCAGCGCGATCGTAGCTGCGTTTGTCGTCGCCAAGGAACACGTCTTTGAACTGCACCATGCCGGCATTGGTAAACAACAGTGTCGGGTCGTTGCCCGGCACCAGTGGGGAGCTCGCGACGACCTCGTGACCGTGCTCACGAAAGAATTCCAGGAAGGCCTGGCGCAGCTCATTGCTCGACATGGTTTTCATTATTCGGATATCGGGGTCAGGTTGTTGAATTCAAACCCGCAAGTGTACGGGGTTTGCAGGCGCGTATTAAGCCTTAATCGTCGAATGACGCCAAAGCCCTGCGGATGTGTTCGGACTCGAAGCCGCGATACTGCAGGAAGCGCATCTGGCGGGCTTTCTCCTTGTAGTCAGCAGGGTCGGCCAGGCCGAACTTCCTGGCCCGAGCCTCGCGCGCCAGCTCACCCCAGTCGGCTCCGGACTCCTGAATTCCGCTGTCTATGGCCGCATCGCTGATGTGTTTCTGCCCAAGCTCGGAACGGATCCTGGCTGGCCCCTTGCCCTGGTTGACGCGCGACTGCACGAAAGCCTCGACGAACCGGGTATCGCTCTGCAGATTCTCAGCCGTCAACCTCGCCACCTCGTCAGCAACAACATCCGAATCGAACCCCGCTTTCTCAAGCTTGCGACAAAGCTCTTCGCTGCCATGCTCACGCCGCGCCAGCAGATCCATCGCCCGCTTACGCACTTTCTTGGGATCCGCAAAGCGATCGTCCTCGTCCTGAGGAACGAGGTCATCGATGATCTCTTTAACAGCCTTACCTTCCATCAAAAATCCAATTCAGCGCCCACGGCCCCTAAACAACTACCCGAAACAAGGCCTGTGGGTCGGGGTGTTCGTCATCGAAAATCAAGCGCAGCGAAGCGAGCCATTTCGATGAGGAATAGCCTCGGCTCCGCAGGCCGCCAAACCACCAACACCTAATGCGAAGCCCGTGGGTCGGGGCTGTTCGTCATCGAAAATAAAGCGCAGCGAAGCGAGCCATTTCGATGAGGAATAGCCTCGGTCCGCGGGCGCCAACCCAACCACAGCGAAGCGAGCCATTTCGATGAGGAATACGCCGGCCCGCAGGCCGAAACCACTTAAGAAACGATGGCCTCTTCGTCATCCTCCGCTGCCGCGGCTGCAATGTCTTCCCGCTTCGGCAGCAGTATCGCGCGAATCTTCGCTTCGATTTCCTGCGCGGTTTCCGGATTCTGCTTTAAGTATTCGCGGACGTTTTCCTTGCCCTGGCCGATTCGATCATCGCCGTAGCTGTACCAGCTGCCGGCCTTGTCGACGATGCCGTTGGCAACACCGAGGTCGATGATCTCGCCTTCGCGGGAAATGCCCTCGCCATAAAGGATTTCGAACTCTGCCATCTTGAATGGCGGCGCAACCTTGTTCTTCACGACCTTGACGCGGGTCTGGTTGCCCGTGACTTCGTCGCCCTTCTTGATGGCGCCGATGCGACGAATGTCCATGCGCACGGATGCGTAGAATTTCAGTGCGTTGCCGCCTGTCGTCGTTTCCGGGCTGCCGAACATCACGCCAATCTTCATCCTAATCTGGTTGATGAAGATGACCATCGCGTTGGAACGCTTGATGTTGCCGGTGAGTTTGCGCAGCGCCTGTGACATGAGGCGTGCCTGCAGGCCAACATGGGTATCGCCCATCTCGCCTTCAATCTCTGCCTTCGGCGTCAGCGCCGCGACCGAGTCAACCACAATGATATCCACCGCGCCGGAACGAACCAGCATGTCGGTGATTTCAAGCGCCTGCTCGCCGGTGTCCGGCTGCGACACCAGCAACTCGTCGACATTGACACCCAGCTTCTCGGCGTATTGCGGGTCGAGCGCGTGCTCGGCATCCACAAACGCAGCGGTGCCGCCAATTTTCTGCGCTTCCGCGATAATCTGCAGGGTCAGCGTCGTTTTGCCCGAGGATTCCGGTCCGTAGATCTCGACAACGCGGCCTTTCGGCACACCACCTATACCTAAAGCGACGTCCAGACCGATGGAGCCGGTCGAAATGGCCTCGATATCCTTCGCTGCCGTGCCATCGCCGAGGCGCATGACGGAGCCTTTGCCAAACTGCTTTTCGATCTGGCCGAGGGCCTGTGCGAGTGCTTTTTTGCGGTTTTCGTCCATAGTTTTGCTGCCAATATGTGAGGTTGAAGAGTACTGTTGATATACACAGTAGTATTGCACGAAAGCCACGCCAATGGGAGCCCTTAAAGTGGCTTGATGCTAAATATTTGCGATTCGGTAGCTCACGCCGCCAGGTTCGCGCAACGATTCGAGCAATTCGTAGCCGCTCCAGTCCAGCGAGAACCTTTGCGCCAGTCGTTCGGTCTCGAACGGCCGCGCATTGCGCACGAGGGTGATGTGCGGCCTGAATGCCCGATCCTCGACCGTGAGACCTTCGTCGAGCAGCGCGGATTTCAAATGATCCACGAGAAGCTGCATCTCCTGCGGCACCGTTGCGGCCGCGAGACAGGCAATTCGTGGCCGCGGCCAGAATTCGATCCGATCAAACGTGACACGAAAGGGTTCGACGGGAATCGTGCTGACGCGCTGCAGCAACTCCGGAATGCGGCGCTCCGGAAACTCGCCGATGTAAGCGAGCGTGATATGCCAGTTGCGGCGATCGACCACCCTGCCCTCGACGGTCTTGGCAAACGGGCTGAGCAGGTCGCGCAGACGTTCGCGCTGGCGGGGATCAGGCCACAGGGCAAAGAACAATCGTTTGTCGCTCATGCAGAGACTCGCTCAGCTAAGCCTCGGAGGGCATGGATAACAGTCTGCGCGCGCACGGCTTCGCGATCGCCGTCGAACAATTGCCTGTCAGATGCAACCAGCATACTTGAGCCGTCCCGTCGCGCCCAGCCAAACCACACGGTGCCCACCGGCTTTTCCCTGCTGCCACCATCAGGTCCGGCGATGCCGCTGACGGCCACCGCGATGTCGGCGCCACTGAGTTCCAAAGCACCGCCCGCCATTTGCTCGACAACCGCTGCACTCACAGCACCGTGTTCGTCGAGCGTGCTTGCCTGTACGCCGAGCAATGACATCTTGGCGTGGTTCGAATAACTGACCATGCCGTAGCCGATCACCGCTGAACTGCCGGGCACATCGGTAATCGCCTTGGCAATCCAGCCGCCCGTGCACGACTCTGCTGTCGACACCGTGTTGCCGCTTGCCGTGAGCTGTGCGACCAACGCGGTCGCAAGCTCTGCAATGTCCTTGTCATGTGCCATTCAATACCGACTCATATAGTGCTTCGTGCTTGTCTGCCATCGTAGTGATCGAAAACTCGTTTTGCATCCGCCGCCGACCGGCCTTGGCCATGCGCTCGAGCAAGCCGCTATCGTCGATCAGGCTGGCGATGGCGTTACCCAGCGCGTCGACGTCAGCGGGCGGCACCAGTATGCCGGTCTGTTCGTGCGCAACAGCCTCAACCATACCGCCGGCTGCGAATCCAACAACCGGTAATCCTGCAGCAGCGGCTTTCAGTGCGGCCACACCCAACCCTTCGGCCAGTGCCGGGTGTGCGAACACGTCGAATCCGGCAAGCCACTGGTCGAGGTCATCGCGAAAACCGGCGAACTGCACGACATCGCCGAGTCCCAGTGACGCGGCCTGCTCGCGCAGCTGCGTGTTGAGAAAACCCTCGCCGAAAATCACCAGTCGCAATTGCGGATAGCGCACCTTGAGATCGGCGACCGCCTGTAACAGGAAGCGATGCCCCTTGCGCGGAATCAGCTGCCCCGCCGCTGCGATCACGAACTGTTCGTCGCTTAAGGAGAACTCCTGCAGAAACGCCTGCCGATCAATGTCCTTGCCGAATGCAGAGCTATCGACCGCACTCCTTATTATCACGAGACGCTCATCATCCACACCGCGCTCGCGCAATTCGGCGGCGATAGCCTCCGAGATCGCAATGACCTTGCGAAACGGCTGGTAGCGCAGCGCGGCCAGCAACCGCATTTCGGTATTGTCCACGCGCCTCGATACAACGGCCGGCACGTTGGCGAAGCTCGCCGCCCGGCCGCCGAGCACGTCGGCGCCCCTGCGGCTGTGGCAATGCACCAGGTCAGGTTGTTGCTGACCCAGGAACTGGGTCAGTCGGTAGGCGAATGGCAAGTCGAGATCGCCGGCGCAGAACAGGTTTTGCACGCGCAACCCGGCGGAGCGAGCAGCACTGTCGATGCCGGATCCCGGCGGGCAAACCAGCGTATTGTCGTGGCCACGCGCAGCCAGCGCCGTCATCAGGTAAATTACCTGCTGTGGGCCGCCGTAAAGATGGCGCCCGGTTTCGACATGCAGTATTTTCATTTTCGAGAAGAAGAATAATGAGCAACGTCTCCCCCGTCCACACGCCAATGATGCGGCAGTACCTGACCATCAAGGCGGATTACGCCGACATGCTGGTGTTCTACCGCATGGGGGATTTCTATGAGCTTTTCTATGATGACGCCAAACGTGCCGCAGAACTGCTCGACATCACGCTGACAGCGCGCGGTAAGTCGGGCGGCAACGCCATACCGATGTGTGGCGTACCCTACCACGCCGCCGAGGGTTACCTCGCGAAGCTGGTGAGGAAGGGCGAGTCCGTCGCCATCTGCGAACAGATTGGCGACCCGGCAACCAGCAAAGGCCCGGTCGAACGCAAGGTCGTGCGCGTCGTGACGCCCGGCACCCTGACCGACGAGGCGCTGCTCTCCGAGAGTCGTGACAACCTGGTTGCCGCCGTCTGGGCAGGTGACAAGCGCATTGGCATCGCCTGGCTGGATCTCGCCGGCGGCCGCTTCCGCATGACCGAAGTGCCCGATTTCGACGCCGTCAGTGCAGAGCTGGCGCGCTTGCGGCCGGCTGAACTCATTGTCGATGAAGAACAGCCCGGTGCAAGGATTTCGGCGGAGCGCCTGCGTATAACGAAGCGGCCACCGTGGCATTTCGAATTCGACAGTGCCAGGCGCTTGCTGTGCAACCAGTTCGGCACGCAGGATCTCGCCGGTTTTGGTGCCGATGGTTTTGCAACCGGCGTTGCGGCAGCCGGTGCCCTGCTGCAGTACGTATCCGACACGCAGAAGGCATCACTGCCACACCTGCAGTCGATTACGGTCGAGCGTCATGACGATGCGGTCATCATGGATGCGCCCACACGCCGCAACCTGGAACTCGAAGAGTCGCTGACCGGACACCCGCAACACACGCTCGCGGGTGTCATGGACCACTGCCAGAGCCCGATGGGCAGTCGCCTGCTGCGGCGCTGGTTGCAACGGCCGCTGCGAGACCAGCAAAGACTGCAGGCCCGCTACCAGGCCATCGACGCGATCATGCAAAGCGGCAGCAGCGATGCACTGCAGACCATGTTGAACGGCATTGGCGACGTCGAACGCATCCTGTCGCGCGTGGCGCTGCGCTCGGCGCGACCGCGAGATCTGCGGCAACTCGGTGAAGCATTGTCACGGCTGCCGGAGTTGCGCGGCGCATTGGCCGAACTCGATTCGCCATTGCTCAATGAACTCGACCAGCAGATCGGCGACCACAAGCGCCAGCGCGAACTGCTCGCGAGCGCCATCATCGACAACCCGCCGATGCTGATCCGCGACGGTGGCGTCATTGCCGAGGGCTACGACGACGACCTCGATGAGCTGCGCGGCATCGCCGACAACGCCGACCAGTACCTGCTGGATCTCGAGGCGCGCGAGAAAGAACGCACCGGCATCGCCACGCTGAAACTCGGCTACAACCGCGTGCATGGCTATTACATAGAGATCAGCAAGGGTCAGGCCGACAAAGCGCCGACAGAATATGTGCGCCGCCAGACATTGAAAGGTGCCGAGCGTTACATCACGCCAGAGCTCAAGGAATTTGAAGACAAGGTGTTGAGCGCACGCGAACGAGCGCTGGCGCGCGAAAAGTACCTGTACGAAGGTGTGCTGGACAAACTGCACGACGTGCTCGGCGAGCTGCAGCTGTGCGCCACAAGCCTTGCCGAACTTGACGTGCTTGCCTGCTTTGCCGAGCGCGCGCTGGCACTGCAACTCGTGCGACCTGAACTCGCGAACGAGCCCTGCATCGAGATTGAGGGCGGCCGCCACCTGGTCGTCGAACAGGTGATCGAAACGCCCTTCGTCGCCAACGACACGAACCTGAATGACGAGCAGCGATTACTCGTAATAACGGGACCCAACATGGGCGGTAAGTCGACCTACATGCGACAAACCGCACTGATCGCGATCCTTGCACACATCGGCAGTTTCGTTCCTGCGACGCGCGTGCGCATAGGTCCCGTCGACCGCATCTTCACGCGCATTGGCGCATCCGACGACCTGGCAGGCGGACGCTCTACGTTCATGGTGGAAATGACCGAGACCGCAACCATCCTCAACAACGCCACCGCAGAAAGCCTGGTACTGATGGACGAAATCGGTCGCGGCACCAGCACCTTCGATGGACTGTCACTCGCCTGGGCTGCGGCACATTTCATGGGCGAGTCCTGCAAAGCATTCACGCTGTTCGCGACACACTACTTTGAACTGACCGCCCTCGCGCAGGATCTGCCGGCCTGCGTCAACGTGCACCTGGACGCCACCGAGCACAGCGGGCAGCTGGTGTTTCTGCATGCGGTCAAGCCGGGCCCTGCAAACCAGAGCTACGGCCTGCAGGTTGCGGCCCTGGCCGGCGTGCCGCCCGTGGTCATCAAGCGTGCGAAGGCCTACCTCAAGGTGCTCGAGTCACAGCAAGCGGCGAACGCCAGCAACCCGCAGGCGCAGCTGCCACTGACGATCGAAGAGCCCGCCGTGGTCGATTCTGCGTTGCAGGACGCCGTCGCAGAGCTGGATCCCGACAGCATGACGCCGCGCGAAGCGCTCGATGCCTTGTATAGATTGAAAAACCTGTAGCCGCGAGCGACGGCTCGCAACAAAGGAAAACGACATGTTCAAAACTCTCGCCATTCTCTCTACTCTGGCTTTCGTATCCGCATGCACAGAGGACGCGCCGGTTGCAACGGCACCCGACATCGATTCGCTGGTGCGCGAGTACCTGTTTCTGGAGCTATCGATGGGCGAACACGACAAGGGGCATGTCGACGCCTACTTCGGGCCCGACGACATCAAGGCAGACGCCGTGGCGCAGGCGCTGAGTCTTGACGATATCCTGCTGCAATCGAAGGACCTCGGCACACAGTTTGCCGCGATCGACAGCAGCAACAATGACGAGCTTGCGAATCGCATTGCCGGCCTCATCGCGCGCCTTACTGCGCTGCAAACACGCATCGCAATCAACAAGGGCGAGTTCATGAGCTTCGACGAAGAAACGCGAGGCCTGTTCGGTGTGACCGCACCCGACTACGATGCGGCGCACTTCGATGCCATCCTCGAGGAGATCGACACGTTGTTGCCAGGGCCCGAGCCGCTCAACGAACGGGTCGCAGAATTCGAAGCAATGTTCGAAATTCCTAAGGACAAAATTGACGCGGTCATCCGCGCCGCGATGGATGAATGCCGCGAGCGTACGCTCGAACACATGGACCTGCTGGAAGGCGAGTCATTTGATGTTGAGTACGTCACCGACAAGCCCTGGAGTGGCTACAACTGGTACCAGGGTGGCGGCCACAGCCTGATCCAGATAAACACCGAGTTTCCGATGTACATCACGCGCGCGGTCGATTTAGGTTGCCATGAAGGCTATCCCGGTCACCACACCTACAACGCGCTGCTGGAAGAGAATCTTGTTAATGGACGCGGCTGGCTCGAGTATTCCCTGTACCCGCTGTTCAGCCCGCAATCGCTGATCGCCGAGGGCAGCGGCAACTACGGTCAGGACCTGGCATTCCCGGGCGACGAGCGCGCCGAGTTTGAAAAAGCCGTGCTATTCCCGCTCGCCGGACTGGACGTCAGCGAAGCGGATCGTTACTACCAGTTGGTCGCACTGAAATCGCGACTGAACTACTCGGGTAACGAAGCGGCGCGTGATTATCTGAACGGCGACATCGACCGCGAGCAGGCCATCGCCTGGCTGATGAAGTACGCGCTCTCCACTGAAGATAGGTCACGGCAGAGAACGACGTTCTTCGACAGCTATCGCAGCTACGTCATCAACTACAACTTCGGCAAGGACATGGTGCGCGAATATATCGAGAGCGGCGACGCGGATGAGACCGAACGCTGGGCGCGCTTCGCAGGAGATGTTGTCGAACCCGCTGCTACCGGAAGACATGTAGCTGACAAATCGCGGTGTGGCGATCACCGCTAGAGATTTTTGAGCGCGTCCTTGTTGGTCCAGGACCAGGTCTTTTCGATCGCATCCGCAAGCGGCAGCCAGACGAATTCCGAGTGCTCGTCCGCCGCGAGTTTTGGCTGCAGCGCCTCAGGCAAGCGATAGCGCCACTCGAACTCGACGTTTTCGATAACGCCTGGGGGAAAGCGATTGATCCAGCGCGGGTCAATCGCGTATTGGCGACTGATGCCTGAAAACGTCAGCTCGCCTTCGTCCGTAAAGCCGGTTTCTTCCCAGAGTTCGCGACTTGCTGCCTCGGTGTGCTGCTCACCAGGCTCCAGGCAACCGGTTACCGACTGCCAGAAATCGAACGGCCGGGAACGTCGTAGCAACAACACCTGGCGGTCATCGTTGTAGATGACAATCAGGACAGACGTGGCGCGACGGGCGCTGATCGGGACTATGACTCTTTGCGGGGAGTCCGCAGGCGAATGCCGACTTCTTTCAGCTGCTCTGCCGACACATCGCCCGGCGCGTTGGTCAATGGGCACTGCGCCGACTGCGTCTTCGGGAACGCGATGACATCACGAATGCTGTCCGCGCCCGCCATGAGCATGACGAGACGATCGAGACCAAACGCGATGCCGCCGTGTGGCGGGCAACCGTATTGCAGCGCCCGCAGCAGGAAGCCGAACTTCTCTTCTGCCTCTTCGTCACTGATGTCCAGCAGCTCGAAAATTGCAGCCTGCATCTTCTGGTCGTGAATACGAACCGAGCCGCCACCAACTTCCGAACCGTTCAGGGCCAGGTCGTAGGCGCGTGACAGGGCAGCGCCCGGATCGGCACGCAAGTGCTCCACATCGTCGACGCTCGGCGCCGTGAACGGATGGTGCAGCGGTGTCCAGCGCTTGCTCTGCTTGTCTTTTTCGAACATCGGGAAGTCGACAATCCAGACCGGTTCCCAGCCGTCCTTGATGAGATCCATGTCCTGGCCGATTTTCAGGCGCAGTGCACCCAGCGCGTCGTTGACGACGTTCGCTTTGTCAGCACCAAAGAAAATAACGTCGCCAGTCTTCGCTGCGGTGCGCTTGAGAATGCCGGCGACAACATCGTCCGGCAGGAACTTCAGGATCGGTGACTGCAGACCTTCGGCACCTGCGTCAATGTCATTGACCTTGATATAGGCCAGACCACGCGCACCGTAGCGGGCTACGTAGGCGGTGTAGTCATCGATCTGCTTGCGCGACAACGTGCTGCCGTTCGGCACGCAAAGTGCTGCGACCCGTCCTTCAGGATCAGCCGCAGGACCTGCGAACACTTTGAATTCGACCGTGCTCATCAGGTCGCCAACCTCGATCAGCTCGAGGTCCAGGCGCAGATCCGGCTTGTCTGAGCCATAGCGTTGCATCGCCTCGGCATAGGTCATGCGCGGGAACGGCATCGGCAGGTCAACGCCCATTACCTGTTTAAACAGGTAACGAATCAGGTCTTCCATCGTCCCCATGATGTCGTTCTCGTCGACAAAGCTCATCTCGATATCGAGCTGGGTGAATTCCGGCTGGCGGTCAGCGCGCAGATCTTCGTCGCGGAAGCAGCGCACGATCTGGTAGTAGCGATCGAGTCCGGACATCATCAGCAACTGCTTGAACAGCTGCGGCGACTGCGGCAACGCGAAAAACTTGCCGGGGTTGGTGCGACTGGGCACGACATAGTCGCGCGCACCCTCGGGCGTGGCACGCGTCAGCATCGGCGTTTCGACATCGACGAAACCGCTCTTGTCGAGGAACTCACGCATTGCGACGGTGACCTTGTGGCGCAGCCGCAGGTTGTTGAGCATGCCTTCGCGACGCAGATCGAGGTAGCGATACTTGAGGCGCAGCTCTTCGTTGGCCTGTTCATCATGATGAAACGGCGGCGTTTCCGCGTCGTTCAGTGTCGTGAGCTCATGTGCCAGAACTTCTATCTGCCCGGTCGGCATGTTCGGATTCACGGTGCCATCAGGTCGCGGACGAACCAGGCCTTTAACCTTGAGCACGAACTCGCTGCGGATGCGCTCGGCTTCCGCGAAAATTTCCGCACGGTCAGGATCGAACACCACCTGCAACAGGCCTTCGCGGTCGCGCAGATCCACAAAAATGACGCCGCCATGGTCACGGCGACGGTGGACCCAGCCGCAGACCTCGACTTCCTGGCCGATGAGCGACTCGTTGATTTCTCCGCAGTAGTGGCTACGCATGCTGATTCCGGGTTCTTGGGGCTTGAAAAGAGGCGGAATGGTACGGCCTGAGGCGTTACGGCGCAACCGCGGTTATTGCTTATCGTCCGGTGTTTTCAGGGGCAACTGCCCGGTTTGCCCCTTGCGCCAGGTCGGCACCACGACACCCAGTGAGATGATCATCTTGAGGGCTTCATCGACCTCCATATCGAGCTCTGTGATGCTCGATCGCGGCGCGACGATAATGAATCCCGAGGTCGGATTCGGCGTTGTTGGCACGAAACAGCACACAACATCTTCACCCGTGCGGCCCTGCACCTCACCCAGGCTGGTCGATGTCTGGAACGCGAGGCTGTACAGACCCTTGCGTGGGTACTCGATCAGCAACACCTTCTTGAACGAGTTGCTGGAGTCGCTGAAGACGATTTCGGCGAAATTCTTCGCTGCCGAGTAAATGGAGCGCACCACCGGAATGCGGTGCAGCAGTGATTCCCAACCGCCGACGAATGCGCGACCCACGAAGTTTGCGGCCAGCAGGCCTGTTAGCAGCAAGACAATCAGCGTGAGAATGACGCCCAGGCCGGGGATGTGAAACGGTGGGTCGACGTTGAACCACTCGGCCAGAAAATTCTCGGGACGATACGCTGCCGGCAGGACACGCAAGGTGCGATCCATGATGCCAACCGCGAACTTCAGCAACAGGTAGGTTACCGCCAGCGGCGCCCACACGAGGATGCCCGCAACAAGGTAACGGCGGATGCGCTTCAAGCGTCCCGCCTCACGCCGAACTGCCCTTGGATGAGGTCGACTTCGTCGTATCCGGTGTCTTCGTCACGGCTTTGCCTGCGTCAGTGGACTCTTTTGGCTTGCTGGTCTTCTTCTCGTCGCCGTGCAGGTTACGCTTGTCGCCGGTCTTGAAGTCGGTTTCGTACCAGCCGCCGCCTTTCAGACGAAAACGCGGCGCTGACAGCTGGCGCTTCAGGCCGGGCTTGTGGCATTCAGGACAGTCGACCAACGGGTCGTCTGCTATTTTCTGCAATGCGTCCAGCTGGTGGCCGCACTCACTGCATGCGTATCCGTATATCGGCATCTGTAGGTTCTCTCCGGAATCAGGCCGCGAATTATAGTCTTTTGTCGGAGCGGGCGTTAGCCCGCTCCGAGCAATCAGGCCGCTTCCTCAAACTCAAGGTGATCGTCCTTGACACCAACGCGGATCACGGAGCCTGGCTTGAATTTGCCCTGCAGGATCTCCTGTGCCAGCGGGTTTTCAACCTGCTGCTGGATGGCGCGCTTCAACGGCCTCGCGCCATACACAGGGTCGAAGCCCGCATCTGCAAGCTTGTCGCGAGCCGCATCCGAAAGCTCGATCTGGATATCGCGTTCAGCCAGCCTGTCGTGCAGGTAGCCAAGCTGTATGTCGACGATCTTGCGGATATGCTCGCGGCCCAGCGGATGGAATACGACGACATCATCGATGCGGTTCACAAACTCCGGCCTGAAATGAGTGCCAACAATTTCCATCAACGATGACTTCATGTCTTCGTAATTTTCCTCGCCCGCTTTCTCCTGAATAAGGTGTGAGCCGAGATTGGAGGTCATTACGATGACCGTATTGCGGAAGTCCACGGTACGGCCCTGGCCGTCCGTCAGTCGACCATCGTCGAGTACCTGCAACAGCACGTTGAAGACGTCGGGGTGCGCTTTCTCAACCTCGTCGAGCAGGATTACCGAATACGGGCGCCGACGCACAGCTTCTGTCAGGTAGCCACCCTCTTCATAGCCGACATAACCCGGCGGCGCACCAATCAGGCGTGCGACGGAGTGCTTCTCCATAAACTCTGACATATCCAGGCGCACCATCGCATCGTCGGTATCGAACATGAAGTTGGCGAGTGCCTTGGTCAGCTCTGTCTTGCCGACGCCGGTGGGACCCAAGAACAGGAAAGAGCCAATTGGACGATTCGGGTCTGACAATCCCGCACGCGAACGCCGTATCGCATTCGCAACGGCCGTCACAGCTTCACTCTGGCCAACGACACGCTCCTGCACGACGGACTCCATCTGCAACAGCTTGTCTTTCTCGCCCTCAAGCATCTTGCTGACGGGGATACCGGTCCACATCGAGACGATCTCGGCGACCTCCTCGTCCGTGACGTTGTTGCGCAGCAATGTCGTTTCTTTTGTTTCTGCCTGCATGGCATCTTTAAGCTGTTTCTCCAGCTCCGGAATGCGCCCGTATTGCAGCTCGGACATGCGCGCCAGGTCATTTGCGCGATGCGCAGTCTCGAGTTCGAGCCTGGCCCGCTCGAGTTCTTCCTTGATGTGCGCGGCACCCTGCATGGCGGCTTTTTCCGCCTTCCAGATCTCTTCGAGATCGGCAAATTCGCGCTCCAGCTCGGTCAGCTGTGACTCGAGATCGTCCAGCCGCTTGCGCGAGGCATCGTCCGATTCCTTTTTCAGCGCCTCGCGTTCGATCTTGAGCTGGATGATGCGGCGTTCCAGTCGATCCATCGCCTCGGGTTTCGAGTCGATCTCGATGCGGATCCGCGATGCCGCTTCGTCAATCAGGTCGATCGCCTTGTCCGGCAGCTGCCGGTCGGCGATGTAGCGATCCGACAGGGTCGCTGCCGCGACGATGGCCGGGTCGGTAATCTCAACGCCGTGGTGAACCTCGTAGCGTTCCTTGAGGCCGCGCAGAATCGCAATCGTGTCTTCGACTGTCGGTTCTTCAATCAGCACTTTCTGGAAACGTCGTTCCAGCGCCGCGTCTTTCTCGACGTACTGGCGATACTCATCGAGCGTCGTTGCGCCAACACAGTGCAGCTCGCCGCGTGCAAGCGCGGGCTTCAGCATGTTGCCGGCATCCATCGATCCCTCGGCCTTGCCGGCACCGACCATGGTGTGCAGTTCGTCAATAAACAGGATGATCTGGCCTTCCTGCTTGGCAAGATCGTTGAGGACGCCTTTCAGCCGCTCTTCAAACTCGCCGCGAAACTTGGTGCCCGCGATCAGCGAACCCATGTCCAGCGACAGGATGCGTTTGCCACGCAGACCTTCCGGTACTTCGTTGTTTACGATGCGTTGTGCGAGGCCTTCAAGAATGGCGGTCTTGCCGACACCCGGCTCACCAATAAGCACGGGGTTGTTCTTCGTGCGTCGCTGCAGAATCTGGATGGTGCGACGAATTTCGTCGTCACGACCAATGATGGGATCGAGCTTGCCCTGCTCCGCACGCTCGGTGAGGTCGATGGTGAACTTCTCCAGCGCCTGCCGCGAGTCCTCGGCGTTGGGGTCATTTACCTGCTGACCACCGCGCAAATCCTCAATCGCTTTTTCAATGGCGCCTTTGACGCCGCCGGCACGCTCGAAAATTGTCTTCAGGTTGGAGGCATTGTCGATCGCCGCGAGCACAAACAGTTCGCTTGAGATGTATTGATCGTCGCGCTGCTGCGCGAGCTTGTCGGTGATATTGAAGAGCTTGCCGAGCTCATTGCTGATATGCACTTCACCGCCGGAGCCTTCGACCTTTGGCAGCCGGTCGAGCACGTCGCCCAGCTGCGAGCGCAACAGGTTAACGTTGGTACCGGCCTTGGTCAGCAGGCCGCGCACACTGCCGCCCTGCTGGTCCAGCAGTGCAACCATGACGTGTACCGGCTCAATAAACTGGTGATCGAGGCCGACAGCCAGCGATTGCGCATCGGCGATCGCCATTTGAAACTTGCTTGTCAATTTGTCCATTCGCATGGGGATTCCCCTCTGGCCCGCAGGCCCGAATTCTTCAACTGCCCTTTAAATTGGCGCTAAGCAAGCTTTTTCAAGGGGCCGCAGCTCAGATGACACAAGCAAACCGCCAGCCTGATGACGGGGAGTTGTTCGTCGAAAATCAAGCGCAGCGAAGCGAGCCATTTCGACGAACAACTCCCCGGCCGCGGGCTAAGCGCCGCGCCTGTATACGAAGCTGAGCAGGCGCCCACAGCCCGGATCGCGACGATAGGAGTAGAAGCGCTCTCGATCGAGATAGGTGCACATGCCGCCGCCGCTGACGGCGCTCACGCCAACATCCGCAAGTCGCTGCCGGGCCAGGCCGTACAGGTCTGCCTGCCAGCGACCACGCGCATTGCGGCTGAAGCAGCTGGCAGCCGCCTCATCGTGCGCCGTAAATGCGTCGCGCACTTCGTCGCCGACTTCGAACGCCGCGACGGAAATGGCAGGGCCCATCCAGACCAGCACCTCGCTGGCAGGCGCCCGCAATGCCGCAACAGTGTTTTCCACCACGCCCGCGGCGAGTCCTCTCCAACCCGCATGCGCCGCCGCAATCTCGGTACCATCACGAGTGACCAGCAACAGCGGCAGGCAATCGGCGGTCTGCACAACACACAGGTCTCCTGGCATCTCACCGGTGACCGCATCCGCCTGCAGCGGCTCGGCAGCCGCGCGCAATGCTTGCAGGCTGACAACGGCATTGCCGTGCACCTGTTTGAGGAGCCGCGCCTCGGCAGGCAGATCGCTGTCATCACCAAGCATGGTGATGGTGCCCGCCTCGATGCCCGGCGGCGCGGCCCAATCCGCCTTAATGACGCGCTCGGTCACGGCCGGTCGTTCCGCAACACCTCGAGCAGTTGCTCGAAGTCTGCCGGCGGTGGCGCCTCGAAAGCCATTTCCTCGCCGGTGTCCGGATGCACAAATGCGAGTCGCGTTGCGTGCAGCGCCTGGCGCTTGAAGCGACGTAGCATGTCGATGAGTTCCTCGCTGGCGCCCTTCGGTAACGCAAGGCGTCCTCCGTAGGTCTGGTCGCCCACGAGCGCGTGTCGCCGATGCGCAAAATGCACGCGAATCTGGTGGGTGCGGCCGGTCTCCAGCGACACATCGACCAGCGTATGCGCGCGAAAGCGCTCCTTTACCGTGTAATGCGTCACCGCGTCTTTGCCGCTGTGCTGCACGCTCATGCGTGTGCGGTCCACCGGATGCCTGCCGATGGGCTCACGAATCGTGCCTCCGCCGGTCAGCACGCCATTGCAGACGGCAAGGTACTGGCGCGAGATATCACGATCGGCAAGCAGGCGCGTCAACGCCGTCTGCGACTGCAGCGTCTTGGCGACCAGCAGCAGGCCGCTGGTCTCCTTGTCGAGGCGATGAATAATGCCGGCGCGCGGCACCTCCTCCAGCGAGGCGGCATGATGCAGCAGCGCATTCATCAGGGTACCGCCCGGGTTGCCGGCTCCGGGGTGCACGACCAGCCCGACCGGCTTGTTGATGATTAGCAGCGCATCATCCTCAAACACCACGTCAAGCGGAATCGGTTCAGGGTCGGCGCGCACGTTGACCTCGGCCTCTACGCGCAGCTCGACCAGTTCCCCACCGGCTACCGGGTCGCGTGGCCGCGGGCTGACACCGTCGACGGTCACGGATCCCGCAAGCAGCCAGGTCTTGAGACGGCTGCGCGAATACTCCGGAAACATCCTGGCCAGCGCCTGGTCCAAACGTTGACCCGCCAATTCCAGCGGTACTGTTTTCTGTTGTTGTTCTGTACTCATTGAGCCACGGAGTTTACGGTATACTCGCCGATTTGGCCGGTCTCAGGGCCATTTAACACGTGAATAAAAGCATCAAAACCATGCGCATCAAAGCAAAAGTCGCGAATTCGATCATTCTCCTGCTGCTCGCAGGCCTCACCCTCGGTTGCGCCAGCAAAGACGAAGGGGTTGATGCCGTCAGCAATATCACCAGCGCCTACGAAGAAGCAAAGGCTGCGATACTCAGCGGCAACTACCGCAAGGGCATCCAGATATTCGAGACGATCCAGGCGCAGTTTCCGTTCAGCGACCTGTCGCGCAAGATCCAGCTGGAATTGATGTACGCCTACTACAAGAGTGGCGCCAGCGAGCAGGCCGTGGAAGCGGCCGACACCTTCGTGCGCGAAAACCCAATCCACCCTCGCGTCGACTACGCACTCTATATTAAAGGGCTGGCCTACTTCGAGGATGGCAAGGGCATGCTGGAACGTATGTTCAGGAAGGACACCAGCAAGCGGCCGCCGAAAGATCTGGACCTTGCGTATTCATCGTTCCGCCGCCTGGTGGATCGTTACCCGGCCAGCGAATACTCGCCCGATGCAGAACAACGCATGCTGTACATCAAGAACCGTATGTCCGAATACGAAAATCACGTGGCCGACTACTACCTGCGCCGCGGTGCCTACGTGGCCGCGCTGAATCGCGCCAAGGCAGCGCTCGAGGAATACAACGGTGCTGAGGGTAATCTGCAGTCGCTGCGCATCATGGCCAAAGCGTATGAAGAACTCGGCATGATGGATCTCGCGGCAGACACGCGGCGTGTGCTTGAGACGAACTTCCCCGGCGAGTCCTGATCAGGTCGGGAATCTGTAGCCCGACGTTATCGGGTAGCGCCAGTCCCTGCCAAAGGCGCGCGCACTGATACGAACGCCAGGTGGCGCCTGGCGCCGCTTGTACTCGTTGCGCTTGACCATCTCCAGGATTCTCACCACCGTACCGTGCTCAAAACCGCGTGCGACGATCTCATCGACCGACAGGTCTTCCTCGATGAACGCCTCGAGAATCGGGTCGAGCACGTCGTAGGACGGCAGTGAATCGCTGTCTTTCTGGTCAGGCCGCAGCTCTGCGGAGGGCTCCCGGGTGATAACGCGTTCGGGAATCACCTCGGCGATCGAATTTCGATACCGCGCCAGCCGGTACACCAGCGTCTTGCTGCAGTCCTTGATCGGTGCGAAGCCACCTGCCATATCGCCATACAAGGTTGCGTAGCCCACCGCCATCTCGCTCTTGTTGCCGGTCGTCAGCAGCATCCGACCGGTCTTGTTCGAGATCGCCATTAACAGCAGGCCGCGCGATCGCGCCTGGATGTTTTCTTCGGTGACGTCTTCGTCGCGCCCCTCGAAGATCGGCTGCAGCTGCGCCAGCGCCGCATCATAGATCGGCGCTATCGGCAGAACGTCATAGCGCACGCCGAGCGTGGCCGCCTGCTTCTCTGCATCTTCCTGGCTGATGTCGGAGGTGTAATGAAATGGCATCTGCACGACTCGTACCCGCTCCGGGCCAATCGCGTCGCAGGCGATTGCCAGCACCAGCGCCGAGTCGATGCCACCGGAAAGACCGATGACCACGCCCGGAAAACCGTGCTTTTCAATGTAATCGCGCGTCCCGGTCACCAGCGCCTTGTAGACACTCTCTTCTGTCGACAGCGGCGCAACAATCTGCCCGGGAACGATGTTCACGCCACGCGCGCTGGCAGTCAGTTCGAGGCAGTACATGTCCTCTTCAAAGGCCGGCGCACGGAACGCGATGCTGGTATCACTCTGCATGGCAAAGGAGCCACCGTCGAAAACCAGCTCGTCCTGGCCGCCGACCATGTTCAGGTACACCAGCGGCAATGTCGTTTCCGCCACGCGGGCAGCCACGACTTTTTCGCGAGAGGCCTGGCTCTTGAGCTCGTAGGGAGAACCGTTTATGGCGATGATGCACTCGGCGCCTGCAGCGCGACTCGCGGCTATCGGGCCGGGTTTCCAGACATCTTCACAGATATTCAGACCAATCCGGACGCCATTGAGCTTGAATACGGCGGCCTTGTTGCCCTCCGTGAAGTAGCGTTTCTCATCAAACACGCTGTAGTTGGGCAACAGGCGTTTGCGGTAATGCGCCAGCAGCTTGCCGTCCTTGAATACCGCACAGGCGTTGTAGATGAGGTCGTCAACGTATTCAGGAAAGCCCACCAGCACGGCGATGCCGTGCGAGTTTTCCCTGATTTTCTTGATTGACTCTGCAACGGCGCTACGCATGCCGGAATGCAACAACAAGTCTTCAGCTGCATAACCGCAAATGCCGAGTTCCGGGAATGCGACGATGTCGGCACGCATTTGATCGCGTGCAGTGACGCTGTAGTCGAGTATCTTCTGCGTGTTGGCAGCGACGGCACCAACGACCATATCGAGTTGAGCAATCGCAAGAGTGACCTTATTGCTCATGTCGAATCAGCCGGAGATGATCTCCTGCATCTTGCTGCCAAGTTCCGCCGGTGAGCGCACTGTCGCGACACCAGCCGCATCAAGTGCTTTGAACTTGTCTTCGGCCGTGCCTTTGCCGCCAGCAATAATTGCACCGGCGTGACCCATACGTTTGCCGGGCGGCGCGGTAACGCCTGCAATGTAGGCAACGACAGGTTTGCTGACATTGGACTGGATATATTCTGCTGCAGCCTCTTCGTCAGTGCCGCCGATCTCGCCAACCATGATGATGCCATCGGTGTCGGGGTCTGCCTCGAACAACTCAAGACAATCGATGAAGTTCATGCCGCGAACCGGGTCGCCGCCAATACCAATACAGGTGGTCTGGCCGAGACCGTTGGTGGTGGTCTGGTAGACGGCTTCATAGGTCAGTGTGCCGGAACGGGATACGACACCGATTCTGCCCGGTTTGTGAATGAAGCCTGGCATGATGCCGATCTTGCACTCGCCCGGTGTAATGATGCCCGGACAGTTCGGTCCGATGAGGCGGCAGTCGTAGTCGCGCAACGCCGACTTGACCTTGACCATGTCATTGACCGGGATGCCTTCGGTAATACACACAATCAGTGCGACGCCTGAATCGGCAGCCTCAAGGATCGCGTCCGCGGCGAACGGTGGCGGTACGTAGATCATGCTCACGTCGGCGCCGGTATCTTTAACCGCCTGCTGCATCGTGTTGTAGACGGGCACGCCCAGGTGTTCGGAACCGCCACGTCCCGGCGTTACGCCAGCAACAACCCTGGTTCCATATTCGATGCATTGCTCGGCGTGGAATGACCCCTGGTTGCCGGTGATGCCCTGGCAGATAATCTTGCTGTCTTTGTTGACCAGAATACTCATTTATCGTCTCGTTAAGCTGCTGCGACAGCTTTTTTTGCTGCGTCAGTGAGGTCTTTGGCCGCGATAATGTCCAGCCCGCTCTCGGCCAGCAGTGCGCGTCCCTTGTCTACGTTAGTACCTTCCAGTCGAACAACGACCGGCACACTTACGCCAACTTCCTTCACCGCCGAAATGATGCCCTCGGCAATGAGGTCGCAGCGGACGATGCCGCCGAAGATGTTGACCAGAATGGCGCTGACCTTGTCATTCGAAAGAATCAGCTTGAAGGCCGCAGCGACTCGTTCTGCGGTGGCGCCGCCACCAACGTCCAGAAAGTTCGCCGGCTCGCCGCCGTGCAGTTTGATGAGGTCCATGGTCGCCATCGCGAGACCGGCGCCGTTGACCATGCAGGCAATGTCACCGTCAAGAGAGACGTAGTTGAGATCGTGTTCAGCCGCTTTGCGCTCGGCCTCATCTTCCTGAGACTCATCGCGCAGCTTCTCGATTTCGGCCTGGCGGAACAAGGCGCTGCCATCGATGTTGATCTTGGCATCCAGCGCAATGACGTCACCGGCCTTGTTGGTGATCAGCGGGTTCACCTCGATCAGGCTCGCATCGGTGTCAAGGTACAGCTGGTACAGCTTCTGCACGATGCCGCCGAACTGGCGCATTTGCTTCTTGTCGAGCTCAAGCCCGAACGCGAGCTGGCGTGCCTGGTAGTCCTGCAAACCCGCATCCGGGCCGATCGAAACAGAGAATATCTGCTCAGGCGTCTCTTCGGCCACCTGCTCAATATCCATGCCGCCGGCTGCGGAGGCTATGAACGAGATACGGCTGACCTCGCGATCAACGAGCATCGACAGATACAGTTCGCGGTCAATCTCCGAACCTTCTTCGATATAGACCGTGTTCACGGGCAAGCCTTCGGGACCGGTCTGGTGAGTCACCATGACCGTGCCGAGCATGCCGTCCGTGTAGTCGCGGACCTCGTCGTGCGTTCTGGCGAGCTTGACGCCGCCGGCCTTGCCGCGGCCGCCAGCGTGAACCTGCGCTTTAACGACCCAGAGGTCGCCGCCCAGTTTCTTCGCCGCTGCTACGGCCTCGTCGCCGGATGTCGCGGCGATACCGCGCGGCACGGCGATACCGTAGTCAGCAAAAAGCTGCTTTGATTGATATTCGTGGAGATTCATTGTCTGGGAGTCAGTGTTGCGAAAACCGGCCGTATTGTGGAACAAACGTCTGGCGGAAGCAAAGGATGATGGGTTCGTCTACAATCTGCGCAACTCTCAGGCGGAAGCCCGTTTAACGACAGCATGGACATGCGACGGTCAAGATTGGAAAGTTTAGGCAAGCGCACATTCCGCGGCAGCCGCGAGGCATTGCTGCAAAAGGCGGTTGAAGAACCGGACCTCACCTGGCGCGTACTGACCACGCTGAACGTGTTCCGGCTGCTGATTTGTGCAGGCTTGCTGCTGCAGTTCTTCGCCGGCAGCGACATCCGCATTTTCGGCGAACGCTATCCGATGCTGTTCGCGGCGACGGCCACCGGCTACGCCGTTATCGCAATGCTGTTCAGCTACATGCTGCAACAGCGCCGTGCCTCCATTGGTGTGCAGGCCGCGGCACAGGCGCTGGTCGATATTGCTGCGATCACCGTGCTTATGCATGCCAGTGGCGGTATCGAGAGCGGCCTCGGCAACCTGCTGGTGGTCTTTATCGGCGCCCTCAGCCTTGCGCTACCCATTCAATACCCGGCGCTGCTCGCCGCCGCCGCGTCACTCGCCATCCTCGGAGAACAGATTTTCTCGTCGCTGCGCGACGGCCCGGTCAACTACCCCGCTGCCGGCGTGCTGGGCGCCATCATCTTTGGCCTTGCGCTGGCCGCGAGGCCGCTCGCCCGGCGTATCCAGGCGAGCGAGGCAGCTGGCACTGCAGTTCGGCATCGACCTGAAGAACCTGTCCGAGCTGAATGAATACATTGTTCAGCACCTGCGCGAAAGCATCGTCGTTATTGATGCCGAAGACTCGGTCCGCCTGATCAACAGTTCAGCGACGCAACTGCTGGGTATCGAAGGAGCGGTGCGCGGCCTGCCGCTGGCTGGCGCCTCGAATTCCATCGGCGACTATGTGAGCCGCTGGCGACAGGACCTGGATCTGCCCTCGCACCCCGAGTTTGCAATGACCACTGCTGGCGACAGCGTACAGATCACGGCGCACCTCGCGCCACTGGGCAGTGATGCCAAGCGCAATGGTCCGGTACTGATCTTCCTGGAGGACGCGAGCCTGCTGAACGCGCGCGTGCAGCAATCCAAGCTGGCGTCCCTGGGCAGGCTGTCTGCGAGTATCGCGCATGAAATCCGCAACCCGGTCGGCGCCATGAGCCATGCGGCGCAGCTGCTGTCAGAGTCCGAGGCGCTCGGCAAGGAAGACCTGCGACTTACCGAGATCATCCAGACGCATTCCAGCCGTGTCAGTCACATTATCGACAACGTACTGCAGCTGTCGCGGCGCGAATCGAGCCGCCCGGAACGATTGCGACTCCGGCCGTGGTTGCAGGACTTCATGACAGAGTTTGTCAGCACCCACGAATTGCAGGAAGGCGAACTCGCGATCAGGGACGTGGCGGATGATCTGCAGGTACGCATGGATCGCGGGCACCTGCACCAGGTGATGTGGAATCTCTGCGACAACGCCGTGAAATATGCCAGCGAAACCGGCGGCATCATGGTGGAGATTCAAGGTGGCCGGCTGCAGGGCCAGGGTCGACCCTATATAGAAGTGCTCGACTGCGGGCTGGGCGTCGACCCGGAGACCGCCGAGAAAATATTCGAGCCGTTTTTCACGGAGCGTTCGGGCGGTACGGGCCTCGGCTTGTACATATCGCGCGAACTGTGCGAACTCAACCGCGCAACACTGATGTACCTTGACCGCCCGGGTGGAGGCAGTATCTTCCGCATTGTATTTGCCGATCCGGACCGTTGGGAACCACAGGACAAACAATGAGCGAACCGCTTGCGCTGATCATCGATGACGAACCCGATATTTGCGAGCTTCTGAGCCTGACGCTCGGGCGCATGAAGATCCGCACCGAAACCGCTGGCGATGTCGCGAGCGCCAAGGCACTGCTGCAAGATCACGACTTCAATCTGTGCCTGACCGATATGCGCCTGCCGGACGGCGATGGGCTGGATCTTGTCGAGTGGATGCAAAGCCACGCAAGCAACGTCCCGGTTGCGGTCATCACCGCCCACGGCAACGTCGAAACTGCAGTACAGGCGCTGAAGCTCGGCGCGTTCGACTTTCTCTCCAAACCGCTGGATCTGCAGCATCTGCGCAATATCGTCGAGAATGCGCTGCGCATCGGCCAACCGCAGCAACACGGTGACTCACCATTGCTGGGCCGCTCGGTGCGCATGGTCGAACTGCGCGACACCATAGACAAGGTCGCGCGCTCGCAGGCGCCGGTGCACATTTCGGGCGAATCAGGCACCGGCAAGGAACTCGTCGCGCGCCTCATCCACGACAGTGGCCCGCGCGGCAGCGGGCCCTTCGTGCCGGTCAACTGCGGCGCGATTCCTGCGGAACTGGTCGAGAGCGAGTTCTTCGGCCACCGCAAAGGCAGCTTCACCGGCGCCATCAGTGACAAGGTGGGGCTGTTGCAGAGCGCGGCCGGCGGCACGCTGTTTCTGGATGAAATTGCCGACCTGCCGCTGGCGATGCAGGTCAAGCTGCTGCGAGTGATCCAGGAAAAGAAGGTACGCCCGGTGGGCGCATCCGCAGAAGAGGACATCGATGTCCGTATTCTCTCGGCAACACACAGGAACCTGGCGCAGATGGTTGCCAATGGCGAGTTCCGCGAAGACCTGTTCTATAGAATAAACGTCATTGAACTGACCGTTCCTGCGCTGAGAGACAGGGGCGACGACGTGCTCACGCTCGCAGACCATATATTAAAGAAACTCGGCGCGGATGAATCGCTGGACGACAGCGCCCGCCAGGCAATGCTCGGCTATGCCTTTCCAGGCAACGTACGCGAACTGGAAAACATGCTGGAACGCGCCGTAACGCTTTGCAGCAGCGGCACAATCAGTGACAAAGACCTGCACATGCGGCAGGCAGCGGCTGACGCCGATGCGGGTACTGTCGGCCTGGCCGGCAACCTCGGCGACCAGGTTGAAGACGTGCAACGCCAGGCGATCGTCGATGCGCTGGAGAAAACCCGCTACAACAAGACCGCGGCGGCCAAGCTTCTCGGGCTGTCATTTCGCCAGCTGCGCTATCGCATCAAGAAACTCGGTATTGAGTGACGAAAATTGTCACCTTGTGACGAAAGTGGCTGACAAGCGCTGACAATTCGCGCGCTGCTGGGGCACGATCGATCGCAACAGATATCCTATATTCTCATATATTTCAATAATTTACGCCTCCATTCGGAAAAGTTGGCACGGGCCTTGCTTTATACCCCGTACAGGCGGATTCGCCGTTTATTTACGAAACAACATCATCCTCATGGAGATTAGAGAAATGAAGAAGCAACAAGGTTTTACACTTATCGAACTGATGATCGTAGTTGCGATTATCGGCATTCTGGCGGCCATCGCTATTCCTGCTTACCAGGACTACACGATCCGCGCACAGGTTTCTGAAGGCCTCAGCCTCGCTGCTGGTTCTAAAGCTGCTGTAACCGAGTACTACCAGGACCGCGGAGTTATGCCTGCTGACAACACGACGGCTGGCCTGAGTGCTGCCAACACGATCGTTGGTAACTACGTTGACCAGGTTACTGGTTACCAACGGTGTTATCTCGGTTCGTTACTCGAACACAGCCCCGCAGAAGGCTAACCAGTCGATCAACGCTGCAACGCTGATCATGTCACCGGTTACGACCGCTGGCTCCGTTGACTGGAACTGCGCTGGTGGCCCAGGCGGCACATCGCCGCTGAACGCTACGCCGAAGTGGCTGCCGAATGCTTGCCGTCCGTAAGGGCTCAAGCTTGGGCACAGTTGCTTAAGCAACGCTCAGAAAGCCCCGGCCGCGACCGGGGCTTTCTTTTTTAAGAAATTCGTTAATACTCGCCTGACTGGCCGTCACTGGAAAACAGGACATCCTGACGATGAATGACAAGAGCAAGGGCTTTACGCTGATCGAGTTGATGATCGTGGTCGCGATTATCGGCATCCTCGCATCGCTGGCGATTTCCGCCTACCAGACCTACACGGTTCGGGCGCAGGTCGCCGAAGGCATCAACATGGCGGCGGGCGCGAAGGCACCCATCATTGACGCCTATCTCAACAGCGGCAGCCCGCCCGAGGATCGCACCGAGGCCGGCATGAGCCCGCTCGCAACGGACACACGCGGCTCTTACGTCAGCCAGGCCGACATTATTGACGGACGGCTGGAAGTCACCTTCGGCGTCAATGCGCACCAGGACATCTTCGGCAAGACCCTGTCGTTCACACCCTACCAGGGGCTTGGCGGAACCATTATTTTCCGCTGTGGCTTCGCCCCGGCGCCTGCCGGCATGGCGCCGCTGACGGGGGGCGGTGTCACCAGCGTTCACGCAGATCCCACAATCGATATCCGTTATTTGCCTCGCGCCTGCCGCGAATAGGCCTCGAAAGGCCGATTTACGGCCAAAAAGCGCCGGATTCGGCGTTTTACTTAATCAATTTCCGTAACTGTGAACAGCCGCACAAAATCCAGTTGAATCGGTGACTTGGATCAGTGAGACTGTGACGCTCAACTATTCGCGCTAGAAGTAAGATTTATGGCAGTCACAGCGTCACAAACCAATATCGCGGGCCTGCCGCGACGTCTTGTGCAAGACGGCATCATCTCCGAGGAAAAGCTCGAAGAGGCGATTGCCGAGGCCAGGAAAGAGAAGCTGACGCTGGTTGCGCACCTCGTAAACTCTGATCTCGCCGACGCCAGGGCTATCGCCGTTGCCGCATCGCACGAGTTTGGCGTGCCGCTGCTCGACCTCGATGCCATCGAAATCGACCTTGATGTCATCCGCGCCGTTGACCAGAAACTGCTGAACAAGCACCGCGTGCTGCCGCTCGTGAAACGCGGGCAAAAGCTCTTCCTCGGCATTTCCGACCCGACCAACCTGCAGGCCATCGACGACATTCGCTTCCAGACCAGTCTGCGAATCGACCCCGTCGTCGTCGAACAGGACAAGCTCGAGGAGCGCTTCAACAAGGCGCTCGAAGCCGTCGACACCAGCATGGGCGGCCTCGACGACGACGACTTCGATCTCGAAAACCTCGATGTCACAGGCGAAGCCAATGACGAAGAGGACGTGCAACGCGACGATGTCGAAGACGCGCCGGTGGTTCGTTTCGTCAACAAGGTGCTGCTCGACGCCATCAAGCGCGGCGCATCCGACGTGCACTTTGAGCCTTACGAAAAGATTTTCCGTGTCCGTACACGCCTCGATGGCGTGTTGTCAGAAGTCGCGCAGCCGCCGGTGGTGCTGGCCAACAAGGTCTGTGCCCGGCTCAAGGTGATGTCACGCATGGACATCGCTGAGCGCCGCGTACCGCAGGATGGACGCATCAAGATGCGCCTTTCAAAGAACCGCGCTATCGATTTTCGTGTCAACACCTGCCCGACGCTGTTCGGGGAAAAGATCGTACTGCGTATTCTCGACCCATCGAGCGCCAAGCTTGGCATCGACGCGCTGGGCTATGACGATCTCCAGAAAAACCTCTACATGAAGCACCTCGCCAAGCCGTACGGCATGATCCTCGTCACCGGACCGACGGGTTCCGGTAAGACGGTATCGCTGTACACCGGCCTGAACATCCTCAACACCGAGGATCGCAACATCTCCACGGCGGAAGATCCGGCGGAAATTAACCTGCCCGGCATTAACCAGGTCAACGTCAACCCGAAAGTCGGCCTGACGTTCGCCTCGGCCCTCAAGGCCTTCCTGCGCCAGGATCCGGACGTGATCATGGTTGGTGAGATACGAGACCTCGAAACCGCCGAAATCGCCATCAAGGCGGCGCAAACCGGTCACCTGGTGCTCTCGACGCTGCATACCAACGACGCCCCTCGCACGCTGACCCGTCTTGTCGATATGGGCGTAAAACCGTACGCCATCGCGACCTCGGTGAGCCTGATCATCGCCCAGCGCCTGGCACGGCGACTTTGCGATAACTGCAAGGAAATCAGAGACATACCGCGGGAAGCGCTTGAGAAAGAAGGCTTCACCGCGGAAGAAATCGATGCCGAACTCACCATCTACGGCCCGCAGGGCTGCAAGAGCTGTAATGACGGCTACAAAGGGAGGGTGGGCATATTCCAGGTGATGGAAGTCTCCGAAATCATGGGACGCATCATCATGGAAGGCGGCAACGCCATGCAGATCGCCGACCAGGCGCTGCAGGAAGGCGTGGTCGATTTGAGGCAGGCAGGATTGAACAAAGTCAAGGACGGGGTTACCAGCCTTGAAGAGATAAATCGCGTTACAATTGAATGAGTTAAAGCTCGGCTAACGGATCAGAGATATGTCAGAAACAGCTATATTGAAGACCCCATTCAACTGGGAAGGAACAGACCGCAACGGCAAGAAGGTCAAGGGCAAGAGCATGGCAGCCAACGAGGCAGCGGTGCGCGCAGATCTTCGACGTCAGGGTGTCGTCCCCTCCAAGGTTCGCAAACAGAGCAAGGGCCTGTTCGGTGGTGGCGGTTCGGTTACGCCCGCAGATATCGCGATTTTCTCGCGCCAGCTCGCGACGATGCTATGCGGCAGGTATCCCGCTGGTTCAGGCGTTCGAAATTGTCGGCAGCGGTCACGAAAACGCAGCGATGCAAAAGCTCATCATGGCGATCAAGGCCGACGTCGAAGGCGGCAGCTCGCTGGCGGAAGCTCTCGGCAAACACCCACTGTATTTTGACGACCTGTTCACCAACCTCGTTGAGGCTGGCGAGCAGGCTGGTGCGCTGGAAACACTGCTGGACAAAATTGCGACCTACAAGGAAAAAACCGAGGCCATCAAGAAGAAGATCAAGAAGGCCCTTACCTATCCCGGTGCGGTTCTTGCGGTCGCTTTCATCGTGACCACGATCCTGCTGATTTTCGTTATCCCGGCGTTCGAAGACCTGTTCCAGGGCTTTGGTGCGGATCTGCCAACGTTCACGCGCATGATCATCGATCTGTCTGTGTTCGTCAGGGGGCAGGGAATCATTTTGGCAGCGATCATTGGTGGTGCAATTGCCGCGTTTATCTATTTCAAGAAGCGCTCGAGGCCATTTCGTCACTTCCTGGACCGCATGATGCTGAAAATGCCGATTATCGGCCCAGTCCTGCAGAAGGCGTCGATCGCGCGTTATGCCCGTACCCTGTCAACCATGTTCGCCGCTGGCGTGCCACTGGTTGAGGCCCTCGAGTCTGTCGCGGGCGCAACCGGCAATATCGTCTACGAGAACGGCGTCATGGCGATGCGCGATGAAGTCGCGACCGGTCAGCGACTGCAGCAGGCCATGGAGAACACCGAGCTGTTCCCGAACATGGTCATCCAGATGATCGCCGTTGGTGAAGAGTCCGGCTCGCTCGATGACATGTCGGCCAAGGTTGCGGACTTCTACGAAGAAGATGTCGACAACGCTGTCGACAATCTCTCAAGCTTGCTGGAGCCACTGATCATGTCTATTCTCGGTGTGCTCGTCGGTGGCCTGGTAATCGCCATGTACCTGCCAATCTTCAAGATGGGTTCGGTTATTTAAGAACCGCCGGCAGGTTTGCAAACACACGGCGTTCGGAGGACACTCCGGGCGCCGTTTTGTTATGAGTAAGAGGCACTTATGGTCGAGTTGTTCGAGCAATCCCCGGCGATATTCACAGGCGTTGTGTTTGCCTTCGCCATGGTCATTGGCAGTTTCCTGAACGTCGTCATTTATCGCTTGCCACTCATGATGCAGCGCGAGTGGTACGAGAACTGCGAGGAACTCGCGAATGAACCGCGGCCGGAGTTACCGGTCGGTCAGTTTAACCTGGTCGTGCCGCGCTCGCGTTGCCCGTTCTGCTCCACGGAAATCGCCGCCTGGCAAAATATCCCGGTGCTGAGCTACATGATGCTCGGCGGTAAGTGCGGCAAGTGCAAGAAGACGATCTCCGCACGCTACCCGATGGTCGAGTTCTTTACCGCTGTATTCGCGGCGCTTTGTGCGTGGCGCTTTGGTTTCGGCTGGGAAGCGCTGGCTGCCATCACGCTGACGCTGTTTCTCGTACCGATCACCCTGATTGACTATGACACCAAGCTGATCCCTGATTCCATCGTCTATCCACTGCTGTGGATCGGCCTGCTGCTCAGCCTGTTCCACCCGATGCCAGGTAGCGAGACCTTGTTTGTCAGTCCGCAGGACGCCATCGTCGGCGCCGTTGCCGGCTACCTGTCGCTGTGGAGTGTGTTCTGGGTTTTCAAGATCGTAACCGGCAAAGACGGCATGGGGTACGGCGATTTCAAATTGCTGGCGGCTATCGGTGCGTGGCTGGGCTGGCAGGCGTTGCCGACCGTGATATTGATGTCGGCGATGGTCGGTGCCGTTTTGAACATTGCCCTCATTGCGTTGCGCAAACAGGATCGCGACACGCAGATTCCTTTTGGTCCCTATCTCGCCGGTGCCGGCTGGCTAACCATGATCTGGGGCGATTCCATCCGCAATGCTTACCTGGACCTGTTTCTCTAGGTGTCCGTCGCACGGCCAATGCGTATCGGCCTTACCGGTGGCATCGCCAGCGGCAAATCCACGGTAGCCGATCTTTTTGCTGCACACGGCGTCACCGTTGTCGACACGGACATCATTGCACGACAAGTGGTCGAGCCAGGGTGTGCAGCGCTTGACGAAATTATTGCCGAGTTTGGCGAACAGGTCATAGATAGCAGTGGCCACCTCGATCGCGCCGCGATGCGCAAGATCGTGTTCGCGGACGATGCTGCCCGCGCACGACTTGAGGAGATTCTGCACCCCAGAATTCGCACGGAAACGCGGCACCAGGTGCTCGCCGCCGAAGGCGACTATGTGATCGTCGTCGTGCCATTGCTCATTGAATCGCCGCTCCGTAACGATGTGGATCGGGTATTGGTCGTCGATTGCAGTGAAGACACGCAATTGCGCCGTCTGCTGGCCCGCGACGCCGAGTCCGAGCAACAAGCGCGCCGCATACTCGCTGCCCAGTCCAGCCGCGAACAGCGCCTGGCTGCTGCGGATGACATCATCCGCAACGACGACGATATGGCATTCACCAGATCGCAGGTCGACGCCCTGCACACCTTCTACAAAAACCTTGGGAGAGGACTCTGAAGCAGCGACGCAGGGTATTTGCCTGAGTTGCGGCACTGACGCACAATGGAACAATGGTAAAGGCTGCAAGCAAGATTTCTGCTGATCGGCAGGCTGCACAGTATGAGCAGCCTCTGTCCGAGCGTATGCGGACCTTCCTGAGGCTCGAGTTTCTCTACCAGCAGATGCTCTATAACCTCGAGGATGACGCCACCTGGGCGACACGCAGCACCATCGGCACATTGCTCGAGGTCATGGCGATATTGTCGCGCGGCGATGTCAGGAGCGAAGTACACAAGGAGCTGGATCACCAGCTCGGCGTGTTACAGCGCTTCCAGAGCCAGCCCGGGGTCGACACGGCGCGACTTGACTCTTTGGTGGGCAACCTGAACGACAGTCGTGCCCAGCTGAATGCTGCTGGCACGCAATTCCTGCAACCGTTGAAGGACTGCGAGTTCCTCAATGCCATCAAGCATCGCAGCGCAATTCCGGGCGGCACCTGTGAGTTCGATCTGCCCGAGTACAGTCACTGGTTGCGGCAGCCGTTCGCTCGCCGGCAGCAGGATATTGAAAAATGGACCGGCGCCATCCGCCCGATCTGCGATGCCGTCTGCGAAATCATGTGGCTGATTCGAGAAAGTGCGCAGGCCTCTGAAAAGCTCGCAATCAATGGCATGTATCAGCACAACATGCAGAAAGACTCGAATGTCCGCCTGTTGCGCGTCAGCCTGCCCGGCGAGACGATGCTGTTTCCGGAAATCAGCGGCAGCCAGCACCGCTTCACAGTGCGCTTCCTGGAATGGTCGACGATTGACCGTCGCGCCGTGCAGACCGGCCACGACGTCACTTTTTACCTGTCTATTTGCTGACTTTTTCGACCGGACCTGACCACTTCAGTAATGCCTCGACTGTGATATGCGCCGGTGCAGGCAACGCGTCGATCGCACAGCTGGCCGGGTCCAGGGCACCTCGCTCAGTCGCAGGTCCCGCAGAGTCCGGGCTCGCACTCTCACCTGTATGGACGACCTTCGGCGTATGCAGCGCGCGCATACGTTCATAAGCTTCATCATTCGGGCACAACGCAAAACGCGTCAGGCGAAATGTGAGGCGGCGCAGTATTTCTTCCGGAAACGGGTCGCTCAGCTTGCCGGAACTCAAGCCGCTCTCCAGGTGCACAACATGGCCACCGCCAAGACGCGCCGCCAGTGCGCCGAGCCACGTCGACAGCGTGCCGCCATGCACAATCACGAGTGGCGCGTGCCCTGTCCAGACCTTCACGCCGGCGATATAGCTGCGACAACGCAGAAACGTGCCCGGGAACCAGGTCAGCTGCCGCAGAATACTCGAACGCTCCTTGCGCTGCTCCGGGAGGATGAATTCGCTTGCAAGGCCGAAGTCCTCGATCAGGTCGTCAATTGACTCTTTGTGCTGACCCGTAAACCAGACGTTGTGGCGCAAGCCCGACTCGACCGCAATGCGCAATACGGGTGCGAGCTTGACGAGCTGTGCTCGCGTACCAACCACGAATACATTCTGCCGCATGATCAGGACTTGCTGAAGGTGAGCGCCGTGATCTGTTCAGAGATAAGGCCAATCAGGAACACGATGACGGCCGCGCTGAACAGCAGCATGCTCATGTTGGTGAAACGGGCTGCCGTTGCAAACGTATAGACATACCAGCCCAGACCGGTTGCGAAAAACAAGCCGCTGATTGGCAGGAATATTTTCAGCGGCGCGTACAGCGTCGCAATCTTGAAGATGATGACGAAAAAGCGCACGCCGTCACGCAATGGCCGAATGTGGCTTTTACCCTCGCGCTTTGCTGCCGGAATGGGTTCGAAACAAACAGGGTAGCCGGATCGCAGGAATGCCATCGTGATGGTCGTAGGGTAGGAAAACCCATTGGGCAGCAGGTACAGGAACTGCCGAAACTTGTCTGCGCGAACTGCCCGAAAGCCGGACGTCAGGTCCGGGATCCTCCTGCCGCTCAGCATCGTCGCGATACTGTTGTACAGGCCATTCGCAAACAGGCGACCAACATTGGCATGCGAGCCGGCGTTGCGCGCGCCGATTGCCATGTCATAGCCCTGCTCGAGTTTTTCGAGCAAGCGCGCCCAGCTCGCCGGCATCGTGCTGGCCGTCAGCATCCATCATTGCGAGCACGTCGCCGCTCGCCGCGCGCGCACCGCTTTTTATCGCAGCCCCATTGCCGAGGCTTTCCGGGTGGGAAATGACCGTTGCGCCCGCCGCTGCCGCGACCGCGGCCGTGTCATCACTCGACCCATCGTCTACGACGATGACTTCCGCGTCGGGGAAGCTCGACGTCGCCTTGGCAACAACCTGGCCTATAGCGGCCGACTCGTTCTTTGCCGGGATGATGATGGACAGCTTCTGTTTGGTCATTTGGCGTGGCTTTCCTGATGAGTGGCGGAATTATAGCTGCTCAGATTGCGCAACGCCTCAATGACGGGCTGGTCGGCAGGTAACAATGGCAGACTGTTGAGGTCGGCGATGGCGCACCATTGCAGCTGCTGGCCTTCCAGCCCCCGCGGTTCTCGCTGCCAGCGCTCGAGCAGAAAAAACTCGATAGTGACAATCCGATCAGGGTACTCATGACGGAGCTTCATGAAGGTGCTTGCGTGCAGGTCGGTAATGCCAATTTCTTCCGCAAGTTCACGCCGCAAGGCCTGCAACGCCGTCTCCCCCGGGCTGATCTTGCCGCCGGGGAATTCCCACATGCCATTGAAGGGTCCGCCGCCCACGCGCTCGGCGACGAGCACGCAGCCATCAGCATCGCGCAGAATACCGGCAGCTACATCGAGGTGCTTTTTGGTCGCTGAGCTCAGCTCAGCTTGCCGTGGCACTGCTTGAATTTCTTGCCCGAGCCACACGGACATGGCTCATTGCGGCCGACTTTTGGTACGTCGCGCCGAAATGGCTCGGCCGCCGGCGGTGGCGCTGCGGGCGGACTATCTCCTCCTGCGGATTGACCGCCACCCAGTGCGGATGCCTGCGCATGCCGATACTGCATGGCTTCGGCCGCTCTGCGGCGCTCGGCCATCGCTTCGAGGTCCTGCTCACTTTGCACACGCACGCGCGACAAAACGCTGATCGTGTCGATTTTGACCTGCTCCAGCATAGTGCCGAACATCTCGAACGCCTCGCGCTTGTATTCCTGCTTCGGATTTTTCTGCGCATAGGAACGCAGTCCGATGCCCTGTCGCAGATGGTCCATGGCCGCAAGGTGTTCTTTCCAGTGTGTATCGAGTTGCCGCAGCATGATCTGCTTTTCGACGCTGCGCATCAGCTCGCTGCCAATCTCGGCTTCCTTGGTTTCGTAGGCCTGCCTGGCTGCCTCGCGCGCTTTCTCGGCAATCTGCTCATCTTTGAGCGTCTTGTCCTGACGTACCATCGCCGCAACATCGAGACGCACACCGAACTCCGACTCGAGCGCCTGCGTCAGGCCTTCCGGATCCCACTGCTCCTCCAGGCTGCCTGGCGGAATGTACTGTTCAACCGTCTCATCGATGACTTCATCGCGAATCGCAGTGACAGCATCAGCAATCTCGTCGGCTTCCATGAGTTCGGCGCGCTGATGGTAGACGACCTTACGCTGGTCATTGGCGACGTCATCGTATTCGAGCAGGTTCTTTCGAATGTCAAAGTTGTGTGCTTCAACCTTGCGCTGTGCGCGTTCAATCTGCCGCGACAGCAACTTGCTCTCGATCGCCTCGCCTTCCTGCATGCCGACCCTGGAAAGCAGCGCCTTGGTGCGCTCCGGGTCGCCAAAAATCCGCCACAAGGTATCTTCCATCGACAGGTAGAAGCGACTGGAGCCGGGGTCACCCTGGCGTCCTGATCGGCCGCGTAACTGGTTGTCGATACGGCGGGATTCGTGGCGCTCGGTGCCGATAATGTGCAAGCCACCCGCCTGCATCACCTGTTCGTGGCGCTCCTGCCATTTCGCCTGCAGTTCATCGAGATCAGCGCCCTCACCGGCCTCGTCCACGTCGGCATCCAGGCTGCCACCCAGCACAATATCGGTACCGCGGCCCGCCATGTTGGTGGCGATGGTGATCGCGCCCGGCCGACCGGCGTGCTGCACGATCTGTGCTTCGCGCTCATGTTGCTTGGCGTTTAGTACGGCATGTTCGATCTTGCGCTTCTTCAGCAGGCCCGAGAGCAGCTCCGAAGTTTCAATCGAGGTGGTGCCCACCAGCGCTGGCTGGCCGCGCTCACGGCAATCGATGATGTCTTCGATGATGGCTTCGAACTTGCCGTGCTGTGACAGGTAGACAAGATCCGCATGATCCTTGCGCACCATCGGTTTGTGCGTCGGAATGACAACAACCTCGAGGCCGTAAATGCTCTGGAACTCGAAGGCTTCCGTGTCTGCAGTGCCGGTCATACCGGACAGATTGTTGTACAGACGGAAATAGTTCTGGAATGTGATCGACGCGACAGTCTGGTTCTCAGACTTGATCGACACACCCTCTTTGGCTTCGATGGCCTGGTGCAGGCCATCCGACCAGCGCCGCCCGGACATCGTGCGCCCGGTGAACTCGTCGACAATAACCACTTCGCCGTCCTTGACGATGTAGTCGACGTCGCGCTGATAGATTGCGTGCGCCCGCAGCGCCGCGTTGAGATGGTGCAACAGGCGAATATTCACCGCGTCGTAAAGGCTGGCGCCAGGTTCCAGCAGGCCTGCCTCGGCCATCAGAGTCTCGACACGCTCCATACCCTCTTCGGTCATGTGCGCCTGTTTCGACTTCTCATCGCGGGTGTAGTCGCCACGCCCCACGAGTTTGCAGGTGAACGGTTTGTTGCTGTCATCAACGACGACCAGGTCCGCTTCGCGCTCGCCGGCCAGTTGCATGGCTTCTTCCAGCAGCATTGGCTCGGCACTTTCGCCCTGCACGATGACCTGCTTCGTGGCGATGTCCCAGTTGTGCGGCTCGTCAATTTCGGTGTGCGCCTTGAGCTTCGGCACCACCTTGTTGATCTTGGCGTACAGATCGGTACTGGCTTCCGCCGGACCGGAAATGATCAGCGGCGTCCGCGCCTCATCGATCAGGATGGAGTCAACCTCATCGACGATCGCGAAATTCAGTTCACGCTGCGCCTTGTCTTCGAGTGAGAATGCCAGGTTGTCGCGGAGGTAATCGAAGCCCAGCTCATTGTTTGTGGCGTAGGTAATATCGGAGCTGTACGCGGCGCGCTTTTCTTCCTGGGTCTGGCCACTCTTGGTCACACCAACAGTAAGCCCCAGAAACTCATAGATCGGCCGCATCCAGTCTGCGTCACGCTGTGCCAGGTATTCGTTGACGGTAACGATATGAACACCGTTGCCGCTGAGTGCATTGAGATAGGCCGGCAGCGTCGCAACGAGGGTCTTGCCCTCACCCGTGCGCATTTCCGCGATATTGCCATCGTGCAGCACCATGCCGCCGATCAGCTGCATATCGAATGGCCGCATTTGCATCGTTCTGACAGACGCCTCACGCGCTACCGCGAAGGCCTCTGGCAGCAACTCCTGCAAACTGGCGCCATCCGCGACACGCTGCTTGAACTCATCGGTCTTGGCGCGCAATTGCTCGTCAGAGAGCGCCTGGATGCCCTCTTCGAGGGCGTTGATCTGTTCTACGGTCTTGCTGTACTGGCGCAGCATGCGCTGATTGCGGCTGCCGAAAATGCGTGTCAGAAAACTGGCCACAGAGGCCTCCTGCAGAAAACTAAGGTGTCATGCCTGCGCGACGGCAGGCAAGCGGCATATTCTACGACCTGACCCGGAAATTTCACGGGTTTTTGTCACCGAATGCAGTGATTTATGGGTATTTTTCAGGTTTGAAAGGGCCTGACCCCGTTTTTATTTCGATGCGTCGCGAATAAAGCCCACCGGATTGACTCGGCGGCCATTGTGCAGCACTTCAAAATGCAGGTTCGGACCGGTCGCACGACCTGTCTGACCCATTTTGCCTACGATCTGGCCCTTCTTGACCTCATCGCCGACGACAACCGTGTTTTCCGAGTTATGCGCGTAGCGAGTTGAATAGCCGTTGCCATGATTAATCTCAACCATGATGCCGTAGCCGTAGCGGTCTCCTGACCAGGTCACAACACCATCGGCAACCGCAATAATTTCTGCGCCCATCTTGCCGGCAAAATCGATGCCCGTGTGGTTGGCTGGTTTACCAGTGAACGGATCGGTACGCTTTCCAAAGTAGGAGGACAACCAACCGGAGTTAACCGGACGACCCTGCGGGTAAACACGATCTTCCAGTTGCTTGTTCATCAGCACAGCTTCCAGTACATCGAGCTGCGCTTCACGGCTGTTTAGCTGTTCGCCAAGCGTCTGCATGGCCTCGAGGACTTCGGGAATTTCAACCGAACCGGCGACAGGCTCTTCCGGACCACCCAGAGCAGGCTCAGAATCGAAATCAAATTCGCCGTCGTCGATATCCGCCATGTCAGTCAATCGACTGCCTAATGCATCGAGACGAATCATGCGTGCTGTGAGTTGCGCACTGCGCAGTGCCAGTGCATCGAGCGTGTCTGCGTTTTTTGCACGGATCTTGCCAATCTCTTCGCGCTGCGAGCCAAGCTGCTGCTCGATGGCTGCAAACTCATTCATGCTCACGCCCGAGCCAGTAACTGATGAATGCCAGGAGCCCGCAACATAGCCGATGGCCGCAATCATTCCGCATACAACAACCAGCGCAGCACTGGCGGCTGCACCAGACAGGTTCAATTGCCGGGGTTTACCAAAACCCTTGCCGAAGATGACTACGTTCATTGCGTGCGCCTCTCGCGCGTGTTTGCCGCTCTTGCTGGTCCGCAGACCGCGGTGGCACCCACGTTGCCGTGCCACCAGCCACTGCTGATTCTTGTCATTTTAGTGTTACTGCTCACTTCGGTAGCCCCGCTGTCCTAGGATCGTGTCCCTTAGACCGGTAGTTTTGCGCCCCTGTTTTTCAACAGGTTTGCCCTTGTCGTGAGCGAAACTATGCATAATGTCGGTTTTCATTACAAGGCGACCGAGCCTGAACGGTGATAGAAGTCACCTGATTGGCCGCAAAACCGCTAACTGCGTCACACTCCTATGGACCCCAAAAGCCTGCAAAAACTGCTCAACCCCAATAACGACGGGGGCCTTGGCGATGTCATCCGCCGCGCAAAAGCCATGGGGGAGCTTGCCAGCACGCTGAGCACAGCGCTGCCCGCGGATCTCGCCGATGGCATTGTCGCCGCGAATATTCGCGACAGCGGGGAGCTGGTCGTCATCTGTGCGTCATCCGCGTGGGCCGCCCGCCTGCGCTTCGAAGGCGAGCAACTCATGGCCGCGGCACGCGAATCAGGGGCCGAGGTGACCTCCTGCACTGTCAGCGTCGCGCAATCGCCCTAGCGGTTCGTTAGTCTGCCAGGCCGGCTGACAATTTTTCGATCGAGTTGCGGTGCGCCTCAAGCAATGCTGACTCCACTTCAGGCGTATACGGGCTGCGCGTAAGAGATCGGCGCTTTCTTCTGATCCTCGTAAGTGACCTCTTCCCAGGCGCTCTGGTCAGCAAGCATCGCACGCAGCAACTTGTTATTCAGATCGTGCCCGGATTTGTAGGCGCGCAATTCGCCAATCAGGCTGTGCCCCAACAGGTACACGTCACCGATTGCATCGAGAATTTTGTGGATCAGGAATTCATTCGCATAGCGCAATCCATCTTCATTAAGAATTCGGTAGTCGTCCAGCACCAGCGCGTTATCCATGCTGCCGCCGAGTGTCAGGTTGCGTTCGCGTAGCGCTTCGACATCGCGCAGAAAACAGAACGTGCGAGCGCGACTGACTTCCTTCAAAAAAGAGGTCGTTGAAAAGTCGATGGTTGCCTGCTGTTCGAGCTTGTTAAATACGGGGTGATTAAACGAGATTTCAAAGTTCACCTTGAAACCGTTGAATGGATGTAACTCTGCCCACTTGTCACCGTCCTCAACACGAACGGTCTTTTTCACGCGTATGAATTTCTTCGCGGCATTTTGTTCTTCAATGCCGGCAGACTGCAACAGGAACACGAAGGGGCCGGCACTGCCGTCCATAATCGGAACTTCGGCAGCCGAGAGATCAACATGGAGATTATCAATGCCGAGCCCGGCAAGCGCCGACATCAGGTGTTCAACGGTGGCAACGCGCGCTCCGTCTTTGACCAGGGTTGTGCCCAGCATCGTCTCGCCGACGAGCAAAGGATCTGCCGGAATGTCGACCGGGTGGTCAAGATCAACACGACGAAACGTGATGCCTGAATTGGGCGCCGCGGGTCGAAGAGTCATGTAGACCTTCTCACCTGAGTGCAGGCCTACGCCTGTGGCTCGGATGGTTGATTTGAGAGTTCGTTGTCGCAGCATGGGCACAAGAATATTCCGAATTGTCACGATTGTGTAGTGTTGTAAGGCGTTTCACCTCAAATTCAACCGCTTAGCAGCACTCTTTAAGAGATAAAGTGAGGTTCCGGCTGCGGCGGCTGGGAAGCAGCCGGCCCGGTTGCCCGGGCCAGCCTAGCGGAGGTTAGCTTCCCTTTCCCTAGTCGGCCTGGCGGCGCAGGAATGCCGGAATATCCAGCAGTTCTTCCTGCAGTGCCGGGCCCGCTTCGAGACCGTCACCGACAGCGCGCTGACGCTGCACAGTTGGCTTGTCGAGCGTTTGGTAGTTCGGCTCTTCCTGTCGGGCCGCGCGCCGCACGATACGCATTGGCTGTTCGGCATTCACCGCGCTCTTGCCCAGTCCGGTGGCAACGACGGTTACGCGAATGCGATCCGTCATTTCCGGGTCGATCACCGTACCCACGACGACAGTGGCGTCGTCAGACGCAAATTCCTTGATCGTGTTACCGACTTCCTGGAACTCGCCAATCGACAGGTCCATGCCAGCCGTGACATTAACAAGGATGCCGTTGGCGCCTGCAATATTGATGTCCTCAAGCAACGGACTCGAGATAGCAGCTTCTGCGGCTTCGCGCGCACGGTCCTCACCCGAGGATTCGCCTGAGCCCATCATCGCCATGCCCATCTCAGCCATGACCGTCTTCACGTCAGCAAAGTCGACGTTAATCAGGCCAGGTCGTGTGATCAGCTCGGCGATGCCCTGTACTGCACCCTGCAGTACCTGGTTGGCTGCCGCGAAAGCGTCGAGCAGTGTGGTTTCTCCACCAAGCACCGTCAGCAGCTTCTCGTTCGGAATCGTGATCAGGGAATCGACGTACTTGCCAAGTTCCGCGATGCCATGGTCAGCAATCTGCTTGCGCTTGCCACCTTCCATGACGAACGGCCGCGTCACAACGGCAACTGTGAGAATGCCGAGTTCCTTGGCAACCTGCGCGACAACCGGTGTCGCACCGGTGCCGGTACCACCACCCATGCCTGCCGTGATGAAGAGCATGTCAGCACCTTCGATTGCTTCGCAAATGCGATCGCGATCTTCCATCGCCGCCTGGCGACCGACATCGGGATCTGCGCCCGCACCGAGTCCCTTCGTAATATTGCAACCAATCTGCAGCGATGTGCGTACGCGCGAACCCGCGAGGGCCTGTGCGTCCGTATTCGCGCAGATGAATTCGACGCCGTCGATACCGGTGTCGACCATATGCGCGACAGCGTTTCCGCCACCGCCGCCAACGCCGATCACCTTGATCACGGCACTTTGGCTGTGCGTATCCATTAATTCAAACATTGATAGTTCCTCCGCTATTATTAAAAGTGGCCGCTAAACCACGCTTTCATTCGATCCCAAACTTCCCCCAGGTTGCCGCCGATCGGTGTCGACCGGTTATCGCGCCTGGACAAATTTTCGTTGCCGTACAGCAGCAGGCCAACGCCGGTTGCGTGTATCGGATTCCGTACAACATCCATAAGCCCCTCAACGTACTGGGGTGAACCCAGCCGCACGGGCATATGGAAAACTTCTTCTGCCAGCTCAACTGCGCCTTCCATCTTTGCGCTGCCGCCGGTAATCACGATGCCTGCGGCTATCAGCTCCTCGAAGCCGCTTCTCCTGAGCTCATCGCGAATCAGCCCAAACAGTTCTTCGTAGCGTGGCTCGACAATCTCGGCCAGAGTCTGTCGTGCCAGTCGTCGCGGCGGCCGGTCACCGACACTCGGCACCTCGATGGTTTCGTCCGGGTTCGCCAGCTGCGACAACGCGCAGGCGTACTTGATCTTGATTTCTTCGGCGTACTGCGTCGGCGTGCGCATCGACACAGCGATATCGTTGGTGACCTGGTCACCGGCGATCGGGATCACTGCCGTGTGCTGAATAGCGCCGCCGAGAAATACCGCGATGTCCGTTGTGCCGCCGCCAATGTCGACAATGCAGGAGCCCAGCTCTTTCTCATCGTCGGTCAGTACTGCGTAGCTGGATGCCAGCTGCTCAAGCACGATGTCATCAACCTCGAGTCCACAGCGCTGCACACATTTGACGATGTTCTGCGCGGCCGACTCGGCACCGGTCACCATGTGCACCTTGGCTTCCAGGCGAACCCCGGACATGCCGACCGGCTCGCGAATGCCTTCCTGGTTATCGATAACGAATTCCTGCGGCAGGATGTGCAGAATTTTCTGGTCGGCCGGAATTGCCACAGCACGCGCCGCGTCGATCACCCGGTCAACGTCACTTGCGCTGACCTCCTTGTCGCGTATCGCGACGATGCCATGCGAATTCAGGCTGCGAACGTGACTGCCGGCGATACCGGTATAGACCGAGTGAATGTCACAGCCGGCCATCAGCTCGGCCTCTTCGACGGCGCGCTGAATCGAATGCACGGTCGACTCGATGTTGACGACAACACCCTTCTTCAGCCCCCGCGAGGGGTGCGAGCCGATGCCGACAACTTCAATATTGCCTTCCTCGTTTACCTCGCCGACGATCGCGACGACCTTCGAGGTGCCGATATCCAGGCCGACTATCATGTTTTTATCACCGCGCTTCGACATCTATTCAATTCCCCTGGCAGCGAGCATTCCTGAGTCCGCATCCTCTGCGTCTTCAACCGGTGTTCGTGATTCGTCGTTCCAGCCGATCGTGAAGCCATTGCTGTAACGCATGTCCACGTAATCAATTTCTGCAGCGCGGCCGGTAACGATGTTGGCAACGATGTCGAGAAACAGCGACGTGCGAGCATCGACGTCGCGCCGTCCGAGGCGGATCTCGACGCCGTTGCTCAATTGCATTTCCCACGCACCGCGCGGATCCAGCGTCACGCTCCTGACGTCAAGACCAACCGGAATCAACTGGTCGCGAATGGCCAGGTAACGCTTCGCCACTTCTGCAGACTTGTCGTCCGGACCGCTGAGGCGTGGCAGTTCGGCTGGCACGTGGCGCGCCTCGATGACGAATAACTCGCCACGGGTATTAAGCAGTCCGCGCTCACCCCAGGTCGCAGCCGGTACCTGTTCGGTAACCGTTACCTTGATGCGATTCGGCCAGCGCCTCGCGACCAGCGCGAGATCTATCCACTCGAGGGCGACGATTTGTTCCTGCATGCGGCCCAGGTCGGCACCGAGAAAGCCTTTGTCGATTTCGCCGCTGATAGCTTCTTCGATCTGTAGCGCCGTCACGCGCTGGAACGGTCCGCTGATCTCGATGGATTGAATCTCGCGATCAAGCATCATCGTGCTCAGCTGATAGGTTCCTGCAATGACAGCAATCGCCATCAGCGGCACGAGCAGCCGACCGACGGCGATACGCGGCAGCTTGAACTGCCGGGTCTTTTTCTGGGTGCGCCGCCGCGCCTGCTTACGCGCCATAGGAGGTCTCCAGGATGCGCCAGCACAGTTCTTCAAAATCGATGCCGGCCTGCTTCGCAGCCATCGGTACCAGGCTGTGGCTGGTCATGCCGGGCACGGTGTTTGCCTCGAGCACCAGCGGCTGACCATCTTCTCCCGTCATGAAGTCAACCCGACCCCAGCCGCTGCAACCCAGCTCTGCGAATGCCGCGAGTGCCAGTGCTGCGTAGTCGCTCTCGATCTCCGGCGACGCGGTACCGGGACAGTGGTACTGCGTCCGGTCGGATTCGTATTTCGCCCGGTAGTCGTAAAATACGCGTGGCGTCTCGATGCGAATACTCGGCAGCGCTTCGCCCTGCAGAATTGCTACGGTGTGTTCCTCGCCGACGATGCAGCGCTCAACCAGCGCGACATTGCTGTAGCGCAACGCGCTTGCAACCGCATCGGCAAGCTCAGCGCGCTCGAACACTTTCGACATGCCCACGCTTGAGCCTTCGCCTGACGGTTTGACGATTAAAGGGAAGCCGATCTTCTCGGCGGCAACGGATGCCTCATGAACATCAGCGATGACCGCATACTCGGGCGTCGGTATGCCGGCCGCATCAAACAGGTGCTTGCTGCGGACCTTGTCCATTGCCAGTGCGGACGCCATCACGCCGCTGCCGGTGTAGGGAACATTGAGCCACTGCAACGCGCCCTGCAGGGCACCGTCTTCGCCACCGGGGCCATGCAGCGCAATCCAGACGCGGTCGAAACCGGCGGCTGGAAATTCGGCCAGGCTTTTCTCGGCGGGATCCCAGCCGTGCGCATCGACGCCCCTGGCCTGCAACGCAGCAAGCACCGCGGTGCCCGTATCCAGCGACACTTCGCGCTCGTTAGAGAAGCCACCGTACATGACTGCAACGCGGCCGAAATCACTCGCAGCGCTCATGACACCACCTCGCCGACCATGCGGACTTCGTGGCGCAGCTCAACACCGTGTACATCCCGGACCGTCTGTTGTACTAACTCGATCAGCTGCTCAATATCTGCTGCGCTGGCATCGCCGGTATTGATGATGAAATTGGCATGTTTCTCCGAAACTTCCGCACCACCAATGCGACGCCCCTTGAGTCCAGCCGCTTCGATAAGTCGCGCCGAATGATCGCCCGGCGGATTCCTGAAGACTGAGCCGCAACTCGGCAGACCCAGGGGTTGCGTATCGCTGCGACGCTGCAGCATCGCCTGCATGGCTTCCATGCTCGGCTGCACATCAGGATCAAACTGGAACGTGCCCTCCAGGAACCACTCGTTGGCCGGGCCTTTGACGCTGCGATAGGCAACCGTGTAGTCAGAAGGCTCGCGGTCGTGAATGACTCCGCTGCGATCGATGCTGCGTACAGACGCAACTCGCTCCCAGGTCTCGCCGCCATGCGCGCCAGCGTTCATCGTGAGTGCACCGCCGACACTGCCGGGAATACCGGCGAAGAATTCTGACGGCCCAAGGCCCCAGCGAATGCATTGCCGCGCAAGTTGTGTGCAAGGCACACCCGCGCCGGCACGAACCGTCAGCGAGTCGACTCGCTCGATATCGCGCAGCATGCGCGTTGCGGCAATCACGACGCCGCGAATGCCACCATCTCGCACCAGCAGATTGGTGCCCGCGCCATGCCAGAAAATCGGTGTCTCTTCATCGAGCTCGCGCAGAAACTTCGCAAGGTCCTCGACGCTTGCTGGCCGGAAGAACACATCGGCCGGTCCGCCCACGCGCCAGGAGGTGTGCTTGCTCATCGGCTCGTCATAGCGGAGCTCACCGGCAACAGTCATGTCGAGCTGCGCCGCAATCATGAGTACACCTTTAGCGATGGCTTGCTCGCCAGTCGCTGCGGGAGCGTTGCAGAGAAGGCACCTATGTCACCGGCACCCATGGTCAATAACAAGTCGCCGTCGGCAAGCAGCCCTGCAAGCACCTGCGGCAGCTCGTCGAGCGTCTCAATGAAAACGGGCTCTACGGCACCGCGTGAGCGAATCGCGCGCGCCAGTGAACGGCCGTCCGCACCGGCAATCGGTGCTTCGCCGGCCGCGTAAACATCCAGAAGTACGAGCACGTCCACCTCGGACAACACGCTCGCAAAGTCATCGAGCAGGTCACGTGTGCGTGTGAATCGATGTGGCTGGAATGCCAGCACGATGCGTTTGTCCGGCCAGCCAGTGCGCGCAGCCGACAGCGTCGCCGCCAGCTCGGTCGGATGGTGCCCGTAGTCGTCAACGAGCATCACCTTGCCGGCGCTTGTTTCGATGTCGCCGTGGTGCTGGAAGCGACGGTCAATACCTTCGAATTTTTGCAGCGCCGCAATCACGGCCGCGTCGCTCACCTGCAACTCACTCGCTACCGCAATCGCTGCCAGTGCGTTGCGGACGTTGTGCATTCCCGGCAGCCGCAGCGACACGTGCAGCGGCTCACTGCCTTCGCCGCGCACAACATCAAAGGTGGTCAGGCCTGCAGCAAAGACAACATTTTCTGCACGTACATCCGCCTCGGGACTGGTGCCGTAGGTCATGACAGTGCGACCGATATCGCCAACAACTTCATTGACGCCCGGATCGTCGATACAGACAACCGCCAGCCCGTAGAACGGCAGGTTGTGCAGAAATTCGATGAAGCCCGCGCGCAATTTCTCAATGTCGCCGTCGTAGGTCGACATGTGATCGGCATCGATATTGGTTACGACGGCGAGCATCGGCTTCAGGTGCACGAACGAGGCATCACTTTCGTCTGCTTCGGCAACCAGGTAGTCACCCTGCCCCAGCCTGGCATTGGCGTCGGCGCTCTTCAGACGGCCACCGATCACAAAGGTCGGGTCGAGCCCGCCCTCGGCCATGACCGATGCGACCAGACTCGTCGTTGTGGTCTTGCCGTGGGTACCGGCAACGGCCACCGAGAAGCGGAAGCGCATCAGTTCCGCCAGCATTTCGGCGCGGCTGACGACCGGCATGCGGCGCTCGCGCGCTGCTGCCACTTCCGGATTGGTTTCATCGACCGCGCTGGAGACGACTACGGCATCTGTATTACGCAGATTGTCTGCAGCGTGGCCGATGAAGATGGTTGCGCCCTGAGCTTCAAGACGCTGTGTCTGTTTGTTCGCTTTGAGGTCGGAACCCTGCACGTCATAGCCCAGGCTGAGCATGACTTCCGCAATGCCCGACATGCCGGAGCCGCCGATACCGACGAAGTGCACGCGATGGATGCGACGCATTCTCTTGATCATGCGAGCACCCCCGCCTGCTGCAGCATGATGTTGCTGATGCGCTGCAACGCGTCCGGCACGGCGAGTGCGCGCGCTTTCTCCGCCCTGTCCTGAAGGTGTACACGCGTTGTGAGCCACTCGCGCAGGTTCGTCGCCAGGCTGTCTGCGGTGAGGTCGCACTCCTGGATGATCTGTGCGGCACCCGCCGCTGCCATCTGTTCGGCATTGCGTGTCTGGTGGTCATCAACCGCGGCCGGGTAAGGGATGAACAACGCTGGCAGGCCGACGGCGCAGAGTTCGGCTACCGTCAGCGCACCGGCCCGGCAAACGACCAGGTCTGCCCAGGCATAAGCACTGGCCATGTCCTCGATAAACGGCAGCAGCTCGACATCGACATCGGCCTGCTCGTAGGCATGCTGTGCGATATCCAGTGTTGCTTCGCCACACTGGTGGCGCACGATAGGTCGTACTGCCGCATCCAGGTCGGCAAGTGCTTCGGGTACAGTCCTGTTCAGCGCCAGTGCGCCCTGGCTGCCACCCAGCACCAGCAAACGCAGGGCGCCATCGCGCAGCGGGTAACGCTGTGCCGGTGACGCTACGGCCGCGATATCTTCGCGCACCGGGTTGCCGACGGTTTGCACCGCGACATTGGAATTAAAACTGCCCGGGAAGGCTTGCAGCACAACCCGGGCAAAACGCGCCAGAAGTCGGTTAGTGAGGCCAGCGGCCGCATTCTGTTCATGAATCACGAGCGGCTTGCGGGTGAGCCACGCGGCGACGCCGCCCGGGCCACTTGCGAATCCGCCCATGCCAAGCACAGCGGCCGGGCGCCGGCGCAGGATGACGCGTAACGCCTGCAGCAGAGCCCATGCCATTTGAAACGGTGCGAGCAGCAGTGCGACGGCGCCTTTGCGGCGCAGACCTTTGACACTGATCCACTCTATGTCGATGTTGTTCAGGGGAATTACGCGTGCTTCCAGCCCGCGCTGAGTACCGAGCCAGAACACTTCCTGGCCCGCACCCTGCAGTGCGCGTGCGACGGCCAGCGCCGGATACACGTGTCCGCCGGTGCCACCTGCCATGATCATGATCGGCCGCGCGCTCATTTCTTGCGCCTGCGTTTGCGATTTACGGGGCGCGCATCGACAACCAGCTCGTGGTGCACACGCATCAGCATGGCGATCGCGATCAGGGTGACAATCAGGCTGCTGCGTCCATAGCTGATCAGCGGCAGCGTCAGTCCCTTGGTCGGCAGCATGCCCATGTTAACGCCGACGTTAATAAACGCCTGCAAGCCGAGCCAGGTGCCAATGCCGATGGCGAAATAGGCTTCAAAATAGCGCTCCATATCCACAGCGCGCCGCGCGAGACTGAAGATGCGCCACAGCAGCACCAGGAACAGCGCGATGAGCAGCAGCGAGCCAAGCAGACCAAACTCTTCGGCGTACACCGCGAAGACGAAATCGGTATGCGCCTCCGGCAGGTAGAAGAGCTTCTGCACGCTGTCACCGAGACCGACGCCGAACCACTCGCCGCGGCCAATGGCGATCAGTGACTGCGTCAGCTGGAAGCCGGAGTTATACGGATCGGCCCACGGATCAAGGAACACCGTCAGGCGCTTCATGCGATAAGGCGACGCGATGGCCAGCGCGGCCATGGCAACGACCGCGGCAGAGAAGAACAGCAGGAAGTCGCGAATACGCGCACCTGCGACGAACAGCATGGCCAGCGCCGTCGCGAGCAACACGACAGACGCACCAAAATCCGGTTCCGCCAGCAGCGCGGCACAGGCCAGCGACAACAGCAGCATCGGTCGCAGGAAGCCAACGAAGCGCTCGCGAACATCCTTCTGCCGACGCACAAGGTAGCCTGCGAGATACAGGATCAGGCACAGACGTGCAGGCTCCGAGACCTGCAGGTTCATGATGCCGACCCGGATCCAGCGCCGCGCGCCGTTGACTTCGTAACCTACACCCGGGACTAACACGACCAGCAACAGGCCGAGTCCGCCGAGCAGCAGCAGTGGTCCGAGCGTGCGCCAGACCTGCATCGGCACGAACAGGCAGACGATGCCGCAGGCACAACCAATTACTGCAGCGAGCAGTTGCCGCTGCAGGTAATGAAAGGGATTACCGACGATGTTGTCGGAGATCGAAGTTGATGCCGATGCGAGGATGACGAAGCCGCCAAGCAGCAAGGTCAGCACGATCGTCAGCAACACCGGGTCGAGCTTCAGCTCGGTGCGAAGGCGTGCGGGGAACGGCATCATGGCGCTATGGGCTGTCATCGCTTCAGCGCCTCCACCGCTTCACAGAACGCGTCACCGCGCGCCATGTAGTTGTCGTACTGGTCGAGACTTGCGCAAGCCGGCGCCAGCAACACCGTGTCTTCGGACTCGGCCTGGCGCGCGGCAATGCGCACCGCTTCCTGCATGTCGTCGGCAAAGCAGACCGGCATCATGGTGTCGAGCGAATCAGCGATCTTGACCGCGTCTTTGCCGATCAGCACGGCGGCGCGCAGTTTTTTCTCAAGAGGCTCCGACAGCTCGCTGAACTCGCCTCCTTTTCCATCACCACCGGCAATCAACACCAGCATGCCGTCGACCGAGTTGATTGATGCAATCGCAGCAGCAACATTGGTTGCCTTGGAATCATTGATGTAGTCGACGGCAGAGATGCGGGCCACGTGTTGCATGCGATGCGGCAAGCCCGGGAATTCTGCGAGCACCTGCAGCATGGCAGGCATCTCCAGACCCAGCAGCTCGCCGGCTGCCAACGCTGCCAGTGCGTTCGCCTGGTTGTGCACGCCAAACATCGCCAGCTCGTGACTTGCGATCAGCAATGCATCGCCGCGTGCAAGATATTCGACATCGTCTTCGACACGAATGCCGTACTCACCTTCACCTGGCAGATCCAGCCCAAAGCTGACCGATTTCTCGAAATCTTCTGCGATCTTGCAGGCGCGTTCGTCGGCGCGGTTGTAGACAGCAGCCCGGGCCTCATTGAACACACGGTACTTCGCGTCGCGGTATTCTTCTTCGCTGGCATGCCAGTCAAGATGATCGGGAGTGACATTCAGCAGCACTGCAACCTCTGCCGGCAGGGCGGCGGTTCGCTGCAGCTGAAAACTCGACAGCTCAAGCACGTACAGATCCGGCGTGTCCTTTTCCAGCAGATCCAGTGCCGGCTCGCCAAGATTGCCGCCTGCCAGCACCTTGCGGCCTGATGCGCGAGACATGTGATACAGCAGCGTTGTCACTGTGCTCTTGCCGTTCGAGCCGGTAACAGCAACGAACGGCGCAGTCGCTTCGCGGGCAAACAACTCGATGTCAGACACAATCTCGAGCTTTGACTTGCGCGCGTCCGCGAGCAACGGATGCTTATCCGATATGCCGGGCGATACGACGACACGCGTAATGCCCCTGGGCAACTTGTCGTCTTCACGGCGGAGTTCTGCGTCCGGCCACAGGTCTGCGAGCTTGTCCTGGCCCGGCGGCTGTTCACGCGTATCAAAGAAGGTCGCATCACGATCGATGCGCTTCAGGTAGCGTGCTACCGAGAGGCCTGTCGCGCCCAACCCGAACACGAAGTCCTTCTCAGCCGCAGTTGTTTTGCTGACTCTGCTCATCGTATTTTCAGACTCGCGAGCCCGATCAGCACGAGGATGACCGTAATAATCCAGAAGCGAACAATCACGGTAGGCTCGGCCCAGCCTTTCAGTTCGAAGTGATGGTGCAGCGGCGCCATGCGGAACACGCGCTTGCCAGTGAGCTTGAACGAGGCCACCTGGATGACGACGGACAGCGTCTCTACGACGAATACGCCGCCCATGATTGCGAGGACGATTTCCTGGCGCACCACAACCGCAACAACGCCGAGCGCCGCACCGAGTGCCAGTGCACCGATGTCGCCCATGAACACTTCCGCCGGGTAGGTGTTGAACCAGAGAAAGCCCAGCCCCGCACCCGCCATGGCTGCGCAGAACACCAGCACTTCTCCGGTGCCGGCGACGTACGGAATATCGAGGTACTCCGCGAAGTTCACGTTGCCAGTGAGGTAGGCGAATATTCCGAGCGCGCTGCCAACCATCACCGTCGGCATGATCGCGAGGCCGTCGAGTCCGTCCGTCAGGTTGACGGCGTTACTGAAGCCAACAATAAAGAAGTACGTCACGACGACCTGGAAAATGCCCAGGGGAATGGCAAGATCCTTGAAGTAAGGAATGAGCAGAGAAGTGGAAACTTCATCAGTCGCCGTGACGTACAAAGCGGTGGCCGCGACAATTGCCGCGACCGACTGCCAGAAGAACTTCTGTTTTGCAGAAATGCCTTTCGGGTTCTGCAAGACCAGTTTCTTGTAGTCATCGACAAAGCCGATGACGCCAAATGAGAACGTGACAAACAACACGATCCACACAAAATGATTTTCGAGGTCGGCCCACAACAGGGTGCTGATCGCGATCGCCGTGAGGATCAGCGCGCCGCCCATCGTCGGGGTGCCCGCTTTAAGCAGATGTGTTGCAGGGCCGTCGTCGCGAACCGGCTGCCCCAATTGCTTGATGCTGAGCTTCGCGATCATCCGCGGGCCAACAATGAAGGACATCACAAGCGCGGTCAGCGCGCCGAGAATTGCGCGCAGCGTCAGGTAGTTGAAAACGTTAAAGCCGCTTTCAAACTGTGCCAGGTAGTTAGTGAGATACAGCAGCACGATCAGGCCTCCCTGCACATTGTCTGTGGTGCACGCAGACCGTCGACAACGCGCTCCATGCGCATCGAGCGTGAACCCTTAACGAGTACGACGTCATCGCCGTCTATCTCTGGCAGGACCGCATCCAGCATTGCATTCACATCCGGGTACCAGTCGGCACCGTCGCCGAATGCGGCAACAGTTGCTGTGGACAGAGCACCGGTCGCAGCGAGCCGGTTGACACCGGCCCGCCGCAGTGCGGCTCCAACCCCGTGATGCATTTCCGTTGCATCGTCCCCCAGTTCAGCCATGTCGCCGAGCAGCAGCCAGGTGCGGCCCGGCAAGCTGGCAATGAATTCACCTGCGGCAACCACAGAGAGCGGGTTCGCGTTGTAGCTGTCGTCATACAACGTGGCACCGTTGACTCCCGGCAGTGCCTGCAGCCGCCCGGACACCGGAACGACAGACTCGAGCCCGCGCTTGATCTGCGCGGCGTCAATGCCGAGCGCGTGCGCGATCGCCGCGGCGGCGCAGGCATTGCGTACGTTGTGAAGCCCGGCAAGCGGCAGCGCAATGGCAGTGCTTGCCGACGGCAGGCGCAGTTCAAAGCTGCTGGCATCGCCGCGCAACTCAATGTCAGTTGCACTGACATCAGCCTTGCCATCTATGCCAAAGCTGATGACCTGGATATCGCTTGCACATGACTGCCAGTAATCGAAGTAGTCGTCGTCAGCATTCAGGACGGCTACTGCCGGGCGCTTTTCGCCTTGCAGGATTTCGCCCTTGGCGCGCGACACACCTTTGATCGAACCAAAGCCCTCAAGATGGGCAGCACCTGCATTGGTGATCGCAACGACGTCCGGCCTGGCCAGTGACGTCAGGTAGGCGATCTCGCCGGCGTGGTTAGCGCCCATTTCGATGACCGCGTAACGATGCTCACTGCCAATGCGACTCAACATCAGCGGTACGCCGTAGTCATTGTTCAGATTGCCATGCGTCGCGAGCGTCGCGGCCGACTGTGACAGGCAAGCCGCCGTCAGTTCCTTCAGTGTGGTCTTGCCATTGCTGCCGGTGATGCCGACGACCCGCACCTGTTGCTGGTCACGCCACGCGGAGCCGAGTTGCCCGAGCGCGATGCGCGTATCGTCAACCTCTATTTGTGCAATCGCACTATCTGTCATCTTGCTGACAACGGCGGCGGCGGCACCGCGACCCGCCGCCTGCGCAACAAATTCGTGGCCGTCAAAGTTCGGACCGCTGATCGCGACAAACAGCTGGCCACTTTCGAGGCTGCGCGTGTCGATGCTGACACCGTCGAAGTCACGATCGTCGCCGTGCAAGCTGCCCTGCATCATCTCGGCCGCGGCAGAAAGCGTCGTGTTCATTCGCCCTCCCCGCGTGCCGCAAGGCATGCCGCCGCGACGCTTTGGTCCGAGAACGGTATCCGCTCTGCACCGATTTGCTGGTATTGCTCGTGACCCTTGCCGGCGATCAGTACGATGTCGGCAGCAGCTGCGCTGCTAATAGCCCACGCAATTGCTGTTGCACGATCCTCGATAACTGTCGCCGCCGCTGGGCTCGCAAGCCCCGCGACAATATCGTCAATGATGCTGGAGGCCGGCTCATTGCGCGGGTTGTCGCTGCTCACGACCACCTGGTCTGCGAGGCGCTGTGCCACGCGACCCATCAGGGCGCGCTTACCTTTGTCCCTGTCGCCACCACAACCAAACACCACCCAGATGCGGCCATTGCAGTGTGCTCGCAGTGCCTGCAAGGCGGCTTGCAGGGCGTCCGGCGTGTGCGCGAAGTCGACGTAGACCGCAGGGGCCTGACGTGGGCCGTCAATCGCCTGCATGCGTCCCAACGGTGCCGTTACCACCGACAAGGCACTGCAGGCAGCGTCAATAGCGATACCCTTGTGAAGTAGCAGCGCGAGCGTCAACAGCGCGTTGGCAACGTTGAAGTCGCCGGGCATTGCGAGGCTGAACTGACCGGCACCGAAGCTGCTTTGCACGTCGACGTCAAAACCGTTGTTGTGCGCCGTAACTCGTTTTGCGAAAACGTAAGGACGAACGTCAGCAGCGCGACTCACATCGGCAGACACAACCGTTACCTCTGACACGCAACGCGTTGCGAGCTGCGCAGCAAATTCATCGTCAATGTTGATAATGCTGTGCGACGGATTGCACTCAAGAAACAGTCGCGCTTTCGCTTCGCCGTAGTCGCGCATATCGGCGTGATAATCGAGGTGATCGCGGGACAGGTTGGTGAACAGTGCGGTGTCAATGCGCACACTATCTGTACGATTCTGCGCGAGCGCATGCGACGACACTTCGATGGCCGCGTCAGTTGCGCCATCGTCACGAAACTCGGCGAGTATGCCGTGCAACTCAACCGGCGGCGGCGTTGTCAGTTCGTTATTCAGGGTACCGAGGTAGGCGCAACGGCGGTCGAGTCGCTGCAGACACTGTGCAATCATGCTGGCGACCGTGGTCTTGCCATTGGTGCCGGTTACCGCGTACACAGCAAGTTGTGTTGACGGATGAGCATAGTAACGATCCGCGATCGCGCCGAGATGTTGCGCCAACTGCGGCACACCAAGCAGCGGAATTCCAACTTCGGTGGGCACGGCATCGGCTGTCGACTCGTCGTAGACAATGGCGGCTACGCCTGCCCTGACGGCTGCATCGACAAACTCGAGTCCGTGCTGCGACGCACCCTTGACTGCCAGGAACAGGTAGCCCTGCGACAACTGCCGGCTGTCACTTGCAATGCCCTTGATCTCGATTGCGGGCGCGTCGACAAAACCCTGCAGCAATTCGTTGAGGGTGGTCGATGTCTGATAAGTTTCGGCTGGCATGCTCATCGACTCATTGCCTGCATCACCGAACCGGGATCCCTGGCGGGCAGCGCGTCGGGAGCGACCGCCAGCAAACGCAGGGATTCCGACATCACATCGGCGAAAACCGGCGCGGCAACATCACTGCCGTAGTAAAGCTCGCCGCGCGGCTCGTCAATGACCACAACTGTCGCCAGGCGCGGGTCGCTCGCCGGCGCCAGGCCCGCGAAGATGGAAATGTATTCGTCTTCCGAGTAACCGCCCGTGGAGAATTTCCAGGCCGTCCCGGTCTTGCCCGCAACGCGGTATCCGGCAATAGACGCTTTGGTGCCAGTGCCGCCAGGGCGAACCACTTCTTCCATCATGCGCCGCACGGCGATGGCGGTATCCGCGGAGATGACACTCTCCCCCTCGTTGGGCTCATCCAGAGCGACCAGCGAAATCGGCCGCATCACTCCGTTGCTGCCAAGCGTCGCGTAGGCGTGCGCCAGCTGCAGCGGCGTTACCGACACACCGTAGCCATAGGCGAGTGTCGCCTGGTTGATGGGTCGCCACTGGTTATACGGGATCAGGGCACCCGCAGACTCGCCGGGGAAACCACTGCTTGTCAGTGACCCCAGGCCGAACTGCGCCATGGTGCCCCACAGCTGGTCCGGCTGCAGCGTCATCGCAAGCTTGGTAACGCCGACGTTGGACGAGCGCGCAAGGATTGTTGTCAGGCTAATGCGTCCCAGGTTGTTGCTGTCGGCGATCCTCTTCGGACCCACGACAACGAAACCCGGTGACGTGTCGACGATGCTGCTTGGCCGGTACTCGCCGCTTTCGAGCGCCGAGGCAATGACCAGCGGTTTGATGCTTGAACCCGGCTCAAAGATGTCCGTGATGGCGCGATTCCGATAGCGCGCCGGCAACAGCTGTGAACGATCGTTGGGGTTGTACGTCGGCTGATTCACCATCGCCAGCACTTCGCCGGTTTTAACGTCGAGCACAACGATCGAGCCGGACTTGGCGTTGTGTGTCTTGATGGCTGCTTTCAGCGTGCGATACGCAAGGTACTGGACGCGCAGATCGATGCTGGTGCGCAGGTCCTTGCCATGGTGCGGCGGACGTATGCTCGCGACGTTTTCGACCGAGCGGCCAAGGCGATCCTTGAGCACACGCTTCGCGCCTGACTCACCGGCGAGCCAGTGATTGAATGCGAGCTCAAGCCCTTCCTGGCCACTGTCATCAATGTCCGTAAATCCGACCAGGTGTCCCGCGACCTCTGAGGCCGGGTAGTAGCGGCGATACTCGCGCTGCACGTTGATACCCGGCAGCTTCAGGTCGAGCACCTGCTTCGCCTGCGCGGGCGAAATGTGCCGCTTCAGGTACAGGAACTCCTTGTCCATGCTGCGCGTAACGCGGCGCATGACAGTTTGCTGATCCAGCTCGAGAATGCGCGCCAGTTGCGGAATGCTGTCGACAGCGGCAGCAAACTCTTTCGGATTGGCCCAGATGCTGTCGACCGGCGTGCTGATCGCGAGCGGCTCACCGTTACGGTCGGTAATGGTGCCGCGGTGGGCGGAAATCTTTTCCGTGCGCAAGTGCCGCGTATCAGCCTGCTGATTCAGGAAGTCTTTATCGAGCACCTGCAGATAGACGGCGCGCGCCACAAGCGCAGACGCGAACATGGCGAAGCACACCATGACCAGCGTGGTCCTGCCAGCGAAGCGCTGTGCAGTCTGTTGTTTTGTTTCTGCGCCTCTTGTCATTGCCGTTCAATTACGAAGATTTCTTCAGCTGCCGGTCGCACCAGCGAAAGGTCATCGGTTGCAACCTGTTCGATACGTGCGTGCGTAGCCCAGGTGCTTTGTTCGATCTGCAACTGGCCCCATTCGATGTTCAGGTCGTCGCGCTCGTGCGTCAGTTCCTCGAGCTCAACAAACAATGTTCGTGCCTCATGCTTGGTGTAGACGATGGCCATTGCGCTTAGCACGCACACGGCGGCAAACACGAACACCAGCAGGAAGGGTTGGCGTTGTTGTGTCGCGGCCATCACACCCTCTCCGCGATGCGCAGGCGTGCGCTGCGCGCGCGCACGTTGGCGGCGATCTCATCGGCAGACGCAACAATCGCCTTGCCAACGGTTCTCAGTTTCGGCCGGAATTCCTCGGGCACGTCGGGCATGCCGCGGTACTGTTCAGCCTCTCGCGACGCGTCACGCATGAAACGCTTGACCATGCGATCTTCGAGCGAATGGAAGCTGATCACGCAAAGCCGCCCGCCGCTCGCCAGAAGCTCGATCGACTGCGACAGAATCGACTGCAGCTGCTCGAGTTCCTGGTTAACAGCAATACGGATCGCCTGGAACGTCTTCGTCGCCGGGTGCTTCCTGCTACCGCGACGCGGCTTGGCAGATTCCACGATGTCGGCGAGCTGCGTGGTGCGAGTGATCGGCGCAACTGCGCGCGCGGCGGTAATCGCTCTCGCGATCCTTGGCGCCGACTGCTCTTCACCGTATATCCTTAAAGTGTGTATCAACGTCCTGTCATCCACAGTCGCCAGCCATTCGGCCGCGCTGATTCCTGAATCCGGGTCCATTCGCATGTCGAGTGGCCCGTCGCGCATGAAGCTGAAGCCGCGCTCCGCTTCGTCAAGCTGTGGTGACGAAACCCCGAGGTCGAGAAGCAGGCCGTCGATGCGACCGCTAAGCCCTCTGTCTCGAAGCAATGTCCCCAACTCTGCAATTTCGCCCCTGATCAATTCAAAACGCGGATCGTCTTTGAGCCGCTGCGGCGCTGCTGCGATTGCCTGTGGATCCCGGTCCAGCCCCAGGAGCCTGCCGTTGCAGCCCAGGCGCTGCAGAATCTCGCTGCTATGACCCCCACGGCCAAACGTGCCGTCGACGTAACATCCGCTCTTGTTAATATTCAGTCCTTCAAGGACCGGTCCCAGCAGCACCGGCACATGCGCGTCGCTGCTCATGCGATGAACGACAACCTAGAAAGAGATCGACTCGAGGTCCGCCGGCAACTCACCGTCGTCATCCTCGCCAAGCCATGCATCCCTCTTTTCATTCCAGGTTTGCTCATCCCACAATTCAAATTTGTTTCCCTGCCCAATCAACATCGCGCTCTTCTCCAGCCCCGCGAACTCGCGCAGTTCTTTCGAGACCAGGATGCGGCCGTTGCCGTCCATGTCGACCTCGGTCGCGTAACCGACCATAATGCGCACTATTCGACGTGCGACCTTGTTCATGCTGGGCAGTCGCACAAGCTTTCGCTCGAGCTCTTCCCAGTCGGGCAGTGGATACACGAGGAGGCAATGGTCTTTGTCCACAGTCACTATGATTTCGCCGTTACAGCGCGCAGCAATCCGTTCCCGATACCGAGTCGGAATTGCCATACGCCCTTTGGCGTCCAGTGATACTTTTGTTGCCCCTCTAAACACGGTGGTTCGGACGTGCCGGGATTCGCTCTTCTGGCGCGATATCCGGGCAGGAAGCCCATTTCCTCCCACTTTTTTCCACTTCTCGACACTATAGAGTCCAGTCTCCGGGAGCGTCAACAGGACGCTCCTATTAAGTGTTGTTGTACAGGGACTTAGGGGCACTGAGGTGGCCCAAAAAGGGCAGATTGTGGCGGTGGTTGCGCCAACAAAATCATGTGCTTACGGTCACTTGTTAAATGGTGCGTGAAAACCTGGTCGGCAAACAGCGACAGAGGCCAATAACGGCGGGGTTTGCAGCCATTTTGCGCAAAGCCCGCAAGCGGCTCGATTCCTGGTCGCGATACTGGCCGTAAGCTATTGTTTTATCTAAGGAAACTCTGGGTGAGCCGCTAAGGCACTGAGTAGCGCCGAGGTCGCGAAGCAAGAAGTGAGAGAGCCGGAGCCGGCAATAAGCCGGGTTCTGTCGTCGACGACCATTCATCTGGGACAGCTGTCACCAACTGCCTCAAGCAACCTACCCGGGAGTCCGTTCGGAACCGACGGTGGGCACAAGGCCCGCACTCCCCTATTTGGTCTTGCTCCGGGCGGGGTTTACCGTGCCGCGAGCTGTTACCAGTCGCGCGGTGCGCTCTTACCGCACCTTTTCACCCTTACCGGGCAAGCCCGGCGGTATATTTTCTGTGGCACTTTCCATGGGCTCACGCCCTCCAGGCGTTACCTGGCGCCCTGTCCGAAGGAGCCCGGACTTTCCTCCATAGCGAACTACAGCGGTCGTCTGGCCAACTCCGGCCCTCTCGGCGGCGGATTCTACACGAATAATATTGACAAGCTACTTGTCAATATCGTAAGTTGACAACCTAATTGTCAACTGGAGGGTGTCTTGGATCGCGATAAAGCCTATGAAACGACCTGGCTGATTCGTCGCCTGTTCCGGGCGATGGCGTCGCTGGCCGATGCATACCTGCACAGCGCAGGCCTCACAGCCGCTGATCGCGCAGTCATGGAGTTTCTCTTTGCAGACAACAAACTCACAGTCCCGGAGATTGCGACCCGCTACCAGGTGTCGCGCCAGCACGTGCAGGTCACTGTGAATGGCCTGCTGCAAAAAGGACTGCTTGAAGCGGAAGCAAACCCGCGCCACAAGCGTTCGCCGCTTATGGCACTCAGCGACCTCGGACGCGCGACGTTTGCAGAGATTCGACGCAACGAAACAGAACAACTCGACCGCCTGTTCGAAAACGTTGCCGCTTCCGACCTGCTGACCACAAACACCACTCTTCGCTCACTTTACGATCAACTGCGTTAGGACAAGAACATGCATACATCGACACTACCCTGCCCCCACATCCTGAATTACAAACCGCCACGCATTGCATTTGTGCTGCTGATTGTTGCAAGCGCATTGAACCTCGTGTTTGGCAACATTACGATCGACCTTGCAGCGTCATTGCCAGCCGCCGCGATCGTCGGCGCAAGCGGATTCCTGCTTATGCTCAGAGCATGGTGGTTGTTCAAACAGGCAAACACGGCGATCTGCCCGACGGCACAGACAACGACGCTGATAACAAACGATGTTTATGCGTGGACGCGCAACCCGATGTACCTCGGCATCGTGCTTATGCTGCTGGCGGTTGCGCTAATAACCGGCAGTGTTTTCCACTACGTCGCAGCCATCCTTTTTTTCGCGATTATCGACCACTCGTTCTGCCCGTATGAAGAAGAGAAAATGCGCGCGAGCTTTGCGACCCGCTTTCCGGCCTATGCGCGCCGAGTGCGGCGCTGGCTCTAGAGGATGTTCTTTTTCCAGTACGGCAACAGCCCGATCTCTTCCAGCAACGGTTCCCAGCGAGGATCCTCGTGAAGAACATCCAGTATGGGATCGATCATGATGTAGGAAATGCCGCCGTCTTTGGTTTCGTATGCCCTCTGTAGCCATGCAAACGCTTCGTCGATTTCGCCACGATAAGCACAGACTTCCGCGACCTGATAAGCCATTTGGTCCGGGTACTTTTCGACGAGCACTTGCTTGGCAGCATCGGAGCGCTGTTGCTGCCCAAGCGCATGCGCAACCATGGCCTCTGCCGTCGCGCGGTGGTTTTCATACGGCGAGGACTGTGCGAACACGTCGGCTTCCTCGACCCTGCCCTGTGGCAACAGGACCCAGAACGCCATGCGCGCACGCGCGGCGCGAGCGTCCGGCACCAATTCAAGGTAGCGCAAGTACTCCTGCTCGGCCGCAGGATAGTCACGGGCCATCACCAGGTTGACCGTGGTGGTTCCCATGTAAGGGTAGTTCAACGGGTCAGCCGCCACCCCCCTGTTGGCCAGCCTGATTGCGCCCTCGATATCGCCGAGAGCGCGCTGCACGTTGGCCGCCATTATCAGCGCGGACACTGTCGGCCGCATTGAATCGCACCAGCTCCTGCGCCGATTCGTAGGCCCGCTGCCAATCGAAGTCATACACCATCTGGATATAGGCCAGCCAAGACCAGGCCCGCACATTGCCCGGGTCGAGTTCGATCGCACGGTCTATTGCGGCTCGCGCCTCCGTTGTGCCGGCATGCAGATCAATGAAGCCTGCATTTGCGGCGTCTCTGAGCGATATTGCCAGCAGGACCCATGCCGGCGCATATTCCGGGTCAATTTCGATGGACTGCCGCGCCAGGTCTCGAGCCGCTCGCCAGGCGTTGTTATCGCCCTGCTTCGATGCGTAAAGCCCTTGCAGATACAAATTGTAAGCCTCGATCTTCGCAACCCTAGCCTTCGGCTGCTCACCCAGCAAGGTGACATGCAGCTGCTCAACCACGGTTGCAGATATTTCATCCTGCACCGCGAAGATATCGGTCAGCTCGCGATCATAGGTTTCCGACCACAGGTGCGTATCCGTCGCCGCTTCGATCAGCTGCGCGGTAATGCGCACCTTGTTACCTGCCTTGCGGACGCTGCCTTCCAGCACATGTGCCACGCCGAGCTTCTCGGCAACGGTCGGAATATCAGGAACCTGTCCCTTGAAAGAGAAGGAAGATGAACGCGACGTAACGCGCAGCTCCGGAATTTTCGCCAGCAGGTTCAGCAACTCTTCAGTGATGCCGTCCGCGAAATACTCGTTGTCGGCGTCATCACTCATGTTAAGAAATGGCAGTACCGCGATCGTGTTACTGGCCGGCTGTGTGTCGACCGGCGGCGTCGGCGTAGTTTGTTCGGCGGCAACGTCGGCGCTCACCGCCGCTGGCGGCGACGGCTCGTCGGCGGCGATAAACGTGTCGTAGATAATATAGGCAACCGCAAGAACCAGCAGGCCGGCGATGACACCGTTGAGCTTCTGCCCCGTCTGGCCTGTTATCGACTCGTCACGATCAACGTCTTTCTCACGCTTGATGCCTTCGGGCGTCATCTCGAATGCCCAGGCAAACAGGAGCGCCAGCGGGAAGCCGAGAATGATGACAAACGCCACGCCGGAGTGCAGCCATTCGGGAAGGTGCAATGCCGGACCGAGATTTTCCGCAACCTGCAGCAGGATCCAGCCGACAATAATGTAAGCAACCGCGACGCGGAATACGTTTCGTCTCTTGAGTTCGTCGAACAGGCTCATGGCGGTCAATACTCGCACTTATCGAGAAAAAAAGCCCGCTAGTCCTCGCGCATTTTCAGCAGCCGTTCGTACAGTGCGTTCTTCTTTTCGCCGGTCACGTCAGCCACGATTCGGGCTGCGTCCTTCGCCGACAGTTTGTCCGCCAGCGCGCGCAGCAAGCGCTCAACGTCGATGCTCGATTCGGCCTGCTGCTCGGCACCTGCGACCACGACAACGAACTCGCCTTTACTCACGATGTCGCCCGACTCGACAGCGGCGAGTATTCCGCCGAGCGTATCCTGAACGCATTGCTCGTGAATTTTTGTCAGTTCCCGGCCGACAAAGGCGTCGCGATCGGCGCCAAATATGTCCACCATATCGGCGAGCGAGTCGGCAATGCGATGCACCGATTCATACATGACGATCGTCCTGCGTTCCGTCGAGAGGTTCTCCAGCCATTGCCGGCGTGCCATCTTCTTTGCCGGCGCGAAGCCCTCGAAACAAAACCGGTCTGTCGGCAGGCCCGCGGCACAGAGCGCCGTGGTCAGGGCGCTGGCGCCTGGAATCGGTGAGACCGGTACGCCGTTGGCGTGTGCCGCCTGCACCAGCCGATACCCGGGATCACTGAGCAAAGGGGTACCCGCATCGCTGATCAGAGCCACCGACTCACCCGCCTGCAGCACCTCAATGACCTTGCCGAGCACCTGCTCTTCGTTGTGATCATGCAATGCCAAAAGTCGTGTTTTCACGCCGATATGCGATAGCAATCGGCCAGAGTGGCGGGTATCCTCGACAGCAATCAGGTCCACAGCGGCGAGCGTCTGGCGCGCACGCGGCGTCAGATCGTCAAGATTGCCAATTGGCGTTGCCACAACGTACAACGTGCCGCTCACGACGATTCCTTGCATTGAGAATTAACGTAACGATGATGAATCACGAACATCCTGCCTCTGTTGCTCGCTCACTGGCAAGCTTCGCCGGTCTTCTGCTGATGCTGTTCACGCTGACCGCCTGCGAGACGACCGGTTTCAGCAGCATGTCCGGACTCTCCGGTGAAGCACGCGCCGAGCGCCTCGCCACTGACGGCCGGCATGCGGACGCCGCCAGCGAATACATTGGCCTGGCGAGCGCCAGCAGCGGCGCCGAGCGCGACCGCCTGACGTTGCTTGCCGTGGAACAGTGGCTCGATGCCGGCGACGTCGCCCGCGCCAGGAATGCTTCGGCCACCGTATCGCGACCGGCCGGCGGCACCTCGCTGGGCACCTGGAACACCAACCGCGCCACGTTGTTGCTGTATGCAGGGAAGGCCGACGAAGCACTCGCCATTCTCGATCCGATGAGCAACTCGGCGATTCCGCAATCCACCAGGCTGCGCGTCGAAGCACTGCGCGCCGATGCGTTCTTTCAAAAACGCGACCCTGTGCGCGCCGTTGAACTGATGCGGCAGCGCGAAACCTGGCTCGACAGCGCCAGCAGCGTGCAACAGAACCGTGAGCGGCTTTGGCGCGGACTGCAGGTCAGTGACGCGCAGGTCCTTAGAAGGGCCGCGGAGGACAGTCTCGATCCCGAGATCAGGGGCTGGTTAAGCCTGGGCTCACTGGCGGCATCAACCGGGCAGCAGGGTGTCGCATGGAACAACGGCGTCGCTCGCTGGCGTGAGGCGAACAGCAATCACCCAGCCATGACGATACTCGGCGATCTGGCGGACCCGGGAGAATTACTGCTCGACTACCCAAGACAGATCGCGTTGCTGTTGCCGCTGTCGGGCCCGACAGCGCGCGTTGGCGAAGCAGTACAGAATGGCTTTATCGGTGCGTACTTCGCGACTGCCGCAGGGCTGGATGATCGGCAGAACATCCGTGTTTATGACGTTAGTGCCGAAGGCGGCGCGAGTGCCGCCTACGCAGCCGCCGTTGCCGACGGTGCAGAATTTGTTGTCGGGCCGCTAATGAAGAAGGACGTCGTAGAGCTCGCCAACGACATCCTGGTTCCCGTGCCGGTGCTGACTCTCAACTACCTGCCGGAGACGTCGCTGGCGCCTCCCGGTCTGTACCAGTTCGCGCTGGCACCGGAGGATGAGGCCATCTCCGCCGCCGTTCGTGCTATCGGAGAGGGCCATACGCGGGCGGTCGCGCTGGTGCCGAACAACGACTGGGGCCGACGCCTGCTGAGTGCATTTACGACGGAGTTTGAAGGCCTCGGCGGTACGGTTATCGATTACCGCAGCTACACACCCGGCAAACAGGACTTCTCGCCCGAAATCGAGGACCTTATGGGCCTCTCCGGCAGCGTGCGGCGTTACCAGCGCCTGCGCGCCAATCTGGGCGGCCCGCTGCAGTTTGACCCGCGGCGGCGCCAGGATGCCGAGTTCATCTTCATGGCGGCCGATGCCTCGGCGGGGCGCCTGCTGAAGTCACAGCTAAAATTCCATTATTCTGGCGACCTGCAGGTTTATGCGACGTCTTCAATCAACGCGCTTGACGGTCGCTCCAATAGTGACCTTAACGGCATTCGCTTTGCCGACACTCCCTGGCTCATCGATCCTCCAACCTGGATTGAGAGCCTGCCCTCGATGTATTCCGAGTACTGGCCCGAACAACGGCGCCTGGGACGACTGCATGCCATGGGCTACGACGCGTACAACCTGATCGCTGAAATTTACGCCGCCCGTGGCGGCAGAATGGACGAACTCAGGGGAGCAACCGGCTCACTGTTCCTCGACAGCGAAGGTAAAGTGCACCGCAAGCTGGCCTGGGCCGAGTTCCGTGGGGGCGAAGCGCACGCATTGCCGGAGCTTGAAGACAGCGGAATCCCGGTGGAATTCCTCGAACAGGCGCCGCAATCCGATGACGATGCGACGCCATGGTACGAAGAACCACGCGAGCTGTAGGATTCGGCGCAGAACGCCTGGCCGAGCAGCACCTCACCGGCAGTGGTCTTTGCACCATCGAGCGAAATTTCTATTGCCGCTTCGGTGAAATCGACCTGATCATGCTCGACGACGCGCAGCTGGTATTTGTCGAAGTGCGCTTTCGGTCCGCGCGGCGGCGGGTAGCGGCACGCTTCTCTGTTGATGCGCAGAAGCGCAGGAAGATCATCAAGACCGCCGCAATGTTTATCGCCGGCCAGCCGCAGCACGCGAATCGCGTCATGCGCTTCGATATTGTCGGTGTCGACCAGAATAGCGATGGCGCGCGAAAACTGACCTGGATACAGGACGCATTCCGGCCACATGATTCATCACTATGAACAAAGACTGCTAGAATCAGCCATCAATTCGACCCGCAGGAGCAAGCATGGATCCAGCTACCCGAGTTCGCGAACATTTCGCCGAGAGCATCGCGACGAAGCAAACCTCAGTTGAGGTCATCAGCGACAGCATTGCTGCTGCCGGTGAGTTGATGAGCCAGGCATTGCTCAACGACGGCAAGATCCTGAGCTGCGGCAACGGCGGCTCGGCCGCCGACTCGCAGCACTTTTCGTCCGAGTTGCTGAATCGCTTTGAGCGCGAGCGCCCTGGCCTGCCGGCCATGGCACTGACCACCGATGCTTCAACGGTAACCTCGATCAGCAACGACTATGCGTACGAGGAGATCTTCAGCAAGCAGGTGCGAGCGCTGGGCAAACCTGAAGACGTGCTGCTCGCCATTTCCACCTCCGGCAATTCCGAAAACGTTATCCGTGCCATTGCTGCCGCCCACGAACGCGGCATGCGCGTCGTCGCGCTGACCGGACGGGATGGTGGCCGCATGGCCGACATTTTTACGCCAGACGACGTGGAAATACGCGTGCCGGCAACTCGCACGGCACGCATACAGGAGGTGCACCTCGTCATCATCCACTGCCTGTGCGATCTCATCGACACAAGCTTGCTGGGTGACGAATAGTCAGTCGTCGAGGTACTTAGAAACTGGCGCGGCCGCGTAAGGTGCAGCGTTACTTGACGATTCTGAGATGCGGTCTGGAGCGCGTGTCGTCGTTGGACTCGGCCACTTCGGCAACGGGCTCGGAGGTCTCGGCATCGTGCGAGAAGATCATGCCCTGACCGGTCTCGCGTGCGTAGATGCCGAGCACGGATCCCATCGGCACCCACACATCAAACGGTACGCCGCTAAAACGCGCACGAAAGCTCACGGCGTCGTTGCCCATCTTCAGGTTATGCGCCGCAGAGTCACTGATGTTTAGAATGATCTTGCCATTCTTGACGTGCTCGGTGGGCACGCTGACACCGTCCATCCGGGCATCAACCACAATATGGGGGGTGTGACCGTTGTCACCCATCCATTCATGCATCGCACGAATCAGGTACGGCCGTTTAGAACGAGTCGAGTTGGTCACGTTGGCAGGACTGGCGTAGTTGTTGTTGCAGCGATGTTAGCACTTCTCAGCCGCGTTGCGGCGAAGATGACATAAGCCGGCTACATTCTCATTTCCTGTTCCAGCTCTGTCAGGCTTTGCTGGAACGAACGCCGTGAAAACACGCGCTGCATATAATCCTCAATTGCTTCTGCCTCGCTGCCGAGCTCAATACCGTAGACCGGCAAGCGCCATAACAGCGGCGCGATCGTGCAGTCCACGAGGGAGAATTCATCGGCGAGAAAATGCGTCCGCGCACCAAAAATCTCAGCGCTTTGCAGAATGCTTTCGCGTAACAGCTTGCGAGACTTCGCGCTGAGCTTGCCATCGCCATTGGTCTCACTCTCTTCTGCCAGCGAATACCAGTCCGTCTCGATACGGAACAGAGCGAGCCGGAACTGCGCCCGGGTGACCGGATCGACAGGCATCAGTGGCGGATGTGGAAAGCGCTCATCCAGGTATTCAATGATCACACGCGAGTCATACAGCGTGAGATCACGATCAACCAGAGTCGGCACCGTATGGTACGGATTGAGGTCCATCAGGTCCTCCGGCAACTCCGGACCTGCCACGTTGGCGATCTCAATGTTGATGTTCTTTTCAGCCAGAACGAGTCGTGTTCTGTGGCTGTGAATGTCGGTCGGTCGAGAAAACAGCGTCATTACAGAGCGCCGATTGGCTATTACTGCCATCTTGCAATCCTCACTTTAAGATTATTGTTATTAGTGGACGTCTCGCCAAAATTCTTTCTTCAAGGCGATTGCGAGTATCAGGAAGATGCTCAGGAATATCAGCACCCAGACTCCGAGTTTGCGCCTCTCGGCACGCATCGGCTCAGCGATGTACGACAGGAAATTCACGGTATCGCGAACAAACTCGTCATACTCCTCAGCGCTCAGTGAACCCTCTGTCAGCGGTTCAAAACCCTCAAAAACGACACTGGTGGTCGTATCACCTTTTGCATTGGTCTCTGAATGTTCAACAAATTTCGCTTTGTTGAAACCCTGTAGCTCCCAGAGAACATGCGGCATGCTTGTGCCGGCCAGCACCGTATTATTGACGCCGGTTGGACTGCCTTCCTCGACGTAGAAGCCCTTCAGGAAGCTGTAAATGTAGTCAGCGCCCTTGGCCCTGGCCATCAGCGACAGGTCTGGCGGCGTTTTACCAAACCAGCGCGCGGAGTCCTTGGCAGGCATCGAAACCTTGATGGTCTCAAAGGTCTTTTGCGCATTGAACATGAGATTGTCTACGAGTTGCTCATCCGACAATTCGAGGTGTTTGCCGATGGTCGAAAAGCGCACGTACTGGGCCGAATGACAGCCCGAGCAATAGTTCATGAAATTGCCCGCGCCACGCTGCAACGACGCAATGTTGCCCGGATCGATATTGGCGTGCTCGGTAGCGGCACCCCCGGCGGCAAAACTATGTGTCGACAGCAGCAATGCGCCTGTCAGCGCCAGCCTGGCGATCATGTTGAGTTTATCCATGGTAGACCACCCTTTCCGGAACCGGCTTGGTCTTGTCTATTGATGTGTACCAAGGCATCAGGAGGAAGAACAGGAAATACAGCACCGAGAACACGCGCGCCATCAACACGTAGGCATCAGTCGCGGGTTGTGTACCCAACCACCCGAGCGTCACGAAGGTCACGACGAACACGCTTAATGCCGTCTTGTACATCCAGCCGCGGTAGCGAATGGAGCGCACTCTCGCCTTGTCCAGCCACGGCAGGAACACCGGCAAGACTACCGACAATCCGAACAGGATAAATCCGAGCAGCTTGTCAGGCACGGCGCGCAAAATCGCGTAGAACGGCGTGAAATACCAGACCGGCGCAATGTGCTCCGGCGTCGCGGACACGTTGGCTGGTTCGAAGTTGGCGTGCTCGAGGAAGTAACCACCCATCTCAGGTGCAAAGAACACAACCGAGGAGAAGATCATCAGGAACACGATGATTGCAACCAGGTCCTTGGTGGTGTGGTACGGGTGAAACGCAATGCCATCTACCGGCACGCCATCCGGACCCTTGTTCTTCTTGATCTCGATACCGTCGGGATTATTCGAGCCGACTTCATGCAGTGCCACGATGTGCACAAACACGAGGCCGATCAGGGCCAGCGGCAGCGCAATGACATGCAATGCGAAGAAGCGGTTCAGCGTGATGTCCGAGATGGAATAGTCACCACGGATGATTTCCACCAGTGCATCACCGACCACCGGAATCGCACCGAATAGCGAGATGATGACCTGCGCACCCCAGTAGGACATCTGCCCCCAGGGCAACAGGTAGCCCGCGAAGGCCTCGGCCATCAACACGAAGAAGATCATCATGCCGATGAGCCAGATCAGTTCGCGAGGCTTTTTGTATGAGCCGTACAGCATCGCGCGGAACATATGCAGGTAGACGACAACAAAGAAGAACGATGCGCCCGTGGAATGCATGTAGCGAATCAGCCATCCCCACTCGACATCACGCATGATGTATTCGACCGAGGCGAACGCATCCGCTGATGCGGGCTTGTAGTTCATCGTCAGGAAAATGCCGGTAAACAACTGGATGAACAGCACGACGAATGCCAGCACGCCAAATACGTACCACCAGTTGAAGTTCTTTGAGGCGTAATACTTGGTGACGTGCTTTTCCATCGTTTTCGTGAACGGAAAACGATCGTCAATCCACTTCATCAGTCCCTTGCCGGACTTGCCGACTTCAGCTTCGATATTCGCCATTATGCTGCTCCCGTATCCTGACCAATCAGGATCAGGTCATCACTAACGAAACGATGCGGAGGCACCACCAGGTTGGTCGGTGCCGGAACGCCTTTGTAGACGCGACCGGCGAGGTCGAACTTCGAGCCATGGCAGGGACAGAAGAAGCCACCGCTCCAGTCTTCAGACGGACGCACCTCAAAATCCTCGAGCGGTGCGCAACCGAGGTGCGTGCATGAGCCTACCAGCACCAGGTACTCGGGTTTGACGGAGCGCGCTTCATTGACCGCGTACTCAGGCTGCTGCTCCGCGACTTGGGAGCCGGGATCACGAAGCACGTCATCGTGGCCCGCCAGCCGCGCAAGCATTTCCTCAGTCCGGCGCAGCACGTAAACGACTTTGCCACGCCAGATGACGCGAATCATCTCGCCAGGCTGTATCGAGCCAAGCGGCACTTCCACCGGTGCGCCCAGGGCCTGGGCCCTCGCACTCGGATTCAGCGAAGATAAGAATGGAACAGCGACCAGGCCCGCTCCAACGGCCCCGGTTGCTAAAGTTGCGACTGTCAAAAAATGACGCCGGCTGCTATCGACAACGTCGTCGTCGGTCATCAGGCACTCCCATACGCCTCGCTTCGATCAGGTGTGGTCAATTTGCTGGTCACAGCCTTTTCGTGAGCGTGTATTTTGATTTATTTCAGATCTGGTAGATTTGCAGCAAGCCCGGTTTGCCTTCAGGATTGAGGTTGCCCCGGAGCGTGGTGCTAAACAGGGGCGCATTATACACGGGGCAGGTCAAAATTGGCTAGCCACAGACACAGAATAGTCGCCAAAACCGGGTAGTTTTTTTGACCAGACTCAAATCTGTCTTCGTTTTCCTGCTGCAATCGGTGGTCGTTGGTTTGGCTGTCGCATTTCTGGTCGTACTGGTGCGTCCGGATTTGCTGCCCAGGGTCGCCCCGGAAACCGAGCCAGCGGTGATGAGTTATGCGGACGCCGTGGATATCAGTGCGCCCGCAGTCGCCAACGTCTACACGCGCAGCCTGGTCAGCGACAGCACGCCCTCTGCCAGCAGCCGCTTTCGGGTCGACACGAGCTTTGGTTCTGCGGTGATTATTGACTCCGAGGGCTACCTGGTCACCAATTTTCACGTCGTCGGCGAGGCGGCTGAAATTCGTGTGCAGCTCAGCGACGGCCGCATTGTCGAGCCGGTCGTGGTTGGCGTCGACGCCGAAACCGACCTCGCGCTGCTGAAGATCGATGCGGGCGAAGTGCCCGCCATCCGCCTTGGCAGCTCCGCCAACCTGCGCATCGGCGATGTGGTGCTGGCCATCGGCAATCCGTATGGCCTCACCAAATCAGTGACCCAGGGTATTGTCAGCGCGACCGGTCGCGGCCTGCTGAATCTTGCCACCTTCGAGAACTATATCCAGACCGACGCCGCGATTAACGCCGGCAACTCCGGCGGTGCGCTGGTCAATAGTCGCGGCGAGCTCGTCGGTATCAACACGGCGGTCCTTGCGCAGGACACCGGAACCGAAGGCATCGGTTTTGCGATTCCGGTCGACCTGGTGCGCGGCGTGATCGAGCAGCTCAAAGTCAACGGCCGCGTTATTCGCGGCTGGGTCGGACTGCAGCCCGAAGACCTGACCAATGCCGAACGCGAGGCGCGCGGACTGGACAGCAATGTTGGCATCCTGCTGGCGGAAGTTTTTGAGTTCAGCCCGGCGGCCGCGGCCAATCTCCGGACCGGCGATGTGATTCTGGAGATCAACGGCGAAGCCATTGTCTCTCAGGGCCAGGCCCGCTTGCTGGTGGCGGCCTCCAACCCGGGGGACCGCATTGATATCGTTGCCTGGCGCGACGGCCAGGAATTTGCAACCACGGTCATCGCGGGCGAGCGCTCGGAGGATCCGCCCTGAGCGGTGCCCCGCGCGCGCCGGCTCTAGGCTGTGGCTTGCTGGTATTCGTCTGGCGTGAACGCCTTGATGGACAGCGCGTGGATTTCATTGCCGACCAGGGCACCCAGGGTTTTGTAGACCAGCTGATGGCGCGCCAAAGGCCGCTTGCCTGAGAATTCCGCGGCGACGACAATCGCCTGGAAATGCGTATTGTCGTCACTGAGGACGCGCACGTGCGCGTCGTCGAAGCCGGCCTCTATGAGTGATGTGATTTCTGCGGGTGTCATATTGTGTATCATACGCGACCCTTTCAATTCACGACATATCTATGCTCGTCAACGCGGCGGAAATAATAGGCGGTCTTGTGCTCCTCATCTGGGGAGCGGATCGCTTTGTTCACGGTGCATCTGCCGCTGCCCGCAACCTTGGCATAGCCCCCGTCCTTATTGGCCTGACAATCGTCGCTTTAGCGACCTCGGCGCCAGAAATCCTGGTTTCCGGCGTGGCGGCCTTCCGCGGCCAACCCGGGCTCGCGTTCGGCAATGCTATCGGCTCCAACATCGTGAACATCGGACTGGTTCTCGGCTGTGTCGCGATGATCCGGCCGATCGAGCTGAAGTCGGCGACATTACGCCGCGAAATGCCGGCACTACTTGCGGTTTCGCTGCTCACCGTTTCCCTGTTTCTTGACTCCTTCCTGAGTCGGGTCGACGGCCTGGTGCTGCTGACCGCCCTCGTCATCGTCATTATCTGGATGGTCAGGCTCGGCTACCGCTCGGCAGAAAACGACCCCATGACAACCGACTACGATGCCGAAATCCCGGTCGGGGTCAGCATGAGGGCGGCCATTTCCTGGTTGATGGTCGGGCTGGTGGCCTTGCTCATCGGCGCAGAACTGCTGGTCGATGGCTCCATTGAGGTAGCCAGGTTTCTCGGCGTGAGCGAAGTCGTAATCGGCATCACGATGGTCGCGCTCGGCACCAGCCTGCCGGAGCTCGCCGTGTCACTGGTAAGCGCGATCAAGAAGGAATATGGCCTGGCAATTGGCAATATTGTCGGTTCCAACATATTCAACCTGTTGGCAGTTATCGGGCTGGCAGCTACGATCTCGCCGTCAGCGCTGGCGCCGTCCGTGTTGTCGCTGCATATTTTCGTCATGGTCGCGTTTACACTGGTGCTTTATGCCATGACCTACGACTATGATGGCAAAGCCGAGGTGTCACGGCTGGAAGGGCTGGCGCTATTCTCGGCTTATGTGGCCTACACGGCCTACGTTGTCGCGCAAAACGTTTAGAATAGACGCATCGGCCAAAACCGGGGCACGCACTTGCAAGACCAGCTAACCAGGGAAGAACTGCTAACGCTCGCGAGCGAAGTTCTCGATATCGAGTCGCGCGCCGTGGGCGCGCTCAAGGCACGCCTCGGCGACGAGTTTGTCACGGCCTGCGAACTGTGCGTTGCAACCAGCGGCCGTGTGGTCGTCACCGGCATGGGCAAATCAGGCCATGTCAGCAACAAGATTGCCGCAACGCTGGCGTCAACCGGGACGCCCGCATTCTTCATGCATCCGGCTGAGGCCAGTCACGGTGACCTTGGCATGATTACGGCCCAGGACCTGGTGCTGGCCATTTCCTATTCCGGCGAAACCGCGGAAGTCCTTACCATCCTGCCGATTATCAAGCGTCTGGGTGCCAAGCTGATTTCAATTACCGGCAATCCTCGCTCAACGCTGGCAAAGGCCGCGGACGCACATCTCGATGTCAGCGTCAGCGAAGAGGCCTGCCCGCTGAACCTGGCACCCACTGCCAGCACCACCGCAACGCTGGCGATGGGTGACGCCCTGGCAGTCGCGTTGCTGAAGAACCGCGGCTTTACCGCCGAAGACTTCGCGCGCTCTCACCCCAGCGGCAGCCTCGGCAAACGCCTGCTGTTGCGTGTCTCGGATGTAATGCGCCAAGGTGACGAAATCCCGGCGGTCGGTCCAAAGGTCAGTCTGCGTGACGGCCTGATGGAGATGACGGAGAAAGGACTTGGCATGACTGCGGTCGTCGATGACGACAATCGCATCCTCGGCATCTACACGGATGGCGACCTGAGGCGTTCGCTGGATGATGCGGTCGACATTCACAAGACGCCCATGCAGGACGTGATGCACACAGGCTGCAAGACGACCAGCGCGGATGTGCTCGCGGCGGAGGCCGTGCACGTACTGGAAGAGAACAAAATCACCTCGCTGCTGGTTGCCGATGACGACAACCGCCTCGTCGGTGCCCTCAATGTTCATGATCTGTTTCGCGCGGGAATAATGTGACCAACTCGGCAAACAAGGCAGCCCTGGCGGGCATTCGACTGGTCGCATTCGATGTCGACGGCGTCTTCACCGATGGTCGCTTCTATTTGTCCGATCACGGCGTCGAGTCGAAGTCGTTTAACACCCAGGACGGCTACGGCGTGCGCTGTCTCCTCAAGGCGGGCATCGCCGTCGCCATCATCAGCGGGAGGAGCTCGGGCGCTGTTGCGAAACGCATGCAGGAACTGGGCGTCAAGCACGTCATCCAGGGCTGCAAGGACAAGATTGCGGCGTTCGAGGCCCTGACCAGCGAACTCGGTATCGATGCCGCTGATTGCGCTTACGTCGGAGACGATTTGCCGGACCTGGCGCTGCTGCATCGCGTTGGATTTGCCATCGCCGTGGCGAACGCAGTCGCCGAATTGCCCAGCCAGTGCAACTACACAACTACTGCACGCGGCGGTCATGGTGCGGTGCGCGAAATCTGTGACCTGGTGCTCGCTGCGCAAAGCGAAGCCGGCTAATGAGTGCAAGGATGATCGCGCTGCTGATCGTGCTCACGAGTGCAGCGCTGGCCAGCTGGTACATTGCGCGAATCAATCGGCCGGACGTCACTGCAGCGGCGCCCACGGAATCGATCCATCGCGGTTACTACCTGAAATCGGCGCGCATTCTCGGCACAGCCGATGATGGCAGCCTGTTGTATGAAATTCGTGCCCGGCATGCCGAGCAGACCAGCAAGGACGTCATCGAATTTGAGAACGTTAATATTCGTTATTCGCCAGACAGCAATGTGCCGTGGATGGTTGACGCCGACACGGCGACGCTCGAGTACGACAAACAACATGTGCAACTCAGGGGCCACGTACTGGCACGCAGCGAAGAAGGCTTCTCGGGGAACGATACCGAAATTCGGACTGACTACCTCGAACTGGATCCGGCAGCCTACCTGGCGGAGACCGATGAGCGCGTGCAGATTCGCATTGGGGCGCGCAGCCTGACGGCCACCGGCATGCGCGCGTCTCTCGACGAAAACAGGCTGCAACTGATATCAAATGTGAGCGGTAAGTTCGTACCGTGACACCACCCATGCTGATATGCTCGGATTCATGAAACTGAAGTTGTTACTGCCGTTGCTGCTCCTGCCCGGCCTCGCCTGCGCGCAACTTGGCGACTTGCGCTTGCCGATCTCGCTGGATGCAGAATCCACCGACTACGACGGCAAGAGCTCGATGTTGATGTTCCGGGGACTGAGCCTGTCGCAGGGCAATATTGGCATCCGTGCCGATGAGGGCCGCGCCAGCAAACTCGACTTCCAGGACAGCGTCTGGCGGTTCGTCGGCAATGTCGTCATCGACGTTGAAAGCGGCCATATCGAATGCGACTCAGCCGACCTGCGCTTCAAGGAGCACCAACTGACGCTGGCAACCATAAAAGGTACGCCCGCCACCTTCAGGCTGACCCGACCTGACAGCGATGATGTCACTTACGCCGAGGCCGCTAACCTCTCCTATGATCTGACAACAGGCACCATCGAATTCTCCGGCGACGCCAGGATTACCGAAGGCGGCAACCAGATTTCATCCAACCTGCTGGTCTACAACATCGTTGAGCAACGCATCAATGCGCAGGCCTCCGAAGATGGCGATGGCCGTGTGCGTATTACCTACACGCCTCCGGAGGGTGCCAAAGAGAGTGCAGAGGATACGCCCGGAGACGATGATCAATGAGTATCTTGAGCGTTCAGGATATCTCGAAGAAGTACAAACTCCGGCAGGTCGTAAAGTCGATATCGCTGGAGATCAAGAGCGGCGAGGTTGTCGGTCTGCTGGGCCCGAACGGTGCCGGAAAGACCACCGCGTTCTATATGATCGTCGGTCTGGTCGCGGCGGACGCGGGCAAGATCCTGCTGGATGGGCAGGATCTCACGGCTCAACCCATGCACCGTCGCGCCAAGCTGGGCGTCGGCTACCTGCCCCAGGAAGCGTCCATTTTCCGCAAACTGACGGTCGAAGATAACATTCTCGCCATTCTTGAGAATCGCGACGACCTGGACCGCGCAGGTCGCGAAGAAGAGCTTGAGAACCTGCTCGATGAACTGCATATCGGCCACGTGCGCACCGGGCTCGGCATCAGCCTGTCGGGCGGTGAACGCCGTCGCGTCGAGATTGCGCGCGCCCTGGCCGCCAACCCCCTGTTCGTCCTGCTCGACGAACCGTTCGCCGGCGTTGATCCCATATCCGTGCTGGATATTCAGCGCATTATCAGACACTTGAGCGCGCGCGATATTGGCGTCCTGATTACTGACCACAATGTGCGCGAGACCCTTGGTATTTGCAGCAGAGCCTATATTCTTAGTGATGGAAGCCTGATCGCCTCCGGATCACCACAAGACATTCTGGAGAACCAGCACGTGCGCGAAGTTTACCTGGGGCAAGAGTTCACACTCTGATACACGCATGTTGAAACCTACTCTGCAGCTCAAGCTCGGCCAGTCACTCACCATGACGCCGCAACTGCAGCAGGCTATTCGCTTGCTGCAGCTGCCCGTGCTCGATCTGAATGCGGAAATCCAGGAGGCGCTGGAAGAGAACATCATGCTGGAGATGGAAGACCTGCCTGACGTTCCCAGGACCAGCTCTGAGACGACCGCAGAAATGGAGACGATCAAGGCCGAAGATCAGTGGGAGGTGCAGTCCGCAGAGCGCATCCTCGACAGCGGCTGGAACGGCGGCGAAGGCCGCCCGATCGGTGAGTTTGCCGATGAGTCCGGTGAGACCCTGCGCGAGCATTTGCTATGGCAGCTGGAGATGGAGCACTTTACGCCGCGTGAGGCCATTATTGGCGAAGCGCTGGTCGACTCCATCAATGATGATGGCTACCTCACCGTTGACCTGGAAGAAATTCTCAGCGCCGTGGATGACGACGCCGACGTTTCGATTGACGAGGTCGAGGCGGCGCTCGTCAAGGTGCAGCAACTGGACCCGATTGGCATTGGCGCCAGGGACCTGGCCGAGTGCCTGGTGCTGCAGTTGCGACAACTGCAAGACGATACCGAAGGGCTCAAGCTCGCAATCGATATTGCCCGTGACCACCTGGACCTGGTCGCAAGCCGCGAATACGGTGAACTCCGGCGCAGCATGAGAACAACCGAGGAAGAATTACATGCCGCACTGGCATTGATCCGCGGCTGTAATCCGAAGCCCGGGCAGGCGGTCAGCCCTTCGGCTGCCGAATATGTCATCCCGGACGTGTTCGTTCGCAAGGTCGATAATCACTGGCTGGTGGAAATCAGCCCAACCGGGGTACCGCGACTCTCTGTGAACCAGCAGTATGCGGGCCTGTTGCGCGGCAGCGGCGATCACTCTGTCCTGAAAACTCAGCTGCAGGAAGCGCGCTGGCTGATTCGCAGTCTCGAGATCCGCAACGAGACGCTGATGAAAGTCGCCACCTGCATCGTGACGCGGCAGACGGAATTCCTGGAGCACGGCGACGAGTCCATGAAACCCATGGTGTTGCGCGATGTTGCCGAGGAAGTTGGCATGCACGAATCAACCATTTCGCGCGTAACCACGAACAAGTACATGCACACGCCGCGCGGCGTATTCGAGTTCAAGTACTTCTTCTCCAGCCACCTTTCGAGTGACAGCGGCGAAGACCAGTCGTCGACGTCGGTGCGCGCCAAGATCCGCAAGATGATCGGCTCGGAAAACCCCTCGAAGCCGCTCTCGGACAGCAAAATCGCCAAAGTGCTGGCAAACGACGGTATTTCGGTTGCTAGACGGACCGTTGCGAAGTACCGTGAAGCCATGAATATTCCGTCATCCAGCGAGCGCAGGAAGCGCGAGGCTGTATGATTACAACAACATCCGAAATCGGAAAAACCCGTGCAATGGAGACTATAAAATGCAAGTGAAAATCACAGGCCACCATGTCGATGTCACTGACTCAATGAAGAGCTATGTCGATGCACGATTCGACAAAATCGGACGACACTTTGACCTGGTATCTGATGTGCATTGCATACTGACCGTAGAAAAGCTGCGCCACAAAGCAGAAGCAACGGTACAGGTAAATGGAAAGTCGATATTTTCTGAAGCCGTTGAGGAAGACATGTATGCGGCTATAGACGCTCTGGTCGACAAACTCGAGCGACGTGTCAGAAAGTACAAGGAAAAGCTCGTTGACCATCACGCCAGGGACGCCCAGAAGCGTAGCTTCGGCTGACCCCCTGCCGCCCCCGATAAAGCCCGATATTATGCAGCTTCAGGACATCCTCAAGTCGGACAGTGTGCTGTGCAATGCACAGGCGCGCAGCAAGAAACACTGCCTCGAAATCCTCAGCGAATTGCTGGTTCGCTCGACACCGGGCCTCACCAACGAACAGATTTTTGAAAATCTGATCCGCCGCGAACGGCTTGGCTGCACCAGCCTGACCAACGGAGTGGCATTCCCGCACTGTCGCGTGGACGGCCTCGAATCCGCTAACGGCGCGCTTCTGCAACTGGCAGAAGCCGTCGACTTTGACGCGCCGGACGGCGAGCCTGTCGATCTTGTTTTCGGGCTCATGGTGCCGACAGAACTCAATGAAGAGCACAGCGCGGACATCCGGATGGTTGCATCGGTATTCGCCGATGAGGGTCTTCGTTCGCGACTGCGAGCAGCCAAGTCGAGCAGCGAGCTGTACGCAGCACTGATCAATGGCAGTGAGCTAGCCGCGCCTCAATGCGCCTGATTATTGTCAGTGGCCTATCGGGATCCGGCAAGTCGGTTGCACTGCATGTACTCGAAGACCTCGGCTACAACTGCATAGACAACCTGCCCGCGTCGCTGGTGCAGTCTGTCATTGACGAAAACACCAGCAGAAGCGACGAATCAACGCAGCTGCTGGCGGTCGGTATCGATGCGCGTAACCGCAGCCGCGACATCGATTCCGTACCCAAACTCATCGCGAACCTGCGTGACCAGGGAATCCATACAGAGATTATGTTCCTGCAAGCGAGCGACGACGTGCTGTTGCAGCGTTTCAGCGAGACCCGACAGGCGTCACCCGCTTGCGTCTCATGGCGCAGAAATCCGCGCCGCCATCGCCGCAGAGCGGCAGATTCTGTCCGAGGTCATCAACGCAGCCGACCTCGTCATCGACACCTCGCGAACCAGCATTTACGAACTTGCTGACACTATCCGTGAGCGAGTCGATCGCCGCAAGCACAACACGCTGTCGGTGTTGATCGAGTCATTCGGTTTCAAGAATGGCATCCCGGCCGATGCCGACTTCGTCTTCGATCTGCGCTGCCTGCCGAATCCCTACTGGACGATCGAACTGCGCGGCCTGACCGGTCAGGACAAGGAAGTCATGGAATTCCTGGACGCGCAGGACAACTTTACCGCGATGTTTGGCGATATCCGTCGCTTCCTGCAGCGCTGGGTCCCCGAATACCAGAGCTTCAATCGCGGCTACCTGACCGTTGCGATTGGCTGCACGGGCGGTCAGCACCGCTCTGTTTACATGACGGAAAAGCTGGCAGCCGCGTTGCGTGAGCAGCACGATCCGGTGCTCGCCAGGCACAACGACCTGCACCGCGCCTCACGCGTGTAAGGTGCTCAGGTCGCGCTGAATCCAGTCCGGCGCAAACAGTCGCGGCACATCCCGGCCGCTGACAAAGTCGAGCAACTGGTCTTTGACATTCATGGCGTCGTGGTAGCCCAGCTCGATCAGTTCCTGTGTGTAGGCCTTCTCAAACAACAGGAAACTGAGCAGACGACTTTCCCCGGAATTGCGGCCACCAACACCGCGCAACAACGCACGTATGGCCAGCGGCAACTCCTTCCGGTGTTTCTGCGCGATGACGCGCAGATCCTCGCTGGGAACGATCAACATGGTATCGATAGCACGCATGTTGGTGGCCGCGGACACTTCGCCATTGTCGCTGTCGAGAATCTGGTTCAGTCGCGTGAGGCGCTCGAGGTCTGAGTACATACCATCCATGAACAGGGTATCCAGCATATAGCCGGCGATCTGCGCGAAGCTCGGCATTTCTGGCTGCGCCGCCGTTGGCACGTCCGCAGTTTCGTCGCGTATGCCAACGACCAGGATCCGATCGGCACCGAGATGTACCGCCGGACTCAACGGCGTGGCCTGGCGCATCGCGCCATCGCCAAAGTACTCATTGCCGACCAGCACCGGCGGGAACACCATCGGAACGGCGATGCTTGCCATGACGTGATCCAGGTGCAGGTCTTCGCGACGGCCCAGCCGCCGCGTCCGCGACCACTCGTGCACGTTGTCTGAACCCTGGAAAAATGCTGTCGACTTGGCCGAGCCATAGCCCGCCGCCGTGACGGCCACCGCCTCCAGGTAGCCGCGGTCAATCGAATCCTGGATGCGCGGAAAACGGACATTGCGGCTCAAGAGACTCCTGAGCGGCGCGTTGTCGAGCAAGGACTTCGGCATGCCGACAACGAAACCACCGAGCACGATGGCGGCCATCCAGTGCAGGCTGCTTTTCAGCATCGTCAGGTGATCAGTCTTGTAAACATCGTGGCAACGAAAGTTCGCCCAGACACGCTCCAGTTCGGTGACTGCCACTTGCAGGCGGCGCGCCTTGGATGCCAGCACAATAGAATTGACGGCGCCGGCCGACGTGCCGCTGATAACGGGGAACGGATTCGGGCTGCCCTTCGGCAGCAACTCGGCAACGGCCTTAAGCACGCCAACCTGGAACGCACCGCGCGCACCACCGCCCGGCATTACCAGCGCCGCTTTCGGCTTGTCGGCTTTGCAGATCATCATTGGCACCGTATCATAGTGGTTTAACGCTTCATTGCCGGAAATAAAACCATGTTTCGCGTTTTGGCTTCAACGATCGTCATCGCAGTTTTGGCTGCTCTTTCCCTGTCCTGGTCCGACCGCAGCAGCGCGGAAGAGTCCACCTTTGAGGGCAAAGCTGCGCCCGAATTCGAGCTGCCGGACCAGACCGGAGAACTGCACTCGCTTGAAGATTACCGGGATCAGTGGGTCGTACTGTACTTTTACCCGAAGGACGATACGCCGGGATGCACCACCGAGGCCTGCGAGTTTCGTGACAATATTTTCGCGTTCAGGAAGCTGAATGCGCAGATCATCGGTGTGAGCCTGGATGATGTCGACTCACACAAGGCGTTTGCCGAAGAGTACAACCTTTCGTTTCCGCTGCTCGCCGATACCGACGGTATGGCGGCTGATGCTTACGGCGTCAAGACCCGCATGATGGGCTGGACCGTTGCCAAGCGACAGACTTTCATCATCAATCCGCAGGGGATCGTTGTGAAGCACTACACGAAGGTCAAACCCGACATCCACTCAGAAGAGGTCCTCGCTGACCTGAAAGTACTCGGAGCCAGCGAAAGCGAGAGCTAGTGCAATTCCCGGATCGCCGCATCCAGGCCGGCGAGTGTCATCGGATACATGCGATCATCCATGAGTTCGCGTGTCAGCTTGATTGAAGGCGTGTAGTCCCAGCGCGCTTCGGGCTCCGGATTTAACCAGACCGCTTTCGGATACGTCTGCAGCAAACGCTTGATCCAGACGGCGCCCGGCTCTTCATTCCAGTGCTCTACGCTGCCGCCGGCGTAAACAATCTCGTAGGGACTCATCGTGGCATCGCCGACGAAGATCAATTTATAGTCGCTGCCATATTTGTGCGTCACATCGTTGGTGGGCATCTTCTCAGCGTGACGCCGCCGATTGTCCTTCCACAGGCTCTCGTAGATGAAGTTGTGGAAGTAGAAATGTTCCAGGTGCTTGAACTCGCTGCGCGTTGCCGAAAACAACTCCTCGCAGGCGCGTACGTGATCATCCATGGAGCCACCGATATCGAGACACAGCAGCACCTTTACGGCATTGTGTCGCTCGGGGACCATGCGAATATCAAGCAGACCGGCGTTGCGCGCTGTCTTGTCGATGGTGTCATCGAGATCCAGCTGGTCTGCGGCGCCCTCGCGTGCAAATTTTCGTAGTCGTCGCAGCGCAACCTTGATGTTGCGCGTACCGAGTTCGACCGAGTCATCCAGATTGCGGTACTCGCGTTTGTCCCAGACCTTCACGGCGCTGCGATTACGCGACCCCTTCTGGCCGATGCGAACGCCTTCCGGGTTGTAGCCGTAGGCGCCGAACGGCGAGGTACCGGCGGTGCCAATCCACTTGTTGCCGCCTTCATGTCGCTCATCCTGCTCGCTGAGGCGTTCCTCAAGAGCCCGCATCAACTCCTCGAAGCCACCCATCGCCTCTATCTGTGCGCGCTCTTCATCGCTGAGGTTGAGCTCGGCCTGCATGCGCAGCCAGTCTTCCGGAATGTCCTGCAGCAAGTCCCCGAGCGAATCGTCGACGCCCTGGAAATAGGCGGCAAAAATGCGATCGAACAGGTCGAGTTTTGATTCATCCTTGACCAGCGCACTGCGCGCAAGAAAATAAAAGTCGTCAACGCTCTGGCTCGCCAGCCCTTTTTGCAGAGCCTCGAGCAGCGTCAGCATTTCAGTGACAGACGTCTTCAGGCCACCTTCACGCAGCGTGTAGAAGAACGGAATGAGCATCGCCTGCGACTACTGGCTGTTGCGCCGGTCAAGGAACACAAGCTGTTCGAACAGGTGCACGTCCTGCTCGTTCTTCAGCAGCGCGCCATGCAACGGCGGAATGGCTTTGCGCGCGTCGTTGGAATGCAGCACTTCTGGCGGTATGTCTTCGGCGAGCAGCAACTTGATCCAGTCGAGCAACTCGGACGTAGAAGGCTTCTTCTTCAAGCCACGTACGTCACGCACTTTGTAAAAAGCGTTCAGCGCCTCGGACAGCAATGACTTCTTCAGATTCGGGAAATGCACATCGACAATCCGTGCCATCGTCTCCTTGTCAGGAAACTTGATGTAGTGGAAAAAGCAACGCCTCAGAAAGGCATCAGGCAGCTCTTTCTCATTGTTGCTGGTGATCACGATGATGGGTCGATGCGTCGCCTTGACGAGTCTCTTCGTTTCATAAACGAAGAACTCCATGCGGTCGAGCTCCTGCAACAGGTCGTTGGGAAACTCGATGTCCGCCTTGTCGATTTCATCGATGAGCAGTACCGGCTGTTCCCCGGACTCAAACGCCTCCCAGATCTTGCCGGGGACAATATAGTTCGCAATGTCGTGAACCTTGTCATCACCCAGTTGCGAGTCGCGCAAACGCGCGACAGCGTCATACTCATAAAGACCTTGCTGGGCTTTCGTGGTCGACTTGATATGCCATTCAAACAACGGCTTGCCCAGCGAACGTGCAATCTCGATAGCCAGCTGCGTCTTGCCGGTACCGGGCTCGCCCTTGATCAGGATCGGTCGCTCGAGTGTCACCGACGCGTTGACCGCCATCATCAGGTCATCGGTCGCGATATAGGTATCTGTACCCTGGAATTTGCTCTTAGTCATGCCGCAATACTACCTTGTCGACGGCTGCAGTGTCAGCGTATGCCTTGTCATGCCGGGCAGGAACGGGCTCGGCTTGCCGCGCACCCAGTCATCATGGCCGGCACTGTAGAAATCTGACAGCGGGTGGCCACTCTGCCCGGCCGGCATGTGCATCAGGCTGTTGGCCTCATCCCCGGGCATCACCGAAAAACGTTGTGAAGCACCAAACGTCGATCCCTGTGCCTTCGGCATGTCCAGGTCACCATTGAGCTCGGACTGCGGCATGTCGAGATACTTCGAGACCATCGGCAGCGCGGAGCTCAACGGGTGCCGTATCGACGCACTGTTAAGTTCTCCCCAGCGACGCTCTGACAGCGGTGCTGCGGAGCTTGCTGCGAAATAGCGGATGTTCTCGCGCACAGCGGCCAGGAAAAACTCGTTCCAGTCCGCGAAATTGGCGGGCAACATATGCTCCGGCTGCTCGCTGACCAGCGACCACAGTGCGCCCTCAAACTGGTTGCTGCGCCGCAGGCTGACAGCATCGCCGTAGGCGTCCCGTGCCGGCTCCGTCAAGGCATGGAACAGGCGATTCTGCACTTCGAGACGGAACGCACGCACCAGTCGATAGCCAACGGATTCTGGCGCGGCACGTGGCAGCCATTCATCTACAAGGCGACGATATTCTGCCAGTTCCGCGTCGTTGCCGGCGGCAGGCGTCGATAGCTGCTGCAGCAGGAGTTCGCGCCAGCGCGCCAGGAACAATGCACGGTCGTCGTACTGGATGGCCAGCATGTCCTCTGCTGTGAACATCTCCTTTGCCATCAGGGCGTCACGAATTTGCGCTGCACGCGCACCCAGGTCATAGCCACCATCACCGATCAGGCGCAGTGCATCACCATCGACGACGCGCGTATTCGCCGTCCAGATGCGGCCACTTTCCGGGTTGACGATTCGCGGGTAGTCGTCCGCCGCAAGCCAGCCGGTCCAGCCTTGCTGCTCGCTCCAGTCTGCCGGCAGCATCGCGTCGAACTCAGACTTCTGCGGTATTTTGCCGGCAATGGTCCAGCCAATGTTTCCTGCGGCGTCACCGGCAACAAAATTCTGCGGCGGCATCGCCAGGCGATTGGCAATATCCAGCGCCTCCTCAAGCGACGCCGCGGTTTCGAGATCGAGCAGCCGCAGGTTTATGCCGTCGCGCGCGTGCGCGATCCAGCTGACCGCGATATCGCCGTCGGGATACTCGAGGTCGTCAAGCACCGGACCCCAGATCGTCTCGCGGATGGTGAGCTCAACAGGATCGCCATCCTTGACCTCGATGGTCTCGATATGGGACTCGAAGCTGCGCTCGCCGCCGGGCGTTCGGTACGTGCCTGCCTCAGACCCTGGCTGCAGCAGCACCGCGTCGACCCAGTCGCCGTAGCTGTTGGTGTAGCCCCATGCAACCCGCGTGTTGCTGCCAGCGACCACGAATGGTGCTCCCGGCAACGTGACGCCGATGATCTCGCGTGCATCGGACCCTTTGACGAGCAGCCGCGCCTGGTAGTAAATATTCGGCACATTAAGGCCGAGGTGCATATCGTTGGACACCAGCGCCCGACCGTTGCTGGTCAACTCGCCGCTCACCGCCCAATTATTGCTGCCGCGCAGCGGAATGCGCCCGCTTTCTCGCGAGGGTGGCGCGTTCAGCGCCTGACTGCGCAAAGAAAACACGTCTTCGCCCGGGATCGCCGGAGTCTCGAAAGCCTGACCCTGAATGGGCGCGTCCCATGACGTGCCGGGTGCATACATCCAGTGATACAACTCTTCGGGCAGCACTCGATGTACAAGACCTCGCCGCACTTCATTGCTTGCATCGGCGTCGTTCAGCGTCAGGAACATGGCATAGACAACCAGCAACGTATCCTCGATCTGCCAGGGCGCTACCTCGACACCCAGCAGGTAGTATTCGAATGGCTTGCCTTTTAGCATAGCCATGCTTTCGTTCACGCCCGCGGCATAGGCCTCGATAATCGCTTTTTCATCGTCCGGCATATCAGCAAACACGCGTTGTGCTCGTGCTCTGAAGCGATGAAAGCGCAAGCGCTTGTCCGCATCGACGGCACGTTCCCCGAACAGTTCGGCGAGTTCGCCTGCTGCCTGCCGGCGAATCAGGTCCATCTGGAACAGGCGGTCCTGCGCGTGCGCAAACCCTGTAGCAAATGCGAGGTCCGCGCGACTGCTGGCGGTTATGGTCGGGATGCCCTGATCGTCACGCTGAATCGTCGCCGGAGCATCGATACCGGCGAGGGTCACGGCACCGTCCAGCTGCGGCAGGCTCGCACGCAGTCCGATCCACGCAACCAGCACGGCAACGAGCACCAGCGACATGCCGCCCGCGAATAGCGCAAACAGAATTCGTTTCACGACCGTTACTCCGGTGTGCTGACTTCCAGGATCTTCATCGCATTGGTGCTGCCACTGACACCGTCGAGGTCGCCTTTGGTGAAGATCACGAGATCGCCGCGCTCGACAAGGTCGGCTTTCAGCAGAGTCTCGAAAATATCCTGGTAGAGCTGTCGCGAGTCTGTCTGCGTGATTTCAAAGCTGACCGGGTAGACGCCGCGGTACATGGTCACCCGGCGGCTGGTACCCAGGTGCGGCGTGAACGCATAGATCGGTATGTCGGAGCGAATGCGCGACATCCACAAGGTGGTTGAGCCGGACTCGGTGAGCGCGATAATCGCTTTCACCTTGAGATGATTGGCCGTGTACATGACCGCCATTGCGATGGCCTCGTCAACACGCCCGAACAGATCACCGAGCCTGTGGCCGGTCGTGCTCTTGGGCAGCACGAAGCGCTCGGCACCCACACATACAGCAGCCATCTCGCGAATCGACTTGACGGGGTACTTGCCCACCGCTGTTTCACCCGACAGCATGACGGCATCCGTGCCGTCCATTACCGCGTTGGATACGTCGGACACCTCGGCTCGCGTTGGTATCGGGTTCTCGATCATCGACTCCATCATCTGCGTTGCAGTGATGACAATCTTGTTTGCCTTGCGCGTACGGCGAATCAGGTTCTTTTGAATGCCGATAAGTTCGGCATAGCCCATCTCGACGCCGAGGTCGCCGCGCGCAACCATAATGACGTCCGCGGCGGCGATAATAGAATCGATGTTCTCGATCGCCTCCGTGCGCTCGATCTTTGCCACGATGGCGCCGCTGCCGCCGGCTTCAAGAAACAGCCGCCGGGCTTCTTCGATGTCGCTACCGTCGCGCACGAACGACACAGCGAGGAAATCGATACCGAGTTCGGCAGCGAGCACGATATTGCTGCGATCGACGTCAGTCAGCGCCGGTGCCGACAGGCCACCGCCCTTTTTGTTGATGCCCTTGTAGTCGGAAAGGATGCCGCCGTTGATCACTGTCGTGTGGATGCGTGTGCCTTCGATCCTGTCAACGCACAGCGTAATCATGCCGTCGTTCAGGAGCAGCGTGTCACCTTCGGCAACGTCCTTGTGCAAGGTCTCAAGCGCGACACCGACGCCCTTCTGGTTGCCGTCTTCCAGGCCCAATTCGCTGTCCAGGAAGAACTTGCCGCCGTCAGCCAGGTTAGCCCTGCCCTTCTTGAATCGCTTGATCCGAATTTTCGGACCCTGCAAATCGCCAAGCAGGCCGACATCGCGACCACACGCTTCGGCTGCATCACGCAATCGCTGCGCTCGCTCGCGATGCTCATCTGCCGTGCCATGCGAAAAATTCAATCGCGCCACATCGAGACCCGCGTCAATCATTTTGCGGAGTGTTTTGGGCCGCTCTGACGCTGGACCCAGCGTCGCGACAATCTTGGTTCTTTTTTGCATGGCGGCGATTATTGCACAAACCTGACACAATCAGCTGCTAAGCTTTGTTTCAAATTTCAGCCAATGGTGCACCATTTTGGACCGCCGTCGTTTCCTCGCCTGTATTGCCGCAGCAGCAACAGCCCCTGCGCTGGGTGCGTCCTGTGCTGCGGCCCGGACTCAGGCATCAGCGCTGCAAACGGACCGGCGCGGCTTGCTGGACCTGCCAAAGGGCTTTTCCTACCGGGTTGTGTCACGCGCCGGCGAGCCGATGGCCGACGGCCTGCTCGTACCGGGCGCACACGATGGTATGGCGGTCTTTGCAGGCAGCGGCGATCGCGTTACGCTCATTTGCAATCATGAGCTAACGCCTGACTGGAGCGACCTGAGCGGCTTTGCGGACCGCTACAACGATCTGCCCGAGGCCACTCGCCGCAAACTCTATGATCGTGGCGGCGATATCACGCCGGGCCTTGGCGGTACGACAACGACAATTTTCAATACTGCCAGTGGCCAGACAGAACGACAGTTCCTGAGCCTGGCGGGCACCGAGAACAACTGTGCCGGCGGCGCAACGCCGTGGGGCAGCTGGCTGAGCTGTGAGGAGACCTTTGCCGCACGTGGCCAGGCCATTGACGGCGACACCACGATTTTCAGGGAGCAGCAACACGGCTATGTGTTCGAGGTCTCCGCTGCAGCAACCGGGCTTAACCGTGCAGAGCCCATCAAGGCGATGGGCCGCTTCGAACATGAGGCAGCTGCCGTGCACGCAGCCAGCGGCATCGTCTACATGACTGAAGATCGCCACTTCAGCCTGTTCTACCGCTACATTCCCGACGTGCCGGGAGAGTTGCACAAAGGCGGCCGCCTGCAAGCGCTCGCCGTGACCGACGCGCCGTCGATGGCGACGCATAACTGGGGTAAAGAAGCCGATGTGCCGCTGGAGAAACACTTGCCGGTGCGCTGGATCGACCTCGACAACGTAGATTCAGGCAACAACACGCTGCGGCTACGCGGCACGCGCGCCGGCGCCGCAACGTTCGCACGCGGCGAGGGATTGTGCGTTGCCGGTGATGAGTTTGCCTTCACCTGCACCGAAGGCGGGTTTGCAAAGCTCGGCCAGGTGTTTGTCTACAGACCGAGCCCGTATGAGGGCACGGACAAGGAGCAAAGCGCCCCGGCCACCTTGCGACTCATCGCAGAAGCACAGGAAGACTCGATTCTGCGCAATGCCGATAACCTAACGATGTCGCCGTGGGGCGACCTGATCGTCTGCGAGGACACCAGCGGGCATTGTGGCCTCGTAGGTATCCGTCCCGACGGCAGCATGTACGCGCTCGCCGACAACGTTTACTCCGACTCAGAACTGGCGGGCGTTTGCTTCTCAGCCGACGGCAAGACGCTGTTCGTCAACATCCAGTACCCGGGCATGACGCTTGCGGTCACCGGACCCTGGCCCGGGTCTTGAGCTAACGATCCCTGACAAGTGGCCACAGCAGTTGGTGCTGTGCGCTGACCGGCTGCAGGTTTTCGACGCCAAACGCCTCCGGGTAGCGTCGTGTGATTCTTGGCAGTGCCAAACAACACGTCCCAGAAGAACAACAGGTTGCCGTAGTTGCCTTTGTAATTGGTGACGCCGTCAGCGGCGTGCTGGCCATGATGCGCCGAGTGAGTCGATGGCGTCGATATCGTTCGCTCTACGACCCACATGACGGGCGACAACCACTTGATTCTGTACAGGGGCTCATCCCAGCGAACATCTGAATGCGCGCCGCAAATAACCAGTAACTTCACGACGATATAGCCCGCATAGAAGCTGCCGAGCCCCAGGTAAATCAGGACACCCGAGAACCAGATGCCGGGCATCAGGAAGTAATAGAAAATATTGTTGCGATAGACGATACGAATACTCATGTACTCGGCGTCGTGATGCGGGCGATGCAGCTCGTATAACCACGGCACTGAATGCGTAATGCGATGCCACCAGTATTGGGTCATGTCGTCGAAGACCAGGAACAGGCCAAGCATCGCATACCAGGGAATGTCCGCGAGACTGCCTGCCGCATCGGGCGCCAGCGCGGCAGCAAGCAGGCCCGCACACAGCAACACAACGGGCTGCGTCAGTAATAACAGTGTGAACGTACCGACAACCTCAACAACAGCGTCCTTACGGCGCTGCCGTGGCTTGTGAAACAGGCTGGTGCGCAGCAACTCCGCCAGCGCAAAGCCAAGGAAGATGCCAAGGATCGCGAGGATTTCCGGTTTCAAACGCGTCCTGCCGCGGTGCTAAGACGCCGCCCGCTGTTCCAGGATCGCGACGGCCGGCAATTTTTTGCCCTCGACAAACTCGAGGAATGCGCCACCACCCGTGGAGATGTAGGAGATGCGATCACGCACACCGTACTTGTCGATAGCCGCGAGCGTGTCGCCACCGCCGGCAACCGAGAATGCAGCGCTGTCGGCAATCGCGTTGGCGAGCACCTTCGTGCCATCACCAAACTTGTCGAACTCGAACACTCCGACCGGACCGTTCCAGATAATCGTGCCGGCATTCCTGAGGATGTCGGCAAATGCCGCTGATGTCTGCGGACCAATATCGAGAATCAACTCATCCCCTGACACGTCCGCGACGCCCTTGGTCGTCGCGTTTGCATCGGCAGCAAAGGCGTCGCCGACAACCACGTCCGTGGGCACCGGGATCGACGCCCGGTCGCTTGCGTTCTCCGCCAGCGCCGTTGCCGTGTCCAGCATGTCAGCCTCGTACAGCGACTTGCCAACATTGTTGCCTGCCGCAGCAATGAAAGTATTGGCAATGCCGCCACCAACGATCAGCGTGTCGACAATGCCGGCCAGCGATTCGAGCACTGTGAGCTTGGTGGAGACTTTCGAACCACCAACGATCGCAACAAACGGACGCGCCGGGTTATGCAGCGCTTTGGCGAGTGCCTCGAGCTCTGCAGACAACAGTGGCCCGGCACAGGCGATCGGCGCATATTCTGCCACGCCATAGGTGCTGGCCTGGGCGCGATGCGCGGTGCCAAAGGCATCCATGACAAAGACATCGCACAGCGCCGCCATTTTCTTCGCCAGGTCAGCATCACACGCTTTCTCGCCGGCCAGGAAGCGCACGTTTTCCAGCAACACGACCTGTCCCGGCGCAACTTCAACGCCGTCAATCCAGTCCGCAACCAGCGGCACGTCGCGTCCGAGCAACTCGGCAAGCCGGTCGGCGACAGGCTGCAACGAGAATTGCGCGTCGGGCTGGCCTTCCGTTGGCCGTCCCAGGTGCGACACCAGCATGACCGCGGCGTTGGCTTGCAACGCCGCCTGTATCGTTGGCAGCGCCGCACGTATACGCGCGTCGCTGCTCACTTTGCCGTCCGCAACCGGGACATTAAGGTCCTCGCGGATCAGGACCCGTTTTCCCGACAAAGGCACGTCGGTCATCTTGATAACGGTCATGCTGGCTCCTGCTTAAGCTGACTTACTTGGCGTTCATCAACGCGACAGTCGTGTCCAGCATGCGGCACGAGAAGCCCCACTCGTTGTCATACCACGACAACACCTTGACCAGCGTGCCGTCGATGACCTTGGTGAGCCCTGCGTCGTATGTTGATGACGCCGGGTCATGGTTGAAGTCGACTGACACGAGCGGCTCGTCGTTGTAGGCAAGAATGCCCTTGAGTGGCCCTTCGCTGGCCGCCTTGAGGATCTTGTTGATCTCCTCGATGCTGGTTGCACGGGAGGCGACGAAGGTCAGGTCAACCGCTGACACATTGATCGTCGGAACGCGCATGGAGAAACCATCCAGCTTGCCGTTGAGTTCCGGCAGTACCAGGCCGACGGCCTTGGCCGCACCCGTGCTGGTCGGAATCTGCGACATCGTGCCGGAACGCGCACGACGCAGGTCTTTGTGGAATACGTCGGTCAGCACCTGGTCATTCGTGTAGGCGTGAATCGTTGTCATGATGCCGTGCTTAACGCCAATCGCGTCATTGAGCGGCTTGACCAGCGGCGCGAGACAGTTGGTCGTGCACGAAGCGTTCGAAATAATCGTGTGCTTCGCGGTGATCTGGTCGTGGTTAACGCCGTAGACGAAGGTGCCGTCAATGTCCGCGCCACCAGGTGCGGAGATAATGACTTTCTTCGCGCCGCCGGCGATATGTTTACCGGCTGTTTCCGCGGTACGGAACAGGCCGGTGCACTCGAATACCACGTCAACGCCGAGCTCGCCCCACGGCAGCTTGGACGGGTCGCGCTCAGCAAACACCTTGACGCGATCGCCGTTGACGATGATGTCGCCACCATCGACTTCCACTGTGCCGGCAAACTTTCCATGAGTCGTGTCGTAGCGCGTGAGATGCGCATTCGTCTCCGGGTCACCGAGGTCGTTCAGTGCCACAACGTCGAATTCGTCCGTGCGGCCGTACTCGTGGATGGCGCGCATGATGTTGCGACCAATACGTCCGTAGCCGTTGATACCGATTTTTATTGCCATTGTTGTTTTCTCCAGTTCTAGTTCAGTACGTCTTTCGCGACGGCAACCACGTTGTCCGTCGAAAAGCCGAAGTGTTCAAATAATTCCCTGGCAGGCGCCGATGCGCCGAAGCGATCCAGCCCGATCACGCGCCCTTGCGGGCCAACATAACGCCACCAGCCCTCAGTAACGCCCGCCTCGATTGCGACTCGCGCAACCACTGCTGCGGGTAATACCGATTCGCGGTAAGCCGCATCCTGCGCATCGAAAACATCAGTGCTTGGCATGGAAACGACATTCACCTTGACGCCGTCGGCAGCCAGCACGTCGGCCGCTGCCATTGCCAGAGCGACTTCCGAGCCCGTTGCGATGAGTACAATATCAGGTGAACCGTTACAGTTCTTCAATACGTATCCACCGCGTGCGATGGCCGCGATCTGCTCATCGTCACGCTGTTGATGCGGTAACCCCTGCCGCGTCAGCACCAGGCTGGTCGGTCCTGTCTTGTTCTCAATGGCGTAACGCCAGGCAACAGCCGTCTCTACTGCATCACAGGGACGCCAGACGCTCATGTTCGGCATCAGCCGCAGCGACGCGGTGTGTTCCACCGGCTGGTGTGTCGGGCCATCTTCGCCGAGACCGATGGAGTCGTGCGTGTACACCTGGATGTTCTGCACCTTCATCAGGGCAGCCATCCTGAGCGCATTACGCGCGTAGTCCGAAAACGTCAGGAAGGTGCCGGAGTACGGCAGCACGCCACCGTGCAGGCCGAGGCCGTTGCAGATCGCGGTCATGCCAAATTCGCGCACGCCGAACCAGATGTAGTTGCCGGCCGCGTCGTCCGCCGAGATCGGTACCGAACCGTCGTGCTTGGTCAGGTTGGATCCGGTCAGGTCGGCTGAGCCGCCCGCCATTTCCGGCAACGCAGGCGCAAACGCGTTGAGCGCCCTAAGGGATGCCTTGCGAGTCGCCATGTCCGCGGCTTCGGCATTGATTTCTGCAATCGCCGCTGCGGCAAACTGGTCCCAGTCAGCCGGCAGTGCGCCAGCCATGCGCCGCAGGAACTCTGCGGCGAGCTCAGGGTGTGCAGCTTTGTAAGCCGCAAACGCATCGTTCCAGCTCTGTTCGCGCTCAGCGCCACCCGCCGTGCCGTCCCATGCAGCTGCAATGTCGGCCGGTATTACGAACGGTGCCGCGTCCCAACCGAGCGTCTTGCGCGCTGCCGCTATCTCGTCATCACCCAGCGGTGCGCCATGCGTCGCGGCCGTGCCCTGCTTGTGCGGTGCACCGAAACCGATGATGGTTTTGCAACAAATCAGCGTCGGACGTGAGTCATCCTCGAGCGCAGTGTCGATTGCAGCGGCTACCGCCGCCGCATCGTGTCCGTCGACATCCGCAACAACCTGCCAGCCGTAGGCCTCGAAACGCTTCGCGGTATCGTCGGTAAACCAGCCACCGACCTCACCATCGATCGAGATGTTGTTGTCGTCGTAGAGGCAGATCAGCTTGCCGAGCTTGAGCGTGCCCGCCAGCGAGCAGGCTTCATGCGAGATGCCTTCCATGAGGCAGCCATCACCCAGGAATACCCAGGTGCGGTGATCGACGATGTCGTGACCCGGCCGGTTAAACTGGTCCGCCAGCATCTTCTCGGCCAGCGCCATGCCTACGGCATTGCTGATGCCCTGCCCCAGCGGTCCTGTGGTGGTCTCGACCGGACCGCCCGGTTCGTACTCCGGATGCCCTGCGGTCTTGTAACCGAACTGCCTGAAGTTCTTCAGCTGTTCAATCGGGAATTCGTCATAACCTGTGAGATACAGCAGGCTGTACAACAACATTGAGGCATGACCGTTGGACAGCACGAAGCGATCGCGATTGGCCCAGCGGGGATTTGCCGGGTTATGTTGCAGGTAGTCTCGCCACAGGACTTCGGCGATATCAGCCATGCCCATTGGCGCTCCCGGGTGACCGGAATTGGCTGCCTGCACGGCATCCATGGAAAGTGCGCGTATAGCGTTCGCGAGATCTCGCCGGGCTGGCTGGCCGGCAACAGGTTTTTGTTGTGACATGTGTCTCTGGGGGATATGTGCGGAGCGACGCATTCTCTCCGTTTCGTGCAGGCGTCGCAAGATTTACGGCGAAAAGTAACGAAATGCTTCTGCTGTTATCGACGACTCCCATTGGGGTACAATCGCCCCCCCCGCCTAACTGACCGAAAGAAAACCCTATGAGTGACTCCTTTTTGTTCACCTCGGAATCTGTATCCGAGGGGCACCCTGACAAGATCGCTGACCAGATTTCAGACGCCGTACTGGACGCCATCCTCGCCGAGGACACCAGCGCACGCGTCGCCTGCGAGACCATGGTCAAGACCGGCATGGCGCTGGTCGCCGGCGAAATAACGACCTCCGCCTGGGTCGATCTCGAGGAAATCGTCAGGAAGACCATCGTCGATATTGGTTACGACCATTCGGAAAGCGGCTTCGACGGCCACTCCTGCTCGGTACTGAACGCCATCGGCAAGCAGTCGCCGGATATTGCGCAGGGCGTCGATCGTGCGACGGACGAAGAACAGGGAGCCGGTGACCAGGGCCTGATGTTTGGCTACGCCACCAACGAAACCGACGTGCTGATGCCCGCACCGATTACGTATTCGCACCTGCTGGTTCGCAAACAGTCGGAAGTGCGCAAGTCCGGCAAGCTGGACTGGCTGCGCCCGGATGCGAAGAGCCAGGTCACGTTTGTCTACGAGAACAACAAGCCGGTCGCCATCGATGCCGTCGTCCTGTCGACCCAGCACCGCGCGGACGTAAGCCTGAAAGAGCTGCGTGAAGGCGTCATGGAAGAGATCATCAAGCCGGTGCTGCCGAAAGAATGGATCAGCGACCGCACCAAGTTCCACATCAATCCAACCGGTCGCTTTGAGATCGGCGGGCCGATGGGTGACTGCGGCCTGACCGGAAGGAAGATCATTGTTGACACCTATGGCGGCTCAGCGCGCCACGGCGGCGGTGCGTTTTCTGGCAAGGATCCGTCGAAAGTGGATCGCTCAGCAACATACGCCTGCCGCTACGTTGCGAAGAACATCGTCGCCGCGGGACTCGCCGAGCGCTGCGAAATCCAGGTGTCCTACGCAATCGGCGTTGCAGAGCCCACGTCGATCAGCGTGCGCACCTTCGGCACCGGCAAGGTATCCGATGCAGAGCTCACCGTGCTGATCCGCGAGCACTTCGACCTGCGCCCGTACGGCATCCTGAAGATGCTCGACCTGTTGCGCCCGATTTACCAGCCGACTGCGGCTTACGGTCACTTCGGACGCGAAGACATCGACGCGACATGGGAAAAGACCGACAAAGCCGAGGCGCTGCGATCTGCAGCCACGGCCTGAACCGAATTCGAACTTAGGAGAATCAGATGAGCAGCGAAGCTGTTTCACTCGAACAGAATGACTACAAGGTGGCGGACATTGCGCTGGCTGCCTGGGGCCGCAAGGAAATTGCGATAGCCGAAACCGAGATGCCAGGGCTTATGGCACTCCGCGACGAATTTGGCGACTCGCAGCCGCTCGCGGGCGTGCGCCTGACGGGTTGCCTGCACATGACGATTCAGACAGCGGTTCTAATCGAGACGCTGCGCGAACTTGGTGCGGACATTCGCTGGTCATCCTGCAATATCTTCTCAACCCAGGACCACGCAGCTGCCGCCATTGCCGCAGCCGGCGTACCGGTGTTCGCCTGGAAAGGTGAAAGTGAAGAAGAGTACTGGTGGTGCGTGGAGCAGACCATCAAGGGACCGAACGGCTGGACGCCGAACATGATTCTCGACGACGGCGGCGACCTGACGCAGATGATGCACGACAAGTACCCCGAGCTCATGAAGGACGTCAAGGGCCTGTCTGAAGAGACCACCACGGGCGTCAAGCGCCTGTACGACATGATGGCTGACGGTTCGCTCGCGTGTCCGGCGTTCAACGTTAACGATTCGGTGACCAAGTCCAAGTTCGACAATCTTTACGGTTGTCGCGAGTCACTTGTTGACGGCATCAAGCGTGCCACGGACGTCATGATCGCCGGCAAGATTGCGATCGTCTGCGGCTATGGCGACGTTGGCAAGGGCTCGGCCCAGTCATTGCGTGGCCTGGGCGCCACCGTCTGGATTACAGAAGTTGATCCGATCTGCGCCTTGCAGGCCGCCATGGAAGGTTACCGCGTTGTCGATTTCGACGAGGTTTGCGACCAGGCCGACATAGTCGTCACGGCAACCGGCAACTACCACGTCGTCAGCGGCCCGCAGATGGATCGCATGAAGAACCAGGCCATCCTCTGCAATATCGGCCACTTCGACAACGAGATTGATGTCGCCTACCTGAAGCAGTACGAGTGGGAGGAGATCAAGCCACAGGTCGATCACATCATCTTCCCGAACGGCAAGCGCCTGATCCTGTTGGCCGAAGGCCGCCTCGTGAATCTCGGCTGCGGCACAGGGCATCCGAGCTTTGTCATGTCGAACTCGTTCACCAACCAGGTGCTCGCGCAAATCGAGCTCTGGCAGAACGGCGACAACTACAAGAACCAGGTCTACGTGCTGCCGAAGCATCTCGACGAGAAGGTCGCGAAACTGCACCTCGGGCGTATTGGCGCAAAACTGACCCGGCTGTCCGACGAACAGGCCAGCTACATCGGCGTGGACGCAGACGGTCCATTCAAACCAGAGCACTACCGTTACTGATCACGACGCGATAAAGATATTTCACCTCACGGATCCGCATTTATTTGCGGATGCCGGAGGCGAACTGCGCGGCAGCAACACGCGCGAATCGCTGCAACGCGTGCTTGATCATTACCAACAGGATGACTGGCGAGCCGAGCTCGCTTTTATAACCGGCGACCTGATCCAGGACGATTCGGCCGCCGCTTACGAAAACTTTCGCGACGCTCTCACACCGCTCGGCCTGCCGCTCGCCTGCCTGCCGGGCAATCATGACGTCAGGGCGCTGATGAAAGCCGCGCTGGATGTCGAACCGTTTGCCTATTGTCCGACCTTGCGTCGCGGCAACTGGCTGCTGATCAGCGTCGACAGTTGCGTCACCGGCAAGGCCGGCGGCCGTGTCGCCGACGCCGAGATGAAACGTCTGCAGCAGCTGCTCGACGACGGCGATGCCGAGCACGTTGCGGTGTTCCTGCACCACCCGCCTGTCGAGATGGGCAGCCGCTGGCTGGACTCGGTTGGCCTGGAGAATGCAGAGGAATTTCTCGGCCTGCTGCAGGCGCACAGCAACGTCCGAGCCGCTGTGTTTGGCCACGTACATCAACCGTATGACGCACAGCATGGCAGCGTTCGTGTAATCGGTACGCCCTCGACCTGTCGCCAGTTCAAAGAGAAAAGTGACGTCTTTGCGGTCGATGAACGGCCGCCCGCTTATCGTCGCCTGGTGCTGCAACCTGACGGTGGTATCGACACCTTGTTGATGTGGGTCAACCATGCGTAGCCTGCTGCTGCTGTCACTGTTGCTATCGCAGTCCCTGAGTGCGGACGACGACCTGTTCACCATGTGGCAGATTGAAGGTGCCAGCAACAGCATCTATCTGCTCGGCTCAGTGCACCTGCTGAGAGCGTCCGATCACCCGCTACCGGCCATGATTGACGTGGCCTACGAAGATGCCGAAGTGCTTGTCATGGAAATCGATATGGACGATATCGATCCGATCCAGGCGCAGACGCTGGTGTCCAGTCTCGGTGTGTTGGGCGAGGGCTCCAGCCTTGAAGAGCTGATGGGAGCTTCAGCCTGGCAAGAGGCTTTGGCCGCAGCCGAGGCAATCGACATTCCACTGGACCTGCTCAACAGCAGCGAACCGTGGCTCGCAGCAATTACTGTCGAGCAAATGCTGTTAATGCGTATCGGCTTCAATCCATCGATGGGTGTTGAAATGCATCTCGTGCAGCGCGCCGCGACTGACAACAAGGACATCCTTGGCCTTGAGACGGTCGAAGAGCAACTGCGCTTTCTCGACAACCTTTCGGCAGAAGCACAGCGCGAAATGCTGTTGCAGGCGCTACTGGAAAGCGCTGACATTGAGGCCCTGATGGACGAGCTCATCGACGCCTGGCGCAACGGCGACCTGGAGTTCATGGAAGACACCATACTGGCCGACATGCAGCAGTATACGGAGCTGCATGAAGTCATTGTGGTCGAGCGCAATCGCCGCTGGATTGCTGCAATTAACGAATACATGACGCACGACGACGACTACCTCATAATTGTCGGCGCATTGCACCTCGTCGGCGACGATGGTGTACCCAGCCTGCTGCGACAGCAAGGCACCAGGATAAGACAACTACCGAAGGTCCCATAGCATGAGCTTATATACCGATGCGCGGCAATACATTGCCGGTGGCGTGAATTCACCAGTGCGCGCTTTCGCCGGCGTGGGCGGTGAACCGGTTTTCTTCAAGAGCGCCAAGGGCGCCTGGGTCGAGGCCGAAGACGGGCGTCGATTTATCGACTACGTCGGCTCCTGGGGCCCGATGATCCTGGGCCACAGTCATCCCGATGTCATCGCCACCGTGATCGAGACCGCACAACGCGGCCTCAGTTTCGGCGCACCCTGTGTGCTCGAGACCGAGATTGCGGCGAAGATCTGCGAGCTGGTGCCGTCCATCGAGCGCGTGCGCATGGTCAGCTCCGGCACCGAAGCCACGATGAGCGCCATTCGCCTCGCGCGTGGCCATACGGGCCGCGACAAGATTGTGAAGTTCGAAGGTTGTTACCACGGCCACTCGGACTCCTTGCTGATTAAAGCCGGCTCGGGTGCACTGACCCTTGGTGTTCCCAGCTCACCGGGCGTGCCGGCCGGTCTTGCCGAGCACACCATTACGCTCAGCTACAACGATGCCGACGCGGTCGGCCAGGTGTTTGCAGAGCTTGGCTCGGATATCGCCTGCGTCATCCTCGAACCGATTGCGGGCAACATGAACATGGTGCCGCCGGAGCCCGAGTTCCTTGCCGCCCTGCGCCACGAGTGCGACAAAGCCGGCGCCCTGCTGATTGTCGATGAGGTGATGACTGGATTCCGCGTCGCAAAGGGCGGTGCGCAGGAATTGTTCGGCATTGAGCCGGACCTGACAACGCTGGGCAAGGTCATCGGTGGCGGCATGCCCGCAGCGGCGTTCGGTGGCAAAGCCGAGATCATGAGCAGCCTCGCTCCCGATGGGCCGGTGTACCAGGCCGGCACCCTGTCGGGCAACCCGGTCGCCATGGCCGCAGGTCTGAAGACCCTGCAGCTGATTGACCAGCCCGGCTTCTTTGAGTCGCTGAGCGCGCGTACCGTGCAACTTACCGATGGGCTTGCCGCCGCTGCAGCCGATGCCGGTATCCCGCTGGCCACAGAGCGAGCGGGCGGCATGTTCGGTTTCGTGTTCACGGCCGACGGCCCGGTGCGCACCTTCGCACAGGTGGCCGCCGCCGATGTCGAGCGTTTCCGCAAGTTCTTCCATGGCATGCTCGATGAAGGTGTGTACCTCGCACCGTCGGCTTTCGAAGCGGGCTTCGTCTCCGCGGCACATGGCGACGCGGAGATCGAAGCAACGCTGAACGCCGCACGCAAAGTTTTCGCTACGCTCTAGGCGCGATTGCTAGAAGCTGAACCGCACGCCGACACTCAGGCTCCTTTCGCCACCGTACAGGCGTTCGCCGACGGCAATATCCGACCCGGCCGCACGGTTGATACCCGCGACATGCTCCTGATAGGTCGCGTCGAAGAGATTGTCGACGCGACCTTCAAGGCGCAGTGACGGCAATGCCTGCCAGACGAACGCGACATTCAGCAACTCGTAGCCCGGCGTCGCACTTTCCTCGTTGTAGACAGCGACCTTGTCCTGCTTCGCATAAGCAACCAGCTCCGTCTTCAGCGACCACGTCTCCTGCTGATAGGTCAGCCCGACGCTGCCGTTGTAGGGTGCAAGACGATAGAGATTGTCGCTGATATCGGTGCGCCGCCCGCGCACTGCAGTCGCGATGCCATCCAGGCTAACGTCCTCTGACAGTTGCAGCTTCCAGGCGAGATCCATGCCGTAGATTTCAGCATCAACATTGCTCCACTCAAGCGCTGCCTGTCCCGTCATCATGGTCGACACCATGTTGGCGACCATATTGGTTGAGGGTGCGCCCTGGATGTAGTCATCGACCCGCTTGTAGAAGATCTGGGGGGCGATAAAGAAGTCACCGACCGTGCTTGTCAGGCCCACTACCAGCTCATTGGAGCGCTCTTCTTTCAGGTCGAGGTTACCGATGTAGCTCCTTCCATCGGCAAGGCCGCCAGTCGCCTGCAATGGCAACCACAGGTACAGCTCCTGGTAAGACGGCGCGCGCGCCTTGCTGCCCAGTTCGAGTTGCAACTCGGTGCTGTCACCGACCCGGTACGCATACTTGAATACGGCGTCCAGCGAGTCCCATTGCAGCTGCCGATTCGCAGCATTGAAATCGTCGGCGAGTATCTGCACGTTTGCCGCTACCGGTCCCATCATGCCGCTGGCACTGACCGGACCTGCGGTCGCATCAACTTGCCGGTAGCGCAGGCCAGCTTCGACGGTCGACCGCACGGCTGTCTTGCTCCACTCGGCGAACAGTCCGGCTGCGTCTCGTTCAACATCGACAAAATTTTCGACCCGGAACATTGCCGCATTAGGATTGCTTATGGTCGCCTCATGCGTCGCTAATGTGCCATCGATGCCAATACGCAACACGGACTCGGCAAAACGCCTGTTGCCCGCAACGCTGAACGTTGAGCCTTTACCCGTTGTGAGATTCTCTCGCTGACGCATCTCCGGCGGTGGCTCGCGCAGACCATAGTTGTCCATGACATGCAGCACGTCGTTGTAACCGTAGCGCGCATCCACGGACCATGCATCGCTGACGTCGAGCGCATACCGGGCCCCGAACAGATCCGTGTCGATAACCCTGATATCCATCGGTAACGCCGGTGTACCTGTGTCTTTGGTATCCAGCTGGCCGGCGAACAACAACACGCTGGAGCGCTCACCATTGAAGGCGTAGCTCAGGTCATAGCGTTGCCGATCCAGTTGCGTCGGCCGCATCTCACCGCGGGGCGTCTGGATACTGTCGCCACTGTCCAGTTCTGCAATGAGCGCAAAGCGGTGCCGGGTATCGGCGACACCGATACGAGCGGCGCTGGTACGAATACTGCCGTTGCTGCTGTAGCGTGCCCCTGCGGAGCCGGACACGCCGAAATCAGCGTCACCGAAATCGCCGCGCGCCAGTGTTGCATTGACGTGGCCGCCGATAGACTCCGTGGCGCTGGACACGCTTGCGATACCACGGGTCACCTGCAGCGATTCGGTAAGCATTGGCGAGACATACGACAATGGCGAGTCCATCGCATTGGGGCCGCCACCGATCACACACAGATTGTCGATGTCGACGGCAACCCGATCGCCGAACATGCCGCGGTACTGGGCGATGCCGGTTATCGGACCATTGGCGTTGGCATTGGCGCCTGGTACGTCCTTGAGCGCTTTCGATGTGTCCACGAGTATCTCGCGTTCGACCTCGATGGTCGCCGATCCGCTGCTAACGGAACGGCCTGTAACGACGATTTCTTCCACGCCGTCGGTGGTTTGCCCTGCCGCCACAAGCGGCACAGACATCAGGGCAGCGGTCGCTGCCCAATGTAGAATTTTCACTGGTAATCTCCTGACAAGCACACGATCGCCACGGCCCTGGGCCGCGCGACTAATACAGATTGATTGGTGTGTGCGTCAGGCGGGCGGGTCGCGGGATGCGTACGACGTCCGGGTTGCGCTGTTGTAGGGAATTGCGGCTGGCACGGCGTACACAACCACCGGCGGCGGCAGTTGCGCCTGCCAGCTCATGTCGACCGCCACGGCCGACGCCAGCAGGTGGCCTATCTCGCACTGATTACCGTCATGCTGCGAGTGTTGCGAGTGATCTGTCTGGTGGTGGTGCGCATGGTGCCCGGCATGGCCCTTGTTGGCACGCAGGACCTGCATGACCTCGGCCGGCACTGCGCTTGGACACAATTCATACAGCAGGCCCGAACCGAGCGCCGACGGCATGAAGCCCTCGGGAATAGCGGCACGCATGGCCAGCGTGGTGAGCACCACCAGGAACGCAACGCTTTTTTTAGTTCTTATACGCAGCATGAAGCTCCGAGTATATTATGGGTTGGCGCGGGCTGTCGTAATCAATTTCGAAATTATGTCCAATCGGGCCAGCGTGTCATTGCTCTCGAGACTCTCCTGTTTCTGCTCAAGATCAATCGGCACGACTTCCATGAAGCGATAGCCCAGCCACACGGCATTCTGCATGTCGCGCTGCAGTGGTTCGTACAGCTTGCCGAGATCGTCCATGACGGCGCCGAGGATCTCGGTCAGGAACTGGTACTGGTCCGGCAGTTCGATGGCGGGCTCGTCGGGCAGCAACTCGACCTCTCCGACATTGAGGCCATCCGGCTGTCGCTCGCTGGCCAAGAGCCGGAAGCGCTGCTCGCCGATCGCAGTAACGCCAAGCAAACCGTCACTGCCCTGGTACCAGTCGGTGATCCGCGCCAGCGTGCCGGTCTCAAAGGTGCTCGACGGGCCGGCTTCCAGGCCTTCCCTGATGAGTACCACGCCGAACGGCGCCTCGGCTTTCATGCGTTCGCTGATCATGTCGATGTAGCGCGACTCAAATATCCGCAGCGGCAGTGGTCCGCCCGGGAAGAGCACGGTGTTCAGAGGGAAAATCGGTACCTTCACTATTGCCGCTCCCGTGTCAGGCACCGCGTGTGCGTTGCAAAACGGCTGTCAGCGTCTGCCGCGCGCCGCCGAATCCGCCGTTACTCATGAAGATCACCTGGTCGCCGGACAGCACCTTGACTGACATGTCGTTGACGAGCTTGTCATAGTCGTTGTGCAAGCGCAGCTTGTCGCCCAGCGGCCTGAGAGATTCCTCGAACTCGGCACCGACATCCTCAGGTCGGTACATCCAGATAACGTCCGCAGCAGCGAGCGAATCGGCCAGCGCATCTTTGTGCACACCCATTTTCATCGTGTTCGAACGCGGCTCGATCGCGATGACGACACGATGCCCTGGATAACGTTTTTTCATCGCATCAATCGAGCGCCGAATTGCGGTCGGGTGATGCGCGAAGTCATCGTAGATCGCAATATTGGCGACCGTCGCTGTGCGCTCCATACGCCGCTTGACGCCATCGAAGCGGGCCATCGAGTCAACCGCATCTTCGAATGCCACACCGACATCACACGCGGCCGCAATCGCCGCCAGCGCATTTTCCAGATTGTGTTGCCCGCCCATCTGCCAGCTGCTCTCTGCGGTTTTGCCAGCGGGGCTGGTCACGCTGATGCGGCGCTGGTTGGAGTTGACGAAACGCGCCTGCCAGCCGTCGCCCGTGCCGGTCTTGTCGCCACAACTGAAGTATTCGAGCGGCGTCCAGCAGCCTTGCTGCAGTAACGACGGCAGATTGGCGTCCGAGCCATTGCAAATGATTTTGCCGCTGCCGGGCACCATGCGCAGCAGCTGGTGGAACTGCCACTTGATCGCGTCGAGATCCTTGTAGATATCGGCGTGATCGAATTCCAGATTATTGAGCACGACCGTACGCGGTCGGTAGTGCACGAACTTCGCCCGCTTGTCGAAAAACGCGGTGTCGTACTCATCGGCCTCGACAACGAAATACTTCGAACCACCGAAGCGCGCAGAGACGCCGAAGTTGGCAGGAATGCCGCCAATCAAAAAGCCGGGTTCGAGTCCTGCGTCGTGCAGAATCCACGCCAGCATGCTCGCCGAGGTCGTCTTGCCGTGCGTGCCTGCGACCGCCAGTACGTGCTGTTTTTGCAACACGTGCTCTGCGAGCCATTGCGGGCCGGATGTATACGGAATGCCACGATCGAGCATCGCTTCAACAACCTCGAAACCGCGACTCATGATGTTGCCGACGACCACACAGTCGGGCTGGATATCGAGCTGGGCGGCGTCAAAGCCTTCGTGGATCTCGATGCCGAGTTCCCGCAACTGCGTGCTCATAGGCGGATAGACGTTGCCGTCGCAACCGCTGACCTTGTGGCCCGCTGCTCTGGCCAGTGCGGCCACGCCGCCCATAAAAGTGCCGCAAATCCCAAGTATGTGTATGTGCATGTTGTCTCAGCTTTGCTGAAATATCGAAAATTGAACGTAGAGTTGTAGTGAAAACACGAGGGTCGCGATAACGATACCGAGATACCAGGAGCGGTCAATCGCCCGCGCAATGATATGTCCCTCGACCGGCACCGACCAGAAGACGATGAGCAGCGCCAGCAACGATGCCCCCATCTCGCCGAGCAGCGGCGTCAACAATACAACGTCCGCAGCATACAATGCGCTGATGACGGTGCCGCAGCCGAGCACGGCGGTCAGCGTTTGCAGCAAGCGTTGCTGCCTGCGCATCAGAATCACAATGACCGAGTATATGATCAGCGCGATCGACGACAGCAACATGCCACGCAGGAACGAGCCCTCGTCGCCACCTCCGTTGATCAGCACAACGACAAAACTCACCGTCAGCCAGAGAATGACTACGACACCGGTCAGACCCCACGAATAGGGGATCGCGTCAGGACCTTTCCTGAGTGCGATGATATCCAGCAGTGTCTTGAGTAATGGCCACACGCCCGCAATCATCGCATGTTAATCTGAATAACCGAACTTCTGACCTGCCCTTTTCTATGACCGACATTAAATTCGTCAACCCTGGCGAGAATCTCCCTGACGACCTCGACGCCGAGGAGCTTATCGGCGTCGATACAGAATTCATGAGAGAAAAGACGTTCTTCGCGCAGCTTTGCCTGGTGCAACTGTCGACGAGCGCGGAGATTTATTTCGCAGACCCGCTGGATGGCAGCGACTGGCAGTCTTTTTGGGACCGTACGCTGGACAAGACCTGGGTGCTGCATTCAGCGCGCCAGGATCTCGAGGTCGTGTCGCAGGCAGCCGGTCGCATGCCGGCCAGAATCTTCGATACGCAGGTCGCCGCCAGCCTGCTTGGCATGACGCCACAGCTTGGCTACGCCAATCTGTGCAAGGAGCTGTTCGATGTGGATATGGCCAAGTCGCATACGCGTGCCGACTGGACGCGGCGCCCGCTGCCCGATGCCTGGTTGCAATACGCGGCCGAGGACGTGGAGTACCTGCTGCCCGCCTGTGAGCTATTGAGCGAAAACCTCGATCGCAAAGGACGTCTTGAATGGGCCGAGCAGGACTCGGCGGCGCTGCTGGATCCGGCGCTGTATGCCATGGATGCCGCTCAATCGATCACCCGGCTAAAAGGTGCGCGCAATCTCCGCGGCGCGGCGCGGACGGCTGCGGAACGCCTCGCAGCGTGGCGCGAGAATGAGGCGATCAGAACCGATCGGCCGCGGCAATGGATTGCCCGTGACACCCTGCTGATGGAGCTCGGCCAACAGGCGACCTGCCAGCATCGACGAGCTGGGCCAGATTGAAGGTATGTCGCCAAAGCTCAAGCAGCGTGCAGGCAACGAGCTGCTTGCACTGATCACGTCAGAAGACAACGGCAACGACTACAAACCGCCGGCCATTCCCGACGAGGCGCAGAAAGCGTTACTGAAGCAAATGCAGGCACTGGTTGCCAAAGCCGCAAACGAACTGCAACTTGCGCCCGAGACCCTCGCGTCGAGAAAGGATCTGCTCGCCGTCATCGATTCCGGTGGTGCAGGCGCAAAGGTGTTTTCGGGCTGGCGCAACGACGTGATCGGCAACGATCTCGCCAGGTTGCTGTAGGCGCGAGCCTCGTGGCCGCTGTTACAGGGCTGCCAGCAGGCGCTCGTAAACTTCGTCGATAGTCCCGGTTGCATCGACCGTCTTCAGCAGGTCGCGCTTCCTGTAGAAGTCGATCAGCGGCTCTGTTTGCTCGCGATAAACTGACAAGCGGTTGCCAATCGTCTCTTCATTGTCGTCTTCACGATGCTCAAGCTCGCCGCCCATCTCGATGCAGCGATCGAGCTCCTCCTGCGGCGAGAAGTGGATATTCAGAAGTTTGCCGGTCAGCGAACAGGTGCGGCGGCCAGTCAGGCGCTTCATCAGAATGTCGAAATCGACATCCATGAGCATGGCAGCGTCCAGCGGCGTGCCCATCTGGTCCAGCAACTCCGTCAGGTCGAGTGCCTGCTGGGTGGTGCGCGGAAAACCGTCCAGAATGAAACCGTCAGCCGCATCGGGCTCAGCCAGGCGCTCACTGATGATGCCAAGCACGACATCGTCGGGAACCAGGTTGCCGGACTCCATGATCGATTTCGCTTTCTGCCCGAAGCGGGTACCAGCAGCTACGGCAGCGCGCAGCATGTCTCCTGTAGACACCTGCGGAATGTTCTTTGCGGCCATGAGTTTCTTGGCCTGTGTGCCCTTTCCGGAGCCGGGGGCGCCTAGCAAAACAATACGCATATCACTCTCTCAAATGCTCGCGGGCCAGTGCCCGCTCTTACAGGACCACCTGGGCGGCCTGACGAAGGCGAAGTACGCTACCGGCAATGAGGTGTGAGGTCAATCAGTGCTATCCTCGCAGCCTCGTAAACGTCAGCCAATCCGGAGAATTCGAAACATGTCTGCAAAGAACGCCTTTTATGCCCAATCCGGCGGTGTCACCGCCGTCATCAATGCCAGCGCCTGCGGTGTCATTGAGACCGCCAGGAAACACCGCAACGAGATCAAGAACGTGTACGCGGGGCGTAACGGCATCATCGGCGCACTCACCGAAGACATGATCGATACCAACAAGGAATCCGCACGCACCATCGCGGCACTGCGCCACACACCGGGTGGCGCCTTCGGCTCGGCGCGCTACAAGCTCAAGGGCCTCGAGGAAAACCGTGCAGAGTACGAACGCCTGATCGAGGTATTCCGGGCCCACGATATCGGCTACTTCTTCTACAACGGCGGTAACGATTCCATGGATACGGCGCACAAGGTGTCGCAGATCAGCAAGATCATGGGCTACCCCGTGACCTGCCTTGGCATACCCAAGACGGTCGACAACGACCTGCCCATCACCGACACCTGCCCGGGTTTCGGCTCGGTTGCCAAGTACGTCGCCGTCTCCACCCAGGAAGCCGCGCTGGATGTCCTGTCGATGGCCAAGACCTCGACGAAAGTGTTTATTCTCGAAGTCATGGGCCGGCATGCCGGCTGGATTGCAGCCGCTGGCGGTCTCGCGGGCAACGGCGCGGACGAGCCGCCGCACATTATCTTGTTCCCCGAGGTGCCGTTTAAGCAGGGTGCCTTCCTGAAGCGCGTCAAGGAGTGCGTGCAGAAGCACGACTATTGTGTCGTTGTTGTCAGCGAAGGGGCCGCATGGCCCAACGGCAAGTTCCTGGCCGAAGCCGGCACCCGCGACGCATTCGGCCATGCGCAGCTCGGCGGCGCGGCATCGGTAGTCGCCGACATGGTGCGCTCGAAACTCGGTTACAAGTACCACTACGCCATTGCGGATTACCTGCAGCGCTCGGCCCGGCATATCGCCTCGGCGACCGACGTGAAGCAGGCCTACGCCGTCGGCGAAGCGGCCGTGAAGTTTGCACTGCAGGGCAAAACGGCCGTGTTGCCGGTCATCAAGCGCGTGTCAGACAAGCCCTATCGCTGGAAGATCGAGTCAGCGCCGCTTGGCGAAGGTCGCCAACAAGGAAAAGATGCTGCCGAAACGTTACATAAGAAGTGACGGCTTCGGCATCACGGCGGCCGCACGCCGCTACCTGGAGCCGCTCATCAAGGGCGAGGACTACCCGCCATACGCAAACGGACTGCCGCGCTACGTGACGCTCAAGGGAGCACCCGTCAGGCCTAAGCTGAAGAGCAAATTTGTGGTATGATGCGCGCCCGGTTGAACCGGGAATAACAATCCTTTTTGGGGAAAATTCAATATAGAACAAAGCCTTATGTCGGCCGACGAGCTGATGTGGCGGGCTTCGTTCGATCTCAATAAAACAAAGTCAGGGCTAAGGGGTAGCACATCGCAGCTTGCAGCCATGTGTGTCGAGTCCTCTCCCGCCGAACTACAATGACGGAGTAACAATCAATATGTCAGTTGCAATTATCCTGGCCCTGTCCCTTTTCGGGCTCGCTGTGGCCTTTTACTACTCGCGCTCGGTCAGCCGCGTTGCGGTCGATATGGGTGTCGAAGACGCCGACACGCGCGGCAAACTGCGCAAGATTCATTCGGCGATCGCCGAAGGAGCGATGGCCTTCCTCAAGGAGGAATACAAGTTCATGGCCATCTTCATGGTCCTGTTCGGCATCGTCATTGCCCTCCTGATCGATGATCACCACACCGCAAACGTCAATGAAGGCATCTACACAGCCGTCGCGTTCATTTTCGGCGCGATCATCTCGATCGCCAGTGGCTACATTGGCATGAAGATCGCGACTGCGGGCAACGTGCGCACGACGGTCTCGGCCAACCAGTCGCTCTCCGGCGCGTTCAATATCGCGCTGCACTCCGGCGCCGTCATGGGCTTCGCGCTGGTCAGCTTGGCCTCGCTCGGCTTGCTGCTAATCTACCTCGGCCTCAAATATGTCATGCCTGCCGATGTGACACCGCACGTATTGATGGAAGTCATTGCCGGCTTCGGTCTCGGCGGTTCCTCCATTGCGCTGTTCGCGCGCGTGGGCGGCGGCATCTTTACGAAAGCAGCCGATGTTGGCGCCGACCTCGTTGGCAAGGTCGAGGCGGGAATTCCGGAAGACGATCCGCGTAACCCGGCCGTTATCGCTGACAACGTTGGCGACAACGTCGGTGACGTCGCCGGTATGGGCGCTGACCTGTTCGGCTCCTGTGCGGAGAGCACCTGCGCCGCGATGGTCATCAGCGCGATTGCCTTCGGCGGCAACGTCGATGCGCTGCTGTATCCGATCGTCATCTCGGCAATCGGCATTCCGGTCAGCCTGATCACGATCCTGCTGATCCGCGTCAAAACCGAAGCCCAGGTGGGCCCGGCGCTGAAACGCATGCTGATCATATCGAGCGCAATTATGGCCGCCGTCATGTACTTCGTGACCGACATGCTGGTGCCGGCCGAGTTCGCAATCGCCGGCGTCGAGTACACCTCGCTTGGCGTATACCTGTGCTTCCTGACCGGACTCATCGCCGGCCTCGTTGTGGGCCTGATCACCGAGTACTACACGTCAGATACCTACAAGCCCGTTCGTGAAGTGGCCGAGTCCTGCCAGACCGGTGCCGCGACCAACATCATTTTCGGACTGGCACTCGGTTACAAGAGCGCCGTCGGTCCTTATCTCGCGATCGGCCTTGCCATCTACATTCCGTGGATGCTGGCCGGCATGTACGGTATAGCTATTGCCTCGCTCGGCATGCTGGGCACGCTGGTCATCGCGCTGACGATCGACGCCTACGGCCCGGTGGCTGACAACGCCGGCGGAATCGCCGAGATGGCCGGCATGCCGGAACACGTGCGAGATCGCACGGACGTCCTGGACTCGGCCGGTAACACCACAGCCGCCATCGGCAAGGGCTTCGCGATCGGCGCTGCCATTCTGACGTCGCTCGCTCTGTTCGGCGCGTTCCTGACCCGTGCCGATCTGCTGCTGAAAGAACAGGACCCGACCTCGGATCTTCTCCGCTCGATCAACCTGCTCGACCCAATGGTCTTCACCGGCCTGTTCATCGGTGCCGTAATACCGGCGCTGTTCTCGGCCATGACGATGAAGTCAGTCGGCGCGGCCGCGTTCAAGATGATCGAGGAAGTGCGGCGTCAGTTCCGCGACGATCCGGGCATCATGGCAGGCACCAGCGATCCCGACCACGCACGGTGTGTCGCGATCTCGACGAAGGCTGCTATTCGCGAAATGGTTGCGCCCGGTGTCCTGATCATGGGTGCACCGCTCGTCACCGGCTTCCTGTTCGGCATCCAGGCCACGGCCGGACTGCTGGCCGGCTCGCTGGTCGCCGGCGGCGTTCTCGCGATCTCGGCGTCAAACGCCGGCGGCGCCTGGGACAACGCCAAGAAGTACATCGAAGCCGGCAATCTCGGTGGCAAGGGCACCGATGTTCACAAAGCGGCGGTGGTTGGCGATACGGTCGGCGATCCGCTAAAGGACACGTCTGGCCCGTCGCTGAATATCCTGATCAAGTTGTCGGCCATTCTGTCGCTCGTCTTCGTACCGTTCTTCGTACAGTACGGCGGCATCCTGCTGAAGTTCATGTAGGAGCGACACCCAACGGATGCAAAAAAAGGGCGCCTTACGGCGCCCTTTTTTTGCTCTGCCTGCAGCGTCTGCTTCAGGTCGCGTCTGCGTAGATCACGTTGCCATCGAGCAGCGTCATCATGACTTTCGTCTTGTGAATGCTGTACGGGTCGATGCTGAAAATATCCTGATCGAGAACCACCAGGTCTGCCCGCTTGCCGACCTCGATCGAACCGATCTCGTCTTCCATGCGCAACTGGTAAGCCGCATCAATCGTAAAGCCCTTCACCAGGCTCTCGACGCTGATGCGTTCTGCTTCAGCCGGCTGCACGCGCGCGTCCGGGTCGCCGGCATTCTGTCGCGTGTGGCCAATCTCGATCTGCACCACGGGCGACAGGCCGAGCGTGCCGGCACCGCTGGCCGGGAAGTCACTGCCAAACGTCAGCTTGGCACCGCCCTCTTCGAGGCCTTTGTAACGCCAGTAGCGATTGAACTGGTCCTCGCTGACAAACTGCTCGCCGTAGTTGTCATACGACGCCCACAGCGGCGTGCTTTGTGCCATCACATCGAGCTCACCAAAACGCGGCACGTCCTGGTCGATGATCACCTGCAGATGGCAGATCGTGAAGCGACTGTCGGTGTCAGGGTAGCTCTCACGCGCCGCTTCGATGGCGTTGAGCGTCTCGTGAATGGCCCGCTCGCCAAGCGCGTGGATATGCACGTCAATGTTCTTGCTGGCCACGCCGCCGATCATCTCGATCATTTGCTGTTCGGTGAATACCGTCTCACCGCTGTTGCCGGGCTCGCCCTGGTAGTCCTCGAACATCGCCGCCGTGCGTCCTTCCACGGTGCCATCGTCGGGAATCTTGAGCGTGTCATAGCGATAGTTGTCGCCTTTAACGTAGTCCTTCCAGCGCGCTGCAATCGCGACCGTTTCTTCCGACGTGTTCTTCGCGGTCGCGCGCACAGAACCCACTCAGTCGCAGCGTCAGGTCACCCGACGCATTCAGGCGATCAAGCATTGTCTTGGTCCACTCGGGGTCGGCACGGCCACCCGCATCGAACGCGGCGGTCACGCCATAACTGTTCATGATGTCGATGATGACGCCCGTGCCCTCGGCGATAACATCATCGTTAATCACGTCCAGCTCATCCATTGCCATGCCCGCAGTCCCCTCCAGCAGGTAGCCGGTCGCGTCACCGTTCGCATCGCGCTTGTAGTAACTGTAACCGGGAACAGGATCAGCGGTGTCCTGGGTAATATTCAGTGCTTTGAGCGCAGCGGTATTTGCCCACGCGCCGTGAAACCCCTCGTCCATAAGCAATACAGGTCGGTCCGGAACAAGGTCATCGATCAGCTGGCGCGTCGGCCCGACCGGACCGAAAGTTGATGCGAGAAAACCATAGCCAAACAGGACGTCCTGATCCGGATTGGCTTTCGCATACGCGTCTATCGCGGCGACCCAGTCATCAACGGTGCCGAAGGTGTCCAGCGCCAGCGCCTTGGCGTACGCGCCACCCATCACGCGGGTGCACATGCGTATCAATGAAGCCCGGCAGCAACAGCTGGCCAGCCAGGTCGTGCTGCGTGGTGTCGTCGCCGATCAGCGCCTCTGCGCCGGCATTGTCGCCTACGTAGACAATTGCGCCATCATCAATGGCCACCGCCTCGGCGCTCGGTTGAGCCGCGTTGACGGTGTAGACATTGGCATTGAGAAAAACAGCATCGACGCCCGGGTTGGCCTGCTTGCCACCGCAGGCAGCAAGGCCCAGCGCGACGCACACCAGCAGATATGTAGTCTTGTTCATTTATTCGAGCCCCGATCCATCTTCAGAGTAAATAACCCAGATCTTGGTGTAGCCGTCGGTGTCCCAGGTGCCGGTCCACTCCTTCGGAATGGTCACGGCGTCGCCCGCATTGATGACCATTTTGCTGCCGTCCGAAGACGTCAGCGTGACGCCACCTTTGACGAAATACATGAACTCATCGACACCATACGGCTCGGTAATTTCAAAATAGGATTTACCGGACTTGTACAGGCCGGAGGCAAATTTCTTGTCGCTGCTCAGCAACGACGTAACATCGAGGGTTGTATTGCCATTGCGCGTCGTCTCGAGCGTGTCTTCCCGCTCGAACATGCCACCGTCAATATCCGACTTGACTCATCTTGGCCGGATGAACCGCAGCGGCATCGTCCGCGTTACTCCCTGTGACCGCAACGTGCATTGCGAGTACGCCCAGGACCAGTAGTGCAGTTAGCTTCTTCATCGTATCCCTCGTGCTGAATTCTGAATGTCGTGGTGGATTTAACTGGTTTTCAATTGTTCCTTTACTGCCCGTTCCGCGGCGTCGAATGCGCCGTTCACATAGGCAAACGCTGAGGCGTCGGAGTTCGCAATGGAGATGCGCCCTATTTGCGCCCGGCCCGCAACGTGCGGACCGTTTTCCGGACTGAATCCTTCAGGATCGTTGAGATCGTTGTATTCATACGCGTAACCATGCGGCCAGCGATTGATCGTAATGCCCGCAATATCCCTGGCGGCGTCGAATCCGCCGGGCGCGAGTGCGCCCTGCAGCTGTCGAATGATAGCGGCTTCCATTTCCGCGTAGGTCTTTTCAAACAGAATCCTGCGCCCGGCCGTGTGTTGCTCACGCGCCGACAAACCCTGGTCGGGCACGGTCGGCACATAAGTGCCGTGCAGCACAGTCGGTTCATCGGGGCTGCTGGCAAACTGGTAGTCGCCCATGCTCACAGGAAAATCGAGGCCGAAGGAGTGCATCAGCTCGGGCTGCGGGATCATCACGCTGCTGAGGCCAAGATTGGCAAACGCGCGCCAGTTGCGCACCGCAATGCTGATGTACACCAGCGGTACCTTGCTGGCGTAACTGATTGCCTCCTGCTGCTCTGCTGGCACCTCGGCACAGACGTGCGGCAGCATGGCGTTGTAGCCGGCCCAGATCGCGTGCCGGGCCCTGACACGTTGCGCCTGGCCGTTCTGGATATAGGTAACGTCGACATGCTGCTGATCTGCCGTGTGGCGCACGTCGACGGCTGTGCTGTTGAGACGAATCCTCGTCTTCAAGAGCCTTGAATCGAGTTGCTGGTAGTCGACCCGCGCGGTCACGAGGTCTTCCATCGAGCTTCCCGGCACGGCCTCCGGAATGAGCATGCGCACCAGCGCGCGCGCGACGCCGGCGTTGCCGTCGGGAAAATGGAAGATATAGGGCTCGTCGAGACCGTGACCGGTTGGCGGCAATTCGCCAATTCCCAGGCCAGACATGGCGGGCATGCCCATGCGGTAGGCTTCGAGCGCGGACAACGCATCCCAACCGACCCCCCACAAACCCCTGATTGAGTCGCGCAGCAACAGGTAGACGCTTTCCGGAACGCCGACATGTTGCAGCAGGTAGTCGCGATAACTCATTTTTCGCAGGCGACCAATCTTGGTTTCCCTGGCGTCGCCGGCCAGGTAGTCGCGTTCTGAAGTAACCATGCGGAACGTCGCCGCGCGATCATCGTCACTCAGCGGGTACTGGCCAATCGCTTGCTCAAGTTCTGCGTCGTCCATCGAGCGCGCACGCCAGCCAAAAATCGCCGGCGCCAATGCGTCCTTGCCGTAGCTCGATGCGCTGAAGTAGACGCCGCTTTTGCAGCTCATGCTGCTTGTTGAATCCGTCATCGAAGTAATCGTAAAAGCGCTGCAGCTCGATGCCGGCATCCACCAGCAATTGCCTGGCCGCGGGCGAGAAGCTACCTGGTGTGTCAATCGACTGGCTGCCGCCATAGCAGATCAGCTTTTTGCCATCGACATCGAACTCGTTGCGCTTGGCATGACCGCCGAAGTCATCGTGATTGTCGAGCACCAGGATCTTTGCGCTGTTGCCAGCCTGTTGACGATAGCGGACCGCAGCCGCGAGTCCGGAGAGACCGCCGCCGACGATGACGAGATCGTAAATGGAATCGGTGAGTTCATCGGGACGCGGGAACTGTGCGTCGCCCCAGGACACCGCGTGTGCGATCTCGAAGGACCCGGGATGTGCACCGCGCAGACCGGTCAACCCCGGCGGATACGGCTGGCTGCTCTCCATAGCGGCCAGCGCTGCGGCGGGCGTGACGCTGTAGCCCGCCGCTGCCCCAAGGGCAATACCATTGACGAAGTCGCGACGCGTTATCTTGAGTGGATCAGTCATCGCGAATTCATCTCTGTAGCGGCCTAGAATTTGTAGATAAACCGGACTCCTGCCGTTCTCGGCCGGCTCGGGCTGATGTCGGACTGCACGTACGGATTGGCAGGGTTACCGCCGCTGCCGCCAGCATCGTAATATTCTTCATCCGTCAGGTTCTCGACGTACGCCGCCAGCGACCAGCCCTTATCCGACTCATAGCCCGCGAGCAACTGCACCTCGTTGTATTCGTTGACCATTCTCGCGCCTTCCGGGAAATCGGTAGTGGCAGGCGAGAGTGGCAGGAACCCGGTGCGGGTTTCATCTTCCCAGTTCCACGAGAGATTGCCGAACCAGGCACCGCCGGGCGCCGGGAAATTGGTGCTCAGCGTCGCATACGCGGTCCACTCGGGCGCACCCGGCAGTGGCTCGCCTTCGCAGGCGTTTTCATCGCCGAGGACACGTTCGCCCTCAGAGCAGAACGCCTGGATGCCGGTCGCCTCGCTATCGAAATAGGCGATGCCGGTACCCAGCGTCAGGTAGTCGTTGATCGCGAAGTTCCAGACACCTTCAAGACCGACGGCGTCAACCGTACCGACGTTACAAACGACGACGCCCGGGTTGCCGGGAACCGTACAGGTTGCCTGCAGATCGGTGTACTCGTAACTGAAGACGTTGAACTGCAGCTGGCTGCGGCCTTCGAGCGCCGTGCCCTTGTAGCCCAAGCTCGTAGGAAATCACATCTTCACCATCGAACGATCCGGGCACGTGTGTGCCGGGCCGTGCTTCGACCAGGTGCCCAACGGACCGTCCGGAATGGCTTTGAAACTGTTGTAGCCGCCCTGCTTGTAGCCGGTTGTGATCGTTCCGTACAGCAGGTTGTCATCGTTCATGCGGTAGTTGAGGACTGCCCGGTAGGTCGTCTTGTCCCAAGACAGGGAATCAGAAATCGGGCCGTCAGGCGTCGTGAAGCCGGTCTGCACACGATTGCCGAGCACAGGGCTCGGGTTGCGGTCAGTCAACACTTCCTGCGACATGTCTTTCGTGTCATCGTTGTAGCGAACGCCAAGGCTGGCATCCCATGCGTCGTTGAAGCGGAAGCTCAAGTCAACGTAGGCAGCCCAGCCGGAAAAGTCGCCCTTGGTACGATTCCAGTCGTCCATGCGACCGGTCGGGCTGGCTTCCCAGGTGTAGGTGCCGAAGTAGTCGTACAGTACATAGGCGTAGGCACCGCCATAGTAGGTGTTGTAGAAGTCAAACACGCCCTGGCAGGTATCGCCCCAGTAGACGTTGCAATACAGGTCCTCGTCCTGCTGGCCGAGAAACTCGGAGTCGATGTCTTCACTGTAGTAAGACGCGCCGGCGTACCAGCTGAACATGCCGTCGTTATCCGATGTCAGGCGAAACTCCTGCTCGAAGTATTTGCCCGACTGGATCTGCTCGTAGTTGAAGATCGTGAGGCTGGTCGCGTCAAAGTCCTCGGTGTAGTGGTAATCGTGGTCCTTGTACCCGGTCAGCGACGTGAACGTCATGCCTTCAAGTTCATAATTGATCTCGAGGCCAATGGTCGCCACTTCGCCATTGTCGATAATGCCGTTATCGGGCTCGTCAATATTGACGTTGCGCGGGTCGCTGGGCAGACCCAGGTCACCGTAAATGGACTCCAGCAACGCATAGGAACCGGCATTGCCGGTGGCGCGATAAATCGTGCCGGACTGATCGCGGTCTTCGTATTCGAGGTAGACAGTGGCATCCAGCGGGCCGTCATTGTCGTAGACACCGGTCAGGCGCAGTGCCGTCTTGTCATGACCAATGTACTTGTTGCCGTTGGCCTCGTTGGTCACATAGCCATCTTCCGTGGAATACAATCCGGCGAGGCGTACCGCAAAATTGTCTGACATCGAGAAATTGGTGCCACCCTCGGCGCGCAGGATTCCGCGCTCACCGGCGCGCACATCGACGTAGGCATCACGATCGTCGCCACTCGGCTTCTTGGTAAAGATGTTCATCGCGCCGGAGATGGCGTTGCGCCCAAACAGGAAGCCCTGCGGGCCGCGCAGGATTTCCGCACGTTCGACATCGTAGAGACTCGTAACGGCAGCGCCGTTGCGTCCCTGGTAGAAGCCGTTCTTGTAGACACCGATGGACGGGTCACCACCGTTACCGAAATCGTTGGTCACGATGCCGCGTACCCTGATGGTATCGAGGAAGCTGTCCTTGGAATTGCCTGTGACGCCCGGCGTAAATGCCACCAGGTCCTTGACGTCATCGAGGTTCACCTCGCGCAAGAAGTCGCCGGAGAGCGCCTGCACAGCGATCGGCACGTCCATGGACGATTCAGCTCGCTTGGTGGCCGTGACGATAATTTCTTCCAGCTCCTGCGCCAGTGCGGGCTGACCGACTGCGCCCGCTATCAAAACGGCCGAGACAGCTTGTGCGACTTTAGTCCTGCCAAATTCCATATTCTGCTGAGTGTTGCTCATGATTCCCCCTGGGATCCTTAGGCTTGCTGGTCCGGACCTGCCGCCCGACGCAAGAAATGGTGCACTAGAAATGCACGGTCGAGTCTACGAAAGGCATACCGGTGTAGCAAGCGAGATTTTTTTGCCAGATCCCTATGCCAGGTCGACACCGCAGCTTTGTAACTCAAGCCGCATCGGTTGCAGTTGTTGTTCATAGCGACGCCAGCGGCCGATTGACCGAGTGTGCGCTGCCTCGCGCACCTGTACGGCGCTCGCCGTCGTCACTGCGGCGCGCTGTTCGTGGAAAGACAGGCAGGCGTCTTCCCAGGGCAGGCCGAGAAACTCGATCAGTCTGCGCGCATTGGGTTCGATATCGCTGGCGAGGTCCTCGTAGGCGAGGTCCAGAAAACGCCCCGGAAAACGCTCGCGCCATATCTGCATCAGATTGCGATAGCGCGCATGGTGTCGCGCCATTTCCTGCTGCTCGTAGGAGTGCGGATAGGCATCGGCGAACAACTGTTTGAAACTCGCAAAGCAAGAGTCCATCGGGTTGCGCACGATGTGAATGATCTTCGCATTCGGCAACGCCGCAAGTATCAGCGGCACATGGCGGTAATTCGTCGGCAGCTTGTCGACAAACCGCGGCTCCGAACCCTGCAGCTTCTCGGTCGTCATCAGGTACGCCGAACCGAGTCGCTCTACATTGACGGTTCTTGCTGCCCGCACCAGTTCCGCCGAGTTGGCGCCACGTCCCTCATAATTGACCAGACGCCGCAGGCAGCGGCCGAATTGCTGCAGCTCACCGGCTGAATGCACGCTCGAGTGACTCGTAATGACACGCTCCGCCAGGGTCGTGCCCGTTCTCGGTTGCCCGACGATAAACACAGGTGCCGCTGAGTCGTTGCCTGCACCCTGCGATTCAAGCCATTCGGTTGTGAATACTTCCTGCAGCGCGTCGAACATTTCGACTTCGGCCGGCTCGTCAAAATGCAGGGTCTTGCGCCGCGCGTTGGCGCCTGCCGCGAACGCGTCGAACGCCTCATCCCAGGCCTCGATGTCTTCGAGTTCCTTACCGAGTGCATAGTTCAGGTGTGCAAGCTCGCGATGCCTGTGGTCCTGTTTCGCAATAATACGACCGAGGGTCTCAATGTGGCTGCGGTCGGTCGCTTTCCTGATACTGGACAAGGTCCAATGCGCATAAGCATTTTCCGGACTGACCGAAAGCGCCTTGTTGAGGGTCGCCTCAGACGCGTTGAAGTCGCCAAGAAACATCTGGTTGTTCGCGAGATTAACCAGGAAGGCAACGTTCTCGGGCGCACGGGCGACTGCCCTCTCGGCCCATTGTGACGCTTCCTCGTGATCTCCGATCAGGCCACAGACCATACCGATAAGATCAAGGATGACCGGGTTTTCGTCCTGGTACTGAATCGCATTCTCGAGAGCCCGGTCCGCACGCCTGACATGGCCCATCCTGGCGTACAGGCGCGCAAGGTTTGCCCAGCCGGCGCCGTGGGTCTTGTCCAGCTCGGTGACGGAGCCGAACGCGCGTACCGCGGTGAGCGTATCCTGCGCCTCGACCGCGATCAGGCCCACAAGGAAGTGTCCTTCGACGAGATCCGGCTTCGCCCCGAGCACGCGGCGACAGCAGTCAGAGGCCGCCCGCAGATTACCCCTGGTGAGCTCCATGTAGCCTTGCTTGAGCGCGTCGCGCATCCACGGCGCGGGCTTGATTGATTCATTCATCGCAGCAGAAGACTATCCCGGTGCCAGAGCCGAGTCCATCGCCGCGAGATCAGTGATTGAGCGCCCGGTAAGTCCCGGTCGTCGTCGCCCTGCCAAGCGTTGCGGGCGCCTCGACGAAACGACCCTGCACGAAGTCCACGCCGACGTCTCGCAGCCAGTCGAAGTCCTCCTGGTGCTCAACCTGCTCCGCGACGATACGAAATTGCATGGTGCGTGCAAGCTTGATCATCGCTGACACCATCTCCTGGTTAACCTGGTCGGTCTTCAGGTTGCGCGTGTAACTGCCGTCGATCTTCAGGTAGTCGATCGGCAGGTGTTTGAGACTGGAGAACGAACCAAGGCCACTGCCAAAGTCGTCGAGCGAGAACTCACAACCGATACCGTGCAGCACTTCGATAAAGCGCTGCGCCTGTTGCACATTGGACAGGATGGCCTTCTCCGTCACCTCGAAACAGATCGACGACGGCGACACAGCGGTGCTGTCGAGCGCATCGACGACAAATCCGAGGAAGGACTCATCGCCAAGCGTTTGTCCGGAAATATTCAGTGCGCAGCTGCGGTGACTTGCCAGCTTGATCTCGCCGCTGGCGATAGCGGCCAGTGACGCACTGATCACCCAGCGATCAATTTCCGGCATCAACTGGTAGCGCTCCGCCGGGCGCAGGAATTCGGCCGAGTCGGCGACCTTGCCGCGCTCATCCGGCATGCGAATGAGCACCTCAACCGCCGGGCCTGTGTTGGTTGTGCCACGCATGGCGATGATCGGCTGCACCGCCAGCTCAAAGCCGTTTTCGTGCAACGCCTTTTGCAATACGCGCAACCACTGAATGTCACCACGCTCGCGGGCGATGGCCTCGTCGCGCGCCGAGTAGACGTGTACCTGGCCCTTGCCGCGCTGCTTGGCGACGTAGCAAGCGGAGTCAGCCGCGCTCATGACGTCCTGCAGCGTGCCACTCGCGTGCGAAATCTCGACCAGCCCGATCGAAATACCAATGTTGAAGATCTTGTCTTTCCACACAAAGCGGTAATCTGCGATAGCAACGCAAATATCGGACGCGATCTGGCGCGCCTTTTCGATGGGACAGCCAATAAGCAATGAGCCAAACTCGTCGCCGCCAAGCCGGCCGACAAAGTCGGAATCCCTGACCTGTTCTTTGATCAGGCCGGCCACTTCGCGCAACATGTTGTCGCCCGCCAGGTGCCCGCAACTGTCGTTCACGGCTTTGAAGCGGTCGAGATCCATGTAGAACAGCATGTGCACGGCCTCTTCCGCGTGCGCCGAGTCCATCGCCTCGTCCAGGCGGCGCTCGAATTCGCGCCGGTTGATAAGCCCGGTCAGGGGATCATGGGTCGCCTGGTAACTCATTTGTCGCGTAAGTCCGCGAATTTCACTGACATCGTGGAACACGACCACGGTTCCGGAGATGCTGTTGCCCGGTCCGCGGATGGGCGATGCGGTGATCTCGACGGAGTGCTCATGCTCGCCATCGGCGCTCAGCATGACTGCGCGACGGCCCATGTTGACGCGTCGGCGCATCGCCAGGCAGCGCTCAACCGGATCACCCAGCGCTCGTCGATCGGCATCATCCACAAGCGTGAACAATTCGCCGACGCGGTGTCCAGCGGCATCGTCACGGCTGGTACCGATGAGGGTTTCGGCGGCAAGGTTCATGTAGTCAATGCGGCCGGTGTTGTCGGTGGTAATTACGCCCTCGGAAATGGACTCCAGCGTGTACTGCGCCTGGCGCTTGCTGCGTGACAGTGACACTTCGAGACTCTTGCGGTGACTGACATCGCGCGCCACCGTCAGAATCGCGGGGTTGCCGTGAAACTCGATATTCGAGCTCTGCGCTTCGACCCACAGCCCGGTCTCATTACCGTTGATCAACTGGATTTCGAGACGCTTTGGCACTTTGTCGCCGGCAAGCCGCTTCTGCATGGTGTTCCTGAACAGCGCGCGATAAGCGGGCTTGACCAGGTCAGCCGTGTCCCTGCCGATCAGGCTGGCGGCATCAAGACCCACCAGGCTGGCTGCAGATTCGTTCGCGAGCAGGATCTTGTCATCGTGCACAATAACGATCTCGGGCAGCGTGCGCGCAAAATCCTTGAACAGGCGATCGCGCCCCTGGATCTTCTCATCGCGATCACCGAGCGCGTCGAACAGGCGATTGACCGTGTGCGCAACCATTGCTGTCTCGGCGTCCTGCGGAATGCTGAGGCGCCGGCCCACGGATGCGTCAGCCGAGACGGCAACAATGTCTTCATTCAGAGATTTCAGATAGCCCGACTGTTTCTTGCGCGCGCGCCACAGCATTCCCGCTACCAGGATAACGAGCAGCATGAGAACGGAAATAACGACTATTGCGATTGTCGACGACATTCAGTAATTCAACCGTCTGGCATCGTCCATGTAATCCAGTGGGATGATCATTTGTTATTATTCGCTGCTCGACAGACGTTTGTCGTGCAAGCATATCCCAGCGGCGATTGCCCGCTGCCACGATTCACCATAATCCAGCCAAGGCCATGAAATAATGAACATTGATTTTGCCCGCACGCAGATGATTGAGCAGCAGGTGCGCGCATGGGATGTTTTCGATCCCGACGTGCTCCAAGTCCTCAAGACTGTACCACGCGAGCAGTTTGTCCCCGACCGCTACCGATCGCTGGCATTCGCCGACGTGGAGATCCCCATCGGCCACCATGAGGTCATGCTGACGCCAACGTTTGCAGGTCGCATTCTGCAGGCGCTCGAACTGGATGGCACAGAAGCCGTGCTCGACGTCGGCACCGGCTCAGGCTTCCTGGCCGCCTGCCTCGCAACGCTGGCCGACAAGGTAACCAGCATCGACATCCACGACGACTTTCTGCAACTCGCTGCACGCAACCTCGACAGCGCGGGCATCGAAAACGTTGATCTTGTTAGAATGGACGCCACTGCGGAGTTGCCTGGAGGCGGCTTCGACGCCATCGCGGTGACGGGTTCCATTGAGGACTTTGACCCGCGCTTTGTCGATGCCCTGGTTCCGGGCGGGAAACTGTTCATCGTCGTCGGCAAGGCACCGCTGATGGAGGCTCGGGTGGTCGAGCGAACCGGCGACAACGATTGGCGCAGCACAACGATTTTCGAGACATGTTTGCGGCCGTTACTGCACGGCAGCAGACCACCACAGTTCATTTTCTGAGCTACAACAGCTCATTTTCTGAATTTTTTTGCCCTGACATAGAAACCAGACAGGAACCTGTTGCATCTATAGATAGTCTGTAACTGCGGGACGAGTAAGATGGCGGACGGGCCAGGTATCTCATTTCTGCACTAACTGATTTAGTGATATAGTCGACCATAACACCTAAAAAAGCGGCCGGCAGGCTGTGCACTCGCGGAACTCAATACATGAAAAATATGAAACTTATCAGTGGGTTAATTCTTACAATTTCTGCGATAGCGGCGCCTGCCGTGAGCACTGCAGAGACGCTTCTGGAGATTTACCAGCAGGCACTGCAGAGCGATCCCCTCATTCACGAGGCGGAAGCGCGGCGTCTGGCAGCGCTGGAGGCCAAACCACAGGCACGCAGCGCCTATCTGCCGCAGCTGGACTTCGGCGGCCAGTACAGCACCGCGCAGGCAAGCGGAGATACCGTCATTATCGGCACCGACGGCGAGGCGGTCAGCGTCGTTTCGGACACCGACACGGACATATTGAATTGGGGCTTTACGCTCAACCAGTCACTGTTTCGCTGGGACAAGATCGTCAACCTCAGACGCGCGGACAAGCTTGTTGCCAGGGCAGAAGCCGAACGCGAAGCGGCGCAACAAGACCTTATTGTGCGTGTAACGCAGCGCTACTTCGACGTGCTGGCGGCGGAAGACCGCCTCACGGCAAGACATGCCAACCGCAATGCTATTGCCCGACAGCTGGAACAGGCGAAGCAACGCTTTGATGTGGGCCTCACTGCCATTACCGCAGTGCAGGAATCCCAGGCCGCGTACGACTCGGCCGTCGCTGACGAGATTGCAGCAAAGCGCGCGCTGGCGACAGCACGCGAGTTCCTGCGCGAAATCACCGGTCAGTACGTCACCGAGCTTGCGGCACCCAGCGACAAGCTGCCGCTCAGTACGCCCACTCCAAACAAGGAAGAGGAATGGATCGACATGGCGCACGCGCAGAATCTGGCGCTGGTATCCAGCCGTATCGACGAAGAGCTGGCGCGCGATGAGATCTCGTTCCGCAAGAATGGTCATTACCCGACACTGGAGCTGGTGGCGTCAACAGGCGATCAGAATTCCGATGTTTATCGTGTAACGCCCGGCTTGCCGGATTTCACGAATGACAGCAGCAGCTCACGAGACAGCATCGGCGTACAGTTCAATGTGCCGCTGTTTGCCGGTGGCGGAACGAGCTCAAGGGTTCGCGAAGCCGTCTACCTGCACAGAGCCAGTCGCGAACAGTTGCAGCGCGTTACGCGTGAGACGGAGCGCGCCACTCGCGATGCGTATCTCGGCGTCTTGTCAGAAATCAGCCGCGTTAATGCGCTAAAGCGCGCCGTTGAATCGAACCAGACTGCCCTGGAGGCCACCCAGGCGGGTTTTGAAGTTGGCACACGCACCATCGTGAATGTCCTTGATTCGCAATTTAATCTCTACCTGTCCATCACGAACTACTACCAAAGTCGTTACGACTACCTGCTGAATGCCATGAGACTCAAGCAGGCGGCCGGAACGCTGCAGGTACAGGATCTCGAAATGCTGGAGCGATTCCTCGAGGACCGCAAGACGCCCGAAGAGCAGTTTGCGGACGAGGAGCGCGAGAAAGCGGAGGCCGAAGCCACCAGTAACTAGTCGGGCACCTGCCCGATCAGAGGCTCCAGCAGCACCAGCAGGCGCTGCAGGGCGCCGCGATTGGCTGCCACAATGTCATAGCCGTTCTTGCCGAGCCGCTCGGCGGCGTCCGGGTGTGCCAGTAACTCAGCGACGACCCCGGCAAGTTCAGCCGAGTCCGCGACGATACGGCACGCTTCGCGCGCAACGAACATATCGGCGATCTCCTGCGCGTTGAACAGGTGCGGCCCTGTGACAATCGGTCGGCCAAGTGCCGCCGGCTCCAGCAGATTATGGCCGCCGATCGGCGTCAGGCTGCCCGCAACGAAAGCGATGTCACTGGCGGCATAGAACAGCGGCAGCTCGCCCATGGTGTCGCACAGGAACACCTGCGTGTCAGCATCGCAGGGCCTGTCCTCTGTCCGCGAGACAACCCGGAAGCCTTTCTTCTGTGCAAGCTCGCGCACCGCTGAGAAACGCTCCGGGTGTCGCGGCACCAGCACCAGCAGCAGGTCCTTGCGGCCCTCAAGCAGCTTCTTGTGGGCGTCCAGAACCTGCGCTTCTTCGCCGTCGTGGGTGCTGGCAGCGACCCATACCGGGCGCTCCGCAAACAACTGCTGCCGCAGCGCAAGGCCACGCTGCGGCAGCTCGGGATCGAGCTCGACATCAAACTTGATATTGCCGGTGACCGAGGTACGAGACGGACTGGCACCGAGCTCGAGGAAACGATCGGCGTCCGCCTGACTTTGTGCCGCGATGATGATGCCGTGCGACAGCGTCTCTCGAATCAATGGCATCAGCTTTCGATAGCCCGGCACGGACTTGGGTGAAATGCGCGCGCTTACGAGAATCAGGGGGATGTGGCGTACCCCGCAGCCACGATAGAGATTTGGCCAGATCTCGGTCTCCATGATCAGCGCGATCTGCGGATCGACGGAGCGGAAGAAGCGCCGAATCGCGAATGGCGCCTCGAAAGGGATATAGCAATGTGTCACCGAGTCACCGAACAGGGCCTCGACCCTGGCTGCGCCAGTGGGCGTCACGGTCGACACCAGCAGGCTGCGATGCGGGAAGCGTCGCGCCAGTGCGCGGATCAGCGGCACCGCAGCCTGTACCTCGCCGACGGAAACGGCGTGAATCCAGATGCAGCGTTTGAACGTCGGAAAACCGAAACCGAAGCGTTGTGGCAGCTTGTTCCAGTAGGCCCGATTGACCACGCCACGGAACACCCAGAAGCAGGCGAATGGCAGTAGCAGGACCCAGGTCAGCAGGTTATAGAGAAACCGCACGTCGGTTTAGTCGCGCATCCGTTCGATGATGCGACTGGATGAGCGCCCGTCCTTGAAAGACAACACGCGTACCTCGCCGCCGTTCTCCAGTACCTCGCGGGCACCGGCGATTTCTTCCGGCTTGTAGTCGCCACCTTTGACCAGGACATCGGGTAACACCGCGCTGATCAGGTTCGCTGGCGTATCCTCAGAAAAAGCGACCACCCAGTCGACAGCGGCCAGTCCGGCCAGTACCAGCATGCGATCTTCGAGGCCGTTGATCGGGCGATTCTTGCCTTTGAGGCGCCGCACCGAGTCATCATCATTGACTGCCACTACCAGCCGGTCACCGAGGCTCTTGGCTTCCTCTAGATAGGACACATGTCCCGCGTGCAATACGTCGAAGCATCCGTTGGTCATGACGATTTTTTCGCCGCGATTGCGTGACTCTTCAACCATGCCCGTCAGTTCGTCAGGGGCTACCAGGCCACGTCCGCCCTGCCCGCGCTGATGCAGCGCCACGCGAATTTCCGACGGCGTAACAGTTGCCACACCGATCTTGCGCACCACCAAGCCGGCTGCAAGGTTCGCCAGTGAGGCAGCCTCAGAGAGGCCTTCACCACTCGCCAGGGCGCTGGCCAGCGTCGCGATAACCGTGTCACCGGCACCGGTCACGTCATAGACTTCACGTGCCTGTGTCGACAGCATCAGTGGATCGTGACCGGCTTGCAGCAACATCATGCCCTTCTCGCTACGCGTCACCAGCAAGGCATCGAGGTCGAGTCCGTCGAGCATTTCGCGAGCTTTGCTCACCAGTTCTTTGTCCGTCTTGCAGACACCGGCAACGGCCTCGAACTCGGATTGATTGGGTGTGAGCAGGGAGGCCCCGCGGTACTTGCTGAAGTCGGTTCCTTTCGGATCAACCAGCACGGCAACGCCGGCATCGCGGCAGTCTGCGATCATGCCGGCGACATCACTCAGTGCGCCTTTGCCGTAGTCCGATAACACCACTGCACCCGCGCCCGGCAAGGCGGCCGCCAGCGCCGCGCGCATGGTGTCGCCTGGCAAAGCTTCCGCCTTCTCGCGATCGAGTCGAATCAGTTGTTGGCCGCGACTTTGCACGCGGGTCTTGGTAATTGTCGGCCGGTCGGCAACTCGTTGCAGCGCACAGTCGATGCCGCGCGCGGTCAGGATCTGCTCGAGTGAATCTGCGGCGGCGTCATCGCCGACGACGCCCACCAGGCACGCCGAGGCACCCAGGCTTGCGATATTGACCGCAACGTTGGCGGCACCGCCCGGGCGATCGTCAGTCTCATGCACGTGCACGACCGGCACCGGCGCCTCGGGCGAGATGCGGCTGGTGGAGCCGAACAGGTATTGATCCAGCATCACGTCGCCGGCAACGACGACGCGAGTAGTGGAGAAATCAGGGATCGATAAAGTCACGCGCGAACTTTATCACGATCGCGGCGCGGCGGCCGCGCTCGGGACTAGCCGCACTTGGAGTCGCCGCAGGCAAGACAGGTCATGCAGCCATCCATCATCACCAGCGCCACAGTATTGCACTTGGCACACAGCTGCGCGCCCGCGGGATAATCTGTACTGGGTTCAACGAACGCATCCTGCTGCTTCTGTGACTCTTCAAACTCGGCGCGCTTTTTCGCGATCAGTTCTCTCTGTGCCGCATCCAGCTCATCGCTCGCCATCATGCCAATCATGACGAGGTGTTTCTCAACGATGTAGCCAAGCTCGGCAATGATCGACGGCATGAACTTGCCGCCGGCCTGCCAGTAGCCGCCGCGAGGATCGAATACTGCCTTGAGTTCATCGACCAGGAACGCCACGTCGCCACCCTTGCGAAATACCGCAGAGATAATTCGCGTCAGCGCAACAATCCACTGGTAGTGATCCAGGTTCTTCGAATTGATGAAGATCTCGAACGGACGGCGCTTCTCAAACTCAGTGCCTTCGTTGAGGATGATGTCGTTGATCGTGACATACATTGCGTGGTCAGAAACCGGCGTCTTCACCTTGTAGGTAGAGCCAATGAGCATCTCCGGACGCTCAAGCTTCTCGTGCATGCGAATGACTTCGGCACGATCGCCACCTCCGCCCTCGCGGACGATGGTCGGCTTTTCTGCCGGCTGTCCTGCTTTTGGTTTGGCGACGTCGTAGCCAACAATTTTCTTATCGATCTTGATCATGGATGTATCTCAGAATTTTCCGTAGTAACCCTCTTTGAGCGCATCAAAGAGGTTGGCGGCGGTATGGACCTCGCCGTCATATTCAATTTCTTCGTCACCCTTGAGGTCGACGGTCGTGCCGTCCTCGAGTGTGAATGAGTAGGTCGTGTTCTTCAGGTCCTTCTCTTTAACGAGCACGCCCTGGAACGCTTCCGGGTTGAAGCGGAACGTGGTGCAGCCCTTCAGGCCCTGCTCGTAGGCGTACAGGTAGATATCCTTGAATTCCTCGTACGCGTAGTCGGTCGGCACGTTGGCTGTTTTCGAGATGGACGAGTCGATCCACTTCTGCGCTGCCGCCTGGATATCGACGTGCTGCTTCGGCTCTATGTCCTCAGCCGTGATGAAATAGTCCGGCAACGAGTTCGCAACCGCTTCGTCACCGAAACCTGCCGGCATCGCCGCCTCGTCGACCAGCGTGCGATACGCCAGCAGCTCGAACGAGAACACGTCGACTTTCTCCTTGGACTTCTTGCCTTCGCGAATCACGTTGCGGAAATAGTGGTGCGCGAAGCTCGGCTCGATACCGTTGGAGGCGTTGTTGGCGAGCGACAGCGAGATCGTGCCGGTCGGCGCGATCGAACTGTGGTGCGTAAAGCGCGCACCGGTCTCTGCCAGCTGCTCGACGAGTTCCGGGTTTTCCTCGGCAACACGCTGCATGTAACGGCTGTAGCGAGCGTGCAGGATGCGTCCCGGCACCTTGTCGCCGGTACGATAACCGTCAGCCGTCATCTCGGGACGCTTGCGCAGCATCTCATCGGTGACTTCGAACTGCTCGTTCATGATCGGCGCCGGGCCTTTTTCGCGCGCCAGCTCAAGACCCTCTTCCCAGCCTGCCATGGCCAGTTCGCGGGATACACGCTCGGTAAATGCCACCGACTCGTCATCGCCATACTGCATGCGCAGCATGGTCGAGGTCGAACCAAGGCCGAGGAAGCCCATGCCGTGGCGGCGCTTTCTCTGGATCTCGTTGCGTTGCTGCGGCAGCGGCAAACCGTTGATCTCGACGACGTTGTCGAGCATGCGCGTGAAGGTCTTCACGACCTTGCGGAAGGTCTTCCAATCGAAGCGAGCGTCCTCTGTGAACGGGTCCACCACGAAGCGCGTCAGATTAATCGAGCCCAGCAGGCACGAGCCGTAAGGCGGCAATGGCTGCTCGCCACACGGGTTGGTCGCGCGGATGTTCTCGCAGAACCAGTTGTTGTTCATCTCGTTGACCTTGTCGATCAACACGAAACCGGGCTCTGCGAAGTCGTACGTGGACGCCATGATCACATCCCAGACACGCCGTGCCGGCATGGTCTTGAAGATCTTGCAGGCGACCAGGCCTTCGCCGTTGCTTTCGTAGTTGCCGGCTTCCGGCCACTCGCGCCAGACAAACTGGCTGTCGTCATTGATGTCGAGGCCTTCCTGCTCCACTTCTTTACGGGTAACAGGGAATGCCAGCTGCCAGTCGGTGTCATTGATAACGGCTTGCATGAATTCATCGGTAACCAGCAACGACAGGTTGAACTGCCGCAGGCGGCCGTCCTCGCGTTTGGCGCGCACGAATTCCATGACGTCCGGGTGGCCGACATCAAACGTGCCCATCTGTGCGCCGCGGCGACCGCCGGCGGACGACACCGTGAAACACATCTTGTCGTAGATATCCATGAACGAAAGCGGCCCGGAGGTGTACGCACCGGCACCGGTCACATAGGCACCTTTGGGACGTAGCGTCGAAAACTCGTAGCCGATGCCGCAACCCGCTTTCAGCGTCAGGCCGGCTTCATGGACCTTGTTGAGAATGTTGTCCATGGAGTCACCAACGGTACCCGACACGGTGCAGTTGATGGTCGACGTTGCCGGCTTGTGCTCCTGGGCGCCGGCATTGGACACGATGCGGCCCGCCGGAATCGCGCCACTGCGCAGTGCCCAGACAAATTCTTCGTAGTACTGCTCGCGCTTCGACTCGACTTCTACGTCGGCCAGTGCGCGTGCGACTCGTGTGTAGGTATCATCGATCGATTCGTCGATGTTTACGCCTTCTTTCGAAGAGAGCCGGTATTTAGCATCCCAGATGTCCAGCGATGCAGGTTGAAATTCGATGTCGGTGACCGCGTGTGATTGCAAGTGAACGGCAGACTTCATGCGCCCTTTTACTCCCCTGAACTCCCTGTGGAGACCCCAAATATGAAACTAATTGCCCAAATATCAAAGAGAAAAGGGCCCCGCTTGCCGCCAATCAGAATTGCACGGCAAGAGCCAGAAATGGCCTTGTTCTCTTGTAAGGTGGACACAAGATGTTGTGTCCGAACGCAGACAAGATTATGCCCGTAGCGGGTCGGTGTCAAGGTTTTGCCCGTTTTTTTTGATAGGTGCTTTGCAATTTAAAAACAATGACTTACGGAACATTCCCGAAAATCTGCTTTAAAAAAGCGGCAAATTATGTGAATTTTTTGTGAAACCGGCCAACCACTACATGTTGTGCTATGTATTAGAAAATCCTCATACACTTGATAAGCGTTGATTTGGCCTCATTAACCGCTTCTGTAGCGGTTTTTCGCCCACCACGGCTGCAACTTTCGAGGCTATCCGGGCATCATAAGAGAATCGTTCACAGGCTATTCAGCCCGTGGCTTTTAAGCTTGAGAACATTGCGTACTGACTGAGGCATTACATGATCACAACACCCCGTGCATTTATCTCCACCGTCCTGCTACTGCTGACTGCGAGCGGCCTTGCGGCGCTGCCCGATGAACTCAACGGCCAGCCATTTCCAAGCCTGGCACCTCTGGTAGAGGCCACCTCCCCGGCTGTGGTCAATATTCGCGTACGACAAACGGTATCCACGCGGTCGCAGTACGGCGACGAGGCCTTCCGACGCTTTTTTGGCCTGCCGGATGTTCCTCAGGGCCCGCGCCAGATTGCGAGCGCCGGCTCCGGCGTCATTGTGGATGCCGACAAGGGCTACATCCTGACCAACCACCACGTGGTCGAGAACGCAGATGAAATCCAGATCTCGCTGCACGACGGAACCTTGCTGGACGCCGAGATCGTCGGCTCCGATCCTGCAACCGACATCGCCGTTATTCGCGTTGAGGGAGACAACCTGGTTGAAATGTCGATCGGTGATTCCGATGCGGTTCGGGTTGGCGACTTCGTAATCGCCATCGGCAACCCGTTTGGACTGAGTCACACGGTGACATCGGGTATCGTCAGCGCCATTGGCCGCACCGGCATCAGCCGCGACAGCTACGAAGACTTTATCCAGACCGACGCCTCGATCAATCCCGGCAATTCGGGCGGTGCGCTGGTCAATATGCGCGGTGAGCTGATTGGCATCAACTCAGCCATCATCAGTCGTTCCGGTGGCAACGTCGGCATCGGCTTCGCGGTGCCGACCGAAATTGCCAGTTCCATCATGCGCCAGCTGCTCGACTTCGGTGAGGTCCGTCGCGGCTTGCTGGGCGTCTCCATTCAGACCATCGACGCCGAGATTGCCGAAGCGCTGGAATCAACCGTCGACAGTGGCGCCCTGATTTCATCGGTGGAGCCGGATTCTGCAGCCGAAGAAGCCGGACTGCAGGTCGATGACATTATCGTCGCAGTGAATGGCAAGAAGATTGAAGGCGCAGCGGAGCTGCGTAACGCAATCGGACTCATGGGCTCCGGTGAAAAGGTCGCCATTCGCTATATTCGCGACGGCAAGACGCGCACCGCTAACGCCACACTTGGACAGCAGCAGACGGCACAGAGCGACGGCGCTGACATACACCCGGGCCTCGATGGCGCCCAGTTCGCGTCCACGACGAGCGGCGGTGATTCCGGCATCGAGGTTACAGCGGTTGCCGACGACAGCCCGGCGGCACAGCGTGGCCTGCGAGCCGGCGACATCATTACGGCAGTCAACCGCCGCCGCGTTACCAACCTGCAACAGCTCGCTGACATTGCCGAGGACAACAGCATTCTCTTCCTGCTGGTGCGGCGCGGTGAGCGCTCGCTGATGCTGCAAATTCGCTAATGATTGCTAACCCTGTGTGCAGTCAGTAAGGTCGACTGCATGACTGCACACAGGTACAGCAAGTTTCTGCAGGGTGCCGCTCTGTTTGCTGCGCTGCTGTCAGGCATGGCGGCAAACGCGTCGCAACTGCAGCAGCAGCGGGAACTGTTTCGACAGGCCTATCCGCAGGCCGAACTCGGCAACTGGGGTGCAATTGAGTCACTGACGGCTGCCGAGCAGCGATCGCTGCAGGACTATGTATTGTGGCCCGACCTGCGCGCGGCCTATCTGAAGAGCACTATTCGCAAAGTCAGCGATGCCGAGGTCGAGGCCTTCCTCGAGCAATACGGCACTCTGAAACCGGCCCGCGAGTTGCGCTACCGCTACGCCCTGCATCTGGCGAAGAGTGGCCGCCTGCAGGACTACCTCGAGATTTATCAAAGTTACTACCAGGGCATCGCCAGCCCGAAGCTCGATTGTCTGGCGCTGCAGGCGGAGCTTGAAAAAGGCCGCAAGACCCGCGTGGTCAATCGGGCGATCGACCTGTGGCTGGTCGGCCGCAGCCAGGTAGATGAATGCGACCCGGTATTCGCCTGGGTGAAAGACACCGAGGCGCTCGGCGCTGACGAGTATCGACAGCGTTTTGCTCTTGCGATCGAAGCACGCCAGTTTTCGCTTGCGCGCTGGCTTGGAAAATCGATCGACGAGCAGCACGTCGACATAGCGAGTCGCTGGCTGCGCGCCCAGAACAACCCCTCAGACTTCATACGCGCGAGCCGCAAGCAGGGCAACGACAGCGTCGCACGCGAGCAACTGGTGTATGCAGTCGAGCGCCTGACCTACAATGACCCGCTCGTCGCGGACGAACTGTGGCGTGACATCCGCGGTCGCAACGATTTTTCTGAGCAGCAACGGCACGCCACGGAAAGACACATCGCCCTGTGGATGGCCCGTGACCAACTGCCCGGGGCATACGAGGCTCTGCACGCATTGCCGCTTGGCGCGGTCGATGACGAGGTCGCACGCTGGCGTGCGCGCAGCAGTCTGCGCCGCAGCAGCTGGGACACACTGCTGGCCGATATCGAGTTATTGAGCGACACGGAACGTGCCTCTGAAGAGTGGCGTTACTGGCAAGCCATAGCCGCAGAGGCAACGGGCGACAAGGCCACGGCGTCTGCAAGCCTCGCCCTGCTTGCTGCAGAACGCAGTTACTACGGCTTCCTCGCCGCCGACTCGATCGGCGCGCAATACCACCTGGATAGCTCCATCATCGCTGTCGACGAGCGTGTGCTGCAGCAACTGGAAGCACAGCCAGCCGTGGTGCGCGCTCGCGAGTTGTTCTACACCGGACTCGAGGGCCGCGGCAGGTCGGAGTGGCAGGGTGTGCTGACATCGCTGTCTGACAGCGAAAAGCAGCAGGCTGCTGTGCTTGCTGACCGCTGGGGCTGGCACTCACGCGCGATAGCCACTGCCGCCAGCATCGGCCTTTACGACGATCTGGAGATGCGCTACCCGCTGGCGTTCCAGGACTCTTTTCAGCGCGCGTCCGATGCGGCGAGCATTCCCTCGACCTGGGCCTACGGCATAGCCCGGAGCGAAAGCCTGTTCATGCGCGACATTCGCTCAAGCGCCGGCGCAATCGGCCTGATGCAACTGATGCCGGCCACGGGCAAACAGGTTGCACGCTCCCTGAAACTACCCTACTCCGGCCTCGCGACACTGACAGACCCGGATGCCAATATTCGCCTCGGCACGACCTACCTCAGCCAGATGGCGGAACGCTATGGCGGCAATCGGGTCGCTGCAACCGCGGCGTACAATGCCGGCCCGCATCGCGTCGATCGCTGGCTGCCCGAGCAGGGCTCGCTGGATGCGCGAATCTGGATCGAGAATATTCCGTACAACGAGACGCGCAAGTATGTGCGCCGGGTGCTGGCAGCGGAGACCATTTTTCACTGGCGCATGACCGGCGAAATGCGCCGCCTGAGCGACGCTCTGCCGACGATGCAATCATTGCACGATCCGCAGCGACTAGCGCGTCGCTAAGTCCTCTGCGGCGGCGTAGAAACACTCCAGCTCGTTGTTACAGGTGGCCAACAGGTCACGAAATTCCTGCAGTCGTCCTTCGTAAAGAGTCATGGACAACAGTCTCGCGTTATTAAGCGTACCGGCGAACCAGCCGGTCTGTTCCTGCCCCTGCCGCTGCAACACTGCGGCTACGTCCTGCTGCAGTAGCTCAAGCCGGTGCTGTTTCAGCAGGCGCTTCTCGTCTGCATCAATCGTCTCGGCGTAGTAGCTGCCGAGATCTGCGCGAGCCAATGCGACCATTTGCATCAGTTCCTGCCGCAATTCGCGGCGCTCGAAATAGTCGTCGATCTTCTGTTCATCGCCACGCGCCTGCAGCCAGCGGATAACACCGAACTCCTCAACAGCTGTCGCGAATGACTCGTTAAACCCCGAGTCGCCTTTGACGTAAAGCAACTGGTGTGCCAGTTCATGAAACAGCAGCGCCACCAGCTCAGTATCGTCACGGCGCATCATGGTACTGAGCAACGGGTCAGCAAACCTGCCCAGCGTCGAGTAAGCGGCCACGCCGCCGATAGCGACATCGTATCCCTTGTCCGCGAGCTTGCTGGCCTGCCTGTCCGCGTCTTCTTTTTGGAAGTAACCTCGATAGGCAACACAGCCCGCGACGGGGTAGCACCAGGTCTTCGCTTGCAGGGAAAATTCAGGCGCCGCGAACACGTTCCAGACCACGTATTCCCGGTCCAGATGCGCATAGCTGCGATAGCTGTCGTTGTCCGGCAGGAGCAGCACCTCGACGGCGAAATCGCGCGCCTCCTGCAGCAACTGCAGCCGTTGCTTCAGTTCCTCCGGCGTGTCCGCTGACTGAAGCACCTCGGCCACCGGCAGCCGTTCCCGCATTAACTGCATGTGCCCACGCGCTGCCTGCGTGTAATAACAACCCTGCAACAACAACGTTGCAATGAGCAGCGCAAAGAACCCGGCTTTTGGCGTTGTCGTCACGCCGTGAATGCTACTATGAATCCATGCAGGTTTATCTCGTAGGTGGTGCAATTCGCGACGAACATCTCGGGCTCCCGGTGAAGGAGCGCGACTGGTGTGTTGTGGGTGCGACGCCGGACGAGATGCGTTCCCTGGCGTACAAGCAGGTTGGCAAGGACTTTCCGGTATTCCTGCATCCGGATACCGGTGAGGAATATGCACTGGCCCGCACCGAACGCAAGACGGCGCCGGGATACCACGGATTCGACTGCGATTTTGCGCCTGACGTCAGTATCGAAGACGACCTCAAGCGTCGCGACCTGACCATCAACGCAATCGCCCGCGCCGAGGACGGCACGCTGGTCGACCCGTTCGGTGGCGTTAAGGACATCGAGGCGCGCGTGCTGCGGCACGTTTCGGAGGCTTTTGCCGAGGACCCGGTTCGCATTCTGCGACTGGCACGATTTGCCGCTCGCTTTCATCATCTCGGTTTCGCCGTAGCAGCAGAAACGATGACCCTGATGCGCGACATGGTCGCCGCCGGCGAAGTTGATGCGCTGGTTGCGGATCGTGTCTGGAAGGAAACTGAACTTGCTCTGTCGGGGCGCAATTGCCGCGTCTACTTTGAAGTGCTGCGCGCCTGCGGTGCGCTCGAGGTCGTGTTTCCCGAAGTCGCGGCCCTGTTCGGCGTGCCACAACCGCAACAATGGCACCCGGAGATCGACACCGGCCTGCACACCATGATGGTGCTGGACCAGGCAGAGCGCATCAGTGATGCCACGGAAGTCCGCTTTGCAGCGCTCGTGCACGACCTCGGCAAAGCCACCACGCCAGCTGCGAAGTTGCCGAGTCATCCCGGGCACGAGGCGCGCAGCCGCAAACTGATACACGAACTCGACGATCGCCTGCCATTGCCGCGGACATGCCGTGATCTTGGCCTGATCGTTGCCGAATACCACACGCATTGTCATCGCGCGCTCGAGCTGCGTGCCGACACCATCGTGAAGCTGCTCGAGTCAACTGATGCCTTCCGTCGCCCGCAGCGATTCGAGTTGTTCCTGCTGGCTTGTGAGGCGGACGCTCGCGGCCGCACCGGTTTTGAGACTCGCGACTATCCGCAGGCCGACTATATTCGGCAAGCCTTCCGGGTTGCAGCGGCGGTCGACGCCGGCGCGATAGCTCAGCGCGAACAGGGCCAGCAGATCCCGGTGGCGATTCGCCGCGCGCGCGTCGCGGCTGTAGACGACTTCAGGAAAGGCCGTCAGGATCCGCCATAGAAATACAGGAACACGGAAAAGTAGGTGACGTCGCCGAACGTTTCGGAACTGTCCCTGCCAAGCCCGAACTCAACATCGGTCCTGTTCCCCAGCGGCGTCAGAAAGCGCAGCGTGATTGAATTGGTATGGCGTTGATCAACAGCGCCTTTCCAGCGGGCGAAGCTGAAACTCCAGCGACTGTCACCCGCATCCAGCCCCAGCGTCGCAGCGTAGCGGTAGTCGACCAGGCTGTTGAGCAGGCTCAGGCGGCTGCTGCCCAGCAAGTCGCGCACCGGGCGGTTGTCATCAATCACGAGATTGACGCTGTAGTCGTAGCTCATGCCATACACCGACAAGCTGGCTTTGTCGCCCATGTCGAAGCTGGCGCTCGCACCGATACCGTCGGCGTAAAAATCCAGGCTGCGCCCCGGAAAGAACTGGCCGCCTGGAATATCGAGTTCGAAGTCGCGACGTTCATAGTCAAGCGAGAACATTGCTGCACTGGCGCGCCAGTAAACCGATGCCAGCCAGTCTTGCGAGTCCAGAATATCGTCATCGCCCCAGTAGGCCGCGCCGCCTCTGAGCCCGAACGAGCCAAACCAGTGATCGATGCTCACATCGGCGTACCAGGTCTCGAATGCCAGTTCGAGCGGCAGCTCTGCGGTATTCCTGGCGATGGAAGCGCTCAGCCAGGTTGGGTCTGCAACGGCGTAGTCGAACATCGCGACGACGGCGATGCCGTCGGCGGTATCGCCTTCCACGCCAGCCGCGATTACGAAGTCACCCTGGTCGGCAGCGGCACTGCCAGCTATGCATAGCAGCAGTGTTGCCCTAAACCAGCACATACAGAATTACCGCGGCGAGCAACAGCCGATAAATGGCGAAAGGCAGCAGTCCGATCTTCCTCACGAAGCGCATGAAGAAATCGATACTGATATAGGCGACCACTGCGGAGACGACAACGCCGACACCGAGTTGGCCCCAGGGCACAAGCTCATCGCCGGTCAACAGTTTGAAACTCTGGTACAGGGTCGCCAGCAGAATGACAGGCGTCGACAATACGAACGAAAAGCGCGCTGCGTTCTGCCGCTCGAAACCCAGCATCCTCGCCGCCGTGATAGTCACTCCTGATCGCGATGTGCCCGGAATCAGCGCGAGCGCCTGTGCACAACCAATCAGGAAGGCATGTTTCACCGTGACGTCGGTGATGTCGCGATCACTGCGGCCGAAGCGGTCCGCCAGCGCCATTAACACGCCGTAACCCGCAAGCGTCACGACGATAACGGACGGACTGCGCAGGTTGGCTTCGATCCAGCCGGCAAGAAACAGGCCTGCGGCAGCCGCCGGAATCGTGCCGAGACCAATGCCGAGCGCGAGTCGCGACTGCAGTGTTTCGTTCCTGCCGGACAGCAGCTGTGCGCCGCCGCTGATCAGACCACGAATTTCCTCGCGGAAAAACAGGCAGACGGCGATCAGTGAACCGAAATGTACGGCAACATCAAACGCGAGCCCCTGATCTGTCCAGCTGAAGAACGCGGGCACCAGGACGAGATGTCCTGAGCTCGAGATCGGCAGGAACTCGGTGAGCCCCTGCACGATGGCGAGGATTACGACCTGTACCCAGCTCACGAGTTAGTGCGTCCTTTCATAGTGTGTGCGTCCTGTCACCGAGCATAAATGCGGATGGCGCAGCGGCGATACCGCGGCTCAGCGCCATGCATTTGAACTTTTCGCCCATCTCACCGGGGAGGGTAAGGGTTTTGACCTGGGCGGACAACGCAAGTTGTTGTTCAGGCGCGAGCTCCGTCATGCCTTGCAGCTCCTGCTGCAGGCCGCCGCCAGCGAGGAACATCGCCTGCGACTGGTAACCCGCCACGGTAAGACCGGCATCGACGGCGGCAGCGGCAACCGCGGTGAAATCCACCCACGCCGTTATGTCCTGAATTCCTGGCAGGATCAGCGGGTTGTCGTGCGCATGGTGGCGGAAATGACAGCGCAGCCAGCCGTCTGCGCGATCAGTGGCGTAGTACTCCCTGCGACTGCAGCCATAATCGATCAGGAACACGACGCCCTGCTCGAGCACTGCCGCGATGTCAGCAATCCAGGGTGCCACCCCGAGCGACACCTCGGAGGTATACCCTGCGGCCAGCGGCGCACCCAGATCCTGTTCGATTGCTGACACTGCCGCAGCCAACCGTGGCGGAGCAGCGACGGCCGTGAAGCCCAAGCCCCCCGCAGTCACCTCGACGCGTTGCTGCAATACGCCGTTCTTGCTGCATGTGAATCGCTCGACCGGCATCGCATCCAGCACTTCGTTGGCGATAATCACGCCGCTATGCGCGCTCGGCAGGTCGCTGAGCCAGCGCACCCTGTCAGCATGCTGTGGCACCTCGCGCTGCAGCCGCTGCTGCTGGCGTTGCTGCAGGTCAGCCGACACTTCGAGAATCAGATAGTGTTGCGGCAGCGCATCGAGCGCCTCCAGGGCGAGCAACAGGTCGACCGCCAGTTTGCCGCTGCCGGCGCCGAACTCGAGCACTGAACCACCGTCGAGTCGCCGCAACACCTCTGCGACCTGGCGCGCAAGCACGCGACCGAACACGCTGGAGATCTCCGGGGCGGTAACGAAGTCGCCGTCTGCTCCAAACTTGCTTGCGCCGGCGGCGTAGTAACCCAGCCCGGGCTCGTACAGTGCCGCCTGCATATATTCGGCGAAACCAATGCTGCCGCCGGCTTGTCGAATACGTGCAATGATGCTCGCCGCGACCTGGCGTGAGTGATCTGCGCTCAGGTCGTCGGGCCTTGGCAGGCCGGCTTGCTCTGTGTGTTGCATAATGACGACTTTATACTCACGAAAATGCGGAACAACAACGACATGAACGGCAAAGTGGTTTTGGTAACAGGCGCCGCCAGGCGGATAGGTGCCGCGATTGCGCGCCAGCTGCACGCTGCCGGTGCCGATGTGGTTATTCACTATCGAAGCTCGCACGCCGATGCGGCCCGCCTCGCCGACGAATTGAACGGCACGCGCGCAGATTCAGCGTTGCTGCTGGCCGCTGATCTGCTCGAAGCAGCCGCGCCGCAGCAACTTGTCGACGACGCCGTCGCCTGGAAAAAGCGCCTTGATGTGCTGGTCAATAACGCGTCGTCGTTTTACCCGACACCCGTTGGCGAAATTACAGAAGAGTCCTGGAATGATCTTGTTGGCAGCAACCTCAAGGCGCCGACGTTTCTTTCACAGGCAGCTGCCCCGCATCTGCAGACGACGCAAGGCGTCATCATCAACATCGTCGACATACACTCGCAGCGCCCGTTGCGCGATCATCCGGTGTACGGCTCCGCCAAGATGGGTCTGGCCATGCTGACGCGCTCACTGGCGAAAGACCTCGCGCCCGAGGTGCGGGTCAATGGTGTGTCACCGGGCGCCATCCTGTGGCCCGAAGACGGCATGAGCGACGCTGTGAAACAGACCATACTCAGGCAGGTACCGTTGCAACGACCGGGAGACCCGGATGACATCGCGGGCTGCGTTCTGTTCCTGGTAAGAGACGCCGGCTATATCACCGGACAGATCATCGCTGTCGACGGCGGTCGCAGTATCGGTTGGTAAACCGAGTCTAGTACGCGCCCGCGTAAACCCTGTGCGCGGGGCCGGACAGGTCCGGACGAGGCGACTCCGAATTCAGCTGCAACTTCTGCTGACCTGACGGCGCACTGGCCACTGCGCAAGCGCCCGTTTCCAGCCACTGCATCGCGGCAACCATGTTTGGATCAGCGGCGTCGCCGGTCTCGACACTCAGGTCATCGCTGGCCTCGCAATCCGCAGGCAGCCCGCCGTAGTAGTCGCCGAAATCCAGCGCATTGACAGTCTGGAACGATGTCGGGCGCAGGATCTTGTCGCAGAACACCAGGCCTACCTGGCCGACGGGCTTGCCGAAGGTATCGTCGCCGACAATACCTACCGGTACCCAGGCATCCATGCTGTTGGTCACGAGCTCGCTGGCCGAGGCCGTGCCGCGCGATGCAATCACCACCAGGCGCGAGAGATTGACGGCGCTGCCCTGCGACTCGAACAACTCGGAGCTGTTGTTGGCGGGCGCGCGGTCGGCATTGAAACTGGTCTTCGAGAACACGCTGCCGGCGTTCGCAAAGCTGCCGAGATAGTCGCCAAGGAGCTCCGCCGTGCGGACCAGGCCGCCACCGTTGTAACGCAGGTCGATAACGATCTCGCTGACATTGGCTGCCTTGAAGGCCGCAAAGGCCTCCTCAAACTGCGCTTCTGCCGTACTGATGAACGTGGTCAGCTCAAGATAGCCGACGCTGCGGCCACCGCTGGCGGCGATAATCTTCCAATCCGGAATCGGGTCGATCGTAACGATATCCGGGTCGACGTTGCGTTCGTAAGAATTGCCATCGACATCTTCCATCGTGAATTTCACCGGCGGATTCGCAAGCACGGCGCTGGTGCCCTCGGCTGCATTGATGTCAGCAATACTGCGGTCATTCAGCGCGACGATGCGATGGCCACGACGGAAGTCGGCACGAAACGCCGGGCTGTCCTCGTACACAAACGTCAGGCGCCACTCAGTAAACCCGGGGTCGACGTAGCGACTGCCAAAGCCATAACCCTCGTACTTGCCCTCACCAAAAAACTGCGAATCCGCGGCAGCTGAGTTGATGAAGCTGAAACGGGGGATCGGATTACCAACTGAATCGGTTGCCGGACGACTCTTGACCAGCTCATCCAGCAGCGCTTCCGCGCTCGCGAAGTCACCGAGGTTGATGGTTGCCGGCAAGCGATCATTCCACAGGTACCAGTCGTTCATCGCATCCCAGACATACTGCTTCTGCCCGCTGGCGCCGCAGTTGCCAGCATCGGGTGGAGCGGCAATGCCGCCGTCGCCGTCGGAACCACAGGCAGCAACGAGCAGGATGATGAAGGCTAACGATATTTGGCGCATGGCAACTCCGCGTTATCTGTACAGGTTCGACCCGGTCAGGACGCTTTTTCTCCGCGTTCGATGATAATTCCGACGTCTTTCGCACCGCGGATGGCGCCTGCCTTGTTCACTTTAACCCGTACCCACGGCACGCCAAACTCCTGCGTCACAATTTCGGCAACCCGTTCCGCCAGCGTTTCGACGAGGTTGAAGCGCGTCTCTTCAACATATTTCCGGATTCTCTTCGCAACGTTCTTGTAGTTCAGGGTGTCCTCGATGCTGTCACTCGCAGCCGCCTTGCGAATATCCGCCGCCATATCCAGGTCGATAACGACGACCTGGCGGATCTTGCTTTCCCAGTCCCAGATACCGATAACGGTCTCGACCTTCATGTCGTGCAGAAAAATAATGTCCTTCATAACGTCTCCAGAGACCAGCGCGCCTGCGCCCTGACCTCTCCGGCAGTACTTGCCTGGGACACACGCAGCGCCCCGGCGATTGCGATCATTGCACCGTTGTCGGTGCAGAACTCCATCCGCGGGTAGTACACAGCACCGTCGAAGCGTCGCGCAACCTCAGAACGTAACAATTTGTTTGCGCCGACGCCGCCAGCGACAACGATGCGTTGCAGCCCGCGCTTCTTCGCCGCTTGCAGCGCACGAGTTACCAGCGTGTCGACCGCGGCTCGCTGGAACGACGCCGCAATGTCGGCACGTCGCTCATCCAGCACGCCTTCTTTTTCCGCCGTCTGAACATGCCGCATAACGGCAGTCTTCAGACCACTGAAACTGAAATCGAATCCCGGCTTGTTGATCATGGGTCGCGGCAACTCGAAGGCCGTGTCGTCACCCTGCTCTGCCAGCTTCGCCAGCGCCGGCCCGCCCGGGTAGCCAAGACCCAGCAGCTTGGCGGTCTTGTCAAACGCCTCGCCCACGGCATCATCCAGCGTCGTACCGAGCAGCTCGTACTGGCCCAGTTCGCGCACCTCGATGAGCATCGAATGCCCGCCCGATACCAGCAGGGCGAGAAACGGGTACTGCGGCGGCTCGTCCTCCAGCATCGGCGCCAGCAGGTGGCCCTCCATGTGATGCACGGCCACTACAGGGCAGTCCCAGGCCAGCGCAAGGCCGTTGGCCACGCCGCCACCGACCATCAGCGCACCCACCAGGCCCGGCCCGGCGGTATAGGCGATGACATCCGGACGCTCGATATCCGCGGCCTTAAGTACCTGATTTATAAGTGGTAAAACCCGGCGAAGATGGTCCCGCGAGGCGATTTCCGGGACCACGCCGCCGTACACCGCGTGCAGGTCGACCTGGCTATGCAAGGCGTGCGCCAGCAGCCCGCGTTCCGTGTTGTACACGGCGACACCGGTCTCGTCGCAGCTGGATTCGATTCCGAGGATATTCATAAGCGCGCGATGATACCGCAATCGCCGGGCATAAGGCGTTGCAGCGGCAGAAATCAGCTTGTAGAATGGCCGGCTCCGTAGTCCTGGCTCCGTGCCGGGACTATTCTTATCAGCCACTAGAATTGTTTTGGAAGTGTGATTTCGTATGCCGAGTGTCCGCATTAAAGAAAACGAGTATTTCGACGCAGCACTGCGTCGCTTCAAACGCGCCTGTGAAAAGGCCGGTGTTCTGACCGAACTCCGTCGTCGTGAGTACTACGAGAAGCCAACTCAGGAGCGCAAGCGCAAGAAAGCTGCCGCTGTTAAGCGTCACCTGAAGCGTCTGTCTCGCGAAGAATCCAAACGCAAACGCATGTATTGAGCGATACCCGCTCTGCATTCGCGGAGCCTGAAACATGCCACTAAAAACCCAGATCACCGAGGACATGAAGTCCGCCATGAAAGCCGGCGACAAAGAGCGGCTGAAAGTGGTGCGCCTGATGCTGTCAGCGATCAAGCAGGTTGAAGTCGATACGAGGACAGAACTCGACGACGCAACGATTCTGGGCATCATCGAGAAGATGGTGAAGCAGCGCCGCGATTCCGTGGAGCAGTTCAGCAAAGGCAATCGCAAAGACCTTGCCGACATTGAGCTCGCTGAAATCGACATTCTCGATACCTACCTGCCAGAGCAACTCAGCGACGAAGAACTCATTGCGCTGATCGATGAAGTCATCGCCGCCACCGGTGCCGAGAGCATTCGCGACATGGGCAAGGTGATGGGCGGCATCAAGTCCAAAGCCGCGGGCCGAGCGGACATGGGCGCCGTTGGCGCCAAGGTAAAAGAGCGTCTCGGCGCTGCCTGATAGACCCTCCCCGGCCCCTCTGGCGCAGCCCCGTCTTTGCGCTATGCTAGGACGCTTATGGCCGGATTAATTCCCCAGGATTTTATCGACGACCTGATTGCCCGTGCGGACATCATCGAGGTCGTCGGCAAGCGTGTGCAGCTGAAAAAAGCCGGGCGCGAATTCAAGGCCTGCTGTCCGTTTCACGACGAGAAGACACCCTCCTTCACGGTTAGTCCGAACAAGGGTTTCTATCATTGCTTCGGTTGCGGCGCGCACGGCACGGCGATCGGCTTTCTCATGGAGTTTGAACACATGAGTTTCGTCGAGGCTATCGAAACGCTGGCGAGCATCATGGGTGTCGAAGTGCCGCGCGATGAATCGGACCGGCCGGCACGTCGCTATGACGAGCTGTTCACGCTGATGTCGAGCGTTGAGAATCACTTCAAGAATTGCCTCAAGGATGACGAAGAGGCGGTCGAGTACCTGAAGCACCGTGGTATCGACGGCACCACGGCGAAGCGCTTTGGTATTGGCTTCGCGCCGGATGGCTGGAGCGCCGTCCTCGACAAGTTCGGCAAATCGCCGGAAGCCATTGAGCGCCTGCTGGCCACCGGGCTGATCATTCGCAAGGACAATGGCAACAACTACGATCGTTTCCGCGAGCGCATCATGTTCCCGATTCGGGACGGTCGCGGCAGAACCATCGGCTTCGGCGGCCGCGCACTGGGTGATGGTGAACCCAAGTACCTGAACTCACCCGAGACCGTGCTGTTCCACAAGGGCCGGGAGCTCTATGGACTGTACGAGGCGCGCCAGGCGCTGCGACAAATCGATCGGCTGGTGGTGGTCGAGGGCTACATGGACGTGGTTGCGCTCGCGCGCCACGGCATCGATTTCTCGGTTGCAACGCTCGGCACTGCAACCACCAACGACCATCTCAACCTGCTGTTCCGCCTGACCGAGAACGTGTTCTTCTGCTTCGACGGTGACAAGGCCGGCAAGAAGGCCGCCTGGCGCGCGCTGGAAACAGCCTTGCCGGATGTCCGCGAAGGTCGCCAGATTCGTTTCGTGTTCCTGCCAGACGGCCACGACCCCGACACGTATGTGAACGAATTCGGCAGCGATGCGTTTGTCGATGCGCTCGACAATGGCATGCCATTGTCGGACTTCCTTATCACGGAGCTGTCGGGCCAGGTGGATATGAACTCGGTCGACGGCCGAGCGCGGCTTGCGGAACTCGCGAAGCCGTTGCTGGCCAGGTTGCCGGCCGGCGTCTACCGTGAACTGCTCATCGACAGCCTTGCTGACTCGGTCGGGCTGACTGCTGCGAAGCTGCAACGCATGCTTGGCAACCCACAGCCCAAAGGCGGCCCGTCGGGCCAGCCCGCCGCCGGCATCGGCAGACGCGTTGTGACCAGCAGCGCAGGCAAACCGTCTGTAGTACGTCGCGCCATAACGTTACTTCTGAATGAACCGCAGGCCGCAGCGAAGCTCGATGTCGAAAAACTGGCGGGCTTGCAGCGCCCGGGTACGGATTTATTGCAGCAGCTCATTGAAACTGTGCACAGTGAACCCGATATCAGGACAGCTGGATTGCTGGAACGCTTCCGGCATGACCAGCAGGGAAGGCACCTTGGCAAACTGGCGGCTGCTGAAGTCCCGCATGGGGAGGATTTCGACGTCGCCGCTGAGCTGGCCGACTGCCTGCTCGAGCTGGAAACCATGGGGCGCAAGGACAGGTTTCGTTATTTGATTGAAAAACAAAGAGTTGAAGCGCTCAACGACGAAGAAAAAGCCGAATTACGTCAGCTCGGCTGATTCCAATTAGTTGGGAATTTATCTGGCCAGTGCACGGTCCAATCGGTACACTTGGTCGTTTGTATTTTATACATGGAGGTCGTTTCGTCTTGAGCGAGAAACGAGCAGCAATTGGCGGCAGCAAACAAGCCCAGCAACTGAAGGACTTGATCGCCCGCGGCAAGGAACAGGGATACCTGACCTATACAGAGGTCAACGATCACCTGCCTAACGATATTGTCGATCCTGAACAGATCGAAGATATTGTCAACATGATCAATGACATGGGCATCACGGTGCATGAGAAGGCACCCGATGCGGAGTCTATCCTGCTCTCTGACGCAGCCGTCTCCAATGACGATGATGCCGCCGAAGAGGCTGAGGCTGCGCTTGCCAGTGTCGATGCCGAGTTCGGTCGTACGACCGACCCTGTGCGCATGTACATGCGCGAAATGGGTACGGTTGAGCTTCTCACGCGCCAGGGCGAGATTGAAATCGCCAAGCGTATCGAAGACGGCCTCAACCAGGTCAAGTGGCACATGGTGCATTTCCCGCCGACGCTCGAGCGTTTGCTGGAAGTCGCCGATGCTGTGCAGGCGGGCGAGACTCGCATGCAGGACTTCATCGTGGGCTTTATCGATCCGAACGAACCCGATGAGATCAAGCCGCCGGCACCAAAATCCGACGACGATGACGAAGTCGTGGACACCGGTCCGGACCCCGAAGAGGTCAAGTCGCGCGTCAAGACGATTCGTCGCATCCAGAAACGCGTTCTGACCAACATCGAGAAGTATGGCTTCAAGGATTCGAAGACAGTCAAGGCGCAATCCGACCTGGCTGACCAGATCATGGAACTGAAGCTGGCGCCGAAGTTGTTTGATGTACTGGTTCGCAACCTGCGCGATGTCGTAGCCATTATCCGCGTGCAGGAACGTCTGGTCATGCAGATCTGTGTGCGCGACGCACGCATGCCGCGCAAGGACTTCCTGTCGAGCTTCCCGAAAAGTGAAACCGACCTCAACTGGATCGAGAAACACATCCGGGCCAAGCGCAAACACTCTTCAACACTTGCCAAGCTGAAAGACGATGTCCTGCGCGCTCAGCGCAAGCTGATCGCCGTTGAAGACAGGACTCGCCTGACGATCGTCGAGATCAAGGAAATCAATCGACAGATGTCGATTGGTGAAGCCAAGGCTCGCCGTGCGAAGAAAGAGATGGTCGAGGCAAACCTGCGTCTCGTAATCTCGATCGCGAAGAAATACACCAATCGTGGCCTGCAGTTCCTCGACCTGATCCAGGAAGGCAATATCGGCCTGATGAAGGCCGTCGATAAATTTGAATATCGCCGCGGTTACAAGTTCTCCACGTACGCCACCTGGTGGATTCGCCAGGCCATTACGCGTTCGATTGCCGATCAGGCTCGCACCATTCGTATTCCGGTGCACATGATCGAGACCATCAACAAGCTCAACCGTATTTCCAGGCAGATGCTGCAGGAGATGGGCCGCGAACCGCTGCCGGATGAACTTGCGATACGTATGGATATGCCGGAGGACAAGGTGCGCAAGGTTCTGAAGATTGCCAAAGAGCCTATCTCGATGGAAACGCCGATCGGTGATGACGAGGATTCGCACCTCGGCGACTTTATCGAGGACACCACGGTGCACTCGCCGGTCGATTCGGCAACCTCATCGGGCCTCAAGGAAACCACGCACTCGGTACTCGCAGGGCTGACGCCGCGCGAAGCGAAGGTGTTGCGGATGCGCTTCGGCATCGATATGAATACGGATCACACGCTCGAGGAAGTCGGCAAACAGTTCGACGTCACTCGTGAGCGGATTCGCCAGATCGAAGCCAAGGCACTGCGTAAACTGCGCCATCCGACGCGTTCCGATCAGCTCAGGAGCTTCCTCACCGAGGACTAGCAAAGCGCTTGAACAGTGGGCCGCAAGGCGACGAAAAAAAGACTAGTTGGCTATCTCCAGCGCTTTCCTGCGCTGGGTATGGAAGTCCTGCTTTCTAATGAACGCCAGGAATGCGCCTGGCGACATTGGTTTCGCGTAGATGTAACCCTGCCCGAAGTCGCACTCGTTTGCGGTCAGGAACCGTTTTTGTTCCTCGGTCTCGACGCCCTCTGCAATGACTTCCTTGCCAAGCTCATGGGCCATGCGAATGATCGTGCGGCAGATATTGTCGGATGCATCGCCGTCGCCGATGAGCTTCACGAACGACATGTCGATCTTGATGACGTCGAACGGCATCTGTTGCAGGTAACTCAGCGAGGAGTACCCCGTACCGAAATCGTCGATCGCGACGCGCACACCGTGCGCGCGCAACGCGTTAAGAATGCCGATCCCCGTTCCTTGTTCTCGGCCTCCGTAGTCTCGGTCGCTTCCAGCTGCACGTAGCCGGGGTGTACGTCTGATCATGAAGTGCGCTTGCGTCGGTTGCGAATCCGTCATCACGGAGCTGAATGGCGGACACGTTAATAGATCGGCCGGATGCAATCCTGGCCAATAGCGTCACCGGTCTCTGCAAGACTGCCGGACCACCTAACGACCGATATCGACGATCAGGCTGGAGTTTCGGCCCGCCCCACAAACTCGGTTGGTGAAATCTCTCCTTCCTCCGGGTGGTTCCAGCGCAGCAATGCCTCGGCGCCGCTGATTGTTCCAGTCGAAAGGTCAAATTGCGGCTGGTAGTGGAGTTCGAGTTCTTCGTTGTGGAACGCGACTCGCAGGTCTCTCTCCAGGCTGATCTTGCGCTGGCTCTCGGCGTTTCGGGATGCGCTAAAGAACTCGAACCGACCGCGACCGGCTTCCTTCGCTCGGTACATTGCCGAGTCGGCGTTCTTGAGCAGCGTCTCTGCGCTGTCACCGTCGTCGGGGTAGACCACGATGCCAATGCTCGCGGCGATGAAATGATCGACACCGCCAGCCGAGAACGACTCCGACAAGCGCGCCAGCAGCCGGTTGGCCGTCGCTCGCACGCGCGCACCGCCAGCAACATTCGACAGCACGACGACGAATTCGTCGCCACCCAATCTCGCCACAGTATCCGCGTCACGAACTTCGTTGACGATACGTCCGCTGCCGGCAAGAACATGTCACCGAAAGATTGGCCGTAAAGTCATTCCCTTGGTCCCAGGTTCGAGTCCTGGCGGGCCCACCATTTTTCTACAGCAGCAAGATCGCGAAGTAGTGACTGACGCTGCCGGCCAGCACGAACAGGTGCCAGACGCCGTGGCACCACGGATACCAGCTGTCCAGCACGAAAAACACAATGCCGCTGGTATAGAACAGCCCACCGATGATGAGCCAGTTCAGCGACGCCGCAGGTAACAAGACCACCAGCGAGTCCATCGCCAGCACGCAGAACCAGCCCATCGCGAGATAGAGAATAACCGAGCCGATGCGCGGTCCCGTGCGGCGCACCAGGTCCAGTACGATGCCGAAAATCGCCAGTGCCCAGACGCCGCCGAGCAGCCACCAGCCACCCACGGTTCGTAACGCCACAACCGCGATTGGCGTGTAGCTTCCCGCGATTAGCAGGTAGATAGCCTGGTGATCAATGATCCGGAAGACCTTCTTAACGCGGCCCGGAAAGCTGTGGTAGAGAGTCGACGAAAGGTACAGGATGAACAAGGTAACCGAATAGACCGTGTAACTGACGATTTTGGCCAGGTCGCCTTCCATGCTCGCAAGCGTGATCAGTACGGCGCCGCCGACCAGCGCGAATACCGCGCCGACAAGGTGGCTGATGCTGTTAAATTTTTCGCCGTGGTACATGTTGTGAAGCCTACCTGATTTCGACCGGCAGTTTTCTCAGATCAGGATTTCGTTCACATCGGGTAACCAGGCCCGCCAGTAGTGCAGTTTGGCTTCAAGCTCTGCCAGCACATCGTCGGGCTCGCGTTGTAAAAAACGCAGGCGGTCGCGCGGCTTCAGCTGGCCGAGGAGGTGCCGGTCGGCACGAGATACCTGGGCCACGCGCGGGTAGCCGCCAACCGTACCCGCATCCACAGACAACAGGAACGGCGCACCGTTCTCGGGACACTGCACGGTACCGGGAAACACAGCAGCACTCGGCATGCGACCGGCGGAATTAACGCTCAGCCTGTCTCCCTCGAGCTGCAATCCCATGCGGTCGGCGCGCTCACCAACCTGCCAGTTCTGCGCAAACAGACGCGCGCCCGCGTCACTCAGTTGATCCGTCTCGGCGGCGGCAGTGGCGCGCAGCGCGTAGCTGCTCGACATTGGCGGCCGAAACTCCGCCGGCGTTATAGCCGGCGTTGTATGCGCGGTCGTCGGGGACTGCGTCTCAACGGTCTCGAGCACATCACCTTTGCGCAGCGCCCTGCCCTGGTGACCCCCAAAGCCTGCCACCAGGTACGTCGAAACCGAGCCCAGCGCAGCATCGCCGCGCAGTCCTCCTGCAAATGCTATGTAGGTGCGCGCACCACTGCTGGCGGCACCAACCGAGAGCTCGTCGCCTTTGGCCGCGCGCATGCTGCAATGCTGTTCAATGCGTTCGCCATTGAGCGTTGCCGTCGTCACTGCGCCGGTCAAGGCAAAATCGCAGGCGGCATCAAAGCGCAATGTCGGGCCGAGCAGGGTTGCCTCCAAAACGACATCGTCCCAGGCGTTGCCGAGCAAGCGATTGGCAAGTGCCATGGACAGCGGATCGGCCGCGCCGCTGGCCGGCACTCCCAGGTGTCGCAGGCCACGTCGCGCTCGCGACTGCAGCGTCGTTTGTAAACCCGGTTTCAATACCGTCAGCGCCACGCGTCGAACTCCTGCTGACTGATCGCGCGAAAGCGCACCCGCATTGCAGCCTGCAACAGCGAAGGCTGGCGCGCATTGACGTCGAAGCAGGTCTGCGGTGTGCGACCGACGATCTGCCAGCCACCCGGACTCGCGAGTGCATACAAACCGCTGCGACTGTCCGCTATGCCAATCGAGCCGGCCGGGACGCGCTCACGCGGTGTATCACGGCGAGCAACGCGCAGTCGATTGTCGAGGCCACCAATGAACGCAAAACCCGGCGTGAATCCGAGCATGTCGACGACGTAGACACTCTTCGTATGCAGGGCAATGAATTCATCCGTCGACAGGCCGAGCTCTGCACACACGCTATCCAGGTCAGGACCGGCGTCGCCACCGTACAGCACCGGAATCTCGAGCAACTCGCTGCCTGGCTCAATTTCCGGTATGACACCGTCAAGAATGTCGGCCAGCGCATGCTGCACATCGCCAGGAGCGCGCGCCGCTGCATCGAATTGCACGACAACGGAGTTGATCCCTGGCACGACGTCGAGCCAGCCGTCGGTTGCCAGGATGGCTGCGGCCAACGCCTGCGCACTGGCCGGCGATTCCACATCAATAGAAAACTGATCGTCAGCTACGCGTCGCAGCACGAACCGTCACTCCGCGATTCTCCAACACATCGCGCACCGCACGCGCGATTTCAGCAGCACCCGGCGTGTCGCCATGAATACACAGGGTATCCGCACGTACCTTGATGAGCGCACCGTTTCGAGCGGTGACTTCGCCATGTTTTGCCAGGCTGACTGCCTGGTTGGTAATCGTGTTTATGTCACTGTGAACCGCCCCATGTTGCGCCCGTGACACCAGCGTACCGTCAGCCTCATAGGCACGATCGACGAAACCCTCGGCAAGGAAAGCGATCTCGTTGCGTTGCGCTGCACGCATAAGCTCCGTGTCCGCCATTCCAACCAGCGCGGGATCGCCCGGCATTTCGGACACGACTCGCGCAATGACATCAGCAAGCCCGGCGTCGTGCACGGCGTCGTTGTAAAGCGCGCCGTGCGGTTTGATATGTGCGAGTTTAGCGCCAAGCTGCGCAGCGATGTCCGCCAGTTCGGTCACTTGTCGCAGCAGTGAGCCGTAGAGCTCGTCTCCCTGCATGAAGCCGCTCGTGCGACCAAAGCCAGGCCGGTCCGGATAGGCCGGGTGCGCCCCGACCGCAACACCGTTTGCGAGCGCGCTGCGAATCGTTGTGGCCATCGAGTCGGGATCGCCCGCGTGTCCGCCGCAGGCAATATTGCAACTTGAAACATGCTGCAGCAATTGCTCGTCGCTGGCATCACCTTCACCAAGATCCGCATTGAGGTCGATGTCTGTCACTGTCTAGTTGCCATCCCTCTGCTTGCGTTTGCCTACCAGGACAGACTTGTAGAGTTTGCCAAGATCCTTGTCACGCGAACGTCGTTGCGCCAGCGTTTCTGTATTGCGTCGATCCTCCGACAGCAGCTTGCGATAACGTCGCAAACGATCCGCATCCAGCTCACCCTCCTCGATCGCACGCTTTACGGCGCACCCCGGTTCATTCTCGTGTACGCAGTCGGCAAAACGACAACGCTCGGCGAGCGCCGTAACCTCCGCGAAAACGTCGTCCAGCGCATCGCCCACATCAACCAGCTTGAGCTCACGCATGCCGGGCGTGTCGATCAGCCAACCTCCGCCCGCCAGGCGGTGCATTGAGCGATACGTGGTCGTGTGCCGACCACGCTGATCGTCTTCGCGAGCCGCACGGGTCTTTTCGTCGCTGCCCGACAGTGTATTCATGAGGGTCGTCTTGCCGACACCGGAGGAGCCCAGCAGCGCCACGGTTTGCCCGTCGCCACACCAGGGCTCAAGCACCACCACTTGTTCCGGGCTGCGCGCGTCCAGTGCCTCAACCAGCAAGCCAGGTGCCAGCCGCGAAGCCTCGCGCACAAACTCGTCAATCGATTCTGCTGTATCTGCCTTGGTGATAACAATGACGGGGAAAGCGCCGGCTTCATAGGCCAGCGCAAGGTAGCGTTCCAGACGTGCGACATTGAAATCACGATTCGCCGACGTCACGATGAACAGCGTGTCGACGTTGGCAGCGATGAGCTGCGTCTTTGCCGACGTCCCAGCCGCACGACGCTTGAATGCGCCGATACGATCGAGCACGCGCAGCACGCGCTGCCCGTCCGCATCCAGCAACAGCCAGTCACCAACAGCCAGCTCGCCAGTGTCCGGTATCCCGGCCGTCAGCGAGCGCTTGTCGTCAGGTGCCGTTAACACCTCAAGGCGGCCCCGGTGCACGGCTGCGACGCGCGCGGGTAGCAGTTGTTGATCGGCCTCCGCGGCGACCTGTGACTGGAAAAATGGTCGCCAGCCAAGTTCATGTAGTTCGGACATATCGTTGTTACATGCGGCTAAGCTACACTGATAGCACGTTCAAACCTGCAGGGGAACATCATGAGTGTCGTATTGGTAACCGGGGCCAGCTCGGGGATAGGTGCGGCCATTGCCATCGCGTTTGCGGACGCGGGTTGGGAAGTCATGGCAGCGGGGCGCGACGAAGGTCGCCTGGCGGAGGTGACGGATGTCGCCGAGACCATCAGCAGCTGGGCTGGCGAACTGCACGATTCCGCCGACTGCGAGGAACTCATCGCGGACACGATTGATGAATTTGGCTCGCTCGACTGCCTGGTTAACTGTGCTGGCATTATCGTGCGTGGCGACGCCACCGAGACCACCGACGAGGAATGGCGCCAGACCATGACGGTCAATCTCGACGTGCCATTCTATCTATCTCGCGCAGCGCTGCCTCACTTGCTGCTGACGGAAGGAAGCATTGTCAACATTGCCTCGGACTGGGGCCTCAAGGGCGGCAAGAACGCCGCGGCATACTGCGCCAGCAAAGGCGGCATCGTATTACTGACGAAGGCGATGGCGCTCGACCATGCCCGAGATGGCGTGCGCGTGAATGCCGTCTGCCCTGGCGACATCGACACGCCAATGCTCGCTGCCGAGGCCGAAGACCAGGAGCTGGACTGGGAGGAATATCTGCAACAGGTATCCGAAGCCAGCCCCAACGGCCGCGTCGGCGAACCAGAGGAAGTGGCCGCGCTAACGCTGTTCCTTGCGAGCACTGCAGCCGCGCATATCACCGGCACCGCCATCCCGATCGACGGCGGCAGCAGCGCCTAGTTTGCTGCGACTAGACGCCGGAGAAATCGACGCCGCCGAACACCAGTGACGGCGACAACGTCGACGAATACGGGTACACGTCGTTGCCGAGCATTTCGAGCTGACCGAACAGGTCACGCAGGTTGCCGGTGACATTCATTTCGCCAACCGGGCGCCCGATCTCGCCGTTTTCGATCATGTGCCCGCGCAGTCCCAGCGAAAAGTCTCCGGTCGTACTGTCGGCATTACCACCCAGCCACGACGTTACGTACACGCCATCACCGATATCGGAAAGAAGCTCGGCAAGCGACTTGTCGCCTGTGGCAATGCGTCGATTCGACGGCGAACCCGTGGTCGGCGTCATGCCGCCCTTGAGACCGTAATACGTGTCGACGTAGATGTTCCTGACGACGCCGTTCTCGACAATCGGAATGCGCTTCGCGGAGATTCCCTCGCTGTCAAAGTGACGCGAGGCCAGGCCGCGCTCGACCAGCGGGTCATCGATGATCGTCAGCTTGTCGCTGAATGCCTGCTTGCCAATCAATGGCGCCCAGAAAGAACGCTCCTGTTGCACGCTGCCGGCATTCGCCGGGCGCAACAGGCGCCCTATCAACGAGGCTGCCGCGCGCGAGTCAACCAGCATGGTGCCCTTCATCGTCGGACCTTTCTCGGAGTCGAGTCGCGACAGCGTACGCTGTAACGCGATCTCGCCAACCGCTGCCGCATCCGGCAGGTCTGCAACGTGCGCACCACCGGCATAGAAACCGTCCTCGGCGCGTTTGTCGCCCTGGTCACGCAGCGTTACCGAGGAACCGAACCAGCAATAGGTCTGCTCCTGGGAACCCACAAATCCATTGCTGCTCGCCGCCGCTGTCAGCGATGTACCGTCATACACACCGGCGGTCGCCGAGATGACGCGTTCGTGCTGCCGAGACGTCTCGTCCAGCGCCTTGCACCATTCGATACGTTGGTCCCGATCCAGTGTCGCAACGGTCGCATCGACCAGGTCGAGATCGTCGTTCGGCCGATTGGCAAACAGCTCAGCTGCTGTGATCTTGCGATACTCGTCCGGCTCCAGTGCGCGCGTAATGGCCACGGCCTCGCTAATGAAGTCTCGCAGCCGGTCGGCCTTGAGATCTGTAGTCGAGTGACTCGAATAGCGGCCGTTGGCGAACAAGTTCACGCTCAGCGAGCGCGAGGTCGTGTCCTTAACCTTCTCAAGTGCACCGTCGCGATACTCGAACTCGACATCGCGGCTTTGCCCGGCAGACACCCACGCGTCATCCGCACCTGCCTGCCTGGCGAGTTCGACACCCTGTATTGCCTGCTTTTCAAGTTCAGCTGACATTTTCGCCTCCTACGGTCATCTTGGAGACAAGCACGGTCGGAATGCCCTGCGATACCGGCACACCCTGCCCGTTCTTGCCGCAGGTCCAGCCACCCGTATCCAGCCTGGCGTCGTTGGCGACCATGGTGATGCGCTTTAGCGACTCCGGCCCGTTGCCGATGATATTGACGTCCTTGATTGGCGCCGTAATCTTGCCGCCCTCAACCAGCCAGCCGTTCTTGACGTAGAACGTGTAGTCGCCTGCACCGATCTGCACCTGTCCGTTGGTGTAGGTCTCGCAGATGATGCCGTGGTCCACCGCCGCGATGATCTCGTCCTTGGTGTGTGGGCCATCTTCCATGAAGGTGCAGCTCATGCGTGGCATCGGCGCGAATTTGTAAGACTGGCGACGACCGGAGCCGGTTGGCTTCAGGCCGTATTGCTTCGCACTGATCTCGTCATGCAGGTAGGACTGCAGAATGCCGTCCTTGACCAGCTCGGTGCGGCCGGTGGCGTTGCCCTCGTCATCGTAATTGAGCGCGCCACGCTCACGCGGGATGGTGGCCTGGTCGACAATCGTGATGAAGGGCTCGGCGACCTTTTTGCCGATCATGTCGGAATAGATGCTCGCGCCTTTGCGATTGAAGTCTGCTTCCATGCCGTGGCCGATGGCCTCGTGCAGCAGGATACCGCTGGCGCCGGAGGCGAGGATGACGGGCATCTCGCCCGCCGGTGGCCGGCGTGCATCAAACAGGATCATGGTGCGGTCAACCGCTTCCTGCACCATGGTGTCGAGCCGCTCGGTCTTGTACCAGCCAAACTCTTCGCGAGCCGCGATGTTCGAGTAGCCCGATTGCGTCTCGTCGCCCTGCTTCGCCGTCACCGACACGGTTACGCGGGTCATCGGGCGATGATCCGTGACCAGCCTGCCGTCGAGCGTGGCGATCATGACGCGCTCGTCTGCGTCAGCCCAGTAAACAGACACTTTCTCTACCGCTGGATCAAGCGATCTGGCCTTGGTCTCAACGTACTTCAGCAACGGCAGCTTCTGATCAATGCCGACACTCGCCCACGGCACCGTCGTAGTGTAAAGCTTGCCGGTTTCTGCGGGACTGAATGACTGCGGTGCAGCCACGCGGCTGCCGGAAGCGATAGCGGATGCGGTACGGGCCGCAGCCAGCATCGATGGCAAGGTCAGGTCTTCAGTGAACGCGTAGCCGGTCTGCTCACCAATCACGACCCGCAAACCAACACCCTGGTCAATACTCGAGGCAGCGCTGGAGACGATGCCGTCTTCGAGTCGCAGGGTATTGCTGCGTGTGTGCTGAAAATACAGATCGGCGGCATCCGCGCCGCTCGCGGTGAGCTCCGACATGACCCGGGCAACGGCAGCCTGATCAACACCAAACCAGTCCATGAAGGGGTTTTCCGGCGTCGCGGCAGCCAGTGTTGTCGCTTGCTGCACGCCGCAACCGCTCAAGAATCCAGGCACGGTCAGTATCGCGCTGCCTGCGGCCATGTGGCCCAAAAAGTCCCTGCGTTTGATGGTCATGGATCTCCCCCAGTATTTTTGTGTGTAGCTTAGATGCAAGAAACGGCTGATTCGTTGCAAACAACCGCGATCAGCTGCGGCGAACAGAACTCCAGAAGCGCAACATCAGGAAGCCGAACAGCATGCCGCCCAGATGTGCAAAATTGGCGATGCCGGGCGCGTTGCCGCTGACCCCGAGGTAAAGCTCGAGCAAGCCGAAGACGATAACAAACGTGCGCGCCTTCATCGGGATCGGTGGAAACAATGGCACGACGATGCGGTTCGGAAAACTGAGCCCGTAAGCCAGCAGAATACCAAAAAGCCCGCCTGATGCGCCGACAGTCGGATAGATATCGCCCTGAAAGCCGGCAACGAGCAGCTGCACCAGCCCGGCGCCCACGACGCAAACCAGATAATACGTCAGGAAGCGCTGTGGCCCCATAAGACGTTCAACATCCCGGCCGAACATCCACAGGCCAAACATATTGAAGAAGATATGCGTCAAATTTCCGTGCAGGAAGCCATAGGTCAGCAACTGCCATGGCGCAAAAGGCGATTGCGGATCACCGGCCGGCCACAGAGCAAAATTGATCATCATCATCCGCGGATTGAAATTCTGCAGCGCGAAGACGAGCCCGTTCACGATCAGCAATGCGAATATGACCGTCGGTATGACACTGTTGTCCGGGCGGCGTACCCGGTAGGCATTCTGATTCAACTGCGGATTCCCATGGTGTTCAACTGGATGAATATTAGATCGTTCGACCGGCAAAGAGCGTGATTGTTGCGGCTACCATCCACCACCACCGCCACCACCCCCGCCACCGCCGGAGAACCCGCCGCCACTGCTGCCCGACGATGATCCTGGCGGCGTCACAGAGCGTGAGACCGCCGAGCTGAGACCGCTCGACAAGCCCTGCGTCGATGATGAGAGATTATTGACATTGAATTTGCCGTCGTACCAGGACGGCTGGTAACCGCGACCACCGTCCGTGCGCACGCGCGCCAGGACCTCCGCAAATTTCTCCGCCCAGTTCTGTTCAACGCCGAGCGCCAGGGCGAACGGCAGCATTTGCTCGAACAGCTCGGGTGTTTTTTCCGGCGGCGCGCGCAGGTTCAATTCGTACTTCTCGGCAACGTCGAGATACTCCTCGAATCCCTGCATCTCATCCAGCAGCTTGCGGCCGCGCAAGGTCGGCGTGCGCATGATGATTGCGAATCCAACCACCACCGCGATGGTTATGCCAATGACGAGAAGCACATAGCCACTGGGGCCACCGCCGATTGCCAGTGCGATACCTGCCGCCAGCAGCAGGATCAGGATGGCTGGCACATTCAGCAGGCCATTACGCTTGAAATAGCCGCGGCTGTAGTCTTTCTCCAGCGACTTCTTGTGGGCGCTGCGGGCAGCACCAAGGCGCACGTGAGACGTATTGCTCAGCGGCGCGTCGTCACCTTCGGCAAACAACGCGTCGTGTAATTCTCGCTCACCTGCCGCAAGTTCAGGCGCATCGCGGGCGGGGGTAATTCGTTGCAGGGAATGCTCTTTACCGCGCGCGGTGATTTTCAGGTAGCCCTTGACGGCGAGGTTGATGATTGCGGCCGTCATGACCTTGTTGTCGTAGTACATCTGCCGGATATAACGCAATGACGCAGGAGAAAAGCCAGCGGGCGGTTCGTAGCGCGTGACAACTACGCCGGGGTCCGGGTCCTTGCCGAAGTGACGCCACACAGGAATGTAGTAGGCCAGTATTACCAGCAGCCCGAGCAACGCAGCCAGCAAATTGCGGTTGTCCTTAATCATCCAGACCGCGCGATCCACAGCGCTCGGCTCTGCGACCAGCCCTTTCGGCCAACCCACTACAATCGTCAGCCCGTTGACCGGAGACAACGGCGAATTTGCCTTGAATGTCACGGCCGGACCGGATGCAATGCCCGACGTGTAGTCGCGGCCCGGCGAGCCGAATGCGCCGGTATACGCCTCATGCGTCAGCGCCGCCGCGGCAACGTCAAATTCAAACAAAACACGCGCACTGGCCTCGTCAATGGGGAACGCCCATTCGAAGCCAGTCACGTTCCAGTACAGCTCATCGTGTTGCTCGAAAAAACCGAGCATGCGACTGGCGCGATAGCGGAAACTGTAAGTGTGTTCCCCGTGGTCAATGAAGCGCTCAGAATTGCCGAAGTAGATACGTATGCCATCTCGCATCTGCCTGACATGAAAATCCTCGCGCCGATCGTTGCGCAACACGGCCATTGGCTCAATCGTGACTTCGTAGGCATTCTTCAGGCGGTCGAAATAACGCGTCGGCAAATCCCGGTAGATGCCACGCTGAATCCGATTGCCTTCGGCCGTGACCGTGATGGTCTCGGTGACCTCTATCCAGCCATCTGACATTACGACGATGTCGCTGTGAAAACTCAGGATACGTTCATCGGCATGTGCCGTGAGCGGCAACAACAGCGCCAGTAGCAGCCAGCGCTTCATTCGACCGACCCCAGGTCAACCAGCGGCACATTGCCGGCATCGTCGGATGACTTCTGGAAAAACTCGCGCTCCGTGAAGTTAAACGTCGATGCAATGATGTTGCTCGGCACTGTCGCGGTCATCGTGTTGTAGTCGCGCACCGAGCCGTTATAGTAGCGACGCGCAAACTGCAGGTAGTCCTCAGTCTCGACGAGCTCGGCCTGCAATTTGAGGAAATTTTCGTTCGCTTTCAGGTCCGGGTAGTCCTCGGCCAGTGCGATCAGGCGACCTACCTGCTTGCCAAGCTGCTGCTCTGCTTCGCCACGCGCGGCAATATCCGCCGTATGCATGGCCTGCTCGCGCAATGCGGTTACTGCCTCCAGCGTGGCGCGCTCGTACTTGGCGTAATGGTCGACAGCTGTGACCAGGCGGGGAATCAGGTCATGCCGCCGCTGCAGCTGCACATCGATATCGCTCCACGCGGCATCAACCTTGTTGCGGCTTTGAATGAGGCGGTTGTACAGCCAGACGGCGAATCCGCCGAGGGCGATCAGGACAAGCACGAGAAAGGTCAGCATGCCGCCTAGTGTAGCGAATTCGCGGCCTTACGGCGCTATGGCTAGTACCAGAAGGATACGAAGATCTGGAAGATGTTGGCCTCGAGCTCGTACAGAGGCTCTTCGCCAATGGCAGCGCCCGAGCGAAGATCAGAGAAGTCATGGTAGTCGACGGCAAGCATGTGCAGTGATCCCGACACCGAGCCTCTCTTGATGAAACCCCAACCATTGGCATCGTTGAGAAACTCGTAGCTGAGCTTCAGCTTCAGTGTGGTGCTGGTCAGCTCGCTGAGCTCCTTGTCGCGACCCCGGAAATTGGTCGCCTGCGCGCGCGGGAACAGGTCGCTGTAGAAATGTGCACTGCCCTGATCGTGGTGACGAACCTTCGCGGTAAAAGTCCAGTTTCTCCACGGATGGATATAGGTAAGCGACGCCGTGTTCGACTCGATATCCCAGGTATCAGTGAAGTAACGGTACTCCGCCTCGATCGCGGCACGATAGGGCAGGAAATATCGTGCCCTGACGCCGACCGCATTACTCGTGCGTGTATTCGGGTACAACTCCTGTTCGTAGCTGTAACCTTTGGCAACGTTCGGATCCTCGTAGCGAACCGAGCGATACGGGTTATTCAGATAGCCCTCATCCGTTACCGTTTCGACGTTAAGAGTCGCAATCAGGTTCTTGGTCAGGATCTGCGTAACGCCGACGCCGTAGATCTGCCGTTGCAGCTCGCGCTCGAAGGTCGGGTCGGTCGAAGTGCCGACAATGTCATCGCCAAAGGCGTAGCTCAGTGTCACCGTCGTCAGTGCACCAAACATGTCCTGGCTGGCGGAGACATTATAGGTCGTGGCATCGTAATCGGACTCAACACTGCTGGTATAGCCAGCACGCAAGGTCGTGTTGCCGCGCAGGTAATCCATGCCCAGCGACCACTGCTTGCGCTCTTCGGTATAGGGACTGGCTGTTGTCACAACATCAATCGACGCGGAACTGACCATGTCGACGTAGTAATTGCCGACGAACGAGGTGCTCTTGCCAACCTGTTTGCGAACCAGCACCGAGGGACCGTCAATGTCGACGCCACCACCGGTATACAGGTGATACAAGACGTCAGCACGATCCTCAGGCAATACGCCCGCCACAGCGACACCGTGGCCGGCCATGAACAGCAGGCATGCGAACAATATGTGGCGTGGGTTTCTCATGTGCTTTAGCGCTAGTTACAGCCGCAGCCGCCGCCAACAGCGCCTTCGCCGCCGCGAGCACCTTCACGGGCCTCGTAAACGTGCGCAATATAAGCGCTTGAAACCGGGTCGCCGTCGAGCGCCATGATGGGATCAGCGAGCCGATCGCGCTCATACGGCGCCACCCACGGCTCAATGCCGCTGCAGCCTGCAGCTGCCCCGAGCAGTGCCGCGAGGATCGCTATCTGTCCCAGCTTTCTGATTGCTTTCGTCATAATCTCTACTCTAGTCCTTACTGACGCTCTGATATGTGATGCCTTCCTCAGAAGAACATTGTGAATCCGAGGTGCCCCTCGAGATTGTGAGCCGTCTTTTCTTCGCCCAGCACATCGATGTCAAACAGGTGATCGCGAAAATCGATATGCAGCGCCATTGAGTCGTTCATCAGAAAGCGGTAACCGGCGCCGAAATTCACGGTAAAGCGGTCGTCGCCTGCAAAGCGCGTCGAGCCCATGCCGGCGATCAGGTAGACGCTGGTGTTAAAGGCCCTGCCCTCGCCGATGAAAACCTCACCCGGCAGGATGTTGTAGCCAACGTTAACGTTGTAATAGGTGAGAATGCGCTCATCGTCGGTGAGCAACACAGCGCCACCAGAGAGGATTTCGAAACTGGTCTTGTCAGTCTCGGTGCGCCCTACCGTGGCTTCGACGAAAAAGCCTTCCGTCAGGTGATACGCGAGGCGCGCGCCGTATGAGACGTTGGATTGCCAGTCTTCGACACTCATGATGCCGCCGAACACGCCGACTTCCCAATCCTCGCGGTCGATCCGCGCTTCCTTGATCTCGCGGCGTTCGACTTCAGGGTCAACCACCTGCCCTGGCGCCTCCGCTGTCGGTGGCGGTGTCTCGTCCGGACCGAACCCAAAGAGGTTCTTGGTCGCGGCGCAACCTGACAGGCCAATCATGGCAACTATCAGAAAAAGTACCCGAAACCGACTTTCCATTCTTCAACTTCCTCATTCTCGTCGCGGCTTGTGAACACCACGTAACTCTTGAATTCAGCACGCAAGATAAATCGCCTGCCAGCGTAAAAACGTATGCCTGCACCGACATGACCAAGCTGGTCGGTGCGATCCTCTCCCTGGACAATGGTGGTCTTGGGTTCAGTTCGAATGGCACCTGCGCCCAAGGTAAAAAATGGTGATACACGCCATTCCGGCCAAGCCTCATGAACGACATTAACACTGGCCATCCAGCCGTTCGAAGAATTTCCCAGAATCTGTGAACCCCATGCTTCTACCGAGACATGCGGGTTGAGCGAGTAGCTACCGTAGAGTGAAACACTGTTGGCGCCACCGAAGTCGCCGGCCAGCAGGCCAAGCTCCCACTTCGCATCGGTGTACTGCTGCTGCGTTGGTAGCTGGAAGCTCAGCTGCGCGCCGTCGGGCTGCAGCGTGAGTTCCATCTCGGAGCGATTCACCCAGCCTTCGACATCCCGGTCATTTCGCACCAGGTACCAGTCGGTACGTTGCTTGATGATGTCGACAGACTCGCCACGATCCACGACATGAAATATCGGGTAGCCCTTGCCGGGTCCGGTGCGCAGCTCAAGGTACGGCTCCGCAACCGCTACATGGCGGTACTCTTTATCCTTCGCATAGGCCGCGGGCCCCGCAAGAATAAAAAGCAGTACGACGGCGACCAGACATCCGAGTAGCGCGGAATCAGTTGATCGGGGCGTCGAACGGGTTGTTGTAATACTGTGCTCCGACATCCAACCATTCCGCAATTAAGCGTAGCTCCGCTGGTGACAAGATTTCGAAATGAAGATCGTTAGGATCTTCGAATCGACTGAAGAAATCGCTGGATGCCAATGCGCCGGCGTTACTTGCTGGCGAGCCAATGGGCACCGTGACCAAAATGGGATTACCGTCTGCATCCACACCGTCCTGCACAAGCACGTCAACCAGTGCGCCGTTCTGTAATTCCTGAAGGTTATCAGTAACTAACAGCTCGCGATAGGCATGGAAATGATCTGCCTCGTCAGGGGACTGGCCATCCTGCAATTCGAGTTGACCGGCGGGTACGCGCGGCATGTTGTCCGCTGGGTCTACCGGCGTATGGCACTGCAGGCAGTTGTTCGACAACTGCAGGCCGGTCACAGGATCGAGTACCGGATTGCCCATGTCATCCACTACCAGTCGCGGATCGTTCCACAACGGATGAATATTCGTTTCATAGTTGGTGATCGTGCGGCATTGCGACTGCCAGTTATCCTGGCAAGCAACACTCGCCGGCGATGCTGTCGTCAGGTCTTTGAATGACAGGTCGATGTCGGTTCCCGGCGTCAGCGTCAGATCCGTCGGATCGGTCCAGATATCGGTGTACTCGATATTCAGCGATGGCTGAATCGAAGGACAGTTGCCATCGCTGCAGGTTGCGCGTACGAGGATTTCCGCCATCGTTTCGCCCGCGTTGCCGGCGAACCACTGTGGATCCGTGTTCGGGAATTCAACACCCGCAACCGTCGCACCAGCCCAGGCCGAGTCGAACGCATCTTTCCTGCCGTGCGACACACCACTATCGGCGACGTGACAACCCTGGCACATCAGTTCCTCGCCGGGGCGTGCAGCTATCCAGTTGTTATGGCGCGGCGTAATCCGCCGGCCCTTGGCATCTACAACGCTGACATACAGCGCGGTGTTAGCAGGGACCTTGGCCATAACCGAACCATCGGGTGCGATCTCCACGTAACCGACGATTTCCTTCATGCCATCGTCTCGGTTGAGACCAAACGCTGTGTCGTCGATATCCAGCAGGTCTTCCTCGGGAATCGATACGGCTTTCTCAATGCGCAGAAAACGTGCAACGCGATTGTCTGCCGGCGTGATTGCCGGGTCAGCCATTGCGTTAATATCGACCAGCGCGGTGCCATCGAAATCGTACACGCTGCGAATGTTCAGTACTGCCTCGCCAGCCGCGGCCAGCGTGCCGTCGGACACAAAATCGTTCATGCCATCAGGCAAAGCGGCTGGTGCGACACGCGGGTCGGCCGTCACGACTTCCGTAAACATGAAGCCTTCTTCGCCCGGCACGATCGGCAGCTGCGTATCGTCGCGCGGATCGTAAATCCATATGCCATAGAGCGGTGGCGCAACCACGAACTCGCCCGGCGCCGGTATGACGACATTATCCGGATCATCATTGATGATGACGTTAGCGAGGTTGTCATCGGTGCATGCAACGATGCGCTCGTCGATCGTGTTGGCGTCGCCATCATCCGGCAAAATCTCTACCAGTCGGCACTGGCTCCAGCTCACCAGCATGCGGCCGGTACCATCGGAGATCGGGTACGCAGAGGCGTAACGTCCACCAGGCGAAGGTGCGCCTTGTTGCGTCACTACGTCATTAACCGTGGCATCTTCCTGGGCAGGACCCGTGAGGATGCCGATGTTGTCTCTGGTCGGCTGGGTAATTTCAACGTACTGCGGCGTGTCGATAACAACGATCTGGCCACCGCCTTCAGTATTTGTGAAAGGCTGCAGCAGTGCGAGCATGCGGCCATCTTCCGCTTCGCGCGGTTGCAGGAACTGCACTTCGTCACCGTTGGTACCGGTGTCGTGGCTTTGCGCTCCGTACAATAATTCGAGGCCCGTACCGTCCGGGTACATGCGGTACAGATTGACCTCATCATTCTGCGCCGCGTGGTCCCAGCGACTGAACACGATACGGCCGTCGGTAAGAACCGCCGGGTCGAGATCGTGACTCTGATTATAGGTCAGCTGGTCGATATTGCCGCCGTCGCCATTCATGATGTGAATGTTGAACGCATATTCGTTCTCGTCCTCATCCATGGCGGGGAAACCTGCCTTGCCCTCGTCGAGCAGGATCGCCTGCGAACGCGTCTGCCTCGTCGAGGCAAATACGATGCGGCCATCCGGCAGATACTTCGGCATGATGTCGTGGCCGATTTCAGCCGTGAGATCTGACGGGATCAGGCGCCGCAGTGCGCCCGTTTCAAACGTGTATTCCCAGAGGTTCCAGGTCGGCAGATCTTCTTCATCGGCATTGGGATCGAATGGAGTGCGCATTGAAAACAACACGGAACTGCCGTCGTATGCCATTTCGACATCGCGAATTGCACCCAGCCCCTGCGTCACTTCACCGGTGATGTTGATCGCCTCTGCGCCAACAGCTGCCCTGGCGCGGTAATAGAGGTCAGCGCCGAAGTCGAACGTGATTTGCTCGCGAACGTCCTGCTGCTGGAACGCCCCGTTGTCGTCCACAGGTATCGGCGCTTTCACGTAAGCAATCGGAAAGTCGACGACGACCGGATCCGCGCTTTGCCCGGTTCCAATCTGTACACCCTGGTTGGCGCCGTCGCAGGCGGCCAGAAATAATGCAAGCAGGGACAGCACCGCGAATCCTTTCGCGCTGCGGACAATTCCGTTCTTTGTCTGTTGTCTGTCGCTGTTCATAACCTTTACCTCAGTGCGCGCCGACCCTTCTGGCTGGCCGCACAAGCATCCAATAGTGGACGCGTTGACATAACGATACCGTTAACGCGTTCACAAACCGTCGCGATGAATTCGCGAAGTCGCAAATTATAGGAGACGTGCACGGTGCGATGTAATGTCTCAAAAGCACGACAGGCGTTTGCGCAGATTTATCGAATCGTAATCGAGCACTCCTCAAAGTTCTGTGAGGCAGGCGGCACATGTGTTTGATTTGTGGTCGTGTCGCAAGCTGACACGCCTGTCTCTCTCTGGAGACAGTTGCGCATTCGTTGTAAATCAGTAGCTTAGCGATTCCGCGGCGCCGAGTCTGTGACAAAGCACCGACAATGATCTGACATAAAGTGCTGTCGGCATGCGGCTGCCGAAACATCGTAAGCTATTGTTTTTTAACTCATTTAAGACGTCCGCTGCGAGCAGGCCCGGACTTGGCACGACGCTTGCTTCATATACTTGTATTCGCCAAATGTGTGAATGCTTTCACGGCAACAGAGCACGCTGTCTGTCAGCATTCGGCGCTTGCGAGATTAGACCAATAAACCAGTTCGCTAATGGGACCGTTATGAAAAACACGACATGGACGAAAGAATGTTTTGCCGGGCTCCTGCGATTCAGCATCGCTGGCTTGCTGGCTGCAGCATTAGTAATGCCAGCCAACGCAGGCTCACTCGAGCAGGCTAAACGCCTGCATGATCGGCTGGCAGGCGTACCGCCTTCCGCGGCCGTGCTGAATCAAATGGCAGCGGCTATAGACGCCGGGGATACACGCGGCGCGGCCGATCTGGCCATGGCCAACAAGAACTTCTACAACGTCACGTTGAAGAATTTCGCCGCGCCCTGGACGAACCGTGACCAGTCGGTGTTTGTGCCGATGAACGACTACATCGCGACCGTTATCGGCATGATCCGCGACGACAAGCCATTCAATACGGTGCTGTCTGCAGACATCGCATATATAGGTGCGCCAGGTGTTGTCGCCGCGTCACCCGCAGCGAATAACAACACGCATTTCGAGCAGCTCGAGGCGAACAACATCGATCTGAGCGATACCAACGCCTTTGTAGAAACGACGCAGTCGTCGATTCAGGGCATCCCGAGCAATGCAACGGCGGGCGTGATTACGTCGCGCGCAGCCTCCGAGGCGTTTTTCGTTGCCGGCACCAACCGCGCGATGTTCCGCTTTACGCTTATGAATCACATGTGCAATGACATGGAGCAGGTACACGATCCGAAACTGCCGCCCGATCGCATCCGCCAGGACGTATCGCGCAGCCCGGGTGGTGACAGCCGCCTGTTCCTGAACAACTGTGTTGGCTGCCACACGGGTATGGACCCGATGGCGCAGGCATTCGCGTACTACAACTACAACGAAACGACAGGCGCGCTCGAGTACACGCCTGGCAACGTTCAACCCAAATATTTCAATAACGACCTGAACTTCCCGCAGGGCTTCCGCACACCGGATGACAAGTGGGACAACTACTGGCGCGAGGGACAGAACTCCTATCTCGGATTCGACCCGAACCTGCCTGGCTCGGGCAACGGTCCGAAGTCGCTGGGTGAGGAGCTCGGCAACAGCGCCCAGTTCGCCAAGTGCCAGGTGAAGAAGGTATTCCGCAGTGTTTGCCTGCGCGACCCGGAGAATCCGGCTGATCGCAGCAAAGTGGATGAAATCGTCAATACGTTCCGTTCAACGCAATACAAGATGAAGCAGGTATTTGCGGACACGGCCGCGTACTGCATGGGCTCGTAGGGAGACATTACAATGACTAAAGCAAATGGATCGCTTAAGCCCGTTGTTGTTGCAGCGCTAGCAAGTATTTTGCTCAGCGCCTGTGGCGGCGGTGCACAGACGACAGCAAACCCGTTGCCACCAGGCGGTGGCGGCGGAACCGGCACCACATACAATGGTCCCGCTCCCCGCGACAACGACGTATTCAAGTTTCAGCAGGAGTTCTGGTCGAACGTGAAGACGACGGACCGCTGCGGCAGCTGTCACAGCGTCGATGGCGGGCAGACCCCGATGTTTGCGCGCAACGACGACGTCAACATGGCCTACGACGAGGCCGTGCTCAGAGTGAATACGGCGCAGCCGGCACTGTCCGAGCTGGTCACCAAGGTTGGCTCAGGCCACAACTGCTGGGTCGCCGATGCCAACGTCTGCGCCTCGGTCATGACGACCTGGATCGAACGCTGGCTCGCGAACGGCGCCGGTGGCGGCGGCCGTACGATCAACCTGACGCCGCCCGAGTCCAGGGACCCGGGCACCAGCCTCAGCTATCCGGATGACAATGGCGCCGCGTATGCCGCGACCGTTTACCCGGTAGTGACGCAATACTGCGCCGGCTGCCACAGCTCCGAGTCACCGAATGCACAACAGCCGTACTTTGCTGATCCGGATATCGTATCGGCCTACGACGCGGCCAAGCCGAGAATGAACCTGGATACACCAGCGTTCTCGCGTCTCGTGGTGCGTCTCCGCAGCGAGTTCCATAACTGCTGGAGCGATTGCGCCAGCAATGCGCAAACGATGGAAGATGCCGTCGCGGCTTTCGCAGGAATGCTGTCGCCGACAACGGTCGATCCGAATCTCGTCACCAGTAAAGCGGTCACGCTGCTCGGAGACGGTATCGTCGCCTCAGGTGGCAACCGTTACGAAGACGCGCAGATCGCCCTTTGGGAATTCAAGACAGGTAGCGGCACGATTGCCTATGACACCAGTGGTGTTGACCCGGCGATCAACCTGAACCTGACACCGGAAGTCAGCTGGTATGGCGGCTGGGGCATCACCACCAACGGTGGTAAGGCCCAGGGCTCAACCACGGCCAGCGCCAAGTTGCACAGCGAAATTACGGCTGCAACGTCCGGCGAGTTCTCGATCGAGGCATGGGTTATCCCGGCCAACGTCACGCAGGAAATGGCGAAGATCGTGAGCTACACCAACGGTCCGGATTCGCGCAACTTCGCGTTGCAACAGAACCTGTATGACTACGACTTCCTGTTGCGCGGCGAGAACACCAGCCTCAGCGGACTGGAAGACGCACTGTCGACACCGTCGGATGATGAGGTTCTGCAGGCGACCCTGCAGCACGTCGTCGCGACTTACGACCCTATCAACGGCCGTCGTATCTACGTGAATGGCCAGCTGGTATCGAACACCGATCCGGTCGACGTCGGCATCCTCACACCGTGGCAGGACACATTTGCTGTCGTGCTTGGTAACGAGGCATCCGGTGACGCTCCGTTCCAGGGCACCATTCGTCTCGCAGCGATGCATGACCGCGCACTGACGCAGGAGCAGGTCACGCAGAACTACGATGTCGGTGTTGGTGAGAAGTTCTACCTGATGTTCGACGTCTCGGAAGAGGTCAAGGGCATCGCGGAAACCGACCAGTCGTCGTACATACTGTTTGAAGTACAGCAGTACGACAGCTATGCGTACCTGTTCGACCAGCCGCACTTCATCACGCTCGACGGTTCGACGCCGGAAGGCATCGCAATCGAGGGCTTGAGAATTGCCATGAACGGTGCGGAAGCGCCAGTCGGTCAGAGCTATGCAACGATCAACGACCAATTGTCGGCCAGCGAATTCGAAGAGCTCGGTCAGTTGCTGTCGCCGCTGGGCGCAGTACTGCCGCTCGAGAAAGGTCCGGAGTTTGACGAGTTCTTCCTGACGTTCGATCGCTTGAATGCCTACAGCTTCAATCGTCCTGAAGACCCGATGCTGGTTATCACGCCAAGCAACCTGGCTCCGTCATCGCACATCGGTGTACGCACCTTTGACGAGATCAACGCGACCTACGCGGCAATAACGGGTGTTGACCCGACGCCGGGCTCTAGCGTTGACATGACCTACCAGGAATTGCGCCAGTCGCTGCCCGCCGTCGAGAACGTTGATACGTTCCTGTCGTCGCACCAGGTGGCTATCGCGCAGCTCGCGATCGAGTACTGCAACGCGCTGGTCGAGAATACCTCGCTCCGTGCTACGCAGTTCCCGGGCTTCGACTTCAACAACGCGAACTCGGCAACGACGTTCTCGGTTGCAAATCGTGGCGCGTTCGTCGATCCGATGATCGCAATGGCCGTTGGCAACAGCCGTGGAGGTGTACAACTTGCCTCACAGCCGAGCTTTGACACCGTAAACACCGAGCTTGCGACGGCAACAGCCGTGCCGCTTGATCGTCCGGACAACCTTGTGCAGCGACTCGTCAACGGCGGAAGCCCGACGACAGCCGTTGCCAAGGGTGTATGTGCTGCGACGCTTGGAAGCGCCGCGACTCTGGTTCAGTAACGACAGGATAGAAAGGGAAAATTCGATGACTAAGAAAAGAAACGTGCGGGACTTTGATGCACCGCAGCTTCACGGAGATCATCCGCGTCCTGTCACGCGACGCCAGTTCGTTGCGCAGGGCTTCATGACCGGAGCTGCTTACGCCAGCGCTGGCGGCGTGCTCAGCATGTTCGCCAATCCGCGCGACGCATTTGCAGAGCTGTCCGGCGACCTCAGGCCGCTGCTCGGCCCAACCCAGTGCAACATCGCGACGGCAGGTGCGGGCAAAATTCCGTTTATCTGCTTTGATCTTGCGGGCGGCGCCAACATCGCCGGTTCCAACGTGCTGGTCGGCAAGGAAGGCGGTCAAAGCGACTTCCTGTCGACGTCCGGCTACGAAAAGATGGGACTGCCGGGTGACATGGTCCCCGGCCTGAGTGACCCGGTACTTGGCGACTACGCCAATTTTGACCTGGGCCTCGGCTTCCATCTGGACAGCGCGTTCCGTCGCGGCATCATGGACACAATTCGCCCGGAAACGGCGGCGAATATCAATGGTGCGGTCATTCCCGCGCGTTCTGACAACGATACGGGCAACAACCCGCACAACCCGATGTACGGCATCGCCCAGGCCGGCGCCAATGGCTCCATCCTGACCCTCACGGGATCCGAGAATACGGACTCCGGCGGTAACTCGATGTTGCCGTCCATGCTGTACAACGCAGAACGCCGCCCGACCAAGGTCGACCGCGCGTCTGACGTAACCAACCTCGTAGACACCGGCGACCTCGTCGGCATTCTGTCGCGCGATGACGCCACGGCGGTGATGGAGTCGATCTATCGCATGAGTGACGCGAAGATGGACAACGTCAACACGCAGCTCGGTGCGCAGGACGCTGCAGTCAAGAAGATGGTCGAGTGCGGCTACCTGAAAGCGGCAGACATCGCCGATCGCTTTGGCGGTCGTCCGATCAGTCCAATCGAAGACGACATGATCGTCGACTTGCCGACCTCTGCCCTGCCGCCAATTTTCACCCAGGCGGAACTTGGCAACGGCAGCCGCGACGCACGCGAATTCGAGAAAACCGCATCAATCATGAAGCTGGTAATGAACGGCTTCGCCGGTGCCGGTTGCATCGAGATGGGCGGTTACGACTATCACGGCGGCCGTCGCGCCGAAGGTGAAGTCAAGGATTACCGTGCCGGACGTTGCATGGGCGCCTGCCTCGAGTACGCCTCGCGCGTCGGGGTTCCGCTCATGATGTATGTCTTCAGTGACGGCTCGCTGTCATCGAACGGTGCCATCGACAATACCCAGGAAGGTCGTGGCAAGGGCGAGTGGTCGAGTGACAACTCGTCGACAGCCGGCGCGTTCTTCCTGGTCTACAACCCGGGCGGAAGGCCAACGTTGATTGGCGCCACGCCGGAAGAACAGGCACGTCACCAGCAGATTGGCTACATGGATGCCGGCGGCTCGGTGCAACGTGGTGCCACGCCAGCGGCGAACAACGTCAACCTGCTGGTGAATACGGTCATCCTGAACTACATGGCGCTGCACAACGATGTCGCAGGCTTCGAGAGCCTCTACCAGAACGCTGGTGGTGGCAACTGGAACCACGGTCTCGGCAACAGCACCATGATGGACAGCCTGACTGCGTTCGAACCAATCGTCGACGGCACCATTACCAGCCCGCTGTAGTTGCCAGCGCAACATCACGAAATGTGACGGCGTAAATTGCGGCCGGCCGGCCTTTTGCCTAAAGTGCCGGCATGCCGCAATTATCAGCACTCACGGAACTGCTCGCCTGCCCTCGTTGTGACAAGACGCCACTCGAGGGCCAGGACGAGGGCTACCATTGCAAAGCCTGCAAGATCGACTTCCCGTCGGTCGACGGCATTCCGTGGATGTTCGCGGAGCCGCAGGCCAGTCTTGGCGAGTGGCGCAACCGCCTGCAGTTCGCCTTGCAGACGCTGGCCAAAGAAACTGCCGATCTCGATGCCGAGTTAGCCAACAAGGACCTCGGCGCGCTGGCAAAACGGCGCGTGCAGCGCTATCGCAATGCGGTCGACCACCACCGTCGTGGTTTGCGAAAACTGCTGCAACCGATCGACGTGCAGTCACAGCACGGCGGCCATGAAACCTACCTCGCACTGCGCACTCGCCTGCCCGCCGACCAGGGCCTGAATACCTACTACGCGAATATTCATCGCGACTGGTGCTGGGGCGATGAAGAGAACACAGCCTCATTGAAGCAGATTGAATCCGTGCTGCACGATAGCGCGGAACTCGGCAAGGTGCTGGTGCTGGGCGCCGGGGCCGGTCGTCTCGCCTACGACATTCACCAGCGCTTCGAGTGCGAATCTGTGACGGTCGTGGATTTCAATCCATTGCTGATGCTGGTTGCGAAGCAAGTCAGCCGCGGCAAGCAGCTGAAGATGTACGAATTTCCCATCGCACCGTTGTCACTCGAAGACGATGCCGTAATGCGCAAACTGGCGGCACCACAAGCGGCCGATGACAGTCTGCAATTTGTGCTTGGCGACATTCTGCGCGCGCCGTTTGCGGACGAGGCATTCGACACGGTCGTGACACCCTGGGTCATCGACATCATCACCGAGGACCTGCCGGTACTGGCGGCGCGCATCAACAATTTACTGAAACCCGAGGGCCGCTGGGTCAACTTCGGGTCGCTGGCGTTTGCTGCACAGGAACGTGCGCGCCGCTACAGCCCCGAGGAAACCAAGGCGATCGTCGCGGAAGCAGGTTTCTCCGACCCTTACGTTTCGCAGGCGACCATTCCCTACATGTGCTCGCCGGCCAGTCGTCACGGACGTCAGGAACGCGTCTTTACATTCTCTGCTTACAAGGAGCGTGCAGTCGACAAGCCGCAGCGCTACAAGGCGCTGCCGGACTGGTTGGTGACCGGCAAGGAAGCAGTACCGTTGACGTCCTCATTCAGAACACAGGCAATGACGACGCAGATCTACTCATTCATCATGTCGCTCATCGACGGCAAGCGCTCGATCCAGGACATGGCAATCATTCTTGAGAAGCAGAAGCTGATGTCACGTGCCGAGGCAGAACCGGCCATCCGCATGTTCCTGACCAGGATGCACGACGATTCGCAGAGCCAATCAGGCTTCTGAGAGCACCGCCCGCATCTTCGCTGCCATTTGCCGAATGGCATGTTCACTTTCCGGAACAACAAGATGAAAGGCCTGAAAGACATGCCACATTTCCGGCCAGATTTCGACCTCAGCCCTGCCACCTGCAGCGATGATCTTGTCGACCAGGCGAGTCGAGTCGCTTAGCAGCACTTCAAGGTCGCCGACCTGGATATGCACCGGGGGCATGTCATGCAGATCGCCGAATAGCGGCGACACCAGCGGATTTCGCAACTCGGATTCATCGGCGTAGAAGCTCGCCGCCTTGACGACATCGTCACGCTGAAACCACGGGTCCCTGTCATGGTTGGTGCGCATGGATTCACCGGACGCCGTCAAGTCCGTCCACGGCGACAACAGGAAAGCGCCTGCAGGAAGACGATCGCCGCTATCGCGTAACGCCAGCAAGGTTGCCATGGTCAGCCCGCCGCCGGCCGAGTCGCCAGCAATCACGATCGATGCTGGCTCGTGGCCATCTTCGACAAGACTGCGATACACGCTGACCGCATCGTCTACAGCGTGCGGAAAACGATACTCCGGCGCCAGCCGGTACTCCGGCAACAGCGCCACGACGCCAGCAGCCTTCGCGAGCCTGGTGGCGAGGGCGCGGTGCGAATTGCAGTTGCCCATCACGTAGGCACCGCCGTGCAGGTACAGCAACACGCCATCGCCCGTCACACCGTCGGGCACCAGTTGTTCGGCATGCAGTCCGGCAATGCTGATCGCGCGGCGCGTAACGCCGCGCGGTCGCGGCAACTTGCGCACCAGGTTATCCAGCCGTTCGCGCACCCTGACCGGGTCGGCGCTGGCCGTATTTATTCCATCGAAGTATCGCGATGACAGTCTGCGCATCAGGCGGGCGCGCAGACTGCTCCGTGGGCCGCGAGTTTGTTGTTTGGACATGCGACAATCATAATCGTTATTTGATGGTTATAGGCAACAACAATGACGGTCCTCCGTACTGACGACTCACGCTTCGAAAATTTGCCTGGCTACAGTTTTGAGCCGAACTACATTGATGTGCACGGAATGCGCATGCATTACGTCGACGAAGGCCCTCGAGACGCGGATCCTGTGTTGTTGCTGCATGGCGAACCCAGCTGGTCCTATTTGTACCGGCACATGATTCCGCCGCTCGCCGCCGCCGGCCTGCGCGTTATCGCGCCTGATTTGATCGGTTTTGGCAAGTCCGACAAACCGGCCGAAAAAAGTGACTACAGCTACGCCGGCCACGTGGACTGGATGCGGCATTTCATCGAGTCGCTGAATCTCAGCGACATCACGCTGTTCTGCCAGGACTGGGGGTCCCTCATCGGCCTGCGAGTCGCGGCAGAGAATGAGCACCGCTTTGCGCGCATCGCGCTGGGCAACGGTGGCCTGCCCACGGGCGACCAGGAGCTGCCGCGCGTGTTTCACGTATGGCGGGCATTCGCCCGCTTCAGCCCGTGGTTCCCCATCGGCAAGATTATCCAGAAAGGCACGGCAAGCGACCTGTCCGACGAGGTGGTCGCCGCATACGACGCACCGTTCCCGTCTGCTAAATACAAGGCCGGCGCGCGCGCCTTTCCGATGCTCGTGCCCTTGAAACCGGATGACCCGGCGTCGCAGACGAATCGGGCAGCACTGCTGAAGTACGCCAGTTGGGAAAAGCCGTTTGTTACCACGTTCAGCAATCGCGACCCGATCACGCGTGGTGGCGAAAAACTATGGCAGCAGATCGTGCCAGGCGCGCAGCAGCAGTCGCACGTCACGATCAGGGATGCGGGTCACTTTCTGCAGGAGGACAAAGGTGCCGAACTCGCCGACGTCCTCATCAACTTCATCAGGGGCTAGCGGCCGGCAGCGAGTTATTTCTCGAGGTATTGCAGCTTGTCTTTGACGTCGCGCCAGTCGTCAGCGTCAGCAGGCGGATCTTTCATTTCGGTAATGACGGGCCAGTCCTGCGAGAGGTCTGCGTTCAGTTGCAGGAAATGCTCCTGGTCTTTCGGCAACTCATCTTCGGAATAGATGGCCTCCACCGGGCACTCCGGCTCACACAAGGTGCAGTCGATGCATTCATCCGGGTCGATAACGAGGAAATTCGGCCCTTCATGGAAACAATCCACGGGGCAGACCTCGACACAATCGGTCAGTTTGCATTTGATACAGGCTTCTGTGACTACGAACGTCATGGTGCTTCCTCGTCTTCCGGAGCGGGTACGCTATGCGAACTCGGCGAGCGAATCAAGCCGTGGCAAACGCGCATCGCACGAGCCGTTTAAATTACAATAGACTCTTGATCCGGCGCCGCCTCTGGCGCCGACCCCTGAGCAGCCAAGAACATTTTTTGTGAATAAAAACAACGATGTAGAATCCATCGTCATCCGCATCGCGGGTGACTCAGGCGACGGAATCCAGCTCATGGGTACGCAGTTCGCGGTATCCACGGCGCTTTCAGGGTCAGATTTTGCGACATTTCCCGATTACCCCGCGGAAATCCGTGCGCCGCTGGGAAGCCTTTTTGGCGTCTCCGCCTACCAGATCAACCTTGGCGGCGGCCCGATTACGACGGCGGGTGACGCGCCGGACGTGCTGGTCGCGTTCAATCCCGGCAGCGCTCAAGGTCAGCCTGCCGCTGCTGCCAAAGGGTGCTCTCATCATCGTCAACAGCGACGGCTTCACGTCGCGCAACATGACCAAGGCGGGCTACGACGGCGATCCTCGGGATGACGGCAGCCTCGGTGACTTTCAGGTCGTATCCGCTGATATCACGCGCCTCAATATGGAGGCGGTAAAAGAATTTGGCCTCAGCAAGAGTGAGAGCAGTCGCTGCAAGAACTTCTGGGCACTGGGGTTGTTGCTGTGGATGTTCGATCGTGAAGACACACCGGTCGAAGAATGGATCAATCGTCGCCTCGCCAGCAAACCAACAATGCGGGACGCCAACATCGCGGCGCTCAAGAGTGGTCATGCCTACGGCGAAACCGCGGAGCTGTCGGCTGCCATCAACCAGGTGCACGTGCCCGCGGCGGAAATGCCGCCGGGTCAGTACCGCAGCATCACGGGCGCCGACGCGATGGCGCTGGGGCTCGCGACCGCTGGAGAACTGGCTGACCTGCCAGTGATGTTCTGTTCCTACCCGATCACGCCGGCGTCGCCGCTATTGCATCATTTATCGCGCCTGGGTGACATGGCGGTTGGCACCTTCCAGGCCGAAGACGAAATCGCCGCGATCTGCGCCGCGATCGGCGCCTCCTACGGCGGCATGATCGGCGTCACCTCGAGCTCCGGCCCGGGTATAGCACTGAAGACCGAGGCCATGGGTCTGGCCGTCAATGTCGAGTTGCCACTGGTCATCGTCAACTGGCAGCGCGGCGGTCCATCGACAGGATTGCCGACCAAGACCGAGCAGTCCGATTTATACCAGGCCGTTTACGGACGCAACGCAGACACGCCAATTCCGGTGCTCGCCGCGGCGACATCCGGCGACTGTTTCTACATGGCGATTGAGGCAACGCGCATCGCGCTGCGTCATATGACGCCGGTGATCCTGCTGGCGGACGGCTACCTGTCGAACGCTGCAGAGCCCTGGCGGATACCGGACATCAGCACATTCGATGCGATTACGCATAACGAAGTGCCGCAAGGCACCGCCGCGGAAGACGCACAACAGACAGCATTCACCAGGGATACACAGAGCTACGGGCGCCCCTGGGTTACACCGGGGATGCCGGAGCTTATGCACCGCATCGGCGGGCTCGAGAAGGATATCCGCACCGGCCACATTTCGTATGACCCTGCCAATCACCAGATGATGACAGACATGCGCCGGCAGAAGGTCGAATCGGTAGCCGAGTTCATTCCGCCGCAGGAAATCGAGTTCGGTCCGGACTCCGGCGATATTGTCGTTGTCGGCTGGGGCTCGACCTACGGGCCGATCTACCAGGCCGTGCGTCGCACCGGCGCAAGCTTCGTGCACCTGCGCTACATCAACCCGCTGCCGCAAAATCTCAAAGCGCTGCTGTCACGCTTCGATACGGTACTGATCCCCGAGATGAACACCGGGCAGCTGTGCACTGTATTGCGCGACAAGCTGTGCATGCAGACCGTCTCCTTTTCGAAGGTGAGCGGCCAGCCATTCCTTATCAGCGAGCTGGTCGAGAAGATCGAATCGTTGCAGAACGGAGCTGACACATGAGCAGCAAACTCACGGCAAAGGACTTCACAACATCGCAGGAAGTACGCTGGTGCCCTGGCTGCGGCGATTACGCGATCCTGCGCGCTGTCACCACGGCGCTTGCAAGCGCCGCGGCAAGTCCGGAGAACACCGCATTCATTTCCGGCATCGGCTGCGCAGCGCGCTTTCCGTATTACGTCAATACCTACGGGTTTCACACCATTCACGGGCGGGCGCCGGCGATTGCGACCGGCCTCAAGCTCGCCAACCCGGAACTCGATGTCTGGGTGGTGACTGGTGATGGCGACGGGCTCTCGATTGGCGGCAATCACCTGATGCACGCCTTGCGCAGGAATGTCGGTCTCAAGATTCTGCTCTTCAACAATGAAATTTACGGCCTGACCAAGGGTCAGTATTCGCCGACCTCGCGCATTGGTACACGCTCGCCATCCAGCCCCAGCGGCTCAGTTGACTCGCCGATTTCGCCCGGAGAATTCGTCATGGGCGCCGGCGGTCACTTCTTTGCTCGTGGCATCGATACCGACAAGGTCGGCCTCGCTGACGTGCTGGCGCAGGTGCAGGCGTTCACCGGCACGGCCTTTGTCGAGATCTTCCAGAACTGCATCGTCTACAACGAAGACGTGTTTGAGGCGTTCACCGATCGCAAGACCGCGGCCGACACGCAACTGCATTTGAAGCACGGTGAGCCAATGCTGTTTGGCAAGGACAACAGCAAGGGCTTGAGTTTCAATGCGCAGTCTTATGCACTGGAAGTTGTCGATGCAGCAGCCAACCCGGACGAGGTTTTGATACACGATGAGGGCAACGCCGTGCTGGCGCGCCTGCTGATCGATCTCAAGCTACCGATGGCGCTCGGCGTCATCTACCGGCAACCGGCACAGGCGTTCGAAGCCGCGTTTTACACGCATCACACGTCGCGTATGCAACGTCGCAAGAGCGTTGCCGACGTCATCGCGGGCCCGAGTTCCTGGAGCGTATCCGGCAACTAGGCGGAGAGCGCGCTCCAGCTGCCATCGTGTTGCCTGCATCGGCCGTCGTTCTGCAGTTTCAGCAGATGCGCCAGCAGCGAACGTTCCGCAAGCGGATACAGGCTCTCTGCCACGTCCACGTAGACCAGTCGCACGAGATCAGCAAGCGCAAGTCCGGCATGCTCGCGAACGGCGGCGAATACCTTATCCTCCCGTTGCAGGCGATGTGCAACGATCCAGTCGATGACTTCGGCGGGGTTCGCAATGAGCTCGCCATGACCCGGCGCGATCGCAGCGGCATCCAGATCGCGCAGCCGGTGCAACGACCTGAGGTACTCCGACATATCGCCGTCCGGCGGATCGATGACGACCGTCGAACCGTCGATCACATGGTCGCCACTGAATATCCAGTCTCGTTCCAGATCATGGAAACAGAAGTGATTCGATGCATGTCCCGGCGTGTGAATTGCCTGCAGTGAGAATTCATCGCTGGCTATCATGTCACCGTCGCCGAGTACGCGATCCGGCGTAAAGGTTGCGTCCTGGTGGTCGCCGTCAGGGGCGGCCATGCCGATGAGTTCAGCGCCGCAAATGTCGGCCAGGGGCGCTGCGCCCGGCGAGTGATCGGGATGCGTATGCGTAACAATGATCCAGCGTATTGGCGCTGCGGCACGCGCGCGGATATTGGCAAGATGCACGGGCAGGTTTGGTCCCGGATCGAGCACTGCAATCTGCTCTTTGCCAAACAGGTAGGTGTTGGTTCCGGGCCCCGTCATCATGGAAGGATTCGGTGCAACGATGCGCCGCACGCCCGGCGCGAGTTCTGCAAATGGCGGCATGTCGGGGCCGAAAGACGTCATCGGATAACGGGACGCCCGTCGACAATGTTCGGGTAGATGCAGGGTACGCCCGCCTGTTCACGTGCTGCGCACCAGTCCGATATGGCATCCAGCGTCTCGTGTTGCGACAGGCTCTTGATCGTGTTCAGCGTAGGAAAGTGCATGGTCATCTTGTCTGCGCGACTGGCCAGCAACAGCTGAGTGGCTGACATCCAGATGGAGTCCGTCAGCTCAATGCCGCAGTGACTGGCCTGCTGGCCTTCGGGCAGTCGAGTAAAGAAGAAGCGCGTCGCATACCGTTTCTGCAAGCTGTCAGGAGTAATCCAGTAGCTGAAATAGGTGAGCTGGTCGCAACAGAGTTGCAGCGAATTCGCCGTAAGGAACTCCTGCCAGTCCAGGCCGCCATCATTCAGGCGTTGCCGCGCAACGCCAAGTGCGTCGTCGCTCATACCAGACTCTGCAAGCAGTACGCCGGTCTCCTCGAACAGCTCGCGGATCGCGGCCGAATAGTAGTCAAGACCATCAGGCGTCTGCAGCAGCGCATTCGCCTGTTCCGCAGTTACTCCGCGGCAAGCATCGTGAACCTTCGCATCGGCAGGTTCCAGCACGCCGCCCGGAAACGCGTAGGCATTGCCGAACGACGCCGCGGCGTGCCGCCGCACCATCAGTATTTCTGCGTCATCGGCACCGTCGCGCACGACGACTACGGTTGCTGACGGCCTTGCTTCTGCTACTTCAGTCAAGGGTGTCGGCGTCCCCGGTTTCAACGTAAGCCTGCAGGCGAGCCAGCGCTTCCCCGATGACAAAGTCGACCGCCGGGGCGATTTCTTCGAGACCACCCGGCCGATAGCCGCCGACGACGTAGGTAAACCTTACGGTAGTGGCCGCGCCGCTATCGGCGAACTCCCACAGCATGTTGCCGTTCACGCCGGTAACACCGAGCGGGCCCAGGGCGCCCGTCATTCGTAACAACACACCCGGATTCGCAAAGGTCACCGTGAGGTGCACGATGCCCGCTTTGTCGCCAAGCATCTCGCAGAAACAACCCTGCACAACCGCGTCGATACTCATGCGCCGGGCGTCTCCGGAAATCGTATGGTCATCGCTCCACCAGCTACCGATATCGTCGACCGCGGCAGCGTACACGGCAGCCCTTGGTGCATCGATTTCGACCTCGTGTATGGTTGTGAAGCCGTTTTCGCTTGAGTCCGGGATCTCCGCAACCGCAGCTTGCGCCGCTATCAGCAACAACAGCATCATCCTCGCTTGCATTACAATTCTCCGGGCTTATCTCTTCCGGCTAGCTTAACTCAAAACAGCGAGACGGCCAGAAAAATGGCTGCGACAGCGGCGGTGACGAAGTAGATTTTTTTCCATACGGGCATGTGTCACCAAAACAAAGCATCTGATCCAGTGTCTATTGTCCGTCCGGCACGATGAACCGAAGCTGAAGTTGGCGAAGCGCTAAGGTAGGAACCATGCGAGTTGTATTCGAGAGCATAAACCGCCGCGCATGCGCAGACCGCGCCCTGGTGCTCGCATCGCTGCAAATACCGCACCAGGTCATCGATGACGAATTGTCCTGCGCACTGGTCGTGCCTGCGGAATTCTCAGCCAGGGCCGCCGAGGAGCTGCGCCTGTACGACGCGGAAAACCCGCCGCAAGTGGTGGCGCCGGCAGCCCCGGTCCACTACCAGAATGCCGTGCCAGGCCTGATCGCGTATGTGCTGGCCGTGCTGCTGGTTGGCGCACTTGCTGGCATGTCCGCGTTCGGTGAGAACTGGCTGGCCGCGGGTCGAGTCAGCGGCGAGCTCATCCGGGACGGAGAACTGTGGCGGGCAGTAACCGCGCTGACGCTGCATGGCGGGCTGCGCCACCTGGTAGGCAATATTATATTCGGCATCTTCTTCGGCCTGTTCGCCGGGCGACTGCTCGGTTCAGGCGTCGCGTGGCTGACGATCCTGTTGGCGGCAACGGCAGGCAACCTCGCCAACACCTTGCTGCTATCGCCGTCGCATGCGTCGATAGGCGCCTCGACGGCCGTGTTCGCAGCGCTCGGCCTCGTCGCCGGACATGTGTGGCGAGCGCGGCTGATGCGCCAGGATCGCTGGCCGTACCGGGTCGGTCCGGTGGTTGGCGGGCTGGCGCTGCTGATGTTCACCGGCACCGGCGACGCCAATACGGACATTGGCGCGCACCTGATGGGCTTCGTTTGCGGTTTCGGCGCGGGCATGCTGCTGGCCGGTGTGCGGCGCCACCTGACCGTTCCGCGCTTGCAGGCCGGCAGCGGCCTGGCCGCTGCCTGTATTCTCGTGAGCGCCTGGATCATCGCCCTGTCAACCTGACAATCCCGGCCAATCATGTAGAATTTCGGCCGGGGATAGGAAACGGACGCCAGGCCACAACAATGAAGAACATCTTCCTGTTCTTTGTATTCATTACTTTGACGCTTTCCGTGGTGCTGTGGGTCCGGCACGGCGGCGGCGAACCGTACCCCGATCTCGCCACCACGCCGCAACTGAAGAGTAGCGATCTCGAAGAGGTGCTGGCGTACCCGGAACCCGTTGGCAGCATCGCGGTTAGCCGCAACGGGCGCATCTTCTTCACGGTACATCCGGAGTCGCGACCCGAGGGCAACCGCCTGCTGGAGTATGTGCAGGGCGCTTCTGTGCCATTCCCGGACCTGGCTTCGCAACTGAAGTTGTTCGACACGGTACTCGGCATCGTCATCGACCGGGATGACCGGCTGTGGACCATCGATCATGGCAATCATGGATTGCGCAAACCGCGCCTGCTCGCCATAGACCTGCGCGACGGCACGGTGTTGCGGGACCAGCCGCTCGGTGCCGACATCGCCCCTGCCGGCTCTTACCTCCAGGACCTGCAAATCAGCCGCGACGGACGCACGATCATCATTGCGGACAGCAGCATCTGGCGCAAGCGACCTGCCCTGATCGTCTACGACGTTGAGACGGGCGAAGCACGACGTGTTCTGGAAGGGCATGCATCGGTGCTCGCCGAAAGCTACGTCGTCAGCAGCGAAGGTCGGCAGATGTCTTTCGCGGGCGGGCTGGTGTCGCTGCGTGGCGGCGTCAATGGCATCGCACTCGGCGACAAGTGGCTGTACTTTGGCGCAATCAATGGCTCCGGCCTCTACCGCATCCTCCTTTCCGACCTGCAGAACATCGAGCTGCCCGCGACACAACTGGCCGCGCGGGTGCAACGACTCGGCGACAAGCCCATGAGTGATGGCATGAGCATCGACCTGCAGGGCAACGTCTACATCACGGACATCGAACACAACGCCGTATTCCGCGCTGGCCCGGACGGCGACTTGCAAACGCTTATCAGGTCGCGAGATATTCGCTGGCCACAGGCACTGTCGTTTGGCCCCAACGGATGGATGTATGTTGCGGACAGTGGCTTGTCTGAAGTTGTGCTGCGATCACAAGAGCATATTGCGGCAAACGGCCCGTACAAGGTTTTTCGTTTCAAGCCCGGTCACGAAGGTGTGCCCGGACAATAATTTTTCCTATCAAGAGAGGGACATGATGCAAGAACAAGATGCAGCCGCCAGCGGCGCAGAAGAGGCTGTACTTAACGGCGGTATCGACTGGACCCAGATGGCAGCAACCGTCCAGGAAAATGGCATTAATTACGCGATGACGTTTGGCAAGAACCTGCTCATTGCCGTTGCAATCTACTACGTTGGTAAATTGGTCGTGTCGATGATGGTTCGCGGCATGCGCAAAGTGATGCAGGCACGCGAAGTGGACAAGACGCTTGAGGTCTTCCTCTGCAACCTGGTGCGCATGGCGCTCATGGTTGTCGTAATCATTGCCGCCATCGGTCAGCTCGGTATTGAAACCGCATCATTTATCGGCATTTTCGCCGCTGCAGGCCTGGCCGTCGGACTCGCGTTGCAGGGTTCGCTGTCCAATTTCGCGGCAGGCGTGCTTATTGTGCTGTTCCGACCATATCGCGTCGGCGACTTCATTGAGGGAGCCGGTATCGCCGGTGTCGTCGAGCAGGTGCAAATCCTGACAACGATTCTGCGCACTGGCGACAACAAGCAGGTCATCGTGCCGAACGGACAGATTATGGACAGCATCATCACCAACTACTCAGCCAAGGACACACGGCGCGTCGACATGGTGATCGGGGTCAGCTACGACGATGATCTCGACAAGGTGCGCAAGACGCTGCAGGAAATCATCGCTGCCGACGAGCGAGTGCTCGAAGACCCGGCACCGGTCATCGCGGTCGCCGCGTTGGCTGACAGCAGTGTCAATTTCAATGTGCGGCCATGGGTTAATACGGCTGACTACTGGAATGTCATGTGGGACCTGACGGAAGCAATCAAGAAGCGCTTCGATCAGGAAGGAATCACGTTCCCGTTTCCGCAGCAGGATGTGCACATCCACAAGTCCGACTGACTCAGTCGCGTCCGTCGGGCTCGATAAAGCACCACGCAAGCTTGGGGACTCGCTCCCTGAGCTTGCGTTCGAGTGCATTGATGTTCGCAACAATCGCGGATCAGATCGCGCGGGCCGCGGAGTCCTGTGATCCTGATCCTGCTGCCTTGGGTCCCCTCGCTGTCAACGCAGCGTCGCCTGATGCGTTATTCTGGGTGTAATGCTCGCCAGTTTGCCGGACTCTCAAGAGGAGTTGCAATGCCTGCCCAAAAGTCTGTGTTCTGCACGCTAGCCATCCTGGTTCTTGCCGGCTGCGCTGCCCACCCGGACCCCATCGTCGACCTGAAAGGCGTCGACCCCGAGAAATACGCTCAAGACTGGCAGGAGTGCGAAGCCTATACAGAAGAAATCCTCATCGCCCAGGGGGTTGCCAAGGGCACGGCCACCGGCGCGGCAGTGGGGACTGTATCCGGAGCAATCAGCGGCGATGTGGCGCGCGGTGCGGCATACGGCGGACTCTACGGCGGCACGCGATCCGGACTTGACGCCGACCGCGAAAAGCAGCAAGTATTCAAGCGCTGCCTGGCGGGTCGCGGATATCGCGTATTGAACTAAATTCGGCTACAGCTGGTACAGTAGATTCAAGAACTAATCAGGCGTCCTGCTGTCTCAACACAAAGCATGAATTTGAGTAGAATTTCTTCCCTGTTTTTCACCTTGTTGCTGGTTCCGGCGACATTGCCGGCGTACGCCCAGGATCCGGCCAATGCGGCTGAAGAGGCCGCAGCCGACACGGTCAATGAACAGCCGAGCGATTCGGAATTGCTCATGCAGCAGTTCGAGCTGTACAAACAGCTGCTGAATGATGGCGTCCTCGATGAGGCTGACACGGTAGCCAAGCGCGTGGTCGAATTGACCATCCGGATGCATGGGCCGAGCTCGGCGGAGACCGCCAAGGCCCTGAGCAACCTGGCACTCGTGCAGCATCGCAACAAGCAGTTTGACGCCGCGCAGCAGAACTTCGCCGCAGCCATCGACATCATCGAAGACGTCGACGACAGGCTCAGCCTCAATCTCGTCAATCCACTCAAAGGTCTTGGTGCCTCACAGCTCGAGGGCGGCCGGCCGGACCTTGCGCTGGGCACTTTCGATCGCGCTGTGCACGTAACCCACGTCAATGAGGGGCCCCACAACATGGAGCAGGTCGAACTGCTCGAATCGGTTGCGGAAACCAACTACCGACTCGGCTTCATTGAGGAAGCCAAGAAAGCACATGACCGGATCTACTCGCTCAATCTGCGCTATTTCAACGAACAACCGGCGGCGCTGATTGACCCGCTAATGCGTCGCGCAGCATGGCAGCGTCGTACCGGGCACCACAACGACGAACGAGCCACCTACCGTGCTGTAATTCGCATTATCGAGGACCAGGGCAACAAGTATGACCCACGGCTGGTCGAGCCCTTGCTGCGGCTGGGTGAGTCGTACTACTACATCGATTCGACACAATCGACTCCCTACCGGCAACCCTCGGTCATGAGTGGCGAGGTGTACTTCAAACGCGCGATGAGCATCGCCGAGGGCGACCGGTCAAGTACCTGGACCACACTCGCCGCGACCAAACTTTCGCTCGCTGACTTCTACCTGAGCAAGTCTTCAGTGAGCCGCGCATACAAGCTGTACGGCGAGATCTGGGACCTGTTGTCCGAAGAAGAAGATCGGCTGGACAACCGCCGGTCGCTGCTCGAGACACCCGTGCCACTGCGGTTCGGACCGATTCCTGACTACGCCGGCGACGCCAGCGCCGCGGATACCAATTCCGTCACGGAGACCCTGTTGAAAGGCAGGATCGACATCGTGTTCGACGTAACGATTCGCGGCCAGGTAACCAACCTGCAATTGGCCGGTGCCGACCCGCAGGAGTTTGACGGTTTGCAGCGCTTCCTCATGCGCGAGTTCAGAAGCCGCGTCTATCGGCCCATGTTTGCCGATGGTCAGGCCGTCGACGCGATCGGCCAGGCCTATACTCATGAGTTCTTCTATCGCAAATCAGATCTCGATGCCCTGCGCGAGGGCAATATGCCCGCAGCGGAGGAACCACAAGCGGAAGCCGCCAACTGAAGTCCCTGCAGCTTACCCCGTACTGGCAGCGACCAGGCACCTGTTACACGGCCAACTGACTATGAACGACACGAACACACACTTTGTTAACGGCAATCCGTTGCGCGAGCCATTTCCTGAGGGCCTGCAAACGGCCGTCTTCGGCATGGGCTGCTTCTGGGGTGCTGAACGCATCTTCTGGCAGACGGACGGCGTTTTCAGTACAGCGGTCGGCTATGCCGGCGGCAGCATGCCTGACCCGGATTACAAGACCGTTTGCGGCGGCGGCACCGGGCATGCCGAAGTTGTGCTGGTCGTTTTTGACCCTGACACGATCAGTTATGAAAAGCTGCTGACCCTGTTTTGGGAAAACCACGACCCAACCCAGGGCATGCGCCAGGGCAATGACATCGGCACGCAATATCGTTCGGCCATCTACACGACTAACGCCGGCCAGAACAGTGCCGCAACGACCTCCTGCGATAGCTACCAGGCGGCGCTGAGCGCGGCCGGCCGTGGCGCCATCACGACAGACATCGAACCCCTGCAGACCTTCTACTACGCAGAGGACTATCACCAGCAGTATCTGGCGAAAAATCCAGGCGGGTATTGCGGCATCGGCGGCACCGGCATCAGCTGCCCCGGATCATAGAGGACATGACCTTGCCCAGGAAAACGAACAGCACACGGAAACCACGCAGGCCCAGCCGCAAGCAGGCAGAGGAAGCCGTCAAGACGTTATTACTCTGGGCTGGCGAAGACACGCGTCGCGAAGGACTGCTGGAGACGCCGAAGCGCGTCGCCAAGGCCTATGAAGACTGGTTCAGTGGTTACAAGGACGACCCGGTTGAGTTTCTCGCACGGACTTTCGAGGAAGTCGAAGGCTATGACGAAATGATCGTGCTGCGCGACATCTCATTCGAGTCGCATTGCGAACACCACATGGCACCCATCATCGGCGTCGCTCATGTGGGCTACCTGCCGAAGAACAAGGTCGTCGGTATCAGCAAACTCGCACGCGTGGTCGAAGCCTTCGCACGCCGCTTCCAGGTGCAGGAGAAAATGACAGCGCAGATCACCAACTGCATAGCGGATGTATTGCAGCCGCGCGGCGTCGCGGTGGTTATCGAGGCGTCGCACCAGTGCATGACGACCCGCGGCATTCACAAGACCGGCGTGTCGATGGTCACCAGCAGCATGACCGGCGCGTTTCGCAATGACGCTCGCACGCGCACCGAGTTCCTGCGCATGATTGATAAAAGCAGCTAACGCCTGATCGCAGCGTCGCGGACATGAAGAACCTCTTCCTGAGTTGCGCCGCCCTGCTGCTTGCCGCAGTGCTGTACCTGGCACTCTGGCCAGTACCGATCGAGCCGGTGTCATGGCAGGCACCGCGCAGCAACGGTCTGGTCGACCCCTTTGCGCCGGACGCGCAACTGCGCTTCGCCACTGGCATTCCGCTCGGAAATTACAGCAGTCCCGAAGATGCAGTGCCCGGCAACGACGGTAAACTCTACGTTACGACCGAAGAAGGCATGCTGCTGCAGATCGACAAACGCGGCACCATTGTGGAATTCGCCGAGCTTGGCGGTCGGCCGCTGGGCATCGTGCAGGATAAGGATGGCTCCTTTCTGGTTGCCAATGCGGCGCTTGGGCTACAACGGGTCGCGGCGGATGGCACGGTGCAATTACTGCTGCAGGAAGTCGACGGCCAGCGGCTGGTGTGCGCAAATAACGTCACGGTGGCGAGCGACGGCCGGGTCTACTTCAGCGAGTGCAGCAGCAAATTTGGCGTGGACAGACTCAGCAGCTATGAGTCCAGTCGGCTGGACCTGATGGAACACGGCGGACACGGCCGCATTTTCGAATACGATCCTGCTACCGATACGGCGCGCGTAATCGTCGCGGACCTCAACTACGCGAACGGCGTTGCAATAGCCGCCGACGACAGCTTCCTGCTGATCGCCGAGACCGGCCACTATCGAATTCTCAAACACTGGCTAAGCGGTCCCGAATCAGGCACGACCGAAGTGATCCTCGACAACCTGCCAGGTTTTCCGGACAACATCAGCCCCGGCCTGCAGGATCGTTTCTGGGTGGGTCTCGCCGCACCGCGCGTCGCCATACTCGACCGCCTGTCCGACAAACCGTGGCTGCGCAAAGTCGTGCAAAGACTGCCATCGTTCGTGCGGCCCGATGCCGTGCCGTCCTCACACGTGATCGCGATTACCGGGGACGGCCAGGTACTCATGAACCTGCAGGACCCGGATGCACGCTTCCCGACCCTGACAGGCGTCGCCGAAACCAAAGAGGCGCTTTACCTGACCACCCTCTTTGGCAATCAGCTACCGCGCCTCAACAAGAGCGACCTGCTGCTGTAACTGTCTCTGCAAAGCTAACAGCTACATGTAACAGGCTAACTCCATCGCTTTGGGCGACGGCTCCCAGCCAGAGGCAGGCCTTCACTTGCGCACTAATTCTTTCCGCGCGTCCGCAAGCCCCGAGGTCAACAACACCCAGCCCCCAATCAGTGTTCCACCAATGGGCCAGGGAAGTCCGACCACGATTCCGGCCAGAATTGCCTTGGTGGCGGCACTCCACAACGATTCATTTGCGGCTCTTCTCTGAACCAGGAAGGCACCGCCGCTGGCTAGCACAAAGCCAAGTAACATCACGACAGGTGTAGCCAGAAAACCGGAGAGGACATTCGAAGAGAACAACAACCAATCCAGTACGAGAATCCAAAGGCCTGTAGCGGGGAGGATGAATCGCCGCTGCTTTGGATTGAAGAGCCAATTCATGAGACCACCTGATTGCTGCGAGGAAGATGGTTCTCTCGAATCCGAATTAGCGTCATCTGGCTCGCGCACGTCGGCCGCTCCTTTCGTGTTTGCCTGAGACTCGAAATCTCAATTTGAGACTAGCTAAGAACCGCGCGGCGGCATCTGTAGATTTTTGCTTTCGCGGGAAAGTTTGCTTCGGGTCACAAGCCGTCATGTTACATCAGATTTTGCGAGCGGCTACTATGCGAAGTAGAGCAGCTCCACAGTTAATTTCCTGACGAACGTCTCAGTACGGCCAATACTGGCCCTTCGAGACCCTTTACAATATGTCAGTTATGACATACGATGTCGTTTACGATGAGTCCAAAAGATAAGCCACTTGTATGGATGCATGGAGACGTAAAGACGCCCCCGTTCTCCAAGGTGGCAAGGCTTCAGGCGGGCTTTTTGCTAAGACTCCTCCAACGGGGCGAGAAGATCGCCCTGCCACATTCCCGGCCAATGCCGTCAATTGGCCGAAGATGCCACGAATTGCGCGTGCCGGACGACAAGGTGAGCTGGCGAATTGTCTATCGGATTGATGCGGATGGCATCGTTATCGTGGAAGTTTTCTCAAAGAAGACCGGCAAGACACCAAAGAGCGTTATTGAAACTTGTAAGGCAAGACTTCGAGACTATGACAATGGATAAACGCAAAAAGGAAAAACTGGCGAAGAAAGGTTGGAAAGTCGGCTCCGTTGCCGAGTTTCTGGATCTTTCGGCTGAAGAATCGGCCTATATCGAGATGAAGCTGGCGCTGAGCGAGAAACTTCGAGGGCAGAGACAACGCAAGAAACTCACTCAGGCCGAGCTGGCCAAAGCGATTGAGTCAAGCCAATCCAGGGTCGCGAAGATGGAAGCAGGCGACCCCACTGTATCGATCGATTTACTTGTGAAGTCGCTGCTTGCACTGGGTGTCTCAAAGAAAGAGCTGGGACGGACGATTTCCTAGCATCTCGACGGCAGCTTTTTCGTTTAGCCGCCGTTCCGTCAGCCCCTTGACGACAGTCTCAGTCCGGCCACTAGCGGGCATCAAGCCGCTTTTTCAGGAAGCTCAAGCGCGCTTGCGGCGCGGCTCAGATGGTTGAACTTGAAGCTGTACATTGCAGGCATTGAGGAGTGCATGCATTGTAGTGAACGACGACTCTGTTTCAGGCTTCAAGGTTTTGTAGATCGTAACCCGATTTATTCCGGCCTTTCGAGCAACTGCTGCGACTCCGCGAGCGCGGATCACATCCCCGAGAGCAGTCTTCAGAACAACTTCGTCGCCATCCAAAATAGCCTCATTAATATACGCGGATGCGTACGCAGGGTCTTTCAGGTCCTCGTACAAATCCTTTTTGATGTTCAATGCTCTGCTAGTTGCCATACTTATCTCATTACGTCCGTCTTTTAAAGTCTTTGAGGCGCTCGCGAGCTTTATCAATTTCGCGGCTTTGATCGCGCTTCCCGGAGCCGCCTAAAAGCAAAACCACTTCGCCATCCACTTCCGTGAAGTAAATTCGGATTACCTGACGAAACTTGAGTTCATGCAAGCCACCGCGAAGATTCCTTTGACTACCGAAATGGTCGTTTTCCTCAATTGCTCGAAGTCGTCTTTGCACAGCCCGCTTTTGCGTGCCGTCGAGCTTCTCAAACCAGTCCTCGAAAGGAGCGCGACCATCCTGCGTCTCGTAGGCTGCTAACTTCACCTAGGTACACTAGCATAAGTGTAGCCCGCAGGCTACATATTTTAGCTTTGAAACAACGGCTGCGACAGTCCGGAAAGGGTCAGTGGCGGAACTCAATGATACCCCGAAAGCAGCCCTTCGAGCGGCTGCTATTGAGGGTATAGCAGACCTCGCCATTCGCCGAAAGCGGCCTTTCGTTAGCGGCAACTTCTAACCGATTTCTTGCATCGAGCAAACAGCATCCGCTGCTATGGCAGCAGCGCATCGTCTCCCGAATAGTCGTCGCCCAGCATCTGCTTGCGCACCAGCGGTATCGGCGGCGTGCCGTAGCTCAGGAACTGGTCGTGATAGCTGCCCCAGGCTTCCTCGCCACCGCGTCCCTCGGTCCAGTCATCGCGCAGCTTGTTGATCATCAATTTGCCCAGCGTGTAGTTCAGATAACCGGGGTCATAAGTACCGCGACTCGCCTGCTGGCTGGCATTGCCAAAATCCTGGAATGCCTTTTCCTCAAACATCTTGTGGCTTTCCTCAACGGTCATGCCTTCGGCGTGCAGACCGATCGCTGACATGTAGCGCACGTTACGCAACAGCGCATTGAGAAGCTGGCCAATGTGGACTTCAGGGTCGCCGTCACCGAGACCCGCATCCCACATCATCTGCTCCGTGTAGTGCGCCCAGCCCTCGGAGAACGTGTAGGTTCCAAAATGCCGGCCAATACGATTCTCGGTCCGATTCGCATGCAGGTAATGCAGGAAATGGCCCGGCCAGACTTCGTGCACTGACACCGCCAGCAAGTCCGTTTCGCCGGACATGTAAGCCAGCTTGTCTTCTTCCGACCACTCAGGATCCGGCGGTGCTATGTAGTAGGTTGATGGCAGGCCTTTTTCAAACGGGCCCGGGATATTTATGTACGCAAGGTTAAAGCGCTTGTGCGGGGGCGCCTCTGCGACAAGTGCATCTTCGGTGCCTGGAATCGTGACGAGCTGCTTTTCCTCGACAAACTCGCGCAGCATCGGCAGTTGCCGCATCGCGCCGCCAACCGGCCCTTCAGGTGGCTTGCGGTTCTGCACCTTGAGCACACAATCAGCGACGGAAAGATCCGGCGCAAATTTGCTGCACGCAGCGTTGAGCATGTCCAGGTTGCGCTGCAGATCGGCAGCGCCGGCTGCTTTCAGTTCAGCCAGAGTGACGTCCACACCCTCGGTCTCACGCAGCATCTCGAGGAACTTCTCCTCGCCGAGAGCGTAGTCGTCCGTGGCGTCTGCCTTTTGTGCCTCAAGCCAGTCTGCCGTTTCCTGAACGGCGATAATCACGGCGTCATTCGCTGCCTTGAATTCCTTTTGCAGCGTTTCGTCTTCAACGGCTGCAAAGAGACCGGGAACCGTGTCACTCAGGTAACCCACCAGGCCCGCCATCATGCCGTGACCGATTTCGACGTAGGGCGCCGGGAACGGTGGCTCGAGGTTTGCCTTGGCTGTCGCCAGCGCTTCCGGCACCTGCTTCATGTACTTCGTGTAGGCAACGATGCGCTCTTCAATCGGTGCGTATTCACGATCGACGTAAATACCAAAACCCAGCACGCCCATCAGGCCCATCGGGTTCTTCTTCATCCTGTCGGTCTCGCGAATCCACCAGCGCTGGCCGCGCAGGGCCTGCAACAGGTAATCGCGTTCAAAAGCCTCGATACTCTCGAGATCCTGGTACTTGCCGGCAGCCTCAATAACTCCGTCTATCCAGTCGGCATACTCATTCGCCGCCGCAATACTGGGGTCGGACAACATGCCGTCATACTCGTGCAAGCCGGCATCGACTGCGGACTCCGGATTGCGTTTGTAGTATTCCTTGATGGTCGCGTCGACAAATTCTGCCCACGGTGCCATGTCATCCTGAGCTGCCGTTGCCGCAACCGGCTCCTGTTTCTGCCCACAGGCCGCCAGGACCAGCAGCTGACAACAGGATAAGCGTGTGCAGTTTTCTCATGTCGTGTCCTTTGTTTTTCTTATTCGAGGCCGAGCACAGCTGCGCCCTGCTGGAAGGTGATGTCGACCGGGATGCTGGCCTGTGTCAGGCGGTCGAGATCGGCCTGCAACTGCTCCGTGATCACACCCGTTTCGTTGGTCAGTTTCACCGCGCCTTCGTAGTCGCCGTCGCCTTGCAGGGTCAGCAGCAAACGGGACAAATCGGTCATGGCCGTTTCCATGTTGTCGAAATCGACCCGATAGGTACCGGTCTTCGAATCCCTGACGAACGCGCCTTTATCGAGGAAGAAATTGAAACGCACCATGTTCGCCTTGCCGTGCGCACTGGACGCGCCGAAGCGTATCGAACGAAACACGCTGGCCATGAAGGTCACGTAGTTGTCGCGCAGATCAGCGTCGCCGAGTTCGCCGGCCTTGTGCAGCTCGGTGACCATGTACAGCCCGAGGATGTCGGCCTTGCCCTCTTCCATGCTCGAGGCGACATCGAGCAGCGCCTCTGTCACTGAGCCCTTTTCGTTAATCGTGTACTTGATTCCGAGCCCGTGTGCGACCTCGTGGAACATCGTGTTGGCGAAGAACGCATCAAACGTCACGTGCTCGCGTTGCGACTCATCAATGAGCACTTCGCTGATGGGTTTCAGTATCTTTTCAAACTTGGCCGCCATCGCATTCTTCAGCTGCAAGCGGCGTGTGCCTTTAGCCAGCTGCACCTCGGGGTCGTTCGGCAGGTTAATCGCGATGGTCTTGCTGCCGGCGTTGCTGTGGCCCGCGTAGTAAACGACATCGTAAGCATTCAGGTCCGAATCGGTCCCGGGTGTTTCCTGCTTGTACTTGTCTGCGACCGGCAGCCCTTCCTGCAACTCGGGCAGGAATGCCGCGAAGCGACTCAGGCGCTGGCTCCACTCGAGATCCTTGATCAGCACATAGGACTCGTAGGCATTGCGGTAACCAAACAGGCGATCTTCGTAGCTCTCGATCGGTCCGATCACGACATCGACAACGTTGTCTTTGACATCCATCCACCACATGTCGCTGACCTGGAAGTCATCGCTGATCAGTGCCGCTGCGCGCAGCTTCAGGTAATTCGCAAAATCCGGACTCTCGGAGAGTTTGGCCGCCTGCCTCAGGAGCTCTGCTGTCTGTTGTAGCTCCGCCGCATACTCAACGTGGTACGGGACCAGCTTCAACTTGCCGTTCTCATCACGGCGAATCAGCGAATACTGGCCGTTCTTGCCAGGCAGGTAGGCGGCGTCGAACTCTTCCTTGGTCATATCAGCCGGGTAGAAATTGGCGCCGAGCGGCTTCTCGCCGACGCCCGCAATGAACGGCTCTTCGTCAGCAAGGCGGTCCCAGGGTCCGTAGTTGTATATCGCAAACTGCTTAGCGTCGGGATCCTCAATAGTTTCGAGCCAGTCCTGGTAGCCGGGCCGGAAGGCCTGTCTCCAGAACAGGTCATCCATAATCTCTGATGCGTCGATCAACAGCCGCACCATTTCCCGTTGCTCGTCGCTGAGAGCGCTCAGGTCGGCGGTGAGCTCGAAATCGGCATAGATTTCAGGGCGCGGCTGATACGCGTCCTGCGAGGCGATGCCTGGCTCCGGTGGAGCTTCGCTGCCGCAGGCCGACAACAGAAAAGACAATACGATGGCGCCCGCAAGGCGCGGAAATCTGGTTTTGGACACGGTAGTACCCCTGAAAAATCAAGCGCCAATTATGGCACACCGGGAGCGCTTCGCGGAGCCTCTACAGGTCGACGATCTCGATATCCGCCGCGGTCAGGTCCTGCTCCAGGAAGCGCCCGCCAACGCGCGCGAAGCGCGTGGCACCATCAGTCGCCAACAGCCGCAGCGAAGGTTCGTTGTCCCCCAGCAGATCCATTTTCGTCAGCACGTCGCGCGCGTGGCTGGCGGTTGTGCTGGCGGAGTCGACAATCGAGACATCGGCGGCAAAAGCTCGCGCGATGGGCTCGCGCAACAATGGGAAATGGGTACAGCCGAGTATCACGCTGTCCGGGCGAAACGCCGGATCGGGAATTTGCGTGAGATATCGCTGCACGATCGTGGCGGCGATATCGCCATCCGTCCAGCCCTCCTCGGCCAGTGCGACCAGCATCTCACAGGCCAGCTCGCTGACGCTGGCGGCGGCATCCAGCGACTGCAGTGCGCGCCGGTAGGCCCCCAGGCCAACGGTGGCCTCAGTGGCCAGCACGAGGTGCGCGCCAGCAGGCCGCGCGGCAACCGCAGCGGCGGCGCCGGGTTCGACAACACCGATAACCGGCAGCGGCTGCAATTGCACTCGCAGCGCGTCCAGAGCAACAGCAGATGCAGTATTACAGGCCACGACCAGCAGCTTGATGCCCTGCTCCTGCAGCTTGGCCGCCGCCTGGCAAGCGTATCGGGAAATGGACGCCGGACTCTTGGTGCCATACGGCAAGCGGGCCGTATCGCCAAGATAGACCAGTCGCTCGCGCGGCAATTCTTCACGAATTGCCTTCAATACCGTCAGGCCACCGACGCCTGAATCGAAAATACCAATGGGCAACTGTTGTCGTTGTTCCGTGTTCATGCGCGCATTCTGTGGAATAATCGCGCCCCGTGCAAAAGCTACTCATCGCTACCGGCGCCCTGCTTGCGCTGTTGATCATCATCGGCCTGTCGCTGCCGAGATATTCGCGTGTCGAAGTCACTACCACCATTGACGCCAACCCGGCGACCATCTTCGCGCTCGCCAACGATCTCGAACGTGCCAACGAGTGGTCCTCGACCGTCGCGTCAGACCCGAACGCACGCGTCGTATTCTCCGGGCCGCGGCGCGGTGTCGGAGCAACCATGACCTGGGACGGCGCCATCGCTGGTAGCGGCACGCAAATGATCACCGAGAGCCGCCCGTTCGAGCACGTCGCGATGGTCGTGAACCCCGGTGAAGACAGTGAATCGCGCATGTGGATCGACATCCGTCGTGGTGCCGGGGGCAGCGACGTCAGCTGGTCGTTCGAAGCAGACTTTGGCTACAACATTGTCGGCCGCTACCTCGCGCTGATGATAAAGGGGATCTTCGAGCGTGAGTTCGACACCGCGTTGGCCGATCTGAAGACAATGGCAGAGGGATTGCCGCGCGCCGATTTCAGCGACCTCGATATCGAGCACCTCGTTGTTGAAGCGACGACGATCGCCTACCTGTCGTCGTCGTCAGCGCCTGAGCCTGCCGCAATTTCGGAGGCCATGGGCGATGCGTATTTCGAAATCCTGGGCTTCATTGATGAACATGGACTCGCCGAAGCTGGCGCACCGCTGTCGATAACGCGCTCTTTCAGCGGCTCCAGCCTGCAGTTTGATGCCGCGATTCCGGTGCGTGGCGTTACAGATGAGACGCCGAAAGACAGCAGGCTGGTGAAAATTGGTGAGACCTACAGCGGGCCCGTCATCAGGGTACGTCACATCGGCAGCTACCGAACGCTGGCAACAACGCACCTGAAGATCACGTCCTATCTCGCCGCAGCCGGCATCGAACGCAACGGCGCCGCATGGGAGTCTTATGTGAGCGACCCGACCAAGGTCGCTGAAGATCAGCTGCTAACTTACCTGTTCTATCCGGTCATCCGTTAGCAGGCTGGTGCCTGCAACGGCTTAGTTGGTTTTGACCAGGAACGGCGGTACCCGCTCGCCGTCTTCCTGTTGCAATGGCAGGAAGGTCTGACCACTGTCACCCTGATCGCGCAGCTCGGCGTACATCGATACGATTGAGACGGCGCAAGCGCTGGCCTCCATGACCGACATCTTGCGCACTGATGCGCATACCGGGCCCTCGCCATTTAACGGCGCAACCGCATGCATTGTGAATTTCAGGTCCGAGAATGCCTGTTTCATGGCGAGCGGGATTTCGCGCTCGCCAATCTCGTCAAGATGTTCTTCGTAGGCCTGGATCAGCCTCTGTTTGATATGCCCATGCCCTGCGAGCACCTTTACCGCCGCCAAAAAGCGATCGACGTGGTCTGTCATGTCCACTCCAGCGTGTATTGCTATTATTCTGGCCGCTCTTGCCCTCTCGGCGGCCTCCTACGCTTTTGAGTAGCTACCTCCTGTAGCTTCAGCCTCTACGGGCCGTTCTTTCCTTAAATTACTCCCTGACGAATCAGGGACCTGCGCCTAGTTCTTATACCACAAACGAAAGCACGTGCAAGTGTCACGGTATTGCGACGGATTTCTTGAACTGCAGCGTCCAACTCTCGTCAGCGAGGCTGCGTTCGTCCGTATACAGAGCATCCGACTGCCCGGTTTGCCACTCAACGGCCAGCGTTTCATTCATGACATAGTCACGATGCTGCGCCAGCGCCTGTTCGATCGCCGCAGATCCGCTGACGCCGAGCACAATGCGGTCCGAAACGTCGAGTCCGGCCTGCTTGCGTGCGTCCTGGATCGAGCGAACCACCTCGCGAGCGAGGCCCTCATTGATCAGGACCTCGTCAAGACTGGTATCGAGCGCGGTCAGGAAACCGGAATCCTCTGCGCAGGCATATCCTTCTGCCGAACTGGTTTCGATGAGCACATCATCAGCGCCCAGCTGCAGGACCTCGCCTTCGACCTCGATCGTGAAACTGTCACCACGTGCAGCCGCCTGTGCGATTGCCGCGCCATCGGCCGCATCGAGCGCCGCCTTGATTTTCGGGATCAGCTTGCCGTAGCGCCTGCCCAGTACCGGCAGGTTTGGTTTGATGCGGTAACTGACCAGCCCGGCATCGCGAGCGATGAACTCGATGCTCTTGACGTTCAGTTCCTCGAGAATCTGCTCCTGGTGCGAATCGAGCGCGGCGGCCGTGGTGTCATCGGGCGCGCGCACCAGCAGTCGCGATAATGGTTGTCGCGTGCGCACACCGGATTGCCCACGTGCAGCTCGCGCCAGGCCAACCACTTTCTGAACAACATCGATGTCCTGCAACAACGTATCGTTCTGCCATGCAGCATCCGCCTCGGGCCAGTCAGCCATGTGCACGCTCTCAGGTGCGTTTGCGTCAACACTGCGCACCAGGTTCTGGTAAACGGACTCCGTCAGGAACGGCACGAAAGGCGCCATCAACTTGTGCGCCACGGTCAGGCACTCATACAGCGTCAGGTACGCCGACTGCTTGTCGCGCGGATCAGTCGACTTCCAGAAACGGCGACGATTGCGGCGCACGTACCAGTTGCTGAGTTGATCAACGAACGACTCAATTGCCTCACCGGCGCTCTTCGCGTCGAAGTTTTCCATCGCTTCGGTGCAGCTGCTGATCGTCTTGTGCGCCAGCGCCAGCGCCCAGCGATCGATCTCCGGACGTTCAGCAAGTGCGACGTCCTCGGACAGATCCACATTGTCGAGCCGCGCGTACAGCACGAAGAAGCCGTAGGTATTCCAAAACGTGTTGATAAACGAACTGGCGACATCCGCGACAATTTCCACCGAGACGCGCTTCGGCACATCCGGCGACAATCGGGCGAGGAAATACCAGCGCAGCGGATCGGCACCCACGGTGTCGAACACGTCGTATGGATTGATGATATTGCCGACTGACTTCGACATTTTCTTGCCGTCTTTGTCGACGATAAGATTCAGGCAAATGCAGTTCTTGTATGCAACGCTGTCAGACACCAGCGTCGCAATCGCGTGCAGCGTGTAGAACCAGCCGCGCGTCTGGTCGATGGCTTCGCAGATAAAATCGGCCGGGAAGTGCTTCTCGAACTTGTCCTTGTTCTCGAACGGATAGTGCCATTGCGCATATGACATGGCACCGGAATCAAACCAGCAGTCGATGACCTCGGGTACACGGCTCCAGGTCTTGCCGTCTTTCTCAAACGTGATGTCGTCAACCGCGGGTCGGTGCAGGTCGAGTTCCGAGAGCTCCTTGCCTGTGAGCTTTTCAAGCTCGGCCACCGAGCCCACGCACTCGTAGCCGCCCTCGCCGTCAGTCCATACCGGTAACGGCGTTCCCCAGAAGCGTTCGCGTGACAACGCCCAGTCGATGTTGTTTTCCAGCCAGTTACCGAAGCGGCCGTCGCGGATGTGCTCCGGCACCCAGTTGATCGTCTGGTTCAGTTCTGCCATGCGATCACGAAACTTGGAGGTGCGGATGTACCAGGCATTTTTTGCGTAGTACAGAATCGGGTCGCCGGTGCGCCAGCCAAACGGATAGCTGTGCTTGAAGCGTTCCGAGCGGAACATCATGCCGCGGTCCTTGAGGATGCGGATCAGCGGTTTGTCAGCGTCCTTGAAAAACATGCCTTTGACGGGTTCGACCGCATCGACGAAGTTGCCGTCAAGGCCCACGCCGTGCACAACCGGGAGATCATTTTCCTGCCCGAGCGCCAGGTCGTCGACGCCGTAAGCCGGCGCCGTGTGCACGATGCCGGTGCCATCTTCGGTGCTGACAAAATCGGCAGACAGCACGGTAAACGCATTGTCGGCATCCACCTGCAGGTAGTCGAACAACTGCTCGTAACGCATACCAACGAGTTCGCTGCCCTTCACAGTCTTGAGGACGTTGTGCTCGGCATCGCGGAACACTGCCTCACGCAATGCTGCGGCGACGATCAGCGTCTGGCCTTCGTGTTCGCAATAGTCATAGTCGATGTCATCACCGACCGCGAGCGCGAGGTTTGATGGCAGCGTCCAGGGCGTGGTTGTCCAGACCAGGAAATAGGTGTCGTCGGCATCCGCCACCTTGAAGCGTACGGTGATCGACGGATCTTCGGTTTCCTTGTATCCCTGTGCGAGCTCATGCGATGACAACGTTGCGCCAATGCGCGGGTCATAGGGCACGACCTTGTAACCGCGGTAGATCAGGTCCTTGTCCCAGATCTCGCGCAGCAGGTACCACACCGATTCGATAAACGAGTTGTTGAGTGTGTAGTAGGCTTCGTCCAGGTTTACCCAGAAGCCCATGCGCTCGGTCATCTTCTCCCAGTCGCCGATGTAGGTCATGACGGATTCGCGACACAGCTTGGTAAATTCAGCGATGCCAACCTTGGCTTCGATTTCTTCCTTGTCGTAGCTTTCGATGCGCCCCTCACTCTTCAGGCGCTTCTCGACTTCATGCTCGACAGGAAGGCCGTGCGTATCCCAGCCGGCCTTGCGCGGCACATGGTAGCCACGCATGGTCTTGTAGCGCGGGAACACGTCCTTGAAGCTGCGCGCCAGCACATGGTGGATGCCCGGCTTGCCGTTGGCGGTTGGCGGCCCCTCGTTGAAACTGAACTGCGGCTTGCCGTCCGACGCCGCCAGGGTCTTCTCGAAAGTGTCGTGCTCACGCCACCAGTCGAGCATCTCCTGCTCGATAGCGGGCCCGTCGTAACGACCTGATACTTCTTTAAATGCCAACGTTCTCTACTCCAAAAACGACTTCGCCCCGGGCGCAATCTCTGCACCCGGGGCGAATGAATTCATCGCGGTACCACCCGGTTTCGCGGCTATGCCGCCTCGTGGGCCAAAAGCCCGTCGTCCGTATCGGGGACCAGCCGGCTGCGCCTACGCTACATGTTCGGGCAGCGACTCCGGGGTGATATTCAGCGGCTTTGGACCCGGAGCTCTCACCATCCTCCGGTCGCTGTGGCACAAAGGCCCGCCTGTTTGTCCCCATCAACGTCTTGCGCGCACATTAGCCGCGCAACCTAGGAAAAACAAGGGCCTTGCTGCGATTCACTCACGCTTTGCACTATCATCCGCGCATGAACTTCCCTGAACCGAGCTATATCCAGGCCAACGGCATTCGCATGGCCGTTTACGAGCAGGGTCAGGGCAGGCCCGTCATCTTTCTGCATGGCTTCCCGGAGCTGGCGTATTCCTGGCGGCACCAGCTGCCTGCATTTGCCGCTGCGGGCTATCGCGCTATTGCGCCCGATATGCGTGGCTTTGGCCGCACCGAAGTGCCTACAAAGGTTGAGGACTACACCGCTGAGGTCCTGGTCGCCGACATGCTCGGCCTGCTCGACGCGCTGCAACTCGAATCAGCGATTTTCGTCGGGCATGACTGGGGTGCGCTGACCCTGTGGCACATGGCGATGCTGGAGCCGCAACGAATGGACGGACTGATCGCGCTCAACATTCCGCACATTCGCCGACCGCCTGCCGATCCGATCGAGTTGATGCGGCAACGCTTCGGTGACGATTTCTACATCGTGAACTTTCAGGATTCGGACGAAGCCGACCGCTTGTTTGAGAGCAATCCGCGCCACTTCCTCGACAGGATGATGCGCAAGAAACAACTGACGCGGCAACAGTTCGAGCGTCTGCCGCCCGAGCAGCAGGTGCTCAATCTCCTGAACACGTTCAGGCGCCGCAGCGCCAGCGGCGAGCCGCTACTGGGCGAAGAAGAGCTCGATTACTTCGCAGAGGGCTATCGCATCAGCGGCTTCAGCGGCCCCATCAATCGCTATCGCAACTGGTCATTAAACTGGCAAAGGCTGGCGGGCGTAGACCAGACCATTCGCGTACCCACACTCTTCATCGGCGCGCGCGACGACGTCGTCGTCTCGTTGCAACAGATCGAGGGCATGAAGGATCTTGTGCCTGATCTTGAACTGCATGTGCTCGAGAACTGCGGTCACTGGAGCCAGCAGGAGCGCCCCGACGAAGTGAACCGGTTGATGCTGGAGTGGCTAGTTAAGCGCGGGTGATACCAGCTGATCCGTACCTTCACCAAACATGGCGCGATCAAACGCGTTGATGATGTTGTCGGTATCCTGCGCGCCGACAATCAACAGACGACGATTCAGCAGAAACCCGGGAACACCGGCGATGCCACTGGCACGCGCCTGGCTCTCACGGGTTTGCACCACCTGCGTCGCCTGGCTGTCGTCCAGCGCGTTTTCGATCGCCGCAGCATCCAGCCCGTGTCGCATGCCGATCTCGACCAGCGTCTCGCGTTTGCCGATGTCTTCGCCACGGCTGAAGAAACCCTCCATCAGGTCTTCTGCAAGCGGTGAGCGATTGATGCCCTGCAGCTCGGCCAGGTACATGAGCTGGTGCGCACGCAGGGTATTCGGCACGCGTTGAATCTTGTCGAAGCGGAAATCGATGCCCAGCTCCGAACCCTCAAGCTGCAATCCCTCCAGCACCGGCGTGATTGCCGCGACACTGCCGAAGCGGCTTGCCAGGTAGGCGTTGAACGACATGCCCGCTTGCGGCATCTCAGGATTCAGCTGCCACGGATACCAGCTGACCTCGCGCGGGCCTGCAACGGCCTGCAAGGCGCTGTCCAGACGACGCTTGCCAAGAAAGCAGAACGGGCAGGTGAAATCAGCGATCACCTCGACGTGCAATGATGCGATCGGCGAAACCCTGTCGTTGCTGAGAATTGTCTTTGCTGTTGTCTGGCTCATACTCGTATCCTGATGCGTCAGCGAGAGATGCGGCCTTTGGGCGCGATATCAAGTATCCAGCTGATCCATGAACCGCGCCTGAAGCGCCGCCTCAATAACTGAGACGGCGCATTCGACAACAAGTTTTAGGAACTTCTTACTTTTGTCCGGATCCACCACCCAGCTCTTTAACGCCGCGCAGCCAGGCGATGTACGCAATGCTTCCCGAGATCAGGAAATTGAAGATTTCCTGGGCGTCGATGAGATCCGCACTGCCCTCCAGCATGCTGTCGCTAACGAGAATGGCGCGCATCGCAAAACCGATGATCAGTGCGCTGAGCGTGACCAGCGACTCGAACGCCGCCACGATGACCGTAAGGGCCGGCCGCCAGATCATGATGCCGAGGCACAGGAAGCAGACGCCGTAGTAAGCCGCCCGCCAGGCCGGGTACGGGTCCAGGAAGGCGATTCGTATATTCCAGCCGGCAAAGTAGTCCAGCAGCAGAAACAGGAATGTTGCAGCGTAGTAAGCGAGTAGCAGCGGGCGTGTCACGTAGCGAATCCTCGTAACAAAGTGTTGCTGACACTACCTTATCGATCGATTTGTGCAATATTTTGCGCTTCGGACCGGTCTATTAGAGTTCAACACATGGAGAATTGCGTGCTTATCAGGAAACCGACAGACGTCAGGCCGTCAGAGATCACCAGCAAGAGCAACTACCTCAATCGCCGCGACTTCATGCGCGCGGGCGCCATTGCGGGTGGCAGCCTGTTAGCCGGCCCTTCTCTTGCGGCAGTCATTCCGGATGAAAAGCGCGCCAAGCTCGCCGATGTGGGCAAGAGCAGCTTCAGCACGGATGAGGCGCCCAACAGCTACGAAGACATCACTACGTACAACAACTATTACGAATTTGGCACTGGCAAGGAAGACCCGTACCGCTATGCAAAGGACTTTGAGCCGCGCCCCTGGACCCTGACCGTAGAGGGCCACGCAGAGAAGACCGGCACGTTCGATTTCGAGGATTTCGTCAAGCCCTTCGATCTTGAAGAACGTATCTATCGGATGCGCTGTGTTGAGGCCTGGTCGATGGTCATCCCGTGGGTCGGCATCTCGCTGGCAGACATCATCAAATCCTTGCAGCCAACTTCGAAAGCCAAATACGTGGCATTCGAGACGCTCAATGACCCACGCCGCATGCCGGGGCAACGGCGACGCGTGCTGGACTGGCCGTATCGAGAGGGCCTGACCATGGCCGAGGCCACCAACCCGTTGACGATATTTGCCGTTGGACTGTACGGCGAAGTTCTGCCGAACCAGAACGGCGCGCCACTTCGCCTCGTGGTGCCGTGGAAATACGGCTTCAAGGGCATCAAGGGCATCGTCAAGATGCGCTTTACGGAAACCATGCCGGCGACCAGCTGGAACATGTCAGCGCCGCAGGAATACGGCTTCTATGCCAACGTTAACCCCGAGGTCGATCACCCGCGCTGGAGCCAGGCGCGTGAGCGTCGCATTGGCGCCGGCCTGTTTGCAGAGCGCCAGCCAACGCTGATGTTTAACGGCTATGCCGAGCAGGTAGCGCACTTGTACAAAGACCTGGACCTGCGCCGCAACTTCTAAAGTTTGAACACGCTGCAACAAGTTCGCCTGGTCTGGAAACCGCTGGTCTTCCTGCTGTGCCTGCTGCCGCTGGCAATGGTCACGACAGACGCTGCGGGCATCACCGGCGGTCTCGGCGCCAACCCGGTTGAGGAAATACTGGATCGCTTCGGCAACTGGGGCCTGCGTTTCATCATGATTACGCTTGCGATTACGCCACTGCGTCGACTCACCGGCTGGGCCTGGCTGCTGCGCTTCCGGCGCATGTTCGGGCTGTTCACGTTCTTCTACGTGGCCCTGCATTTCACGACCTACATCTGGCTGGACCAGGGCCTGCTGTTGTCCGTGATCCTTGAAGACATCGTAAAGCGGCCGTTCATCACGATTGGATTCGCCGCATTTCTGCTGTTGCTGGCAATGGCGGCGACCTCAACCAATGGCATACGCCGGCGCATGCGGCGGCGCTGGGATCAACTGCACTACAGTGCCTATGCGGTCGGCTTTCTCGGCGTGTGGCACTACTGGTGGCAGGTAAAAGCGGATGTCGTCGAACCGCTGATCTACGGCTTGATTCTGGCCACTCTCCTGGGTGCAAGATTATTCTGGCGGTTGCGGCAAGGCAGCCCCAAATGAAACAAGCCGGGGCGGCAGAACGCCGTCCCGGCTGCGTCAACACAGATCGTCGCTAGGCGACTTTGATCGTGTGACGTTCAGCTGCCTCAAGTTTTGGGAGCACGACATTGAGGATGCCATCTTTGAGTTCGGCGTGAATATTTTCAACATCCACCTCAAGCGGCAACACTACCGTCCTGATCAGTTTTCCAAACCCGACTTCGTGACGATAGAAATTATCTTCCTCATCGGTCTCCTCGAACTTTCTTTCGGCCTCGATCATCAGGCGCTCACCTGAGATCGTGATCTCGATGTCATCTTTCTCGACACCGGGCAGCTCACCGCGGACAACGAGCTCCTTGTCGCGGTCGATGACATCCAGGCGAAAACTACGTTCGTAGTCCACACCCATCGGCCACCGCCATCCAATTGGCTCAAACGTCTCCATCCAGCGGCGTGGTGGGAAGCCCTCAAAGAACTCCTCCATGCTGTGGGTGAGAGGCGCTGTCCGTTTTTCATCGGTAAACCTCTTGCGAGGCTCGATCTTGCGAAGAATAGACATATCAACCACCTCCTTACCCTTTGCGGCGCTGGCGAACCTCCGCCAGCTCACCTTTAATAGCACTGCCACGTCAAGAACCAATCCGCAATTGTCCGAATTGACAGGCATAAAAAAAGCCCGGCGATTGCTCGCCGGGCTCTTCGTTTCTTGCAGAAGCAAGACGGCTTACATCATGCCGCCCATGCCTCCCATGCCGCCCATGCCGCTCATGTCCGGCATACCGCCGCCCGCGTCGTCCTGCGGCGCATCAGCGATCATAGCTTCAGTCGTGAGCAACAGTCCGGATACGGATGCCGCGTTCTGCAGCGCGTAGCGCGTAACCTTGGTCGGATCCAGGATACCGGCCTTGATCATGTCGCCGTACTCACCGGTTGCAGCGTTGTAACCGAAGTTACCTTTGCCTTCTGCAACGGCATTGAGCACAACACTGGCGTCGCCACCTGCGTTACGAACGATCTGGCGCAGCGGCTCTTCAACAGCGCGCGTCAGGATCGCGATACCAACGTTCTGGTCGTCGTTATCACCTTTCAGCTTGCCGATGTTGCTGACAGCGCGAATCAACGCAACGCCACCACCAGGCACAACGCCTTCTTCGACGGCTGCGCGCGTTGCGTGCAGTGCGTCTTCAACGCGTGCTTTCTTCTCTTTCATCTCGACTTCTGTCGCGGCACCAACCTTGATGACAGCAACACCGCCGGAGAGCTTGGCTACACGCTCCTGCAGTTTTTCCTTGTCGTAATCGGAAGAAGAATCAGCGATTTCTGCATTGATCTGCTCAACACGACCCTTGATGTCGTCGCCTTTGCCGGCGCCGTCGATGATCGTGGTGTTTTCCTTCGTGATCTGGATCTTCTTGGCTTCGCCAAGATCGTCGAGCGTTGCTTTCTCAAGCGACAGTCCGACTTCTTCCGAAATCACCTGGCCACCGGTCAGGATAGCGATATCCTGCAGCATGGCCTTGCGGCGATCGCCGAAGCCCGGTGCCTTGACAGCAGCGACCTTGACGATGCCGCGGATGTTGTTCACGACCAGCGTCGCAAGAGCTTCGCCTTCAACATCTTCGGAGATGATCAACAGCGGACGTCCTGCTTTCGCCACACCTTCGAGGATCGGCAGCAGGTCGCGAATATTCGAGATCTTCTTGTCGTACAGCAGGATCAGCGGGTTCTCATGTTCAACCTGCTGGCTCTGTGCGTCGTTAATGAAGTAAGGCGACAGGTAACCGCGGTCGAACTGCATGCCCTCAACAACGTCGAGTTCATTTTCCAGACCGGAGCCCTCTTCAACCGTGATGACGCCTTCCTTGCCAACTTTCTGCATGGCATCGGAGATGATCTCGCCGACGACCACGTCAGAGTTTGCAGAGATGGAGCCAACCTGAGCGATCGCATTGTGATCTTCGCAAGGCTTTGACAGCTTTTGCAGCTCGGCAACGATGGCAGCCGATGCCTTGTCGATACCGCGCTTCAGATCCATCGGGTTCATGCCAGCAGCAACCGACTTCAGGCCTTCGCGCAGGATCGCCTGGGCAAGGACTGTAGCAGTGGTTGTACCGTCACCAGCAACATCAGATGTCTGTGAAGCAACTTCCTTCACCATCTGTGCGCCCATGTTTTCAAACTTGTCTTCGAGCTCAATTTCCTTGGCGACCGAAACACCATCTTTCGTTACGGTCGGTGCGCCGAAACTCTTGTCGAGTACGACGTTTCGGCCCTTGGGGCCCAGCGTTACTTTGACCGCGTTTGCGAGGACGTTCACACCTGCGAACATCTTCTGACGGGCATCGTCGCCAAAACGGACTTCTTTAGCAGCCATTTTGCATTTCCTTTAAATTTCTAATTTGAATTCGGTATCCGGCGGGTCGAGATCTAGCTCTCGATCACAGCCATGATGTCGTCTTCTTTCATGACGAGCAGTTCGTCGCCGTCGACTTTGACTTCGGTACCGGCGTATTTGCCGAACAGCACCTTGTCGCCAGCCTTGACATCCAGCGCGCGAACATCGCCATTTTCGAGAATCTTGCCGTTACCTGTGGCGATAACTTCGCCTTTGATCGGTTTTTCTGCTGCTGCGTCAGGAATAACGATGCCACCAGGACTGGTGCGCTCTTCTTCCATACGCTTAACAATTACCCGATCATGAAGCGGACGAATCTTCATGGTGTCTTTCTCCTATAAACTATTGATTTTTAACCGACTTTAGGCGGCTTGCACGACCAGAGTTGTTAGCACTCGGCCGCGAGGAGTGCTAATTATGGGTATGGCAGAAGAAATATCAAGCGCTGCAGGCTGAGATTTGTCGAAAATATTGGATTGCGTCTATGACATCTGCAAATCAAGCAGTTAAGCTGCGCGACAATCAACCAGTCAGCCGCGTGACATCAATGCAAAAGACAACCCTGAATCTCTTCCTGGTCCTGTTACTGGGCCTATTGCCGGCCTGGCAGGCCGCCGCACAGGACGATGAGCCGCTGCGTCCCGAAGACGCCTACCGATACGTCGTCAGTGACGCCGGCGGCGTGCTGGAAGTGGACTGGGCCATCGAGGACGGCTACTACCTCTACAAGAACAAACTCGGCTTTGTCAGCAATACCGACGGCATCGTGCTGGGCGAAGCACAGCTGCCGCAAGGGCTCGATCACGAAGACGAGTTTTTTGGCAAACAGCAAATCTACCGTGATCGCTTCTTCGTCAGTATTCCGTACACCGTAAGCGGCGAGCAGCCCGATACTATGGAGCTCGTCATCAAGAGCCAGGGTTGTGCGGACCTCGGGCTCTGCTACCCGCCGCAGTCCTGGCCGGAGCAGGTCAGACTGAAGACGGTCGCAGCTGCCAAGCCGAAGCTGTCTCTCGGCGGCGGCGCTGCGCTGAACAGCGAATTCCTGCCCGTTGACGAGGCCTTCAAGCCGATTCTGCTGCCGGTCGACGGCAACACCGTAGAGGTTTCCTGGCAGATAACGCCGGGCTACTACCTGTACAAGGACAAGATCAGTGTTGCGGCGGTCTCCGCCAACGTGCAGCTGGGCCGACTCGAATTACCCAAGGGCAAGTTGAAGAACGACGAGTTCTTTGGCGAACAGGAAGTCTATCTTGAGGACGTGTTTGCCCGACTGCCGATGGCACGAGCCAGCCGGGAAGCCATGCTGCTGGAGCTCGAGGTTTCCTACCAGGGCTGCGCCGAGGCTGGCCTCTGTTACCCACCGACAACCCGCACAGTCAGCATCGAGATGCCGGAAGCCAGCGCCGTAGCAGCGCTGCCCGCAGAGCGCTCGGCAGACGAACCCGTCACTGAACAGGGAAGACTCGCCAAGGTGATCGTCGAGTCCAGCATCTGGGCCGCAGCAGGCGTATTTTTCCTCGCCGGCCTGGGACTTGCGTTCACGCCCTGCGTGCTGCCGATGGTGCCGATCCTGTCGGGCATCATCGCCGGTGAAGGCGACGATGTCAGCTCGATGCGCGGCTTCACGCTGGCGCTGAGCTACGTCATGGGCATGGCCCTCATATACACAGCCGCAGGCATGGCGGCAGCGGCGGCGGGCCTGCAGTTACAGGCCACCTTTAACCAGCCGTGGATTCTCATACTGTTTTCTTCGCTGTTCGTGATACTCGCACTCGGCATGTTCGGCATGTACGACCTGCAAATGCCGTCAAGCGTGCAGAGCAAGCTCGCCGACGTCAGTGGCAAGCAAAAGAGCGGCACAATGATCGGCGCCTTTGTCATGGGCGCCCTCTCCGCGCTCGTGGTGACCGCCTGTGTTGCACCGGCGCTGATTGCCGCGCTGACTGTCATGGCACAAACCGGTGACATGGTGCGTGGCGGTGTTGCGCTGTTCGCGATGAGCCTCGGCATGGGCGCGCCACTGCTGGCCGTCGGCGCTGCGCAAGGCAAGCTGTTGCCAAAAGCGGGCCCGTGGATGGTTGCTATCAAGGTTTCCTTTGGCTTCATGATGCTCGGGCTCGCAATCTGGATGCTGTCTCGCATCCTGCCAGGCGCCGCCACCATGAGCCTGTGGGCCGTGCTGGTGTTCATGGCCGGTGTGTTCATGGGTGGACTCACGACGCTCGGGACTGACGCAACCGTCACGCAGAAACTCGGCAAGGGCTTTGGCCTGATCGCGATCCTGTACGGCATCGTGCTGTTCCTCGGCGCCATGACCGGCGGCAGCAACCCGATGAAACCACTGGCAAGCGTCAGCTTCGGTTCCGGCGGCACCATGGTGGCGGAGCAGAAGCACCTCGAGTTTCAGCGTATCAAGACAGTTGACGACCTTGACCGTGAGATTGCGAACGCAGCGGCGGCAGGCAAGACCGCGATGCTCGACTTCTACGCCGACTGGTGCGTGTCGTGTATCGAGATGGAGGAGTACACCTTCACTGACGGCGCAGTACAAGACGTGCTTGGCAACAGCGTCGTTCTGCAGGCCGATGTCACCGCGAACGATGACCTGGACCAGGAGCTGCTGCAACGCTTTGGCGTATTCGGACCGCCGACTATCATCTTCTTCGATACAAATGGAAACCAGGTGCAGGGATACGAAGTGGTAGGCTTCATGCCAGCGCCCGAGTTCGTCGCCCACATCCAGAAAGCGTTTGCGGCCGGGCCCGGTTTAACGGCACAAAGTAACTAGAGCAATGCAACGATACTTCCTGATAATCGTGATGGGCTTCGTCGCGCTGATGGCCGGCGCCCTTTTCTATGCGGCGCAAGCGCCCATCAAGGCGTTACCGGAAACCGATGCGACTGAAACGCCGACGCTGACGGTCGTGAGCCACCCTGAGTTCACCCTGCCGGACCTGCAGGGCAAAGAGCGCGACTTCAGTGAATTTGCCGGACGCCATCGACTGCTGAATTTCTGGGCGACGTGGTGCGCGCCGTGTCGCCGCGAAATACCACTCCTGAAAACCTTTCAGGACGAACAAGGTGATGATGGCATCCTGGTCATGGGCATCGCCGTCGATTTCACTGAGGACGTCATCAACTACGCTGAAGACGCCGAGTTCAACTACCCGATTTTGATCGGCCAGGAAGAGGCGATGGCGATCGCCGAGATGTCCGGGATCGAATTCATCGGCATGCCGTTCACCATGGTGGTATCAAGGGACGGCGAATACCTGGGCGCCTACATGGGCGAGCTGCATCGCAGTCACCTTGACGGCATCGCTGGAATTCTGGCCTGGCTCGACGCCGGCAAGATTAGCAGCGACGAAGCCAGGGACGCGCTCGAAATCCTGTAAGGACGCCCCGCGCTGTCAGCGCTTCGCCCTTGGCGGTAATCCCGTGTGCTGTGTGAGGGCTTTGCCCTTCTTAATTCGCTTGTCATGCGCCGACGCCCGGTTCTTCCTTCGTGCAGAACTGTGCACGTCCTTGTCCAGCGGCTGTTTTGCCGGTACGAGTTTGCCGTCCCCGGAGCCAATCAGGTGTGCGAGCTTCAGCTCCCGCAGTGCGTCGCGAATGAGCGGCCAGTTTGCGGGGTCGTGATAGCGCAGCAATGCCTTGTGCAAACGGCGCTTCTCCGGGCTCTTGACGGTCTCAACCTTGTCACTCTTGTAGCTCACCTTGCGCAGCGGATTCTTGCTCGAGTGATACATCGCCGTCGCGGTCGCCATCGGTGACGGGTAGAACGCCTGCACCTGGTCTGCGCGGAAATTGTTCTTCTTCAGCCATAGCGCCAGGTTGATCATGTCTTCGTCAGTGGTGCCCGGGTGTGCTGCGATGAAGTACGGAATCAGGTATTGCTCCTTGCCCGCCTCCTTCGAGAACTGCTCGAACAGCGCCTTGAATTTGTCATAGGTGCCAATGCCCGGCTTCATCATCTTGTCGAGCGGACCCTTCTCGGTATGCTCCGGCGCAATCTTCAGATAGCCGCCGACATGGTGCGTCACCAGCTCCTTGACGTATTCAGGATCCTCGACCGCGAGGTCGTAGCGCAGCCCTGAGGCGATGAGGACTTTCTTCACGCCGGGCAATTGACGCGCCTTGCGGTACAGCGTCGTCAGCGATGAATGATCAGTATTCAGATTGCTGCAGATGCCCGGGAACACGCAGCTCGGGCGTCGGCATGCCGCCTCGATCTCGGGGCTCTTGCAGGCGAGCCGGTACATGTTCGCAGTCGGGCCACCGAGATCCGAAATGACACCCGTGAACCCCGGCACGGTATCGCGGATCTTCTCGATCTCCTCGAGTATCGATTCCTCGGAGCGATTCTGAATGATGCGGCCTTCGTGTTCGGTGATCGAACAGAAGGTGCAGCCGCCAAAGCAGCCGCGCATGATGTTCACCGAGAAGCGAATCATCTCGTAGGCAGGAATGCGCGCATCGCCGTACGACGTGTGCGGCACACGCGTAAACGGCATGCCGAATACGTAGTCCATCTCCTCAGTGCTCAGCGGCAGCGCCGGCGGGTTGATCCAGAGGTCCTGGCTGCCGTGCGCCTGCACCAGCGCTCGCGCATTGCCCGGATTCGTCTCGAGGTGCAGTACCCGGTTGGCGTGGGCATACAGAACCGCATCGTTGCGGACTTTCTCGAACGACGGCAGACGAATGACGGTCTTGGCGCGATTACGTTTCGCGTCCGGAACAAAACGCAAGACGTTTGCGGCGTCGATGACCTCGTCCTGCTTGGTCGCGCACGCCTCCTGTTCCTGCGTATTCACATAGGGGCTGACGATCTGGTCGATGCGACCTGGACGATCGATTCGGGTCGAGTCGATCTCCCACCAGCCATCCGGCGTATCGCTGCGCAGCATGGCGGTACCGCGAATGTCGGTAATCTCGTCGACGCTGTCGCCACGCGCCAGCCGGTGCGACAACTCCACGATCGCGCGTTCGGCGTTGCCGTACAGCAGGATATCCGCGCTCGCATCGAGCAATATCGAGCGCCGTATTTTGTCCTGCCAGTAATCGTAGTGCGCGATGCGGCGCAGCGATGCCTCGATGCCGCCAAGTACCACGGGTACGTCGCCGTAGGCTTCCTTGCAGCGTTGCGAATAAACCAGTGAGCAACGATCAGGCCGTTTACCGCCGGCGCCATGCGGTGTGTAGGCATCGTCATTCCTGACTTTCTTGTCCGCGGTGTAGCGATTGATCATCGAGTCCATGTTGCCGGCGGCAACACCGAAATAGAGGTTCGGCTTGCCAAGGCGCTGGAACGCGTCACTGGAGCGCCAGTCCGGCTGCGCGATGATGCCAACACGAAAACCGTTCGCCTCCAGCAGCCGCCCTATGATCGCCATGCCGAACGACGGGTGATCAACGTAGGCATCGCCGGTGACGATAATGATGTCGCAGGAATCCCATCCGAGAGCATCCATTTCTGCGCGCGACATCGGCAACTCGGGGGCCGTGCCGAAGCACTCGGCCCAGTAGTTGTTGTAGTCGTAAAGTGCGGTGGTGGCTGCGGACATTGGTGGGCATCAGGCGAAAGGCCGGGCATTATAGCCGAGCCGGCAGCCAAGATTGCTAAAAATAGGTAGCAAAACTACCGAAAAAGATATAACTTGCGGCCATCTTCGGTTAATTGCAGACAAAAGACGCCTAATGTCGAGCTTCTTGTTACTCAATGGCCCCAACCTGAATCTGCTTGGCTCACGCGAGCCAGACGTTTACGGCGACACCGGGCTGTCCGACATCGAAGAACGTGTTACGGAAATGTCTGTCGAGCTTGGACACAAGATTGCCTGTTTCCAGAGCAATGCCGAGCACGAACTGATTGACCGCATCCAGCAGGCCGCGCGCGACAAGGTCGAATTTATTATTTTTAATCCGGGTGCATTCACGCACACCAGCATCGCGCTGCGCGATGCGCTGCTGGCTGTCGACATCCCTTTCATTGAATTGCACCTGAGTAATACCTTTGCGCGCGAGCAATTCCGGCACAAGAGTTACTTCAGCGACATTGCGTCAAGCTGTCTTTTTGGATTTGGAGCTCATGGCTACGAGCTGGCGCTGATTGCCGCCAGCCGATACGTCGAGGAATCATGATGGATATTAGAAAAGTAAAAAAACTGATCGAGCTGCTGGACGAGTCCGGCATCGCCGAAATCGAAATCACTGAAGGCGAAGACGCCGTAAGAATCAGCCGCTACGGATCAGGCCAGGTAGCCGCTGTCGCAGCTGCGCCCGCTCCGGCACCCGCAGCCCCAGCCGCTCCAGCTGCAGCCCCGGCACCGGCTGCCCCGGCGCCTGGCGCCGCCGCCGAGCCGGAAGATGATGGCTATGTCGTCACCGCGCCCATGGTTGGCACATTTTATTCGTCGTCATCGCCAGGTGCCGCCGCATTCGTGCAGGTCGGCGACAAGATCAACGAGGGCGACACGCTCTGCATTATTGAAGCGATGAAGATGATGAACCAGATCGAGGCCGATGTTGGCGGCGTCATCAAGTCCATTCGAGCACAAAACGGCATGCCCGTAGAGTTTGGGGAGCCGCTATTCGTCATTGACCAGCGGAACGGCTAGGCGGCGCACGACGATGCTCGAGAAAATTGTAATCGCCAACCGCGGCGAGATTGCACTGAGAATTCTGCGCGCCTGCCGTGAGATGGGTATCAAGACCGTCGCTGTGCATTCCACCGCCGACAGGAACCTGAAGCATGTGGTCCTTGCCGACGAGACTGTCTGCATCGGTCCGCCGCAGTCCAATCTCAGTTACCTGAACATGCCCGCGATCATCAGCGCGGCTGAAGTTACCGATGCCGTCGGCATACATCCTGGCTATGGCTTCCTTTCAGAAAACGCGGACTTCGCTGAGCGCGTTGAGTCTTCCGGTTTCACGTTCATTGGTCCCAAGGCCGACGCCATCCGCCTGATGGGTGACAAGGTATCGGCGATCAAGGCGATGAAAGCCGCGGGTGTGCCCTGCGTGCCCGGTTCTGACGGCCCCCTGGGTGACGACGCAGATGAAAACCTGCGTATTGCGCGCGACATCGGCTACCCGATCATCATCAAAGCGTCTGGCGGCGGCGGCGGCCGCGGCATGCGTGTTGTGCATGCCGAGGCTTCTCTGCTCTCGGCAATTACTGTCACCAAGGCAGAAGCGCGCGCGGCCTTCGACAACGACGTCGTGTATATGGAGAAATTCCTCGAGCATCCGCGACACGTGGAGTTCCAGGTGCTGGCAGACGGCCAGGGAAATGCCATTCACCTCGGTGAACGCGACTGTTCGATGCAGCGCCGGCATCAAAAGGTTATCGAAGAAGCACCCGCTCCCGGCATTACCGAGGAGCAGCGTGCGAAGATTGGCGCGCGTTGCGTCAAGGCCTGCCTCGATCTCAATTATCGCAGCGCCGGCACGTTCGAGTTTCTGTACGAGAACGGCGAGTTCTACTTCATCGAGATGAACACTCGCCTGCAGGTGGAACACCCGGTTACCGAGATGATCACCGGCATCGACATTGTGCGTGAGCAACTCAACATCGCCGGCGGCGACAAGCTGAGCTTCAAGCAGGAAGACATCAAGTTTGTCGGACATGCCATCGAGTGCCGCATCAATGCTGAGGACCCGAAGACGTTCATGCCCTCGCCCGGCACGATCACCAAGACGCACGCGCCTGGCGGACCCGGCATTCGCCTCGATTCGCACATCTACTCTGGCTACCCGGTACCGCCCTATTACGACTCGATGATCGCCAAACTGATTGCGCATGGTCACAACCGTGACGCTGCGATTGCGCGCATGCGCAATGCGCTGGCTGAGATCGTTATTGAGGGCATCAAGACCAACGTGCCGCTGCACCAGGAGATCTTCCAGCACGCCGCGTTCAAACAGGGTGGCACCGATATCCACTATCTCGAGAAGCGCCTCGGTCTGCAGTAAGCAGCGCCCATGAACTGGCAGCAATTCAGCGTGGACCTGGGACCGCTGGACCCGGAGGTCGCTGAGGACATGCTCACGCGTCATGGCGCGCAGTCGGTAACGCTTAGCGACGCTGCCGACAACCCCGTACTGGAGCCCGCACCCGGCGAAGTGCCGCTGTGGCAGGACACGCGAATTACCGGCCTGTTCGCTGCCGATACCGATTTCACCGCGCTGCTCGCAGAGCTGGCAACGGCGTTCGCCCCACAGCCACCACCACCCCACCAGCTGCAACAGCTCGAGGACCGCGCGTGGGAGAGGGAATGGCTGAAAGATTTCAAACCCATGAAATTTGGCGAGCGGCTGTGGATTTGTCCGGGTGATATGCGCGTCGAACAGGCGGATGCCGTGATCGTACGGCTCGATCCGGGGCTCGCCTTCGGCACCGGCACGCATGCAACGACCGCGATGTGCCTGGACTGGCTGGATTCGCTCGATTTCACCACGGCAACAACTGTGCTGGATTACGGTTGTGGCTCCGGCGTGCTTGCCATTGCGGCGCTGCGCCTGGGTGCCGCCAGCGCCGTCGCCATGGACATCGACCCGCAGGCTGAGCTCGCGACCGCGCAGAATGCGGCCAACAACGAGGTGGCCGATCGGCTGCTGGTGCTGGGCTCCGATGCGGCCATAAAAGGGTCGTTTCAGGTCGTCATTGCGAACATCCTCGCAGGTCCGCTCACCGAACTTGTGGACTGCATCACATCTCGGACTTCTGAAGGCGGCAAATTGGCGCTTTCCGGTGTATTGTCTGCTCAGGTACTAGACATAATGCGAGCGTATAAACCGTACATCCGGTTCGAAGAACCGGTCATTCGGGAACAGGACGGACAGTCCTGGGCGCTGCTGTCGGGAACAAGGATTTAGCAGGCTGATGTACACACAATGTCCTGATTGCGATACCGCTTTTCGCGTCACCGCGGAAGTGCTGAAGCAAGCCGCCGGAAAAGTCCGCTGCGGCGGTTGCGGCAATGCATTCAACGCACTCGCCTATCTTAGCGAGCAGAAACCAGCGCCGCGCAGTGTTACCGCTCCGGAACCGGAGCTGCCCGAACTGAAGCCGGAGGAAACGGCCGAAACAGAGGCGTCCGAGCTACCGAAATCAATATCCGCTGAGCAAAGTGCGGCGTTGTTGAAAACGCTTGACCAGCTCGCAGGCTCCGACATCCGCATTGAGGACACTGGCTTCGAATGGCGAGTGCTCGATACCGACACCGAAGATGCCAATTCCATGTCAGATGTCTTCGAGAAGCCGGGCGAAATCATCGTTGATGAGGAACTCTCGGCAGATCCAACCGATACGATTGTCGACGAATACCTGGACGATGCCCCGACACCGGTAGACGAGTTTCTTACGGCGACACCGACCGACGTTGACGCCGGCGAGATTTTCGCAGCCGAAGAAGAACCGGTCGAGGTTGAACCGGTCGAGGTTCGCACCTCTGTCGATGAACTTCGCTTCGACGACAATACGCCGCTGCCCGATGACTTTGAATTTGGTGAGGCCTCCTATTCGCAGCCCGTGAAAGTCGCGGAACCCGAGCCCGTCCCAGAAGCCGAGATCGAGGAGCTGCAGATCGATCTTGGGTTGGGAGAAGACGAGGACTGGGAGTCGCTGCTGGACGAGGTCGACGATGTTGTCGCCGAGCTGGAAGAAAGCGATATCGAAGAGCCCGCCGCGGTCAAGGATGTGCCAGTAACGCCGGTGCTCGTCGAGGTAAACCCGGACAGCGATGATCCGCTGGACATGGATACCCAGTTCGCCATCCAGGCCGAGGCGATGGGCATCGATCTGAGCGGTATCCACGCTGTTGAAGAAGAGCCGAGCCTGGAACTCGAACTCGACGAACTCGACGAACTCGACGACCAGGAAGATTTGCAGGGCCTGGAAGAACTGGGAATCCCGGACGATCTGGAAGAACTGGAAGACCTGGAAGAACTGGAAGACCTCGAAGAGCTGGAAGACCTGGAAGAACTCGAGCCTGTCGCGGAAGCTGAGCCCGAATCCGCGCCCGAGGCCGAGCCCGAGCTTGAGTCAGAACCCGACTTCGAAGCTGAGCTCTGAACCAGAACCAGAACCAGAACCAGAACCAGAAACCGAGCCAGAGACAGCGGTCGCGGAACAGGTCGAATTCGAACTCGACGGGCTGGAGGCGCTGGAGGGCGATCTCGCGGATGCCGAAGCGGCTATCGAAGCATCGAGCAGCAATGAATTCGAAGCACTGAACCTCGAGGACTTCGCCGATGATCTCGATGAGGAAATTGAGACTGAGCACGCCGAGGAGCCGGCAGCGTCGTTAGCCGATGATGCCGACGACTCAACAGACGATCTGCTTGAAGAGTTTGAAGACGAACTGGAAGACGCACTCGACGAAGAACTCGAGGAAGGGATTGAGCACTTCGTGGCGCCCCTTAGCGAAGAAGAACAGACGATCAATATGATGATCGACCAGGACCTGATGGCGCTGGCGATAGAAGACGACGATGGATTCGCGTCGACGATCGTCAAGGGCAGTCTTGAGGAGATCGAGGAAGAAGACGCCGCTGCTGCAGAACAGGACCGGCAGGCCAAGGCAGGCAAGAAGAGCAAGCAACGCAACAAGGCCAGGGCCGAGCACCCCGACGAAGCGCTGTTCGAAACCATCATCATGGAAGGCGAGGACATACGCAGCGACCGGGAGCGCGAACGACTTGCCGCCGAGGCCGCCGCCAGCCTCGCTGCTGCAGGCTTTCACAGGGAAAACGATGACAACAAGGGCAACAGCCGCTTCAGTGGCAAATGGGGCCTGATCGCTGCAGCGGTCATACTCGGCCTGCTGCTGCTCATGCAGTTCGTACACCAGTCTCGCAATACCCTCGCGACGATTCCCGCCGTCAGCAGTGCGATCAGCCCTGTCTACCGCATGCTCGGCCGCCCGTTGTCACCTGAATGGGATGTCACCGGCTGGCGCTTCGAGGCGACCCGCGGCAGCGCTGAAGAGACGGAAGGCAAGCTCAACATCTATTCACGCATCGGCAACAAATCAGAGAAACCGCTGCCCTATCCGCTGATTGCGGTAGCGCTCACGGATCGATTTGAAGAGACCATCGGCAGCAAGGTCCTCGAGCCTGGCGACTATCTCGCCGACGGCCTTGATCCGCGCAAACCGGTTGCGCCGGGCAATACCTTCACCGCCGCCATCTCGATCGAAACGCCGACGGCCGGCGCCGCCAGCTTCAAGCTCAATGCGTGCTATCGTGAGCAATCCGGCCAACTACGTTGCGGCCTCGACGATTTCAGGTAAGTACGATTGCGACAACTCAAGATTGGACCCTACGAACTGAGTAGCCCGTTCGTCCTGGCGCCCATGGCGGGCGTCACAGACAAGCCGTTTCGTGCCATCTGCCGGCGCTATGGCGCCGGCATGACAACCTCCGAGATGACCACCGCCGACACCAGCCTGTGGCAGACCGCTAAATCACGCGCCCGACTTGACCTCGACCTCAGCGCAACACCAGTCGCGGTGCAGATCGCGGGATCGGAACCCGAACAAATGGCCACTGCGGCCCGTGCCTGCGTCGCACGGGGTGCGCAGATCATCGACATCAACATGGGCTGCCCGGCAAAGAAGGTGTGCAGGAAACTGGCCGGATCTGCCTTGCTGCAGGATGAAAAACTGGTCGCCGAAATTTTGCGCGCCGTCGTAGACTCAGTCGAAGTGCCGGTCACACTGAAGATACGCACCGGCTGGGACGAGCAGCACCGCAATGGCCCACAGGTTGCGCGCATTGCCGAAGACTGCGGCATCCAGGCGCTGGCGGTGCACGGCAGGACACGCGCATGTCGCTACCGCGGCGACGCCGAGTACGACACGATTGCGCGCATCAAGTCCTCTGTGGACATACCTGTTATTGCCAATGGAGACATCACAAGTCTTGAGAAGTCGCTTGAAGTTTTGCGACTAACTAATGCAGATGGCTTGATGATCGGCCGCGCTGCTCAGGGTCGCCCATGGATCTTCCGCGAGCTCAACGAATCGCTTAATGGCGCTGCAAAAAACGCTGCGCTGGATAAAAACGAATTGCGTGATATTATGCTCGACCACTTAAATGAACTGCACCTGTTTTATGGGGAAACAGCTGGAGTTCGAGTGGCTCGCAAGCACATCACCTGGTACTGCAACCATCTGCTGAATGCCGACGACTACCGTCACCAGGTTGTGCGCGTCGATAGTGCTTCTGAACAGATCAGACTGACAATCGAGTACTTCAATTCCGCAAGCGGAGGAGTTTCGATGGCCGCCTAGTCTCTCGGAAGCTGGGGAGAATCACCGCAACACCCGGTTGTGGTAAAGGCGTTAAGGTTTCAGACTGTGGCTCAGAAGAACGGCAAGAAAAACAAGACTCTGCATTCCATCAAGAGTAAAAAACCGCTCTGTAAGCACACCGAGGACGCACTCGGTCAGTACTTCGCAACCCTCAACGGCGACCGCCCCGGCGACCTTTACGAACTGGTCATGGGCGAGGTAGAAAGGCCGCTGTTCAAAGCCGTCATGGATTATACGGATGGTAATCAGAGCCAGGCAGCAGGCATCCTCGGCATTAATCGCGGTACGCTGCGCAAGAAACTCAAAACCTACTCCCTGATTCACTAGAGTCCGGGCTCGTTCTACTGCTACTTCTTTCTGAGGTGTGTTCATGTTGAAGGTACGGCGCGCGCTCGTCAGCGTTTCTGACAAGCGTGGTTTGATTCCTTTTGTCGAGGGCCTGGCTGGGCTCGGCGTAGAAATTCTTTCCACCGGCGGCACCTGCCGCCAGCTGCGCGAAGCGGGGCTGGACGTGATCGAGGTGTCGGAGAAAACCGGCTTTCCCGAAATCATGGATGGCCGCGTGAAGACGCTGCACCCCACGATACATGGTGGCCTGCTTGGCCGCCGCGGCACCGACGAGGCCGTCATGCAGGAGCACGGCATCGAGCCGATCGACCTGCTCGCCGTTAATCTGTATCCGTTCGAAGAGACAATCGCGCGCGCAGACGCGACGATTGACGACGCGATTGAGAACATCGACATTGGCGGCCCCGCAATGATCCGTGCCGCCTCCAAGAATCACGACGGTGTGGCTGTCGTGGTTGATCCGGATGACTACGAAGCGGTACTGACGGCCCTGCAGCAGGACCAGCTGGACCTGGACGCGCGACGCCGCCTTGCCGCCAAGGCGTATGCACACACCGCAAGCTACGACACGGCCATCACCAGGTACCTGTCCGCATCGCTCGGCGACAATCCGCTGGGTGAGCGCTTCCTGCATGCCGGCAAACTGGTGGACAGGATGCGCTACGGCGAAAACCCGCACCAGGAAGCGGCCTTCTATATCGACCAGCAGGCACCGGCAGGCTCACTGGCCACAGCCAGGCAACTGCAGGGCAAAGCCCTGTCGTATAACAACATTGCCGACAGCGATGCCGCGCTGGAGTGCGTCAAGCAGTTTGCGGAGCCCGCCTGCGTCATCGTCAAGCACGCCAACCCCTGCGGCGTCGCCGTTGCGGCGAGCATTGGTGAAGCGTACGACAAGGCATTCAAGACGGACCCGACATCGGCGTTCGGCGGCATCATTGCCTTTAACCGGCCGCTGGATGCAGCAACCGCACGAGCCATCATTGACCGGCAGTTCGTCGAGGTTATCGTTGCACCTTCGATTGCAGCCGATGCCGCCAAGGTCACGGCGGAAAAAAAGAACGTGCGAGTGCTGGAGACCGGCGACTGGCCGGACAGCCCGGCTGCCGGCTTTGACTACAAGAAAGTCGGGGGCGGCCTGCTGGTGCAGAACACTGACCTCGGCCGTATCACCGCGGACGACCTCAAAGTCGTATCGAAGATCGCGCCAAGCGAGGCGCAAATCCAGGACATGCTGTTTGCCTGGACCGTAGTGAAGTACGTGAAGTCGAACGCCATCATCTTCTGCAAGGACAACATGACGATCGGTGTCGGCGCGGGACAAATGAGTCGCGTTTACAGCACTAAAATTGCCGCCATCAAAGCAGCCGACGAAGGCCTTGATGTGAAGGGTTCTGTCATGGCATCGGATGCCTTCTTCCCCTTCCGTGACGGTATCGATGCCGCAGCCGAGCACGGCATTGCAGCCATCATTCAGCCAGGCGGCTCGATGCGCGACGACGAAGTCATCCAGGCAGCCGACGAACACGGCCTCGCGATGGTCCTTACAGGCATGCGGCATTTCAGGCACTAGGCGTTATGAAAGTACTCGTTATCGGCGGCGGTGGCCGTGAACATGCGCTGGCCTGGAAGTGTGCCGAGTCGAGTGACGTCAGCGAGGTACTGGTAGCGCCCGGCAACGCGGGCACCGCGCGCGAGACGAAACTTCGCAATGTCGCCGTAGCCGCCGATGATATCGATGCATTGCTGTCGCTCGCTCAATCAGAGCGCGTCGACCTCACCATCGTTGGCCCGGAAGCGCCGCTGGTCGACGGGCTGGTGGATCAATTCACTGCCGCAGGTCTGGCTTGCTTCGGACCGACGGCGGCCGCCGCTCAGCTGGAAGGCTCCAAGGCATTTACCAAGGACTTCCTGGCGCGCCACAATATCCCCACCGGCCGTTACCAAAACTTCAGCAAGCTGGACGCGGCGCTCGATTATATTCGCGCGCAGGGTGCTCCCATCGTCATCAAGGCGGACGGTCTCGCGGCGGGCAAAGGTGTCATCGTCGCGCAGACGCTCGCCGAGGCTGAGGCCGCAGCCACCGACATGTTGTCCGGCGGCCGCTTCGGCAACGCCGGCGCACGCATTGTCGTTGAGGAATTCCTGGACGGCGAAGAAGCCAGTTTCATTGTCATCACCGACGGCGAAACGATACTGCCGCTCGCCACCTCGCAGGACCACAAGGCGAGGGACGAAGGCGACACCGGACCGAACACCGGTGGCATGGGCGCCTATTCGCCAGCGCCGGTCGTCAGCGCCGACATCGAAGCCCGCATCATGGACGAGGTAATACGCCCGACGCTGCGCGGCATGCGCGCCGACGGCATCAATTACCTTGGCTTCCTGTATGCCGGCCTGATGATCATGGCGGACGGTACGCCCAAGGTCATCGAGTTCAATTGCCGCATGGGCGACCCGGAAACCCAGCCCATCATGATGCGACTCAAGTCAGACCTTGCAGCGCTGTGTCTGGCAACCGTGTCTGGCAGGCTCGCGGAGCAGCGCGCCGAGTGGGACTCACGCGCGGCACTCGGCGTGGTGTTGGCAGCCGGTGGTTACCCGGACAGCTATGCCAAGGGTGCTGCCATCAGCGGTCTCGATGACGCCGACAGCGAATCGCAGAAAGTTTTCCATGCGGGAACCGCCACTGAGGGAGATGCTGTAGTGACCGCAGGTGGCCGGGTTCTGTGCGTCGTTGGCCTGGGCGATAGCGTCAGTGCCGCGGCTCGTGAAGCCTACCAGGCGGCCGACAAGATTGACTGGCAGGACGTGTACCTGCGTCGCGACATCGGGCACCGCGCGATCAGCCGCGAACAAGCGTAGGCCGGCTGTGCTAACCACAGGCGCCGCGACACAAGCCATCAACGAGGCCATGAGCGTCCTCGACAGCGCAACCGTAGCGCTGGCTGACGCAACCGGACGCGTCCTGCGGCAGGCGGTCACAGCAGAGCGTGACCAGCCGCCGTTCGACCGCGTGATGATGGACGGCATCGCTATACGGCACGCCGATTTCAGTTCCGGGCTGCGACGTTTCCCGGTGCAGGCGATGCAGGCGGCGGGGCAAGCTGTGCTGCAACTGGAAGACGGCCAATGCATCGAAATAATGACTGGCGCTTCATTGCCGACGAATGCGGATTGCATCGTCCCGGTTGAACGCATCAGCATCAGTGACGGCAGTGCCGACATCGAAGCAGGCTACGAGGCACAAGCCCGGCAGTTTATTCATGCGCGTGGCTCCGACTACGAGACAGGCACACAACTGCTGGCACCAGGTACGCGTATCTCGCCGATGGACATCGCGATCATTGCCTCCTGTGGGCTGGCCGACGTATCCGTGACGCGTGCGCCGAGCATCAGCATCATCTCGACAGGGGACGAGCTGGTGCCACCCGGTGAGCCCATCGATGCACACCAGATCCGCATGTCGAATGGACCGGCCATCGTTGCGATGCTGGCAACGCACGGCTACGCCAACTCTCAGCACGACCACATCAGGGATGAACCGGACGTGTTGCGGCAACGCATTGCCGCGCATCTTGATAGTTCCGATGTGCTGGTAATAAGTGGCGGCGTATCGATGGGCAAGGCCGACTTCATCCCGCAGGTGCTCGATGAACTCGGCGTTACACAGGTCTTCCACAAGGTCAGCCAGCGTCCGGGCAAGCCGATGTGGTTTGGCATTGGCCCGGACAAACAGGCCGTTTTCGCCCTGCCCGGCAACCCGGTGTCAGCACTCGTGTGCTGCCGCCAGTACGTTGTGCCGGCCCTGCATGTTGCGAGCGGCGTACGTCAGACCAACCCGGAGTTCGCAGCGCTGGCGCAGGATGTGCAGTTCCAGCCTGAACTCACCTGCTTCATGGCGGTGAAACTGATCGCCAATCCCGCCGGGCAGTTACTTGCGATGCCGGTCAAGACCAACACCTCCGGTGACTTTGCGGCACTCTCGGGCAGTGACGGCTACGTCGAGTTGCCGCTGGAGCAGTCTTTATTCAAAACCGGACAGGGCCTGCGACTCAGGCGCTGGCTCGGGTGATCGACAATCTACTGACACAACTGTGAAGGACACCGCGTGAAATCAACCTCTGCGCGCAGCGGCGCTGCGCTTGTAACGTTTACCGTTGCCTGCTTTTGCACAGGCCCGCAGGCGTACGCCGATGACAGCGTCGGTGCGGCGGCGATAGAGGAAATCGTCGTTACAGCGCGTTACCGGGAAGAGAATATCTCTGACATCCCCGACTCGATCACGGCGTTTACGCCGGCAGACGTCGAACGCTACCGCATTGAACGCGTCAACCGTGTTGCCGCGCTGACACCCAACCTGCGCTTTTCAGACGATCAGGAGGTGGGCGTCAGCACGCTGGTGATACGTGGCGTACGGCAGAACCGTGGCACCGGGCAGCCGCCCGTATCGTTCCGTATCGATGGGGTCAGCTCCACCAATAATTTGCTGACGACGCAGGAGCTGTTCGACATCGAAAGCATCGAAGTACTGCGCGGGCCGCAGGGTGCTTTGTACGGGCGCAACGCGATCGGTGGCGCCATCCTGATCGCGACGAAACAACCGACCGACGATCCCGAATACGGCTTGCGGGTTGCAGCAGCACAAGGCGATGACTTTACTGTTGCCGGCAGCGCGTCGGGCCCGCTGGCTGACGACAGCGTGCTGTATCGCGCATCGTTCCGCATTCAGGACCGCGAGGGGCAACTGCGCAACACCTACCTCGACGACCAGCTGGTGGACTTTAAGGAATCGCAGGCGTTTCGTGGCCGTGTGATCTTCAAGCCTGCCGACAAGCTGTCGATCGACCTGCGCGGACAATACCTCGCCCAGGAGGGTGGCTCGGGCTATTTCATGCCGGGCAGCGAAGGCGTACTGCCATTGCCGCCACCGTCACCCCCGCTGTTCTTTGGCAATCCCACCTATGTGATTCAGTCGAACAGCATCGGTGTGTCTTTTGTTGATGCCTGGGAGACGTCTGCAAAAATCGACTACGACTTCGGCTGGGCAACGCTGTCGTCGATCACCTCTTACACCGATGTCGACTCTGGCAATGATCAGGACCTCGACCAGACCCTCGTTGATGCAATCAACATCGTGGTTATCGATGAGTCGCAGACGATTGCGCAGGAGTTTCGGCTCGTGTCCGATGCGAGCCGCAGCCTGCGCTGGGTTGCTGGCCTGCAATACTTCAGCCAGGATCGATTTCGATCGCTTGCCACAACTTTTTTTGGCACGCCGGTGCCTGCTGCAGCGCAGGACCTGAAACTCGAAGATCTCGCGGCATTCGGCAATATCAGCTACGACCTCAGTGACAGTACCGAGCTCACGCTCGCTTTTCGCTACGACGAGGAGACACCGGAAGACCTGACACAGGGTCGCAGCACGACCTTCAGTGAGTTGCAGCCCAAGGCCAGTCTCGCGCACCGTTTTGATGAGCAGTTGCTCGGCTACGTGACGATCGGCAAGGGCTTTCGTGCTGGCGGCTTTAACAACCTCGCACCGGGCAGCAATTTTGAACCGGGCTTCGATAGCGAGTCACTGATCAGCTACGAGGCGGGCATCAAGGGCGATGCGTTCAACGGCAAGCTGCGCGGCAGCATGTCACTATTCTTCATCGACTACACCGACCAGCAGTACTTCCTCTTCGACCAGACCGGCACGCAGGCCAACATCAATGTACCGAAGAGCGAGATTAGCGGCGGCGAGCTGGAGATCAGTGCCCTACCCGTCGAAAACCTGCAGATCGATATCGGTATCGGCTTCACCGACAGTGAAATCAAGGAATACGAGGACATTCCGGGCGTGCTCGTCCCGGCCAGCGAAATCGTGGGTCGCGAAGTGCCGGGTGCGCCGGTCTGGAGTTTCAACTTCGCGCTGCAACACAGGAAGGCGTTGCAGGGCGGGCTGGAGTTCGTCAGCAGGCTGGACTACGAGCATCGCGGCAAGACTTACTGGACGCTGGACAACCTGGACACACAATCCGCATACGACCTGACCAACCTCAGCCTTGGGCTCGAGAAGGATCGCTGGGCCGCACGTTTTTACGTCAACAACCTGTTCGACGAACAATACATTGACTGGTTCTTTGCCGCGCGCTTCATTGGTCTGCCGGCGGATATCGCCTGGCCCAGCGCACCGCGCCAGGCGGGGCTGGAGTTCTCGCTACGATATTGAAACGAAAACGGGACCAACAATCGTTGATCCCGTTTTGACATAAGGTGCGAGCTGCGCCCGCGCCGTTTGCTGTTCTAGCGCTTCATCGCCTCGAAGAACTCCACGTTGGTCTTGGTGTCCTGCAACTTGTTCAGCAGAAACTCGACCGCGGCGAGTTCGTCCATGCCATGCAAAACCTTTCTCAGGATCCACATCTTCTGCAACTCGCTGTCTTCAGTGAGCAACTCTTCCTTACGCGTACCTGAGCGATTGATATTGATCGCAGGGTAAATGCGCTTCTCGGCAATACGGCGATCGAGGTGGATCTCCATGTTGCCTGTGCCCTTGAACTCTTCGTAGATGACTTCGTCCATCTTCGAGCCTGTATCCACGAGTGCCGTGGCCAGGATCGTCAGGCTGCCGCCCTCTTCAATGTTACGAGCTGCACCAAAGAACCGCTTGGGCCGATGCAGTGCATTGGCGTCAACACCACCCGTCAGCACCTTGCCGGATGACGGCACAACGGTGTTGTAGGCGCGCGCCAGGCGAGTGATCGAGTCAAGCAGGATGACTACATCACGCTTGTGCTCAACGAGACGCTTCGCTTTCTCGATAACCATGTCTGCGACCTGCACGTGGCGACTGGCTGGTTCGTCGAAGGTCGACGACACAACTTCACCGCGCACCGTGCGCTCCATCTCGGTAACCTCTTCCGGGCGCTCATCGATGAGCAGCACCATGAGATCAACTTCCGGATTGTTCGCCGATATAGCGGATGCGATGTTCTGCAACAGCATGGTCTTACCGGCTTTCGGTGGCGACACGATCAGGCCACGTTGGCCTTTACCGATCGGCGCGACCATATCAATGATGCGTGCCGTCAGGTCTTCGGTGCTGCCGTTACCCTGTTCAAGCTTGAGCCTGTCTTTTGGAAACAGCGGCGTCAGGTTCTCGAACAGGACCTTGTTGCGGGCATTCTCCGGAGCGTCATGGTTGATCTCGCCAACCTTCAGCAACGCAAAGTAGCGCTCGCCTTCTTTCGGCGGTCGAATCAGACCCGAGACGGTATCGCCCGTGCGCAGATTGAAACGACGAATCTGGCTCGGGCTGACGTAGATGTCGTCCGGGCCGGCAAGGTATGAGCTGTCCGAGGAACGCAGGAAGCCGAAGCCATCCTGCAGAATCTCAAGCACACCATCTCCGTAGATGTCCTCACCCAGCGCTGCATGCGCCTTGAGGATGGAGAAAATGATGTCCTGCTTGCGTGAACGGGCAAGACCTTCAAGACCAAGCGTCTCACCGAGTTCGACAAGACCGGACGCCGGACGGGTTTTTAGCTCCGTCAGGTTCATCATGTTCTTGGTGGCTTCCAGCTGCTCGGGTGGAATTACCTCAAGGCCGCTGCCATCGTCTTCAGGAAACTCGTCCCGATTAGGTGGACGCCTGCGGCGCCGACGGTTGGTGTTGCCCTTACCCTTGTTACCCGATCGATTCGGGCGACTTTTTGTTGGTGTAGTACTCAAGTACTCTCTCTCACAGATTAGTGTCCAGGAATTCGGTCAGCTGGGATTTGGACATTGCTCCCAGTTTTTGCGCTTGAACCGCGCCGTCTTTGAACAACATCAACGTAGGGATGCTGCGAATCCCGAACTTCTGAGGAATATTCGGGTTTTCATCAATATTGATTTTCACGACAGAAATCTTGTCGCCATACTCGTCCGCAGCTTCGTGAAGCAGCGGCTCAATCATCTTGCAGGGACCACACCACTCGGCCCAGAAATCCAGCAATACGGGCTTCTCCGACTGCAATACGTCTGCTTCAAAACTTCCATCCGTGGCGTGCACGATCTTTTCGCTCACCGGTTCACTCCTCTGGTCGATTGGGTATTCGATACGAAATTGGATGACGCTGCCTTGTCAATCAGGCAATATGTCGCAGCTCTGTTGCCGATCACACACGGCTTCTTTAATGGAATCGTTGAATGCGGAACTGGCAGGTGCGACGGGTGTCGCGTCGATATACGCCAATTTGACCGTTTCGCGAACGATTTTGCAAGCATTTAACACAATTTTTCCGGCTAATTATTATGACTCAAGACCATCTGAGTGACCTCAGATTCGACAGCTTACCGATACACGAGAGCGTACAGGAAGGAATCCGCGATGCGGGCTTCGAGTTCTGCACGCCCATTCAGGCCAAGACGCTGCCCATCGCGCTCGAAGGCCGCGATGTCGCGGGACAGGCCCAAACAGGTACTGGCAAGACAGCAGCGTTCCTGATTGCGGCATATCAGAAACTGCTGAACAGTACGCCACCCGAAGGCGAGAAGCGGCAGCCGCGCATGTTTGCGCTGGCACCGACACGTGAGCTCGCGGTACAGATTGCTGACGATGCCGACGTGCTCGGCAAGCACACAGGTCTCACGATCGCGCTCGCCTATGGCGGCACCGGCTACGACAAACAGCGCAAGCAACTTGAAGACGGCGCCGATCTGTTGATCGGCACTCCCGGTCGCATTATCGACTACTTCAAGCAAGGCGTGTTCAAGCTCGACCAGGTGGAGGTCGCGATTCTTGACGAAGCCGATCGCATGTTTGACCTGGGCTTCATCAAGGATATTCGTTACCTGCTGCGGCGCCTGCCGGATCCTGACAAGCGCCTCAACATGCTGTTTTCGGCGACCCTCTCGCAACGCGTTCTCGAGCTCGCCTACGAGCACATGAACGAGCCTGAGCTGATCCAGATCGAGCCAGAGAAAGTCACGGCCGACAAGGTGCGCCAGGCGATCTACTTCCCTGCGAATGAAGACAAGATGCCACTGCTGGTCGGACTGATTAAGGAAATGGGCGACGATCGCATCATGGTGTTCGTCAACATGAAGCGCGAAGCAGAACGCGTGCAGGGGTACCTCGAGGCCAACGGTATTCATGCCGCGGCGATCTCCGGCGACGTACCGCAGAACAAGCGCCAGCGCATGCTTACCGATTTCCAGACCGGCAAGCTCGCCGTACTCATTGGCACAGACGTCGCCTCGCGTGGTCTGCATATTCCTGATGTGCAATATGTCATCAACTATGACCTGCCACACGAAGCCGAAGACTACGTGCATCGGATTGGCCGTACAGCACGAGCAGGCGCCGCGGGTAACGCGCTCAGCTTCGGTTGTGAGACCTACGCGATGTCGCTGCCGGCTATCGAAGACTACATTGGCAACAAGATTCCGGTCGCCACCTACGACCACACGTTGTTACCGGAGTTGAAGAAGCCAGCGCGTCGGCCACGCAAGCCGTCACCGCAACGTCGCGGTAGTGGTGGTGGTGGTTCCGGCCGCCGCCCGCAGCGCAGGTAATGAGCGACTGCTGCTAGAGGAGTTCCGCGAGGGATTCGACGCCCGCGTACGCTGAACCGTTGCGCCGTGGTTGCGAGGTGTCTGGCCAGGTCACGGTGACCAGGCCACTGATGCCGTACTCCTCGGCACTGCGCAGGACGCGCTGCGTATCGTCTACGAACAGTGTCGTCGCGGGATCGAAATCGACCTCTTCCTGCAAGGCATGCCAGAAATCCTGGCGTTCCTTTGCATGGCCATAGGCATGCGAGCTGTACGCAGCCTCAACGAAATCGCACAAACCGGTTACGGCATCTTTGAGACCGAGTGTCTCCTGGTGTGCATTGGTGACCAGTAGCACGCGTTTGCCGGTGCCTGCGAGCTCGCGCAGAAACTCGCGCGCTCCGGGCAGATAGCCGATGCGGTGGCTGACATCGTGGTGCAGACCGACGATGTCGAGGCCGAGGCGCTCGCTCCAGTGATCGAGGCAATACCACTCCAGATCGCCCTTCACCGCGCCGTACAAGCCCATTAAATGCGCCTGTGCGGCTTCGAGTGACATGCTTCTGCTGGCAGCGTAGCGCTGCGGCACCAGCTCTTTCCAGACGTAGTTGTCGAAAGCGAGATCCAGGATGGTCCCGTCCATATCGAGCATCACTGTATCGCAGCGCTGTAACGCAGTCTTCGGATCGATTTTCATTGTTATACTGCGCCGCCAGATCGAGTTTGGAGTTAGTGTGGATCTCAAGAAGCTGATTGAACCGACGGTAGCAATGGCACGTGACGCCGGCGATGCAATTCTGAAAGTGTACGCGACAGACTTCGACGTGCAAGAGAAGGCCGACGACTCTCCGCTGACCCAGGCGGACCTCGCCTCGCACCTGCGCATCGTTGCCGGACTGAGGCAACTGACTCCGGACATTCCGATTATTTCCGAAGAGGATGGCTTACCAGACTTTGCGGTGCGCAGCAGCTGGCAGACCTACTGGCTGATCGATCCGCTCGATGGCACCAAGGAATTCGTTAACCGAAATGACGAATTCACCGTCAACATCGCCCTGATCCACGAGCACCGCCCTCTACTTGGCGTCGTGCATGTGCCGGTGCTCAACAAGACCTATACAGGTTGCGAGGGCGTTGGCGCGCACATGCGCAGCGGCGACGGCGAACCTCATGCTATCGCCGTTTCGCAGGCCAGCAGCAAGCCGGTGCGCGTCGTCGGCAGTCGCTCGCATCGCGGTAACAGTCTCGACGCCTACCTGGACGCAATCGGCGACTACGAGATGGTTCCGATGGGCAGTTCACTGAAGTTCTGCGTAATTGCCGAAGGTGGCGCGGACATCTATCCGCGGCTCGGCCCAACGTCCGAATGGGACACTGCGGCGGCGCAGGCTGTGGTCGAACAAGCTGGCGGCGCCGTACTCGAGCTGGATGGCAGGCCGCTGGCGTACAATCGCAAGGACGATATACTGAACCCCTGGTTCATGGTCCGGGGCAGTGACGACCGCGACTGGCTGGCACCACTGAGCTAGACTAGAGACAGATGACCGAGAAAGTCGAAACGGAAGCCTTCAAGAAACTGGACCGACTGCGTGAATTACGCGTCAGCCACCGGGATCTCGACTACCTGATCGACAAGCTGCAGCACGACCCCATGGTCGACCAGCTGCGCATTCGCCGCCTGAAGAAACGCAAGCTGTTGCTCAAGGACATGATCAACATGCTGGAGAGCGAGTTAATCCCCGATCTGGATGCCTAGCGCGGCCCAATGTGCTTTTCGCCGCGCTGCTCTGCCAGCGCCACCTGTTTGGCGCGCTCGCGCAAACCTGCCGCCTTTTCAGCATCGGTTTCGTCAATACACCTGGGGCATGACACACCCTCCTGGTAGGCCGGTGACTCCAGCTCCTCTGTAGACAACGGCCGCCGACAGGCATGACACTGCACGTACCCGCCTTCGGCGAGATCCCGGTCAATGGCAACGCGGGTATCGAAAACAAAACACTCGCCCTGCCACAGGTTGTCTTCCTGCGGAATCTGCTCGAGGTAATTAATGATGCCACCCTGCAGGTGGTAGACCTCGTCGAAACCCAGCTCCAGCATCAACGCGGTCGCTTTCTCGCAGCGAATACCGCCCGTGCAGAACATGGCCAACGGCTTGTCCCTGGCCGTCTCCGCCAGCTGCGCGGCGAAATCCGGAAACTCGCGGAATGAGTCGTTGCCGGGGTCAACGGCACGCGGAAAAGTACCCACTTCATACTCGTAGGAATTGCGTGTATCGATGACGAGCACGTTCGGGTCTTCTATCAGCTTGTTCCATTGCTCGGGCGGCACGTGCGTTCCGGTCTTCACGTGCGGCAGGATATCCGGTCGCCCAAGCGTTACGATTTCGTTTTTGACCTTCACGCGCATGCGGCGGAACGGCGCCTCCCCGGCGTCGGTCCAGCGCGCATCCAGCGGCTCGTTAATATTCAAGCGCTGCCGAATCCAGTCGAACACGGTGTTGACCGCGCGTTCAGTGCCGCTCAGGGTGCCGTTGAATCCCTCGCTCGCGACCAGCACGGTGCCGAGTAACTGTTGCTCGTCGCAAACAGCCTGCAGCGCGTTGCGAAACGACCTGGGGTCCTCGAGATCGAGGAAGCGATAAAACGATACAACTTTCATTCTTTCTCTGGGTTCTCGATGGCCGTCAAGGACAGGATACTGTGCCGAATTTCCTCGCCCAGGACCAGTCGGGCGTCGGCGCCGATGCCAGTGATGTCATCATCGAACTCAATCAGGCCGTCGCTGTTCCTGCGCAGCACCTGCTGGTCTCTGAGTGTGTAAATGAAATCATGAAACAGCGTCTTGTTGAAGAAATCGGGTGAGTGCAAACCGTAGATCATCGACAGTCGCTCTGCGCTTTGCTGACAGAGTGTTTCCAGCTGCGCACGCGTCAGCGTGCCACTGCCGTTGGAGACGAGAATCGCGACAACCAGGTAGAAGCGCTGCAGCATCGGCACCATGGCCTGCCCGAGCATCAATAGCTGGTAGGCGTGCGCCGAGCCGGTCGGCGGGCGCAGCAGTTCCCCGGTCTTCTTGTCGCGCCGGAGGATCCCAATATTGAGCAGCGCCTCGATGGCCTCATCCGTAACCGCGTCAATCTCGTCGTCGTCCCATTTCAGGAACAGCTCTTTCCGCATGAATGGATAGATGAGGCCCACCAGCCTGCGCAGCTCCGACTGCGGCAATCGCCGACCCTGAATAAAGCAGCAGGCAACCGAGGCCGGCACCGCCAGCAGGTGCAGAATGTTGTTGCGGAAATAGGTCATCAACACGGCGGTGCGTTCCGACATGCGGAACACATCGCCAATGGGATACGAACTGCGCGTTATTGCCTCGAGCTTTTCGCCGTGAGCGATAATCTGCTGCGGCGTCCAGTCGGGCACCGTGACGTCATCCGAGTAACGGAAGCGGTTGAGCAAATCCAGGCTCACCTGCAACTGCCGCAACAGCTCTTTTTCGCCGATGGTCTGTTTGGGTGTCGCCAGCAACACGTACGCAAGCAGGCTGATCGGCGTTACGGCCGCTGCGGCGTTGATACCACGCATGATCTCGCCACCGAGCTCGTCAACGGCGCCGGACAGCCACTCGGGTCGCTCACCATTCTTCGTTTTCGTTTCCCGCCAGTCGGGCTTGACGCCGTCCAGCAGGCTCGACAGCTCTATGGGTTCACCGACGTTGACGTACACCTTGCCGAAGTGATCGCGCAGCCCCTTGATCGAGCGGATCAAGCCGCCCAGGGACTCTTTCTTCTTCGTGGCGCCACCCAGCTCGGAAATAAACGAGTCACCCTCGATAAGCTTTTCGTAGCCGAAGTTGATCGGGAAGAATGCGATCGGCTTCTTTGGTGCCTTGACGTAGGAATTAACTGTCATGGCCAGCATGCCACCCTTGGGCTCGAGCAGCCGGCCGGTGCGGCTGCGCCCGCCCTCGACGAAGTACTCGATCGAATATCCGCGCGTCAGGATCTCATGCAGGTATGAATCGAAGACGGCCGCGTACAGGCGGTTGCCGCGAAAACTGCGGCGCAGGAAGAACGCACCGCCGCGGCGCAGGATGCCACCAACGATCGGCATGTTGAGGTTGATGCCGGCCGCAACGTGCGGCACGTGCAGCCCCTGCTCGTAGGAGACATATGCCATCAGGAGGTAGTCGAAATGGCTGCGATGACAGGGTACGTAAATAATCTCGTGCTCTTTGGCCGCCTCGTGCAGGCGCTCGATGCCGTTGACCTCGATGCCATCGTAAATGCGGTTCCACAGCCATCGGAGTACGCGCTCGGCGAATCGAATGGTCGGGTAGGAAATGTCCGCGGCAATTTCCAGCGCATAGTCCATCGCCTTGCGCTGCGCCTGCTCGCGCTTGCGAGGATCAGAGCCAGCCTCGGCCTGGATGGCACGCTGCACCGAAGACGCCCTCAGCACCTGGTTTAGCAGGGTACGCCGATGCGACAGGTCCGGACCGACTGTCGCTGCCCTGCGCTGCCGAAAATGCACACGCAGAATTCGTGACACCTTGCGAAAGGCGATGGACGAGTCCAGCTTCTCCTGCATGATGGAACTGAAGGACAGCGGCTCGCTGTAGCGCAGCAAGGTACTGCGTCCATGGGCAATGGATGTGAACAGCTTGCGCGTCCTGCCGATGATCTCCCAGTTCTCCGACAGCAGCAGCTTGAAGAACGAACGCTCTTTATCGGGCGAACGCCCCCAGTAGATCGCCACGGGAACCAGCAGGAGCTCTTGCTCGCAGTCGTGCGATGACTCGACGAGGCGCTGCAGTCGCGGCGATGAATGCGTGGATGGTCGACGGAACAGGAAGCCCTGCATCCGACGCAGCACGATAATGCGACGTTTCTCGCGTTGGCCGCAAAACGTGAATGGCGAGGTAGGGGATGGCAGGCCATGCTCGGCGCAGGCCCGCTCCAGAGTCAGGAGATCGATCAGACCGCCGGTTTCGAGCACGTAGCAAACGGCCGCGTTCGGGTCTGTAATTAGTTCTGCCGGCAGCTCCGGCTGGATCGCCGGGCGCACCCAGATCGACAGGATCTTGCCTGTCAGCCAGTACAGCGGCCTGAAAAAGAATCCGGCGACACTCATGGGCAGAAGTCTACCCAATCAGAGTCGTCGCCAGACCCTTGATTTTCATTTTTTTTTGGAGGTTAGTTCTTGATGGCGTCGTTGACGTCGTCCATAGCCTCATCAGCCATGTCTTCGGCATCGTCCATCATTTCGTCTGCCTTGTCAGCCGCGTCATCCATAGCTGCGTCAACGGCTTCGTCGACTTCTGCCGCCTTGTCCATGATGGCATCCTCGACTTCTTCAGCTTCGTCCATGGCGCCCTGCATCATGTCCTCTGCGCCATCTGCAGCATCACTTGCTGCTTCTTTCATGCTTTCTGCAGCTTCTTCGACTTCCGCAGCAGCATCTTCAGCCGAACCGCCGGAATCTTTTCCGCCACAAGCAAACAATGTCAGGCTGGCAGCCAGCAAAATCAGGTATTTCATAGTGTTCTCCGCTATCGGGACTTGCCCGTAATTTTATTTATGAACTCTTCGAGTTGCGTGTTGATGTCGTCGATATTGGCGGTCAGCCTGTGATCCCCATCCACCAGATGCAGGGTCGCGCGGCACTGCCGTGCAAACCGTATGCTGTTATCGACCGGCACAATATCATCACGCCAGCCATGCACAATGCAAATCGGCATGTCCGGCGGCGGCGGCGTAAGGTCCTCGTAGCCGTCCATATAATAGGCCGGGGCCAGTACAAACAGGCCCGCCGCCGAGAGTCGCTGGGCCGCTGCGGTGGCCACGTGGCCGCCCATACTTGAGCCCACCAGGATCAGCGGGCCTTTGATACCCGCACATTCACCGATGAGTTTGTCCACGCGGGCGCCGGGGTCAGCAATGCCCTGGTAGTCCACGCTGTCCGCCTCACAGCCCATGCCGCGTACCATTTCAGCCATTGCACGGATCTTGGTGCCCCACGGCCCGCTCTCCTGGCCATGCGAAAAAATTACGGTGGTCATACGAGTATTCCTTCTCCTGTGTCACAAAGATCTTCAAGGTGGCGCACCAGCATCCAGTCGCGGTCCTGGCCCCAGACGGTGAACTCGCCGACGCGCATTGTGGGCACGCCCCAGCTGCCGGATTCCATCATGGAGTCACGATTCTCATCGACAACGGGCCGCCAGTCCTCTTGCTGCAGCGCAGCAACAACGTCCGGCCAGAACAGCCCGCTGCGACCAGCCACCTCGCGCAGACCTTTGTCACTGGCAACGTCGATCGCCTCACTCATGACGGCCTTGCCGGCGTTAATCACGAAGTCCCGCGCACGCTTTTCGGACTCGGCATAGGGGAATACGGCCATCAGGCGATCCGCTCCGGCGCCGATCGGATCGGTGAAGTCGCCAATCGGTACGCCAAGTCGCCGCGCTTCGCGGATTGCATCCATCGCGATGTACATAAGCTTGCTGCGTGGCACCTGGTAACCGCGCACCACCATCGGCAGCACCGGGCGGATGCGAAGCTTGAGGCCAAAGCCGTCCGCGATACGACAGGCGTTCTGCAGACCGATGTATGAATACGGGCTTCTGAAGGAGTGAAAATACTCGAGTGGCGGCAGCTCTTTGGCGGCCGCGGGCGGCGTCACGGGCAGATCGAAATGCATCACCTGGCGAATCGACCCAAGCAGCGGGTCGGCCCTGTCCTGCTTGCGCGCAGCCAGTTCGTCGAGGCGCTCGGTGAGGTAGTGCAAACGGTCAACACCCCAGTACCATTCACCGGCATAGTGCATGGTCGCGCAGTTGTAATGACCCATCTTCTTCAGCAGCTTCGCATTGCGTTGCAGCAGGCTGCTGGAAGAACCGTCAGCACCTCGCGAGCCAACGCGCCGCGCGACGCCCTCGGTGTCACCACGCCAGTACTGCTGCAGCGCGACAAACAGCTCGTCGCGAAACTCCGGCGTGCCATCAGCGGCCGCGATGCAATCGAGCAACGCGCGCCGGTGTTCGACAGGCGGCGAATGTCCACGGTCGAGGAACGGCACACCCAGCTCACTCGCCAACCGCTCAGCATCGGTCACCGCATATTCGGCAAGCATGTCGGCCGCTGGTTTAAAGTTGTCACCCAGCGATTGCGCCAGGTAGAGGCGCAGTTCAATGTCGTAGGCCTGCTGCAACGCGGGCAGGTAGTGCGCCAGCAGGTAGGAATACGGGTCATCCAGCTCGAGAAAAACGCTCACGACGTGCGCTCGCCGGAATAGTCGTCGTCGCAATTCAGCCATGCGCCGTCGCAGGCGCTGCATGCCGGGCGAGAACAATAACGTGAGCAGCATTGAGCGCAGCAGGCGTCGCATTCAGATTTCATCCCAGGTGGCGTTGGGCTTCCACAGGAGTTCATCCAGGTCCGGCTGCCAGCGAAATTTGTCCATGTCGATCTTGCCAGCGTTAACAGCAACGCCCTCGGCACGCAGGCGATCACGTTGCTCGCGGAATGATGGCGAACCCTTCTCGAACGCGATTTTTCCGGACGCCGTGATGACGCGGAACCAGGGCAATTGCACCTCATCCGGCACGTGCCTTAGCGCATACGCCGTCTGCCGTGCGCCTCGCGGGATGCCTGCGATTTCCGCGATCTGGCCGTAACTCGCGACCCTGCCCGCCGGTATGTCCAGGATCGTGTCCCAGATGCGGCGCATTCGAGTTATTCGATCCATGCGATCAACTCGCCCCCAGTCTTGCCTGAATTTCGCGCTTGGCGTCGCGCAGCACGGTATCGCGATCCAGGCTGTCCAGTATCTTGCCAACGACGCGCTTCGGACCGCCATCGCCCCAGGACTTGCCCTTGGCCAGATACTCCGCAGCGACACGACCCACAACCATCGTACTGTAATAGGCGATCGCCCCCTGCGCACCGGCAGTGACGATGGTTGAGAGACCGATGGTACCCACCTTGAGCGCACTGGAGACGAAGTGCAGTGCCCAGACCGTACCCATCAGCGCCGCGGCCTCGGCCACGATGACGCGCACGAGCGAACCCGCCTCCTTGCGGCTTAGCGGCAGGTCATAAATGCGCGACAGGTGCACCACCATGCCGATGTCGATGACGGCGGCTGCGAACAGGTCGGCCACCGGAATCGGGTTGAAAGCCACGGCGATACCCTTGGCGACACAATAGGTGCGCACGAGCTTGTCACCGAGTTCGCGACGCGCCGCCAGTATGCGCTTGCCGACCTGGTCACTGAGATCCGCGGCGAACAGGCTGGCATTGAGCGCTGCCAGTGTCTTGCCTTCAGCTTCCAGTATCTCCCAGAGCTTCAGGCGCAACACTGCAACGTCCGGTTGCCGCGCTCGCTCGGTTTCAATTTCGTTGCCCGCGTCGTCTGTTTCAATGACGATCTGTGGCCGCGGCTGGGCGGTGACGGCGACGATGTTTGCTGGATCGACGATGCCATCGACACGACGCCGCAACGTCTGCAGCAGTGCGTCTTGCTCAGCCGTTGTGAACAAGTCGCATTTGTTCAGTGCGATGATTACAGGCCGGCCCTGCGCCAGCAGGGTCCGCAATGAGCCCAGTTCCGTTTCAGTGATGTCGCCGTCGACAACGAATACCACCAGATCGGCGCGGCCGGCCACTTCACGGGCCATGGCTTCGCGATCTTCTCCGCCCGCCTCGTCAAGGCCGGGCGTATCGATCAGGTAGATGCCACCGGCCTCAACTTCGTCCCAGGCCGCCATCGACGAGAAGCGCGTTTCGCCGTGCAGCGGGCTGACGGTAAACGCTTCCTCACCAATCAGTGCGTTCAACAGCGACGACTTGCCCGTGCTCACCCTGCCGAACACGGCAAGATGCAGATGCCCGTTTTCGAGCTTGTCCAGCATGCCTTCGACGGCTTCATAGTCGTGTGCGAGAGACTCGCGAACGCCTTCAGGCAGGCGTCTGTCGTCGATGAGTTCTCTGAGACTTTCGCGCGCGAGCGTCAGGTGCCCGGCACCCCCATCGACGCTGGCATCAGTCGTTGCTGGTTTTTTCTTCCAGGGCCATCCTGGCAACGCGTTTGACACCCGCTTCAATATGCTCATTGATGCTTTCCTCGAATTCGCTGGCGGCTTTCTCAGGCACCAACTCGCCATGCTTTGACAGCGTTAGTACGAGACTGCGGCCCAGAGCATCAAATATCAATCCATAGGCGACCGCATGCACCAGCCCACCGGCCACGGTGCCCAGCCCGGGGAAGGCCTTGAGGCCGTTGCCGGCCACCGCGAGCGTCAACGGCAAGGCGCGGCCAACGCGACTCTGGCTCAGCGACAGGAACTCTTCGATGTCGAGATCGCGCGGCGCAGCGCCGTACAGCTTGCAGAGCTGCTGCGTCATCACGGTGCCAACATAGCCCTGAATGAACACATCGGTGCCCGGACTGACCGCCGCCATGGAGCCGATCACTGCTTTGCGGGTAGCGCTGCGGATAATCTGTTCGGATTGCTGTTTTTGATAACTGGCCTCGGCGCGCTGCAGTTTCTCGGCAGCCAACTGGAATACCGCTCGCTCGCGACGCGCGTCGAGCGGTGCCGCTTCGTCCTGCAGACAGCTGATTGATGGCGACGACCAGCACGCCGATATCGGCCGGTCGTTGTCGTTGCGTGGCTTTTTCTACGCCTTCTTTGCTGCGCTCTACGACCTCGACCGCACCACCCGCCGATACGGCAACGACGTGATCGTGTTCTGCGCTGCCGCCGAGTTCGTCCATGTGTTGCAGCAAGCGTTGCATCAGCGCAGCCTGCTCCTCCGCACTGTAGCGATCGCTCTTGTTAAGCACCATGATCAGCGGCTTGTCGAGCGTCAGCAGCCGCGACACAGCGTCGGTCTCGGCGCGCGTCAGGTCACCATCACACACAAACAGTACGACATGCGCGCGACGCGCTTCTTCTGCCGCCAGCTCATCAAAGCCGTCGTCGTGTCCGCCAATACCGGGCACATCGGTGAGCAGCACTTCGATACCGGCCTCATTGCGCCAGCGATAGTGACGAATATCTGCCGTCGACCCGCCGATGACATCGATCTTTACGTCAGCATCCGGAACCAGCGCTTTGATAAGCGAACTCTTGCCGCCGCTGATCTCACCAAAGAAACACAGGTGCACGGCGCCCAGCGACTGGCGTGAGGCCAGCTCCTGCAATTCCTGCTGTGCAGCGCCGACATCAACGCCGGCAGCCTCCGCATCGCGGAGTCGCGTTTCTATTTCGTCACGATTTAGGGGTGCGACCTGTTTCTTCTGCCGCGGTGCCGACACGTCTCGCCGCACCACGAGCTTCCAGACCAGCCACACGGCCAGCAATGCGAGCCCGACCATAACGGCCACGTAGCCGTACAGCAGAATTCTCGGGCCTTCTTCGAGCCGCGCCCAGATATTGAGCGCGGACTCCGTGACGAACAGCAAGGCGCCGACCGCCACGATGAAGACCACGAGAATAAGCACCGCAAACGCGATACGTATGAAGCGATCCAGTTTCATCGTGGATCAGGGTGCCGCAAATCAGAGCTGCGAGTCTACCCAGCGCTGAATCTTGGCCTCCAGCATCGACAACGGCATGGCGCCATCCTTGAGGATTTCGGTGTGAAATTTCTTCACATCGAACTTGTCGCCCAGCTGCTTCTCGGCGCTATTGCGGATATCGCGAATCTTCAGCTGCCCGACTTTGTAGGCCAGTGCCTGCCCCGGGATGGCCATGAAACGCTCTGCCTCAGATACAGCACGCGCTTCTGCAACCGCTGAATTTTCGTACATGTAGTCGAGCACCTGCTGACGAGTCCAGCCCTTGGCGTGCAGGCCGGTATCTACGACCAGACGGATAGCGCGCCACAACTCGGCGTTCAGGCCGCCAAAGTACTGGTACGGATCCGTGTAGACGCCGAGTTCTTTACCCAGCGATTCCGCATACAGACCCCAGCCTTCGATGTACGCCGTGAACCCACCGTAGCGACGAAACTCGGGCAGCTCCTCATTCTCGTACTGCAACATGATCTGAAAATGGTGACCAGGAATGGCCTCGTGCAGGAACAGTGACTCCATGGCCCACTTGTGACGTGCGCGCATGTCGTAAGCGTTGGCGTAGAAAATTCCCGGGCGCGAACCATCCGGGTTGCCTGACTGGTACGAACCGCCCGCAGCCGACTGCTCGCGGAACGGCTCGACACGACGCACTTCAAAGGCTGTCTTCGGCTGCTTCTCGAACAGTGCTGTCGACAGCTCGGTGATGTGTTCTTCCATGTCGCGATAGCCCTGTATCAGCTGCTCGGGCTCATCAAAGAAAAACTGGTCATCGGTGTTGACGAAGTCGAAGAAATCCTTGAGGTCACCTTCGAAGCCAACCTCTTCCATGACGCTGTGCATTTCCTTGTGAATGCGCGCAACCTCATCGAGACCAATCTGGTGAATTTCTTCAGGCGTCAGATCTGTCGTTGTAATCGTTCTTACGTTGTAGGCATACCAGGCTTTGCCGTTGGGCAAATCGCCAAGGCCGACCGTCTCACGCGCTGTCTCGAGGTAATCATCACCGAGGAAGTTCACCATTCTGGAGTACGCCGGGATCAGCTTGTTCATGATCGCGTCGTCGTATGCCGCCGCCAGTCGCTCGCGGTCTTCCTCACTGAAGTCCTCTGGCATGTTCTTGATCGGCGTGTAGAACTGACTGTCTTCGACGTTCTCGACAATCTGCGACTGCAGCTGCGGGATCGCTTTTTCCATGAGGATGCGCGGACGTGTAACGCCGGTCTGCAGACCTTCACGCATATTCGCCACGGCCTGGTCTGACCAAACAACCATGTCGTCGATGCGGCTGAGCCAGTCTTCATAGTCCTTGACGGTCACAAACGGATGCGCGCTGCTGCCACTGCCGAGCTGCACCGCAAAACTCATCATGGAGCCGAACTGCGAGATAGGCTGCAAGTGCCCGGGGTACTGATCACCCTCGATCTCTTCTTCCAGATTGATGCGGAACAGGTCGTAGCTCAGCTGGTCCTGGTAACCCAGCGCGTCGCGATCAATCTGCAGCAATGCAGCGAGGTATTTCTTATTGTGCTCAAGCGTCGCCGCGATGTGCTCGGGACCGATCGAATTAGCGATGCGATCGTTGTAACGGAAATCGCCAATAAACGTCGCACTGAGCGGATTCAGCTCAAGACTTGCCTGGAATTCTTCATCAAACAGGCTGTGCAGCGCCGCGGATGGATCGACGCTGTCTTCAACCGCTGTCGGCGTGGCGGTGTCTTTGCCGCAGGCAACAATCAGGAACATGGCCGCGATCAGGGCCGAGAATCTGGTTTTCATGGAGAACCCCCGTTCTAAATATGACGCGGGAGAATAACGTCCTTTCGGTTCTTAAGCCAGACGACCTGCATGGCGTAACCAGCCAGGAATACAAGCAGAAACGCCAAATAGAACTTCTTCAACAACGGGTCATGCGGATCCGTCAGGACCGGATCTGCGACGGGCAGGCGCAACAGGCCGTCTGTGATCGCCGGAATCATGTGGAACAGCAAGGTCCCCGAGAAGCAGAATGCCTCGAGGTACGGTGCCGGCCTGTCGAGCATCGGTATGCGGGTGACGAGCAAGCCGCCAGCAAGGGCCAGCAAGGTAAGGACGGCGAGACCGTGCGCGGGACCAAACCCACCATGTTTGTAGATCATCAGCGCTGTTACCGCTGCGATAAACGTACAGAGCAGATAGAGCTGACCGGTTTTCTGTTGCGGCGTTATCACCTTGTGCACGGCCAGCGTGTAGAAGCCCGCCAGCAAAGCAACTATGGCGATAATCGTGTGAATCCAACCCAATAAGGTGATTTCAGGCATCGTCGATTCCCATGTGCCGACCCAGGTCGTGCTACTTCTTGGCGTTCTTCTTGGGCGTTGGCACGAGATGTACGCGACCGTGTTTGCCTTTGTGTCGTCCGTTCAATTGCAGGACGATATCCTCAACGGCCTCGGTTACGACGCGGAGACCTCCCTGGCGGCAGCCCTCAATGTTCTCGCTGCCCGCAAATGAAATCACGTAGCGGTACCAATTGGCGCCTTCGGCACCCGTCGGAGCCTCTGCCCGCTCGATAGATACTATCTCGTAGGATTGTGGCGCTTGTGTGTGTTTTTCAGTCATTAGCTAACACTATAGAACTTGTTGGGCCTCAGTGCTTGGAATTGTGGAATTTTCGCCGCTCTGGAGCCACGGGCAGGTGCGCGCTTTAGTCGCCGGTCTAACGCTCGCAGATGAAGAGAGCCTTCGTCGTTATTGCCTGCATCAGAATAATTCGCTTGCCGTCCGGGTCCAGTCGGCTCCAGTGATCGACGGGCAGGAACTCCACTGATACAGGGTCAAGCGTCTCGGGATCTCCCGCAGCAAGCGCGCGCTTCTCCACCTCTCTGAAGACGCATTCCTTGCGCGCCCCTTGCAGCGGTTCGTCCATAAATGCGAGAAAATTCGACTGAACCTCTTGCAGCGTGAGCGGACCAGACGCGTCGAACACGTACTCCGAGAAATCGTACTGACTGGCCTTGTAGACACCCCAGTAGAAGGCCCACACAGCCGGCAGTAGAAATATGGCAACAATCACGGCTGCAACGAGGGGGGCGGTGCCACCTTTGGATCGAAGAAAACGCAGCTGTGAGTCTCTGTCGGAGTGGCGCGACATCGCTTGGCGCTCAACTTTGCGAAACCTCCGCCAGTAGCAGTAGTTACCGAGCAAGCCGAAGACAGCAAAAAACAGAATGCTGACCGCCCAGCTTAAAACTGCAGACACATTCGTCGATATCAGTTGCTTGTCGTCGACATAAATCCACAACGCTACGTACGCAATGTATGCGACAACTGCCCAGACCAACGGCAGATACAGCTTTCTGTACGCAAGCCAGAAAACCTGGCCGAAACTCGCCGCCCAGTTAAAACTCAGCATGGAAGCGGGCGTGGCGACGATTTTCTGCCACTTGCTCCGATAGTAATGAGTGTTGCTCACTACGAAGGAATCCAGATTGTCGTTATCTATCGCTGGGTCGCTCATGTTGTTCGAGATTCTAGCATCCGCGCGCCTGTGTTAACCTCACGACGATCTAATTCAGTCAGGAATCGCTATGAGAAACGTCCTTCACTTTATTGTTGCTGCAAGCGTGGCAGTAGTGGTGCTCGCCGCACCTCACACGGCTGTTGCAGAGGATCAGAAGTCGATCCTCGTCACGGGCGCCAGCACGGGCATCGGTCGCAATCTCACCGAGACACTCGCTGAAAATGGCTATCACGTCTATGCAGGTGCACGTAAGGACAAGGATCTGGCCGCGCTTGATGCAATTGACAACGTTACGGCAGTCAAGCTCGACGTAACCAAGCAGGACCAGGTCGACGCGGCTGTCGAGATGATCCGTGAGAAAGGGACCGGCCTGTATGGCCTGGTGAACAATGCCGGCGTTGGTGGCGGTGGATCAGTTGTGGACACACCGGTCGAAGATCAGACGTTCGTCTACGCGGTGAATGTCGAGGGCGTCTATCGAGTAACCAAGGCGTTTGCGCCTATGGTGATCGAATCCAAAGGCCGCATTATTACGACCGGATCGATCGCCGGCACCATCTCGGCATTCCCCGGATTCAGCGCTTACAGCGGCAGCAAACACTGGATCGAGGCGTACACGGATTCTTTTGCTACCGAAATGGAGCCGCTCGGAGTCGCTGTCAGTGTCGTTGAGCCTGGCAACTACAAGTCACACATCCGGCGCAGCAGCGTTGCACGACGGGCGGATAAGACCGGCGGCGGCGAGATGACGGAAGAAATGAAGAAAGCCTACGAACAGACGGCCGAACGAGAATTGTCCTACAAGGAACCTGACGAGGTTTCAGAGGCGTTTATGCACGCACTGTTTGCCGACCAACCCCTGCGACGTTATGTGGTTGTACCCAATGTGGAAGAACAGGCGAGGACGATTGGTACCAAGATCAACGAGCTTGTGCAGCTGAATGCATGGGGTCCATACAGCTACAGCCGCGACGAACTGGTTGAAATGCTCGATGCGGCGCTTGCCGGGCCCGCCGCGGCGGAGTGAGCTAAATTCGAATCGCCAATCATGAATGGCGAGGTCCGCTTACCCGCAGGAGCCGCTCGTAAATTCACGAATTGCGAAACTTCCTACGAGGATTCGTGCTATTGAGCACCCTCTTCTAGGGGCGTGCCAACGTTCATCCGTTGATAATGTCTTCGTTCTGCCAGACTCGTACACGGGTCCCTTGTTGCTTATTCTGCTAGCAGAAAGCGAGCAGGCATACGAAATTGTTGATGGCCAAAATTTATATGAGTTCTCGGGAACGGGCGTGCTTTGCGTTAGGTCTTTCGATAACTTTACGCAACAGTGGTACAGACTGCATGCGCGGTACAAAGACGGAACGCCTATCCCTCAAGCGGACGAAACAGAATTCACTGACACTAGGGTGACATCGCTAGGGCAAAGATGGTCCGCAACAATGTCGAAAGGAGTTGATGGTCCAACAGATCAATTATCAGACCCAGAGTTGCTGTTCGCCGTAGGAAGCTCCGATCAGATACAGTCAATACATGTGGAGTGGCAAAAAGAGACGCCTCGCTTTAAACGTGACTACTGCATGAGCGCCAGTCAGTGACCGCTTCTCTAATCGGGCATTGAAGTCAAGCTCCCTGAGTTTGTAGTATTGTCTAGGTCGCGTTCTGGCGTGGGTCACGCTTCTCTACGCAGTCGGCGCTGGTGACACCCAGCGGCTGCAAGCATTGGTCGGACGGAGTGGAGGGCCATGCTTTTGGGCGTGCTCTAGGGCACAGCGGTCAGTTACGGCCTCATCCAGACCACGTCCACGTCAGGACGCTTCCTTTGGGGTAGAGCGAGTCGTTATTTCATGACCTGACTCTCTCTATGCCCCATTGGAACTGGGTTTCGTCGATCCACAGTCGGTGGAGGATGACGGCAAGTTTTCTGGCGACAGCAACGACTGCCTTCTTGTGTCCGCGGTTCTTCTTCAATTTCATTCCCCAAGCCTTGAGCGATGACCAGCGACTGCTACGCGTGAGCACGGAGTTCGCAGCCACATACAAGGTGCGTCGCACTTCGGCATCGCCTGCTTTGGAGATATGACCGTCGAAGTCGAACTCACCGGACTGCGAGCGCCTGGGCGTCAAGCCGAAGTGCGCGGCAACAGTCCTTGATCGTTTGAAGCGAGTTGGGTCGTCGACGCCGGACTTGAACGTTAATGCAGTCACGTAGCCAACTCCGGGCGCGGTCATCAGTCGCTCGCAGATTTCATCGCCCCAGGCAAGATGGCGTGTTCGGTTATCGAGTACTCGGAAAGTCTCATAGAGCACCAGCCTTGCATCGAGCATCGGCAATAGAGCGTGAGATAGCTTCTCGTCCGCTTCAATGACAGCACGCACCGCCTTGTCGAACGATCCGTGTCCGAGCTTCGGCGGCAACTTGATACCAAAGATCTTGAACAAACCGCGGATCTCGTTCTCAAGATCGATGCACTTGTCGAGAACAGCCCTGCGGCTAGTAAGCAGCATGCGGATGTGGTGGCTCTCCATGCTCTTCACATGCACCTGGCTGTACCAGCCGCTGCGCAGCAACTGGGCGATACCTCGCGCATCATGTTTGTCCGTCTTGTTGCGCATCGCAGAGAGCGCTGCTTTGACCTGTTGTGCCTCCATGCAGACGACATCAAAGTCTGCTGCCTGGAGACCGTAGGTCAAATACTGAGCAAGTGTGCCTGCCTCAAGACCAATGAGATCAATACCACACTCGAGTTCGTCCAGGTAGGCGATGATCTCTTGGACATCCGACGATAACTTCGTCTCCGCAACCTGTTCACCATCATCATCGACAACACAAATGTTTACGGTGCGTAGCGATACATCGATTCCAGCATAGTAAGTCATGGCAGTCTCCCTCGTTGATGTGCGTTAACATCGTACTAGGAGCTGGGCCCTTAAGAACCCGCCCGATTACATATGCTTCTGGC
>CAVOQR010000005.1:0-559281 GCA_963698425.1 uncultured Gammaproteobacteria bacterium | reverse complement strand
CCGACTGCCGAAGTTCGCCAGGATCAATACCGAGGGGCCGGTATGCGCTCGGAAGCAGCCGGCCAAGCTTTTCGCGATATACTTTCGGCCTGTGACCCTTACCAGCCGGTCGAGCCAATAAGCTATTTGCCTATGCGCTGCGTCTTATCAATAGTTGTTTTATGCTTCCCTGCGATGGGGTATGCATGTTCGTGCGCTTGGCCTGAGGAAATCTCGGAACGGTATGTGCTTGATCAACTGTGTGCTGCCGACGCAGTCTTCGTTGGCGAAGTCGAAAGCGAATTGCCGGTTAGCGATTCTATTTTTGAGTACAAGATTTGGCCTAGAGAGTCGTTCAAGGGCCGATTGAATAGCCCGGCTTTCGCGATATCGGAAACAGGCGGTATGTGTGGCTATCGCTTCAACGCTCAGGGCCGGTACCTGATCTTTGCTGCTCGTCGCAAAGATACCAACTATTTGACGGCATCGATTTGTGGCTTGACCAGACCGATGGACGGTGACGACGATTTGTACGATATTCTCGCTGCGCACAAGCATGTTATCGACGAGGTTTGTAGTGAAGAAGCGGTCGAGGCACGTCGCTTGGAACGCTTGCGCGAGAAAGACCAGAAGCGCGAGGAACTCCTAGAGGCAACTAAGGAACTGCTGGAATCGAACGAGTGACAATCTGGTGGTCGTCACCGGCCGGTATGCGTGCAGAAGCTGCCGGTCGGGTGATTCGAGGTATAATTTCCGCCACTGACCCAAAGGCGACGTTCGATTCCTAAGTGCAAGTTTCTTCAAGACCGCTATTCGACCCAACTGCAACGCCGAGAAATGTCTTATGCCAACAAAGGACAAGTGGAACCTAGATCGAAAACCAAGCCGCGCTGAACGGGTAGTGGGGATTCTGGCATCCGGGTTCCTAGCGTTGTTGTGCGCAGTGATTTTCGCAATCACCTTCAGCAATCAATCCGAATTGAATTTTCCTGGACTCGTGCCATTATCCTTCGGCGTACTCACCGTGATTTTCATTGTTCTTTTTTGCCGAGTTGCTTTTGATAAAGCCGAACGGCCTAGCTCGAGTACCATAAAGATCGCCAACTACATTTTCGCCATTGCGGGGATTGCGCTGATCTTGCTAGGACTATTTTCCAACTTTGATCTAAAGCTACTGGGGTTAGGAACAATCGGCCTAAGCGTCGGATTTCGCAATCTTTCGTTAGACAGAAAGGCGTGACAACTACCCGACCCCTGCGATGCTCTGGACGGCTGTTGATGCAGTCGTTAGTAGATATCATGAGAAGTCTCTGACGATTGGATGAACGGTCCCAAAAGCCGCTGACCGTATCCGATACGATCGGTCCAGTTTCGTTGTCCAGAGGGATGGGGGCCTACTTGCTGGTATTGAGCTCAGAGGGAATTGGTGCAATCCCACTAGGGCTATTAGACACGTTGAAGTTCTGGTACTTTTCCGGATTGAGACAGACTGAAGCAGTCCGGCCTACAGCGGACAAACTGGCCCTTCTGCAAGATAAGGCCGGATCGTTTTATGCAGTAGATCAGATGGAATCAGTTTGCGTTGAGTCCAGCCTTTTTGGGGCGGACTTCATTAGTCTCGAACCTACTGGCCGACGCAAGGTGGTTACTTTTCGACTTGGAGATAAGAGCCAGACTCGCCGCGCGAGGTCTCTGTTAGGGAGTGCGTATCCTCAGCGGTACGTAGAGAGAGGCTTCGACTAACCCATATCGACCGGCGGCTCCTGGCCGACTGCCGAAGTTCGCCAGGATAAATACCGAGGGGCCGGTATGCGTGCAGAAGCTGCCGGTCGAGTGATTCGAGGTATAATTTCCGCCACTGACCCTATGTATGGACTCCTCCAACCTAATTTTTTAGGTTGGAAGTCGACTAAAACCAATGGAGTCCATACATGCGTTATTCAACTACAGTTGGGGTCGACTTAGCAAAGAATGTTATCCAAGTATCGGTTGTTTCAGGTCGAGGCAAAGAGCTTTCTAACCGATCTTTCACGCGGACCAAGTTCGCAGAGTTCTTGGGTAGACAGAAGCCTTCACTCGTAGCCTTTGAGTCGTGTGCGACATCGCACTACTGGGCACGTGCCGCGAAAAGGCACGGTCACAGAGCGCGCATCATTCCAGCCAAGGCTGTGGCGCCGTTCCGGCAAGGGCACAAGACTGACAGTAACGACGCCCTGGCCGTTGCTGAAGCTGCTCGGCGACCGAATATCAAGGATGCACCGATGAAGACGGTTGAGCAGCAAGGGTTGCAGGCGGTGCATCGCTCGCGGGAGTTACTGATTCAGGAGTGCACAGCATTGTCTAACCACGTGCGGAGTCTGCTGATGGAGTTCGGTATTGTTATCAAGAAGGGCTTTGCGTCTCTTCTCAGGGCAGTACCTGAGATCCTTGAGGATGGGGAAAACGAACTACCGGACCTGTACCGTCCAACGTTGCATCGCATGTACAGCCGTTTGCTGGAGCTGCGTGAAGACATCGAGGCGATGACCGGTGAAGTCGAGTGCCTTGCCAAGGCTCACCCGATCTGCAGCAAGCTAATGGCGCTCGAGGGTATCGGTCCGGTTGGTGCATTGCTGTTGTACGCCACCATGGGTTCTGGAACGGCGTTCAGCAGCGGTCGCGAGTTCGCCGCCTACTTGGGCCTCGCCCCGAAGCAGTACAGTAGCGGCGGCAAGACCAACATCGTGGGCTTGAGCAAGAAAATCGGTAACAGTCGATTGCGATCAGTATTGATCCTGGGCGCTCGCGCCTACGTGTACAAACTCAAGGAGCCCAAGACCTCCAAGGACAGATGGCTGAAGGCGATCATCGAACGCAACGGCGAGAGCCGCGCAGCGATTGCCCTAGCTAACAAGAACGTAAGAACGGCCTGGGCGATGGTGACCCAGGGAACTGAATACCAACGTCGAGAGCAACAGGAAATGGCTGCCTAAAACGTCCTGCAAACAGAGACCACGTATCAGATAGAGATATCTGCTCCGGTGAAACCTACACCGGTTTGAGGCCGTAGAGCCCATTGACCCTTAGAGGAGCCGGAGTGCGCATACATAGTGGGCCAGGAGATAGCGTCTCCACCAAAAGGCCAGATATACATACGCGTCCTAATTCTGATCGGAGAAACTGTTTGCTAGACTGGAGGAGTCCATATACATACCGGACGGTCGGCAATCGTGGCGGGAATCACGTGAGAAAACGAGTTTAATCGTGGACACGGTTCTTAAGAACATATTAATTTCTGGTGCCGCCGTTCTTTTCGTACTCGGCTTCTTTGCGGTAGCTCGGCTTCAGCCGAGCCGTTCTTCAGTCGAGAATGCTGAAGACAGTGCCGCCGTGCCGTCTCATGCCGAAGCCGACAAAGCCGCAAATGGCGAGCGCCTCCCTTCTTTTGTGATGAAGTTGATAGCCGATTCTGAGGCGGGCGATCCATCGGCATCTGTTCTACGGGTTTGGCGATTCACTTACAGGCAAAAGGTCGTCTTTTTCTTACCGGAACGATGTTGCCATCTTCCAAGCGACCTATATGACGAATCAGGTTCGCTGATCTGTCATCCAACTGGTTACTTTGTAGTTGAAGGTGATGGCGACGGAAAGTGCCCCGACTTCTCCTTCGAGCGTGAAGACGGGCAACTGGTTTGGGCGGACAAGCGACTATTTCCGTTCGACCAAGTTGACGAATGAGCCAGCAAACCTGCCAACATGAACGGCTGGTTGTGGCCGAGCCCAGCCATCCACCTGGTGCAGAGATGAACGGCTGCGTTGCTTCGCATACCAGCTCTTCAAGAAACCTGAGTTATGATGGTGGCTGCTGACCCTTTCGGCCGGTCACAGAACTGTCAAATAAGGAGGACGAATGAGAGCTTGGCCAATCATCCTCGTTACCTTCATTGTCCATTCGGCGGCTCTTGCTGAGCAGACACCTGTTGATAGCACTGCAGCCGCAGGCTTGGTCGGGGCTGCGCGAGATAGAACCAATCATGAGGTTCGATACGACGGTCGATATGTATCGCTTGAGTATCCGGGTGGTGATGTTCCCGCGGAAATGGGCGTGTGCACAGATGTTGTTATCCGAAGCTATCGCGAGATCGGGATCGATCTGCAGGTGCTTGTACACGAAGACATGAAGGAGCATTTCGACGCGTACCCTGCGCTCTGGGGGCTGCAGAGTACCGACACCAGTATCGACCATCGTCGTGTTCCCAATCTGCAGACGTTCTTCGCACGAAACGGAGAATCCTTGGAAGTCTCCGAGGATCCGGATAGCTACCGGCCAGGCGATCTCGTTACGTGGATGCTGCCAGGAAACTTGCCACACATCGGGATTGTGCTTGATGAACGGTCACGCGACACAGATCATCCGCTGATCGTGCACAACATCGGAAGCGGACCTAGAGCTGAAGATATCCTATTTAGGTTCCCGATCACTGGCCACTATCGATACTTGGGCGATTAGTTCGCCAGTTCGAGAATATCAATGGCTGGTCCTGACCGACTGCCGAAGTTGGCCAGGATGAATACCGAGGGGCCGGTATGCGCCCGAAAGCCGCCAGCCACGATATTCGAGTTATAATTTCCGCCAATGACCCGAACCAGCCGCTCACAATAAGTCCCTAGAACGAGCCTCGATACCTATGCCGACGAAAATGCATCGATGGATTTTTTAGGTAAGCCGAAGTGGTACGGCGTTCCTGTTCTCGTCCGTTCTAATTTGCCGTTACTGCTCCGAGTCTTCGCGGTCTTCCTCGGGATCGCCACAATCATGGCAATTATTGCTGCAGGCTTGTTTTGGGAATCGACCAACGACAGACTGCTTCTTCCCGCCCAAGCTTTCGTCGGTTCGCTAACGATCATCACCTTCGCAATTGGTTGGTTTGTGGCCGTTTTCTTCTTTTTTCGCTTGTTCGTAAATGCCATCCGAATGAACTTCAACCGATCAGAAGGAGCGAGGTTTTGGAGTGTAAAGGCGTTCTACATTCCGATTTATGGCTGGCGCTCAACAGACCTATCCGACGAGGGCATCCGTTTGCGGCGATTGGCAATCGAGGGGCTGATTGGCTTCTTGGCCGTAAATGGCCTGATCTGGTTATTGGTGTTTGCATCCAAAGCGGTTGGACTCGATTTACAAACGGGCTAATCAGGTACTTCGACGAATAATAAGCGACTGGTTCTGGCCGTTCTGAGACAGTCACCAGAAAATTAGCTGTGGGGCTGCTCTACTCCGCATAGCAGCCGCCCGAAAAATCTGAGGTACTATGATGGCTTGCTACCCAAAGCCGACTATACGTATTTTGTGCTGAGACATGCCGATCGAATCGCATTCACATACGTTGATTTTCGTTGTCAGAATTCTCTTGTCGAAATGTACGGTGATGTTTGACTAAGGCGATTCTTACAACGTTATTCTTATTCGCCTTTTGGATAAGGATGTATTTACTAAAGATCTTTGGTTGGGGGCTTGGTTCGCGTGGCGAGCCACACATTGGATCAGTGGTGCTCTTAGAATTAGCATTTCTTATCTTCGCTTCTTTAGTTGCCGTTTTTGCGTTGAAAAGGACCTCATGGTCGCTTTGGCTAGGACTTATCCCCGTGTGTTTCACAATTTTATCAACTCCCTTATTGCTGCAATTTGACGGATTTTGGATCGAGCAGGGTTTTCAACCAGCCGAGGTCGCAGGCCTCATAAATATGTCGCGTCTGGCGATGGTGATTTCAATATTGGTCATAGTTTGGACTGCTGATTGGCAACATAGGGCGCATAAGGCTTGAGTGGTTGCCAGCGGTAACGTAGCTGGCTTTCGGGGAGCGGGAGATAGTCCACGGCGATGATCAAAGATCGCATCGTCCTTGGGGTCTGCTGTTCACGTGTTCGGTGTCCTCCTGGCCGTACTGAGACGGTCGCCAGGATGAATACCGAGGGGCCGGTATGCGTGCAGAAGCTGCCGGTCGAGTGATTCGAGGTATAATTTCCGCCACTGACCCTTAAGAGACAGTCGAACTAGTACTGCTAGCGGCAGCCCGTCGTCCGCTTATGTTCGCCAAACCGGCATTTCGGGCCTTGATAATAGTATCAATAATGATATTATAATGCGGTGCCGGATATCCCTGACATTCTTGCCAAGATTCGACGGAATCCCAAAGGGGTTCGCTTCTCGGACCTGTGCAAGATTTGTGATCACTACTTCGGCAAAGCACGTATGTCCGGCTCAAGTCACCGCGTTTATAAGACGCCATGGGCCGGAGATCCGCGAGTAAATATTCAGAATGCCAAGGGTAAAGCCAAGCCGTATCAGGTGCGGCAGGTGCTATTGGCGATAGAGAGGCTTGAGAGTAGCGATGGCTAAACAAATTGATCCCTATACCTATCGGGTGACCTGGTCGGAAGAAGATCGGGAGTACGTTGGTCTGTGCGCCGAATTTCCGAGTCTTAGCTGGCTCGAATCAAGCCAGGAAAAGGCGCTCGCAGGTGTTCGCAAGTTGGTCAAGGATACTGTGACTGATCTGAAGAAGAACAAGGAAGCAGTGCCGGAGCCATTATCGACGCACTCGTACAGCGGCAAATTCATGGTTCGAGTTCCGCCGGAAGTTCATCGTGCACTAGCGTTGAAGGCAGCCGAGTCGGGTGTGAGCCTCAATCGACTGATCTCGTCAAAACTGTCATGAACTTACTAGGATCACCGCAATTGGCCGACTGCCGAAGTTCGCCAGGATGAATACCGAGGGGCCGGTATGCGTGCAGAAGCTGCCGGTCGAGTGATTCGAGGTATAATTTCCGCCACTGACCCGTTGCGGTCATTCGACTTTTTCTTCTCTGAAGCGATTCTCTTTCGTGCCGTCAAGTCTGTGTCGCGTCCAAGTCGTAAGCGTGTCGTCACGGATCGGAGAGATTGGGCGCTATAGTTGCGGCATTTCAGGCAGGAAAATTTGAGGTAGACCCATGTATGTCAATAGGGCCCGGCTTCGCGAGTTGCGCACAGCTCGTCAATGGTCGCAGGAACAGCTTGCAACGCTCAGTGGCCTGAATCTCAGGACTATTCAGCGGCTCGAATCAGGCACCAAGATTTCGAAAGAGTCCCTACAGGCACTCGCAGCTGTTTTCGAGGTACCGGCCGAGAGCTTGTTGCAGCGCGACACGAAGCCCAGTGAGTCAGCGCTGTTGGCAATGCGTGATGGCGCGACCCGGAGTCTCGAGTTTACTGGCAGTACATCGCGTATAGATTTTTGGTGGTTCGCACTAGGGGTCTTGATTCTACTGGCATTCGGTACGCTACTAAGCCGTTTTCTAGGGATGCTGCCGTTGCAGATCGTATCTTTAGTGGTGTTAGTTCCATGGATTGCTGCATGCACTCGGCGCTTGCGCGATGCCGGACTTAGCCCCTGGTGGCAGCTAATGAGCTTTGTGCCTGTGGCGGGTATTCTGCTGCTTCTTTATCTTCTCACCTACCCAACTGAGGCTGAGAACAAAGGGTAGCTAGCGGTCCGATTGCGAGCGGAGTACCTATATCTGGCCGTACTGAGACCATTGGCCTGGACCAAGGCGAATGACTGATATGCGCTCGGAAGCAGCCGGCCAAGCTTTTCGCGATATACTTTCCGCCTGTGACCCACAGGAGCCGGTTGGCTTCGTATCCTCTTATACCTTATACCTTATACCTTATACCTTATACGGTATACTTTCGATTGATTAATATATCGAATTCGATATAATCCGTCGATGGATGTCGATCTCACTCCAATCCTCTGGCTAGGCGACTCGATAGACACTGCCAGAGGATGGTCTGTCGCTGCTCGTCGTCGTGCCGGTGAAGAGCTGTTTCGACTTCAGCTCGGTAGCGAACCGCTGCACTGGCGCACGATGAAGTCAGTCGGCCGTGGCGTACGCGAGATCAAGATATCCGAGGGTGGCCAGTTTCGGGTGTTCTAAGTAACACGGCGGCGAGAATCGATAGTTGTTCTGCATGCGATTGAGAAAAAGACCCAACGAACGGCCAAGAGTGATATTGAACTGGGTAAACAGCGATTGAAATCGCTTTAGTGGAATAGATCATGGCTACAGTAACCAAAGGCAACGTATTCGAGGACATTGGATTTTCTGCAGAGGAAGCAGAACGGATGGCGTTGCAAGTGTTTCTTGGTGAGCAGATTCGAACGTTTATTGTAAGGAACAAGCTGACGCAAGCTAAGGCCGCAGCGTTTTTCGGGATTCAGCAGCCGAAGATCAGCAAGATTATGGCCGAGAATCTGGACGGCATGAGTATCGATTACCTGGTAAAGCTGGTCGCACAAACGGGCGGCAAGCTTCATTACTCGTTCCGGCAGCCGAGAAAACTGTCTAAGGAACAGGTTAATGCGCGAATCGAAGCAGCTTAGCGGCTACTATTGGCCGTTCTGAGACGGTCGCCAGGAAGCTAGCTGACGGGCTGCTTCGCTTCGCATAGCAGCCGGTTCAATATTCTAAGGTAAGATGACGGCTGTTGACCCGAAGCGCACAACACGCGACTAACTCGCACAAAAACCCTGCGCACTGTTCGCAAGAACGATGCTGAGGTCGATCGCGGTCGTGTGCTGAGGCGCTCCCTTGGTTAGCGGACTCGAAGTACTCAGAACGTCAACCGCACGCCCAGGTTCCAGGTGGTGATCTTGCCGAACTCGTAGCCGGTGACGAATGCGATGTTAGGCCGGAAGTACCAGCGGCCGTTCAGGCCGACTAGCGTGTCGGAGTCGAAGGTATCGGAGCCCTCGGTAACGACCTCGCCGACCGATGTGTAGCGCACGTGGCCCTGCAGGTGGAGCGCTGGCGTCGCCGCCCAGATCATGCCGACCTCGCCCCCAATACCGTCGTCGTCGATGGCGGCGTCGAGGTCGAATCCGGCAACCCGCAAATCCTTGAGCTCGGCATTGTCAAAGCTGAGGCGGCCGTAGAGGCTCGCTGTGGGCGAGAACGGGTAGGCATAGCCGACACCGATTCGCCACCGCACCACGTCGAAATCACCCTCGTCGGTGTTGATGCCGTCGCTGATTTCGAGTTCCTGGCCGGTCAACGAATACTCGCCGAACAGGTGGATATTGTCCCCGAGCTGCCATGCTCCGCCGATGAAGCCGCCGCCGCCGGAATCGGTCTCGAGCTCGAACGCGCCGTCGTCCGTGAATGCCCCGGACTCCTCTACGTCGTTGACGAAGCCGGCGATGTAGCCGCCCTCGAGGTAGGTGAAGCTGAGATCCTGTGCTCCCGCAGCCGTCGGAGCGCTAAGAGCGACCAGCACGGCAAGTACGAGCACCCTGTGATTAGTAGACATTCGTTCACCTCTGTTGGCAATTTCCGAAGTGTTGCGGCCAACGCGGACTGGATGGTGTCGCCGCAGTAACAACTTGTTTCCATCTGTATCGGACAAACGACCGCCGCAGTCTGGCCACTGCGAGGAATTGTCGGCGACCGCAGACTTCCGCTAATGGCGGTACTGAGACGGTAGTCAGGAATCTAGCTGTGGGGTTGCTCTACTTCGCATAGCAGCCGCTCGTAAAATCTGAGGTAACATGACGGCTCGTGATCCACAGCGGCCGTTGGTTCGACTCGTCAATTCAGGAGTGTGCGCATGAATCTTAGCCCTTCCATCTGTCCTTTCGGCGTGCTGCTGTTAGCGGTGTTTATTTTCGAAGACGCTGCTGCTGAGATCATGGTAGGCGACCTCAGCGTGAGCTGCGCCGAGGACCCGGCTTGTATAAACCGCCTCCATCCCGACATCCCAATGGTCGCTGAAGCTGATCCCGGCGATCCCATCGTGTTCTTTGGCCGCGATGCTTTCGACCTGACTCTCGACCCTGACGAGTTCTCAAGCGCAAAGACGATGCCCCGGGAAGGGGTTGGTATTGTCCATGCACTAACAGGACCGGTATACGTCAGAGGTGCCAAAGCGGGTGATGTGTTGGCAGTCACCATCGAGGCGCTCGAACCTGCCAAGGTCGGCTGGACTGAAGCCGGACCATTTGGATTCGCCGGTGACCAATTTGGAACCGACGAGCGGTTCATCGTCTGGCGCATAAATGACGACTACGCTGTTAGCGATGCGTTGCCGGGCGTGAAGATTCCGAACGCGAGTTTCCCCGGAGTCGTGACGACTCTACCTGGCAATGAGTTGCTCGCCGAGGTGTTGGCGCGTGAGACAGAGCTGCTCGAGTTGGGCGGCGCCGTGATGAACCCCGATCCGGATGAGGCAGAGCCTGCAACGCTGTGCGGTGTGGAAGGGACGAAATCAGCGGAGTGCCTGCGCACAATTCCGCCACGTGAGCACGGTGGCAACATGGACATCCGCTACATCACGACCGGTACCACCGTGTATTTGCCGTGTTTCGTCGATGGCTGCGGTCTGGCAGTGGGCGACTTTCATTACGCGCAGGGCGACGGAGAGGTGGCTGGCACCGCGATCGAGATGGGTGGCAGGATGACAGTCACTACCCGCATAGTTGAGAACGCGCCGGATCTGTCTCACGGCCCTCACTTCGAAGGGCCGGCGTCAGTGCTGAGGATACCGTCAAAGCGCTTCTACGCCGTGACTGGTTTCCCGCTGAAAGAGAAAGGCAGTGTACCCGCAGACCTCGCCTACCTCGATTCCCCAAAGATCGCGGCTCTAAGCAACTTGTCGAGCGACATCAATCTTGCGGCACGAAATGCGCTGGCCGCCATGATTGACTACATCGTATCGGAGTATGGTTACGATCGGACGCAGGCCTACATGATTGCGAGCATTGCTGTTGACATACGGATCGGACAATTGGTTGACGTTCCGAACGTCGGTGTAACTGCAGTGCTGCCATTGGACATTTTCGTCGGTAAAGAATACAAACAAAGGGAAAATTTCTATGGCATCGATCGATAACCAGTCCGAAATTGAACCTGCCATGGATGTTGAAAACCCCCATGTTCTGTGGCGACAGCTTACCGGATTGGTGCTGTGGACCGGCGTTATCAGCTATTTCGGCGGCGGGCTTTTCTTGGCGGTCCTCTGCCTGATTCTCGCCTCCGTAACGTTTGTCGATGCGTGGGTATCAGGGATCTACAAGGATCCGTCGAAGAAGTCTTTTCTGAACATTTCACCGATGGCGTGGGGCGTTGCGATGGCCCTGTTATTCATAGTCGCCTATCCGACGTATTTGATAAATCGAAACAAACTTAGGACGCGGGACGGTGGAAACGCATACTTCATAGCGACGATTTGCTTTGGCGCTGTCATGGTTGCGTTGACTGTGCTGAACTTCGTTATTGCGGTATCTGGGACCGCTGGCTAGTGTGGCTACCTCGTCAGCATAGATTCTCAAATGATGGGGGAAAGAGCTCGATTCGGGTCAAGAATAGACGCCATTATGGGTCTTCTTGATGCGGTTCGGTCCTGTAGCAGATTCGAGTATTACGTTGACGCCCTGTTTCTGAATGGATTCGTCTTATACGGCTTAGCTCAAATCTACGCGGTGTTTTTTTGTCGTCCTCTCCCTCGCACTGAGCATCCGGTTCTTTTTTCGACTGTAAATCCAATTCGTGTCAGGATAACGGCCTGATGCATAAAATTTCCCGGAGATAGACCCTGATGATTTCCCACAAGACGCAAAGCCTTGTTGTAGTGCTGGCGATGGCTGTAATGCTAACGGCTTGCCAGAAGCCAGATTCAGCCGCAGAACAGGCCAGTGCGGTGGCCTCGCCGGATGCCGAGACAGCGCGGCTAAATGTGTGGCTGGACGAACGCTACGAGGAAAAACTTCAGTTCAGCCCGATGAGCCTTACAGTGATTGGTCGTAAAGACCAATACGATGCGATCGACGACATCAGTGAACAGGCGGCGCGCGACCAGGCAGCCTGGGGAATGAGCACCGTTGAGCAGATGAAGGCAGAGTTCGACCGCGATTCATTGACGACAGCAGGCCAGGAATCGTTTGACTTGTGGGTCTTCCAGGCCGAGAAAGACGTCAAAGACCTCGAGTTCATGCGTCAGGGTTACTTGTTCGGTGAGTTGGGTGGCTGGGAAGACAGTTTCCCCACTTTCCTGATCAACTTCCACAAGGTGGATGATGAGACCGACATGCGTGCCTACATCGCACGTATTGGCGGTTTGGCTCGAGCCATGGATCAGGTCCTGGTAATGGCCAAGGCCAAGGCCGAAGACGGTTTTCGCGCACCACGTTTCGCCTATGAGACAGCCATGGCGCGGGCGATCAACGTGACGACCGGCCAGCCATTCGGTGATGGCCCCGATTCACCATTGCTTGCCGACGCCAAGGCCAAGATTGACGCACTGGAGGCCGCTGAAGTCATTAACGAAGACACCGCCAGTGAGCTTCTGAGCGAAGCGACTGAGGCTCTGACCGAGCAATTTCACCCCGCCTACAACAGCTTTGTCGATTGGCTGGTAATGGACATGCCGAACGCCGACGAACAGCCCCGCGGTGTGTCAGCTTTGCCGAACGGTGAGGCCTATTACAATCACCAGCTGGCGACGTACACAACACTGCCGATGACTGCCGACGATGTGCACCAGCTGGGTCTGTCTGAAGTAAAACGAATCCTCGCTGAAATGGAAGTCATTCGCGCTGAGGTGGGATTTGAAGGTGACCTGCAGGCTTTCTTTGAATTTATCCGCACAGACCCTCAGTTCTATTTCCCTAACACGGACGAGGGACGCGAAGCCTACCTTGCCGACACGCGTGCGTTCCTGGCTGAAATCGAGGAGCAGCTGCCAAGGTTCTTCGGCACGCTGCCGAAAGCGAAGTTGGAAGTTAAGCGTGTTGAGTCATTTCGCGAAGTTGACGGTGGGGCACAGCACTATTCTCGCGGCACACCGGACGGTTCACGACCTGGCGTGTATTACGTGCACATGTCGGACATGAACGGCTATTCCAAAACTGACATGGAGACTGTCGCCTATCACGAAGGCAGCCCCGGTCACCACATGCAAATTTCCATTGCTCAGGAACTCACTGGTGTGCCGATATTTCGCACTCAGGCAGGCTTCTCGGTCTACTCCGAAGGCTGGGCACTCTATGCGGAAAAACTTTCCAAGGAAATGGGTCAGTTCAAGAATCCCTATATGGACTTCGGTCGTCTGACGGCTGAAATGTGGCGTGCCATTCGCTTAGTAGTAGACACCGGCCTGCATGCCAAGGGCTGGACACAGGAACAGGCCGTGCAGTACTTTTTTGACAATTCGGCCATCCCTGAAACCGCTGTGCGTTCGGAAGTGCGCCGATATCTTACGATCCCCGGACAAGCAACCTCTTACAAGGTTGGCATGCTCAAAATCGAGGAGCTTCGCCGGCGCGCCGAAACCGCACTGGGTGACGAGTTTGATATTCGCAGCTTCCACGACGTCGTGTTAGGTGGCGGCGCTTTGCCAATGCCGTTGCTCGAAGCACGCATAAACAACTGGATTGCCGCTGAGCAGAGCTGACGGTCTTACTATTCGTCTGTCGCTTTCGGGGATTGGCATAAGCAACCATTGAAGTGGACGACACCTGCGGCAATCTTATTCAGATATACCAAACCGTCGACTGATCCATTCTGGCCGTTCCGGGTCGGCCGCGGCCGAGAGGGGGCAGCTACCAGCTGCTGCGGTCGCCAGCGGCGGCGGCTTTCATGCGTTCGGCCTCTTCGCTGCCCAGGTAGCGGTCGATCAGGGCGTGGGCAAGATAGATCAGCGGTGTCATCGCAATCGCCATGAGGAATTTGTACGCGTAGTTGAGCGTGCCGATCGCGAAAAACAGGTCCAGGCCCCACTGCTGCGGTCCAAGAACAAAGGCGATGTACAGGACCACGAAGCTGTCCACCAGCTGTGACACCAGGGTTGAGCCCGTGGCGCGTAGCCAGATCTTCTTCTCACCGGTCCATTGCCGCACGCGGTGATAGACCGCCACATCCAGCAATTGGCCGATCAGGAATGCGGTCAGCGAACCGCCGATAACCCAAAGGCCCTGCCCGAAGACGCCTGCAAAGGCCGCCTGCATGTCCGGGATGCCCTGTTCCGAGTATGCGCCAACCCACCAGTCCGCCGGCACGATGTGGATGGCGGCGAAACGCGAACAGGAACGCGTAGATGATGAAAATGACGGTGAGGTAGGTAATAAAACGGACACCGCGTCGACCGAAATACTCGTTGATGATGTCGGTCATGATGAACACGAACGGCCAGAGCAGTACGCCCGCAGTGAAATTCAGCGATCCCGATTGCCCGAACAGCTGCCAATCGAGCGGTGGCAGGCCCAGCGTTGGCTCGAGCGCAAAAATCTTGATGCCGACAAACTCGGCAAGAATGGCGTTGGTCAGGAAAAACCCGGCGAGAATGGCAAACAGCCGACCCGCTTTGTCGCTGGATAGTCTCATGGACATCTTTATCGCACAGCCAGCCCGGTTCGCAAAATGTTATATTGCGCGTCACAACTTGATCGGACGGTAGCTAATCGTGACAAAAACTATCTATGTAGCCGCACTGTCGGCATTGATGCTGGCGCTGTCAGCGTGTGGCAAGGGCGAAGACACCGCGGTTGCAACAGCTCAGCCAGCGGCAACGCCTGAAGAAGTTGAGCAAGCGCTCGACGTCATCACTCAGGACGGCATCTGGAGGCACCTCGAATATCTGGCGAGCGACGAGCTCAAAGGCCGGATGACCGGCTCCCCGGAATATGAAATGGCCGCGGCATACGTGGCGAAAGAATTTGAGGAAATCGGCCTCGAGCCGGCGGGCGACGAGGGCTGGATGCAGCAGGTACCAATGCTGGCATACAAGATTGATCCGGACTCAGCGAAGCTGGTATTTCACATGGACGGTATCGAGCAGGAACAGCGCTGGAAAGAAGACTACGTCATGAGTGGCGACGTGGTCCGCGACAAGACCACGGTGACTGCCGAGGTTGTCTACATAGGCTACGGCGTGCACGCCCCGGACGCCGGCTACTCGGACTACGACGGCATCGATGTAGAGGGCAAGATCATTGCCGGTTTCAGCGGCGCTCCGGACTTTTTCGATCACAACCAGCGCGCCTACTATTCGTCGTCACAAACCAAGTACCGGGAAGCGGTAGCCCGCGGCGCTGTTGGCTATCTAAGCCTGCGCTCCAGGCTTAGCGAAGAGCGCTACGGTTGGGATCGCCTGTCCAAAAACGCCGGCATACGCCCTGGCATGTCGTGGCTGAATCTATCGGGGGACGCGGCCGACTATTTGCCAGAGCTAAAAGGAGGCGCGGTTCTCAACGTGCCGCCGACCGAAGAGCTGTTCAGCCGCGCGGCGATCAGCTTTGAGGATGCGCGTGATGCGGCGGAGGCCGGCAAGCCGATGTCCACTCCGCTTGGCGTTGAGATAACGATGGAGCGGCAGACGACACGAGAGACGATAACCAGCCCCAATGTCGTGGGTGTGCTGCGCGGCAGCGATCCGGAGCTGGCTAACGAGTATGTTGTCTACACGGCGCATCTCGATCACGTTGGTGAAGGCTCACCTGTCGATGGCGACTCCATCTACAACGGCATGTACGACAACGCTATGGGCTCGGCAATCCTGATTGAAACGGCGCGCGCGTTTGCCGCTTTGCCCGTCAGGCCGAAGCGCTCCATCATGTTCCTTGCAGTCACGGGTGAAGAGCGTGGCCTGATTGGTTCGGATTATTTTGCCCATTATCCGACCGTGCCCAGCGACTCGCTGGTGGCCAACGTCAATCTGGATATGCCCATCCTGACCTATCCGGTTGCGGACCTAATAGCGTTCGGCGCAGAGCACTCGTCGCTGCAAAGTGCCATTGAGCGAGCGGTCGAGCCTGAAGGGATGACGTTGTCACCGGACCCGATGCCCGAAGAAGTACTGTTTGTACGCAGCGACCAGTACTCATTCGTCAAGCAGGGCGTTCCCGCCGTGTTTCTTGTGTCTGGTTACAATTCCACGGATCCTGAGGTCGATGGCGAGGCGATGAACAAGGAGTTCACCAAGGAACACTACCATCGTCCAAGTGATGACCTTAGCCGTCCGATTCACTGGCCATCTGCACTCAAATTTTCACGAGCCAATATGCGTATCGGTTACACGGTCTCCGAAGATCCACAACGCCCGACCTGGAACGAGGGTGATTTTTTCGGAGACAAATTTGCGCGCAAAAATTAGGTTTGAGGCTCCGGGAATGCGATGAAGCGCGACACCCGGACACGGATTCTTGTTGCGAGCCTGTTGCTGTTCAATGAGCACGGCGAGCCGCAAACGACGACGAACCAGATCGCCGACGAAGTCGATATCAGTCCGGGCAATCTGCACTACCATTTTCGCAAGAAGAGCCAGATCGTTGCGGCACTGTTAGCGGAATTCCAGGTCGATGCGAGCCACGTATTGCGGCAGCCCGAGTCCGGGCAGGCATCCCTGGACGATTTCTGGGTGTTCCTGCACGACCTGCTGGAATGCACCGCCGCTTATCAATTCCTGTTTCGGGATTCGGAGACACTGGTCGCTGATCACCCCAAGGTGCAGAAGGCACTGACCAATTTCAGCAAGGGGCTGATCGCGGTGTTCGAGTTGTATCTGCGCGCAATGGCAGCGTCCGGCGTGTTGAAAATAGAAGCAGCGGATGCAGCAGCATTGAGCCGCAACCTGGCGGTACTGGCGCTGTATTCCGATCGCTTTGGTGCCTTGTTTGAAAAGACGCACAGCGCCGACGACGCGGCGCTGCGCATCGCGCACGCAATACTCAGTGCGCTGAAGCCATACGCTGTTGGGCAGAATGACCAGCAGCTCGATGAGCTGCTGGTCCACTACCGTTAGGCTTTAGGCCGCGCGTACTCTTTCTACGACGCGTTCCTTGGCTTCTACTACCTCTTCGACGACTTCGTCGATGACTTCGTCAACTTCTTCGGCGACGTCTGCGCGGACATTGCTGAATGATTTCTTCAGCTTGTCGCGTGTCTTTTCGCCGTCTTTGACGAGGCGCTCGAAGGTTTTGCCGAGCTCAACCTGTGCCTTGCCCAGTTCTGACTGAACTGTCGAAACCAGGCCGAGGCTTGCGAGGAAGGTGCGATTCGCGATGCGAATCGGTGCACTTTCTTCGAGCATCTTCAGTACTGACTTTTGCTCTTTTACAGGTGCGGTCTTCTTGGTTACTTTCTTGCTGGTCATTTCATTCATCCTCTAATCAATGCTTCAGGCTTTCTTTGCCGCGACTTTCGTGGCGGTTTTCTTTGTCGAAGTCTTGCGTACGGGCGCTTTCTTCGGTGCCGCTTTCTTCGGTGCGGCTTTCTTTACCGCTGCCTTCTTCGTGGTGGTCTTGCGGGCGACAGCCTTCTTTGCCTTGGGCTTGTCATCCAGCAATCTCAGAATTTTGTTGAGCTTGCTGTTGATGGCGTCGACGTCGTTCTTGCTGGGGACATGCATTCGGTCCATAGCACCCGCGACGCGAGAATCAAACGCGCCCTGCAGTTTCTTCAGCTTCGTCTTGCCACGCACCTGGTTCAGCAGGCCACTGGCACGATCCTGAGCATCGTCGGTCATGTCGCGAATCGCATCCTGAACATCGTCGATCAGCGTTTCGGTCTTCTTCGACGTCTTCTTGCGGAAGGTCTCGCCTTGTTTTACGAGGGTCTCGAAGGTTTTCGCGCCTTTCTTCTGGGCGTTCGACAGGGCACCAAGGCCCGCGAGGAACACATGCTCCAGCTGATCGGCAACTTCACCCGCGAATTTCTCGCCATCTTTCTGTTTTGTCTTACGTTTTGCATTAGCCATTGTCTTTCTCCATTAGCTTCAATGTCTTTCCATGGTTAGAATCGTAGCCCCAGGTTCTAGGGTGTTCACACTAGAATCGGCTAACCAGGATGGCTTTTATGATAATCAGGCGCAGCCACGAGCTCGGCTTGGACGAGGCCCGCAAGCGGGCCGACCGCATCGCCCAGGACCTGTCAGACGAGTACGGCGTCCGGGCAGCGTGGGAGGGCGATCACATGGTGGTGCGGGGCTCCGGCATCAACGGCCAGCTGCTGGTTGCGGAGGAGCATATTGAGTTGCAGCTCAAGCTCGGCTTTGCCATGAGCCTGATGGAGGCACCGATTCGAGCGGTCATTGAGAAGACTATCGACGACGAGCTGGCGTAGCGTCTCCGCGACTGACCACAACCTCAGGGCGTTTTGCTGCTTGCGGTCTTCTTCTTCGAAGCCTTCTTGGTCGATACCTTCTTCTTTGAAGCCTTCTTCTCTGCAGCCTTCTTCTTCGATACCTTCTTAGCCGCAGTCTTCTTGCCCGGAGCCTTCTTTTTCGCCGCCGTGTTCACGCGAGTTGACGCTTTTCTGGCTGCTTTCTTGCGCGTTGCCCGCCGCAGTTCGTCGAAAGATGCCTGGATACACTCTGCGTAGAAATCCGGATCGGGGAGCATGTCGCGACACGCGGTAAACGTGAATGTAATTGCGCCATTGTAGGAAAATATTGCGTGGAACAGGCCGACCCTATCGACCACCGGCCCCATGCCGTACATGGATACCATTTTCGCGCCACAAAAATACAGCGGCTTCTGGAAGCCGGCGACGTTGCTGACCAGCGTGTTGAATGGCACTGAGTCCATGCGTGCGCCGAGGTTCACCAGCGGTGGCAGCAGGCTGCTGGCAATAAATGCCGGCATGTTCATCGGGATCATTGCCAGCGTATCGGCACCGAGTATTTCCGTGAATGCCTTGGCATTGCGAGATCCGCGGACGATGGCCTGCAATCGACCCTTTGCGTCGGCTACGTCGGTGCAGAGCGGTGTCTGCATCATGCTGACCATGTTGTCCGACTCCGCGGAGTGCTCGCTGCGTATGTTGATCGGGCAGCCAGCGACCAGCGTCTCCTCAGGCAGGTCGCCTTTGGCCTCGAGGTACTTGCGCATCGCGCCGCTGACAACGGCAAGTGCGACGTCGTTGATCTTTGCGCCTTCGACAGATGCTGCAATGTCGCGCAGCTCGTCGAGCTGGAAGCGGCGACCATCAATAACCCGATTCGCGGTGACCCGGCTGCGATTGAATATTGTTGCCGGCACGTCCCGCGATTGCTCGTCATGGTTGGCGAGTTTTGCCTTTATGAGCCGCGGGATGGCATTGCCGATGCCGAGCGCCAGCTTCGCCGACTTCTGAATATTGTTGATGGCGCTGCGGGCGAGCAGTGTGGCGGTGCCTGGTGCGGCATCTGAATAGCTGCGCTTGCCCGGCACATAATCTGCGGCCGATGCCTGGATCGGCTCGAGGTCGTGAATAGCGGCCTGTAGCGCTGCGCCCGAGACACCATCAATAGTGGCGTGGTGCATTTTCATGTACAGCGCAAAGCTGCCCTTCGGCAGACCCTTGATATTGTCGAGTCCCTCGATGATGTAGGCCTCCCACAAGGGCCGCGACTTGTCGAGTTCGCGCGATTGCAGCCGCGAGATCTGGATCATCAGCTGGCGCCAGTCGCCGGGTTTCGGCAACGCGATATGGCGCACGTGATACTCGATGTCGAAGTTCTCGTCATCCACCCAATACGGGTAATCAATCGAAAACGGCAACTCGAGGATCTTGCGATGGAAAATGCCTGCCTGGTCGAGGCGATTGTCGATGGTTGCCAGGACCTCTTTGAAACGCACCAAACCGTTGGGCGCCGTTGACGGGTCGTAGATATGCAGGGAGCTGACCTCAAGGGGCATCCGGCTGTTCTCTGAATACAGGAACATGGAGTCAAGGCCTGACAGTTGTTTCAACATGATTATCTCGGAAGTTTTTGCAGCAGTTTGCGGCCAGGCGATTGTGAATCGGCTGCGACGCAGGGTGCGAAGATACCATATCCGGTCGACCTTCTGCCGCGGCGCCGCTTCGGTTTTGCGAAGTTGCATTGCTGCTGGTGCGGGCGTATCGTCGATCACGAATTCGACAGGTGAACATGCGTTCGATTCGAACGCTGTTTAAACGGGAAGACGGTGCGCCACAGGCAATTCCGTCACTGCCCCCGCAACGGTAAATGAGGCCGCCGGTCATTGCAGCCACTGCGCAACTCGCGTGGGAAGGCGATCGGCAAGGACAACAGACAGTCCCCTCATGAGTCCGGAGACCGGCCTTTCGAGCAATCCGCTTTCGATCGCGGCGGGCGATCACTCGGGGAACCTGATTCTCCAGATGCAAACCGTCGCCTCGACATTCATGCGGCTCGGGGAGCTGCTGTGGGGAATAACATGTCCAGATTTTTCATCGCTACGCTTGCCCTGGCAGCGCTGTCCGCAGTGGCACAGGCCGCGCCGCAGAAATCCGCCGCCGACGACCAGATCGTCGTTACCGCCGCACGCACGCCCGTCGCCCGACATGAGGTCGGCAGCGCACTGACCGTGCTGGATAGCGACGATATCGAACGGCGCCAGGCACGCTACCTGACGGACTTGCTGCGCGCGGTGCCCGGATTCGCCGTTAGCCACGCAGGTGTCGCCGGTTCGCAGACGCAGGTCAGGGTTCGCGGCGCTGAAGCCAATCATGTGCTGGTGCTGATTGACGGCGTTCGTGCCAATGATCCGGCGACCGGCGATGAGTTTAGATGGGAGTTTCTGACCACCGACAACATCGAGCGTGTCGAAATTGTCCGTGGTCCGCAAAGCGCGCTATGGGGTAGTGATGCTGTTGCGGCTGTCGTGCATGTCATCACGAAGACCGGCAACGGCGCTCCGGGTGGCGGTGGTTACCTCGAAACCGGTGCGGAGAACACCAGTAACGGTGCGCTGCGCGGCGGATTTGGCGGCCAGCACTGGTCGCTGGGCCTCGGTGTTGAGCGTCTGCAAACAGACGGCAGCAATATCTCCCGGACTGGCGATGAGCGTGACGATTCCAACGTCACGAATGCGACGCTGAATGCGTCGTGGCGTGCGTCGGACAAGGTCGAATTGAAATTCAATGCTCAAACAATCGACGCCTTTGCACAGCTCGACCCGATCGACTTTGCGACCGGGCTGCCGGGTGATGCCGATGTCGCAACCGAAACGCGGCAAAATGTGGCTCGCCTGAGCGCCGCACTAGGTGCTCCTGGGCAGCGCCTGCAGCACACCGTTGCGATGCGTTTCTACGAGTCCAGCAACGACAACCTGGCCGACGGCGTATGGGATTCCTCAACTGCTGCAGATCGCCTCATGCTGTCATGGCAGAGTGATATTCACCTGGGTGACAACCTGCTCGCGCTCGCTTTGGAGCATGAAGAGACGCGCTTTCGGCAGCGCGGTGCCATCGGCTTCGGCGACCCGAACCAGGATCAGCAGATCGATGTGAGCAGTTTTATCGCGGACTTTCAGGGCCGCGCCGCAGAAAACCTTACATGGATGCTGAGCGCACGCTACGACGGCAACAGCGATTTTGACGACGCGCTGACGGGGCGCGTATCGGCTGCATGGCAATTGTCCGATGTGACGACGCTGCGAGCCAACGTCGGTATCGGTCAGAAGAACCCGACGTTTGTCGAACGTTTTGGTTTTTACCCCGGCCAGTTTGTCGGCAATGATCAGCTGCAACCTGAATTCTCGACCAGCTACGACATCGGCGTGGAGCAAAACTTCCTGTCCGACGCTATTGCACTGCAACTGTCGCTTTACCAGCAGGATCTTGAAGACGAAATCAACGGCTTCGTGTTTGACCCGGACCTTGGACTGTTCACGGCTGACAATATGCCCGGCAAGAGCAAGCGCCGTGGCGTTGAGCTCACAGCCCGCTGGGCGATAACGGCCGCGCTGCAGATCGGCGGCAGCTACACGTACACGGATGCGACCGAGCCGGTTGTCGGCGGTGATGCGGTGCAGGAGCTGCGCCGCCCGCGCCACAGCGGCAGTTTGGATGTCGACTACCGGCTGCTGGACGATCGTGCGCGCCTGTCGCTGGCAGCAAACTATGGCGGCACTCGCAGCGATGTGTTTTTTCCGCCGTGGCCGCAGCCCTCGGAGATCGTCACGCTGTCCAATTACTGGCTGGTCGACCTGACGGCGGCTTATGAGCTGACGTCTGCCATGCGTTTGTTCGTGCGCGGCAGCAACCTGCTGGATGATGACTACGAACAGGTCTATGGCTATCGCACCCCAGGACGCGCAGCGTATGCGGGCATCAAGGTCGACTTCTGAGCTAGCCTAACTTGTTATGCAGCCGCGCATCGTGGGTGCGAAAGTGATTCGTGAACCAGGCCTCGAGACCGCTGGATAGCGTCTGCTCGTCATAACTGCCGTCGGCCTCAACGCCGTCCAGGATGTCCAGCAGCGCATCCAGCAGCGCCTCGTGATCAGCTTTGTGCACGCCGAGCTGGTCGTAGTTGGCGTGTCGCATCTCTTTTTCCTCGAGTGCAAAGTGCGCGGAGATTTGCGCATAGATTTCACCCAGTGATTCGATCACCCGGTCATGCGTGCCGTCCGCCCGCATCAGGTCGTGCAGGTCATTGATCAGCTCGACTAATTGCCGGTGCTCGTGATCGACAGCAGCAACGCCAACACTGAATTCCGCTTTCCATTCAATAAGACTCATCGGAACCTGAAGCCTCCGCTGTTGGCGCGGAATGTAACCGTGAAATAGCGGCCCGCCTCAATCTCCACTTCCTCACTGTGTTCGTAGTCCCAGCCGCTGCTGCGGCCGGTGTCGCGAAGCCGCGCGGTGATGGTGTGCCTGCCGGGTTCGATCTCGAAGCGCTCGTAGATGCTCGCATTGCCGTCTCCCCAAAGTCCCGTGGGTTCGGCCTTGACGGATAGAACCGCGGCGCCATCGACATCCAGCTCGACGAACAACGGCAGCCGGGCGCGCTCGCAGCGGGTCGGCTGGCGCATGTTGGCCGCCAGCGCAGCCAGCTCCTCCTGCGTCAGCTTTACGCATTCTTCGATCCTGTCGGCAGCGTGGCTGATCGACAGTTTTACGACGGCATCATCGGGCGAGGCGTACTGGTAGCCCGGATACAGCGAAAAGTAGCCGATGAACACTGCGAACATCGCATATAAGAGAGTCTGCGCCAGGTATCTCAATGCCTTAGACATTGCGCGGCTCCAGCTCGGCCTTGAAACGGCGCAGCGCTTTCAGGCGTCGCTTGTGCGCGTTGACCGGCAGCCAGCTTAACCTCAGTCGCTCAAGCGGTACGCGCTTGCGCAGGTACGGATCACGCTGCCCCGCAGCGCGCTGCATGGTCCAGTCATTGCCGAGACGATAGTGGCAGTCGCCCTCGGCGCAGCCGGCGACCATGACACCGTCGGCCAGATTGCGCGACAGGGCGAAATCGATAAATGACGGCGGCAACATGCCGGCGCAGGGGATTGTGATCACCTCAACATTGTCGTCGCTAATAGCGTCGCTTCCGGACTGCTTGCAGCCAAAGACGATGATACGCGCGCCTGCGGCGAAGCGTGCGCTGGCTGCCAGCAGGTCTTCGCGCAGGCCGGAAATGGTTTGCTGCGGCAACTGGATGCCGGGTTCGATCGGTTTCGCACGACGAAACGGCGTGGACGTTGGGCAGGACCCGGCACAAATGCCGCAGCTGAGACAGTTGTCCGCGCTGACAACGGGTTCGACGTCGTAGGCACGGCCGTCACTGCGCGGCACCATGCTGATCGCACCAAACGGGCAGTCATCGAAACAACGCGCGCAGCCGTTGCAGTTTTCCAGGCTGACAACCGCGACATCTTCGGATTTCCGTGGTGGTACCCAGGGCAGAATCGCGAGCAAGGCAAACAGAGCGAACATGATCAGCCACAGCTGCCCACCTGGAATAACTTCGAGCAATGGATAAGCAGGCAGGTAGAACCAGTCGAGATTGACACTGGCCGGCACGACATCGAGATTGGCAGGTCCCTGGCTCTCTGCCGGGAATACCAGAGACAGCACCAGCATCATGGCGAGCGTGCCAATAGCCAGCTCTTTTGGCGGATTGACCCTGGCATTGGCGTGCCGCTGGATATGCACCCACATCATCAGCAACATGAAAAGCGGGCCGAAGATGTGGATGAACACCATCAACGTGAAGAAGCGTCCGCCGAGTGTTTCAGCCGTCAGAAAATTGTTCGCGATGGGCTCTGCGAAGATCGGCAGCGTGTCGAGCCATTCCGTTGTCGCGATCGCAATGTATTGCGCAAGTTTGTCCCACACCAGCCAGTAGCCGCTGATACCGCAGATGTAGATGAAGCCGAGCAATGGTACGCCCGTCAACCAGGCAAAGAAGCGTTTGCCGCGCAGGCGGTCCATCGAGAACTCGCGGAAGATGTGAATGGCAACGACAACGACCAGGGCATCCGAGGCATAGCGATGCAGGCTGCGCATGACGCCGGCCGCATACCATTGCTCGTAAGTAATGTACTCGAGCGAGCGGTACGCATCGGCAATGCCGGTGTCGAAAAAGATGTACAGGTAGACGCCGGATACCAGTGCGATCCAGAAAAAATACCAACCCAGCGAACCGAGATTAACGAGCGGATTGTTGCGCTGACCGAATGCAACTTCAAAGACGCGTTCGGCCTTCAGAAAAACAAAGCGCAGTGCGTTCTTCAAAGCGCGCATTGTTGCCTCATGATGCGCGGCGCCATTCAACGACGATAAATGCCAGCAGGGCGCCAAGACACAGGACGCCGACAATGATGGTCATGAATATGGAGTAGTCGAAACGGTAGCGCTCAGTGTTCGGATCGTAGACGGTGCAAAACAGTTTGAAAGTACTCAGCCAGTGGTCAATCAGGCCGGCGCTGCGAGGCGTGTTGAATACCAGCTCCTTGAGCGGCTCGACGAGTGACTGCGTATCGATGTCGACGCCGTAGACCTGTCGATAGATCACACCGTCGCTGTCGATCACCGTGGTTTGCGCCATGTGGTCGAAGCCTTTGGCGCTCGGGTAAAACTGGAAGCCGATGGTCTCACTCAGGCGGGTTACCGAGGCCTCATCGGCGGCAAGGAAGTGCCAGTTCGGTGCGTCGGCACCTTGCTGGATGGCGTACTGGCGCATTCGATCGGGCGTGTCCACGCGCCAGTCGAAGCCGACGGAGACGACATTGAATGCACCGTCACCCAATGCCTCCTGTGCGATGTCCACGGTCCTGGCAAGATTCTGCGTGATGCGCGGGCAGACATGGTGGCAGCTGGTGTAGATCATGCTGATCACGAGCGGCTTGCCTGACAGCGATGACAGGTCGAAGCTCTGTCCGTGTATGTCTCTCAGCTGGTGTTCACCGAGCGCTTGTCCAATGACTGCCTGGCTGACTTCGACTGCGGCCTTGCGGTCGTAATCCTGCGCCAGCACAGGTAGTGCCAGAACGACGCAGGCGAGTGTCAGCAGGTGGCGGTTCATGCATCAGGCCAGCAACATACCGTCCAGGATCGCCGCCAGGAGAAGTAGCCCCAGTTGCACGATGGAACCTGCGAACGCTTTCCATGCATTGGGCACGGACGGTTCCGAGGCGAGCCGGAAGCATGTGAGCAGGAAGAAACTGCCGCCGCAGACGGCGCCGAGCAGATAGATCCAGCCCATGCCGAACCACAACGGTACAATCGACAAACCGACCATCACCACGGCGTGCGCGAGAATCGTCAGTGTGGACTGCCTGTCGTCGACCACAACCGGCAGCATGGGCACACCGGCCGCCTTGTAGTCTTCCTTGCAGGCAAACGCCAGCGCCCAGAAGTGCGGCGGTGTCCACAGGAACAACACGATGGCGAGGATCAACGCGACCGGCGATAGTGTCGCACCCGCCGCAGCAGACCCGGCCAGCACCGCGAAGCTTCCCGCAAGACCGCCGATGACGATGTTCATCCAGGTACGGCGCTTCAGCCATACCGTGTACACGACGCCATAGGTGAAGGCGCCAAGGAACACAAAAAACGCGGCCAGCCAGTTGGTTGCATACCCGGCGGCTAACAACGCCAGCAGCAACGCCAGCACGATGCCGCCCAGCCACAACCAGTCAGCTTGAAAACGCCCGGTGACGAACGGGCGCTCGCGGGTGCGCTGCATCTGCGCGTCAAGATCACGTTCGTGGAACTGGTTGAACGCACCGGCTGCCGACGACGCCACCAGGGTTGCAAATCCCAGTACGAATATTTGCCATGCGCCAAGCCCGTGCCCGGGAATGACTGCGATGCCCGTCATTGCGCAGGCCATGATCAAAAAGCCAAGGCGAACCTTGGCTGTTTGATAGATGAGTTTTAGTGTGGCTGCCATAGTGTAGTCGCGACCGCGCCTAGCTCAACGGCCAGACTTCGGACAGGTACTTCCAGTTGACGAAGTAGTACAGCACGAAGGCGAGGAAGAAGATGGCAACCAGCATCGCAGTGCCGGGGATCTTGAGCGTACCCGCGCTACCGTGTTGCGCCACTGCCGCAGCGGCGGGTGGTACTTCGGGATAGCTGGGTTTCTCGTCCGGTGCGAGCTTCCTGCCAAAGAACACGGAGCCGACGACGATCACGATGAACATGGCGCCGCCGATGGACGCCAGCACCGCGAAGATGCCGTTCAGGCTCATCATCATGTAGGCAGCGGCCGGATAGTCGAATGGCAACTGTGCGTCGGCGAAGGTCATGTCCCAGTGGCGCCGGGACACGCCCAGCGTGCCGGCGCCCATCATGAACACCGAGATTCCGGCGACGCCGATGCCGAACACGTACGGCTGCCATTTCGCGAGCTTCTTCATCATGAGTTCGCGACGGAATATCAACGGTATCAGCAGGTAGGTGATGGCCATGAATGCGAGCGTCGTGCCGGCTACCACGGTGCCGTGGAAATGACCTGGCACGTAAATGGTGTTGTGCATGATGAGGTTGATCTGCTCGGTGCCCATGACAACGCCGGAGATGCCGCCGATAAAGCCGAAAAATACCAGTGACATGAACATGCCGGAAAACGCCGGGTTGCCCCATGGCGCTTTGCGCAACCATTCGAACAAACCTTTGTTCAGGCCGCGGGCGCGTTGTGCCGCTTCGATCGAGCCAGGTACGGTCATGCCGTGCACCATGCTGCCGACGACGGCCAGGTACATCGCGTAGCTGGTATTGAAGATCTTCCATTCAGAGCTGAAGCCAGGCTCCACGAGCAGGTGATGCGCACTCGCGAGCTGCAGAAACAGGATGTACATCAGGAACGCTGTGCGACTGACCTTTTCGCTCAGTGGTTTGGCACCGAACACCATGGCTGCAATGGCGTACCAGACGGCAACGTGTGCCGCGACGTTAATCTGCTGCGACGAGTGGCCCATTGCCCACCAGATGGTCTTGTACAACAGCGGGTCGATGTAGCTGACCAGGCCGACCGACCACAGCAAGGTGGGAATCAGGATGATCGCACCGGAGGCGATGGTGAAGACGGCGATGATGGCGGCCGTCAATGCACCGAAGGTCACCAGCGGGACAGAGCCTTCATATGTCCGTTCTCTCTTTGCCACCACCAGCGTGCCAAAGAACACCGCACAGCCGATGAGCGCACCGACGGCGAACAGGATGATGCCGAGGTAGAAGCCGGGCTTGGCCATCATCGGCGGATACGAGGTGAACATGACGCTGGACTGGCCCTGCAGTACGACGACATTGGTGATGAGTGCGCCTGCGAGCATCATGCCGAAGCCGAGCCAGGCCCATCTTGGACCAGCCAGCCGGCTGCCGAGCAGCACCGCCGACGCGAAATACAGGATCGCCATCTCGAAGAAGATGATCCACACCAGCAACACGTCGAAGCCATGTGCTGTGAGCGCCAGGTAGAACCAGTCCGCAGGGAGGAAATGCACGGCGGGCCAGCGTGTAAGCGCAACCGACAGGCCGAACAGCCCACCGATGGCAAGAAACACCACCGCGGCTACCGCGTTGGCCTTGATTAGTTTTTCTGCAGCCAGATCGACTTTGAGTCCGGTCGTCGGGCAGGTACGAAACTCTGCTGTTTTAGACATTATTCTAAGCCCCCACTATTCGACGACGTAAATCTTGCCAACCATGGTGTGGTGGCCGATTCCGCAGAATTCGTTACAGACAATCCCGTACTCGCCGGCTTTGTCCGGCTTCACAGTCACGACCATGTCGTAACCGGGGTGCACCTGTACGTTGATATTGACGGGTTGCAACGAGAAGCCGTGCTGCCAGTCGAGCGACGACAGGTGCAAGCGATATGACTGGTCTTTCTCAAGTTCCAGGATTGGCCACCATTGCCACAGCCGTGCGATCAGGTAGACATCGCTGTTGGGCGGCGGACGTACGACGGGGAAGTTATTTTCCTCCCTTACCGTGTATTCATCGATCATCGCCTGCGCTTTCCTGGAAAACGCGACCGGTTTGATCTTGTAGGCTTCGTTGGAAAGGTTCTGCTCACCGGCTCCGTGCCAGTAGATCATCATGAAGAACATGAACAGACCCCAGATGAAGGCGATGATGATCCAGGAAAGCTCGACCTTGGCGATCGGTTGTTTCCACCAGATTCGCTCAGTTGGCGGTGTTAAAGACATAGCAATCCCCCCAGGGAAATCAATCGGCTATCGGAATCTGGGTGATTTCCATCACGCCCCAGATGATGTAGAAAACGGCCGGGAAGGCCACACCGAGTACCAGCAACAGAAAGTGGTTATCGAGAATCCGCTGCATCAGCGGTATTTCCTCTTCTGAATCGTCGCGGTCGCTGTCAGGATTGTTGTTATCAGCCATTTGCAGTCCCCCTTGAGGAGCAGGCCAGCCTGTGATCCAGGTCAGGCGAGGTAAGCGCCAAGCATCGAAAATGTCACGAGAGCCATGCTCAGCAGGACCGCGAAGAAGATCAGTGAACGGTGCTGCAGGCGTTTACCGGCGCGCACTTCGATTCGTTCAAGAACCCAGTCGGCGAGCCAGTAAAGCAGTACTGCGACCAGCGTGAAATAAACGATGCTCATACAAGCACCTGATCTTATGCTTCAGGCGCCGCAGGCTCCTTCAGATAGATCATTCAAATCACACGGGAATTTTGTTAGTCTGTGTGGTTCGTTCGCAAATGTGACGGATTTCCCGATTTGCCGCCGGCAACGCGCTAACATCGGGTCATGAATCTGCCTACGACCCCCCGGATACTGTTACTTGCTGTGCTCAGCGCCGCGTGCGTCGCCGCGTGCGATGTACAATCGTTTGACGACGCTGCCGCTGGTTTCGGCGGTAGCGCGCCACCGCCGCCACCACCGCCGCCACCACCTCCGGTTGGATCGTTCGGCCCCAATTTTTCTGAAATCCAGAGCAACGTGTTTACGCCGGATTGTGCGACGTCAGGTTGTCACTCGGGCGGCGCTCCATCTGCCGGCCTGAACCTGGAAGCGGCGAACAGCTATGCTCAACTTGTTGGCATCGCCAGCATCCAGGACGGCGCGATCCTCAGGGTTAATGCGGGCAGTCCAAATTCCAGTTACCTGATCCAGAAGCTCGAAGGAACCGCCGCCGCGGGCAACCAGATGCCGCCATCGGCAGCGCTCCCGCAGGCCGATATCGATGTTATTCGCCAATGGATCAGCGATGGCGCGATCGATGACACGGTCGTGCCGCCTGCGGCACCCATACGGGTGACCTCTATCTCACCGGCGCCCGGCGCAAACCTGACAAATGCTCCGACCCAGGTCGTCGCAAGTTTCGACCGCGAACCGGATGCATCGACGGTAAACGCCATGACGTTCCTGCTCGAGGCAAGCGGTGGCGACGGTACCTTCAATGACGGCAACGAAACGCAGATCACCGCGGCATCGGTTGCGGTCCCCGGCAGCAATACGATGAGTGCCGTGTTCGACCTGAGCGGCGTTGCATTGGCCGAAGACACCTACCAGGTAGCTCTGCTGGGCGATGGCGCATCAGTCATCATGGACCTTGACGCCAACGCACTGGATGGAGAGTTCTCCGGCGCATTGCCGTCCGGTAACGGTGCCGCCGGCGGCGACTTTGTCAGTACCTTCAGTTACACGGCCCCCATCGTCCTTGGGCCAACGCTGGCGCAAATCCAGGCGATCATTTTTACGCCGACCTGCGCGACCTCGACCTGCCATTCAGGAGCGACGCCGGACGCGGGACTCGATCTTACCGACGGCAACAGCTTCGCGAATCTTGTCAACGTGCCGAGCACGCAGAACATCAACTTTGATCTGGTGGAGCCCGGCCAGCCGGACAACAGCTACCTGATCGACAAGCTTGAAGACACGGCCTCCGCAGGCAACGTAATGCCGCCCACGGGCATGCTGCCGCAGGCGGACATCGACTTTGTCAGGCAGTGGATCAGCGACGGCGCAAATCCCTGATCAATAGCACGGCGATTTTCGCTATGCTGCGTGCATGAGACGTTTCCTGACCCTGGCCTGGGCATTGCTCTTGTGCGCCGCCGTTACAGCATTGCTTGCTTCAATATTCTCGAGCCAGTTCGTGATCGCCGGACTGCAGGCAATTAACGTCGATATTCCCTTCTCGACACGTCTTTCCATGACTGTTGCCGACTTTGGCATTCTGACCGTGTTGTTGCCGGCTGTGCTCGCGTGCTTCCTGATAGCATTCCTGGTGGCCGGTTTATGCGCAGCGCGCCTCGGTGGTAGCCGCAGTGGCTGGTTCATAGCGGCAGGGGCGACCTCACTGGTTACGGAATTGATGATCATGCAGGGCGTATTCGGTGTCATGCCGGTGTCGGGTGCGCGTTCAATTGCCGGGCTGCTGGCCCAGGGTGTCGCAGGAGCGGCTGGCGGCTACTTGTTCGCCCGGATAACTTCACAGCAAGCCAACACGGAGAAACACATTGCGTAAACTGCCGATAATCCTCATTGCTTTCAGTCTGCTGTCGTGCGCGAAGGCGGACTTCACCTATGAAACTGTCGCTGCAGACCTGAACCATCCGTGGTCGCTGGCGTTTCTTCCGGACGGCTCCATGCTGGTAACCGAGCGAGCGGGGCAGTTGCGTGTGATTCGTGACGGCAAGCTCGTCGCAACACCAGTCGCGGGCGTGCCGGACGCCTACGTTGCGGGGCAGGGTGGCATGTTTGAAGTATTGCCGGACCCCGCGTTTGCAGAAAACCAGACCCTCTACCTGTCGTTCGCACACGGCGACAAGAAAGACAATGCAACACGCGTCGTTCGCGCGCGTTTCGACGGCGCGCAACTCACCGACGTGAAAACGATTTTCACCGCGACGCCGAGCAAAGACACGGTGCATCATTTTGGCGCGCGCATGGCGTTCCTGCCCGACGGCACCTTGCTGGTTACTGTCGGCGAAGGTTCGCGCTATCGCGAAGAGGCGCAGAAGCCGGAAAACCACCTCGGCTCGATCGTGCGAATTAACACGGATGGCAGCATTCCTGCCGACAACCCTTACGTTGGCGATGCCAGCGTGCAGCCTGAAATATGGAGCTGGGGCCATCGCAATCCGCAGGGTATTGTCGTGCTTCCCGGTAGCGCTGTGGTCTACTCACATGAGCACGGGCCGCGCGGCGGAGATGAGCTAAATCTCATCGAGCCCGGCAAGAATTACGGCTGGCCTGCGATTACCTATGGCATCGACTACTCGGGCGCAAAGATTTCGCCATACAGCGAGTTGCCCGGCATGGAGCAACCGGTCGTCTACTGGGTGCCGTCAATCGCGCCTTCAGGCATGAGTTACTACGATGGCGAGCTGTTTCCTGAGTGGCGTGGCGACCTGTTTATTTCGGCGCTTGCCGAGCAGTCAGTTCGCCGCCTGCAATTGCAGGATGGTGCGGTCGTGTCCCAGGAAGTGCTTTTTGCTGACCTCGGCCAGCGTATTCGCGATGTTCGGAGCGGTCCGGATGGCGCGTTGTACCTGTTGACCGACAGTTCCCGCGGCAAAGTCCTGAAGGTTACGCCAGCGAAATAGCTGCCTATGCCTTGCTGACGACGCTCAGGGTTGGTACTGGCAGGTTTCCGCCAGCTCGTCAGGGATTACCCAGCGCGGCTCATCGCTGAGAAAGTCGCGGGCATGCAGCCGGCTCGGCTGTTGCTCGAACCACTCGACAAGAACACCGCGCGTCGTTTGCACCGGTGCGGCCCAGGTGAAACCGCCTTCAGGCATGGCGGGCGTGAGAATGTCATCGCCACCGAGTGCCAGAAAGTCATTAGCGATGACCCGCACACGGTCTTCGTCTGCAATTCGGTGTCCGTCAGCGAGCGTCATGTGTACCTGCATGGCGTCGCTGTTGCAGGTAATGACGACGTGCATACCTGCGATACCGGCTCGCCGCCGGTGATTGTGGGCTTGCGCCGCGACGATTTTTCGCAAGTCCCTGCCCGGCAGATCCAGAACGACAACCTGGTTATCGAATGGTGACATCAGGTACACAGAGCCGAACGTCAGGTCGCCTTCAGGAAGGCCGCGTCGAATGCCACCGGTCACATTGTGTATGACGATATCACCGTCGACTTCTGCCAGAAGTGCGTCGGTAAACAGGTTGCCCAGCGCAGACTCCGGATTACCTTCGAGGGTAAAAGGCGTTTCGAGGAAGACGCCCAATTTGCGGTTCTTTTCCCTGGCGACGAGCGCGGCCGCGGCTTCGGCAGCCGCAACAACAGCAGGGTTGGCAACGACCGCTTCGCCTTCATAACTTGCCCGCGTGACCTCTGGCGAGACCGACCACGCACAGCTGCCATCGGTGTTAGTGACGTAAGGGCAGGGAACATGCGGAGGAAAAATCCTGCGTTGCAGAATATCGCCGCTGTCGCGGGCAATGGTGAAGTCGACGCGGCCAAAGGCGCGTGTATGTGAATGTGCAGCAGTGACCGCTATACCGTTGACGTTGTGCGCGATCCTTTCGTGCACGTGGCCGCCGATGATCTGGTCAACAAGTCCGGCTTCAAGTTGCAGTGCGACCTGCATGATCTCGCCCTGCATATTGCAGCTGGAAGTATCGGCCGGGTCGTCGAATTCACTGCAATAGCTGCCGGCATGTGCGGTAACGATGACGACCTTCGCACCCTGTTCTCGCAGTTTGCGCGCTTCACGGGTAATGGCGTCTGCCAGCGGTGCAACCGCCAGTCCCTGCACGTTGGCGGCGATCGTCGTCTGCAATGCACTGCGAGTCGTCACGCCAATCACGCCGACTTTCACTCCCTGCACATCCAGCAGCACAGATGGCTTCACGTTCGGCCAGTTGACCAGCTGCCCGGTGCTGGTGTCGACGAGGTTTGCGACCAGGAACGGAAACCGGGCTTCAGCCGCGCGTACTTTCAGGGCGCCCCTGGCGTCATCGCCGGGTTCTCGCGGCGTTGCTGCGGGACCCATGGGCCCAAAGTCAAACTCATGGTTGCCAACGGCGGCCGCCGCGTAGCCCATGGCGTTGTATGCGTCGACCATCGTACTGCCTTCGGAAACGTTCGACTCCAGCGTTCCCTGCCACATGTCGCCGGCATCGAGCAGCAGTACGCTGTCGTTTCGCATCTGGTTGGCGCGTCGCAATGCATCGACGTATCCGGAGATCGTCGCGAGTCCGCCACGGCCCGTCGCCGGAAGCAATTCACCGTGTACGTCGTTGGTGCTGATGACGGAGATGACGAGGTCTGCATCGGCCGGGCGAGTATCGTGTAAGCTGCAAGCGCTGGCGATGAAGCCCAGCGACAGCAAGAGTGGCAAAGAAAAGCGAGTCATCACGGCATTATATAGCGGTCGGCCATGCCGATCACCATATCGTCACCGAACACCCTGGCCGCGCAGGGAGTAGTATTGCAGCATTGGAGGTGCGCCATGAGTAGTTACGCGAGACGCCTTGCCGGGCTTGTACTGATGCTAGGCATGATTCCCGTTTTTGTCGGATTGATGGCCTGTATACCGGTTCCACTTGGTGATCCAGAGAGCAGTCGCATAGACCCCGATCTGAATGGCACCTGGATCGTGGCGGATGAGCAGTCCGTCCTAATCTACGTCTTTGAGCCGTACGATAAACGCACCTGGCTCGTAAGAGGCGTGGCGGGTTTCGAGCGCGACGACACAGTCGAGCCCGATTCGTCGGCACTCGGTTACGATGAAATGATCGCTATCGCCGTGGCAGGCGACGGCGATGTCGAAGATCGATCGTTCTACAAGGCCTGGCGCAAGAAGCTCGGCAAGCACTGGTTCATGACCTGGGAGCCAAAGGCGGAAGCATCCGAACGTGGCAAGTTTGCGCCTGACACATGGTTGGGATTCCGGCTCGACAAGTTCGGTAAAGACGAGTTTCGATTGTTGATGATAGACCTCGACTCAGACTTGCTGGATTCGTTTAACGACAAGTACGACAGCGACGACTACGAATTGCCGCGGGACACGAAAGTCGTACAACGCGCCCTTGAGCGGGAGGTGAAGCAACACGCAAACGACATGCGCCTGTACTTTGGCGACGACGAGGGGCCGGCAGAATATCGTTTCTACAGGCTCAGGACTGAAGATCGTGAGCGGCTTGCCGGGTACCTTTGATGTGGACTGACCCTGATGTGTGGGTGACGCCGTGGGGCATCGCGTTCGTGACGGCGATGCTCGTGACGTGGTTTTTTTCGCGGCGCAATGCGCGCGTGTCGGGCATCGACCCTTCGCACCTCGATCTGCTTGTGCCGTTGTCGTTGCTCGGCGGAATTGCTGTGGCGGTTGCCGTGTATCACTTTTCCGGCCTGCAAATTCGCCTGTTCGAAATTGTGCTGGGTGGCGCGGCCGTCGTATTCGCTTATGCCCGGCTTGCAGGCGTCTCGTTTCGCAGTCTGCTCGATGTGCTGGCGCTGCCAACTCTCGCCGGTGTGATGGTGCAGCGTATTGGCTGCATTTTCGCAGGCTGTTGCTGGGGCGACGTTACTTCGCATGGCTGGCAACCCGGCATCGTTAATGCGCAGGGCAGTTTTGCGTATCTGCAGCAACTGCAAGCAGGATTGATCGAAGAGAGTGCGCTGTACTCGCTGCCTGTGCACCCGGTACAGATTTACGAGTCGCTGTTGCTGTTTGCGGCGCTTGTTGTCCTGCACAGAATGAACAAAGTCGCATTACCGCCGGGTAGACTGGCAGCAATTACAGCTTGCGTGTATGCATCTATGCGTTTCCTGCTGGAGTTCATACGAGCTGACAGCGAGGACCTGTTGTCCGGCTTGAGTTATGTGCAGCTTCAAGCTGTGCTGCTGCTGGGGCTTGTGATAACAATCTGGACGATTGTGCAGTGGCGCGATCGTCACACAAAAATAACAGAGGTTGTTGCGGTTTGAGCCTGTTTAGGCTCTTATCGCAGTCTTGTACCATTAGAAAAGGCATCAATAGCCTTGTTTGGGGGAGTTCAGATGTTCGATCCAGTCAGCTTCAGAGGCGTTCGCCTTTCTGCTTTACTTTTTTTTGCCGGTATCAGTGCCACGACCGCGATGCCGGGAACGGCGTTAGCACAAGACGACACCGCTATCGATGAGATTCTGATCACGGCGCAGCGCCGTGAGCAAACCCAGCTCGAAGTGCCGGTCACGGTAGACGTTTTTTCCGCGAGTGATATTCGCCAGACCGGCGCGCTGACGCTCGAAGAAATGCAGGATTTTATTCCGGGATTTGAAGTCGGCAGAAATCCCACCCAGGCGAGCATGAATATCCGCGGCGTATCGAGCCCGAATATTTCTACCGGCGGCGATCCGTCGGTTGCGACTTTCTACGACGACATTTATGTGCCACGTGCTGCTACCCAGGTCACGTTTGGCGACATGGCGCGAGTCGAAGTTCTGAAAGGACCGCAGGGCACGCTTTATGGCCGCAACGCGGCCGCCGGCGTTGTCAATATGGTGCCGAATGCACCGGGCGACCAGGATGAGGGTTTCCTGCGCTACCGCGCGGGCAACTACGCGCTCAATCGCTTCGAGGCGATGGGCAATATCGCGCTGAGTGACAGCTTCTTCCTGCGCGGCAACATCCTGTCGAACAAGCGTGATGGTTACGTCGAGAACGTGATACCCGGAAGCAGGGATCCCGGCACGCAAGACAATCTGGCGTTCCGTGTCGCGGCACGCTGGTTACTGGATGATGCCACCACTGTGCAATTATCCCTGGACCACGATGAGCTGGACAACGCGCCGCGACCCGCTATTGGCATCAGCCCCTGGTCGGAGTGTCCGAACGATCCCTTTTGCGGTCGTGTGCGTAACGATGTCATAGACGGCTCCGAAGGCCGCAAGATGCACGCGATCACGGGCAAGATCCTGCGTGACATCAACGAGGAATGGTCAAGCAAGTTTGTGGCTGGCTATCGCAAGTTTGATGTCGTGAATCGTCAGGATGAGGACGGCACCGCCGAAATCGATCGATACCTCGACACCGATAACGTCGAGAACTCGGACATCTTCTACACAGAACTGCAGTTCAACTTCAGCAACGATCGTGTCAACGCGGTGTTCGGTGCCAACTTCAGTGACGAAACGACCTACCAGGAGATTCCGGTCAATTTCTTTGCGGATTCTTCGATCCGCGCCGTGTCGGCAGGGCTTGCCGATGGGCTCGGCCTGCCAATCGACTACCTCTGGGATCCAAACCAGATGTCAGCGGTGATGCAGGCGCTTACCGGCGACCCGAGTATTACGCCGGACGTGATCACAGCGACGGGCGACTTCTTTTACGAGCTATTGAACCAGGCCTTGCTGGGCATGGGCGTGACTGGCGCTCCGGTTATAGGTCCGTCCTGGGCGGGCACAGAGTGGAGCGAATACATCTACAACCGTGGCAGCTTCCAGAACTGGGGTGTGTACGGCGATATCGACTACCAATTGACGGATCGCTTCAGCGTTCTCTTCGGCCTCCGATACAGCGACGATCACAAGGAGTTCTCCTGGAATATTCCGCCGAATACGATTGCACAGCAGGCCCCGCAGCTGGGCGTGCAGAACATTGTATTCGTGCCGTCGCCCGGCTACGAAGATGCGATCACCGGTGACATAGAAGCGGAGAACGATTGGGACAAGATCACCGGTCGAGCGGTCGCGAATTTCGAGATCAGCGACGATGCAATGACGTTCCTGTCGTATTCGACCGGCTACAAGGCCGGTGGCTATGATTCACTCGATGAGCGTACTTCCGACAATCCTCTGAGCCCCGAGGAAACCGAGAATATCGAGCTGGGTCTGAAAGGCAATTTCTTTGCCAGTCGACTGTATCTGCAGGTGGCACTGTTCCGGTTGAATATTGATGGCCGTTCGCGAACGGTGGATTCGAAACCGCCGGGACTACCAAATGCATTGCCGAGAATCATTAACGGTGACCAGGAAATCGAGGGTGTTGAACTGGTCCTGAACTGGACGCCGATTGATTCGCTGCGCTTTGGTGCATTGACGACCTACCGCGACACCACGTCTACATGGGAGCCGTTCTACAATGCCGTCGGTGACCTCGTTGAAAGCGAAGTCAGCACCGGCTCTACAGCTACTGACTACACGCTGTTGGCAGAGTGGTATCCGGAAATTGCCAATGGTTCGCTGACCATCCGCGCGGAGTATATTTTCAACGAGAATACGCGTGCAGATGATCCGGACCTGATCGACCCGACCATTCCCGGGCTGTTCAACGATCGCAAGGATCTGAACGCTCGCATCGGTTGGGAAAGCGATGACGGCAAGTGGAATGCGGCAGTCTGGGGCAAGAACCTGACCGATAATGATCGCATTACCGGCGTCACTGATATATCGACGGCTGCATTTGGCACGACGCACGTCAATATTGCGGCGCCAAGGACGTACGGCGTTGAAGTCGGCGTTGCGTTCGGCAAGTAGTACGCCGGCGGCAGAAATGCAAAGGGCCCTCGTTCGAGGGCCCTTTTTTTGTCGCGATTTGCGCGCTTTCAGACGATGATCTTGCCGACGATCTCGACCAGTTCGATATCGAAATTCAGGGTCTGACCGGCAAGCGGGTGATTACCATCAACCGTGACAGTGTCGTCGGCGACCTCGGTAATGGCCAGCATCATGACCTGTCCGTCCGGGCTCTGGCTTTGTAGCTGCATGCCAACCTCGGGCTTGATCTCTTCTGGCAATGCGCTTCGCGGCACAGCCTGAATCAGTTGTTCATGGCGTTCGCCGTAGGCCTGCTCTGGCGGTATCGCAACATTCTTGCTGTCGCCGACATTCATGCCGTCAACGGCAGTGTCGAATCCCGGAATAACCTGTCCGGTACCCAGTTCAAATTCGAGAGGGTCGCGTCCCGCGGAACTGTCAAACATAGTGCCGTCGTCCAGTTTGCCGGTGTAGTGAATGCGGACTTTGTCGCCCGATGTAGCCTGACTCATGCAATTTCTCCGTAAAAAAATTGCCGGCTACCATATCACAGCTGCGGCCGCGCAGTCGGCGCGATCAGTCCATGGTCAGCGTGACTTTGCCCTTGGCGCGACGCTCGGCTATTGCGGCAAACGCGTCCTCGAAGCGATCCAGCGGGTATGACTCCGTGACCTGTGGCTTGATTTTGCCGGCCGCGAACAAGGCGCCCAGCGCCTGCATATTCTCGATTTGCGCGGCCGGATTCTTCGCCGACCAGGTGCCCCACCAGACGCCCTGGATGCTGGCTTCCTTGAGCAGCGCAAGGTTGGCGGGGAAATTCGGAATATCGCCCGAGGCAAAGCCGACCACCAGCAGGCGGCCGTGCCATGCGAGGCCGCGTAACGCTTGCTGCGACAGCTCACCACCGACCGGGTCGTAGACCACATCGACGCCATTGCCGTCCGTCAGGCGCTTGATCTCGTCACGTAATGACTGCTCGGAGTAGTTGATTACGTCGTCCGCGCCGAATTGTCGCGCGAACTCGAGCTTGTCGTTGCTACTGGCGGCGGCAATGACCCTTGCGCCCATCGCCTTGCCAATTTCGACCGCGGCTATGCCGACGCCACCCGCGGCACCCAGTACCAGCAGGGTCTCGCCCTCCTGCAAGGCTGTGCACTGCTTGAGTGCGTGATAGCTGGTGCCGTAGGTCACCAGGAAACCGGCTGCCTGCTGCAGACTCATTCCGTCAGGCACGTGTGCGACCAGCCTGGCATCCATCAGCCGTTGTTCCGCAAACGCGCCATTGGGCGTGGCACCCATGATGCGGTCGCCGACCTTTACATGGCTGACGTTGCTGCCGACGGCCGCGGCGATGCCAGCAACCTCTGCACCCGGTACAAATGGCGGCGGTGTCTTGACCTGGTATTCACCGGCGATGATCAGCAGGTCCGGAAAGTTGACGCCAGCGGCGGCTACATCGATGAGTACTTCGTCGGGTCCCGGTTGTGGTGATTCCATGTCCTCGAGGACCAGGCTTCCCGGCGGGCCGTACTGCTTGCAGACCAGTGCGCGCATCAGGACAGCTCCTTGAAGTACGGGTGCAGTTCGTTGCGTGCCACGACCATGCGGTGCACCTCGTCCGGGCCGTCGGCCAGTCGCAGGGTGCGCGCGGCCGTGTACATGGCTGCAAGAGGAAAGTCCTGGGAGACGCCGGCTGCGCCATGCATCTGGATGGCGTCGTCGATAATGTCGATTGCGACACTCGGAACGACAGCCTTGATCTTCGAGATCCAGTTGTGAGTTTCCCTGGCTACGCCGAGCGTGTCGATGGCGTGCGCCGTTTTCAGCGTGAGCAGCCGTGCCATGTCGATGTTCATTCGTGCGTTGGCAATCTTGTCGTAGTTGCCGCCGAGCTTGGCGAGCGGCTTGCCAAATGCGGTGCGGCTCACAGCGCGTCGGCACAGCAGCTGCAATGCGCGTTCCGCCATACCAATTGCGCGCATGCAATGGTGTACGCGACCGGGCCCCAGCCGTCCCTGTGCGATTTCAAAGCCGCGGCCTGCGCCCAGGACCACGTTGGCTTCCGCTACACGCACATCGGTCAAGCGGATGTGCATGTGACCGTGCGGCGCATCGTCGTGACCGAATACGCCCATGCCACGAACCACCTCGACGCCCGGTGTGTCCATCGGCACCAGGATTTGCGAATGCTGTGTGTGCCGGTCATTGTCGGGGTTGCTCTTCACCATGCAGATCATGATCTTGCAGCGCGGGTCACCAGCGCCGGATATGTAGGTCTTTTCGCCGTTGATGTGCCACTCACCGTTCTTGAGCACAGCCGAGGTGCTGATATTGGTGGCATCTGACGACGCCACCGCAGGTTCGGTCATCGCATAAGCCGAGCGGATCTTGCCTTCGAGCAACGGTTGCAACCACTCTGCTTTCTGCTCCTCGCTGCCGAAACGTTCCAGCACTTCCATGTTGCCCGTGTCCGGCGCGCTGCAGTTGAATGCTTCCGCTGCGAGGTAGGCGCGCCCTGTTTCTTCGGCAAGGTAGGCGTATTCAACAGTACTGAGTCCGTAGCCCCTGTCGCTGTCGGTCAACCAGAAATTCCACAGGCCCTGCTCGCGCGCGGCCGATTTCAGTCCTTCGATAATTTCGGTCTGACGATCGGTAAACGACCAGCGATCGCCTTTGTCGACTTCGGCGAGGAACTCCTCATCGACCGGTATTACCTTCTCGTCGATAAATGAGCGGACGGCTTCGAGCAACGGTCTGACGCGCTCGCTGATTCCTAAATCCATGACTTGCCTCTCGTATTCGTGATGGACATTGTTCTACCGCCTTCAGCGGCAAATTGATAGGGGAGCCATGCACTGCGGCAGAAGACCTGCGCTGCGTCGCGCTCGACTGAGGCCTACAGTGGGTTGCCAGCTGTATACGGATTAGGTGGCATCAGGTCGGGTGGTATCGCTGCACGACGGCGATCTGCATCCGGCGGGTAGAATTCGGTCAGGTAGGCGATGATGCGTTCTTCGACCGCGGGCTCAAATTGCCACAGGTTTTGCTTGGCCTGCATCCAGCGAATCAGGTCGAGCCATTGCTGCGCACTGCCACGTTGTTGAGTGATGAGCTTCGCGGAATGGCACGCCGTGCAATTCGCGCGCACCAACTCCCAGTCGCCTGCCATCACAAATCCAGTTACGTCATCGATTTGTGGCGGGCCCGGTTCGGCGAGCGGCACTGCCTGAGCCTGTTCTTCGGCTGCGGGCTCAGGAGGGGAGCAGGCGAGCAGCAGCCCGGTCAGCAACAGCACGCACGTGCGCGACAGTGCCGTCATCAAACGGCCTGTACGGCGATTCGGTGACAGGCGTTGTTCAGGTAGCCCTTCGGGTTCCACCCTGGCAGCACCATAGGTTGCGAACGGCCGGCGCTGTCGACAGCGCGCGCCCAGATTTCGTAATAGCCTGTCTCGGGAAAGCGCACTGAAGAACTCCAGTGTTGCCAGGCGAATCTGTTCACGGCTTTGCTCAGCTCGGCCTTGTTCCAGGTCGCGCCGAAGTCAACGGAGACGAAAACCTCCTGCACCTCCAGGTCGCCGGCCCACGCATGGCCGCGAACAGCGAGTGGCTCAGCTTGCGGATGCTCGATACCGGATTTCGGAAAGGTGAGTAATGACTTCACCGGCATCGATTCGATAATGCACATCTCATCGTCAGGTAACTTGGTGCCCGGAGCGACGGGCTTGCAGGGGGTTCGATACGCGGTTCCGGTCATCTTCGGGCCATCGTGAATCTGGTTGCGCACGACGATCTTCTTCAGCCACTTGCCGCTGACAGATCCGGGCCAACCGGCGCAGACCAGTCGCAGCGGATAGCCGTTATGCGGCGGAATTTCCTCGCCATTCATCGCCCACGCGATGAGTGTCTCGGGTTCCAGCGCCTTGTGCATCGGTGCGCCGCGCGAAATCGGCGCTTTCTCCGGGTCGCCACTGGCGTGCCGGTCCGCACCGTAATAGGCAACGTACACGGCGTCTTCTTTGACGCCGACGAAATCGAGCACGTCCTTAAGTCGCACGCCGGTCCATTCCGGGCAGCCCACTGCACCGATCGACCACTGGTTGCCGGATGCCGGCGGGACGAACTCGCTGCGGCCGTTACCGCCGCATTCGAGCTGCAGCTGGTAGGTGTAGTGCTTGAATTTTTCTTTAAGCTCGGCGACCGTCATGGTCAGTTCACGTGCAATTGACTCGCCGGAGAATTCGAGCTCCCAGGCATCAGCGTCGATGTCAGTCGTCACCGGTGGAATACCGTTATTGCGCACGAACAGGCGGCTGGCCGGGGTGACGCGATCGTCCAGCAGATGCGCCGGCGTCTCGGCATTCAAAGGTCGATCGTTAAGGACGATGAGGCCTTCTTTACCGGGTATTTCAAACGGCTGGTCGCTTTGCGCAAGCGCCGCCGGTATCAGGCCCCGCGGCATCAGGTGCGCAAACGGAATCGATGCACCGATGGCCGCCGACATGGCGAGCAGTCCACCTTTCGTCAGGAAGCCGCGCCTGCTGATCGGGTCGCTTTTCCTTCCCCAGACCAGCTCGTCAGCCTGCGTCGGGTCTTCGTCATAAAGCTCGTGAATTCCTCGTCGTTTGGCTGCCACTTGCTGTCTCCCCTAGTGCAGAATCGAAATGAGCAGGATGCTGACGGCACCAACGAGCACCGCGGAAAACAGGCCGACACCCAGCGGCTTGAGCCCGATGTCCTTGAGCCCCTTGATACTGGTGCCGAGTCCCACGGACGCCATTGCCACCGCCAGGCAGACCTCTGCGGCTTCCTTCGTATTGCCGACAATGGCTTTCCAGGTTGCGGGCTGCAGGACGCCGAATGCGAGATCACCCATGTCGCCAATGGTACGCAGCAGGCTCATTAGCGCGAAGCCAATGATGAACAACGGAATCATGGTGTACCACTTCGGTGCCTCGCCGCCGTCGTCCGAGTTGCGATGATAGAGCACCGCCATCAGCGGAATGATCAGGATCATGCCGAGGTTTCGTACCAGCTTGGTTACCGTGGCGGTATCAAGTGCCTGCGGGTCGTTGTAGTACTGCTCGTAGACCAGCCCGGCGCCCGCGACCTGTGCGGTTTCGTGCACGGACGTGCCAAGGAACAGGCCCGCTGCAGTGACGTCGCCCGAGAATATCCAGTGAGCCGCGAACGGATACACCAGCATCGCGATAACACCAAACAATGTGATACAGGCAACTGAGTACGCGATCTCATCGTCCTTGGCATTGATAGTTGGCGCCGTGGCGACAATTGCCGTTGCCCCACAGATACTGGTGCCGACTGCGATCAGTGTACCGAGCTTCGCACTGAGGCCAAGTTTGCGGCTGAAATAGGTCACGATCAGCAACGCGGATGCGACGACGCCAAATATGATCGGCAACGCTTTCAAGCCGATCGCACCGACCTCACCGAGACTGAGTCGAATACCCAGCAGCACTATGCCGAGTCGCAGTACGCGGACCAGGCCGAACCTGATACCTGCCTGAAACGTCGCTGGCAACGAGATGGTATTGCGAATGATGATGCCGAGAATGATCGCCATCATGATGGCGCTTATCGGACTCTTCGGCAGGCCCATCAGGTCCTTGCCAATAAAGTCGGACAGGTACTGGCCCGCGAAGGCCAGCAGTAGCGCGAGGATCAAGCCTGGTAGGACGGCCATGGCCAGGGTTTCCTTGTGTGAGCTCTATAGCACGTTAGGTCACGCGGTCTTCAGATCACGCGGTCTTCTTGATTAAAAAGCGGTAAATGTCACCGTCCTCTGACGACTCAAGCAGCTCGTTACCGGTTTGCCGGCAGAACGCCTGGAAGTCAGCGACCGAACCCGGGTCTGTTGCAATGATTTCCAGCGTGCCGCCGTCGGGAACTTCCTTCAGCGCCTTGCGAGCTTTGAGAATAGGTAAGGGGCAGTTGAGTCCCTTGGCATCAAGTGTGTGGTCAGCCATGTGCTGGTGCTCCGTGGTTTGTTGTTATATGAACAGGTTGATATCGGCTTTCGTTGCGCATTCGATGTAGGTCGCTGCGCCGCCAAGTTCGGGTCCTTCGATCATGTCGTCGAGCGTGTACTCGAACAGGTCCATCGTCATCTGGCAGGCGATCATTCGAATCTCGGCATCGATCGCCATCTCGCGAAGGTCTTCGATGGACGCAACGCCTTTCTTGTTCATCAGGTTTTTCATCATCTTGGTGCAGGCCGCATCAACGCCGGGAATGGCCGTCAACAGGTTTGGCAGCCCCATGTGACCGCCGGCCATCGGCATCTTCATGGCGGGGTTACCGGCTGCGGTTAACTGCAGGTCCAGTTTCTTCAGCAGCAGTGGCAGGCCGTAAAACGTGAAGAACATTGTGACGGGCAGGCCCATCGCCGCGGCAGTCGTTGCCAGGATAAAGGGCGGATACGCCCAGTCCAGTGACCCCTTGGTCACGATGATCGACATGCTTTTTTCTTCGGGTGCAGACATGGTTGTTTACCTCAGGTCCGGTCGCGCAGGGCGCATGAAATCGAATATTAGAATATCAGAATTGTCTTTATTAGGGGAAAAGAATACTCTCGGTGCCTTGCTAAATGATAATTCTCAACATCGCCTGATGGCGCCTGTGTACGTGGGTAGCGAGATCTATCGTCGCGCTGCTTTCGGCAGTCATCACCCCTTGAACATTGTGCGTCACGCTGCGGTGCTCGATATCGTCACTGCGCTGGGCTGGTTGCCTGCAGAGCAATTTCACGACACCACGCAAGCCAGCGTTTCCGAACTGCTTGAGTTTCATGATCCTGACTATGTAGCTGCGCTGCAATACGCAGACTCCGAAGGTCGCGTCAGCCCCGAAGTAAGGGAAAAGTACGCGATTGGCACAATGGAGAATCCCGTTTTCGAGGGTCTTTTCGAGCGTGCGGCAATGACGGTTGGCGGGTCCATCGCAGCGGCCAGGCTGGCGCTCGCAGGCCATGTTGCCTTCCACCCGTCGGGTGGCACTCATCACGGACGGGCCGATCGTGCCAGCGGCTTTTGCTATTTCAACGATCCGGTGTTCGCGCTGCGAACGATGTTGCACGCGGGCCGGGAAAGATTGCTGTATCTCGACCTGGATGCCCATCATGGCGATGGCGTCGAGGCGGCGTTCGTTGACGACGACCGCGTTACCACGATCTCTATTCACGAGGAGAATCGCTGGCCCTACAGCGGCAAGGCAGGCGAGGGTCTGTCGCATGGCGCTTACAACCTGCCGGTACCGAAAGGCTTCAATGACAGCGAGCTTGAGTTCCTGGTCGATGCCGTGGTGTTGCCGCTCATTGAGATGCAGGCGGTCGATGGCATGGTTATTTGCTGCGGAGCGGACTGCCTGGCCGGCGACCCACTGTCGGGTATGATGTTGAGCAACGTGGCGCTTTGGCAAACACTGCAGCGCGTCATGCAGCCGGGTGTCGCAACGGTTGTGCTGGGCGGTGGCGGTTACAATCCCTGGACGGTGGCGCGCTACTGGTCCGGGATGTGGGCGACATTGATCGGCGCCGATATTCCGACGTCGTTGCCGCCTGTGGTGCAGGACGTGCTGGCCGCAATGGAATGCGACCTCATCGACGAGGAAGACGTCGAGCCAGAGTGGCTGACGACGATCGCGGATAGTGCTTATCGCGGCGAGATTCGGCAGTCCGTAACATCGTTGCCGTCTTTTGTATTGCCGCCAACAAGGAGAAGCCATGGCGTGGCTTGAAGAAATCAGTCAACTGGAAGATCTCGAAGACGCGGTGTTCGACGAGGGCCTGGTCGCGATGCTGGAGGCTCGCGCCGCCGGCATGCCGCCACGCCCTGTGCGCTTTTCGACGCCGACATTCAAGGAGTATGAAAGCAGTGAACTTGAAGGTTGTGGCAAGAACAGTTTTCCCGCCTTCTCCATCACGGCAGGTGCCTGCGGTCTGAATTGCGACCATTGCCAGAAGAAAATCCTGGAGCCGATGATTCCGGCCACGGACCCGGACATGCTGGAGCAGAAAGTCCGGCAGCTGATTGCCGCCGAGGGCCTGACCGGTTTCCTCTTGAGTGGCGGCTCCAACAAGAAGAACGAAATTCCTTATGGCCGCTACATGCCGGTAATTGAGCGGCTGAAAAGCGATTTTCCCGCGCTCAAGATTGCCGTGCATACGGCGTTGCTCGACGAGCAGCGCGCCAAAGACATGGAAGCGGCCGGCGTGGATACGGTCATGATGGACGTCATTGGCGCCCAGGAGACGATCGAACAGGTCTACAAGCTCAAGCGACCGGTAGACGACTTCGAGCAGACGCTCGCGGCCCTGGCATCGACCTCTATGGAGGTGACGCCGCACATCGTCATTGGCCTGCACTACGGCCAGATACTGGGCGAGACCAACGCGCTCGATATCGTGAGTCGCTACGACGTGAACGCACTGGTATTGGTGGTCATCATGCCGTTCTACGCGAAGCCGGGCACCTTCGTGACTCCGGAAACCAGTGACGTTGGCCATATTTTCGCCGCGGCGCGCCAGCGTTTGCCCGAGCAACAGGTGTTGCTGGGCTGCGCGCGACCACCCGGCATGCACAAGCGCGTCACCGATGCCTACGCCATTATGGCCGGTCTCGATGGCATCGCGTTTCCGGCAGACGGCGCTGTGTCAGTCGCCCACACCATAGGCCGACCGTTTGAACAGGCGCACTCCTGCTGTTCGATCAAGATCGGTACTCAATTCAACACTCAGGACAGATCACGATGGGTTGCATAGAGCACAAGACCTCGCCCGCCGCTACAGACGGCGATAACGACTTCAATGCGTTCGATGCCATGCAGCCGCGCGCACCGTTAAAAACGCCGGTTGAGCGCAGGAATGGCCGTCACGTCAAGGACAATGATCTGCCGCCGCAGGGCGTGTATTTGCCCAACGACAATTACATGGCACCGCACATGAAGTCGCCCGAATACGTGCAGCTGTCGACCGCCGCAGCCATTACGCTCGGCATCATGGGTGGACGCATGCATCGCTGCGAATGCACACGCTGCCTGAACCTTCTGCTGACTTATCCGGAAGGGTGCCGTGCCAATTGCGCTTACTGCGGCCTGGCGCGTCATCGCGAAGCGGACCGCGACTACGCCGACAGAAACTTCATTCGCGTCGACTGGCCCGCCGTGCCGATGGCCGAGATCGTGGATATCGTTGCCCAGGACCCGGAGAACAGCCCCTTTCACCGCATGTGCGTATCGATGATCACGCATCCCAGGTCGGAAGCCGATACCTTCGATGTTCTGCAGCAGTGGTTCTCGAAAATTGATCCGGATGCGATACCGGTTTCCATACTGTCGAACCCGACCACGATGACGCGAGACGATGTGCAGAGGACCCGGGATCTGGGTTCCGATATCTTCACCGTCGCGCTGGACGCTGCGACACCGGAGCTGTTTGACCGGACTCGCGGCAAGGGCGTGCAGTCGCCGCACAAATGGTCGAAGTACTGGGAGATTCTTGAAGACGCGCGCGATATTTTCGGTCCGCAGAAGTTTGGCGCACACATTATCGTTGGCATGGGCGAGACCGAATTCGAAGTCCTGCAGCTGGTGCAGCAACTGGTCGACATGGGTGGTCACAGCCACATGTTCTGTTTCTTCCCGGAACAGGGTTCGCTGATGGACCACCTGCCGGCCACGCCTCGCGACCAGTGGCGGCGTGTGCAGCTGGCCCGCTACCTGATCGACTACCAGGGTGTGCGCGTCGAGCAGATGCGCTTCGATGAACAGGGCAGGGTGAAGCACTACGGACTCGCACCATCGGAACTCGCTGACGTAATCGATGCCGGTATAGCGTTCCGCACCTCCGGATGTCCGGGCAAGTTCCAGGACGATATTTCCGCCTGCGACAGGCCCTACGGCGATTCACCGCCGAGCAATATCGCGAGTTACCCGTTCCAGCCGAAGAAAAAAGACATCAAGTTGATTCGCAAACAGCTCGATATCCCGGTGCGGGTCGAGTAGGAAGCCGGTGTCCGCAAACTTTCGGATCATCGATACCGGCGTTCGCGAAGGGCGCGCCAATATCGCATTTGATGCAGCGCTAATTGAGCTGCGTCAGGCGGACAAGGTGCCCGACACCATCCGTTTCCTGCGCTTTCCGCCGACGGCGCTGCTCGGACGGCATCAGGATCTCAGTCGCGAGATCGACGTCGACTACTGCAACAAGCAAGGCGTGGGAACGGTAAGGCGCATCACCGGTGGCGGTGCCATTTACCTTGATGAAGGCCAGCTCGGCTGGGAGATCGTGTTCCATCGCTCGGCGCTGGGCATTGCTGCCTTGCCGGATCTGGCGCGCGAGATCTGCAATGCGGTCGCCGCCGGGCTATCGACGCTCGGCGTCGATGCGCGCTTCCGACCGCGCAACGACATCGAAGTCGACGGACGCAAGATAAGCGGGACCGGCGGCTTTTTTGACGGCGACATCCTGATCTATCAGGGCACGGTGCTGGTTGACCTGAATCCCGAGCACATGGTTAGCGCGCTCACCGTCCCCGAGAGCAAACTCAGGAAACGCGATCTTGACTCGGCGTCGATGCGCGTCGTCACTCTGAAAGAACTGCTCGGCGACAAGCTGCCGGACATACCGACCATCAAGCAGGCAATCGTGGACGGACTTTGCGAGCATTTCGGCATTTCTGCTCAGGCAGGTGACATCTCTGCTGCAGAGGAGTCGCTCGCGCAGCAGTATTTCGACGAAGAGATCGGCAGCGATGAATTTGTCGCAGAAATCGATAACCCTGGAAGTGACGCTGCGGTTTTCGCGGGCTCACATACGGGCCCCGGTGGCACGGTAAATGCGTTCGTGAAGCTCGAGGGTGCACCGCGGTCCGTGTTGCAGCGTGTCCTGATCAGTGGCGACTTTTTTGTCACGCCGCCGCGGGTTGTGTTTGACCTGGAAGCGCACCTGCAAGGTTGCAACCTTGACGATGTCGACGCGTCATTGGAGTCATTTTTTGCACAGACGGAGATCGATACGCTGAGCGTGGCGCCTGCGGATTTCAAAGCGGCGATCGACGATGCACTGCGGGCCGCTCATGGGTAACTGCAGCAGTAGCGCCTTTGAACTTGCGACGCGTTCCGGGACGCCGATGAAGGTTGTGGCCGTTATTCAACACACCTCTGGCGAATACCTCGGACTGATCGAAGATCACCTGGAAGGGCGTCGTGTGCGCTTTCAGTATTTTCGGCCGTTCGCGAGCGGCGGCAGTCTGCCGGATGCGAAGTTGCCGGCCGATGCGCTGTTCCTGCTGGGCGGCGGACCCTGGGGCAGCGCGGGCGGGCGTGACTTGCCAACGCTGCAGCAGGAGGTAGACCTGACGCGGCAAAAGCTCGAACAAGGCATCCCCGTTATCGCTTTTGGCGTTGGCGCGCAGGTGCTGGCGCTGGCGGCGGGCGGCACGGTGGAAGCCACCGACCTTATCTTTGAAGCTATCACCGTCACGCGCTGTGATGACAATGCATTGAACGGTTTTCTGCCGGAGAGTTTCAGCCAGGTTGTGTATATGCGTGATCGAGCGGTACCGCCCGCGTCTGCCAGGGTGCTGGCGCGGGATCAACACGGTCATGCCGCGGTCTGGCAGGTTGGTGACAATGCTTATGGTTTTTCGGCCAACCCTGGAATTAAGCTAGGCATGGTCGAAGACCTGATTATGGAATTCGAAGAGGTACCAGAGAATTCGGCAGAAGGCATACAGCGTCTGCGTGAATTGCAGCGCGGTATCGAGGACGAACTCGTGCCGATCATGACCGGCCTGGTGCAATGCACCAGGCTAATGTCTTCTTAAGTATTTTAGTATATGCTAATTAGCTGTTAGACCGAGTCTGACATCAGGGGAACAAGAAAATGGCTGAGAAACTCATAATCGTCATGGCGAATACCGACCCTCGCAACGGTGAAGAACTGGGCGCGCCAATTTTCCAGGCAACCGTCGCTGCGGCGATGGACTACCAGGTAGACGTCATCTGTACCGCGACCGCGGGTCGGCTGATGAAGAAAGGCGTTGCCGAAAAGTTGTTCGTCAAGGAAGGCTCGCCGAAATCCGTATACAGCTTTATCCAGGATGCCCACGAGGCTGGAGCCAAATTCTACTGTTGCTCGCCTAATCTCGATTTGTTCGACATGACCAAAGATGACCTGATTCCCGAGTGTGAGGGCATCGTCGGTGGCGCACACCTCATCGAGGAAGTCATGGAAGAAGATGTGAAGGTGCTGTCTTACTAACTAACAGGTAGATCGTATGTCTCACGCCGCTACTTCGCGCATTCAGCAATACATCGGTGACCCGGTTGCCGATGAACCCGAGATCGGCCGCGACAAGCTCGAGGAAATCTTTCAGGATATCCAGGCAGACCTGCGCTTCGATCATGAACTGAACGGCTGTCTCAACTGCGGCATCTGCACCGCAACCTGTCCCGCTGCACATTATTACGACTTCAGCCCTCGAGAAATCGTGCAGCTCTTATGGACTGAGAACCTCGACGGCATTTACGACGCAATGCAGGAAAAGATCTGGTCCTGCGCGCAGTGTTATACCTGTGCAGCTCGCTGTCCGTTCGGCAATTCTCCAGGCGGCCTTGTCATGCTTATGCGCGAGGTCGCCATCAAGCACGGCATGGAATCGGCCAAGAGCGTGTTGCGGCCATTCAGTCGCGTCATGCTGAAACTGATTTCGACCGGCAACCAGCTGTCCCCCGACATGATCAATCCTGAAGGCTTTGCCGACTGGGGCCCGAATATTTCCAAGGTCGACGCACCGCTGGAGATTCTGCGCAAAGCCATTCCCATGCCAACGTTGCATACGACCAAGACGGCGTGGGAAGTAAACCTGAAAACCTCGGTAGAGCTGTACACGATCTGGGAAGAGACCGGCGTGCTCGACAGCCTCGAGACAATCGACGAGAACCTGTTCGATGTCATCTGCGACATCATGGATGAGAAGCGAGATGACTGGGATGACTTCCTGGAAGAGCAGGACGACGACTAGCAGCGGAGAATTTGATGGCAACAGAAAACGGTAATGACGGCGAGCGCTTCACGGGCCATGGCAGCGAGTGGACAGATGCAAATCTGAGTCCGAAGGAAGCGCAGGTAGCCACGGTGTGGGTGGAGCAGATCGTCAACAAGCGATCCATGCTGACCAACAAGGACCGCGTTGAGGACGTACGCGACGTCATGTGGCAGCTCGAGAAAGATGGCGAGATCGCTGTGCATCGGGTCACCGACGAGCACGAGCCCGTTACCGTGAAGACACTGTACGGCTGGGACAAGAAAGTTCCGACAACACAGCTCTGGCATCACAAGTCCTGCGGCCAGTGCGGCAACATTCCCGGCTACCCGGCATCGCTGCTGTGGCTGATGAACAAGATGGACATCCGCTACCTGGATGAGACTGACCAGACATCGTGCACGGCGTGGAATTATCACGGCTCGGGCATTGGCAATCTGGAAAGCCTGGCCGCGGTGTTCCTGCGTAACTTCCACCAGGCCTATGTGTCGGCCAAGGCACAGGGGCTGCCGGACGGTTACTTTTACCCGCTGGTGCATTGCGGCACCTCGTTCGGCAACTACAAGGAAGTGCGCGGCTACCTGCTGCACTCTGCGAAGTTGCGTGAACGCGTCAAGAAGATTCTTGGCAAGCTGGGCCGGCTGGTCGATGGCAAGCTGCTCATTCCGGAAGAGGTCGTGCATTACTCGGAGTGGCTGCATGTCATGCGAGACCGCATCAAGGAGCACCAGATCATCGACTGCAGCAATATTCGTGCAACGGTGCATCCTGCCTGCCACGTCTACAAGATGGTCCCGGAGGATGCGATCTATGATGATGACGTTCTGGATGGCAACCGGGTCGCCGTGTCCACCGGCCTTCTCGAGACTCTGGGCACGCAGGTCATCGACTACTCGACCTGGTATGACTGCTGCGGATTCGGCTTCCGGCACATCATTTCTGAGCGCGAATTTACACGCTCCTTTGCGATCGATCGCAAGCTGCGGGTCGCCCAGGAAGAGGCACATGCCGACATGATGATCGGGCACGACACTGGCTGCATCACGACCCTGGACAAGAACCAGTGGATTGGCGCCGCCGCGGGTAAACCTGTTGACATGCCGGTGCTGGCCGACTGCCAGTTCGCGGCGCTGGTGTGTGGTGCGCACCCGTACAAGATTGTGCAATCGCACTGGCATGCGTCGTCAACCGAGACGCTGATGGAAAAACTGGGCATCGACTGGCAGGCGAAAAAAGCCGAGTTCGAAGCCTATCTGAAGGATGTTGAGGCGGGCAGGGGCGAAACCCTTTACGACCCGCGTTTGATGATCACCTCCGGCCCTGGCTTCCAGCGCGTTGACCGGGCTTCAATCGAGCAAGAAAAATGAGCAAACCGATCCTGATATTGGGCGGTGGTCCGGCGGGTCTGGCCGCGGCCCACAGCCTTGCGACAGTGGGCAAAGACTGTGTCATCGTCGAGAAAGAAGACATTCTTGGCGGCGCACCGATAATCTCCGGCTATGCCAAGCTGGTGCCAACCGGTGAGTGGGCGAAGGACGCCATTGGCGGCATGGTGCAGCGCGTTGTTGACGACACGCACGTAACAACGAAGACGGGCACCAAAGTGACTGCGTTTGATGGCACGCCCGGAAACTTCACCGCGACACTGTCGGGTGGTGAGACCCTCGACGTCGAAGCGGCGATTTTGTGCAGCGGCTTCACGCACTTTGACTCGGTCAACAAACCCGAGTGGGGTTTTGGGACCTTCCCTGACGTCGTCACCACGACCCAGGTTGAGCAGATGATCTCGTCGGGCAACGGCGTGCGTTGTCCGTCCGATGGCAGGAAGCCGCAGCGCGTTGCAATCCTGCTTTGTGTTGGCTCCCGTGACCGCCAGATTGGCCGCGAATGGTGTTCGAAAATCTGCTGCACGGTCTCGGCGAACATGGCCATGGAAATTCGCGAAGAGCTGCCGGATTGCCACGTCTACATCTACTACATGGATATCAGGACCTTCGGTCTCTACGAGACCAAGTACTACTGGCGCAGCCAGGAGGAGTTCAAGGTCAAGTACATCAAGGCGCGTATTGCGGAGGTAACATCAGACGGCGAAAAACTCATCGTCAAAGGTGAAGACACGCTGGTGAAGCGCCCGATAACGATCCCGTTCGACATGGTTGTGCACGCAATCGGCATGGACCCCAACGTAGATAACACGGACATTGCGTCGACCTTTGGTATCGACCTCGAGACGCACGGTTATATCGATGTCGCGAATCGCTACGGCGCCATGGGCGAGACATCGCGTCCCGGTGTCTTTGTCGCCGGCGCGGCTACTGGCCCCGAAACGATTGACGACTCGATCGCACAGGGCCATGCGGCTGCGATGGCGGTGCTTTCCAGCCTTCGTGAGCTGGACAAGTCGGCCTGAGCGACAGGATATGGCGTCGTCACAGGCAATGCGCAGCAACGACTTTGAGCGTCCGGTTCTGGACCTCAGCGCCGACGCGTTGCGCGCCGGCATGCGCGCCATGGTCAGCGGCGCCGAAGAACACGGCGGTATCGAGCGTTACGTAGAGGCGGTGAAGCTGAAGAGCCTGATGTTCCGCCAGGAGCTCGTCGACAAGCCGGTTGAGGAACTGGACCTCGAGACCTTCAAGGGCTTGTGCACGTTTATGGCGACAGTCCGCCGCCGTATTGGCAGCTGGCTTGACGACGATGCGTATGCGCGCATACAACCGGCGCTACTGGCACTGTTTGACGACAGCGATTCCATCGACAGTCGTGTTGCGCGTTTCTGCGAGCATTTTCCTGACGATAAACGTCACCGCTGGGTTCGTGATCTCGCTACCGAATTATTGCACAACGCGTACCCGGAACGCGTGCCGATGATGAATCGCTGGGTATGGGATGCCAAAGCAAACACCGGCGTAGTGCGCGAGATCTGGCACGGCGACGATGTCGATCACATGAAGATACCTGTCGGCGACGGCTACGGCACGTTCATCATGCTGCGCGAGGAGTTAACACAGTTCCTGAGCGACAACGGCGTGTTTCGTGACACGTTGTTCTACGTCGACGTGTTATGCGCGCAAATCTATGCCCATTACATCTGCGAGCAGGGCGGCAGCTACCTGCGGGCCGACTTTACGGCACCCGAGGATCCGATGCGGCATACACGCCGACTGCTGGGCCTTGATGGCGTGCGACCCGGAAGCGCTCGCACACGACTTAAATCGATTGACGGCGAGGCGTTTGTCCTCGACGACAGCAAATTGCTGACAGGACAGTAGCGGCTATGCCAATTCATGAAAAATCGCTGATCCGGCCGGAGAATCTGCACGAGCACGAATCGCTTGTGATCGACGGTATCGATGTTTCGGGTCACTGGAGCACGTTCATCGAGTCACGCGTTGTGACCGACTATAACGAGGAGCTGGAGGAAGAGATTTCGGCGTTGCCCGGAGGTGAGCATATTCACCGCTGCTGGCAATGCGGTTCCTGCACAAACTCGTGCACCGTCAATGCGATTAATCCGGAGTTTAACCCGCGCTACTGGATCTATCTCATTCGCATGGGCATGGAGTCAGAACTGCTGCGCGACAAGGACATCATCTGGCAGTGTGTCTCGTGCAACAAGTGCACTTACGCCTGCCCGCGAGACGTGTTTCCGGAAGGCGTTATGAAAGCGACATCGCACTGGCTCGAGCAAAAAGGACACACGCCGAAGTCGCCATCAATGCATTTTGACGAGGTCTTTACCGAGCAGATTGTCGCGACCGGCAAGATCGAGGAAAGCCGCACGATACGTCGTTTCTTTCAGCGCACCAATCAGAAACTGACACAAGGCTGGATGATCGAACTGGTGAAGAAGATGATCGGCGGCTTGCCCGTCGGGCTACTGGCGAGAATGGGGCTGGCCACGGTCATTGCACCACGCACCAGCAACTGGTCTGCGGCTTCCGCGGCCATCCAGGACTACATCGACGAGAAGCATGACGAACAGCGCCGTGCTCTGAAGCTGCAGGCGGACAAATGACAAAGAAAGACAAATACCAGAAGGTTGCTTACTACCCGGGCTGTGCACTCGAAGGAACAGGGCACTCGTATAATCGCTCAACGAAGGCGGTTGGCAAGAAGCTCGGACTCGACCTGGTAGAGGTTGAAAACTGGAATTGCTGCGGCGCGATGGAAGTGAAAAACATCGACCCGAAGATCCAGACTTACCTGTCGTCGCGCGTAATGTCAGTCGCGGCTAACGAGATGGACATGGACGTTGTGATGGCGCCGTGCAATGGCTGCTATCACAACCTGAAGAAAGCCGAGTACGACCTCAAGAACGACGCGGATTCGGTCGCCGTTGTCGACAAGCTGTCGAAGAAAGCAGGACACAAGACCTATGAGTCCGGTCAGGTCGAAACCATTCACGCGCTCGACTGGATCAAGGAGACGATTGGCGAAGACGGGTTGCGCGAGCGCGTCAAGAATTCCCTGCAGGGCATAAAGATTGCCAACTACTACGGCTGCATGTACACGCGGCCGCGGCATATCTTCCCGGAAAAAGACCAGGGCCCGGGCAGCGAATCCACATCGAAGCCGCATTTCATGGATGACCTGCTCGCAGCCGCGGGTGCGGAAAATGTCGAGTTCCCGCTGAAGACCGCCTGCTGTGGCGGCGCACACACGCTGTCGGACAGCGACACATCGACCAAGCTGGTGTTGAATATCCTGAAGGCCGCGAAGCTGGCCGGCGCCGAAGTGATTGCGACTGAGTGCCCGACCTGTCACTCCGGACTCGAGATGCACCAGATACGCGCCGCTGAAGTCCTCGGTGAAAAAGTCGACATCAAGATTCTGTATTTCACGCAGCTGCTTGGACTGGCGCTTGGGCTGAAGCCGCGCAAGGTTGGCGTGCACGAGAACGTCTCCGACTCGATGGGATTCCTCAAGGAAAAGGGTCTCGCGTGAGGTCATTCGACGAACTCGAATCAGCCATCAGTTCGCTGCGCCCGGACACGCCGGAGGCGGCAGCAACGCTGCTGGGCATAAGCGAGGAGGTCCTGGAGCACTGGGTGACGGCGCGAGGGCAGCTACCGACGCAGGAACAGCGCGAAGGGTTTCGCCTGCTGGCACTGCACAAGCAAGGTGCGCACAAGGAGCCCAGCTTCAACGCCTGTCGCGAGACCTGCCGCGAAGTCGCCTACTACTACAACATGCTGACGCTGCAGCCGCTGCATGAGGAAACTACGGATCGCGTCGAGATGATGAAAATGATATCCAGTCACCTGTTGCTGTTTGTCAGCGGCAAAATGCAGGTGGCGGAGTTGGGTGAGTTTTGTTGCTCGTCCAAGCCGATCCGACTGAATTCAACCAACGACTCTGAAGTGAACAGGGAGCCATAACTATGCCATCTGTACGTGGATGTAATTTGCCCGACGAACTGCTGTACGACGTCGATAACCACATCTGGTTCAAGGAGCAGGACGACGGCACCGTGAAGCTTGGGATGACGACCGTCGCGACGGCGATGGCCGGCAAGCTGGTCGCTTACACGCCGAAACGCGTTGGCCGTTCAGTGCGTGCAGGCAAGTCCTGCGGCACGCTGGAATCCGGCAAGTGGGTCGGTCCTGCCAAGTCGCTCGCTGGCGGAGAAGTTGTCGCAGTGAACGAAGAAATGCAGGCAAACCCGGGCATCGCAAACGATGACCCTTATGACGCGGGCTGGCTGGTCATCCTGAAACCGGACGACTGGGACTCGGTCAAGGGTAGCCTGACGCCCGGCGCAGACGTAACCGCACCGTACGAAGCCAAGATGGATTCGGAAGGATTTGGCGGTTGCGGTGGCTGACAGCGCCGAGATCGCAGACGACGAGCAGCTCAATGAACTGCAAGGCATGGCCGCAGAGGCCTGCAATCTGCTGAAGGCGATGGCCAATGAGTGGCGCCTGATGATTCTTTGTCATCTCGCAGAAGGCGAGAAGACCGTGAGTGAGCTGCAGTCGTTGCTGGGGCTCAGCCAGTCGGCATTATCACAACATCTGGCCGTGCTGCGGCGCGAGAAGATTGTCCGCGCGAGGAAGCACGCACAGTCTGTCAGCTATTCCTTATTTGGTGACGAGGCGACCAAAGTCATGCAAACCCTGCATGGCCTATATTGCTCGCCGCGAGACGATTAAAGCGCGAGGGGATTTTAGATGAAAATGAAGAGAAAGATCGCTGGCCTGGTGCTGGCCACGGCGACATTGGCGGTGACCAATGGCGCAATGGCGACCAACGGTTACTTTACACACGGCGTTGGCACGCAGTCGAAAGGCATGGCCGGTACCGGTATCGGCTCGAACGCAGACATGGGTGCAATCATGTCCGCATCGAATCCGGCGCTTGGCGTCTTTACGTCGGATCGCTGGGAAGCCGGGTTGTCCATCTTTAGCCCGATGCGCAGTTACGAGGCGTCCGAGAGCCAGCTGAACGGTGGCCTGATCGATCTGGGCGGTGGCGTATTCCTGCCGTCGCATACGATCAACCAGGGAAAATTTGACAGCAGCAGCGAGTTCTTCCCGATTCCTTATGTGGCAAAGAACTGGAGCCTGAAGAACGACGCAAATCTGACGTTCGCGTTCTACGGTCGCGGCGGTATGAACACCGACTGGGATGACTCGAACGCAACGGCGACGTCGTACTTCTGTGGCGGTGATCCGACGCAGGGACAACCGCCGGCAACGGGCCCCGGTCCGTATTGCAGTGGCGATGCTGGCGTCGACTTGTCGCAGGCATTCATTACTTTCAACTACGCGGCGATGGCAGGTGAAAATTTTGCGTTCGGCATCGGCCCGGTATTCGCATTGCAGATGTTCGAGGCTAATGGCGTCGCCGTATTTGCGCCGGTAACAGAAACCTTCGCCGCATCGGGTGGCACGGTACTTCCGACATCGCTGAGCAATAACGGTCACGACACGTCCTATGGCTTCGGTCTGGCCGCAGGCCTCTGGTGGGGTTTGAGTGACACAGTCAGTGTCGGTCTTGCCTACCAGACAAAAATGTCGATGAGCGAGTTTGATGACTACTCTGACCTGTTCGCAGAGGGCGGAGGTTTTGATATCCCGTCGAGCATCAAGGCCGGTATCTCCTTTGTTGCCAGTGAGGCATTGAGAGTCAACTTCGACATCGAGCACACCGCCTACAGCGACGTTGACTCGATCGGCAATCCGATGATGAACCTGGTGTCGTGCCCGACATTGCCGCTCGGTGGAACCAGCACCGCGCATTGCCTGGGTGGCGCATCCGGAGCTGGCTTCGGCTGGGAAGACATGACGACCTACAAGCTGGGCTTTGAGTATGCGTCCAGTGAAACCAACACCTGGCGCTTTGGCTACAGCTATGGCGAGCAGCCGATTCAGGCAGCCGATGTGCTGTTTAATGTGCTGGCGCCCGGCGTCATGGAACAACATGTCACCTTCGGTCTGACTCGCAAGAGAGCCAATGGCGGCGCATGGAACTTCTCCTTCATGTACGCGCCGGAGAATTCGGTGATCGGCCCGAGCATGTTCGATCCGACACAGACGCTGGAGCTTTCGATGAGCCAGTTCGAGTTTGAGGTTGGTATCAGCTTCTAGGCGCACATAATCACGGCCAGGGCACCACTGGCCGTGATTACGGCAGGTGAATCGCTATATACTGCGCCGCATGACTAAAAGAACGCTGGATCCCGCTTACTTGCGGCAGCAGATCGTCGGGGTGGACTCGACTTTCGAGACGCCCTTCGGCGAACGCCTGATGGTGTATTGCGATTACACGGCATCGGGTCGCTGTTTGCGCTTTGTAGAGTCCTACCTGCAAAGCCTGCAGCGGGTCTATGCGAATACGCATACCGAAGACGACATTACCGGCCGCAGCATGAGCCAGTTGTTGCACGAGGCCGAACAGGCGATCAAGGATTCAGTAAACGCTGGCCCGAACGGACGCATAGTCGCTGCCGGAACCGGCGCAACCGGAGCCATCGACAAGCTGCAGCAGATCGTTGGGGTTGCGTTGCCACCGGCAACGCGCCGCAACCTGTACGACATGCTGGACAAGGTGGGACCGGATTTTTGTTGTGAGTCTTTCAAGGTATTGGCGAAAGATACGCAGCCGGTCGTTTTCGTCGGTCCGTATGAACACCACTCCAACGAAATATCGTGGCGGCTGTCGCTCGCCAAGACGGTCGAAGTGCGGCTGGACGCGCGCGGCCAGATAGATCTCGGACACCTCGAACAACTCCTGCAGGAGCCCAGCTACCAGGGGCGCGTGAGGATTGGCTCGTTCTCCGCTGCGTCGAATGTGACAGGCATGAAGTCCGATGTGCGTGCAATCTCGGCGCTGTTGCACCGCTACGATGCGATGGCCTGTTTCGACTTTGCTGCGTGCGCTCCGTATGTGGAGATTGATATGAACCCGACGCCGGAAGGCGACGAGGATCCCTCGATTGATGCGGTGTTCATATCGCCGCACAAGTTTCTGGGCGGCCCTGGCTCGAGCGGCGTGCTGGTCTTTAACGAACGCATCTACGACCGGTCATTGCCACCAAGCGTGAGCGCCGGCGGTACGGTTGATTACGTCGGTATGACCGACCAGGATTTTATCTCGCAAATCGAGGAGCGAGAGAAGGCCGGTACTCCCGGCGTGTTGCAGACGCTCAAGGCGGGCCTCGTATTCCAGGTCAAGGATGCCGTTGGTGTCGATGTTATTCATGAGCGCGAGATGCACCATATGCGTCGCGCCCTGAGTGCCTGGGCGGACGAGCCCGGTATCGAGATCCTTGGTAACCCGGATCCTGACAGCCGCGTCGGCATTCTGTCTTTTAATGTTCGCGATTCGAATGGCAAGTATTTGCACCACAAGTTTGTAACGGCGCTGTTGAACGACCTGTTCGGCATACAGTCGCGTGCCGGGTGTTCCTGCGCGGGTCCGTACGGTCATCGCCTGCTGGATATCGATGATGCGACATCGGAACGATTCCGCGACGCTGTCAAGGATGGCTACTGTGGCATGAAACCCGGGTGGTGCAGGGTGGGGCTGCATTGGGTCATGGACGATGCCGAGGCCGGCTACGTCATTGATGCCATCCGCTTCATCGCGCAAAGCGGGCATCATTTCCTGAAGCTGTACGACTTCGACCTGCAAACCGGCACCTGGTCGCACAAGCACACAGCGATAGCATTGCCGCGATTCTCGCTGGATGAGGCACTCGACAATCCGCAGGGCGAGCCCGCGATATTGTCGCTGGCCTTGCGTGAACAGCTATACGATCACTACATGACAGAGGCAAATCGCTGGGCTGATATCCTCAGGTCAAAGAGCGACGAACTCCCCGAGACGCTGCAAGGCGAACTCGGGGAACTGCAGTTTTTCTCACTGCTGGCCGGTACTGAACCAAGACACTGAGCCGCTCAGTCGTCGTCCTCAATTATGTTGTCGGCGACAATTTCCAGCAGGCTATCGATGTTCTTGTCCCATTCGAAGTGGTCCTTCGCGTCGGCGAAACTCTGCCGGCAGTTGGAGCAACTGGACAGCACAGTATCGGCGCCGGTCTTTTCGACCTGGTCCATCTTCAGCTCGAATACCTTGTAGCGCAGCTCGTCCGCGCGGTGGATAGTGACCACGCCGCCACCGCCGCCGCAGCACCAGTTATCGTCACCGCTCGGTGTCATTTCCTTGAGGTCGACGCCCAGCGCGTCCATCACGACGCGTGGTGCCTCTGTCGCGCCGCCGCGCCTGGATACCTGGCACGGATCGTGGAAGGTCACGGTCTTGTCCGTCTTCTTCACTTTCAAGCGACCGGTCTCAAGGATTTCGGCAAGGTACTCGGAAATATGCAGGACCCTGAACGGCAGCGGTTTGCCGTACATTGCTGCGCCCATCCAGCGTAGTGCGCCATAGGCATGGCCGCACTCCGGCAACAGCACCAGCTTGGCGCCGACTTTCACAGCCGTATCGATGAGCTTCATGGTTGATTCGCGCTGCCAGTCGACGTTGCCGGACATCATGCCGAAATTGGTGGCCTCATAGCCATCAGAATGAAACGTCCAGTCGTCGCCGATGGCATTGAGGACGCGCGCCGTTGCACCGATCGAGTTCGGGTACTTCATGATCTCGATCGAAGACATCGTGACCAGCACATCTGCGCTGTCCTTGTTCATCGGGATTTCCGTTTCGTGCTCGTCTTCCATCCACTCGACACGATCTTCAAACACCTCGGCGGTTGCACCCAGCGGGCTGCCTTCGGTGTGGGCGCGTTCGGCGACCGCGTGCAGCTCGTGTGGCACGATGCCAGCCTGGAACATTGCGTGCCTTGCCTGGCCGACCAGCGTAGCGATATCGATGCACATTGGGCAGACCATTGAGCATCGACCGCACATGGTGCAGGAGTCGTATAGCAGCTCCTGCCACTCTTCCAACTGCTCTACCGTGACTTTCCTCTTGAGGTTGAACATCTTGTAGAAGAAACGAAACGGGCTTGCTTCGCGTTTGTAGGCCTGTTTGAAAACCTCCAGTTTCCAGATAGGTGTGTACTTTGGATCTTCGGTCTGCACGTAGTAGTGGCACGCCTCGGCACAAACGCCGCAGTGCATGCACGCCTCCATGTAGGTCGCCGTCGTACGGTTGATATCCTTGGCGAAGTTCTGCATCGCGATGTCGAGACGTTCCTCGTCCGGCATGTCACCCTGCAGGTCGAAGCGCGCCGCCGGCTTTTGCATTCTGTGACGTTCCGTATCCTGTTCCAATGGATGCTTTTCAGTTGCCTGGTTCATACTCGTGCCCCCTTATGAGTGAAGGCCACGCCGGTTGAATACCTCGAGCCAAAAATCAGAAAAGCATGCATCAGCTTGCCAAACGGGAACCAGATCAATAGCAGGTTGAACGTGAGGACGTGGATAGCGAGCAGGCCTTCCTTGGGTTCGCTTGCCAGCGCCGCCCAAAGACCCGTCACTACCGGCAACGCCGTGACCAGCAGGGAGAACCAGTCGTCGAAGTTGGACAGCAACTTCAGCACCGGGTGTCGCAGCCGGCGATAGACCGTCACGAGAATGCTGGCGAGCAGCACAAACGTCGCAATGCGGATGACGATGTCCGGAAGGGCCGGCCAGCCGAAACCGAAGTTTTCTCGCACAAGATCAATATGGCCTGCAGCAAGGAAAATTACGATGGCAAGCACCAGGTGCATCAGGTAGGCGTTGGCAATCGGCATCTTGATGCGGTCTGTCAGCGGGCCGTGATTGATGCTGCGTGAAGCGATCATCCACAGGCCGCCCAGGCGTTCGTTGCCGCCGCGGGGATCTGACATGTCCACTTTCTTTTTCATCAGCAACAGGCTTAGCAGTCGCCAGCCAGCGCCAAGCACGAACACGGCGATGCTCAGCTTGAGCATCGGGCCGCTTGCGAATTCCAGCAGTGTCATTATTCTTAAACCCCCGTGGCCAGTAATTCTGGATGTGCATTAGTATCTTCGAATATAAGGCTGTAATTGATAAGGGGAATTGCCTATTCAGCTGGGCATAAACGTCGCAATTTCGCGACGCATTTGCAGCCCAAATCGGCCGTCTCAGCGGCTATAGTAGGGTCTGGCTTTACAGGGTAGTCCGCATGTTAAACAGACACTTACGTGGCGTGTTGTCGCTCGCCGGCTGCATACTGCTCACAGCGTGTGGCGGCAGTTCCGGCGGCGGCAGTGGCGGCGTTGTGACACCGCCGCCGACATCGGACTTCGGCCTCGACAGCAAACCGCAGAATCTGACCTGCGTGGCGCCCGCGCTGCCGGTCGGTGGCGGTCCGACTATCGAAGTCGTCGACGCGTTTCCTGCGCTGCCGAGCCTGAACGGTGCCACCAAGGTGCTGGTCGAACCAGTCGCGGATCCACGCTGGTTTGTGCTGCGCAAGAATGGCGAATTGCACGTGTTCGATCCCGACAATGCAACCTCGACAACCATCTGGCTCGACTTGTCCAGCGGCTTCAGTATTCGCACCGCCTCGGAAGGCGGCTTGCTCGGCATGGCATTCCATCCGGATTACCCGGCCACCCCGGAGGTCTTTGTCTACTACACGCGCAATCACTCCGGGCCCGCGATGCGCAGCAGGATTTCCCGTTTCGTACTGGACGACGTTACGACGCCGGGCGCCGCTACGGTCGAGCAGATCATCATCGAGATCGATCAGGATTTCGACAATCACAATGGTGGCGACATCGCGTTCGGTCCGGACGGCTATCTGTACATCGGACTGGGAGACGGTGGTTCGGGCAACGACCCCAACAATCGTGCACAGGACACGACCACGTTGCTCGGCTCGATGTTGCGCATCGATGTCATCGGCACCGCTGCTGGCTATGCCATCCCCGCTGGCAATCAATTTGGCGCCAGCCCCAAATGCGGCCCGACGGCCTCGAACGCAAACAACTGCCCGGAGATCTACGCCTGGGGTCTGCGCAACCCGTGGCGCTGGAGTTTCGATTCAGCCAATGGCGAACTGTGGTTAGGCGACGTTGGCCAGGGGCAGTGGGAAGAGATCGATATCATCAGCAATGGCGGCAACTACGGCTGGGATTGCCGCGAGGGCATGCACGATTCCGGCGGTACCTGTATCGGGCCAAATATTGACCCGGTTGCCGAGTACCCGCATACAGCTGGCAACGTCTCGATTACCGGTGGCTTCGTCTACCGCGGAGCTGCCATCGGTGCGTTGCAGGGGCGCTATGTCTTCGCTGACTTTGCGTCTGGACGCATCTGGGCATTGGTGAGCAATGGAGGCAGCTACACACTTGAGGAGCTCGCCAATACTCCTGCCGGCATATCGTCCTTTGGCGTCGACCAGGACAACGAGTTGTACTTCACCGACTACAGCAATGGCCGCGTCATGGCGATTCGGCCGGGCGGTGGCGCAGGCGCAGACCCGGTAGCAGAATTGCTGTCGGCCTCGGGCTGCGTGGACCCGGCTGATATCACGCAACCGTATTCAGGGCTGATTCCTTACGACATCAATGCGCCGTTCTGGTCGGACGGCGCCGACAAGCAACGTTTCATCGCGATTCCTGACGGCACCGCGATCAATGTTGATGGCAACGACGATTGGGTATTTCCGAACGGCACCGTACTGGTGAAGAACTTTCGCCTTGGCAATACGTTGGTTGAAACGCGCCACCTGATGCGCCACCCCGATGGCAGCTGGGCGGGGTACACGTATGAGTGGAATGCGGCGCAGACAGAGGCAACTCGCGTGCGTAATGGCAAAACCGTGAATGTCGCCGGTCAAACGTGGATTTTCCCCGATGAGGCGGAGTGCCTGCGGTGTCATACAACTGTCGCGACCGTCGCACTGGGCCCGGAAACAGCGCAGATGAATCGCGACCTGACCTATCCGAGCACGGGGCGAACCGACAACCAGCTGCGCACGCTCGATCACATCGCCATGTTTGCGTCGCCGATCGGCGCGCCATCGAGTTTGCCGGCGCTGGCAAGTCCGGACGACACAGCGGCCAGCCTCGGAGAACGGGCGCGCGCTTACCTGCACACAAATTGCGCGTCCTGCCACCAGCCTGGCGGCCCGACGCCGGTGAACCTGGATCTGCGTTACACGACTGCGCTGAATGCGACCAACGCCTGTGACGTGGCGCCTACAGCCGAGGATCTTGGCATCGCGAATGCGCGCCTGATCGCGCCCGGAGAGCCGGCGCGATCAGTGTTGCTGGCGCGGGTCGAGCGACGAGACGCCCTTGCAATGCCACCACTGGGCAGTGCAATCGCGGACACGGAAGGCGTCGTCCTCCTCAACGACTGGATCGCGTCGCTGGTCAACTGCAACTGACGCCACAATCGGCCACAATTCAATCACCGCTGGGCCACGATTGGCTGTTGTTATCTCTCCCACATCAAGGGGAGAGACGACATGCCGTCAACGTTTTCAAATGTTCGCAACTCGGTATCTGCGAAAGCCGTATTCATCGCCGTCCTGATTCTCGTGCTGCTGATTCCAGTGGCGATGATCAAGGGTGTTATTCATGACCGCACGTGGGTCAGTGATCAGGCGCGCAGCGATGTGATGCGGTCGTGGGGTGGTGAGCAGCTGGTCGCCGCACCAATGCTCATCGTGCCCTATACCAGGACTTTGCTTAACGGTCGCAATGAGAAGTTCGAACGCACGTACCACGCAGTCGTGTTGCCCGACAGTCTCGACCTCGCCGTCGAGATACGGCCGGACACGCGCTATCGCGGTATTCATGAAGTGACGGTCTACAGCGCGGTCATCGATGTCGGTGGCAGTTTTCAGAAGCCCGCGCCTGAGCAGCTTCCCGACCACGCAGAGAGAATACTGTGGGACCAGGCGTTTGTAGCGGTCGGCATACAAGACGCGCGCGCTATTTCCAAGGCACCGCAGATTTCGATTGGCGATGGCATTTTCAAGTTCACCGCGCGCGGTACCACCCATGACGGCCTGCCTGCGCAGATCATCGCCCGCAGCGGCAACCCGTTCGCGGATGGCGAAGCCAGGTTTGGTATGCAATTGCACCTCAATGGAACCGGCAGTCTGAAGTTTCTACCGTTGGGTGACACGACGACAGTAGCAATGTCATCCAGCTGGCCGTCACCGAGTTTCATCGGTGCCTACCTGCCGGAGACGCGCGAGATCGACGAGCAGGGATTTGCGGCGCGCTGGCAGGTCTCCAGTCTTGGTCGCAGTATGCCTGCTGTGTGGGAGGAGGGAGCGCTGGATGTGAACCTCGCCGCGCAGGCAGAGTTCGGTGTGGAGTTGTTCGTGCCGGTCGGCCTTTACCAGTTGAGTCTGCGGGCGACCAAGTACGCGATACTGTTCATCGGTCTGAGTTTCGTCGCCTACTTCCTGTTCGAGGTCATTGCAGGCTTGCGCCTGCACCCGCTGCAGTACCTGCTGGTGGGCTTCGCCAATTCACTGTTCTATCTGTTGCTGCTGTCACTGGCCGAACATACCGGCTTCGCCGTTGCCTACCTGGCGAGCGCCGTGGCTTCGACCGCGCTGATTAGCGCTTACAGCGCGTCGGTTCTTGGCCAGCGGGGTCGGGCGCTGCTCATGGCGCTGGTGCTCGGTATCCTGTACTGCTTCCTGTACATGACGCTTAAAGCTGAGAATTTCGCAATGCTGGCCGGCAGCATAGGCCTCTGGGTAATTCTGGCGCTGGTGATGTACCTGACACGCAAGGTCGACTGGTACGGCAACACCGACAATTAGTTACCGCTGCTTGGCTTTTTTTCGAATCGACCATGGAGCAGAAAGTACCCGGTATTGCGAATGACGTCTTCGGACTCGGTGATGTAGTGGTGGTTATTGTCCACCAGCAGGAAGTCATCCATGCCCTCGACGCGGGTGCTTTCGACCGAGACCTTGCCGTCATCCGGATCTGGCAGCATGGCGGACATCCACGGGTTCATCGTACCGCTGCCGGCGATAATCCCCAGTTCGAAATCTACGGGGCCGAGTTGCGATGGCACGCTATCGGGCCCTGTGCCGAGCTGCAGTCCAGCCTTGCCACTAAGCATCTCGGCGCCCGGCCAGGAGCCAGTGCGATCCACTATCTCACTGCCCTGATTCGGCGGTGCCAGCATGACGACGCGTCCGAGATCGCTAATCGGTGAGCTTTCCAGTGAGTAGCGCAGCAGGATTCCACCGATCGAGTGCGTCACAAAGTGAATACGAACGGCGCCGGTCTTGCGGCACTCCGCGAGCCCGGTATCGACTGCCATCGGCGCAACTTCATCCACCGTGCCGGACTGCGAGGGGTAATCAACATTCACCGTTGTGAACCCCTGTTGCTGCAGACCTTCTGCCATGTCTCTCATCGCACGCCAGCTGCGATTGAGGCCATGCAGCAAGACAACACACTCATCGGCGATCGATCCCGTACGGACCTCGGTTCGCGGCGTTGCTGCGCAACTGGCCATGAGCGTAGCCGCAATGGCGGCCAGGGCAGCTCGTGTCAGTTTATGTTTGCTGGTGCTATGCATAGCTACAGATGTCCGAAGGGTTCGTACCCTATATATCAGTATAAGCCACAGCCTGTCAGGGCGCTGCTTGTTGGTATGCTTGAGAACCTGGCGTAGATCGGCGTGTGAGCTGAGACGATGAATGAAGCCCAGATACTGCTATTGACCGCGGCGAGTGTCGCATTCCTGCATACGGTGCTGGGGCCGGACCACTACCTGGTGTTCGCTGCCATGGGCAAGGCGCGCAAATGGAGTCTGGCGCGCACGCTTCGCATCACTTTCTATTGCGGGCTGGGCCACGTGATGAGTTCCTTGTTGCTGGGTCTGCTGGGAATTTTCCTTGGCGCGCAACTCGCGGATCTTCTGCATATTGAGGGTATGCGCGGCAACCTTGCCAGCTGGGCATTGCTGGCATTCGGGCTCGGCTACTTCAGTTGGGGCCTGAAGAAAGCTGTGCGTGATCACAAACACAGCCACGTACACGCGCACGGTGCTGTCTTGCATGATCACACGCATGATCACCACGAAGACCACCTGCATGTGCACGACAAGGCCGCAAAGTCATCTATAACGCCCTGGGCGCTGTTCATTATTTTTGCGCTGGGGCCCTGCGAGGCGCTGATCCCATTGTTGATGTACCCGGCGGCGGAGCATAGTTCTGCGTTGGTCATGAGTGTTGCGGTCGTCTTTAGCAGCATAACGCTGCTGACTATGCTGGGCGCAGTGACCGTGACTACGATAGGATTGCAGCGATTGAAGCTGCCATCGATGCAGCACTATGCGCATGCGGCAGCAGGTGCATCGATCGCCTTGTGCGGAGCCGCCATTAGTTTCCTGGGCTTGTAAGCACTTACATTAGTACGTCCATCCATTCACGGAGTTCCTGCATGCGCGCGTCGCTCGTCCTATTGTTGTTGTCACTGACCGCGACCGCGTCGGAAGCACCGCTGGCACCGATCACCGAGCAGGTATGGCAGGAAGCTGTCGCCAGCGTCACCGACCTGGATCGCACGGCGGAGTTCTTCAAGGTGATTGGCGGCTACGAGGAGAAGTGGCGTGGCAGCATGCATGCCACCGAGCTGGCGTCGTGGGGCGTGCCGGACTCGGCCTCTGCAGAATCGGTGTTGCTTGGCCCTGCAGGACAGGACTCGGGGCTGTTGCGCCTGGTGCGATTCGATAATGCCGGAACGAAGCAACCGATGCGGCCTGGTTCCAGGGCCTGGGACACGGGCTGTTACTTCAGCCTGATGGTTCACATGCAAAACATGCCGTCGATCTACGATGACGCAATTCGCATGGGCTGGTGGACCGAAACGCCGATGATCTACCAGGAAGTTGCCGGAGCAAAACTCAACGCAATGATTTTTCGCGGCCCCGACGGTCTGCAAGTGCAGGGGTACGAGCAACTGGAGCCGCCGTTAGCGGCAACGGTCCCGCCATTCGAGCGTATGACACGGCCATTCAATATCGCGCAATCAGTACGTAGCCGCGATGCGGCGTACGAGTTTTTTACGCACATACTGGGATTCGATACGTTCTACAAGGGCGATCCTCACGTAGCGGAAAAGCCTGCGCATATGCCGCTCGGCATTCCGCTGAACCTGACGACAGCGGTTCGTTACCAGGTGGGCACCGTGTTCCCGACGCGCAGTGAGTTTGGCCGCATGGAAATGATCGAGATCATGGATCTTGACGGGCACGACTTTGCCGAGCGCTGCGACGCTCCCAACCTCGGTATCCTTGCAGTGCGCTTCCCGGTCGCGGACACGAAGGATGCGCTTTACGCGATTGCAGAACGTGGCGGCCGAATTCAGCTGTTTGCGTCAGGCGTTGAAATTGCGCCGTATGGCAAATTGCGAATGTTCACGGTCAAGACTCCTGACGGCGCCAACGTCCAGTTCTACGAAAACCAGGACATTGTGCCGCCGGTCGAGCCTACATCGAGTCAATAATGGCGTTGAGTGTCTTGCTGGGACGCATCGCCGCGCTCGCTCGCGCATCATCCGGCTGATAGTAGCCGCCGATGTCCACCGCGCTGCCCTGAGCTGCAGCCAGTTCTGCGACTATCGTCTCTTCATTGGCAGCAAGTTCAGCGGCAATTTTCGCAAAACGCTCTGCGAGTTCCGCGTCGGCACTGAGGCCGCCGATATGTTGCGCCCAGTACAACGCAAGGTAGAAATGGCTGTCACGGTTGTCGGGCTCGCCAACCTTTCGCGATGGTGACTTGTTGTTGTCCAGGTAGTCGCTATTGGCCAGGTTCAGCGACTTCGCCAACAGCCTGGCGCGCTCGTTGTTGGTCTTCTCGGCGATGTCTTCGATCGACACGGCCAGTGCCAGAAACTCACCCAGTGAGTCCCAGCGCAGGTGGCCTTCCTGTACAAACTGTTGCACGTGTTTGGGGGCAGAGCCGCCGGCACCGGTCTCGTAAAGACCGCCGCCTTCCAGCAATGGCACGATCGACAGCATCTTTGCGCTGGTACCGAGTTCGAGGATCGGGAACAGGTCGGTGAGATAGTCACGCAACACATTACCGGTCACCGAAATCGTGTCCTCTCCGGCGTGCACGCGTTGCAGGGTCGCGCGCATCGCTTCAACCGGCGACAGGATGCGAATGTCCAGGTCATTGGTGTCGTGATCACCGAGGTAGCGGTTCACTTTTTCGATAAGAATGCGATCGTGTGCGCGGTCGCTGTCCAGCCAGAAAATCGCAGCAGAGCCTGTCTGGCGTGCGCGATTGACTGCGAGTTTGACCCAGTCGCGAATGGGCAGGTCCTTGGTCTGGCACATGCGCCAGATGTCACCCTTGGCAACCGTGTGCTGCATCAGAACCTTGCCAGCTGCATCCTTGACGCTGACGGTGCCAGCCGCGGGAATCTGGAAGGTCTTGTCATGCGAGCCATACTCCTCAGCTTTTTGCGCCATGAGGCCGACATTGCAGACATTGCCCATCGTCTTGACGTCGAAGGCGCCGTTTGCCTGGCAGAATTCGATGACTTCCTGATAGATGCCGGCGTAGCAGCGGTCCGGGATCAGCGCCTTGGTGTCGTCGAGCTTGCCGTCCGGTCCCCACATCTGGCCTGAGGTGCGGATCGCCGCCGGCATGGATGCATCGATAATCACGTTGCTGGGTACATGCAGGTTCGTGATGCCCTTGTCGGAGTCGACCATCGCGAGGCGCGGGCGAGACTCGTAAACGGCGCTGATATCGGCCTCGATTGCTTGCCGTTGTTGCGCGGAAAGCGACTCGATCTTGGCGTACACATCTCCGATTCCGTTGCGCGCGTCGACCCCCAGCTCCTCGAACAAGTCGCCGTGCTTGTCGAAGACGTCTTTGTAGAACACCGTGACGGCATGGCCAAACATGATCGGGTCGGAGACCTTCATCATGGTCGCCTTGAGGTGCAATGACAGCAGCACGTCTTCGTCTTTCGCTGCGTCAATTTCTCGTGCAAAAAATTCGCGCAGTGCAGCGCAGTCCATCCGGGTTGCATCGATGACTTCACCGGCCAGCAAAGGAATGCTCTCGCGCAGTACTTTGTGTTCGCCATCAGCGCCGTCGAATTCGATGCTCACGTCGCCTTTTGCACTTGCTTGTACTGATTGCTCGCTGCCGTAAAAGTCGCCGTCTGTCATGTGTGCAACATGCGATTTCGAATCCGGACTCCATTCACCCATACGGTGCGGGTGCTTCCTCGCGTATTCCTTGACGGCCGCGGCGACGCGGCGGTCGGAGTTGCCTTCGCGCAATACCGGGTTTACGGCGCTGCCGAGCACCCTTGCGTAACGCGCCTGGATTTCCTGTTCATCAGCATTCGCCGGTTCTTCAGGATAAACCGGCACCTTGTAGCCGTGCTCCTGAAGCTCGGCTATTGCTGCCTGCAACTGCGGAATGGACGCGCTGATGTTGGGCAACTTGATAATGTTGGCTTGCGGCGTCTTTGCGAGCTCTCCCAGCTCCGCAAGTGCGTCGCTGATTCGCTGGTCGTCCGTGAGCCTGTCCGGAAACGCGGCAAGTATGCGAGCAGCCAGCGAGATGTCGCGAGTTTCCACTTCGATACCGGCGGCGCGCGTGAATCCTTCGATGATGGGTAGCAGCGAATAGGTCGCCAGCAGCGGGGCCTCGTCTGTTTTTGTGTAGATGATTTTGTCTGTGCTCATACTGGGTTCCGGTCTGGCGAAAAAATCCGGCGCATTATACGGTAAAATGCCGCAGTACGCCTCGCTCGTCACAGGGGCCATGTTTCGCGTCAATATGCGCCTTATCCTGTAACATGAATTGCACTCTCCGCGACAACCAAAGGGGGTAGGGCCATGAAGACCGTCAAATGCGATCTTTGCGACGCAACTGCCGAAGGCGAGACCTTTGAAGACTGGATGACCGCGCTGCGGCCGCATTATATGGAGGCTCATGCGGACGTCATGAGCAATTCAAGCCACACCCAAGAGGACATGCAGAAATGGATGGCAGAGAACAAAGCGCGTTTCGACGCGGCGTGATGAAGAGTTTCAGAACCAGCATTGCAGTTGCCGCGCTGACGTTGCTCGCGGGCGGGGCAGTCGCCGCCGAAGAGGCGACGACGCAGAAGGCTGTGCTGGTCACCGGTGCAAGCTCCGGGATTGGCCTGGCCATTGCAAAGAAGCTCGCGGATAACGGCTTCTATGTGTATGCCGGCGCCAGGAAGGCGCAAGATCTCGAACGCCTGGATGCGATGGACAACATCACCTCGGTGCGCCTTGACGTGACGGTGCAGGAGGATATCGATGCCGCCGTAGCGCTGGTCAAGAACGCTGGAAGGGGGCTTTGGGGTGTGGTGAACAATGCAGGTGTTGTATCGCTCGCATCGCTGGAGAACGGGCCAGAGTCAGCCATGCGTTTTACTTTCGATATCAACGTATTCGGTGTGTTCCGTGTTAACCAGGCGTTTCTCCCGCTCATTCGCGAGAGCGGCGGACGCACGACATCAATCGGCTCCATCAGCGGCTATATCGTCAGTCCGGGCGATGGCGGCTACAGCGCCAGCAAGTTTGCACTCGAAGGCTACACGGACACACTGGCTGCCGAACTCGCAGAGTCCGGAGTACACGTAAGCGTGGTTGAGCCCGGTGGTTACAAGTCGAAGATTCGCGCCAAGATGCTTGCACAGATGCTGGCAGCTGACGCAGCGGGGGAGATCGAGCTGTCTGATGAACGCCGCGCGGAACTCGTAGAGACTGAGTACGGCAATAAATCCCTCAAGGAACCGGACGAAGTTGCGGACGCGGTTCTGCACGTGATGTCGAGCGATACGCCGAAAAGGCGCTATATGGTCACACCGAATGCAGAACAGGCGGAAATGACAATCCGCGCAACGATGCAACGCTTGCTGGAGCTCAATGAAGGCCAGCAGTACAGCTATGACCGCGATGAACTGATTGCGTTGCTGGATGAGTTGCTGGCGATCGACTAACCCCGGGGGCTGCAGGCCTGTGCCAGGGCGGTTGCATATAGTTGTTTTCGAAACTATTTGTTGTCGCGAATGAGGGTTATAGCGGCGCGGCAAAGCAGTATAATCCTCGTTCGTTTTCGCAGGCAGATACCATGCAAGCAGACCTAATTGACCAGGGCCTGACCCTGATGCTCGTCGGCATGGGTACCGTGTTCGTGTTCTTAACGTCACTCGTCATTGCCATGACGCTGATGTCGATTGTGCTGCGCGACAGGAAGACGACGGCAGCGGAACAGGTCAGCGAGGCTGAAGTTGCCGCTATAACTGCCGCCATAACGACCCACAGAAAAAGATAAGCAAGAGGATTCATGAGTAACTCGACCCCACTCGGTATTACTGAGTTAGTACTGCGCGACGCGCACCAAAGCCTGCTGGCTACGCGCATGCGCATCGACGACATGCTGCCTATTGCAGAGAAACTCGACAAAGTCGGTTTCTGGTCACTTGAGACCTGGGGCGGGGCGACGTTTGATGCCTGCATTCGCTACCTGGGCGAGGATCCCTGGGAACGTATTCGTCGCCTCAAGGCGGCCATGCCGAATACGCCGATGCAGATGCTGTTCCGCGGCCAGAATATCCTCGGCTATCGCCACTATGCCGATGATCTTGTCGAGAAGTTTGTTGAACGTTGCGCCACGAACGGCGTCGACGTGTTTCGAATTTTTGATGCGCTCAACGATTTGCGCAATCTCGAAACGGCCATCAAAGCGACCCTCGACGTTGGCAAGCATGCGCAGGGCGCCATGTCCTACACGGTGAGCCCGGTGCATACGATTGACCTGTGGGTCGACATGGGACGCCGCATCGAGGACATGGGCGCGCACTCGATCTGCATCAAGGATATGGCGGGTCTGCTGCGGCCGTATGTTGCCTTCGAGCTGATCAGCAAGCTCAAGGAGGCCGTGGACATACCGATCCACATGCAGTGCCATGCAACCACCGGTCTGTCGACGGCGACCTACATCAAGGCGGCTGAAGCCGGCATCGACAATATCGACACGGCGATTTCATCCATGAGCATGACCTATGGTCACTCGCCGACCGAAACGCTGGTGGCCATGCTGGAAGGCACCGGACGTGATACCGGTCTGGACATTGCGCTGCTCGAAGAGATTGGTACCTACTTCCGTGGCGTTCGCAAGAAGTACGCGAAGTTCGAAGGCGCGCTCAAGGGTGTGGACTCCAGGATCCTGGTCGCCCAGGTGCCCGGCGGCATGCTGACCAATCTCGAGAACCAGCTGCGCGAACAGAACGCGAGCGACAAGCTGGATGAGGTCCTGCTGGAAATTCCGAAGGTGCGTGAAGATCTCGGCATGCTGCCGCTGGTCACGCCGACGTCGCAGATCGTCGGTACGCAAGCTGTCATCAATGTCATGTCGGGAGCACGTTACTCAAACATCAGTGGCGAGACAGCCGGAGTGCTGAAAGGTGAATACGGCGCGACGCCGGCAGCGGTAAACGCCGAACTGCAGGCCAAGGTGCTTGACGGGGCTGAGCCGGTGACGTGCCGGCCGGCGGACTTGCTTGAACCCGAGCTCGAGCAGCAGACCGAGGAGCTGGTCAGGATCGCAGGCGAGAAGGGCATCAGGCTGGCGAAGGACGTGGTCGATGACGTGCTGACCTATGCGCTGTTTCCGCAGATCGGATTGCGCTTTCTTGAGAATCGCGACAATCCCGATGCCTTCGAGCCGGCGCCCGGCAGCGAGCCGGAAGCGGCACCTGCGGCAGCTGCTGGCGCGCCCGAGGCCGCTGGCGTTTACTCCGTGCGCGTCAATGGCAAGGAATTCACGGTCGAGGTCGCAGCGAGCGGCAAGCTTGGCAGTATTGTGCCCGGTGCAGCGACGACGCCGTCAGCGCCGCAAGCGAGCGGCGACACTGAACTGGTCAAGGCCGTTCTTGCCGGCAACGTGTTCAAGGTCAACGTCCGGCCGGGCGACACGGTTGCAGAAGGCGACACACTGCTCGTTGTGGAGGCCATGAAGATGGAGACGCTTGTCGCTGCGCCATGCGCCGGCACAGTGACGGCGGTCGAGGTTGCAGAGGGCGACAAGATCGCCGTTGGCGACGCCCTCGTCGCGATCGGCTGATTCATGGATCTCATCCAGCAAATTTGGGTCGGCTCGGGTCTTTACCAGATCACGGGCGGGCAGGTCGTCATGCTGCTGGTCTGCCTGCTGTTGCTGTATCTCGGCATCGTCAAGAAGTTTGAACCGCTGCTGCTGGTGACCATTGGCTTCGGCGGTTTGATGTCAAATATTCCCGGCGTCGAGATTGCCACCGGCGATGGCCTGCTGCATCTTGCCTACGAGGTAGGCATCACGACCGGCGCGTTTCCGCTGATTATCTTCATGGGCGTGGGTGCATTGACCGACTTTGGCCCGTTGCTGGCCAATCCGCGCACACTGTTTCTCGGCGCCGCGGCGCAGTTCGGCATTTTTGCCACGCTGCTTGGCGCGCTCGGCCTGTCGCAATTGGGCATCATGGACTTCACGGTCCGCGAGGCTGCCGCGATCGGCATCATTGGCGGCGCCGACGGGCCCACGGCGATTTACGTAGCTGGGCAGCTCGCACCGCACCTGCTCGGTGCAATTGCGGTGGCGGCGTACTCGTACATGGCGCTTGTGCCCCTGATCCAGCCGCCCATCATGAAACTCCTGACCACGAAAGCGGAACGGGAAATCAAGATGGTGCAATTGCGCGATGTGTCCAAGGCCGAGCGCATCGTGTTCCCGATCATCCTGTTATTGCTGGTCGCACTGTTGCTGCCGTCAGCAGCGCCACTGATCGGTATGTTGGCGTTCGGCAACCTGATGCGCGAATGCGGCGTCGTCGACCGGCTGTCGGACACTACTCAGAACGCACTGATTAATATCGTCACCATCTTCCTGGGACTTGCGGTCGGATCGAAGCTCAGTGCCGAGCAATTCCTGGTGCCGAGCACACTCGGCATCCTGCTGCTCGGCATGGTTGCGTTTGCGATCGGTACTGCCAGCGGCGTGCTGATGGCCAAGCTCATGAACGTGATGTCGAAGCAGGCGATCAACCCATTGATTGGTGCAGCAGGCGTATCCGCAGTGCCGATGGCGGCTCGCGTTGTCAATCGCGTTGGGCAGGAGGCGAATCCGCACAACATCCTGCTCATGCATGCCATGGGGCCGAACGTCGCCGGGGTTATCGGGTCGGCGGTTGCGGCGGGCATCATGATTTTGTTTGTGGGGTAGGTGCTCCGGGCTTGGGAGGTCTTATAGCGGAATGGCTCGCTGCGCTGCGCTTGATTTCCACTATAAGACCTCCCAAGCCCGGAGCACCTTTCCTTTATTGCTTTTTTGTGGCGGCTTTATTCCTTTAGAGCGGAATGGCTCGCTGCGCTGCGCTTGATTTCCACTATAAGACCTCCCAAGCCCGGAGCACCTTTCTTTATTTGTTCAGGGTGTAGTGGTCTTCCAGGACCTGGGCTACGCAGCTGGTCAGGCGTTTGCCGGTTTCTATGTGCAGGAACTCGTTGGGGCCGTGTGCGTTTGAATTCGGTCCCAGCAGGCCTGTTATCAGGAACTGCGCCTTCGGGAATTTCTCGCCCAGCATGCCCATGAACGGAATCGTGCCGCCGGTGCCCATGTACATTGACGGCGCGTCGAAGAATGCTTGCGACGCTTTTTGCATCGAGGCGGCGAGCCAGTCGGCAATCTCCGGTGCATTCCAGCCGGCCTGGGCGGAGTCCATTTCGAAACTCACCTTTACCAGCGGCGGTGTGTCGTCTGTCAGGATCTTCGTAACCGCTGCTGCTGCGGCGGCGGCGTTGCAGGTCGGTGGCAGGCGGAACGACAGTTTCAATGCTGTGTAGGGCAGCAGCGTGTTGCCGGCATTGACCAGCGTTGGCAGGCCTTCTGCGCCGGTAACGGCCAGTGTTGGGCGCCAGGTATTGTTGAGCAGCAGTTCTTTGCCGGACTCCGCCGGTTTCGGTGCAGCAACGGCCCACGGGAATTTTTCGTAGACCGTGTTGCCGAGTGTCTCAGCAGCAAGCTCGGCCTGTTGCACACGCTGCTCCGGGATATCGACATGCAGTTCTTTGACGGACAGTTGGCCGAGATTCTCGTCCTCGAGTCGGCTCAGCAATTGCCGTGCAACTCGAAAACTGGACGGCACAACGCCGCTCGCCGAACCGGAGTGCACACCCTCGGTCAGCACGTCCACGCGCAATACGCCGGTCATGTTGCCGCGCAGCGACGTGGTGCACCAGAGCTGATCGTAGTTACCACATTCGGCATCGAGGCAAACCACCAGGTCGGGAGAGCCGATGCGATCTTCCAGCATGTCGATGTAGTAGGGCAGGTCAAAGCTCCCCGATTCCTCGCAGCCCTCGATGAGTACCACGCAGCGCGCGTGCGGGAGTCCCTGCTCCTGCAGTGCACGAATTGCTGTGAGCGATCCGAAGGTGGCGTAGCCATCGTCGGCGCCACCGCGCCCGTACAGCTTGCCGTCCTTGATAGTCGGTACCCAGGGATCGAGATCGTCATTCCAGCCGGTAAACTCGGGCTGCTTGTCGTAGTGGCCGTACAGCACGACGGTGTTGTCGATGGCTCCCGGGATTTCAATAAACAGCAACGGGGTGCGGCCTTCGATACGAATGATCTCGATGCTCATGCCTTCTATAGGCTGTGTCTTGCACCAGGCCTCGAGCATGAGCACCGCCTTTTCCATGTGGCCGTTCTTTTCCCAGTCGGGATCGAATCCGGGTGACTTGTTCGGTATGCGGATGTACTCGCTGATCTCCGGAATGATCGATGAGTCCCACATGTCGTTGACAAATGCGGCTGTCTTGGCGTTATCCATGATAGTTGTCGTTACTCCTGGTCTGACAGGCCGCGGTAAAGCGTGCGCGTCATCCGTTCTGTTGTGATGAAGCCCCAGTTGTAGGTGTCGTGGTAATCGGCGAGCGGGTTGATTTCGAGCACTTCTTCAATGCTCTTGCCGTCGGCAACCAGACTGGCGACGCGCGCTTTGCAGTCAATGAGTACGTCGAGGTTTTCGCGCAAGTCCGCTTTGCTCGCAAGCGCTCCGTGACCCGGGATGATGATGGTCTTTTCATCAGCCATCGAATGCAGGCGTTCCTGGCCCGCGATATAGCCGTCAATCGAGCCACCGTTGTCGATGTCGATATACGGGAACAACTTGTTGAACATGACGTCACCCGCATGAATGACATTGGCTTCAACGAAGTGAATGGCGGCGTCGCCATCGGTATGCGCATGTTCAATGTGGAAAGCATGTGCGGTCATGCCGTTGACGTGAAAACTCATTTCTTCGGAAAACGTTACGACCGGTAACCCGGCAGGACCACCGGCGTCTGTCGGGTCTTCCGCTAACCGTTTTCTGATGTTGTCGTGTGCGAACACGATTGCGCCGTCTTCGCTGAGCAGCGCGTTGCCACCGGTGTGATCGCCGTGCAGATGCGTGTTAATGACAAAGTCGATGGGTCGGCCGGCGACTTCTAGGGCGGCTTCCAGCAGTAACGGCGCGGTGGGCAGCATGGCGTCGTCGATCAGTACAATCCTGTCGTCACCTACAAGCAGGGAAATATTGCCGCCACCAAATCCGTCAGCGCCCTCCAGCATGTAGATGCCCGGCACCACTTCCGTGGACTTGAACGAGGTCACGGTGTTTTGTGCCTGGGCCGTTGCGCAAGCCAGCAACAGCAGTAACATGCTCAGGGATTTTTTCATCGAGTGTTCTCCGCGTCGAATTCTGCAAGGCCACCGAGTCTACCGCGATTGGCAGGGTGGCCACCAGAGCAGCATCGGCCCGCGCTAGTGGCGATTCGGTAGAATCTTCTCGACGCGGCGCTGCAGGTCGCCATCTTCCAGGTAGCGGTAGATGTTGGCTCCCGGGCAGGAAGTCTCCCCTGGCGCGTAGTCCTTGTGCGCCTTGATGTCCTGCACAGCAACGGCGTGTGTACTGGCGAGGTGCGCCGCCAGCGCGGCCACGGAATCGAGCTGCTTTTCGCTCGGGTTCCGAATGTCATAGTTGCCGACGACGACGATCAGGGCGTGACCGCTGGGGTCGTAGGATGTGTTCGTATCGCCGGCGATCTCAAGTGGCCGTCCTTCATAGATGTTGCCGTCAAGATCGATGACGAAGTGGTACGGAATGTCCGGCCAGGCTTTCTCTTCGCGACTCCATTTCTGCAGTGCACGCAGGTACTCGACAGGATCGCGGTCGTCGGCAAATTCGACGCCGCCATGGTGAATCGTAATCCTGGCAATGTCGTGCCGAGATGCCGCAATGTCGGCATCGGTCCAGCCCCACTCGGACCTTGTCATCACCTCGGCCTCGTAACTGAATGGCTGCGCGACATCAGCGCCCGAGCATCCGGCAAACATCGCCAGCGCCGCTGCTACGAAGGCGGATCTCACGAGGTTATGTTGCGGCGCGCTGCGCGCGCATCAGTTGTTCGACGGGAATGAAAACTGGGTGCTTTCGCGAACGCCGCCCGAGGGCCAGCGTTGCGTGATGGTCTTGCGGCGAGTGTAGAAGCGCACGCTGTCCGGGCCATACGCAAAGAGATCGCCAAACAGCGAGCGTTTCCAGCCGCCGAAGCTGTGATAGGCCACGGGCACAGGCAGCGGTACATTGATTCCGACCATGCCAACCTGGATGTTGTCGGAGAAGTATCTTGCAGCCTCGCCATCGCGCGTGAAAATGCAGGTGCCGTTGCCATACTCGTGATCGTTGATCAGCTGCATTGCCTGCTCCTGGGAGTCAGCGCGCACAACACAAAGTACCGGGCCGAAGATCTCTTCCTGGTAGACACGCATGTCTGATGTCACTTTGTCGAACAGGCAGCCGCCGAGGAAAAAGCCGTCTTCATGGCCCGCGACGACCAGGTCGCGGCCATCGACAACCAGGTCGGCGCCTTCTTCCACACCAAGGTCCACATAGCCACGGACTTTTTCATAGTGCACTTTGCTGATTAGCGGTCCCATGTCGTTGCTGATGTCCGTGCCGTTGCCGACTTTCAGTCCGCGCAAGCGTTGTTTGAGCTTGCTGACGACCTCGTCGGCCGTTTCCTGGCCAACACACACCGCTACCGAGATCGCCATGCAGCGTTCGCCGCAGGATCCGTATGCCGCGCCCATCAATGCGCTGACCGCATTGTCGATGTCGGCATCAGGCATGATGACGGCGTGGTTCTTGGCACCGCCAAGCGCCTGCACCCGTTTGCCGTTGGCTGTACCGGTGCGGTAGATGTACTCCGCGATCGGTGTCGAGCCGACAAAGCTGATGGCCTGAACGCGCTTGTCTTCAAGCAGCGTATCCACGGCTTCCTTGTCGCCATTCACAATGTTGAAAACACCGTCAGGAAGCCCTGCTTCCTTGAATAACCGCGCGATGATCAGCGGCGCACTTGGGTCTTTCTCGGACGGTTTGAGCACAAACGTATTGCCGCATGCGATCGCCATCGGGTACATCCACATTGGCACCATCGCCGGGAAATTGAACGGCGTAATGCCGGCAACGACGCCGAGCGGCTGAAATTCCGACCAGGAGTCGATGGCGGGACCGACGTTCCTTGAGTGCTCGCCTTTCAACAGTTCTGCAATGCCGCAGGCGTGGTCAACAACTTCGACGCCACGCTGAAATTCGCCCATGGCATCGTCCAGCACCTTGCCGTGTTCGTCGGTAATGGCGGCGACAACCTCGTCCGCATGTTCTTCCAGCAGGGCTTTGAATCGAAACATGACCCTGGCACGTTTTGCCGGCGGCGTATTGCGCCAGTCCGGGAATGCTGTGGCCGCGGCATCGATAGCGGATACCACGGTGCTGCGTGACGCCATGGCGACCTGTTTGGTGATCTTGCCGGTCGCAGGATTGGTTACCGCCTCGGGACGATTGTCGTCCTTGATTTCTTGCCCGTTGATGAAATGTCCGACGGTGTTGTTACTGCTGGCGCTCATGGTGACTCCGTAAAGGCGGTTTATTCGATGTTGTCCAGGATCTTGCGAATGCTGGCAAACGCTTTTTCCCAGTCGGCAACGCTTGAGTTCAGGAACGGCGAGAATTGCAGGATATCCATCGCGTTGCGAACGACCAGGTCCTCTTCCCAGAAAGCGCGTTTGTGCACCTCCATGCCACGTGCACCGGGCGCGCCGTCTCTTGGTGCGAGTTCGATGGCGCCCATCAGGCCCATGTTGCGCACATCGATGACTTTTTCATGGTCTGCGAAGCTATGCAGAATGTCTTCAAACGGTTGCGCGAGCTCGGCGGCCTGCTGGAAGGTGCCCTCTTCATCGTAGACGTCCATCGTGGCAAGCCCTGCTGCCGCGGCGACCGGGTGCCCGGAGTAGGTATAGCCATGGAACAGTTCGATCATGCCCTCGGGGCCCTGCATGAAGGCATCGTAGATGTGTTCCTGCACCAGTACTGCGCCCATCGGGATAACACCGTTGGTCAGGCCCTTGGCTGTCGTGATGAGGTCTGGTTTGACGCCGAAGTAGTCGGCGGCGAAGGGCTTGCCAAGCCGGCCGAACGCGGTGATCACCTCGTCAAAAATCAGCAGGATGCCGTGCTTGTCGCAGATCTCGCGAAGGCGCTCGAGATAACCGATCGGCGGCGGCAAGACACCGGTTGATCCTGGCACCGGTTCAACAATGACGGCCGCGATATTGCTGCCGTCGTGCAGTGCGGCAAGGCGCTCGAGGTCATCGGCAAGATGCGCGCCCCATTGCGGCTGGCCGCGTGTAAACGCCGCGTGCTCGAGATCAAAGGTCGCCCGCATATGATCGACGCCGGGTATCAGGCAGGGGCTGAACATCTTGCGATTGGGGACCATGCCGCCGACAGACATGCCGCCGAAATTGACACCGTGATAGCCGCGCTCGCGACCGATCAGGCGGGTACGGTTACCTTCGCCGCGGGCGCGGTGGTAGCCGATGGCGATTTTCAGTGCCGAGTCTACGGATTCGGATCCGGAGTTCGTGAAGAAGGCACGCGTGAATCCGTCTGGCGCCATGTTGGTGACGCGTTCCGCCAGCGCAAAGGACTTGTCGTGGCCAACCTGGAAACCGATGGCATAGTCGAGTGTCGCCACCTGTTGCTGCACGGCTGCAACGATCTTTGGATGACAATGGCCGATGCCCGTCGTCCAAAGTCCTGCAAACAGGTCGTAGAGCCGACGTCCGTCGCTGGTCTGGTAATGGTGCCCTTGAGCGGCGGTGATGATGCGGGGTTTTTTCTTGAAGTCACGGTTGGCCGTAAACGGCATCCAGTAGGCGTCAAGGTTGCTGGCGGTCTCGCCCATGATGCTGGCTCCAGGGGATATTCAGTAAAGTCAGGCATTGTACGTCTGCATTGCTATGTTAAACAATCAGTTAGGCAGAGCTACATAAGCTGTTGATTTATATATTCGAGGGGACCAAAATGTTCACTATAGTAAACACCCCCAAGGTACTGACAGATGCAGGAAGACACGGCCAGGCGGCTCAGGCGGATTCGGCTGCAGCACGGACTTTCGCAGCGCAAGCTGGCGCGCCAGTCAGGCGTTGCCAATGCCACAATCTCGCAGATCGAGGCGGGCAAGCTTAATCCGACGGTAAGCATGTTGAAGAAGGTGCTCGACGGCATCCCGGTCAGCCTGTCGGAGTTTTTTGGCGATGAATATGAACCGGTCGAGAAAGTCTTCTTTCGCGCTGAAGAATTGACTGAAATCGCGGACGGCGGTGTGTCGTACCTGCAGTTGGGCGCAAACCTGAGCAGTAAGGCGATTCAGTTCATCAAGGAGTGCTACCAGCCCGGTGCAAGTACCGGTAAGCACGAGATGCAGCATGAGGGTGAAGAGTGCGGCATCGTCCTGAAAGGGCGGCTGCAGGTCACAGTCGGTGACGAAACGACCGTGCTGCGCGCCGGCGATGCGTACTATTTCAAAAGCTCGCAGCCGCACAAGTTCAGTAACCCCGGCAGTGATACCTGCGAGCTGATCAGTGCCTGCACGCCGCCGAGTTTCTGATGTTGCCCTGAAACCGCGAACAGGTTCTGGCTAATGTCTGCGATTTGCGGCAAAGTTACGGCCCTGTTTTTGAGCTCATGGAATCCTGATGGGTCAGTTCGGTACTGAATTCTGCGATCATTTCGCAATTACCAAATATGAGAACGGCGCCTGGCAGGCGCCGGAAATACGCCCGCTCGCGCCGCTGCAATTGCATCCGGCCGCGCACGTCCTGCACTACGCAAGCACGTGTTTCGAGGGCTTCAAGGCGTACCGCTGGGAGGATGGCAAGGCGCGCATCTATCGATTGCACGATCATGTTGCGCGGATGCAGAAAAGTGCTGCGTCGCTGTGCCTGCCGATACCCGACGCCGCGATGCTGGCTGCCATGGTGACTGACCTGGTCGCGAGACAAATCGACGACATCCCGGCACCACCCAGCTCGCTCTATATCCGGCCGACACTGATCGGCACGCTTGAGAACATCGGTGCCGCGGCGGCGCCATCGAGTGAAGCCCTGCTGTACGTCATCGTGTCACCTGTCGGCGACTACTTCGCGGGCGGCGCGCGCCCCTTGAAGCTGCTGATTGAAGATCAGCGTGCGCGCTCGACAGAACGTCTTGGCAGCACCAAGACCGGCGGCAACTATGCAGCCGCGCTCGGGCCGACGCTGGAGGCGAAAGCGGAGTTTGGCGTTGACCAGGTGCTGTTCGCGCCCGGAGATGACGTGCAAGAGACGGGTGCCGCGAATTTCCTCCTGATGAACGACAAGGAGATCATCACCAAGCCGCTGGACTCGACGTTCCTGCACGGCATGACACGTGCGTCGATTCTGACGCTGGCAGCGGATCTCGGCTACAAGATCAACGAGCGCACCTTTACGGTCGCCGAGTTGCTCGAATGGATCAAAACCTATGAAGCGGTGTTGTCGGGAACAGCGGCGTGTCTGTCACCCGTTGGCGCGATGGTCTACAAAGGTGAGGAGCACGCGGTTTGCGACGGCAAGGCGGGGCCGAATGCGGGCAGGTTACGCAAGGCACTGCAGGACATCCAATACGGACTGGCTCCGGACACGCACAACTGGCTGACTGACGTCTGAGACCGATCAGATCGCCTTGGAAAAACGGTTGTCGTTTTCCTTCTGGTCGATATAGCGGTCAAACACCATCGCAATGCTGCGTAACAGCAGGCGTCCCTGCGGCGTGATGGTCACACCGTCGTTATCCAGTTCAATAAGACCGTCTGCCGCCAGCGGCGCCAGGCGCTCTATTTCTTTCGCGAAATAGTCCCTGAAATCGATCCCTTCCTGTTTGCCGATGGCGTCGAAATTGACGCTGTCGTAACACATCAGCGCCTGGATGACGGCGGCACGAATCTGGTCATCGCGATCGACGACGATGCCCTTGCGAATCGGCAATTCGCCGCGCTCGAGAATGTCCTCGTATTCCATGGTTGTCAGCGAGTTCTGCGCGAACATGTTGCCGATGTTGCCGATGCCGCTGACGCCGAGTGACACAAGGTCGCATTGCCGATGCGTTGAGTAGCCCTGGAAGTTTCTTTGCAGCGTACTGTTACGGCGCGCCTGCACAAGCTCATCATCAGGCAACGCGAAGTGATCCATGCCAATGTAAATGTAGCCGGCGGCGCACAACCGTTCGATCGTGTTCTTGAGAATCGCCAGCTTCGTTTCAGGCAGCGGAATATCAAGGTCGTTGATCATGCGCTGCCCTTTAAATCGCTGTGGCAGGTGCGCATAGTTGTACACGGCCAGCCGGTCCGGCCGCAGCTCGATGACTTCGTCCAGCGTGCGATTGAAGCTGTCCGCGGTTTGCAGCGGCAAGCCATAAATCAGGTCGTAGGAAATTGAGCCGAAGCCTGCGGCGCGCGCAGCGTCTGTCAGTTGCCGCACCTGCTCTGCGGTCTGTATGCGGTTAACGGCTTTTTGCACATCCGGCTCAAAGTCCTGGATGCCGAGACTGAGGCGGTTGAAGCCGAGTTCCGCGAGGACTCGAATGCTGTCAGCATCGACGGTTCGAGGATCAACCTCAATTGAAAATTCGCGGTTGTCACTGCTGTCAAAATTGAACGCCTTACCCAGTTCCTGCATCAGGTGGCGCAGCTGATCGGCATCCAGGTAGGTCGGTGTGCCGCCACCGAAATGCAGCTGTTCGACTTTGCGATCGGGGGATATCAGTTTGGATTGCAGTGCAATTTCGCGATACAGGTTGCCCATGTATTTCTGCACGCGTTCTTCATTGCGGGTGATGATCTTGTTGCAGCCGCAGTAGTAGCAGAGTGAGTGGCAAAACGGGATGTGCACATACAATGAAAGCGGCACGCCGCTGTCGTTGCTGTCGCGCACGCGCTGCTGATAGTCATCGACAGTGAGGCTTTCATTAAACTGCAACGCTGTCGGATACGACGTATAGCGCGGCCCGCGACCTCCGTACTTGACGATCAGGTCAGTGTCGAAACATACGTCTCCGTATTCTGCAGTCATGTCGATTTCCTTGTTGCGCGCAGGCTGTGAACCAGGAGCAGGGCAGCGGTGAACAACAACATGGCGACGCCCTGGTGGCTGGCGCCCAGCCAGACAGGGACACGCATGAGCAACGTCGTAATACCCAGCATCACCTGCAATACTGCCAGACCCAGCAGCAGCTGGCTCGCAGTGACCGCAAGCGGCGGTAACTGGGCTTTGCGGGCGCGCGCCCAGAAAACCACGATGAGCAGCAGCGTTGTTTTGGCCAGCCAGCGATGATCGAACTGGGCCGTCGTCATGTTATCGAAAAAGTTTCTCCACCAGGGCTCCAGCGCGAACAGTCCTTGCGGAATCCAGCTGCCGCCCATCGTGGGGAATGTGTTAAAGATCAGTCCGGCTCGCAGCCCCGCGACGAAGCCTCCGGACGCGATGGTGACGCATATCACACAGAACAGCGCGACCGACCACCTGAACCAGGAGCGGTTGTCACGCTTGTCGGCAGGATACAGCAGCGACATTGCTACCCAGAACATGTACGCGTAAACCGTAAAGGCGAGTCCCAGGTGCGCGGTCAGACGGTACTGGCTGACGCGCGGAACGTCGACCAAACCGCTTTTGACCATGTACCAGCCGAGCAGCCCCTGCAGCCCGCCAAGGACAAACATCAGCAGATATTTCGGCGACTCTCGCCAACTGATATAGCCCCTCGCAACGAAGAACGCGAACGGCAGCGCAAACACCAGGCCAATGGTCCTGCCTAGCAGTCGATGCAGGTATTCAAGCCAGAAGATGCCCTTGAAGTCGTGCACATCCATATGCGAGTTGACGTTCAGATACTCAGGCGACTTCTGGTAGAGCTCGTATTTTTCCTGCCAGTCCGCATCCGTCAGCGGCGGCAGCGTACCCATGATCGGTTTCCAGTCAACGATCGACAATCCCGATCCGGTCAGCCTGGTGACGCCGCCGAGCACGACCATGGCAAACACCAGCGCGCAACACACCAGCAGCCAGCTTGCGATGACTCTGTTGTTGTCGGGTGCTCCATTCATGCGATAACTGCTCCTGTCTGCCGGGCGGCAGATTTTAGCAGCTTCTGCGTGGGGCGCCGCAATGATCGGTGATAAGCTCGCCGCATGAACATTAGTAAATGCCACAATCTCATGGCGTTTCGGGCGCTGGCAAAGCGTCGCTTGCCGCGGACTATCTTCGGTTACCTCGATGGCGGCGCTGACGACGAGATTTCCCTGCGCCGCAACACCAGTGCTTTCGACGACTACGAACTGCTGCCGTCGCAGCTGGCCGGCATCGGCAAGGTCGACCTGAGCACAACCCTGTTCGGCAAGCAGGTCGAATGGCCTGTGATGATGTCACCCACGAGCGCAGCGAAGCTCTACCATGCAGACGGAGAGCTTGGCGCCGTGCGAGCCGCCGGCAAAGCGGGCATCTGGTACGGACTGTCGACAATATCGACGTCGACGATCGAAGAGGTGACCGCTGCTGCCAGCGGACCCGTTATGTATCAGGTTTACGTGTTCCGCGATCGTGGCCTGACGCGCGATTTCGTGGAGCGCTGCAAGGCGAGCAAGGTTGATGCACTTTGCCTGACCGTTGATACGCCGGTCGCCGGTAATCGCGAACGTGACCTGGTCACCGGGCTGTCAGGCACGAACTTCTTCAATTGGCGCAGTGTGCTCAGTTACGCCACGCACCCTGGCTGGGTGTATCGAGCCGTCGTGAAGAAAGACGTGGAGCTGAAGAACATCACCGCCAGTGAACACTCCGATGCGAGCTTCGACCAGGGCGTCATGGAGTACATCAACAGCCAGTTTGATCCCACCCTGAGCTGGAAGGATTTTGAATGGCTCGCGGAGCAATGGGACGGGCCGCTGGTCATCAAGGGCGTACAGACAGTGGAGGATTGCCGCAAGGCGGCAGATTGCGGTGCGACCGCCGTCATGCTGTCAAACCATGGCGGGAGGCAACTTGAATCGGCACCGGCGCCGGTGGATTGCATTGCCGATGTCGCCGATGCGCTGCGCGATCGACTCGAGATCATATGCGACGGCGGTATCCGTCGTGGCAATCACGTCGCCAAAGCGCTCGCCGAGGGCGCCAATGCCTGCTCCATCGGGCGCGGCTATCTGTACGCGCTTGCGGCAGGCGGTGAGGCCGGCGTCGAGCGGGCATTGCAGCTTCTCAGAGACGAATTTGAACGCACGATGGTGTTGCTTGGCTGTGATTCGGTGGCAAAACTGGGGCGCAGCTACGTGCGGCGACGCCGTTGATTTTGTTGTGGTTTTAGTCTGAAAGGTGCGAGATTTGAACGGCAGAAGATCAGTCTTGCCCACGACGACGGGTTGTTTGACGCGCATGCCGCGATTTTGAGTTAACATTATCGCAACCGCACGCTTTAAGCGCGGTGTTTTGCCCGCCCCGGCGGGAGCTATGTTTCAGAGGTTAGATATGTCAGGCGAAAGAGTTACAGGAACCGTTAAGTGGTTCAATGACGACAAGGGCTTTGGTTTCATCGAGCGCGAAGGTGGGCAGGACGTATTCGTCCATCACACCGCGATCCAGATGGAAGGCTTCAAGACCTTGAAGGAAGGGCAAAAAGTCACGATGGAAGTGACTCAGGGGCAGAAAGGTCCGCAGGCAGAAAACGTCCTGTCCGACTGAATCTTGAGTCTGCCAGCCAGGCAGACGAAAGCACGCTCAGGCAAAACCGCGCACGGCGTCGTTAATTAGCTTGATACCTACGAGTAACAACAACGCGTAGGCCAGGTTGAAGAAAAAGCGGTCGGAGACGCGGCGGTGCATCCACACCCCCAAGCCGACCCCGAGAGGGGCCAGCGGCATCAGCATGACTGATTGCAGCATATTTTCGGTCGATAGCTGGCCGAGCCAGGCGTAGGGCACCAGCTTCACGTAGTTCACTACGGCGAAGAAGACGCTGGTGATCGCAATGAAAACCGTGCGATCGACCGGCCTGCGCAGCAGGTACATCGTTACCGGCGGGCCGCCTGCGTGCGCGATCATGCTGGTGAAGCCGCCGACGGCGCCGGCGATGACGCCATAGCCACGCGCAACGGAGCGATGCACGGTGTTGCCGCGCAGTATCAGTTTGGCCCAGTACTGCAACGAGAAGCCGATCGCGATGACGCCAATGATGGCCTTGACGACCGCCGGGTCCAGATAGCCGAACAGCAGCGTGCCGACGGCAATGCCTGCCAGCGCACCGGGAATCAGGGTGCGCAGCTCAGGCCATTGCCAGTGGCCACGGTAGGCGAGCATCGTGAACAAATCCATCACGCACAAAATCGGCAACAGGATTGCTGCCGCCTGCAGCGGTGAAATGACCAGTGACAGGATCGGCACGCCAAGCACGCCAAGGCCGCCGCCGAAGCCGCCTTTTGCAATGCCGAAAATCAACACTGCAGGCACCGCGGCCAGATAAAACAGTGGGTCGTCGATCAACGGGCACTCCGGCGCGGCAGGGATGTCATAGTACTGCTCAACGCGCACTATAAGCACTCAGGCAATAACAACAAGGGGTCAGCATGGTTCGATACCGGGGTTTCGACAAGCGCACGCTCAAGTTCCTCACAGAGCTGTCTGTCAACAACGACCGCGACTGGTTCAACGACAACAAGACGCGCTATGAAGACGATGTGCTTGACGTTTCGTTGCGCTTTATTCAGTCAATGCAGGAGCCGCTGGCGCAATTCGCGCCACATTTTGTCGCGCTGCCGACGCGTGTCGGCGGTTCGCTGATGCGCATATACCGCGACACCCGCTTCGGCAAGGACAAGACGCCGTACAAGACCAATATTGGCATCCAGTTTCGGCACGAAAAGGCCAAGGATGTGCATGCACCCGGATACTATGTGCACATCGACCCGCAACAGGTGTTTCTTGGCGTCGGCATGTGGCGGCCGGACACCGACTCCCTGTACAAGATCCGGCGCCGCATTGTCGCGCACGCGGCACAGTGGCAACGCGTCACAGGCGCGCGCCGCTTCAGAAATCATTTCGAGCTTGCGGGCGAATCGCTGCGCCGGCCGCCGCGCGGATTCGATGCCGGACACGAGTGTATCGACGACCTGAAGCGCAAGAGCTTTATCGCGGTGCAGGAAATGTCACACGCGGATTGTCTGGATCCGCAGTTTCAGCGCAAGGTGGAAACGGCTTTCAAGGCCGGGTCCGAGTACATGCAGTTTCTTTGCAAGGCGGTGGGCGTACCGTTCTGACCGTTGCAATGCTAGAATCCGCGCGCCGGTAGACCGAGGGGCGGGCAATGGCCGTATTCAACGATCCAGCATTTGATAACCACGAGCGTGTACTGTTTTGCCGCGATGAAGCGACCGGACTGTTTGCGATAATTGCCATCCATTCGACCGCGCTGGGCCCGGCCGCCGGTGGCACCCGACTCTGGAATTACGATAACGCCGATTCGGCTGTGCACGACGTGTTGCGGCTGTCTCAGGGCATGAGCTACAAGAATGCCATGGCCGGCCTCGAGTTCGGCGGTGGCAAGGCCATCATCGTGAAGACCGCTGACTTCACTGGCAGCGACGCCTTGTATGAGCGCTTCGGCGAATTCGTGGACACGCTCAACGGCGACTACATCACCGCAGAAGACGTCGGCATGACCCCTGAGATCATGCAGACCATCGCGCACAAGACCAAACATGTCACAGGGTTGCCGCGCGCCGCAGGCAAAGCTGGCGGTGATCCGTCGCCGAAGACGGCGTTCGGTGTCTTTTGCGGCATCGAGGCCGCCGTGCGGGCGAAGTTGGGTCGTGACGATTGCGATGGCCTGAAGGTCGCCGTGCAGGGTGTCGGGCACGTCGGAACCTACCTGTGCCAGTACCTGAGCGAGGCCGGCGCAAGTCTGGTCGTGTCGGATATTGACAACGACAGGGTGCAGGCAGTGTGCGACGAGTTCGGCGCGACGGCGGCATCGCTGGATGAGATCCTGTTTCAGGATGTTGATGTCATTGCCCCATGTGCGCTGGGCGCCATCCTCGACGAGGACTCAATTCCGAGAATTACAGCGTCGATCATTGCAGGCGGCGCGAACAATCAGCTGCGAACACACGAAGACGGCCAGCGGCTGGCCGATGCAGGCATCCTGTATGCGCCCGACTACGTCATTAACGGCGGTGGCATCATCAATGTCGCCTGCGAATTCAAAGGTACGGTCGACGATACTGAAGTCATGGAGCTGGTCGCCGAGATCGGCCCGCGCCTGACGCGCATTTTCGCCGAGTCAGCGGAAACCGGAAAACCGACCAATGTCATCGCGGATGCACACGCACGGCGCATTATCGCCGCCGCAGGATCCTAGGAAGCCTCCATGCCAGACTCGGCGGTAATCTGGACGCCAACCGAGCAACGCTGTAAATCGTCCCTGATGCACGGCTTCATGGTGCAGCTCGGTTGCTCTGATTACGACGGGCTGTACCGCTGGTCGGTCGAAAACCCGGCAGCATTCTGGGAGGCGATCTGCGACTTCTGCGATGTGCAGTTTGCCAGTGAGCCGCATACAACCCTGGCGCGACCCGATAACATCATGGACGCCGGCTGGTTCGAAGGCGGCACACTCAACTATGCAGCACACCAGCTGCGGCATCGCGGCGACAGGGCCGCTATTATTTTTTGCGGTGAAGACGGCAGCAGGCGTGAACTGTCATTCGACGCGCTGCGTGCGGAAGTTGCTGCAGTAGCCGCCGGCCTGCGGGCAGCAGGGGTCGTCAAGGGCGACCGCGTCGCCGGTTTCCTGCCCAACTGTCCGGAGGCAATCATCGCGATGCTTGCGAGCAGCAGCATTGGCGCCATCTGGTCCTCCTGTTCGCCTGACTTCGGTGTCAACGGCGTGCTCGATCGCTTCGGCCAGATTGAGCCCAAAGTGCTGTTTGCCTGTAACGGCTACTACTACAACGGCAAGCGCTTTGATTCGCTGCCGCTGATCGCCCAGGTTGTCGATTCAATCGCTTCGATAGAAGCCACTGTCATCGTGCCGTTTGCCGGCGACGATGTGGAGTCGACGCCAGTCAGGGGCGGCAGCGCCTGGAGTGATTTTGTGGTCGCGGGAGCAGACCTTGAGTGGACGCCCGTCGCGTTCAATCATCCGCTGTTCATCATGTATTCGTCGGGAACGACCGGCGCGCCGAAGTGCATCGTGCACGGGCACGGCGGCACCTTGCTGCAACACCTGAAAGAACACGCGCTGCACACGGACATCAGCGAGAGTGATCGGCTGTTCTACTTCACCACCTGCGGCTGGATGATGTGGAACTGGCTCGCCAGTGGCCTGGCCAGCGGCGCGACGCTGGTGCTGTTTGATGGCACGCCGTTTTTCGACGATGGCCACGGACTCTGGAAGATGGCCGAGCGCGAAGGCGTAACCGTATTTGGCACCAGCGCCAAGTATATTTCCGCGCTGGAGAAAGCCGGTGTGCGACCAAGAGATCATTACCAGCTCGGCGCACTGCGTGCCGTGCTGTCGACAGGATCGCCGCTGGCGCCGGAGAGCTTTGATTTCGTCTACGACGCGATCGGCAGCGACCTGCAACTGTCATCGATTTCGGGCGGTACCGATATTCTCAGTTGTTTTGCGCTGGGCAACCCGATCCTCCCGGTACGCCGCGGCGAGCTGCAGTGCCGCGGACTCGGCATGGCTGTTGAAATCTGGAATGACGACGGCGAGGCGGTGGTTGCGGAACATGGCGAGCTGGTGTGCCGCAAGCCGTTTCCATCTGCGCCGGTTGGCTTCTGGAATGATCCGGGCGATACGCGCTACAAGGCGGCGTACTTTGAGCGCTTCGATGGCATCTGGGCGCATGGCGATTTTGCCGAGCTGACGCCGCACGGCGGCATTATTATTCATGGCCGTTCGGATGCGGTGCTCAATCCCGGCGGTGTGCGAATTGGTACTGCGGAGATCTACCGCCAGGTTGAAAAGCTCGACGAGATCGTAGAGTCGATTGCCATCGGGCAAAACTGGCAGGACGATGTTCGCGTTGTGCTGTTCGTCGTGCTGCGCGAGGGCATCACGATGGACGACGAATTGCAGAGCCGGATCCGCAGCGTCATTCGCAGCAACACCACGCCACGGCATGTGCCGGCGAAAATTATTGCGGTCCGTGAAATACCGCGCACCAAGAGCGGCAAGATTGTCGAGCTTGCCGTTCGCTCTGTCGTGCATGGCGAAACAGTCAGGAACACCGAAGCGCTGGCCAACCCGAAGGCATTGGAGCAATATCGCGGGCTGCAGGAACTGGCGAGCGACTAGGTGATGGCGGGTTTTGAATTCACAGGTATAAAGATTCATGAAGGCCAGGTGCAGCCGGGCTGGATTGACCTTAATGGTCACGTCAACGTTGCCTACTACGTGCTGGCTTTCGACGCGGCGATAGATAGTACCTGGATAGAACTCGGCCTCACGACCGAGCATGTCAGGGAGTCGAAGAGTTCCACCTTTGCGGCGGAGTGCCATATCACTTACGAGCGCGAGATCCACCTGGATGACCGCTTTGTGATCACGTCACAATTACTCGCATTTGACGAGAAACGCATTCACACCTACCTGCGCCTTTACAATGCCGACAAGGGTTACCTGTCCGCGACCAGCGAGTGGATGAGCCTGCATGTGGATCTGACACGGCGAAAGGTTGCGCCATGGCCTGAGAACATCCTGCGTGGCATTGAGCGCTATGCTGCGCGCCAGCATGACGAGCCGTGGCCACAGCGATCCTGCGAGCACATTCGTGTGCCCAGACCGCTGTTCAGCGCGCCGCAGCCTGAGGGAGGAGAACAATCATGAAGGGCAATTTCTTGCTGGCTATCGACCAGGGCACCAGCAGTAGTCGCAGTGTTGTCTACGACCACGGCGCGCGTGTCGTGGCCTCGTCGCAACAGGAGTTTGCGCAGATCTATCCGCAGCCGGGATGGGTCGAACATGACCCGGAAGCGATCTGGGCGTCGGTGCGAGAGACGCTCGCCGGGGCGCTGAAGAAGGCCTCTATAACGGCGGCCGAGATCACGGCTATCGGCATTACCAATCAACGTGAAACAACCGTCGTCTGGGACAGGCGGACTGGCCAGTGTGTGCACAACGCCATTGTCTGGCAGGATCGCCGCACGGCCGATTATTGCGATAGCCTGAAGCGCGCGGGCAAGGAGGCGAGTGTGGCCGAGAAAACCGGCTTGCGTCTTGATCCGTATTTTTCTGCAACCAAGATTGCATGGATCCTGGACAGCGTTGCGGGTGTTCGCACGCTGGCGGAGCAGGGCCATCTCGCATTCGGCACGATCGACAGCTTCCTGCTCTGGCGCCTGACGGGTGGTGCTGTGCATGCGACCGATGCGACCAATGCGTCACGCACGTTGCTGTTCAATATCCACACTCAGGACTGGGACGATGAACTGCTGGACCTGTTCGACATACCGCGCAGCCTGTTGCCCGACGTCCGCGACTGCGCAGCGGACTTCGGCGAGACGGAGTCATCGCTGCTCGGTGCGTCGGTACCGATTTGTGGCGTTGCCGGCGACCAGCAGGCGGCGCTGATCGGGCAGGCGGGATTCGAATACGGCACCACCAAGAGCACGTATGGCACTGGTTGTTTTGTCGTGGCAAACACCGGCGACAAGGTGCTGCAGTCGTCAAACCAGCTATTGACGACAGTTGGCATGCGCATCAATGGCAAGGTCAGCTACGCACTTGAAGGCAGCGTGTTCGTCGCCGGATCCGCGATCCAGTGGCTTCGTGACGGACTCGGCATCATCAGCACGGCCGCGGAGACGGAGGACATAGCCCGGCGCTCTGGCATCGTCCAGGACGTTTACGTCATACCTGCTTTCGCAGGACTCGGCGCTCCTTACTGGGATGCGCATGCACGCGGTGCCATTGTCGGCCTGACCCGCGGCAGCGGGCGCGACGCTATCGTCACAGCCACTTTGCAGGCGATTGCCTACCAGACTGTCGACCTGATCAGAGCGATGTCCGATGACGGTCTGTCGCCAAATGTCATTCGCGTTGATGGCGGCATGGCCGCCAACAGCTGGTTCCTGCAGTTTCTTGCCGACGTGCTGGATGTCAGGATAGAGCGCCCCGAAAACGTCGAGTCAACGGTGCTGGGTGCGGCCTACCTGGCCGCCCTGCAGGCGGGCGTAACCGATTCTGTCGACAATATCGCCGACCTGTGGAGCTGTGATGCGGTGTTCGAGCCGCAGATGGGCGCGGATCAGCGCGACGCGTTGCTCGATGGCTGGGCAGCGGCGGTTGCGCGAGTGCGAGGTGAGAATGGGGCGGGCATTGCTTAGGGCACGGCAGAAGATCGGCAAGTATCGCATCCTTGGCAAAATTGCCAGCGGGCCTCTGGCCGACGTCTATCGGGCCTACGACTCGATCCAGAAAATTCGCGTCGCGCTGAAAATACCCAAGCAGTCTGAGCTCGCCGACGACGACGAAATTCTGCACGAGGTGCGCGTTGCGACCAGGTTGCAGCACCCGAACATATTGTCGGTGCTGAATGCCAGCTACATCGACGATCATTTCGTCATAGCAATGGAGCTTGGCGAGCAGTCACTGGCCGATCGCATAGAGCGACGCATGTCGACGCAGCTCGCCATCGACCTCTCGGGACAGGCGATCGCCGCAGTGGCATATGCGCATGAAAATAAAGTGATTCATTGCGACATCAAGCCGGAAAACTACATCCTGTTTCCGGGTAACCAGCTCAAGCTTGCCGATTTCGGTTTTGCCAAGCGCTGTGTGCGCACGCTGAAGGCGTCAGGTTCCGGGACGATCGAATACATTGCGCCGGAGCAGGCGATGGGCTGGCCGAAATTCCAGTCCGACGTATTTTCAGTCGGCCTTGTGGTGTACCGCATGCTGTCGGGCAAACTGCCCACCTGGCCTTACGAATGGCCGTTGCAGGGATTCGACCGGCTGACGGCGCGCGTGCGGCCGGAGATGGCCGAGTTTCTGCAAAACGCGATACAGATTGACCCGAAAAAACGCTTTCGCGATGCGACCGCGATGCATCTCGAGTTCGAAAAGCTGCGCAGTCATGCGCGGCGACAGAAACGCGCGAAGAAGCGCAATGGCAGCCGCAAGTCATGGCGACAGCTGCAATGGCGGGAGTTTCAGCGCCAGTTCAAGTCGCAGCTCGGCACTCGCCACCAGTGTCGCAACTGCGAGGGCCCTGTTTCGGAGGCCATGCAGGCCTGCCCGTGGTGTGGTTTTGACACGCCGGCACGCGGTTGCGAGTCGCACATGCCATCGAGTTGTCCGCGCTGCGAGCGAGGTGTAAAGAACGACTGGCACTATTGCGCCTGGTGCTACGGACCCGGATTCGAGGAGGAAACGGCACGCCGATACCCGGACAAGCACTATACGGCGCGTTGCGAAAATTCGCGTTGCAAGGGGCAATTGATGCCGTTTATGCGCTATTGTCCATGGTGTCGCAAGAAAGTAAGGAAGCCGTGGAAGCTCAAAGGAAGCAAGCATACCTGCGGCGCCTGTCACTGGGGTATCGCAGCGGACTACTGGAATTTCTGTGCCTGGTGCAGAGAACCTGTGCGCCGCGAGTAGTGCGCGTTGACTAGCCACCCGACCGAGACCGTCATCCTCGATGGCGAGCGCGAGCCGGATCTGCGTTATATGTCCGTGGCCGCGGGCCAGCTGGTCGCATACACCTGTCCGTCCCCGGACAAGCTCACTGAAAATGAAGATACCGTGGCCGTGATTCCATACGGACCCGCAGCAGCCGTGCTGGTTGTTGCCGACGGCGCGGGGGGATTGCCCGCCGGCAAACGCGCATCTGAGGCGGCAGTGGCAACGCTGGCGAGCTCACTCGAACATGCAATGCAGGAGACCCTGCTGCTGCGGACGGCCATCATGAATGGCATCGAAGCGGCCAACAATGCCGTCATCGGTCTCGGCAACGGCTCGGCAACCACCTTGACCGTAATTACCATTGAAGGGCTGGTTGCGCGCTCCTACCAGGTCGGCGATTCGGAGGCGATTGTGGTCGGTCAGCGCGGCCTGATCCGGCTGCAGACCACGGCCCATTCGCCGACCGGTTTCGCGGTTGAAGCCGGCTTTCTTGATCAGCGTGATGCGCTGCATCATGCCGAGCGGCACCTGGTATCGAATTTTCTGGGTGCGACGGACATGCGGATCGATGTTGGCCCGCCGGCCGATCTGCAGCCACGGGACACCGTTCTTGTTGCCAGTGATGGCCTGATGGACAACGTACATGTCGACGAGATCATCGAGCTTATCCGCAAGGGGCCACTGCGGAATGCGACCGAGGCGCTGATAGACAAGGCGCGTGGCAGGATGAGGCATGCCGGCAGCGGCATGCCCAGCAAACCGGACGATCTGTCCGTGATCCTGTTTCGCAAGCCATACAGCCGCCGCAGTTGATCGCCCTCGTGGGCCGTATTATCGTGGCATTTCGACGGAACTAAGTCAGCGTTCGGCCGACCAATACTCTACGAGTCCAGCGCGCTAGCCAAAGGCGGAGAACCATGAACCACAAGCTGTTAACAGATTTTCTGAGCACCGCGTCGCGGCCGTTGGCCGTTGTTGCTGCGGCGGCGCTTGTCGTGGGCTGCGCGCAGACCCCGTCGTCGAGCGGCAGCAGTGGCTCCAGCGGTGGTGCAGGCACGCCCTCTGGCGGCATGCCAGGAGCCGGAATGCCCAGCGGCGGCGGCACGTCGGGTGCCGGTACGCCTTCTGGCGGCTCGCCAGGCGCGGAAATGCCCTCAGGCGGCGGTATGCCCGGTGGTGGTATGCCGGAGGGCGGTGATTCCGGCAGCTCCGGCAGCTCCGGTAGTGCTGGCAGTGCCGGCAGCGCCGGTGATTCATCCGGCGGCGGCAGTGCTGGCAGCAGCGGCGGCGGCAGTGGAGACAGTGGCAGTGGCGTAGGCGGCGTCGAGAGCATCGCAGGTGTGCCCATGCCGGGTGGTGTCGGTGAATTCCCGGGCGAGGGCAGTGGTTCAGGGGATGCCGAAGCACTGGAAAAAGAACTGGATAAATCCATCGGCGACTTCGACGAAGTCCTGATGGAAGAGCAGCAGCAGGTGCAGTCTGTCGGCAGAAATACCGAGGGCTTTGACGGCACGGGCGGTCGCGGCAGCGACGCCGGCATCAGTCTCGGTGAGCAGGCCGAAGGCGGCATGGGGTCTGGCGGCGGTTCAGGCGGCGCCCCCATGGCGGGTCAGAACGCACCGAAGCCGGTGGCTTCAACCATGAGCGAAGAAGAAATCGCTGCGCGCACGCCTGACGACATCGAAGTGATAATCGACAGTGACATCGTGGCCAAGCAGCTGCGTGAAGCGGCACTGGCCGAGGATGATCCTGAACTGCGCGAGCGGCTTTGGGAAGAGTATCGCAAATACAACGGACTGGACTGAGAGGCGCTGCACCTGTGAGCTGGACCTATCGATTGTTAGTGCCTCTTTGCCTTGTGTCCGCGGGGTGTTCGGTCAACGAAGTCATGGTGGCCGAGGAAACCGAACTGGTTGTCGCAGAAGCCGCGCCGATCGAATCCGAATTGCTTGATGTCGGCATTATCGAATTCCGCGCTGGCATACCCGACGACAATGACTCGGAAAAAACCGGTGTCTTCGAAGACATTCGCGAAGCCGAATCTCGTTACCTCGCCTATCACCTCAAGACCACCTTGCAGAACACCGGACACTGGGGCGCCGTGCGTGTTGTCCCTGCGGAGAACGCGTTTACCGACTTGTTGGTGAATGCGACGATCGGCGAGTCAGACGGGGAGTTTGTAACTCTTGATGTGACCGTCAGGGACGCTACTGGCCAGCAGTGGTTCGCGCGCAGCTACGAGACGCAGACGGGCATGTCATCGTACTCCGAGCGACGCGATCGTCGGCAGGACCCCTACCAGAAAGTCTTCAACGACATCGCCAACGATCTGTACGAATTTGACAGGCAGCTGACGGCAGAAAATGTGCGCCGGATCCGCCAGGTATCCGAGCTGCAGTTCTTTGGCGACATGTCGCCGCTGCAGTTTGGCGAGCATCTCGGTACGGATGAACAGGGTTTGGTTACGGTGCTGCGCTTGCCGGCTGCCAACGACCCCAGCGTTGACCGGCTGCGGCAGATTCGTGAACGTGACCGCCTCGTCATCGACATGCTCAACGAGCACTACGCCAACTTCTACTACGGCATCGCTATTCCGTACCGCGCCTGGCGCAAGACGTCGAGAGAAGAGAACGTCAACTACCGGCAGGTGAAACGCTCGGCCGCAATTCAAACGCTGGTCGGCGTCGCCGTGCTGGCTGGCTCGGCCGCGTACGATACGAGCGACACCAGTAGTTCAAAGCGCGCAATCAAGCGCGGTCTGCAGGGCATTGCGATGGAAGAGGGTTTCAATCGCATCATCGGCGGCTTTACGCGCAACAAGGAAGCCAATATGCACTTGCGCTCCATCGCTGAGTTGTCCGACTCGTTCGGTTCTGAAGCGGCGCCGATGGTGATCAGTGTCAAAGGTGAGGCTCGCAGGCTCACAGGAACGGCTGCGGCGCAGTACGAAAGCTGGCGCAAGTTGCTGAAGGATATCTACGAAGCCGAGACAGGCTTCTCGGAGCAAATCGAAGTCGGCGCGCCGGTGCGGGCGCCGGAACCCAGCGGATGAGTCAGTAACAACGATGAGTGAGCTGCGAAAAGGGACGCAACTCGCCGGTCGTTACACCCTCAAGCGCGCGCTGGGGAGCGGCGGAGAAGGGCAGACATGGCTGGCATCCGACCGTATGACGGGCGCTGCTGTGGTCCTCAAGATTGCCGCGCCAGGCGCCGCGGCCACCGAACGCCTGCGGCAGGAATGGCAGCTCAGCATCCGCCTGATGCATGCGCATATCGTGCGCGTATTTGAATTCCATGACGACGGCCCGGCGGCACTGTTCAGCCGCCAGTACATAGACGGACCTGAAATCAGCGTCCTGGCGCAGGCGCCTCTCGAGCATATCCTGCCGGCTCTTGCAGCGATCGCGGATGCGCTTCGCTACGCACATGCAAAAGACGTGGTGCATCGCGACATCAAGGCTGCCAACGTGTTGCTGGATGCCAACGGTGCGCCGTACCTGATCGACTTCGGCATCGCAGCGGTTGCCGGCGGCGGCGGCGAGGGTACCTCGCTGATCGCCGCGTCGCCGCAGCAACTGGCAGGGCACGCGCCGCAGCCAGCCGACGACATTTTTGCGCTGGGCGGGCTGCTCTACGAACTTGTCAGCGGGCGCTCACCGTGGTCCCCGGCGACGCCCACTGACGATATCCGCAACGCGAGTCCAGCGCCGTTGCAGGGCGCTGACGGCTTGCCGGTACCGCCCTGGTTACAGGCGCTCGTGAGTAGCATGCTGAACAAGGAGGCGTCACAACGGCCGACCGCAAAAAGCGTCGTCGCTGAGTTCGCGGCGGCTGGTTTTGCTGCCGGCGTAGCGCCGCGCCAGTATGTGTCCAGCAGCCGTGCGATCGACGACGAAGTCATTGCGGCCAGTACCACGATCAGTGCGCACAAGCCGGCCACCGTGGCCGCTGCCACGACAACTACGCAGTCTGATGCAGGCGGCCTGAGTCCGCGCACCGTAGGCATTGCAGCAGCCGGATTGATTTTGCTACTGCTTGGGGTCGTATTCCTGCTGCCCAGCGCCGTTGAGGAATCCGCGAATGATACGGCCGAGCAAGCCGCTGCCGAGAGCGATGAGAGGGTGCCCGCGGCAGGTACAGAATCACGCGATGATGGCGTCGGCTTTTCTGAAAACCTCGATGAATACCTGGGCTCGGACGATCGCCTCAAGGCACGCGAGGACGCGGAAACCGCCCTCGGTGAGTTGTTGTCGAACATGGATACGCTGGAACAGCGCGCTGTGCAGCGCTGGGGCGGTTCGCGTTACGAGCAGGGCAAAGCCGCTTACGAGGCCGGCGATGCTGCGTATCTCGACAAGGACTACGTGACGGCGAGGGACAAATACCTCGAAGCCGGGCAGATACTCGAACCGCTGCTGAACGAAGTTGATGGTGTCTTTACCCGCACAGTGAGCGCCGCCGAAGCGGCGTTCGCGGCCGGAGAGACCGCCGAAGCCGTGACCCTGTTCGAGCTGGCTGTCGCCATATCGCCGAACAACGCCGAGGTTCGCGCAAGTTATGAACGCGCACTCAACCTGGAAACCGTTCTGTCGCTCGTTCGGCAAGGCAAAGAATTTGAAAAGAACCTCGAACTCGAGGCGGCGCTGCAAAGTTTTGGCAAAGCCGTCGAACTGGATGGCGCATGGCAGCCGGCGCTCGACGGTGTGCAAAGAGTTGAAGAGAGCATCAAGCAGCGCGAGTTTGAGCAGCGTATGACAGAGGGGCTGCTGGCGCTGGAGGAGGCGGACTACCCTGCAGCACGCGCGGCGTTCACCATGGCGAAGGCGCTCAAGCCGCAGTCGCCGGAACCGGCGGACGGCCTGATGCAGGTCGATCAGGGGCTGAAGCTCGGCGGCATTACCGCACTGGAGCAGCAGGTCTACGAGCAACAACAGTCGGAGCAGTGGCAGGCAGCTGCAGAGACCTATGAGCGCATTCTGGAAATCGACCCGAACCTGCAATTCGCTCAGGACGGGCTGCGTGAAGCGCGCAAGATGGTGGCGCTGCACAAGCAGCTCGCCGATTACATTGATGAGCCGGATGTGCTGAGCAATCCAACGACGATGAACATCGCGACCAAGGTGGTTGTCGACGTAACGTTGATGCCGGATATCGGGCCCCGCCTGAGTGCACAACGCGACGAATTGTCACGCCTGCTGAAACGCGCAGCGACGCCGCTGACCGTGACGCTGCAATCGGACAATGCCACCTCGGTCTCCATCTACCGGATTGGCAAGCTGGGCAGTTTTGACAGTCACCAGCTGAGTCTCCGACCCGGGACCTATGTGGCGGTCGGCAGTCGTCCCGGTTATCGTGACGTGCGCCTTGAGTTTCAGGTGGCGCCGGAAATTGACATGCAGCCCATCGTGGTGCGCTGCGAGGAAGCGATTTGAGATTCGAACAGCTGTTTGTCCGCGACGTTGAAGGCGAGCGCAGTTTCGCTGCCGCCGCACTGCCGTTGCGGGTTGGCACCGGTGCTGATTGCAATATTCGCCTGCCAGGTCCGGGCGGTGCGCCGGTCGCACTTGTCGACCTGCTCGACGGCGAGCCGTTTGTGCAGCCGGTGGGCGGTGGCCAGACGCTGGCGCTGAATGGTGAGCCGCTGCTGGGGAGTCGACGCCTCGTCGATGGCGATGAAATGCAGTTCTTTGGCAGCCATATTACTGTCGGCGTGGCGGACGACAGGCTGACGCTGCAAGTACGCCTGGAAGACAGCGCCTATGTCACCAGGCCCCCCGAACTCGAGAGCGAAGCGCCTTCCGCCGCTGAGGAGACGATCGCACCCGCGGCGTTCAAGCGCGCGGCGGAAACCCACGCAGTCGCGGAGCAAACCCACCGCAGCCCGATGAAAATGATCCTCGGTGTCGGGATGGCTGCGCTGCTGTTGCTGTCCTACCTGTTGTTTAGTGCAAAATCGATTCAGTTCGAAGTGACGCCGGAAGGCCCGGATCAGCTCAGTATTGATGGTGGCTGGTTTCGCTTGCCGCTCGGCGATCGGGTGTTGCTGCGCAAGGGCGATTACACAGTCAACGTCAGCAAACTCGGCTACTACGACGTCAGCCAGAGTTTTGTCGTTGATGACGAGCCCAGCAAGACGATCGAACTGACGATGCGCAAGTTGCCGGGCACGCTGGTAGTACGCGCGAATGCCGATAGCGACGCCATCGTTACCATCGACAATGGCCAGGTAGGCCCTGTCCCGTTTGGACCTGTCGAACTGCAGCCGGGTAGGCACCAGATTGATGTCAGCGCAGAACGCTACCTGCCGTTCGTCGGTGCTGTTGATATTCCAGGGCTGGGTCGGCAGGAAGAAATAACCATTCAGCTGGTGCCGCGCTGGTCCGATGTCACCGTGACCTCGGAGCCAAGCGGCGCAACCATCATCGTTGCGGACGAGCAGGTTGCAACGACACCCGCCGTCATCCAATTGCTGGAGGGCCAGCACAACATCAGCGTGATTGCCGACGGCTTCAGTGCCTGGGATGGCATCATCGAGGCTGAGGCCAATATTGCGCAGGCAGTACCGCCGATTAAACTGCAGCCGGCAAATGCCAAGCTGCTGGTCAACTCCATACCGCGAGGCGCCAATGTCACCGTGAACGGACGCTATCGCGGCCAGGCGCCGCTGACGCTGGACCTGGCACCGGCCATTGATTATGAAATCGGTTTGTCCAGGGCCGGCTACGGTTCAACATCCCGCAAAGTACGACTGCAGGCGGCGGCCAGCGAGAGCATCACCGTTGATCTGAGTGCCCGCACCGGCACGATAACCGTCAATGTGCAGCCTTCCGATGCCACCGTGTACGTGGATGGCAGGGCGCGCAGTCGCGGTGCTACCACAATGAAACTCAGTTCATCGCCGCATCGCATCGAAGTGAAGAAGCCGGGCTACATCAGCTGGACGCGCACGGTAACCCCGCGCCCCGGCTATCCGCAGACCGTAACCGCGCGGTTGACCAGCATTGAGGCGGCGGAACGCGCCAAGACCGCCGTTAATCGCAAATCAGCGGCCGGACAGGACTTGCGGCGTGTTGAGCCGGGCACATTCTCGATGGGGGCATCGCGGGCGGAACAGGGCAGGCGCGCGAATGAAGTGATCGTGCCGGTGACGATACCCGATCCGTATCTCATCAGTACTCGTGAGGTGACCAACAAGGAATTCGCGCAGTTCCTGAAACACCACGATTCCGGTGCCGACACGCATCCGTCGCTGGCCGCTGACGGCAACCCGGTGGCAAACGTGAGCTGGGACCTGGCAGTGCAGTACTGCAACTGGCTCAGCAAGCAGGAAGGCCTCACACCCGTATACGTGCAGGAATTCGACAAGTGGGTGCCCACGCTGCCGTTCCCGGACGGCTACCGGCTGCCTACCGAGGCGGAGTGGGTCTGGGCCATACGCTACGGCAATAAGACGAAGGCGACCAAGTTCAGCTGGGGTGATCGCTGGCCACCGGCGGAAGGCAGCGGCAATTTCGCGGATAAGTCGGCTGTTGATCTCGTGCCATCGATTATTCCGGGTTACGACGACGGCTTCGCATCGACGGCGCCGGTGGGCAAGTTCAAAGCAAACGGCCTTGGTATCTACGATGGCATGGGCAATGTCGCCGAGTGGGTTAACGATTACTACTTCGTACCGACGCCCGGGCAGACAACCCCGGTCAATTACCCGACCGGCCCTGCAACCGGCAACAGCCATGTTATTCGCGGCTCTAGCTGGCGACATGCCGGTGTCACCGAATTGCGCCTGAGCTTCCGCGACTACGGCGCCGCTGCCCGCAACGACGTCGGTTTCCGCATTGCTAGAAACGCAGACTGAAATTTCATGCGACAATCCGGGTGCTTTTTGGTCCAAATTTGAAACCCGATTCCAGGAGCTGTGCATGCACCGTTTGCTTTTAAGCCTGTTACTGGCGATGTCGATGACGGCATTCGCGCAAGATGATGACAGCGAGCCTGCCGAAGAGACAGAAACGGAAGTCACCGAGAGTGTTGATGACGAAGACGATGCTGATCTTGATGAGCAGGGCTACGCCGAACAAAACGAAGATGATTTCGAGGCCAGCGACAGAGTGGCCGCGGATCAATCGCTCGCATTTCCTACCGATATCTGATTCCGGGACGATTGCATGAATAAGAAGAACATTCCCGTCGAGTTCGTTTATCAGCTGTTCGTGCTGATTATTACGATCATCGTGGTACACGCCTTTTACGTATCGGTAGTGCGGCCCAATGCGGCCGAGATTATCGCCGAGCAGAACCAGGCCGCTGCGGAGGACCCCAACTACATACGCGAACGCCATGTCTGGGTGCTGATCAAAGACCTTGAGCAGGAAGCCTGTTTCATACTCGGTATCTGGGCGCTGGCTATCATGGGCTACAAGGCCGTCAACATCAGTGCGGAACGCCGGCTGCTGGACACCGACCTTGTGCCGGTGGCGGAGGGTATGCGAATACTGCCCGAGGACACGCGTGAGTTTGCACGCCAGGTGCAGCAATTGCCGGATGACCGGCAACGCATGCTGTTGCCACGCGCGCTATTGAATGCGTTGCGTCGCTTTGCCACGACGCGCAGCATCCAGGATGTTGCAAGCAGCACACATACGATTTGCGAATCAGAGGCCGAGCGCCTCGAGTCTGAATTGTCGATGATCCGTTACATTTCATGGGCTATTCCGTCGATCGGCTTCATCGGCACGGTGCGAGGCATTGGTGAAGCCCTCGCTCAGGCCGACAAGGCCGTGCAGGGAGACATTGCGGGTGTTACGCAGAGTCTCGGCGTGGCGTTCAACTCGACCTTCATCGCCCTGCTCATCAGTATTTTCCTGATGTTTCTTGTCTACCAGCTGCAGCTTGTGCAGGAACGCCTGGTATATGACTCCGAAAATTATTGCGACGACAAGCTGATTCGTCACATGAAGGAAGACTGAGGGGGCGACCGCATTGAGTCTGCTCGCAGCACATATCAACGATGCCGGTATCGCCGTTCTGGGCGACGACCGCGTGTTGTATCGCGAGCCCGGTTTCGCCTTGCTGGAGGACGATGGTCTCGTTACCGGCAACGCCGCGCTGGCGCAGTCGCGACTGAAGCCGCGCCGCATTCACAACCACTACTGGGACCAGTTGCAAACAGAGCCGCTGGCCGATCGCCGCTTCAGTCACCTGAGCGCAGCCGACCTGGTCAGTAGCCAGCTGCAGCAGATCTGGCAACAGGTGGCCGCGCACGGCGACCGCCTCGTGGTTGCTGTGCCGCCGTATATGAGCAGCGCCAACCTGGGCTTGTTTCTAGGTATTGCGGACGAGCTCAAGGTACCCGTCGTGGCGATGGTTGATGCAGCTGTTGCGGCGACGCGGCGCGAGTATCAGGACGCCGTGCCGGTGCACGTTGACCTGAGCCTGCACGGCGCGATGCTGACGCGGGTCCTGCAGCAAGGCCGGACGCAGACCGAGCGCAGCGAGGTTGTCGAGGGTGCCGGGTTGCTGGCGCTGTACGACGGCTGGTTGCGCGGTATCGCAGAGGCTTTCGTGCTGCAATCGCGTTTTGATCCGCTGCATACGGCAGAGACCGAACAACTGCTGCTGAACCGCATGAACGGCTGGCTCGACGCTGCCGCCACGTCCGACAAGGTGACTCTTGAACTCGAGTATCGCGACATCACGCATACCGTCGAACTCGACTCACTTGAGCTCATCGCGATGGCGGCACCGGCTTACCAGCGGATCGTAAGCAGCCTGCGCGCATTGTTTCGCGCTGATGAAACGCCGGCACTGCAGCTGACAGATCGTGCGGCGCGCATGCCCGGCCTCGCCAGCTTGCTCGGCGCCCGGGTGGGCGGCGAAGTATTCCTGCTCGAGCCAGGGGCAACGGCGCGCGGCCTGTTGGCACGTTGCAGGGACATGCAGCGCCCTGCAGGCGGCGTCAGCCTGATTCGGCAACTGCCATGGGACCAGGCTGCGATCTCGCTGCAACAGGAAATCGTGTCGACCGAGGGCGGCAGGCCGACACATCTGCTGCACGGCAACACGGCCTACGTCATTGATGCTGCACCGCTGGTCCTGGGCTCGCAGCCGGTTGCCGACTCGCGTTGCATTGACTTGCAACAGGATATGCCCGGCATATCACGACGCCACTGTTCGCTTATGGTTCGCGGCGGGCAGTGCGTCATCGAGGATCACAGTCGCTACGGCACATTCCTCAACGGTCATCGCATCGACGGCTCGGCAGTGCTGGCACTGGGCGACCGGCTACGCATAGGCACGCCAGGCTTCGAGCTGCGCCTGATCGAGCTGGAGGACCGACATGGCACGTAAGCGGCGCCAGTTCGAGGTGTTCAGCATGTCGTTCCTGGACTGCATGAGTTGTGGTTTCGGTGCCGTCATCCTGTTCTTCATGATCATCAATGCGCAGGTCCGGGAAACCAGTGACGTCGATCCAACCTTGATGGCAGAAACCAACAAGCTGGAAGTCGAGATTCTTGAGGGCCGCAAGAACATGGTGCTGGCACGCAACACGATTGAGCGGCTTGAAGACGAGCAGGTCACGGCCGAGGGACAAATTGCGCAGATCGTGGCTTTGATCCAGGAACTGCGTGCTGAACTGGCAAAGTATGACAACGACACGCTGGCAAAAATCGAGCGTGTTGAGCAGCTGCAGTCTGATATCGAGTCACTTGAGGAAGAGGTCAAGCGACTGATGTCGCTGAAGTCAGAGCAGGAGGAGAAGGGGCAGCAGCTCAGGCGCTTCAAGGGCGAGGGCGACCGCCAGTACCTTACCGGCCTGAAACTCGGCGGCGAGCGAACGCTGGTCCTGATCGACCGCTCTGCGAGCATGTTGCACGAGGAAATCGTCAATATCGTGCGCCGGCGCAATTTGCCGGAAGCTGAACAACTGCGCTCGGTGAAGTGGCGCCAGGCAGTTGCCAGCGTTGACTGGCTGACGGCACAGTTCCGGCCGGGCAGCCAGTTCCAGATGTACATGTTCAACAATACGGTTGAGCCAGTCATCAAGGGCAGCGACGGAGTCTGGCTGCAAGCCGACGACGCAACGCAGCTCGATGAGGCGGTTCGCGTGCTGCGTCGCACCGTGCCGAAGAACGGCACGAACATGAAAGCCGCATTCGAAGTCGTGTCGAGACTGACGCCCCGACCCGACAACATCATCCTGCTCGTGGACGGATTGCCGACCATGGAGTCGGCAGAGACCAGCAAGCGCTTCGTGACCGGCAAGGAGCGTGTCGCCCTGCATGACAAGGCAGTTCGCGCTCTGCCCAGCGGCATTCCGGTCAATATCCTGCTGTTTCCAATGGAAGGTGACTACGATGCATCGGTGAAATACTGGCTGCTGGCCTATGGCAGCGGTGGTTCATACATGAGCGTAAGTGAGGACTGGCCTTGATCGGCCCGTTGTACTGATATGAAACGTCGTAGAAATGTCGAAGCATTCAGCCTGTCGTTCCTTGACTGTATTTGTTGCGGGTTCGGCGCGATCATCCTGTTGCTGGTGCTGAGCAAAATCTACGAGCCCGCGGTTATCGAGAAGACCCAGGACGACCTGCAGGCGCTGATCGCGCTGCTGCAGGAAGAGCTGTTTGATATTCGCGGAGAAACGACAATATTGAATCGCGACCTTGTGTCACTCCGTGAGCAGACCTCCGTTACGAAAATTCAGCTCGCAAGACTGCAGGGAAACCTGAACACCATTCGTGGTCAGTACAACGCTTCGAAGATGGAAGAGGAGACCTACGTCGACGAGGAAGCGCTGGCCGCGGCCAAGCAGCGACTGACGGAAGAAATGCGCCGTCTGCAACCGTACTACAAGCGCGCTGACCAGGACGCCGTAGCCGGCATACCGGTCGACAGCGAGTACATCATCTTCCTTATCGATACCTCCGGCAGTATGCGGCAGTACAACTGGGGCAATGTTGAGAAGAAAATCACCGAAGTGCTGGAGGTCTACCCGGAAGTCAAAGGCATGCAGATCATGAACGACAACGGTGCCTACATGTTTGCGCAGTATGCCGGCAAGTGGATTCCGGACACGCCGGGCCGGCGCCAGGCGATCAGGAACACGATCTCGACCTGGGCCCCGTTCAGTGACAGTAATCCGGCGGATGGCATCATCGCAGCGATTGGTACCTTCTGGGCGCCCGACAAGAAAATCAGCATCTACGTTTTTGGCGACGAATTCTCGAGTGGCAAAGTAGAGGAGGTCATTCGCCAGGTCGATCGCGTCAATCGCGTTGGCGCTGACGGCAAGCGCATGGTGCGTATACACGGTGTTGGCTTCCCCTACCTGTTCCGCGGCTCGACAATTCCACCGACTGCGCAGCGCTTTGCAGCGCTGATGCGGGTTCTTTGTGAACGCAACGGCGGCACCTTCGTAGGCATTAACGACTACAACTGAGGCGTGCGCCATTTTTTGCCATTATTGATCGGCACATTGGCACGACACTGACCTTTCGTGAGCGCCATTCGGCGCTGTAATTGAATCCGACAGCGGGTCACGCGGTGACCCCACCAACTGAGGATTCAATCATGCGTTACACAATCAAGATCATTTCCGTTACTGCACTGCTTGCTGTATTTGCCGCTCAGAGCGCGGCTGCCAGCGACTACCCATCCAAACAGGAATCGATAGGCGTTGGCACCGGTGGCGTTATCGGCGCCGTTGCAGGCGGGCCCGTGGGCTTCCTTCTCGGTGCCGCAATTGGCGCGAAGATTGGCGATACGATGCACAAGAAGAACGAGCGCATCGACACGCTCTCCGCGTCGCTGGCGTCGTCCGACCAAACCATCGCGCACCTTGAGCGCGATCTCGATACGCTCGGCGATCGCATCGAACACCTGCAGGAAGTCTCGCGACCACAGCTTGTCGCCATGTTGCAGGCGGGCATCGCCGTCGATCTGTTCTTCCGCACGGATGAGGCGGCATTGCCGAACACAACCGGCGGACGCTTCGCGACACTGGCGTCGACCATAGCGACCATGCCGGAAATCAAGGTGCAACTGGATGGCTTCGCTGATGAGCGCGGTGCTGCCGACTACAATCTGCAGCTATCGCAAAAGCGCGTTGAATTTGTTCGCGAGCAGTTGCTGCAGGCTGGCATTGCAGACAGCAATATCAAGGTCAGTGCCCATGGCGAAGTTGCAGCCGAGGACACCTCCGTGGACAGTTTTGCGCTTGAGCGCCGCGTTAGTGTGACGCTGTTTATCGACGAGTCACCGTCGTTCGCGGCCAACCCGAACTAAGTACGTTCCCCGCGACTCATTGCGAGTCACCGCTTGGCCGGCCCGATTAGGGTCGGCCTTTTTTTGTGTATTTCGTTTATATTGCTGCCATGAACGACCAACATGCCTATTGCACCCCTGCCGACGTTGCAGCGGCACATGATCGGCTGCACGGAATTGCCGTCGAGACGCCGCTGATTAGCAGTCCGGAACTTGAACAGTTGCTGGGTGGCCGGTTGCTGATCAAGCCGGAGTGCCTGCAGCGGACCGGCTCGTTCAAGATTCGTGGCGCCTACAACCTGATGTCACAGCTTGGCGAGCAGCAACGCAAAGACGGCGTGGTCGCCTGGTCGTCCGGCAATCACGCACAGGGTGTTGCTGCGGCAGCCGCAATGCTCGGTATCCAGGCAGCGATTGTCATGCCAGAGGACGCGCCGAAGGCGAAGCTGGACAATACACGCAGGCTCGGGGCCGAGGTCATCACCTATGATCGCTACAGTGGTGACCGGGAGGCCATCGCGAGACAGGTCGCAACGGCAAGGGGCGCGCAGCTGGTGCCATCCTACGATCATCCGGACATCATTGCCGGGCAGGGCACAGTAGGTCTCGAAATCGCGCTACAGCTTGCAGAGATGGACGTGGTGCCGGACCAGGTGCTTGTCTGCTGCGGCGGTGGCGGGCTCATCTCCGGCAGTGCAACCGCGCTCAAGGACCGATTTCCCGGCGTCGCAGTGTACGCCGTGGAACCGCAGGCGTTTGACGATACGGCGCGCTCACTCGCTGCGGGCGAACGACAGAAAGTGGCCGATGACGCGCGTTCGATCTGTGACGCGCTACAGGCGCATACGCCGGGTGCGATGACGTTCGAACTTAACCGCATGCTGCTCGACGGTGGGCTCACGGTCAGTGACGCTGAGGTGGGCCACGCCATGCGCCAGGCGTTTCGCTACCTCAAGCTGGTCGTGGAGCCCGGTGGGGCAGTTGCGTTGGCGGCTGCATTGAGCGCCAAGATCGCAACGCGTGGCAAGACCACGGTCGTTGTGATCAGCGGTGGCAATGTCGATGTTGAGTTGTTCTCCCGCATCATGGGAGAGGGGGCTTAGGCAGAGCGGAATTGCGGTCGCACGAGCAGGGGCGCTGCCTTGAAAGACTGCTTGCCCACATTGGTCGTCTCGACGTTGTTGCGGCGGCGCTGTTCCCAGCCGTCCAGCCAGGTTATGACGCGATTGAGTTGCTCAACGTCTGCCTTGACTCGCGAAGGCTGCATGTCACAAATACCGAGCCCCTGCTCGGCGGCATGCACGAAGTTCTGGCTGTCGCGCAGCACGGCAATAATCGGAATGCCAAGGGAATCGAGAAAACGCATCAGCTTCGAGAAGCTCTTGGTGTTCTTGCGAGTGCGGTTTGCCACGACCGCCAGCTTGCGCTCACGGCGATCGATTTTCGCAACCAGCAGCAGGTCCGCAATACAGCGCGATGCCGCGTGAATATCCATGGATGACGGCAACACGGGTACCAGAACGCTGCTCGAGTCCCGCGTCAGTTCGCGCAGATCATCGTGATTCACACTGGCGGGTGAATCGACGATCAGTGTTTCGGTTTCATTGGGAACGCGCAGCTGCCAGCTGCGCGTCGCCTGCATTGATTTCTTGTAGGCCGCGATGCCATGCACCGGCGACAGTTCCTGCGGGCGCCGCTCCAGCCAGCCCATGCTCGACCCCTGCGGGTCACAATCCATGATTGCGGGAGTGGGGCCCTGTTTTGCGTAGTGTGCAGCGATATTCGTGGCGAGCGTGGACTTGCCGCATCCTCCTTTCGGATTGAGGATCACGATCTTGTTGAGATTGTCTCGTCGCGGCGTAATCAGCATGCTGTTCTCGGACTCACTGCAAACACGGGTAGAGGCTCAATGTCACCGATTGTGGTGGCCATGTCCTTGAGCCAGTTCACATAATACCTGAACAGAGCCATTCAAGCTCATGATTTTGCTCAGTTGTTAAATTCCGCCCAGGTCGTCTCGATGCTCTCATCAACGGTGCCGTCGCCATCCGAGTCGATATCGATGCGGACATTGACGCTGTCAATTGCAACGATGCGTGCGCTGGAGCTGTCACCGACGACCAGCAATTCCCCGGTGTAGGGGTAGTCGAGGTCATAACCTTCAAAGGTGACCGGTGTGGAGTAAGTGACGGTGTCGGTGAGTCGCGTCGTGTCCAGCGTGCCGCTCGCATCCCAGCTGAACGGCACGGGCTCGAGGCCGGCATTCACTGACTGCGACGAGCTGAAGTTGCGCAGCGTGTCGGATGACGCATTGCTGACGGTCTGCAGCGAGTTACCGCTGGTTGAGGCCAGCACGAGCGGGTTGTTGGTCAGATCCAGAACGACGGTTGCATCGCCGTTGCTGGTTACAACGTCCGCATCACTGCTCACCTGGAAGTCCGTGAGACTCATGGATACCTGCAGTTCGTACATACCGCCTGCGAGATCGCCGCTCAGTGCATCGATCGTGAAGTCCAGCGTGCCATTAAGCACCTCGCCGAAGCCTTCATCGCACTCGTTGAAGACGATGTTGAATGAGTCGCCCGGCGTGATCGTGAACGGATTTGCCAGGGTTGCGTCGACCGTGTACGAACCGCTGAGGCAGTCTTCCGTTACGGGCACCAAAGACTGCTGGATGTCGCTGCCGGTGAGCTTTGAAAATTGCTGCGCGGCTTTCATGGATCCGGCAGGGTTTGCTGCAATCGGTCCGCTATCAGTCAACAGTGTACCGACCTCGACGCTACCGGCGGCCGAGTCGTAGGACGCTTTGGATGCTGCTTGTGCATTGGAAGAGTCAATCTTGAGCCCGGCTGCAGGCGCAGGCGAACCACCCCCGCCGGCGAGGCCGTCGCTACCGCCACCACCACAGGCCGCGATTGCGGTACAAATAAAACCCAGCAAAAACAGACGATTCATCGCGCTACTCCGAACAGATACGTACCTTAAGTGTACGCGGACCGTGCTTGCGGATTGTGAACAGCCTCACAGAACTGGTTAGTTCAGCGCCGCTCGCAAAGATCTCTTTTCATTGAGAAATGACAGCCATTCGGCCGCATTATCGCGCTGCTTGGCGTTGCCGGTGGCCTGCACGGCCTTGAACGAGCGTTCTGAATCAGCGTACTTTTCCAGCTCAATGTAGGCCATGCCCGCCAGCATGTGAGCGGGCGCTGGCTCATCAACACCCAGCTTGAGGGCGGCGTCGACACTTTGAGTGATGCCTTCCCAGTTGCCTTGTTCGTTGTAGATGTGCGCCTTGCGCAAGTGATAGCTGCCGTCGCCAGTCAGCGCTGCGAGCTGATCAATAATCGGGATTGCCTTGTCGTAGGCGCGCGCATCGGTCCAGGCTACCAGCAGCATATCGAGATTCTGTCGCGTCGCTTCGATCGTGCCTTTGTTCATCTCTGTTTCCATGATGACGCCAGCCGTGTAGGGGATTTCCAGCAGCATGTTCAATTGTACGAGTGACAGCAGTTTGTCGCTCTGCGTAATCATGCCGTTGCGATACGCAATCATCATTGCGTTGAGCGCATTCTTGTCCTCGCCCATCTCGACGTAAATGCTGGTCAGCAGCTCCCAGTACTTCGACTTCTCAGGCCAGATGAGCAACATGCGACGCAACACAGAAGCTGCGTCCGCATAGCGGTCCTTCTCAATATGGATCGCCAGCTCGAGCATGTACCAGTCTTCCTTTGGCTGCTCTGCTTTGGCCAATGCCTTGCGCACATACGGCAACGCGTCGTCGTAACGTTCGAGTTCCGAGAAGCTCGATGCGATGACCATGTAGGCCTCTGCCTTCGGCTCTGGTTCGTATTGAAACCAGCGCCGCATCGTGGCGATGGCTTCGAGATGGCGCCCTTCAGAGGCATACAGTCCGGCGACGGAATACAGCATGCCTTGCGTTGCGGCGCCTGGGAGGGCGTCGTACGAAAGGCTCTTCTCGAACCGCTGCAGCGCTTCCTGGTAGCGGTCCATTTGTACATACAGAAAACCGAAGGTCTGCTCAACCAGCGCCTTTTCATGATCATTTAGCGGCACACGGGCCAGCTTGTCGAGATCATCCAGCGCATCCTGGTAGCGCTCTTCGCCCATCATCTCGTGAATATTGCCAAGCCGTTTGTAGACGCGCTCGGTCATCGCCTGGGTGGCTTCCTTGTGTTTCTTTATCTCGCGGTTGTCATTCAGTTCTTCCTGCGCCCAGCTGACGCTGCCGAGTAGCAGGAGTGTGCCGACGATGACCAGCCGAAAAAATCTGCAGATTGTCGATCTGTAATGCATGTCAGTTGTTCAACGTAAAATCGAGTCGCTGGGTCGCACGGCGCGCAACCGGTTTGCCATCGACGATTCTCGGTTTGAATTTCCACTTGTAGATCGCACGAATAGCGTTGCGATCAAAAACACGTCGCGGCTGTGAGTTCAGAACTTTCGGATCCGAGACCGTGCCGTCGGCTTCGATAGTGAATTCGATTTCCACCCAGCCTTCGATCCCATTAATTGCCGCTTCGCGCGGAAACTGCGGTTCTATCCGGACGATTGGAATCACATCACCTTCGGCGGCGGCGTCGCCGGCGCTCCAGTTGCCCAGATAAGGCCCGGATCCTGACGCAACACCGATATTAATGTTCGGCATTTCCATCGCTGGCATCTGCTGCTGCGGCCGCTGGTCAGTCGCGACATTCAATTTGGGCGGGGGCGGCGGTTTTTTTGGCGGTTCGGGCTTTGGCGGCGGTGCGCGTCTGCGAATATTCTCGATTTCATCCTGGTCAACCTGGATAAAGTCCAGCGCGACGATGTCCTCATCACTGCGGTTGCCGGCGCCCGTGCCCGAAATAAGAAAATGCATGAACAGGAACAGGGCCAGAGCGATGCAGACGCCAGCGATTGTCGAGAAAAGTATGCGCATGGTTACTCTTTCGATCCCTCAGGTAGAGTCCGGTTCCGCCGCAATGGAGATGTTCGTAACACCTCCGGCGCGGACCTGGTCCATGACGTCGATGACGGTCCCCGTTGGTGCGGCTTCGTCCGAGACGACGACTGCCGAGCTCTCCGGTGTCTCACGTACCGTCTCTTCGACCAACTGTCGAATATCGGTCAGCTCGATGCGGCGGTTGTTCATCCAGATGTGGCCCTGGGTATTGATGCCGATCAGAATGTTGCCACGCGGTTTTGGCTCGGTTGTTTTCGCGGCCGGCCGCTGTGGATCGATGCCGGTATCTTTGACGAATGACGTCGTGACGATGAAGAAGATGAGCATGATGAACACAATGTCCAACATCGGCGTGATGTTGATGTCCATTTCCTCTTCTCTCTCGACACGTTTCTTGCGCATTGTCTATTCCACCAACGCGACCAGGGATACACGCTGCGCACCGGCGACACGCGCCTGGTCAACCACTCTCACCAGCAGCCCGGCGTCGGAATTGCGCGACGCGGCGACAACCACCGACGCGTCCGGCTTCAACGCCAGTCCACTCTCGATATTGGCGCGCACGGCGCGAATGTCCGTCGGTCGTTCCTTGACGAAGATCTGGCCGTTGCCATCGATCTTTACGAAGATAACGTCGGAGATCTTCTCCGTCTTCGGCGGCGTGTTAGACGGCCGCGTCATGTCGACACCAGATTCTTTGACGAACGAGGTGGTGACGATGAAGAAGATCAACATGATGAACACGATGTCGAGCATCGGCGTGATGTTGATCTCCGCATCGTCGTCCTGTTTGTAGCGCTTTCTCACCTAGTCGACATCCGGGACCAAAAGGTCAGTTACGTGTTTGATTTCGTTGTTTGCGCGGTTTTGCAGCCGCGCGGAGAAAAACAGCCCGGAGAGCGATGCCACCAGCCCGGACATGGTCGGAATGGTGGCGGCCGATACGCCCGCACTCATGAGGCGCGCGTTGCTGGTTCCGGCAACCGCCATAATGTTGAACACCTGGATCATGCCGACCACGGTGCCAAGTAACCCCAGCAACGGCAGCAACATCAGCAGCACCTGGATCGTTTTCAGGTACCGGCGTGCCTCGACCGTGGTCTCCGAAATCATCAGCTCGCGAATCTTGCGGGCGCACCAGGAGGTGTGGTCCTCACGCGCCGCCCATTCGCGGATGTGATTCTCGGTGTGAGCACGACAGACAAAGCGGAAGAAATAGCTGCGCTCGATGATCAGCGTCCAGAGCCAGATAGTCACCAGCAGAATTGCCCACAGCACCTGCCCGCCAGCTTCCATGAAGCTGCGAAACGCGATGAACGGCATTTCCAGGTAGGTCATTGTCTTGCCCTATTTTTCGGCTTCAACGTGGCGGGCGACGAGCCCAGCGCTCTGTGCTTCGAGTATCTCGATCAGCGTGCGACTCCTGGACGCCAATAGCGCGTGCAGGAACACCAGCGGTATTGCAGCGATCAGCCCTTCGGCGGTCGTGACCAGCGCCTGCGAGATGCCGTCAGCCATAAGCTTCGGATCGCCCGTGCCGAACAGGGTGATCGACTGGAAGGTCCGGATCATGCCGACGACCGTACCGAGCAGCCCCAACAGCGGCGCTATTCCCGCCAGCACCTTGATCATGCTGTGGAAGCGCTCCAGTGGTGGTGTTTCGCGCATGATGGCCTCGTCGAGCTTCAGTTCCAGCGATTCGACCGCGATGTTGCGATTGGCTTCATAGACGGAGAGGATGCGGCCGAGCGCATTGTCATTGGATATCTCGCTGGACTTGAGCTGCCTGGCGATTTTCGCGCCCGCAATTTGCAGCGACACCAGCCGGAACAGTGCGACGGCGATGCCGCAGACGGCGAGGAAAATAATGACGTAGCCGATGGTGCCGCCGTATGTGATTTGTTCCGCAAGGCTGGGCTTGCGTACTACCAGGCTCAACAAGGAGCCGCCGCTCGGGTCGATCGCCAGTGCTTCGTTGCCGGACGTAGTGGCGAAGAAGTCGGTCGCAGAATTGACATAGCGTGCCGCCGGCTGCCTCGATAGTTCGCGCAGGATGTTGTTGCCGGCGTCGTAAGTAAGGTAGCCGTTTTCGTTGACGGCATTGAACACGCCGATGCGGACCACTTCAGTGGCTGTGGCTACGCCGCTGGCATCCTCAATCTCACGCTGGAACCGCACTACCTTGCCGGATTCGATCATTTCTTCCAGCAAGATGGCCTGCAGTTCGCGCAGGTCCTCAATAGAGGGCAGGGCGGTGGCCTGTGCAAGCTTGTTGGTCACATCATTGCGGGCGTCGATCTGAGCTGAAATCAGGGAGTTGTCGACGATGCCCTTGGTGTCGCCGGCGACCTGCCTGACAATGCCGAAGAGCTCACCCATGTCACCGACGCGAATACGCAAGGTCTCGGCGAGTGCCTCAAGCTCCTGTTCATTGTCGTCGAAGCGGGTCTTCAGTTGCTGACTGCGGGTCTCCTGCGCACGCACCGCGGCCTGCGTTTCGTTGAGAATCTGGCGTTGTTCGTTGCGCTTCGCGCGGAACGCCTGCTCGCGTTCACGGTTGGCGCTTTCAGTCGCAGCACCGGAATCGCGCACAGACTTGAGTAACTCGTCGAGCGTCGTGGCAGCATCCTGCTGGGCGAAAGCGCTCGCTGACGTTGCCAGCAACAGACACATTGCCGCGGCGTTAATAAATCTGGCGAGTTTCATCGTGCGTCCTCCGCGGCCGGTACGGGAAGATGCAACAGCACCGGAGCGGCCTGTTTGCGCGCGACGCGTATGCCATCGGTGACGGAGCGGCGGAAGTCGTCATCCACCTCGATCCAGCGCTTCTGGGTCTTGTCCCAGATGCCGGTAATGCGGCGGTCCGGCGTCTGGAAGGCGAGCACGATGCGGCCAACTCGCAGCATCTCAACGGTGCGCTCCTCGTCGCCGATGGGCAGCGAGCCGGAATACGCCTCGATAGTGCGGCCGTAGGCCGTTTCGATCTGGTAGGCCTCCATGATCTGTCGGTATTTCTCCGACACGGTCAGGTCAGCACGCTCCATGTTGCGGCGCAGTCGCTGCACCCGGTCCAGGCGTTCGTTCTGCTGAAACGGCATGTCGAGATTGACGAAGTTGTCGAGATCATCGATCAGCTGGTACATCAGCGGCACGATGCCTTTCTCGACATCGCCGAACTCGGCAAGCTGTTTGCTGATCGAGGCCTTTTCCGAATCCTGGTCGGCAACGAGGCGTTCGAGGTTGTCGTTGTAGATGCGCAGACGGTCAAGCTGCTGCGATGCGACGCGGAAATCCGCGAACAGGTCGTTGGTTTCGTCGGCGAGCTGCTCGACCGCATTCTGCGAACGCTGCGAGGCGGTGTCGACCCGACCTTGCTCCTGCAGTGTTGCGGTAAGCAGGCGCTCACTGTTCTGGGCTGCGGCTGGCTGGAACAAAAGCAGCGTCGCTGCTGTCATACCGAAGCACACAAGCCACGATTGCCTCACGGGTTTGCTACCGCGCATCTGGGACTCCCGGTGAATTGGATGGGAAAAACCTAGCAGACGGCGCGGGTGATGGAAAGCGATACGTGCGCCCGGCGACAATGCTGGCTACAATCGGGCTCAGTTTATGCGTTTGACACTGGAATTAAAGGGGTTCTTCATGAAAAAAATCTCAACACTGGCGCTGCTGGTCAGCGTCCTGGCCTTGTTTTCCACCGTCGCCTCCGCGGCGAAGCAGGTCCCGGTAGAAGATTTCTTTAAACGATCAGGATTCTCGAGTTTCCAGTTGTCGCCCGATGGCAAGTATCTTGCCGCCATCTCGCCCATTGGTGAACGCCGCAATATTGCCGTCATTGACCTCGAAACGCGTGCCGCAAAAGCGATCACCAACGTGCGCGATCGTGACGTGCGCGGCTTCATGTGGGCCAACAACGACCGCATCCTGTACTTCATGGATAAAGACGGCAACGAGTCGTTTGGCATCTTTGCGGTCAATAAGGACGGTTCGAAAGCGCGCACGCTGATTGAGCCGGCCGAAAACCAGATCCGTGGCGGCAGCCGTGTGGTCAAGACGGCAAGCGTCCTGAATACGCTCGATAACGATCCTGAGCACGTGCTGGTATCGGTGCCGCGCGCCTACCAGGACACGGTCATACAGGACGTCAAGAAAATGAACATCCTGTCAGGGCGCAGCTCCATGGTGGAGCGCAACCCGGGCGACATTTCCGTCTGGATTACCAACTATGAGGGCCAGGTTGTTGGCGCGATTGGCCAGCTTGATGAAGAGACCCGCGTGCTGTGGCGCAAGAACCCCGAGGATGACTGGACCGCGCTGGTCAAGTTCGATCTTGACGGTGCCGGCTTTACGCCTGCGTGGATCAACAGGGATGCGACCAAAATGTACGTGTCGTCGCGTGTGACGCCGGACGGCAAGAAACGCGACAAGTCGGCGATCTATCGCTATGACCTCGAAAACAACACGATCGGTGAACTGATTTTCGAGCACGACCTGGTCGACGTCGGTGGGGTCATGGGCTCGGAGGTTACTGATGACGTGGTCGCAATCACCTACAACGCCGAAAAGCCCGGACGATTCTGGATAGACGAGAAGTGGGAGAAGATCATCACGCCTCTGGAAGAGGCTTTCCCGGGCAAGATCGTGTCGATGAGCAGCGTGACAGACGACGAGAAGCTGATGGTAATTACGGCCTGGAACAGCCGCAATCCCGCCGACTACTACTTGTTCGACGTCGAGAAGCGCACGCTCGAAGAGCTGGGCCAGGCGTATGACTGGATTGCGGAAGAAGATCTCGGCGAAATGCAGCCGGTGACCATCGAGGCGCGCGATGGCCTCGAGTTGCCCGCGTACCTGACGCTGCCGCCGGGCAGCGACGGCAAGAACCTGCCGTTAGTGATCAACCCGCACGGCGGACCTCGCGCTCGCGATAGCTACGGCTTCAGCCCGGATGTGCAGTTGATGGCCAACCGTGGTTATGCGGTATTGCAGGTCAACTTCCGCGGTTCCACCGGCTACGGCGAAGCCTTCGATAAGGCCGGCTGGGGCAAATGGGGTCTGGAGATGCAGGACGACATTACAGATTCGGTGAAATGGGCCGTTGAGCAGGGCATCGCCGATCCGGATCGGGTCTGCATTTACGGTGGCAGCTACGGTGGTTATGCGGCGATGGCGGGCATTACGTTCACACCGGAACTGTACAAGTGCGCGATCAATTACGTAGGCGTCACCGACATCGAGCTCCTGTTCGAGACCATGCCGGCGGCATGGAAACGCTTAAAGGCGAGCATGGTTCGGCAAATTGGCGATCCGGATGGTGGCAAGGCTGACCTGATGCAGCGCAGCCCTATCAACCATGTCGACCAGATCAGGGTGCCACTGCTGATGGCCTACGGCCTGCGCGATCCGCGCGTCGTCATCGACCATGCGCTGGATCTCGAAAAGGAGCTCAAGAAGTACGAAGTGGACTACGAGTTGATCATCAAGAAGCGCGAAGGTCACGGCTATGCGCGCTTCGAAAACCAGGTCGAATTCTACGGAAAACTGATCGATTTCCTCGACGAGCATATTGGCAACAAGGCCTCGCAGGTCGCCGCAGCGTCGAATTAATTTACGACTATTCGTTGCTTTATAACAACAGCGCTGCCCCTGATAGACAGGGGCAGCGCTGTTTTGTATTCTTTGTGCCACACGCACTGGAAAATGCGTAATAACGTGCCATTTTAGGGGTAGTTAGCCATGGAATACTCAATGTATAAGCGCAAATGGACATTGTTCATTGCCGCAATGCTGTTGGCATCGCCGACGTTCGCGCAGGACGACGAGGCGGAAGAAGAAAGTGCCAAGGAACTCGACAAGGTCACTATCACGGGTTCGCGTATCGCGCGCACGGATGTAGAAGGCCCGGCGCCGGTTTTCATCATCGACCGCGAGCAGATCGAACGCGAAGGTTTTACCACCGTGCAGGGCGCGCTCAAGTCGTTGACGCAGGCGACGGGTGTCGTGCAGAACGAACTCTTTGTCGGCGGATTTTCGCAGAACGCAAACTCACTTGACCTGCGTGGTCTCGGCCCGGGTCGAACTTTGATCCTGATCGACGGTCGACGTGTGTCAGACTACCCGCTGCCGTACAATGGCCAGAGCAACATCGTCAATATTTCGGCGATTCCGCTGGCCGCTGTTGATCGCATCGAAGTGCTGTCAGGCGGCGCCTCGGCCATTTACGGCTCCGACGCGGTCGCCGGCGTGGTCAACATCATCATGCGCCGCGACTTCGGCAACTCTATCGACATGAACGTCCGCGTCGGCGCGACTGACGGTGGCGGTATGGAAACATCGCGCCTGCAGGCCGTTGGCGGTTTTCTCGGCCAGAGGTGGAGCGTGACATACGCAGCCGAATTCCTGACTCGTGATCCGCTGTATGGCAGTCAACGCGACTACATGGACAGTGTGATGGATAATCCGGCCCCGGCTGGCCGGATCAACAGCCGAAATGCTGTAGAGATTGACATTTTTGCTTCGCAACTGGGCGCACCGACCTACGTTGATCCCGTAAATTGCGATGGGTTCAACGGCACCAGTATCGTCTACTCAGAGCGTTCAGACCCTGCCGTTGGTACACGCAACTACTGTGGCAGCCCAACCTGGATCGGCGAATCATCGCTTGGTCAACGGTCGTGATCAGGCTAACTTCTACCTGACCGGTTCACACGAAATCGGCGACAGCAATGAGCTGTATGCGTCGTTCAATTACTTCACGCTGGATGCAGAGGTGGATAGTGGTTTCCGCTACTACTTCAACCAGACGCCGGCTTACGTTCCGAACTCGAACAGCACCAGCCTGTCGCCGTTTGGCCTGCCCGGCGGTTACATTCAGTACCAGCGATTGTTCAGTGACGCTGAAACAGGTGGCCGCGGCGCACAGAACGGCACTTATGAAGAAGAAGTGATGGACTACGCCGTCGGAATTCGCGGCGATTTCTTCAGCCCGCTGTGGACCTACGATATCTACTACGGCTACTCAGGTTATGACCTGACGCGTGAGCGCAACCTGCTGGTCGAAGAGAACGTACAGAACTGGTTCTTCTACGTCCTGGGACGACCAGGCTGCGGACCCGTTCGGCTTCGGCTACCCGGTAGCGACGATTGACTACAATCGCATCAACACCGCTATTACGCCTGAGCAGTTTGCAACGCTCATCGATATTGGCCGCGACACCGCTGATTCCTCTACTGAGACGATCCAGGCGACCATTACAGGCGATCTGTTTGAACTGCCTGCAGGTCCAATAGGTTTCGCGTTCGTTGCGGAGTCTGCATCGCAGGAATACGACATCCGCCTCGACGAGAACCTCGTCTCCGGCGACTACTTCTGGGGTCTGAGCGGCACTGGCGGCGGCGGCAAGCGAGACCGGGTTGCAGCAGGAATGGAGTTCAATGTGCCGGTGTTCTCGACACTGAACCTCACAGCCGCTGTGCGCTGGGACAAGTACGACGACATCACTAACGTTGACGATGCCGTCACGCACAACCTTGGCCTTGAGTTCCGGCCATTTTCGAAGTTGCTGATTCGTGGCTCGCACGCGACCAGCTTCCGCGCGCCGGATATGCACTACGTGTTTGCTGATCCCAGTGGCTTCTTCACATCGGTGACCGACGAGTACCTCTGTCAGCGCGATGAGCCCGATGTGCCGATCTCTGATTGCACCTGGAACAGCGTCAACATTGCTGGTGCGCGACAAGGCAACCCGTTGCTGAACGAGGAAGAGGGCGAAACACTGACCTTCGGCTTCGTAGTTGAGCCGACAGAGAACCTGTCGTTCTCGGTCGACTGGTATGACATCGAGCTGAATGATCTGGTTGTTGATAACCCGTTATCGCGCATCCTGCAGATCGAAGCGGATTGCCGGCTGGGTAGCCGCGATCCCGCCAGCGGTGAATGTATTGATGTGTTCTCGCGCATCTCTCGCCAGCCGGATGACGGCAGCCTCTTTCTGAGCAGCTGATCAGTGTAAACACCGGTCCGGTGAATGCGGCGACGCTGACCAACGAAGGCATCGACGCAACGGTTGATTACAGCTACACGACACAGCGTTGGGGTGACTTCCGCCTGAACGCGACTTACAGCCATGTCCTTGATACGCGCTACAAGGTCTTCCCCGAGGATGATCTCGCTTACGTGCGCGACATCTGGACGGATTGGCGCAGCCGCGTTCGTGGCAGCGTGAACTGGTTCTACAAGGACTTCTCGACCACGCTGTTTGGTGAGCGTTTCGGATCCAACCGTTCTGCGGATAATCTTCGCGGCGTTCCAGGACGCGATCTGGGTCCGGAAATGTACTGGAACCTGTCCGTTGCGGCAGCGATAACAGATCGTGCCAGCGTCTCCTTCATCGTCAACAACCTGTTTGACGAAGGGCCGAAAGGCGATGATACGGATACCGCCTGGCCGTACTTCAACATCTTCACCTATGGTCAGGCTGTAGTCGGTCGTGAGTACTACGCACAGTTCCGCTATCGCTGGGATTACTAAGCGACAGCCACTGCAAGTACAAAAAAGCCCGCACGATTATGTGCGGGCTTTTTTTTGTCCTGCTGGCTTGTGCAGTCGGGCGCTTCGGTCTGTCTAGAACATCTCGCTGGCGCCAGGCTGCTCGTCGTCCGGTGTTTGCCGGCTCTTGATAAAGTCGCCCGTGATCATCTTGTTGTAAGGAAGGCCAGGTCCGACCATCGGGTAGACGCCGGCATCCGGGTCGATGATGACTTCGAGGAAGGCCGGCCCGTCGAACGCCATGAACTCGGCAATGACGGACTCGATGTCGTTGTTGTCGTCCAGGCGCTTGGCAAAACCGAAGCCGTCGGCCTCGGCGGCCTTGACGAAGTCCTTGCGATGCAGCGACTTGTCGCTGCCTGACATGCGGCTTTCGTAGTACAGTTTTTGCCACTGCCGCACCATGCCGTCACCGAAGTTGTTCAACACGATGACTTTGATCGGCAGCTTGTACGTTGTTGCGGTTTCGAGCTCGCCAATGTTCATGCGGATGCTCGCATCGCCGTCAATGTCGATGACGATGCGCTCCGGACGTGCAAACTGGGCGCCGATTGCAGCGGGCAGGCCGAAACCCATGGTGCCCATGCTGCCGGATGTCAGCCACAGACGTGGCTCTCGGTAGTCGAAATACTGTGCCGCCCACATCTGGTGCTGGCCGACACCGGTTGTGATGATGGCCTCGCCCTTGGTGTGACGATTCACGGCTTCGATAATGGCGTAGGGCTGGATCTTGTCACTGTCACGATCGTAATTGAGACAATGCTCTTGCTTCAGCGCCGCAATCTCCGCGTGCCAGGTGTCGAAGGTCTTCTTGAAGCCAATTTGGCGCCCGTAGTCGAGCAGTTTGGTCAGATCGTCACCGAGGATACCGACGTGGTGCCAGTCGACCCGTTTGACCTTGCCGATCTCCGCGATATCAACGTCGAAATGTGCGATATGGCGCGCGTTTGGCGCGAACCGCGCAGGGTCGCCCGCGACCCGGTCGTCGAAACGAGCGCCGACGACGATCAGGAAGTCACAGTCTTCAACTGCGTAGTTCGCAGATGCAATGCCGTGCATGCCCAGCATATGCAGAGCAAGTGGGTGCGTTGTATCGCTGGCACCCAGCGCCATGAGCGTGGTTGTTACCGGGATGCCAAATTCATTGGCGAAGCGACGCATTGGTTTCGTCGCATCCGCATTGATGACGCCGCCACCGGCGTAAATGAGGGGCCGCTCAGCCTGCACGAACATGTCGTAGAAGCGCGCGCAGTCGTCGTCCTGCAGCTTGTTATCGACAATGGCCTGCAACCTGCGGCGATAGCCAGGCAATGACAAGGTGCCTTCGCCCTGGTATTTGCCTTCCCAGTTCTGCACGTCCTTGGGAATATCGACGACGACAGGGCCGGGTCGGCCGCTGCTCGCCAGTTCGAATGCACTGCGCATCGTTGCCTCGAGGCGGGTCGGGTCTGTCACCAGGAACACGTGCTTGGCAACGGCGCCCATGATGGCGGATACCGGCGCTTCCTGGAAAGCGTCCGTGCCGATTGCTGCGGTCGGCACCTGGCCACAGATAACGACGATCGGTACCGAGTCCGCCATGCAGTCTCGCACCGGCGTCACGCAGTTGGTGGCGCCCGGGCCGGACGTGACCATGACAACACCAACCTTGCCGCTGGCCCTGGCGTATCCTGCGGCCATGAATCCCGCACCCTGTTCGTTGGCGGGCACGACCAGCGGTATCGCTGAGCTGCCGTCTGCACGCTTGTGGCTGTCGTTGTAGCGAAACACGGCGTCGTAGGTCGGCAGGATTGCGCCGCCGGAGTAACCGAATATTGTATCGATTCCCTCGTCGGCGATGGTTTGTACAACAATGTCGGCGCCGCTCATTTGTTGCCCCGACTTTGGATGTGTTGTGGATGTCACTGCTTTTGCCCGATCGCTCACGATTGCTGTTCCTGATAGCGGCGCACGCTATGTCTGGCGAGTGTTTACTATATTTTGGTGCATTGCAATACTCGCACAAGTGGGCCAACATCCGACGCTCACCAGGGGCAAAAAATGCGTCACGTAATATCTGTTTTGCTGGAAAACGAAGTCGGCGCGCTGACGCGCATGACTGGAATGTTTTCCTCACGCGGTTACAACATCGAGACACTCAATGTCGCGCCGACCAACGAGCCGACTGTTTCACGCGTAACTCTCGTGGTCGCGGGATCCGATGCCGCTATCGCACAATTGAATACGCAATTGGCGAAGCTCGTCGATGTCGTCAATATTCATGACATGACGCTGGGCGACCATTTCGAACGTGAGTTGGCGATCGTCAAGTTGAAGCTCACGCCTGCACAGCTGGCTGCTGCATTGTCCTATGCAAAGAAATTCACGGCAGAGATTCTCGATGACGGCCTGCAGAGCTTTACGGTGCAGCTGGTGGGCAGGGCGAAAGAAATTGACGAATTCGTCGCGGCGGCAGCCCAGGTGGGGCAGATTACTGCCGTCGCTCGCAGTGGCAGCGTCGCAGTCTCCAAAGGCGAGGTTACATTGTCGACATATGACCGTCACCACCGACTGACAGGGTAGCGCGGTTCCGTGCAAGACCTGTCCAACTATCGGCGGATTGTCGTCAAGGTCGGCTCGTCACTACTGGTTGACGACGATGGCAACATCGACAGGAACTGGCTCGATGGTCTGATTTGCGACATTGCGGATCTGCAGGCCGCTGGCCACGAAGCGTTGATTGTGTCGTCGGGCGCCATCGCGATTGGCTGCAATGTACTCAGTATCAATAAACGACGTGCGAAGCTGGAAGATCTGCAGGCAGCCGCCGCAGCCGGCCAGGTGCGGCTGGTGCATGCCTACCAGGAAGCACTGGCGGCGCACACAATCAATGCGGCGCAGATCCTGCTGACACCGGAGGACACCGAGAACCGGCGACGTTTCCTGAACGCGCGCGGTACGCTGGCGCGTTTGCTGCAGCGCAAGGTTGTGCCCATCATCAATGAAAATGACACGGTCGCGACTGAAGAGATCCGCTACGGCGACAACGACCGGCTTGCCGCAAGAGTAGCGCAGCTGGTGATGGCGGACGCTTTGCTGTTGTTGTCGGATGTTGACGGTTTCTACACCGCCGATCCTGGTCAGGATCCGGGTGCCGAGCATATTCCCGAGGTGCGCACCATTAACAACGAGACGCTGGCCATGGCGGGCGAAACTCGCTCCGATGTGGGCAGCGGTGGTATGGCCACCAAGGTGCAGGCCGCCCGTATCGCAACGCATGCCGGGTGTTCTACGCTGATCGCCAGCGGCACCGTGGCGCGGCCGATTCGGCACCTGCAACAGGGGGCACGCTGCACGATTTTCCGTGCCGAGGGCACGCCGGCGGCGGCACGCAAGCAGTGGCTGGCTGGCGCGCTCGAAGTCAAAGGCGAACTGGGCCTCGATGCCGGCGCTGTGCGAGCGCTGCGCGAAGGCAACAGCCTGCTGCCTGTCGGCGTCGTTGATGTCGTCGGGAATTTTCGCCGCGGCGATGTTGTCACACTGGTCGACAAGTCTGGTAACGAGCTGGGTCGTGGTCTGGCCGAGTACTCGGACGAGGAAGCGACACTGATCGCCGGCTGCCAGTCCGACGAGATTGAGCGCAAGCTCGGTTATCGCGGCCGGACTGTCATGGTGCACAGGGATGAACTGGTATTGTTTGGAAATGAAGCCTGACAACAACATAGCGGCATCGATGACCGCACTCGGCGAGTCTGCCAAGCAGGCCGCCGGACAGCTGGCGATGACCGACGGTGCCCAGCGCAACGCGGCATTACGGGCTGCGGCGACAGCTGTGCGCGAGCGCAGTGACGCGATTCTGCAGGCCAACGAAAAAGACATGCAGGCGGCGCGCGACGCTGGCCTTGCTGCTGCCATGCTTGACCGCCTGTTGCTCGATCATGACCGTGTGCAGGCCATGGCGGACGGTATTGAGGCGGTGGCCGCGCTTGACGATCCTGTGGGCCGCATACTGGCTGAATGGCAGCGACCCAACGGCTTGCGCATACAGCGAGTATCCGTGCCGCTGGGCGTGATTGGCATCATTTATGAGAGTCGTCCGAATGTCACTGCGGATGCTGCGGCGCTGTGCATTAAATCTGGCAACGCCGTAATTCTGCGCGGCGGCTCCGAGAGTTATCACTCCAGCCATGCGATCTATGAATGTCTGCGGCTTGGCCTCGAAGGCTCAGGCATAAGCGCAGATTGTGTGCAGATGGTACCAACCACGGATCGTGCGGCCGTTGGTTTCCTGCTGTCTTCAATGGGCCAGTGGCTTGATGTGGTTGTGCCGCGTGGCGGCAAGAACCTGATACGCCGCGTGCAGGAAGAGGCACGGGTGCCGGTGATCGGCCACCTGGAGGGTATCTGTCATGTCTACCTGCACAGTGCGGCAAACGTCGACATGGCACGTGAGATTACGCTCAATGCGAAGATGCGCCGCACCGGCATTTGCGGCGCGGCGGAAACGCTGCTCGTTGACGAGTCGGCCGCCAGCCGTTTGCTGCCTGTTGTTGGCGGCGCGTTGCAGCAGGCCGGCTGCAAGGTAATCGGCGACTCTCGCGTTTCTGAATTGCTCGATGATGTGACGCCCGCCAGTGAAGAAGACTGGTCAACAGAGTATCTCGACGCGGTCATCTCGGTTCGCGTGGTGTCGGATCTGCAGGAAGCCGTAGCACATATTCGCCGTTACGGATCAGGGCACACCGAGTGCATCGTTACTGACGACGACGCTGCGGCCGCGGAGTTCTTCCGCGGCGTCGATAGCGCGATCCTGCTGCACAATGCGTCCACGCAATTCGCAGACGGCGGCGAGTTCGGCATGGGTGCCGAGATTGGCATCGCAACCGGCAAGCTGCATGCGCGCGGCCCTGTCGGCGCCAATGAACTGACCAGTTACAAGTACGTGGTTCGAGGTTCGGGCCAGGTCCGTCCCGGATGACTGCAAGCAGCGACGTCTACGACGTGGCCGTTGTCGGTGCGGGCATCAACGGTGCCGGCATCGTGCGAGACGCTGCAATGCGTGGCCTGAACGTCGTGTTGCTGGAAAAGAAGGACGTCTGCAGCGGTTGTTCGTGGATCTCAAGCCGCCTGGTTCATGGTGGCCTGCGCTACCTCGAATATGGCGAAATTCCACTGGTTTACGAATCGCTGCATGAACGCCGCAATCTGCGCGTCATTGCTCCGCATCTGGTCAAGCCACTGCGCATCAGCTTGCCGATCTACAAAGGCGCCCGGCGCGGCCCCCTGCTGATTCGCCTCGGCATGATTGCCTACGACCTGCTGTCGCTGGGCAAGAAGATTCCCGGGCACGATATGCTTGATCGCGACGAGATCCTCGCCGCGGAGCCCGGGCTCAGGGCAGAAGGATTGCGCGCTGCCGCGCGTTACTTCGATGGCCAGGTCACCTTTGCAGAACGTCTGGTGCTGGAAAACCTGCTTGCAGCCCGCTCCGCAGGTGCGACGATCATGACGCACAGCGAGGTGACTGCGATCAGGTCGGATGCGTGTGCACACGCTGAGCGGCACAGATACTGTGAGCGGCGCCAACTGGCAGCTGCAGGCGCGCATCGTCATTAATGCAGCCGGGCCATGGGTGGACGAAGTTGAGGCTGCTGCGGGTGACCCCGGGTCCGCACTCATCGGCGGCACCAAGGGCAGCCATATTATCGTCGCGCCATTTTCCGGCGCGCCGCAGGATGCTTTCTATGTCGAAGCCCATGCCGATGGGCGCCCGTTTTTCATCATTCCGTGGAACGGCCAGTACCTGATCGGTACGACCGACATTCGTTATGATGGCGACCTGGATACGATCAGGGCCAGCCAGCCGGAGGTTGACTACCTGCTCGCGGAGACCAATCGGGTGTTCCCGAATGCGCAGCTTGGGAAAGACGATATTCATTACGCTTACGCAGGTGTCCGGCCGTTGCCGAGACGTGAGCAGGGTCCGGAATCAGCAATCACACGCAAACACATCATTCGCGTCGACAAGACGGCGGCGGAGGGGATGCTGACCATTATTGGTGGCAAGCTGACCACCTACAGACACCTCGCCGAGCAGGCGGTTGACCGTGTCGGCAAGTTGCTGCGACGCAAGTTGCCGGAGTGCCGCAGCGCCGACACGCTGTTACCCGGTGCGCACGGTATCGACGACGCGAAGCAGGCACTGCAGGCATTGGAGGTGTTGTCCGAGGCCGGTGTCGAACGATTGCTTGCGGTGTACGGTGGCCGTGCCCGCCAGATCGCAGAGCTATCAGCTCAGGAGCCGGCACTTCTGCGCACGCTCGATGCCGGCAACAGGGTTCTCGCTGCGGAGGTAGCGCTGGCTGTTCGCGAGGAGTTCGCGGTTACGCTGGAAGACATCGTGTTTCGACGCCTGATGGTTGGGCTCGATGCGGATCAGGGGCGGCCGATGTATGACGAGATCGCGGGCATTGCAGCGCTGCAACTAGATTGGGACGCCGCACAGCAGGCAAAGCAGTTGACGTTGCTGCGCGCCTACAGCGACTCGCTGCGCGTATAGCGCAGTTCCAGGAATAACTCCCGCCCACGGCCGGGAAAATAGCGGTAGTCGCCGAACGCGTAGTCCGCGCGATCGGCGAAGTCACGGTCAGCGGCGTTGTTCAGGCGCACCGTGAGCTGCAGTCGGTCGTTGATCGCGGCAGTCACGCGAACATTGACGATGTCATGTCCCGGATACGTGAAACGGTTTTCGGCATCGAGAAAATATTCATCGACGCGCAGCCATTGCAGGTTCAGCGCGAGCCGTTCCTGCAGCAGCCAGTCAAGCTCGACGTTGCCGAGCAGCCGCGGCGCCGTGTCAACATCGCGTCCCGAGACAAAGGTCTCGCCGCGTGCTGCGACCAAATCAAAGTCGTAGCGATGGCGCGCGTAACTCACGTCGGCTGACAGTGCCCAGGCGTCCGCCAATTGCCAGCGCAGCCGTGTTTCGAGGCCCTGGTGCGTGCTGCGCCCGCCGTTGACGGAGAAACCCTCGGAATCGCGCAGCACACTGTCGCGTTTTTTCATGTCGTACAGCGAAAGATCCACGCTCCACGACGGTCGCGCCACGCGCAGGCCCAGCTCAATGCTGTCGATGCTTTCGGAGTCAAGGTCGGCGACCTGCTGCCCGTTCTGCAGTCGGTACAGCTCATTCACTTGCGGCGCCCGGAAGCCTGTAGCGAGATTGATGTAAACGGCGAGCTCAGGCGTCACCGCAAAGGTCGCCGCAAGTTTCGGAGCAATATTGCTGAAGTCATCTTTGCGGCTGGCAGGGCGCGTATACAGGCATCCGCCAAATCCGCAGGCGCTGCCATCGTCGCGGGTATTGCCGTCGAGCATTTGGTTTTCGTAGTCATAGGCTACGTACTCGAGGCGCACGCCGGCATCGATGCGCAGACGCTCGCCGATACGCCATTCGCCCTGCAGCCATGGCGCGACTGAAAATGCCGCGGCCGTGAAATCGTAGTGCTTGCCTTCGGGGCGGGTCTCGACCAGGAAGTCGGAGCCTTCGGCCGGCGCAAACTGTGTTTCCCGCAAATATATGTCGGCGTATTCCAGATCCGTTCCCAGTGACAGCGAGCGTTGCTCGCTGCCGAACGACATCGATGCGAGCAGACCAATGCTGCTTTGACCGTTTTCCTCGAGCGGTTTGCCAGGCAGAAAGTGTTGCAGGAAGTCCATGCTCGAGTAACGCAGGTACGGTCGCAACTCGACATTCATGGTCTCGAGCTGGCGTTGCCAAATGCCATAGAGTCGCGCGCTGCTGGCATCCCGGAACGCCTCCGGGTTTGGGTTGCTGCGATTCACGGCGGGATCCCGATACGCATCTTCGCCGACAATAAAGCCGGCCGTTTCCTGTGCAAGGCTGCTGGCACTAAAACCAGTCAGGAGTTCTCCGCCGAGCACAGTTGCTGCGGCCTTGGCATGCAGCTTCGCCTGGCGGTAGCCCGACTCATCGCGAAAGCCACCGTCGTCAGCGTAGACAGCGGAGACCAGGTATTGCGATGAGCGGTCGAACGGCAATTCACCGCGTACGCGAACATAGTCGTTGGCGCCGACCTCCAGTGCAGTGTGTGGTCGCCTGTCGTCGCCCGGTCGCGGCATGATGACATTGACGATGCCGTGCAGCGCGTTGCTGCCATAGCTGGCATTGCCGGGTCCGCGCACAACTTCGATCGCCTGTGCCTGTTCGGTATTGATTTCGAACAGTTGATTCACATTGCAAAAGCCACCCGGCCGAATGGGGATGCCGTCCTCCAGAAACAGAAAGGCGCCGCAGGAACCGCTGCCGGTGAACACCGGGGAGCGCATGGAGGCCAGGTACTCCTGCCCGCTGCCGCGATTGAGCCAGACGCCCGCGACGCTTGCCAGCAGTTCGGCGATATGCTGATGGCCGACATTCTGCAGCGTCTCAGTGTCGATCTGCGCGATATTGCCGGCATGCTGCATGAGTGGCTCAGGGCGGCGCTGGCCGGTGACGACAATTTCGCTGAGAATGTCGCTGGCAGCAGCGGGGCCCGGCAACAGGCTCGCTATTGCCGCCGCAATCGGCAAAAAATATTTCAAGAAATCGCCCTCAAGTAAGCAGGGTCATTATAATCACGATCCCACGGCGCCCCAATTGGAAACATTGTTCATGATGCAGCGCAGCATGATTTTTATTGCCATGAGTCTGATGCTCCTGTGCCACGGGCATTACTCGCTGGCTGCAGATGCGCTTGCAGACTCGGAGCCGGACCGCCTGCGAGTCGGGCTGGTGCTCGGCGGCGGCGGTGCCAGGGGCGCCGCCCACATCGGCGTGCTCAAGGAGCTGGAGCGCTTGCGCATTCCGGTGGATGCGATTGCGGGTACCAGCATGGGCGCTATCGTCGGCGGCTTGTACGCCACGGGCATGACCGCGGAGCAGCTTGAGGACCTGGTCGGCAGCATGGACTGGGCCGCTGCGCTTTCGGATACGCCGCCGAGGGAAGCCTTGAGTTACCGCCGCAAGCAGGACGACGCGCAGTTTCCGATGAGCTTCCAGCTTGGCTACAGGGACGGCGATCTGCTGTTGCCGCAGGGCGCCGTACAGGGTCAAAAGCTGGACCTCATCTTGCGCGAGCTGACCCTGGCTGCGTCGCAGGTGACAGACTTTGACGACTTGCCTATTCCGTTTCGTGCTATCGCCTCGGACATCGGCTCGGGTACGCCGTACGTCATGTCCGGTGGCGACCTGGCCACGGCGATCCGGGCGAGCATGTCGGTGCCCGCGGCATTCGCCCCGGTGGAGATCGACGGACACCTGCTGGTCGATGGTGGCCTGGTTAGCAACTTGCCGGTGGATGTGGTCAGGGAGATGGATGTCGATGTTGTCATCGCCGTGGACGTTGAGTTTCCGCTGTACGAGGCCGATGAGCTGCAGTCGGCGCTGAAGATCTCGGAACAGATTCTGACCATCCTGATTCGCAAGGACACGATCAGGACGATCAAGCAGCTCGGTGAGGATGATGTGCTGATCCAGCCGGACCTGGGCGAATTTGCATCCACCAATTTTGCCGGCGTCCTCGAGACCATCGAGCCCGGCGAGCAGGCGACCCGAAGCCAGGCTGCGAAGCTGCAACCGTTAGCACTGCAGCCGGAGCAATACGCGGCGCACATTGCGGCACGCCGCCAACCTGAGCCGTTTGCCGAAGAGCTTGCGTTCGTGCGCGTCGTGCACGACGGTCGCATGTCACCCAGGGTGCTGGAGTCGCGCCTGGCGACGAAGCCGGGTGACCGTATCGATCCCGCCAGACTCGCCGCTGACGCGGAACAAATCTATGGCGTGCAGTGGTACGAGAAGGTGAGCTATCGACTGCTGCAGGAGGATGAAGGCCTGGGCGTCGAATTCGATGCACGAACCAAGAGCTGGGGCCCCAACTTTCTGCAGTTCGGACTGAGCCTCGAGGAGGACTTCGAGGGAGCTACGGCATTCAATGTTGCCACGCGCGTTACTCGTGCCGGCATTAATCGTTTGGGCGCGGAATGGCGCACCGACTTGCAACTTGGCACCGACCCATTGCTGTTCTCCGAGTTCTACCAGCCGCTGAGCGCCAACTCACGGCTCTTCGTGGCTCCCAGTGTGGTCTGGCGACAGCAGAACTACAGGGCGTTCGTCGAGTCCGAGCGGGTCGCGAGATTTCGCGTCACAGATGCCGAGGCGAGGTTCGATGTCGGCTACGAAATCGGCAACGTGGCAGAGTTTCGGGCAGGCGTATATCGTGGCGGTGGTGAAGCGCGCGTCAAAGTCGGCGATCCATCAATCGCGAATTTCGATTTCGAAGCCGGCGGCCTGTACGCGCAGATTGGTGTGGACACGCTCGACAACGCGTATTTCCCGCACACCGGCTGGCTTGCCAATCTGCGCTGGACAAATTCGCTCGAATCCTTCGGCGCCGACGCAAATTTTGACACCATAGAGTCGCAGTTAATGCGCGCATGGACACGTGGCAAGAGCACGCTGTCGCTGGCGCTTTATTACGCCACCACGCTGGAGGCGCAGAGCAATGTGCAGGACTATTTTCCACTCGGTGGTTTCCTGAGAATGTCAGGCCGCGAGCGTGGTGAGACAGCAGGCCCTCACGCTGCACTCGCGCGTGCGGTTTACTACCGTCGGGTCGGCGATTCCGCCGGTGGCCTGTTTGAATTGCCTGTTTACCTTGGCGCATCGCTGGAAGCCGGAAATGCCTGGCTGAGTCGCGGCGACATCAGTGTTGATTCATTGCTGATGAATGGCAGCATCTTCGCCGGCTTCGATGCACCGATCGGCCCGGTTTACCTGGCTGCGGGCTTTGGCGAGGGCGGTGAAACGAACTTCTATCTGCTTATCGGCTCAGCGACGCGCTGATCACTTCTGGATCTTTTCCAGCACCTGGGTCGGCGTGTCCGTGTCACGGTAGTAGCCGTGGCGCACCGCCATGCGTTCGAATTCCTGATCACGCTCTTCAGCACTTGGATACCACAACAGTCGCTCCCAGTCGTCACCGAGCACATTGCGCAGGGTGTCGTTGGCTGGCAGCGTCACTCGAATGCCGAAGGAACGTTTCTGGCCTGCGTCGGCGGGGTTGACCAGGTTGTGCTGATGGCAAAATTCCACGTTTCGTTTCTCAATCTGTAGCGAACGCCGGGAGTCTAGCAAATTTCTAGCGCTGTGCCCCACGGTCAGAGGCTCCCTCGCGGTCGGCCCAGCCGAGGATGCGTCGGGTCACGAACAGGTAAACGGGTTTGACGGTCGCCATATACAGCCTGGAGGGTAGCGACGGGCTGGCAAGGATGCGCCGCTCCCGCTGTGTCAGGGCGCTCGGGCAATAGTTGCGCTTGTGTTTCAGGAGGTGCCGGATGTCTTCGCGCGCCGCCAGCCGGAACAGTGATGTCCGCTTGCCGGTGACCTGTGCCAGCTGGTAGTCGATGATTCCCGGAGAGTTGTTGTCGAGTACCAACAGGTTGGGCTCCTTGGCAAGGTCGTTGTGAACTACGCCCGCGGTGTGCATGCGTCGCAACAAGCGCGCCGCAGCCTTGTAGAATCGCGCATCGCGCATTCCCGACTCTTGCAACGGCGTTCCAGACAGGTAGCTGCGCGTGAGTGTATGCCGGTCGGCAGCCAGCACCTCCGGCACACCTGGAATCCCCTCGAGGGCAAGCAGCGCACGCGCCTCGCGGCGCATCAGCAGGCGGGCCAACGGCCGCAGCGGCAGCGCAGCCTTGCGGCAATCGCGCAATATGCAGGTGCCAGACGGGTCGGTCTTTAGCCACACCTCGCCAAACAGGTCTTTTTTCAGGAGCTTTGCGGTCGACGTCACTGGATATGCCCTGCTTAATTGCACAGAATACAACAGCGGACAGTCTGGCGAGCATACATGGCAGATACACCTGAAAAATCGCTTCCCGAAGCGGAGCGCAGCAAGGTCGATTCCACTGGCGAATTTTTCAGTGTCGGCCAACCGCTGCATGCCGTGCGCGCCGGATACATTTCCCGAGCTGCGGATGAAACCTTCTACGACACCGTCGCTGCAGGCAGGTATGCACACGTCATCGCGCCCGACAGAAGCGGCAAGTCCAGCCTGGTGGCGGCGGCGGCCGTGCGGCTGACCGCCAACGGCGCCAAGGTTGCCATTCTCGACTTGCAGCAGATTAGCGTGCGGGACGGCGGTAACGATGCCGGTCGCTGGTACTACAGCGTTGCCTACCGATTGTTGCGGCAGCTACGGATTCGCTTCGATCTGCAAGAGTGGTGGCACGACAAGTCAATCCTGAGCAACCGGCAACGCCTGGTTGAATTCTACTCGGAGGTCATCCTGGGCAACATCCAGGAGCAGATCGTGGTGTTTGTCGATGAGATCCAGTGCATCGGCGAACTGCCGTTTGCCGACCAGTTGTTGGCCAGCATTCGCGCAGCGCACAACGCGCGTACCACCGACCCGGATTTCCAGCGGCTCACATTTGCACTTTTCGGTGAGTGCGATCCTGCCGCGCTCATCGAACAGCCCGAGCTTTCCCCGTTCGCGGTTACACAGCCGATCACGTTGGCGGATTTTTCGCGTGACGACCTGGACCTGTTCGGTACCGAGCTGGGGCTCGACAAGGCGGTTGCGAGTGCCGCCCTGGACAGGATCTATTTCTGGACTGACGGGCAACCGTACCTGACGCAGAAACTCGCGCGAGCGATTGCCCGCGACGGCGCTGGCGATGACGTCACGGAACAGGTTGACAGCATCGCAGCGCAGCAACTGATCGGTCGCGCTGCGATACACAGCGAACCGCACATGAGTCACATCCACCGCCGCGTTGTGAATCATCCGCAACACAAGGAAGCGCTGCTCAACCTGTACGGCAAGATCCGCAAGGGAATTGAAGTGCAGGCGGACCTTGGCTCGCCGTTGCACCGCTTCCTGCTCGCGATAGGCCTGGTCAGCATTAACGAAGAGCGATGTCTCGAAGTACGTAATCGTTGTTACGCGGCCGTGTTCACGGCGCGATGGGCCAACGAAAACCTGCCGGCGCAATGGCGCGGTCCGGCCGTTGCGGCTGGCCTGTTGCTGGTCATGCTGGCCATTCCCTTCTGGTACACGCAGTTGTTGCCAAGCGGATATGTTGATGTGCTGACATCGCCGCAGTCTGATCTGCAACTTGCGCACGACGCACACGCCAATTTCCGCTCCTTTCCCGGCCATTCCGAAACCGCCGATGGATTGTATCGACGATTCCTCGAAACGCGGGCCTCAATAGCAACTGACGCCGGCGACATCGTGGCAATCGCGGCGATGGCAGCCGAGCTGCCGAACGCCGGTCGCTTGCCGGAAGAACTGCAGGCATCGTTCTGGGACAGGAAAACCAACGCCGCAATGCGCGCGCAATCGCGTGAAGAGGCATTGCTCGCGTCGCTGCAGGCACTGGTGCTGTCAACACCGCAACGCCGCCAGCGAGCCGCCATGCTGGTAGCCGACGATTTGCCGCTGATGCTGCACAGCCAGCCCTTCGAAAGCACCGGCGTCGCGGTGTTCGATCCGCTCAACATGACGCTGACCAAGGCCAACGGTGCCGTGGTGTCGCAGTGGCGCTGGGACGGCAAGAGCCTTGTGCGCAACGAAGACTGGAGCGTCACCGCGCTCGAAGTGACACCGCTGGTGCGACGCGTGATTCTCGACCAGGAAGGCAGCGTGGCGCGCATTGGCCTTACGCTGAACATCAGTCACCCGCGGCAGGCGGACCTGAGAATCAAGGTCATCGCACCGTCAGGACGGACCGTCGAGGTCGAGACCGGCATCGAGCGTGCGTCAAGTACGGACGATATTCGTATCGACTCGGCACAGCTGCGCGATCTGCTGGGCGAACAGATCAATGGCACGTGGAGTCTTAGCGTGCGTGATGAGGCGCTCGGTGTCGCAGGTCACCTGGTCGGCTGGAATCTGAAATTGAACTCGCAGGGCGTGGTCGAAGACTTCGAGCGTGGTCTCAATATTCCCGATCCGATCGAGCGTGAAACCGACAACCTCTGGTTCAGCAAGGACGGTCGCTATGCGATCGCCCGTGCAATGCAAAGTGACAGTGCGCGCATTTGGGATCTGGCGTTCGCAGCACCGGTACGCGCCGTTGCGGTGGGTGAGGGTGAGCAGCTGATTGGCCTGGATGCTGGCGCGCGCCATCTGCTGACGGCAACCCAGGAGACGGTCAACGTCTGGAATACGTCGACCGGTGACCGTGTGTCCACACTGCCGATTGGCGCCGCGAGTTCGAGCTCGAAATTTACCGCCGACGGAATGCATCTGTTTGTGCAACGGCGTAGCGATACCGATACGACGATAGAGCTCTGGTCGCTGGAATCTTCAGATCGAACGGCCTCGATTTCCGTCGCCGGTACACCCGCGCTCGTTGCCAGTAACGCCAGCGGCTCAGTAGTCGCTGTTGCCGATTACGACAGGGCCGTGCGCGTCTGGAACATTGCAAACGGCGAATTGCTCGCACAGATCAGTCTCGATTCACAACCCAGCGAGATTTCGCTGGCGGCGAGCGGCGATGTTCTCGGCGTCGTCAGTGGCAACGATGGATTCTCACTATGGAGTGTCGCTCTGCCGCAGCAACCGCTGCTCGAAAAGAAAGGGCGCGGACCGTGGCGCTTGCTGTTTTCACCGTCGGGCAGCGGCCTCATTGCCGGCACGCCGGCTTTGGGCTACCAGGTCTACCGCAGCGCCGATGGCAGTCTGCTCGGACCGGCACTGGGTCCCGGCAGCAGCGGCGAAGCCCGCGTGCTCGCGTTCAGCGGCGATGAACAGACGGTCGTGACCGGTTCAGCAGACGAGCGTTTGAGGTTCTGGCGCGTCCCTGTACCGCCGGCGATCGTAGCTGCAAGCATGCCGAAAAGCGGCCACATGATATGGCCGCCGGCAGGTCACGGGGTACATGTCGTGACACCGGATGCCAGGATGGTGGTTATTGGTGATCGCAGCGGTGACGTGCACGTACTGCCCGTGCAGGGAGGCGCAGGCGCGCTTGCAGAAGCCCGTGAGCAGGTGAGTTTCCTCGGTCACAACGAGGCGGTTAAGGCTCTGCAGCTGAACCACGATGGTTCCATTGTTGCGAGTGCCGCCGCCGACAACACGGTCAGGTTGTGGAACGTCGACGGCGGCGATCCGCGGCCATTCATTACGGACGTGCCCGGGAATCCGATTTCTCACATGCGCTTTGCGCCGGACTCAACCATGCTGGCCGTGCTCAATGGCAATCGCGCGCAACTGCTCGACGCGGCTTCCGGAGAGTTACTCACCGGATTCGATCTCGCCGAGAATCACGAAGCGATGGCGTTCGCGACGCCGGACAGGCTCTATCTTGGGGGTGACAGCGGAGCGTTGCGCGTATTGCAGCGGGATGCCCAGGGCGGCTGGAGTTTGCAGACGGTGTGGCAGGGCAGCAGTGCGATTCGCTTGCTGGAAGCGTCGCCGGATGGTGAGCATCTTGCGGTCGTTGCCGCCGACAATACGGTCAGCCAGTTCGACCTGGTTGCCGCACAGCCGGGCGGCACGACGATCCGGGTTCCTGAGCCAGTGACGGAGGTTCGCTACAGCCCGAACGGCAAACGCTTGCTGCTGCGCACGTCGCGCTGGGTGCACCGCGCCCGCTCCTCAAGCAGCGGTCTGCGCTGGAGCGATACGGCCTATGGCCCCGACACAATTGTGAACGGCAAGATCGTCTTTGGTGCCGAGCCGGATGCATTTGCGACCCGCTTCTACCTGCCGCAGGCGGGTTCGGGCTTTATACAGCTCGCGGAAGTTTCGTTCGCAATCTACGGCGGTACCGGCCTGTTTGGTACGCGGGAGGAATTGCTCGCCGAATGGCAACGCAAGTTGCTGCGCGGTCCGAACGGCGACTAGCGTTCGTCGCCGCGCAGGGTTCGAACCAGCAGTTCGAGCTTCGCGGCCGTGACCTCACGCGCCGGCAGCGGTTCTCCCACGCGAATCGGAACGCGCGCAAACAGGCGGCCGGGTAGCGTGCGTAGTCCGCCGCCTTTGCGGCGGCTGAACCAGCTGCCCCAGAGTCTTCCCAGGGATGCGGGCACTACGGGTACCGGCCGGCGCGCGATTATCTTTTCGATTCCAGGTCGGAAGCGCTGGATCTCGCCGTCGTTGCTGATGCCGCCTTCCGGAAAAATACAGACGACATTGCCGGCTTCGAGTTCGGCGTCCACCGTCTCGAATGCTGCGTCCATGATCGCTGTATCCTCGCGGCCGCCGGCAATCGGAATCGCTTTCATGTTGCGGAAGAAAAAATTCAGAAACGGGATATCGAAAATTTTGTACCACATGACAAAGCGCATGGGCCGGCGCACTGCAGCTGCAAGCAGTATCGGGTCCATGAAACTGACGTGATTGCACACGACGATGGCCGGTCCCTCTTGCGGAATGTTGTCGAGGCCGGTTGGCTGGACGCGGTAGAAGACGCTGACCAATACCCATGCCAGGAAGCGCAACAGGAACTCGGGCAGCAGGGTGTAGATATATACGGCAACGGCGGCATTGAGCGCGGCGATGACCAGGAACAGCTCAGGAATCGAATAGCCCGATTGCAACAGCACGATGGACAACACGGACGCCGCCACCATGAAGATCGAGTTTATGATGTTGTTGGCAGCGATGATGCGTGACAGATGCCGGCGCTTCGCTTGTTGCTGGATCAATGCGTATAGCGGCACGCTGTAGAAGCCGCCAAATGCGCCCAGCATCGCGAGGTCGAACAGTACCCGCCAGCTGCCGGGTCTGGCGAGGAACTCGCTGATGGAGCCGACGGCTGCCAGGTGTGCGATAGGCTGAGCGAAATACAGGTCGATTGCGAACAACGACAGGCCGATCGATCCGAACGGCACAAGTCCGAGTTCGATACGATGTCCCGACAAGCGTTCGCACAGCAGTGAGCCGACACCAACACCGATCGCAAATGCGACCAGCAGGCTGGTGGTGATAGCTTCGTTGCCATTCAAAATGTCGAGTGTGTAGGCCGGAATCTGCAGGGTCATGGCGGCGCCGAAGAACCAGAACCATGAAATACCGAGTATGGCGAGGAAGACGCTGCGGTCCGCGCGCGCGAAACCGACGATGCGCCACGTTTCTTTCCAGATGTTGCGGCCAATTTTCAGCGTCGGGTCGACAGCCCGGGTAATGGGCACCTGGCGACTGGCGAGGTAACCCAGCACCGCCACGACGATCAGGCTGGCGGCGAGCAGCGTTTGTTCGCCAGGGTTGATGGCAACCGTCACGCCACCGATCAGCAGGCCCAGGATGATCGCCAGGTAGGTGCCGGACTCGACCAGGGCATTGCCGCCAATGAGTTCCTCGGTTTGCAGCTGCTGTGGAAGGTAGGCGTACTTGACCGGCCCGAACAGCGTCGACTGCACGCCCATCAGGAACAGCACCAGCAGCAGCACCGAGTAGCTTTGCGACACCAGGGCTATTGCCGCAAGCGTCATGAGTACGATCTCAAGCACCTTGATGCGCCGCATCAGCAGCGATTTTTCATACTTGTCGGCGAGTTGTCCGGCGGTTGCCGAGAACAGGAAAAATGGCAAAATAAACAACGCACCGGCGACATTGGCGAGCTGCGTGTGATCCATGCCGGCCACGAGAACGCCCTGAAACGTAATCAGGATGACCAGGCCGTTGCGGAAGATATTGTCGTTCAGGGCACCCAGGAACTGGGTGACGAAAAAAGGCGCGAAGCGCCGCTGGCTGAGTAGTTTGAACTGGTTGGAGACTGCCAATGCGTTCGTCCCTGAGGTGCGTCCGGCAGAACTATAGCACCGCATATGCGTGTTTCAGCGTCAAAACTGCGAACTCTGCCCGCTATTGAGATTTGACATGGGTGCTATGATTGTTCTGCAGGACACTGAATTTACTGCTGTTTAGCCATTTTAATTATGACAATCACACGATGAACACATTGCGAATAACCACGCTGTTGCTAGGCTGCGGCCTGCTGGCTGCCTGTCATCAGGAGCCGCCGCCGCGTTCTGTGCAGGAATTCGTCGACAATCCGATCCTGCTGGAAGCGGCTGTCGTGCGTTGTGCCGAGGACCGTGTTGGCAGTCGCTATGTGGCCGAATGTGTAAACGCCCGTGAGGCCGTCAGCAGGGTTGAGGCGGCCGAAGAGGCCGCGAGCCGCGAGGCGCGAGAGGCGCGCTCGGAGGAGAAGCGTCGTGCTCTTAGACGCACACAAGAGGCCGCGGCCGAAGCTCGGCGACGTGCTAAAGCCGCCGCGGAGGCGCGACGCGAAGCCGAGTACCTCGCACAATTTGGCGAATTGCCACCGGAACCCGGCGTTACGACTGAAGCGGAAGCTGTGACAGGCAATGCACCCACGGCGGTAATACCGCAAGCGACCAACGATGATCTCGCAGCCGACTACCGTGACGGCTCGTCGCCTGCCACCGATGGCGGCAACGCGCCAGGCGCGGCTACCGAAGCTGCTCCGCAGCCGGCTGATCTCGACTCGATCCGCGATGAGCTGCGTCGCCGCAACGAAGAAAACAACAATTAGGCGCTAGCCCCTGCCTTGGCGGCGCTAGTAGTTGGGGTCGTAAACGTCCTCGTCTTCTTCAGCTGCCGGAATCCCGAATGTACGAACTTCCGCTGCATCGTTCTGTGGCGCGGACTGCGGTGCGGCCGACACGCCACTTTCCATGCCTGGCTGGGTTGGCAGTCGACGCGTCTGCGCTGTCAGAATCTGCACAAACGTATTCGCCATGTTTGGAGCAACGTTCGGCGAACTCGCGAAGATCTTCTCCGGGGTCATGCTGGCGTCGCTGTAAAACGAGGCGTTCGCTTTTCGGTCCATGGTGACGCCGCTTCCTTCCAGCGAGACGCCGGCGAACAAGCCGCGACTGCGCGAGTAGGAATACACTTCAGCCTTGAATTCGATGTCCGTTGCGACAGCGGCCTGGCGACCAACCGGGCCCGCGGCCACGGATGCGTCGGCACCGAGTGTCAGCTTGCCGTTGGCGATGCCGTCGACACCCTTGCGCGTCTTGAATACGAGAATGATGTCCGTTGATTGCGCGCCGACCTGCCAGCCGATGCTGCCACCGGTCAGGGTCACGAAGGCCGGGTTGCTCCAGCTGCTGTCATCGTTGCGCACGACGATGATGCCCTTGCCACGTCGCGCGCCCAGCCCGAAGCCGATCTTCACGACATTGGGTATGACCGCTACTGCATACGCCCGCGACAGCAGCGACGGAGGGACCGATTTTTCCGGTATCCGGGATAGCTGGTCGAGTACGTCCGATGCGTCGGCGACGCGCTTTTCCTCTTTGGTCGCGGCGACCACGGGGAATGCGAGGCTCAACGCCAGGAATATGATTAGGGGTCTTGCAAGTCTTACGAGCATGATGTCCTTCCGCGTTTGGATTACGTTTAATAGTACGCCAATTTGACGCAGGCCTCATGAACGATTACTGAACCTGCTTGAACACCAGGATTGGAGGCAAGGGGCAATTGAGGGTGGCGCAGACGACCCGTATCAGCTCAGCCTCGTGAATCGACAGCCGACCGTCGTGAGTGACGGCAGCGCTGATTGCCTTCAGCAAAGTCTGCTGGCCGCTTGGATTCAGCGCCTGCAGTCTGTCGAGACTGTGGTCCAGTATGTAGATTGTATTGTCTGGCGCCAGCTGCGCTTCGCCGGATGTTGCCCAGTCGCCAAATACACCGGTGCCGGCGGCGAATGCCGCGTCGGCGAGACGCGCATCATCGTGGCCATGGTCTGCGATGATGCGCAGCAGGTTAATCGCCGCCTGCTGAATGTCCTTGCGAGCAATCTTCTTTTGTCGATGCCTCGCTGCAGGGTCCGTAGCCTGACGCAGGTTGATCTCCAGCACCCGATGAAAACAGTATTCGTAAAGGTCGACGCGGTTATCGACAGCGATAAGCCGGCTCGTGAGATTCACCAGGAACTGCAGTTGCGGCTCAGGCCTGAGTTTCAATGCAGGAAAAGATATTTCCAGCAGTGGCAGACGATATTCAGGGCCCGTATTCGCCAGCTCCTTGTAGTAGCCCGCGATAATTCGGGCCCGGTCTGCGCCGAGTTTTTCCTTGCAAATATCGATCTGCTCGTCAGCACTTTTTCCGGACCGGTCAAGCACCAGCGCTACGGTTAGCAGATACGCCAACTCGGTTGAGTGCGCGGCATCGTACAGGTTGTCCGGAATCGAGCGGCGCAGGTCCTGCGCAAACTCGACGTGTTCGATGTCGGGCTGGCCGACAGAGTCGGCAATGCTCTCAGGTGATATTGCTGCACCGCCGGCAGCCAACGCTGTTGTAATCTCTCCCGCGAAGCCGGCGCTGCGTTCTTCCCTGACCTCGCGTCGCTCACGCAGGTCGATATGCGGAAAATCGGATGCCTTGAATGACGGGTCCAGCGCAGTAATTCGCTGCAGTAGCGGGGGATGCGTGGCCAGCAGGCCGCTGAGCTTCGAGCCGGTGCCAAATAACATGTGGCTGACTTCCTCGGGATCCGTGGCCTGCAGATAGGAGCCGCCCTGGAAACCGCCAATCTTTTTCAGCGCATTAGCAATACCATTGGTCTGCCGGGTGAACTGCACGGCCGAGGCATCCGCCAGGAACTCGCGCTGACGCGAAACACCGGCCTTGATGATGCGTGCGCTGAGTACGCCGATACTGCCGAGAATAACCAGCCCGAGGCCGACGATCAGCACCACTGGCGCACCGCGATTTTTGCCGCTGGATACGGCGCGCGAATGGTAGCCACCGCGGACGATCATGCGTCCTATAAGGCCCAGCACTATGATGCCGAACAGCACGCCCATGAGACGAATATTGAGGCGCATGTCGCCATTCAATATGTGACTGAACTCGTGCGCAATCACGCCCTGCAGTTCATCACGGTCCAGCAACTCCAGAGTGCCGCGGGTTACCGCAATCGCGGCATCGGCGGGTGCGTAGCCGGCGGCGAAGGCATTGATGCCCATTTCCTCTTCGAGCACATAGATCTCGGGCACGGGTACGCCGGACGCAATGGCCATTTCTTCGACAACATTGCGCAGGCGACGCCGCAGCGGATCCGTTGCATCGGCGGCCACCAGCGTGCCCCCCATCTCAACCGCCACGCGTCCGCCACCGGATTTCAAAACGGCTGTCTTGAACAGGCTGGCGCCGAGAATAAACAGGGTCGTCAGTATCGCGATTCCGCTCAGCAATCCGGCGTTGGCGGCGAGAAAGCCGCCACTGCTGTAGGCGAGGTTGTCGGTACGACTGATGAACAGCGCGAACGCAGCGATCGCCGTAACACCGAGCACGATGAGAACGGTCGCTACAATATAGGCGACAACCAGCCGACGCGTCGCGCGCCGGGCCTGGTCCTGGGCGTCAAAGAAGTTCAACGCGAGTCAGAGATCAGGTGAAAGAAACCTCGGGTACGTCACGCATTTCCTCGGCCTCGATTTCCAGGAAGCTGGCTTTCTCAAAGTTGAACGTCCCGGCGATGATGTTGTTCGGGAAGTTCTCCACGGTGTTGTTGTAGCCCATCACGGCATCATTAAAAGCCTGGCGCGAAAAAGCCACCTTGTTTTCGGTGCTCGCCAGCTCTTCCTGGAACTGCATCATGTTCTGATTGGCTTTCAGGTCCGGATACGCCTCGGACAGAGCGAACAGGCGGCCCAGTGCGGCACCGAGGGACCCTTCGGAGGCGCCCAGCTCCTTGATTGCGGCAGCGTTGGCCGGATCAGCCTTTGCCTTGTCCAGGCTCGAAACAGCGGCATTGCGCGCAGACACCACGGCTTCCAGCGTCTCGCGCTCGTGCTTCATGTAGCCCTTGACGGCTTCGACCAGGTTCGGAATCAGGTCGTGTCTCCGTGTAAGCTGTACGTCAATTTGCGCGAAACCGTTACGTACCCGGTTGCGTTCGTTGACCAGGCGGTTGTATATGCCTATGACCCAAAAGACTATTGCCGCTATGATCCCAAGGAAAATCAGAAATCCAATCACGGTGCCGCTCCTCAATGCATGATCGATTCACCAAGCATAAACCCTGCGCTTCGCTAACTCTAGCTGCCATCGTGCTGCTGGCGACCCCGGTGTCCGCTTTGGCCGAGTGGCTGACCGATGCCCGTCCCATGATGGGTACCGAGGTGAGCGTGTATTTCTGGCACGATGACCCGGCCCGCGGGCAACAGGCGCTCGAGGCCGTATTTGTCGAGGCGGAGCGCATCAACCAGTTGATGAGCACCTACATCGAGGACAGCCCGATCTCCGATCTGAATCGGCGCGCGGCGCGCGAAGCCGTGAATGCGGGCAGCGAATTGTTCCTGCTGGTGCAGCGCTCGCTGGATGTGTCTGAGCTTACGGACGGCGCCTTCGATATCACCTATGAAAGCGTCGGCCAGCACTATGACTTCAGGCAACGGCAGCGCCCGGACGAGGCCACGGTTGCGGCCGAGAAAGAGCTGATTGACTACCGCCACATCGAGCTCGACAGTACCTCGGGTTCCATCCGTTTCCTGCAGGACGGTGTGCGCATCAACCTCGGCGGCATCGCCAAGGGCTATGTTGTAGAGCGCGGTGTAGCGATCCTGAAGAGTTACGGCGTCACGAATGCCATCGTGACGGCCGGCGGCGACACGCGCTTGCTGGGCGACCGCAGGGGCCGTCCGTGGATCATTGGTATTCGCGATCCGCGCGAAGATGGCAAAGTGGCCATGTCGTTGCCGCTCGCCGACGAAGCTGTTTCCACCTCAGGCGACTATGAGCGCTATTTCGACGAGGACGGGGTGCGCTACCACCACATCATTTCGCCGGATACCGGCAAACCGGCCGGCGAGGTGCACAGCGCGACGGTGTTCGGCCCGGATGCCGTGGTCACTGATGCCCTGTCGACCTCGGTTTTTGTCATGGGGGTTGATGAGGGCCTGCGCCTGATCGCAACGCTGCCGGCGTATGAGAGCGTCGTTATCGACAGCAGTGGCCAGGTCTATTATTCGGACGGATTGCAGCCTGCCGCAAAATAGGCGCTAAATGTCGCCGAAAGGCGACTACTTTTCACTTTAAATTCAGGTTCATACGAATATCATAGCTATTCGGGCTGTGGGCGCTTTCCTTTTCTCTCGAGTCGCAGTAATTTAACGTAATCTGCAACGATTACGCGCTACTGCCGGCTCGGCGAGGCGTGCACTCACGGCAATAAAGGGCGCTTTTCGGGTGTCCGTGATTATGTTCAGGCATTCAGCCAATTGTGACCATTATCACGGCCCGCGGCGTCTCTGGCTGTCACCATGCAGTGTCTGAGTTCAGGAAGAACCCGGATTCGCAACACAAGGAATGGGAATTATGAATATCAAGAGCACATTGACAGGTCTTACATTTGCACTCTTCGCGCTGACGAGTCTTGCGTCATCCGGGCTGGAGGGCCAGGCGGCGCCTGACTTTTCGCTGAAGAGCTCGACCGGCGAGAACCTGCGCCTGTCCGAGTTTCGCGGCGATGTTGTGATGATCAACTTCTGGGCGACCTGGTGCGGACCCTGCCGCCAGGAAATGCCGTTGCTGGATGAGCTGTATGACCGCTACCAGCGCGTTGGCTTCAACCTGCTGGGCGTTAACATCGATGACGATTCGAGCCGTGCCATGAAGATGGTCGCCGATCTTGGCGTCAGTTTCCCGGTGCTGTTTGATGCGCGCAAAGAAGTCAGCAAGCTGTACCAGGTGAACGCAATGCCTGTCACGGTGCTGGTGGACAGGGACGGTAACGTCCGCCATGTGCATCATGGCTACAAGCCCGGTTACGAAGAAAAGTACCTGAATGAAATTCGCGCTTTGCTGCGCGAGTAAATTAAAGAGACACCTCGGAGAGCAACGGTGACCAAAACATTAATCAGTCTTGCAGCGTTCCTGCTTGTTGCATCGGCGTCGATTGCGCAGGATGCAGACACTGTGGCCGCGGAGGCTGAGTCGCAGGACTCATTCCGCAGCATCGATCAGGATGTGCAGGACCTGAAGAAGGAAGTGCTCGATCTCAACAGGGACCTGTTCCTGCTGGAAGAAGAGCTGCTGTTCCCTGCGAACTCCCAGGTTGCCTTCTTTCTCTCCATGGATGTCGGTGAGTACTTTGAGCTCGATTCCGTCAGCCTCAAGATTGACGGCAAGGAGGTCGCAAACTACCTCTACACGGAGCGTGAAGTGAGTGCGCTGCTCAGAGGCGGTGTGCATCGGGTCCACATGGCCAACCTGAAGACCGGCGAGCACGAACTCGTTGCGGTGTTCGTGGGCAAAGGACCGCAGGCGCGCGACTATCGCCGTGGTGCAACAGTGACCATAGAGAAGGGTATCGGCGCCAAGTACGTCGAACTCGAAATAACCGACAGGGTAAAGAAACAACAGCCGGAATTTATTATCAAGGATTGGGAGTAGTCCTTGCACCGATTCCGCACAACTGCCGCTCTGATGCTGGCACTCGTCACTATGACGGTGCCGGCTTTGCCGCTATTGGCAGATGAGTACGATGCGGAACCCATTGTTGTTAAGGACCTGCACTACGGCGAGATCCTCTTCTATTTCTATCAGGACGACTATTTCCCCGCGATCGTAAGATTGCTTGCGGCTGAAAAGCAGTCGCAACTGCAAAACCACGCAGAAGACGCCGAGCTATTGCTTGGCGGCATGTTCCTGTCCTACGGCCATCATCTGAAGGCGGCGGAGATTTTCGAACGACTGCTGGCGGACAATGTTGCTCCCGAGGTGCGCGACCGCACCTGGTTCTTCCTTGCAAAAATCTGGTACCAGCGCGGCTACCTCGACAAATCGCGGGACGCGCTTGGCAGAATCAGTGCCGACGTACCTGAGGTCATCCAGCGTGAGGCGCAGATGTTGCGCGCGCAAATACTGATCGACAAAGGCGACTACGACGCAGCGATCGCGCTCCTCAGTAACTGGAAAGGCCGCACTGAATGGTCGCGCTATGCGCAATTCAATCTCGGTGTCGCACTGGTGCGCAGCGGCCAGGTGGATGCCGGCGCCAACGTGCTCAACGAACTTGGAGACCTTGATCCGTTTAATGAGGAGCTGACGTCACTGCGTGACAAGGCCAACCTCGCCCTCGGCTACGCGCTGCTGCAGGCCGGCCGGCCGGGCGCGGCGAAAGAGCCGTTGCAACGCGTGCGGCTCGAGGGACCGTTTTCCAACAAGGCACTGCTTGGCGTTGGCTGGGCCGATGCCGAGATGGGCAATTTCAAGCGTGCCCTGGTGCCGTGGATGGAGCTGCACAATCGTGACCTGCTCGACCCGGCGGTACAGGAATCCATGTTGGCAATCCCCTATGCGATGGCGAAGCTGGATTCGATCGGCCAGGCAGCAGACCACTATCTGAACGCGATTGAGGCGTATTCGGAAGAGATCAGCCGCATCGATCGCACCATTGGTCAGCTGGAGTCCGGCCGCTTCTTCGAGAACTTCGTCGATGGCGATCCGCTGGACAGCACCGGCTGGTACTGGCGTCTTGAAGAACTGCCAGAAGGGCCGGAAGCGCGCTACCTGTTCAGAATGCTCTCCACGCATGAATTCCAGGAAGGCCTCAAGAACTATCGCGACCTGAATTACCTGCACCGCAATCTCGACGTCTGGCAGCAGAATGTCGATGTCTATGAGAACATGCTGGAAACCCGCAAGCTGGCCTACCAACAGCGTTTGCCGCTCGTTGCTGACGCGTTGGCCCGCGCGGACATTGAAGGCATGGTCGATGAGAAACTCGATTTCGATTCGCTCCTGAATGACATCGAAAAAGCGAATGACTGGCTCGGGCTGGCGGACAAGCGCGAGTGGCAGTTGTGGGGCGAAGTTACCGGTGTAGAGAATTCCCCGGCGCTGCAGGCGGATATCCCGGAAGCCATTGACGTCAATGACAAGGTCGACTTGTTGAAGGGCGTGTTGCAGTGGCAGCTGGAAGGCGAGTTCAAAGATCGACTGTGGCGCATTCGCCGCCACCTCAGGGAGACGGGCGAGGCGCTGATCGTGACGCAGCGGGCACGCCGCCAGATCGACGAGAAAATGCGCGAAGAAGAGCAGTGGTTTGCAGACATTGGCACTCGTGTCTACGACCTTGCGCCGCAGATTGAGACAATCAAGATGCGGGTCGGGGATGTGATGGAACAACAACGAGCGTTCCTGCGCTCGATTGCTGTCGAAGAGCTGCAGGCGCAAAAGCAGCGTCTTGATATCTACAACGTGCAGGCACGCTTCGCTCTCGCGGCTATTTACGATATTGCAGCAACCACTCCGGAGGAAGGCGAATGATGTATCGCATCCTCATGATCGGTTTGCTCGCTGTTTCACTGGCGTCCGTTGCCGAGGCGCAAAAGCCGAAGAAAGGCGACACCATTGCAAGCCTGGAGGGCAAGGAAGTCGAGGTGCGGCCTGGCGGCATCGTTCTTGACAGCTCGCAGCTGGCACGCGATCAATACCGTGCGTTCCTGGAGCTGGTGTCGGACGATCCCGTGCTGCGAGCGGAAGCCTTGCGGCGACTGGGTGACCTCGAGCTCGAGGCGACAGAGACAGAGCAACTCGGCGAGAACATCGAAGCGCTGGACGCAGCGGGCTATGCCGGTGCCGTTGACCTTTACCAGCAGCTGCTGGAGTCATACCCGGACTATCGCCGCAACGATACCGTGCTGTATCAGCTCGCGCGCGCCTATGAAGTTGGCGGCCGGACGGATGAGGCACTGGTGGTTCTGAACGAATTGATCACCAAGTACCCGGACACCAACCGCATTGACGAAGTGCAGTTCCGGCGTGGTGAAATGCTGTTCCTGCGCAAGCAATACAACGAGTCGGAGCAGGCTTACCAGGCCGTAGTCCAGTATGGCGATGCGTCGCGCTTCTACGAGCAGTCCCTGTACAAGCTGGGCTGGTCGCAGTTCAAGCTCGCCTGGTACCAGGAAAGCTTCGGCCCGTTCTTCGAGCTCCTGGATCGCAAGATCGGAGATATCGAACTCGGCGACGGCGAAGATCGTTTTGAGGCCCTGAGCCGCGCAGATCGTGAGACGGTGGAAGACACATTCCGGGTGCTGTCGATCAGTTTCTCCTACATGGAAGGTGCCGAAAGCATCGATGCGTACTTCGCATCACATGCAACGCCGCACTATGCCTACATCGTCTACGAAGACCTTGGCACTCTGTACCTTGAAAAAGAACGCTACGTCGATGCAGCCGAGACCTTCGAGGCTTTCGTAAAGCAGGATCCGGATCATCCAGCGGCACCATTGCTGCAGGCCGAGGTGATCGAGGCCTACAAGCAGGGTGGCTTCCCGAGCCTGGTTCTGGACGGCAAGAAGGACTTTGTTGAACGCTACGGCATGGGCGCTGCTTTCTGGACGCGCAATCCGCCGGAACAACACCAGCTGGTGAAAGAGAACGTCAAGAGCAACCTGACTGACCTGGCGCAGTACTACCACGCCGAAGCGCAGAGAGACGGCAAGGCTGAGGACTACCAGGAGGCTTCGCGCTGGTATCGGACCTACCTTGAGTACTTCCCGGAAGATCCGGACAGCGCCAACACCAATTTCCTGTTGGCAGAGATTTTGTTTGAATCTGCCAAGTTTGACGAGGCAACCACCGAATACGAACGCACGGCCTACGCATACGTGTTGCACGAAAAGTCGGCAGAAGCCGGCTATGCGGCATTGCTGGCGTATCGCGAGCACGAAAAGACACTGCCTGAGGAAGCCCGCAGTGAATGGCACCAGGCCTATCTCGACAGTGGCCTGCGTTTTGCGGACACCTATCCAGAGCATCCGGAGTCCGGAGCCGTCTTGACGACGGTTGCTGAGGACTTGTTTGCACAGAACCAGTTTGATCTGGCTACTGCGGTAGCACAGACCGTAGTTGGCAAGCAGCCACCGGTTGACACTGCGCTGGCGCGCACGGCCTGGACCGTTATCGCGCACTCGCAATTCGACCTGCAGAATTTTGCCGAAGCGGAGTCCGCGTACTACAGCTTGCGCAATTTCACACCCGTCGACGATGAAGTGGCCAGCAGCGACATCAATGAACGTATCGCATCATCTATTTACAAGCAGGGTGAGGCAGCGCGTGACGCCGGCGATCTCGAGATGGCTGTAACGCACTTCAGTCGCCTTGGAACTGCAGTGCCGGATTCGAAGATCCGCAAGACCGCCGAATACGATGCGGCTGCGGCGCTGATCAACCTGCAGGCATGGGATCGCGCTACCGGTGTGCTCGAGCAATACCGACGTGACTACCCGGACAGCGAATTTGCAGATGACGTGTCTGCCAAGCTGGCCGTGACGTATCTTGAGGCAGGTCGGGGTGCAGAGGCCGCTGAGGAATTCGAGCGTATTGCCGTCGCCGAATCCAGCAGCGAGGAAATTCGTCGCGAAGCACTCTGGAAGGCTGCAGAGCTTTACGAAAAGAGTGGTTCCGTGGCCAGCGAAACGCGTGTGCTTGGCAGCGTTATCGAGCGCTACCCGAACCCGCTGTCCGAGTCGATTGAGGCGCGCTATCGCTTATTGCAGATCGCTACAGAGTCGGGCAATGAGGCCGAACGTGTGATGCGTCTGCAGGAGCTGGTAGACGTCGACAAGTTTGCCGGCGCGCAGCGCAGCGATCGTACCCGCTACCTGGCAGCAACGGCATCAATTGAACTGGCCGAACCGGCGCGCCGCAAATTCGAGGTGCTGAAACTCAAGCAGCCGCTTGCGGAAAGCATGAAGATCAAGCGTGCAGCGATGGAAGAGGTCATTGAGGCCTATACGACGTCGGCCGATTACGGTGTCGCGGAAGTCACGACAGCGGCAACCTTCCGCCTCGGTGAAATTTACCAGCGCTTCAGTGCAGATCTGATGGACTCCGAGCGTCCGGCAGAACTCGACGAGGCGGCGCTGGAACAGTATGAGTTCCTGCTCGAGGAGCAGGCATTCCCGTTCGAGGAAAAAGCGATCGACCTGTATAAAGCGAATACGGACCGCACCCAGGACGGCGTTTATGACGAATGGGTCAAGAAAAGTTTCGACAAACTGGCCGGTCTGATGCCGGCACGTTATGCGAAGTCTGAACGAGGTGAAGATGTTGTCACGAGCCCTAATTAAGAGCCTGCCGCTGCTGCTGCTGTTGGCCGGCTGCGCTGGCACCGGTGGCACGCAACAGGCGTCAGCGCCGGCGGTTGCGACAGCCGGGGGTGCTGCCGGGCTGCCTGTCGTGCCCGCGGAAGTTCTCACCATGTGGGAGCAGGCGACTGCGGCGATGGCATCAGGAGACCTGCTGGATGCAGAGCTCAGATTCAAGGAGTTCCTGCTATTGTACCCGGACTACCCGGGTGCTCACGTCAACCTTGCGATCATTCACGCGTCAAACGGCAATGATGCCGCGGTACGTGAATCTGTCGACGCTGCTTTGGCTCTGGACCCCGCTAATCCCGCGGCTTTGAACCAATTGGGCATGCTACTTCGCAGAAATGGCAATTTTTTAGAGGCAGAAGCCGCATATATGAAGGCCGTCACATCTTCACCGGACTACGCCTTGGCACACTACAACCTGGGCGTACTTAATGAGTTGTACTTGCAGCGTCTCGATGTTGCACTGCAGCACTTCAAGACGTACCAGGAGCTCGTCGGAGGAGACGAGCAGGTCGAGAAGTGGATAACTGACCTGACGCGCCGTGTTGAGGCGAGTCAGCCGACGGCAAACGTGGCGGAATGATGGACATGAATAGATTATTCGGATCCGGAATCATGCTTGCTACGTTAATGGCGACGTTTGCTGTTTTCGCTCAGGATGCGACTGACGATGAGTTGCTTCCGGCGGTGGATACATCCGCTGAGGTGGTCGACAACGAGTCGCTCGAGAAAGATGAAGAGATTGATGAAAGGGCTGAAGATGTTACTCGCAGCGAAACAGGCAACCAGGTCATGGATCGCATGGAGCTCGGCCGAACAGAAATTACAGGCAACCAGGAATTGCCGAAGGTGCTGGTGATCGTGCCGTGGCAGAAGTCGGATCCGAGTGATTTGATGGGCCGCCCGGTGAATACACTGCTGGACGAAGTGCTGGCACCATTAGACAGGGAAGAATTTGTGCGTGAGGTCAACTATTTCGGTGACCTCAACGAAACCAAAGAATAGTAGGCGCGGTCGCAGGACCAAACTGAAACGTTGTAGGAGCGGCCGCAAGGTCGCGAATTAGAGGAGCAAGACAATGGGCACTATTGTGCAATTTTTCCAGCAAGGCGGGCCGTTCATGTACCCGATCCTGTTTGTGTTCGCGTTCGGCGTTGCAATCGCCATTGAACGCTGGACGTATCTCACCATGTCGGGCGCGAGCAATCGTGCTTTGTGGAAGAAGATTGTGCCGTTCCTGAAGGCCGGCAACTTCCAGGAAGCAGCTGCGCACACGGCGAAATCGAAAGCGGCTATCGGCTCGATTCTGACCTACGGTTTGTACCGTGTGAAGTCAGCGCGCCGTCGTGACGACATCGAGAAGGCTATGGAAGAGAGCCTGATGGAGGTGCTGCCGCGACTCGAAAAGCGCACGCATTACCTGGCGACGCTAGCTAACATCGCAACACTGCTCGGACTGCTGGGTACCATTATCGGTTTGATCGCCGCCTTTACGGCCGTGTCGAACGCGAACCCGGCCGACAAGGCAGACATGCTGTCGGCGTCGATCTCAACCGCTATGAACACCACGGCATTCGGCCTGATGGCCGCTATTCCGTTGTTGTTGGTTCACGCCTTGCTGCAGACCAAGACCAACCAGCTGGTTGATAGTCTTGAGATGGCCAGCGTGAAATTCCTTAACGCAGTCACCGAACGTCAACTGAATACAACCGGAGCGTAAGCATGATTCGTAGCCGCAGAGTCGGTCGTCGCCAAAACCAGGATACGGCTGAGCTCAACATCACGGCATTTATGAACCTGATGGTAATTCTGGTTCCGTTCCTGTTGATTACCGCGGTGTTCTCACGTTTGGCAATTCTCGAATTGAATTTGCCAGGCTCCTCAACTGAGCCCGTGGATCCGCAGGAACAGACATTCCAGTTGGAAGTCATTGTTCGTAAAGACAAAATTGAAATTGGTGATCGCAACCAGGGACTCCTGGGCGTGTATCCAAGTGCGGTTGATGGCGTCTATGACTACGAAGCGCTGAGCGTCAAGTTGAGCGAGCTGAAGAAACGTTATCCCGACAAGACCGATGCGTCGATCTTGCTGGAACAGGATATTCCCTACGACACGCTGGTACAGGTAATGGACCGCGTACGTGTGGCCGAAGAGGTGGATGAGGAGGACGATGCGATTGTTCGTTCCGACCTGTTTCCTGATATCTCTATTGGCGATGCGCCGGTGAACGACGGAGGCAGCTCCTAATGGTTAAGTCGGGTCGCGCCAAACGCATGAAGAAGCACCACAAGCGCAATAAGGGCGCTGGTGCACTGAATCTCGTTTCGCTCATGGACATCTTCACGATTCTCGTGTTCTTCCTGCTGGTTAACTCGTCAAGCGTCGAAACGCTGCCGAATGCCAAGGACCTGCAGTTGCCCGAGTCGATCGCGGAAGAGAAGGCCAAAGAGACAGTTGTCATCCTTATTGGTGAGGAAGACATACTGGTGCAGGGCACGCCGGTGGCAAAAGTTGCTGACGTGCTGGCCACACAGGGTAACGACATTCCCGCATTGCGCGAGGCGCTGTTGTCGCAGAACGACCGCGTACTGCGACGTGAGGCACAAGACAATATCGCCGGTCGTGAAGTTACGATCATGGGTGACAAGGACATACCGTATCGATTGCTGAAGAAGGTCATGGCGACCTGTACGCAGTCGGATTACGGACAAATTTCGCTTGCCGTTTTGCAGAAGAGCTCTGAAAAGCTCGGCGACCTGCAAGCGGCCCGCTAGGACGCGAAGAGAGCTTAGGAGAAACGGCTTTGGATTTACCGTTTTACAGAGAATTTGACCTGCCATGGACACTGGGCAGCAGCCAGGAGAAGAAATTCCAGCGGCTGCTCGGAATTGTGTTCCTGGTCGCATTTCTGCTCGGTATCATCTGGCCGTTCCTGCCAACTCCGGAGCCCGATCCGTATGACGTAGAGGACATTCCTCCGCGGATCGCGCAGCTGTTGCTGGAAGAAAAGCCATTGCCGCCACCACCGCCACCGGTGCCGGAAGAAGAGCCCGAACCCGAGATTGACGATCCGGAGCCGGAGCAGGTTGTTGAAGAGCGGCCGGAGCCGGAGCCGGAGATCGTGCCGGAACCGGAGCCAGAACCTGATCGCGCGGAGATTGCGCGTGAGCAGGCACAGGCAGCACTGATGCCGTTTGCCGAGGATCTTGCCGACCTGGTTGACAAGGACCTGATGGACTCGGTGGCTGATAACCGTGAACTCAGTGCCTCTGTGGGTGAAGCCGAGCGCAACGAGCGCTCAATGATCACCTCCAAGGTGGGCGCTGCATCCGGCGGTATCAATACCGCAAGCATGAGCCGCAATACCGGCGGAAGCGGTATTGCAGGGCGTTCAACGACCCAGGTGGACAGTTCGGTTGCCAATATTCCGCGGCCCGCCGGCGGCGCCAGCCGCACCGGCACCAGCGGCAAGGCATCCCGCTCACGTGAAGAAATCGAGCTCGTATTCGACAAGAACAAGGGTGCGATTTTCGCGCTCTATAATCGCGCATTGCGTCGCGACCCGACGCTTGAAGGCAAGCTGGTACTGCGTCTGACAATCGCCCCGAACGGCGAAGTGACTGCGTGCGAAATCGTCTCGAGCGAACTTGGCGATGCGGAACTCGAGCAGCGTCTTGTGCAGCGGGTGAAATTGTTCCGATTCGAGGCGCGTGACGTCGAGGCGATCACCACCACCAAGCCAATCGACTTCTTCCCGGCCTAGGAACGGCGCAGCAGGACGTAGACTGCGCCAGTACCGCCGTGAACCTGGCGCGTGGAGACAAACGCAAGCACTTCGTGCCAGCGCCGCATCCAGCGATTGACGCCACGTTTCAGCACCGGGCCGCGCTCTCCAGAGCCGAGCCCTTTGCCGTGCACCACCCTGATGCAGGTCTTACCGCTATTTGCGCTGTAGCTTACGAACTCGTGCAGGTTCTCGTGTGCCTCTTCGAGCGTCATGCCGTGCAGGTCAATTTCGCCCTGGACCGCGTAGCGCCCCCTCGACAGCTGCCGCATCTCACGTTTGCCGACACCCGGGCGCGCGAAGCGCAGGTACTCGACGTTGTCCATTTCAAGATCGTCGATGTCAGCCTGCAGGCTTTCTGCGAGTGCCGCGCGCTCATCCGCGCGCGCAAAACGCGCCCGCGGTTTCAGTTTTCGCGACGGTGGCGATACTCTCTCTTCGCTCTGCAATGGTTTAGCATCCGCCATTGCACGCTTAAACAGGTCTGATTCGTCTTCACTCATTTCTATTCGCGCTAAATTTTCGTGAATTGAGTATATTTCAAAACAATGAGAATTCTCGTAAGTAACGATGATGGCTACCAGGCCACCGGCATCAATGTATTGACCGACGCGCTGCAGAAAGTTGCAGACGTTGTCGTGGTCGCGCCGGACCGCAATCGCTCCGCCGCCAGCAATTCGCTGACGCTGCAGACACCGCTGCGGGTGACCAAGGTGGCCGAAAATCGCTATTACGTCGACGGCACGCCATCGGATTGTGTGCACATCGCCCTGACCGGACTGCTCGATGAAGAGCCCGACCTGGTGGTGTCTGGAATCAATCACGGTGCCAACCTCGGTGATGATGTCATTTACTCCGGTACCGTGGCGGCCGCCATGGAAGGCCGCTTCCTCGGTTTGCCGACCATTGCCGTGTCGCTCGTTGGCCACGATCTGCAGCATTTTGATACGGCGGCGCGCGTCGCCAGCGAACTCGTGCAGAAGATAGACAGGGGTATGCTGGAGTCGAGTATCGTGCTGAACGTCAACGTGCCTGACGTTGCCTACAAGGACCTCAATGGCATTCGTGCCGCGCGGCTTGGCTTCCGACACAAATCGGAGCCCATCGTTAAGTCGAAAGATCCGCATGGCAGAACGATCTACTGGGTCGGGCCTGCCGGCGCTGGCGCCGATGCCGGGCCGGGCACGGATTTTCATGCCATTAGCGAGGGCGCTGCCTCGGTAACACCGCTCAAGGTCGACCTGACACGACACGAGTCGGTAGCGCAGATTGCCGACTGGCTGGCCGATGATTGACGCCAGCCGCAACCGTCAGGGCATTGGCATGACGTCGGCACGCACCCGTGACCGCCTGGTGCAACGCCTCAAGGAGCATGGCATCCGTTCGGACGCGGTGCTCAACCAGATTCGCAGCGTGCCGCGGCACTTCTTTGTTGACGAAGCGTTGTCCAGTCGTGCCTACGAAGACACGGCGTTGCCGATCGGGCTTGGACAGACGATCAGCCAGCCGTACGTGGTTGCGAGGATGAGTGAAGCGCTGCTGGATGGTTTTGAGGGTGACAAGGTCCTCGAGATCGGCACCGGTTGCGGTTACCAGACGGCCGTCCTGGCGCCGCTGGTCAAGCAGATCTACACGGTCGAGCGAATCCCCGAATTGTTGCGCAAAACCCGGCAAAGGCTGCGCGACCTGGATATCTACAATGTGCAGTTCAAGCCGGGCGACGGCTGGGAGGGCTGGCCGAAGTACGGCCCCTATGACGGCATTATTGTCACCGCCGCCGCACCTGTATTGCCGGAGAAGCTGCTGCAGCAGTTGGCACCGGGCGGGCGCATGATCATTCCGGTCGGGCCGCAGGGACGGCAGGAATTGATGCTGGTCACACAGAAGGGTGATCACTTCGAACAGGAATCTCTGGACGCGGTCAGTTTCGTACCGCTTGTACCTGGCAAATGAAGATCTTCGAGCCCCTTTACGAGCGGGTCCTGCGCTGGTCACGGCATCGGCATGCCGAGCGCTATCTCGCCGCGCTGAGCTTTGCGGAGTCGTCATTTTTCCCGATTCCAGTGGACGTGATGCTGGCACCGATGGTGCTGGCCGAGCGCAGCAAGGCATGGCGATATGCTGCCGTCGCTGCGATATTTTCGGTACTGGGCGGAGTCGCGGGCTATGCCATTGGCTGGAGCATGTTCGAGGCTATTGAGCCGTGGCTGGCGGAGTCGCATTACTGGGATGCCTACCAGACCGCGCGCAACTGGTTCGACGACTATGGTGTGTGGGTCGTCTTCGTTGCAGGCTTTTCGCCGATTCCCTACAAAGTCTTCACGATTGCTGCAGGCGTCGCGGCGTTAAACCTGCCGGCCTTTGTCATTGCCTCGCTGATTGGCAGGGGCGCGCGATTCTTCCTGGTTGCGGGCCTCGTGTATGCCGGTGGTGAGCGTTTCGAGAAATCGCTCGCGCGCAATGTCGAGATGATCGGCTGGGTGGTCGTGGCGTTGGCGGCAGCCGTGATCGCCTGGTTAATGCTCCGTGGCTAAACGCCAGCTGGCAGTCCTCGTACTGGCCGCGCTGTTGATTGCCGCATGTAGTGCACCGCGCAGCTGGGAAAGTCGCGACAGCCACATTGTGCGCAGCGGCGAGACCCTGTTTTCAATTTCGTGGCGCTACGGCGTCGATCCGGCCGACGTTGCTCGCTGGAACAGGCTGGGCGACGGTTCGCTGATCTATCCGGGACAGGTGTTACAGCTGACAGGCCCCAGCGGCCGTGCGTCCTCTGCCAGCAGCACGACGCAGACGCGCAAGAAACCGCCGCAGCCGTTACCGACGGTCCCCGCACAGCCGTCACCGGCCTGGTCCTGGCCGACCGCAGGCAAGATCGATGTCGGCTTCGGTGGCAAACCAGGTTCCGGGACCGGCGTGCTAATCAACGGCAAGGCAGGGCAGCCGGTTCGTGCCGCCGCCGCCGGTCGGGTCGTTTACGCTGGCAACGGACTGATCGGCTACGGACAGCTGATCATCGTCAAGCACAATGACACCTATCTCAGCGCCTATGGCTATAACAAGGCGCTGCTGGTGAAAGAAGGCCAGGACATCAAGAAAGGTCAGCAGATTGCAACGATGGGCGAGGGGCCCGAGAACAAGCCCAGGCTGCATTTCGAAATCCGCCGTAATGGCAAGCCGGTCGATCCACGGCCACAACTGTCACCGCGCTGAACCGCCCTGGCGGTACAGTACGGCTGCGACGTCGCGGTCTTCGCTGATCAGGACATTGAAGGTGCGGGCGGCTGCGCGGGTGTCCATGACTTCAAAACCGATGCCGCGCCGCGCCATCGCGAACACGAGCTCACGCGGCGGAAACAGCTGCTGGCTGCCGGTGCCGAGCAGCACGATTTCAGGCTCTGCATCCAGCAGGTCCCTGAAGTCATCGTACTCAAGGCTGGCAATGTCGGTCGCCGGCCAGTTTTCGAGCACTCGCTCAGTCGTGAGCGCAATGGTGTCGAGGTAGGTTTCGTCACCGACAACAATGCCATCCTCGCGAACACTGCGAACAAAAATGCTGCCAGTTGATTCTCTTGTGAACTTCAAAATCAGATTCCGTTACCATCCGGGGTCGTCCGCACGTGGAACGAACCTACTGTGACCGCATCATATGACAAAAATTCGGCGATCGTCGTGCTGCCGCCGGTCGCGCGCGGCAGATTGCGGGACCGCAAGTTGCGGAGCTGGCTGGCGCAGTCCGACCTGCGGCCCGACGACGGTCCGCGCGAATTATTGCATCGCATCACGGCTGCAGCAGGCCTGCCGTACCCGGACAGTGGCATGGCGGCACTGCGTATGTGGGGGCAAACAGGCGACCGTCCGACGGTGTGGCTCGCTGGCGCCGATCCGGTATATCTCGAGCCGCAGCTTGACAGGCTGTGTGTGCATGCGTTGCGCAGGGGCTCCGTTCGATCCGGCGACCTGGGTCCGCTGTTTGACCATCTGCAGTCAACGCTGGCCGAGGGCGCAGACTACGGATTCGCAAGGCTCGGTTCCTGCGGCTACCTGCGCGCGAACGAAGGTATCGCAACCGCGAAGCTGCCGCCCTATGTGATCGATGGCGAGCCACCGGATGACTACTTGCCATCGGGGAAGGCGGCCGCCGGTCATCGCAAACTCATCAGCGAGATTGAGATGACTCTGCATGAGCACGAGGTCAATCTGCGCCGCGCCGAGGAGGGGCTGCAGCCCATCAATTCGCTGTGGTTGTGGGGCGGCGGCAAGGCGCCCGAGAAGGTGACGCGCCCGCAGCCACCACTGTATTCCGATGACCCGCTGCTGGCGGGCTACTGGGAAAGCGCGACCGCGGTTGCAGACCCCTGGCCTGGCAGCATCGACGAGTGTATTCACGGCTCGGTCGCAGGATTCGTCGCGGTCGTGCCACGCAGCGCCGGCGGCAGTGACACTCTGGAAATGTGTCTGCGGCAATTGCAGGAAGCGCTGCGAGATGGTCGCCTGTCACACATCATTGCATTGTTTCGTGATGGCATTCGCGCCGATATTCGCCGCTCGCATGCCGTGCGTTTCTGGCGTCGCAATTCAGCACTGCTGGACGACTAGACATGCAAACGAGCAGACCTGTTGTGAAACGCCCGGCGCCGCCTGCAGCTGCGCTGCAGCAATTGTCCGGCATGGATCCTGTGCTGGCGCGCGTGTTTGCCATGCGTGGCGTTACCTCCGCGGAGCAACTGGAGTACGGACTCGCCGGTCTCGCGCCTGTGAGCCAGCTGGACAACGTGGATGCCGGCGTAGATCTGCTGCTAAAGCACCGGCACCAGCGCATCGTTGTCGTCGGCGATTTCGATGTTGACGGTGCCACCAGCACGGCACTGATGCTGCGTTGCCTCAGGGCATTCGGATTTGCAGAGGTCGACTACCTGGTGCCCAACCGCTTCGAATTCGGCTACGGCCTGTCTCCGGAAATCGTCGCTGTCGCGGCAGAAAGCGAGCCGGCATTGCTGATTACCGTTGATAACGGCATCTCGAGTGTTGCGGGCGTTGCGCGCGCGCAGCAACTTGGCATTCCTGTGCTGGTGACCGATCACCATCTGCCGGCTGCCGAGCTGCCTGCTGCCGATGTCATTATTAACCCGAACCTGCCGGACAGTCAGTTCCCCAGCCGCAATCTTGCGGGTGTCGGTGTCGCTTTCTACCTGCTCGCGGCGCTTGGCCGGCGCCTCGCAGAGCAGGGTGATGCGCAGGCCGCCAAAGTGCCGGCGCGGTTTCTCGATCTGGTGGCGCTTGGGACCGTCGCTGACGTTGTGCCGCTGGATTACAACAATCGCATCCTTGTGCAACAGGGGCTGGCGCGCATCCGCGCCGGTCATGCCGTCGCAGGCATTCGCGCGCTGCTGGAACTGTCACGGCGGCAGGTTGCGCGCACGGTCAGCACGGACCTGGGCTTTGTCGTTGGCCCGCGCCTGAACGCTGCCGGTCGTCTCGAAGACATGTCGGTTGGCATCGAGTGCCTGTTGACCGATGACCTTGGCACGGCGCAGCAGCATGCGGCGCTGCTGGACGGCATCAACAAGGAACGCCGCGAGATTGAATCGTCGATGCGCGACCAGGCGTTTGCCTACGTGGACGCCATGGATCCACGTACCTTGCCTGCCTGCGTCACCGTCTACAATCCGGCCTGGCACCAGGGCGTCGTTGGGCTGGTAGCGGCGCGCGTCCGGGAGCGTTGTCATCGACCGGTTATCGCCTTTGCGCGGGAATCCGAAGGCGTTCTGAAGGGTTCGGCGCGCTCGATTCCCGGTGTGCATGTGCGCGACCTGCTCGAAGCCGTGTCCGGAAATTCGCCGGGACTGATCAGGAAATTCGGCGGTCATGCGATGGCGGCCGGACTCAGCCTCGATGAAGCGCTGTTGCCGGAATTCAAGAAACAGGTCGTGAAGCAAATGCAGCGCTTGTATCCGGCGGCGGATTTCAGTGGTGCAATCCTCACCGACGGTGGCCTGCCGGGCAGTTCCCTGACGCTCGATTTCGCGCGCACGCTGCGCAACGCGGGACCGTGGGGTTCGGCGTTTCCCGAGCCGCTCTGGCAGGGCGATTTTACGGTCAGCGAGCAACGCACCGTCGGTGAGACACATCTCAAGATGCGCGTGCAGGCGGCAGGCGGTGGCGCGCTTATCGACGCGATTGCCTTCAACCAGGCAGGGCCTGCGCTGCGCGGTGTTGTGCAGCTTGCCTACCGGCTGGATGTGAATGAATTCCGCGGCGTCGAATCGCCGCAGCTCGTTGTTGAGCAAATAGCCGTTAAGAACGCCGCCTCCACGTGCTAACATCGCGCGTTTTCCGCGCAGGACCCGACATGGAAACAGCCCAGATCACACAGGCAATCGCCGATCTCAACGAACGCACTGCTGCGTTAAGGGGGTACCTTTGACTATGACGGCAAGGCGGAACGGCTCGCCGAAGTAGAGCGCGAGCTCGAACAACCCGATGTCTGGGATCAGCCCGAGCGTGCACAGGCGCTGGGCCAGGAGCGCAGCCAGCTGGAGCAGGTGGTGGTGCTCGTTGACGAGCTCACCAGTGGACTCAGCGATGCCGGCGAGTTATTGCAGATGGCTGTCGAGGAAGACGATACGGCGACCGTCGACGAAGTGGTCGCCGATCTGCAGGGCTTCGAGAAACGCCTGGCGGCACTCGAATTCCGGCGCATGTTCAGCGGCGAAATGGATGCCAACAACGCCTATGTCGACATCCAGTCAGGTGCCGGTGGCACTGAAGCCCAGGACTGGGCCGAGATGATTCTGCGCATGTATCTGCGCTGGGCCGAGTCACACAATTTCAAGGCAGAACTGATGGAGGCGTCGGCCGGCGAGGTCGCGGGCGTCAAGAGTGCGACGATCCACATTGTGGGTGAGTATGCCTACGGCTGGTTGCGCACCGAAACCGGCGTGCATCGTCTCGTCAGGAAGTCGCCATTTGATTCCGGCAATCGCCGCCATACCTCCTTCGCCTCGGTGTTCGTGTCCCCGGAAGTTGACGACAACATTGATATTGAAATCGATCCGTCCGATCTGCGGATCGACGTGTATCGTGCCAGTGGCGCCGGTGGACAGCATGTCAATCGAACCGAGTCAGCCGTGCGCATTACGCACTTGCCGACCAACACTGTCGTGCAGTGCCAGAACGATCGTTCGCAACACAAGAACAAGGCGACGGCGATGAACCAGCTGCGCGCGAAATTGTATGAGCTGGAAATGCACAAGCGCCGCTCGGAGGCCTCGATCGTGGAGGACAGCAAGGCAGACGTTGGCTGGGGCAGCCAGATTCGCTCCTACGTTCTCGATCAGAGTCGTATCAAGGATTTGCGCACCGGCGTTGAAACCGGTAACACTCAGGCTGTACTCGATGGCGCACTGGATAATTTCATCGAGGCGAGCCTCAAGCAGGGACTATAAAGCACGTGAGCAACAACAAGCCGCAAGACGAAAACAAGCTGATCGCCGAACGCCGCAGCAAGCTGGATGCGCTGCGCGAGCAGGGCAATCCCTTTCCCAATGACTTTCGTCGCAATGCGATAGCCGGGGAGCTGCACCAGACGTTCCACGCGCACGATAACGACACGCTGGTCGAAGAGAACATCACGGTGTCGGTGTCAGGCAGGATGATGGCCAAGCGTGTCATGGGCAAAGCGAGCTTCGTCAAGTTGCAGGACCGCTCCGGACAGATCCAGTTGCGCCTGGAGCGCGACCGCTTGCCGGAAGGCGTCTACCAGGCGTTCAAGAAGTGGGACGTTGGTGACATCGTTGCTGCTGAGGGGGTGCTGTTCCGCACCAATACCGGCGAGTTAACCGTGTTGGCGGAGCAGGTTCGATTGCTGACCAAGTCGTTGCGTCCGCTGCCGGAAAAGTGGCACGGCCTGTCGGACCAGGAAACCCGCTATCGGCAGCGCTATGTCGACCTGATTATCAACGAGTCCAGTCGCGAGGTGTTCCGCAAGCGCTCGCGCATCGTCTCCTACATGCGCGCTTTCCTCGAGAGTCAGGATTTCCTCGAGGTCGAGACGCCAATGCTGCAGTCCACTCCGGGTGGCGCCAATGCGCGTCCGTTTACGACGCATCACAACGCACTCGATATGGAGCTGTATCTGCGCATCGCACCAGAGCTGAATTTGAAGCGGCTGATCGTCGGTGGCTTCGATCGCGTCTATGAGATCAATCGAAATTTCCGCAATGAGGGGGTATCGACCCAGCACAATCCGGAGTTCACGATGCTCGAGGCGTACCGCGCGTACGCTGATTACAACGACTGGATGGATACGACCGAAGCGATGCTGCACGGCATGGCTGAGGCCGTAAATGGCAGTACGCTGATCGAATACCAGGGCGAGACATACAATTTCGGCAAAGCGTTCAAGCGTCTGACGGTAGAAGAGGCCATCGCCGCCTACAATCCGGATTTCGACATCGCGAAAGTACGCGACCGTGACTATCTGGCGGCTTACTGCAAGAAGCTCGGCATCGAAGTGAAAGACAATTACGGCGCCGGCAAACTGCAAATCGAGATCTTTGACGAGACGGGTGAGGCGCAATTGCGTGAGCCGACATTCATTACGCAGTATCCGGCCGAAGTATCACCGCTGGCGCGCAAGAATGATGCTGATCCCTTTGTCACGGACCGCTTCGAGCTGTTTATCGCCGGTCGCGAAATCGCCAACGGCTTTTCGGAACTAAACGACGCCGAGGACCAGGCAGCGCGTTTTCGCGCGCAGGTCGAGAATGCGGCTGCCGGTGACGACGAAGCCATGTCTTTCGATCACGACTATATTCGTGCGCTGGAGTACGGCATGCCGCCGACGACCGGCATTGGTATCGGTGTCGACCGGCTGGTCATGCTGCTGACGGACGCGCCGTCGATTCGCGATGTACTGCTGTTTCCGCACATGCGGCCCGAGGTCTTCGACTAGGCGCGAGGCTCAGGCAGCCACACCGAACATTCGACCGACGCCTGCCGTGATGGCCATTGCGAGGGTGCCCCAGAAGGTCACCCTGATGGCGCCGATCAGGATGCTGGCACCACCTGCACGGGCTGCAAGTGCGCCCAGGAATGCGAGGAAAAATAGCGACGAGATCGCCACGGCGAGTATTTGTCGGCCTCCGGGTACAGCCCATGCAACCATCAATGGCAAGGCCGCGCCAACCGTGAAGGTGATCGCAGAATAGATTGCCGCCTGCACTGGCCGTGCGCTCGCTGAATCGACGATGCCGATTTCGTCCCTGGCGTGCGCGCCAAGCGCATCGTGTTCCATGAGCTGGTGCGCAACCTGCTTGGCAAGTTGCGGCTCGATGCCGCGTGTCACGTAGATATCTGCGAGTTCTTTCTTTTCGATGTCGTAGTGTTCCTCGAGCGCTTTCTTTTCCATTTCGAGGTCCGCTCTTTCAATGTCCGACTGCGAACTCACCGAGACGTACTCACCGGCAGCCATGGACATGGCGCCTGCAACAAGGCCCGCGATGCCGGCAAGCAGGATGTTTTCTTGCGAAAGGCTGGCGGCCGCAACGCCAATAATGAGGCTTGCGGTCGATACGATACCGTCATTTGCGCCCAGCACAGCGGCGCGCAACCAGCCGATTCGATGGGCGCGATGGGGTTCGTGATGGCTCATTCTGCAGTTCTCTGAAGCTGGGGGAGTGACTTGTGGGTCAGCGTTATACCACCGACGGTCAGCTCGCTGTCGGCTTTTTCGGTAGGTACCACGGCGAGCAGTTTGCAACCGGCGACGTTCAGGACCTCGCCGATTTCGCGTCCATCCAGTGACACCTTGTCGCCGACCGCGACCGCCGTCGAACTCTCAAAACGCGTCGTGCGCCGTTTGCTTACGCCCTTGTAATGCGTGCGGGCGATAATTTCCTGGCCGGTGTAGCAGCCCTTGTCGTAGCTGATGGCATCGAGCAGGTCGAGGTTCAGCATATGGGCGGTAAATTGCTCAGCCTGTGCCTGACCTATGAACGGATAGCCATTATCGATTAGAAACTCAGGGTCAACCGCGGTTACGGCATCTGTGATGTTGAATTCGACTTTCGAGCGGAAGCGGAACATCGTCATGCGCCGGACAATATCAGCAGCGCTCTCGGCAGGCGCTGAGAGCGCGTAGCCGCCGTCCAGCTTGCTCACGGCGCCAAACCAGATGACGCGTCCCTTCGGATTGCACCAGGCAGCCAGTATTTCCGCTTCGCTATCAAGTCGTCGCAGATCGTTGCTTAGCTGGCCCTGCAAGAACTGCAGAGCGTCATCTCCTGTTACACAAATCGTACAAATGTTACACATATTTACCTTTACCGGCTTCTTGGTACTGAACGTTGCGGTGTCCTCTGGCATACTCTCGCCATGAGCAATTCTGATCGCGAAAGCAAACCCGGGGTTCCCGCGTCGAGGTCCGTTCCGGACAGCGACTCTGAGGCGGATAATACCGCGTCCGATGCGGCGAATCGCCCCAAAGAAATCGGTGGTCGTGACGGGCTTGATCCGACACGTTACGGCGACTGGGAAAAGAACGGTCGCTGTATCGATTTTTGAGACCTACCATTCCTTGCTGGATACACCATAAAGACGAGAACTCATGAGTAATCCTGACAGGCCTCTGTCGCCCCATCTGTCCATCTATCGCTGGCCGATAACGATGGCTGCATCCATCCTGCATCGTGCCACGGGCATCGCGATGTCGGTTGGCCTGGTTGTGCTCGCCAGCTGGCTGATTAGTGCCGCGGCGGGTCCTGATGACTATCTGATGTTTCAACACGCGATGAGCACATTGCCCGGCCGCCTGTTGCTGATCGGCTGGAGCCTGGCATTTTTCTATCATCTGTCGAACGGTATCCGGCACTTGTTCTGGGATGCCGGCATGGGCTTCGAAAGGGCGCAGGCGAATCGCTCGACCTGGATGGTGTTTGTGTCAGCCGTGTTGCTGACGTCGTTGTTCTGGTGGGGGCTGTCATGAGCTTGCGTACTCCGCTCGGTCGCGTACTCGGTCACGGCTCTGCCAAAGCCGGCACAGATCACTGGTGGGGGCAACGTGTCTCCGGTGTTGCGCTGGTCTTGCTCGGCCTCTGGTTTGCCTGGTCGTTGCTGCAGTTGCATGGGCTCGCCTACGGCAACGTTATCGAATTCCTGCGGGTGCCGCTGAACGGCATACTGCTGTCGCTGCTCTGTATCACGGTGGCGTACCACTCGTATCTCGGCATTCAGGTTGTTGTTGAAGATTACGTGCACACTGCTGCACTGAAAGTCGCCAGCCTGATCGGGTCGCGCTTCGCTCACATTCTTGTAGCGGTTGCGTGTGTTTATTCAATACTAAGGATTGGTTTCGGCGCATGAGCGACTACGAATTCATTGATCACAGCTACGACGTCGTCGTCATCGGTGCCGGTGGCGCCGGTTTGCGTGCGACGTTCGGTCTCGCCAACGAAGGCTTCAAGACAGCCTGTGTCACAAAGGTGTTTCCAACCCGTTCGCACACGGTTGCTGCCCAGGGTGGCATCAGCGCGGCGCTTGGCAATATGGGCGAAGACGACTGGCGCTGGCATATGTACGACACGATCAAGGGGTCTGACTGGCTCGGCGATCAGGATGCGATCGAGTACATGTGCAAGGAAGCGCCCGATGCAATCCTGGAGCTGGAACACTACGGGCTGCCGTTTTCGCGCACCGAAGACGGCCGCATTTACCAGCGCCCGTTCGGTGGTATGACCACGCACTACGGTGAGGGTACGGCGCAGCGCACCTGCGCTGCAGCCGATCGAACCGGTCACGCGATGCTGCATACGCTGTATCAGCAGTCGTTGAAACACGACGCCGAGTTCTTCATCGAGTTTTTTGCCATTGACCTGATCATGGAGGACGGCGCGTGTCGCGGCGTCGTGGCGCTGGAACTGGCCACGGGGCGCCTGCATCGCTTCCGCTCCCACCAGGTCATCCTGGCGACTGGCGGATATGGTCGTTCGTACTTCTCCTGCACCTCGGCGCACACGTGCACCGGTGACGGCAGTGGCATGGTGTTGCGCGCCGGTCTGCCGGTACAGGATATGGAGTTCGTGCAGTTCCACCCGACCGGTATCTACGGCGCCGGCTGCCTGATTACCGAAGGCGTGCGCGGTGAGGGCGGCTATCTGACCAATTCAGATGGCGAGCGCTTCATGGAGCGCTATGCACCGAACGCCAAGGATCTCGCTTCTCGCGACGTCGTCAGCCGTTCAATGACCATCGAGATTCGCGAGGGTCGCGGTGTCGGTCCAGAGAAGGACCATATCCACCTGCACCTTGAACATCTGGGTCCTGAGGTTATCGAGGAGCGCCTGCCCGGTATCGCCGAATCTGCGAGAATTTTTGCCGGCGTCGATGTCACCAAGGAGCCAATCCCGGTGCTGCCGACGGTGCACTACAACATGGGCGGCATCCCGGCCAATTTCAATGGCCAGGTTGTGACCAGGAAAGGCGACGATCCGGAGTCTGTTGTTGATGGCCTCATGGCCGTCGGCGAAGCGGCCTGTGTTTCTGTCCACGGTGCCAATCGTCTTGGCTCAAACTCGTTGCTCGATCTGGTTGTGTTCGGCCGCGCTGCGGCACATTTCTGCGCCGAATCGATGACGCCGGGCAAACGCCACAAGCCGTTCAGGGATGACGCCGGCCAGAACAGTGTTGCGCGCATTGACCGTTTGCGAAACGCGAACGGCAGCCGCTCGACCGCAGAAGTGCGACTCGAAATGCAAAAGGTCATGCAGGCTCACGCCGCCGTGTTCCGCACCGGTGATGTGCTGGACGAGGGCGCGCGCTTGCTGCAGCAAAGTTACGACTCGTTTGCTGATGTGCGTGTGTCAGATCGCTCACTGGTCTGGAACACCGACCTGGTCGAGACGATGGAGCTTGAAAATCTGCTGATGAACGCGGCTGCGACGATTAACTCCGCGGTCAATCGGCATGAGAGCCGCGGCGCCCATGCGCGTGAGGACTTCCCCGATCGTGACGATGAAAACTGGATGAAGCACACGCTCGCCTGGGTTGCCGACGATGGCAAGGTGAGTTTCGACTATCGGCCGGTGCACATGGTAACCATGACCGACGAAGTCGAGGTTGTTCCGCCCAAAGCTCGTGTTTACTAGGAGTATAGATTTTGGCTGAGTTCCGACTGCCCGCGAATTCGCGCATCAAAAAAGGCAAGCACTTTGCTGCTGCCGGAAGTAGCAACAATGTGCGCCGTTTTGCCGTCTACCGTTACGATCCCGACAGCGGTGAGAATCCTCGTGTGGACACCTACGAGGTGGATATCGACAGTTGCGGCCCCATGGTCCTCGACGCGCTGATCAAGATCAAAAACGAGATCGATCCGACGCTGACGTTCCGGCGCTCCTGCCGTGAAGGCATTTGCGGTTCCTGTGCGATGAACATTGATGGCGGCAATACGCTGGCGTGCATCAAGGCCATCGACGAGGTCGGTGGTGACGTCAAGATCTACCCACTGCCGCACATGCCGGTCGTGAAGGACCTGGTGCCCGATCTTTCCAACTTTTACGCGCAATATGCGTCCATCAAGCCGTGGTTGCAGACGCGTACGCCGCCACCACCGGATCGCGAACGTCTGCAGAGCAAGGAAGACCAGGAGCTGATAAACGAGCCATCGGCCTGCATCCTCTGTGCCTGTTGCTCGACCAGTTGTCCGAGTTATTGGTGGAACAGCGATCGCTACCTGGGTCCGGCGGCCTTGCTGGCGTCGTATCGCTGGCTGGTTGACAGTCGCGATGACGCGACCGGCGAGCGTCTCGACGAGCTCGAGGATCCGTTCCGGCTGTACCGCTGTCACACCATCATGAATTGCACGCAGACGTGCCCAAAGAACCTGAATCCCGCCAAAGCGATCGCAGAAACCAAAAAAATGCTCGCCGAAAGGCGGCACTAGATCGCTGCTTGCTGTAACAGGCGATGAACAAGTCGCGCTTGAGGTGGCAGTGCCGGCGAGGAATGCGCGAGCTGGATGAGCTGGTTGTCTGGTACCTGGAGACGCGTTTTGATGACGCAGACGACGAGCAAAAGTTGGCTTTCCAGGCGCTTTTGGAACTACCCGACCCCGAGTTGATGGGGTACCTGTTGGGCAAGCAAATGCCCGAACAGGAGTCCATACGGGGTGTCGTCGAGAGCATACGTAGCAGAAATCCGGAGTAGTGCCACGCTGCGGCGCGTGGTCATTGCCAGCGCGGCGCTACTTTCGATGCTCGGTTTGCTGTGCCTGCTGCTAATGCCGCTGGCACCTGCCTGGCGCGCGAGCGCCGCATTTCTCTGGCTGGCAATCAGTGCTCGAGAGATCAGAAAATTCCGCCAGCACTATATTACTTTTTCGCATATGCGCTTCCACGCGGGCGGCAACGTCGAGCTGCTGCGGCGCGAGCAGGCGGCGACCGCGGCCGTGATCCTGCCTGGCAGCGTTTTGCTCGGCAATGCGGGCTGGATTCGGCTGCGTAGCGTCGATGCTGCAAGCTGCGCAGAGCTGGTGTCCGCCAAAACGCAAGAAAGCAAGCAATGGCGCCGCTTGCAGGTTATCTGGCGGCACCTCTAGGCAGCTGCTAGTATGCCCCCGACGTGGGCAGTTGCACGCAGGCGGCGGCATTTCGGCTGGCTGCTCGCGAACGGTGTCACAAAATGCGAACAATACGGACACATTACAGAGAACTTTCGGCCCGGCACCCGGTCTATCGGGGTGTCGTCAGGCTGCGAACAGGAAATTAGGGAAGCACGCAGCATGTCGAAAGAATCGACCGACGCACAGCTGGTCAAGCGAGTCCAGAAAGGTGACAAGGGCGCGTTCGATCTACTGGTGCTGAAATATCAGCACAAGATAGTCAACCTGGTCATGCGCTATGTGCGGGATCAGGAACTGGCTCTCGACATTACACAGGAGGCTTTCATAAAAGCCTACCGCGCGTTGCCGAGATTCAGGGGTGATAGTGCTTTTTATACATGGATGTACAGGATTGCCGTCAATACCGCGAAGAACCATCTTGCGGCACAGCGGCGGCGACCGATGGACATCGAGCTTGATTTGCAGGATCCGGAACAATTTGACCTGCATGCCAAGCTGAAGGAGACCGATACTCCGGAAGGGGTGACGATCAGCAATGAGCTCAAGGAAACGGTTGAGCGCGCCATTGCAGCACTGCCGGACGATCTGCGCACAGCTATCGTCTTGAGAGAGCTGGATGGTATGAGTTATGAGGAGATCGCACAGACGATGGAGTGCCCTGTGGGTACAGTGCGATCGAGAATTTTCAGGGCCCGCGATGCGATCAGCAAAAAGGTCGGGGGACTAATTAGATAACAGGGCAATAAAGCCCGGTGTGGTAACAGCGAGAATAGCTATATGAACGAAGCGATTAGAATGCAGATTTCTGCGTTCGTGGATGGCGAACTCCCGGAGAATGAGGCAGAGCTTCTGCTTCGCAGGCTGAGCCAGGACGCGGATATGCGCGACCAGGTTGCAGAGTACCTGGCAATAGGGCGCGCGTTGCGTGGAGAGGCCGGCGTAGCCGGAGCCGCGGAGCTGCGTGAGCGTGTGCTTGCAGAGATCGACGAGCGCGAGCCTCTGCATGCTGCCGTTGCCGATACGGCCAGTCCCCGTGCCGTCTGGAAGCCGCTCGCAGGCGCTGCTGTTGCAGCCGCCGTTGCGCTGCTGGCAATCGTCGGCTTTCAGCAGACCAACGTCGACGCCGGTGATCCTGGCGCGTTGCTGGCCAACGATATCGTGAATACCGTTGAGGGCGAGAGTTACACCGTGCCGCCAAGCGACGAGATGCTGCGACAATACATTCTTAGTCATGAAGCGGCCGCTGCGGACTCCGGAGCAAACGGCTTTAATTCGCGCATGGTGACCCTCGAATTCAGCCAGCAAGTTGACGATCAGGCGGCAGATGCCGAGGATGAGGACAGCGTCGACGAGACTGACGCAAGCGCTGACGCAAACGACCAATAGGCCAGCAGACATGACGCGAATGCCGAGGCACCAAGCAAACATCTTTGTGCTGGTAACCGTGCTTGCTGCGACGTCCGCGTTCGCGGATGCGACCTCGCCGCAGGACTGGCTGACGCGCATGGCCGGTGCTGTGCAAACCACCAACTATGAAGGCACCGTGGTGCGCGTGCGCGGTGGCACAGCCGTGGCGATGAAGGTCGTGCACGTCGTATCTGACGGTGTCATTCGCGAAAAGGTCATTGCCCAGGAAGGCAACGGTCTGGAAATAATTCGCAACGGCAACGAGGTGCATTGCATCCTGCCGGAGAGCAAGTCGGTGCTGGTTGAAGAATGGGACAACCAGAGCACGCTGTTTTCCACGTTACCGTCCAGCGATGTTCAGTTCGGCGCCGAATACGATGTGTCGATTGTTCGCAAAGAGCGCATCGCGGGTCGCCAGGCAATGTTGCTGGCCGTGCGTCCGCACGATGAGTACCGCTACGGGCACAGAATCTGGCTGGATATTGAGACCGGCTTCCCGTTGCAGACCAAGCTGGTCGATAACAGCGGCGCCACAATCGAACAGGTCAAGTTCGCAGACATCAACCTGGACGCAGAAATTCATTCCAGTGCGTTTGCGCCGTCCTACAGCCTCGATTCATTCACATGGATTACACAGCCGCGGGAGTCGAATCGCCAGGTGGTTGATTCCGACTGGCATGCAACAGAGCTGCCGAGTGGCTTTGCGGCCGAGTCGGTTAATGAGGAAACGTTGCCAGGCACTGAGCAGCCCGTAACCCATATTCTGTACAGCGACGGAATTGCGCGCGTATCGGTGTTCGTCGCCCGCAAAACCGGTGATGATATCGGCGGCAAGTCATTCCTGGGGACATCAAACTCTTACAGCGTGGCGAGTGGCGAATACGTCATTACCGCCGTCGGCGAAGTTCCCGCGACCACGGTCGAGACGATCGCCAAGTCTGTACAGCGCAACTGAACCCTGCGGTCTTGCAAGGCACTGTTGTCGCAATTCGTGCTGCTGGCGGCCGCCGCGTGGCGGTTGTGGAAGTATCTGCTGAGCAAGTGTGCCAGCGCTGTGCCAGCGGCAAGGGCTGCGGAGCCGGCATCGGTATGTCAGGCACCGATCTGAAAAGAATTGAAGTTCCCCTGGGTCACGACGACGACCTCCAGGAGGGGCAGGCTGTCGAGCTGCGGATGCGGGAGGGTGGCCTGTTGCGTGCCGCTGCCGTTGTCTACGGCTGGCCGCTGCTGGGTGGGTTGCTCGGTGCGGCAGTCGGCCTGTCACGCTCGGAGGCCAGCGCAGCCCTGCTGGCACTCTGTGGCATGCTTGCCGGCTGGTTGCTGGCAAGCTGGTATCTGAAACAATCACGCTGCCTGCAGCAGCTATTACCGGTCATCAGCGCCTGATGTCTACCCTGTATGTGTATAGCCGCGACGGCTGTCATCTCTGCGATGTGCTGCTGGCGGAGCTGCGCGAGCTGGTAGACGGGCGCCTGCCAATCGAAGTGCGAGACATCGACAGCAATGCGGCATGGCACGACGCCTGCTTCATTCGTATCCCCGTGGTCGAGTTTGAGGGCAGGGAAGTCTGCCATTATCAACTGGATCGGGCGGCGATCTCGGCTATACTCGCCGCGCAGCTATGAAACACATCCGCAACTTTTGCATCATCGCCCATATCGACCACGGCAAGTCCACGCTTGCCGATCGGTTCATCAGCCATTGTGGCGGACTGACCGATCGGGAAATGGCCGAGCAGGTACTCGATTCCATGGACCTCGAGCGTGAGCGTGGCATTACGATCAAGGCGCAGAGCGTGTCATTGAAGTACCCGGCCGCTGACGGGATCGAATATCAGCTGAATTTCATCGATACGCCAGGGCATGTGGATTTTTCCTACGAGGTGTCGCGATCACTCGCGGCCTGTGAGGGCGCGTTGCTGGTCGTCGATGCGGCGCAGGGTGTCGAAGCGCAAAGCGTCGCCAACTGTATTACTGCGATCGATATGGGTCTCGAAGTCCTGCCCGTCCTCAACAAGATAGACCTGCCGGCGGCCGAGCCCGAAAAGGTCATCGCCGAAATCGAGGACATCATCGGCATTGAGGCGGTGAACGCCATTCGCGTCAGCGCCAAGACCGGCGTCGGCGTGCCCGCATTGCTGGAAGAGCTGGTTCGCGTAATTCCCGCACCGGAAGGCGACCCCGATGGTCCGTTGCAGGCATTGATTATCGACTCCTGGTTCGACAATTACGTGGGCGTCGTATCGCTGGTGCGGGTCGTCAACGGCAGCCTGCCGAAGGGTGCAAAATTTACCGTCATGTCGACCGGCGATACTTACAACGCCGATCGGGTTGGCTGCTTCACACCAAAGATGCAAGACCGGCCTGGATTGCAAACCGGCGAGGTGGGCTATGTCATTGCAGCGATCAAGGACATCTACGGTGCGCCTGTCGGTGACACGCTGACGCTTGCAAAAAGTCCCTGCGAAAAACCGCTGCCCGGCTTCAAACAGGTACAGCCACGCGTATTCGCAGGTCTGTTCCCGATCAGTTCGGACGACTATGAGAACTTTCGCGAGGCGCTGCAGAAGCTACGCCTGAATGACGCTGCGCTGCATTTTGAGCCGGAGTCGTCTGCCGCACTGGGCTTTGGTTTCCGCTGCGGATTCCTCGGCATGCTGCATATGGAGATCGTCCAGGAACGACTTGAGCGGGAGTACGACCTGGAGTTGATTACCACCGCTCCAACCGTAATCTTTGAAGTTGTGGATTCAAAAGGCGAAGTTGTCTATGTCGACAATCCATCCAAGCTGCCGCCGCAAAACGAGATTGCCGAGTTACGCGAACCGATAATTTCTGCGAATATCCTCGTCCCGGAACAACACGTCGGTGCTGTAATAAAGCTGTGTATCGAAAAGCGCGGCGCGCAGAAGCAAATGCGTTACCTCGGTGGCCAGGTTGCGCTGGAATACGAGATCCCATTGGCTGAAGTCGTGCTCGATTTCTTTGACCGGCTAAAATCGGTCAGCCGCGGTTTCGCATCATTCGACTATCATTTCCTGCGCTTCGATCCCGCCGACCTGGTGCGACTGGACGTGCTGATTAACAAGGACAAGGTGGATGCGCTGTCGGTCATCGTGCATCGCGCCAACGTGAGAAATCGTGGCCGCGACCTGGTTGAGAAGATGCGCGAGCTGATACCACGGCAGATGTTCGACGTTGCGATCCAGGCGGCAATTGGCAGTCAGGTTATCGCGCGCAGCACCGTCAAAGCACTGCGCAAGAATGTGACAGCGAAATGTTACGGCGGTGATATTTCGCGCAAGCGCAAGTTGCTTGAGAAACAGAAGGCTGGCAAGAAGCGTATGAAAATGGTTGGTTCTGTCGAGATTCCGCAAGAAGCATTTCTTGCCGTACTGCGAGTGGATAAATGAGTATTAACCTGGCACTAATCCTGACTGTCCTGACGGTGTTTAGCGGCGTCGTCGTGGCAATCAACAAATTTGTGTGGAGCAAGCAGCAGGGGCCGGCGGCGAAAGCGTTTGCAGGGCGAGATACCCTGGTTGAGTACTCCCGCTCATTTTTCCCGGTCCTGTTGTTCGTGCTCATTATTCGCTCGTTTATCTTCGAGCCATTCCGCATCCCTTCCGGTTCCATGGAGCCGACGTTGATCGATGGCGACTTTATCTTCGTCAAGAAATACTCCTACGGATTACGCCTGCCGGTGACCGAAACGAAAATCATCGAGACTGGTGCGCCGGCACGCGGCGACGTTATTGTTTTTCGCCTGCCGCAGGATCCAAGCATCAACTACATCAAGCGGGTTGTCGGGCTGCCCGGCGATACGGTGGTTTACGAGCGCCATCGCCTCACCATTAATGGCGTTGAGGTGCCGTTACAGCAGGCGGAGGATGCCAGCCGCGCCGCGCCGCGCTTTCACGAGACGCTTGATGAGCGCGAGCACGATATTTACGTCTGGAGCCCTGATTTTTCGCAAAAAGACGGTATCTACACGGTCCCTGATGGACATTTCTTCGTGCTTGGAGACAACCGCGATCGCAGCAAGGACAGCCGTTATATCGGCATGATCCCTGAGGAAAACCTCGTCGGCGAGGCCGTGCGCATCTGGATGCACATGGATGGCCTGAGCATGCCGCGCTGGGAGCGTATTGGCAGCAAAATTCAATAGTGTGTAGTCAGTCACTGATTTTGGCGCTTTTATCCGTATATTTAGTAAAATCAATGACATCGCGGCAGTTGTTTGCACGCACTGTGGAGAAGCAAATATGAACGTGAAGGCCAGATCAGCAGTCAGCGCGAGGCGCCAGGCGGGTATGACGGCCCTGGGTATGATCATCCTAGTGGCATTCATCGGCTTGTTTGCATTTGCGGGCATTCGCCTGACGCCCGTCTACCTTAACTACATGAAAGTCGCCGGTGTCGTTGAAGGCGTGCAACAGGAATTCGATGGCCAGAATGCCAACGCCACAGCGATCCGGCGGTCGATTCAGCGTCGTTTCGACGTCGAGAGCGTGGGCGTCATCAAGTCCAAGGACATCAAGGTAACCGCTGTCGACGGCGGCCTGCAGGTCAGCGCAGCCTACGATGATACAACTCCGTTTATCGCCAATGTCTCTTTTACGGTACATTTCGATAAGAGGGCGTTAATTCGCCGCTGATTGAGCGAATCGTTTGGACAAGGCCAATAACTGGCTCGAAAAGAACCTGAATTACCGTTTTGCCGATGCCGACCTGTTTCGGCAGGCGTTGACGCATCGCAGTGCTGCGGGCGAAAACAACGAACGACTCGAGTTTCTCGGCGATGCTGTACTCGATTTCGTCATTTCCGAGGCCTTGTATCGAAGCAACCCCGATGCCGATGAAGGCGATCTCAGTCGTCTGCGTGCCTCGCTGGTGCGTGACGCGTCGCTTGCGGGCATCGCAGTTGAACTTGGCATTGGCGAGCATCTGTATCTCGGTGGTGGCGAGCGCAAGAGCGGCGGACACCGCCGTGATTCGATTCTTGCCGACGCGCTCGAGGCGATCTTCGGTGCTGTATATTTGGACAAGGGATTCGACGCAGCCAGGGCGCTCATCGAGAGACTGTTCTCCGATCGGCTGCAGAACCTGCCGCACGTCGATGAATTGCGTGACCCCAAGACGCGTTTGCAGGAATGGTTGCAGGCACGGCAGCTGCCATTGCCGGACTATGAACTGATCGAGGTCAAAGGGCAGGCGCACAAGCAGACGTTTCGCGTTCGCGGTGTTGTGGCCGGCCAGGAAGCGGAAGCCAGCGGCAAGGGCACGAGTCGGCGGAACGCGGAACAACAGGCGGCGGAACGACTATTGCGCGCATTGCGCGCGGCGGACAAGGCATGACAAAGGAAAATTATCGCTGCGGATTTGTCGCTGTGGTTGGACGCCCGAACGTGGGCAAATCAACGCTGATCAATCGCATCATGGGGCAAAAGGTCAGTATTGTTACGGCCAAGCCGCAAACGACACGGCATCGAATTCTCGCCGTGCATACGACCCCGGAGATACAGACGATATTCGTCGACACGCCAGGTCTGCACAGGCAGGCGGGCAAGGCGATGAACAAGCTGATGAACAAAGCCGCGGTGAATGCGCTGGCGGACGCCGACCTGGTGCTGTTCCTGACGGAAGCCGGGCGCTGGACGGAAGAAGACGCGGATGTGCTGCAGCGAGTTGCGGGCTGCGGCGCAGCCGTGATCGCGGTAATCAACAAAGTTGACAAGATCCACCCGAAAGAACGCTTGCTCGAGGAGCTTGCAACGATGGCCGCTCGGCACAAGTTTGCCGAGGTAATGCCTATCTCGGCACACAAGGGCAGCAACGTCGACATGCTCATGTCCCTGATCCCTGCTTACCTGCCAGAGTCACCGCCGCTGTTCCCTGCCGAAATGCGCACCGACCGGAGTCCGGAATTCCACGCAGCGGAACTGATTCGTGAAAAACTCACCGTGCTGCTGCGCCAGGAAGTGCCGTACGGGCTGACGGTGCAGATTGAGCGCTACGAGAGGGACGAGGGCGGCCTGGCGATCAACGCCATCATCTGGGTTGAACGCAGCAGCCAGAAGGGCATCGTCGTCGGCAAGCAGGGCAATATCCTGAAGAAAGTGGGCAAGGCGGCGCGACTGGAGCTGGTCGAGCAACTGCACGAGTCCGTGCACCTCGAGCTGTGGGTCAAAGTGAAGGAAAACTGGGCGGATAGCGAAAAGGACCTGCTGAGCCTCGGCTACGAGTCACCCTGAGTCATCGATCATGAGCGTGTCCCCCCGAGTTCAGGAGCAGCCCGCGTTTATCCTGCACCATCGACCGTTCCGGGACACGAGCCAGATTCTCGATGTGTTGAGTCGGGATCACGGCAAGATTGCACTGGTAGCACGCGGCAGCCGTGCTCCGAAATCGAAACTCAAAGGCGTATTGCGTCCGTTCCTGCCGCTCAGGATGTCATGGGTACAACGCAGCGATCTAGGGACCCTCACAGGCGCTGAGAGCGCCGGTATGCCGCTTAGTCTCGGCGGTGATGCCTTGATGGCCGGCTACTACGCAAACGAATTGCTGCTCAACTTTCTGCACCGCCACGATCCGCAGCCCGAAATCTACGACCTGTATTCGACGGCCCTGCATGAGCTCAGGGCAGACAGCAATATCGCGGCCTGCCTGAGGCGCTTCGAAATAGGTCTGCTGGAGTTGCTGGGCTATGCGCTGGAGTTTGAGCATGCGGCGGGCAGTACGTCGGACCTGGAGCCCGGGCAAAGTTACGAATACCGCGTTGAGCAGGGCCCCGTGCCCGTCAGCAGAAGCGAGGGCGCGCTGGTTTTCAGCGGCGCGACGCTGTTGAGGATCGGCGCGCAGGATTTCGACGACGAGGTTGTATTGCGCGCGGCGAATCGGCTGTTGCGGCGCGTCATCAGTCATCATCTTGGCGGCAAAGAGCTGAAAACTCGCAAGGTATTGCAGGACCTGCATCGTCGTTCGGGATAGAATACGCCGCTTGCTATTCAGGAGTCAGAGCGTGTCAGCGGCAAACGCAATACACCTCGGTGTCAACATCGACCACGTCGCAACCCTGCGGCAGGTACGCGGCACAAACTACCCGCGGCCGTTTGAAGCCGCCGTACTCGCGGAAAAATCCGGAGCTGACAGTATCACTGTGCATCTCAGGGAGGACCGTCGTCATATCCAGGACATGGACCTGGTCGAGCTTCGCAAGGTCATCACGACGCACATGAATCTCGAAATGGCCGTCACTGATGAAATGCTCGAAATCGCCGATAATTTGCGGCCCAGTGACGTCTGCCTTGTGCCGGAGAAGAGAGCCGAGCTGACGACCGAAGGCGGGCTTGACGTTGCGGGCCAGATCGACAAGGTCGGCAGGGCCTGCGAGCGGTTGGCAAGGGCCGGTATTCGAGCATCGCTGTTTATCGATCCTGATCCTCTGCAGCTTGACGCCGCGATTGCCGTGGGCGCCCCGGTGGTCGAGTTGCATACGGGTCGCTATGCCGACTCGGAAGGTGAGGAATGCGCCGCCGAGCTTGCGCGTATCGAGGAGTCCGCACGCTACGGCGATAGCCTCGGGCTGGTCATCAATGCAGGTCATGGGCTCCACTACGGCAACGTTAAAGCCATCGCGCGTATCGAGCAGATCGTGGAACTCAATATTGGCCATGCGATTATCGCGCGCGCGGTCTTCGATGGCCTGGGGCTCGCAGTCAGTGAGATGAAGCGGCTGATGCGGGAGGCGCGAACAACGTGACCGTTTCATGATTTTTGGCGTAGGTACCGACATCGTTGAGCTGGCCCGAATCCAGGCGACCTACGACCGCTTTGGCGAGCACTTCGTCAAACGACTGCTGATGCCGGAGGAACTCGTACTGTTTCGTCGCACGAAGTGGCCGGTACGCTTTCTCGCCATGCGCTTCGCTGGCAAGGAAGCTGTCGTCAAGGCCATGGGCACCGGGTTTCGTCACGGTATCTGGCTCAGGGACGTCGGCATCACCAACAACGACTGGGGCCGACCCCTCGTTATCTGGTCCGAGCGCGGCAAGGAAGTCTGTGAGCAGTTGGGTATCGGCGAGGGTCATGTCAGTCTGACGGACGATGCCGGTTTGATTATTGCGTTCGCCGTTGCAGAAGCGACGCACTAGGAAGAGTAGCCATGCATTGTTTTTCTTTTGATATTGAGACGATTCCGGACGTCGACTTCGGGCGTCGCATGTATGACCTGGACGACCTCAGTGACAAGGATGTCGCGTCAGCGATGTTCTTCAAGCGCCTGCAGGCGACCGGCAGCGAATTCCTGCCCCTGCATCAGCATCGTGTGGTTGCCATTTCTGTCGCGTTGCGCAGCGGCGACACCTTCAAGGTGTGGACGCTCGGCGATGCCGAGTCCGATGAGGCCGACATCATTCGGCGCTTTTTCGACGGCATAGAAAAGTACACGCCGGATCTCGTTTCCTGGAATGGTGGCGGCTTTGACTTGCCGGTGCTGCATTACCGCGCACTGAAAAACGGCATCCAGGCCCCGCGCTACTGGGAGAACGGTGAGACGGATCGTGACTTCAAGTGGAACAACTACCTGAGTCGCTATCACTGGCGGCATGTTGACCTGATGGACGTGCTGGCAAACTTCAACAATCGTGCGTTTGCCAAGCTCGACGAGATGGCAACCATGCTGGGTTTTCCCGGCAAGCTGGGCATGAGCGGCGACAAGGTATGGGATACCTGGCTCAAGGGCGGTATCAATGACATTCGTGACTACTGTGAAACGGACGTCTTGAACACCTGGCTTGTTTACCTGCGCTTTGAATACATGCGCGGCAACCTGGATGACAAGCAATTGCAGCGCGAGTACGAGCTGGTGCGCAGCACACTCGAGACCCTGGACAAACAACACCTGAACGACTTCCTGGCCGCCTGGCCGAAGTCCTGAGCAATCACATGAAGCATAAACGCAGAGAGCCGGAAACGGCGAACATCGTGTCGGCAACACACGATGGCCGAGGTATCGCCGATACCGAGGGCAAGAAAGTATTTGTTGCGGGAGCGCTTGAAGGTGAGCAGGTGCAGTTCCTGCGGCGCAAATTTCATCGCCGTTTTGACGAGGCTGAACTGCTCGAGATCCTCGAGCCATCGCCGCACCGCATCGAAGCTAAATGCGCAGCGTTCGGCCGTTGTGGTGGCTGCAGCCTGCAACATATGAGCGCGGAGCGACAGCTGCAAATCAAGTTCCAGACGCTGCAGGACAATCTTGCGCGCATCGGCAACGTCGATCCGCAGGAATGGCTCGAGCCGATGACCGGGCCTGAATGGAACTACCGCCGCCGCGCGCGGCTCGCGGTCAAACATGTGCACGGCAAGGGCCGCGTACTGGTCGGTTTCCGTGAGCGTCTTGCGCCATTCGTCACCGACATGCACCGTTGCGAAGTGCTGGTCGAGCCGCTCGATGCGATGATCGACCCGCTGAGCGACATGATTGCGGGTCTCTCCATCAGTGCACGCATCCCGCAGATCGAGGTCGCCGTGGCGGAAAATGCGATCGCACTGGTGTTTCGCGTGCTCGAGCCGCCGACGGCGGACGACAAGGCAACGCTCATCGGATTTGCTACGGAGCACGATGTTCGCGTGTACCTGCAGCCCGGCGGGCTAAATACGGTTGAGCTGCTGCACCCGGCGCAAGTCACTGAGAGCCTCCAATACACATTGCCGGACTTCGACATCACCGTGCACTTCGAGCCGGTCGACTTCGTACAGATTAATGCAGAGATCAATCGACGCATGGTGCAAACGGCCATCGACTACCTGGATGTCCAGCCTGGCGACCGGGTGCTGGACCTGTACTGCGGCATAGGCAATTTCTCATTGCCGCTTGCGCGCCGCGCAGCTGAAGTACTGGGAATCGAAGGCGAGGCCAGCCTGGTGCGGCGTGCGACGGAGAATGCCGAGCGCAACGGCTTGCACAACGTTACTTTTGAGACGGCCGACCTGAGCAAGATCGACGGTAGCGAATCCTGGCATAAGCCCTGGGACAAGGTCTTGCTGGATCCGGCACGCAGCGGTGCGGCCGACGTCGTCGAGAGAATGCCGGCGCTGGCACCGAGCCAGATCGTGTACGTCTCCTGCCACCCGGGAACGCTGGCAAGAGATGCGGGAACGCTGGTTAACCAGCATGGATATACGCTGCAAGCGGCCGGCATTATTGACATGTTTCCGCACACGGCGCATGTGGAGTCGATTGCTATCTTTCGCAAATAGAGATATTTAATGGATACGATGTCACTCGGACCCGTCATGCTCGATGTCGACGGCCTGTCGCTTACGCCGGCAGACCGCGATTTGTTGCGTGAGCCTGCGGTTGGTGGCGTCATCCTGTTTGCGCGCAACTACGAGTCGCCACAACAAGTGGCAGACCTTGTTGCTGACATCCGCGCCTTGCGCAGACCACCGCTGCTGATCGCGGTCGATCACGAGGGCGGGCGCGTGCAGCGCTTTCGCGACGGCTTTACGGCCATACCGCCCATGCGCCGCATTGGGCGCCTGTACGACAGCGAGCGCGAGAATGCGCTGCTGCTGGCCCGCAAGGCGGGCTGGTTGATTGCTTCGGAACTGCGTGCCGTTGGCATCGACCTCTGTTTCGCGCCTTGCGTCGACCTCGATTGGGGCGTCAGCGAGATCATCGGCAACCGAGCGTTCCACAGCAAACCAGCGGCAGTTGCCGAACTGGCGGTCGCGTTCTCGAACGGTCTGCGCAGTGCCGGAATGGCCGCGGTCGCAAAACACTTTCCGGGACATGGCGCGGTTGCCGCAGATTCGCATCTCACATTGCCGACCGACAGGCGCGACTATGGCGATTTGCTGGATGACATGCGGCCCTACGATTCACTGATTGGTAACGGTCTGGCTGCGGGCGTGATGCTGGCACACCTGGTCTACAGCGAGGTCGATGCAATGCCTGCGGGGTTTTCGCAGCACTGGATCCAGAATGAGCTGCGCGGCCGGCTCGGTTTCGGCGGCGCCGTTTTCTGTGACGACCTGACCATGAAGGCAACCAAAACCTATGGGCCGATGCGGGAACGCGCGCGGCTCGCGTTGCAGGCGGGATGTGACATGATCCTGGTGTGTAACGATAGAGGGGCGGCCGAGCAGGCGGTGAGCTCGCTGCATGATTATTCCAATCCGTTGTCACTGGTGCGGCTCGCGCGACTGCATGGCACCGGCCACGTGATGAGAGAAACCCTGCTCGCGAGCGATGAGTGGCAGGCGACGAGTGAGCTGTTCTCGCAGCTGGATGACAGACCGGCGTTGCAGCTCGATGCCTGAGCAATACGCCATCATTTCGGGCAGTGGCTTCACCGAGTTGAGTGGTGACGGTGAGAGCGTGACGATTGCAACGCGCTTTGGTGCTCCTTCGGCAGCCATTCGCACGGTGTCGCTCGGCTCACAACAAGTACTGGTCCTGCCGCGGCACGGCGACCCGCACACGCTGCCGCCGCACGCCATCAACTACCGCGCCAACCTCAGTGCCCTGAGAGAACTGGGTGCCACCCATGTTGTTGCGCTGAACACGGTTGGCGTCATCAGCAATGTACGAGAACCCGGTGAAATTGCGGTCCCGGATCAGATCATTGATTACACCTGGGGTCGCGAACATACGATTTATGACGGTGGCGGCGAGTTCGAGCACGTTGAATTCACGACGCCGTTCGCGAGCGGGCTTGGCAGCGCCCTGCTGGCAGCTGCAAAAGCAGTCGGCGTTGATTGCTACGCCGGTGGTGTTTATGCGGCGACGCAGGGCCCACGGCTGGAGTCAGCGGCTGAAATTGATCGACTCGAGCGTGACGGTGCCGACTACGTCGGCATGACCGCAATGCCAGAGGCGGCACTGGCGCAGGAACTTGGCCTCAAATATGCTTGCCTTGCGCTAATCGTCAATCGTGCGGCAGGGCGCAGCGACGTGCCGATACATGCAGATGTCGCAGCCAGCAGCCTTGCAGCACGCGTGCAGACCATGAAAGTACTCAAACAGCTGTTCGCATGAGCAAGAATATCAACCGCAAGGTTCTTGAGCAGGTCATCGCGGCGACGTCCGAACCGCTGCTGCTGGTGCGCGCGGACCATCCGGAATGGCCGATCGTCATGTGCAACGCGGCGTTCGAAGCGGTATCCAAGGACAAGGTGTTGCAGCAGCCGTTCGCCGATGTGATGGAGTCCCTGACGGACCGGGAGCTGGCCGTCGAGGTCAGCGAGTCCATCCGCGCGCAGCAGGAAACCAGCTTTCCCGTCGAGCTCGGTGGGCGCGAATACCTGCTGTCGCTGAAGCCGTTGTTAGTACCCGGCGACGATGCGGCACGTTTCTATGCCGCGTTCTGGCGCACGGGCGGCGGCCCGACAAGCGGCAGCGACGTTCACAGTGCATTGCTGCGCGCGAAGCGCCGGATTCGGGATTTGTCGCGCGACGACGTTGTGACCGGCCTGCTCAATGAACGCGCATTTCGCGAAGTCTTCGATCACGACTGGGCCGTGGCCGCACGTGAAAAGAGTTCTCTGGCCGTCGTTGCGTTCACACTCGATGAATTCGGCGCCTACGTCGATGTGTTTGGCCGCCATGCGGCAGACTCTGCGCTGCGCCGGGTTGGCCAGGCGATATTGCGCTGTTTGCGTCGCGCCAGTGATGTCGTCGCGCGTGGTGCGGACAGTTCGTTCCTGGTCTTGTCGCACGCCGCGGATGAGGACAATGTCAGGGATTTTGCGGCGCAGATTTCAGCTGCGGTGCGCGAGCTGGGATTGCACCATCCGCGGTCCAGCAACTCGCGTTTTGTAACGGTGTCCTACGAGGTTGCGGCTGCCGTACCGGCAACGGATAAACGCGACGCAGAGGGCTTCATTACCGAGCTACTGCGAGCCTCCGCCAGCTAGCTCAACCAGGTCCGCATCCGGCACGTCCTCGGCGCGGCTGACCTTGGCAATAACGCCGAATCGCGGATGGTCGAAGTAACGCACTTCGCCGTTTCTTAAGATGCGGTTTTCATTGATACGGTAGAACGTCGGTTGCTCTGCACCCGCATCCAGCTGCAGATCGACAACCAGGTGCAGGAAGCGGCTCAGGTACAGTTTGAGGCTGCCATCCAGTGCTGCCGGCGGCCGGCCAAAAGCATGTAGCGGAATGGACGTGGTCAGGTCTTCTTCATAGGTCGGCTGGGTCCAGCCGAAATGCATGGCCGGCTCGTAGGCCTGCAGTCTTTCCAGTCGGCCATAAGATTCGGTCATCGTGAGTTCAGATTCTTCGAGCAGTACCCATTCCAGCGGCGGCATCTCGATAACGTCCGGTTCAATGACCTCTGCCGGGGGAGCCTCGTCCTGCAAACTGGTGTCGGGTATGTCATCAAATACAAGCAAATCCTCCTCGATGACATCGGGCACGAAGACTTCACTGCCGACAGAGACGTTTTCCTCGTAGGTGAAGATAATGACCTCGACGGTATAACGTCGCAGCGGCTCTGCAGCTTCGGGAGTCTCATCCTGTGCGAGCGCGAATACAGGCAACAACAGTGCCAGCAATAATGTTAGTCGTGTCATCCGTTATCCTTTACCTGCAGCCGTGTCAGGAGATCCTCGACAAAGCCGAAGCGCTTGTCCAGATTATCCAGGTTCTTCCTGAACCGCAGCCTGTGGGAGCCCTGCAGCTGGAACGTCTTGCTGTCATTTTGCACTAATTGTACAAGCGCAACAGGGTCGATGTTGCTGTTTGCGCCAAACACAAGGAAGCCACCCGCGTCGGCGGCGTCGATCTTTTCTATGCCGAGACGGGACGCGAGCTTCTTGATTGCGGCTATGCGCATCAGGTTGCGCGCCGCATCCGGGAGCAAGCCGAAGCGATCGATGAGTTCCACCTGCAATTCGCGCAGCTCGTCGCCGGGCTGCGCGGCGGAGATGCGCTTGTACAGCATCAGACGCAGGTGCACGTCGGGCACGTAGTCATCCGGGAGCAGGGCGGCTACATGCAGGTTGATCTCGACGCCGGTATTCAGTGGCGTTTCCAGGTCCGGCTCTTTGCCGGCACGCAGCGAGTCGACGGCGCGCCCCAGCAACTCTGTGTACAGGGAGAAGCCGATCTCCTGGATCTGGCCACTTTGCGTATCGCCAAGCAATTCTCCGGCGCCGCGTATTTCGAGATCGTGTGTCGCGAGCGTGAATCCGGAGCCAAGATCTTCAAGCGAATCGATCGCCTCAAGGCGCTTGACCGCATCTGCCGTCATGGCCGCTTTGGGCGGCGCGATGAGATAGGCGTAAGCACGATGGTGTGAGCGGCCAACACGGCCGCGCAACTGATGCAGTTGCGCAAGCCCGAAGCGGTCAGCCCGATTGATGATGATCGTGTTCGCTGTGGGCACATCGATACCGCTTTCGATAATCGTCGTGCACAACAGCAAATTGAAGCGTCGATGCGAGAAGTCGAGCATGACCTGTTCGAGGTCGCGTTCGGCCATCTGGCCGTGCCCGACGCGGATCTTCGCCTCGGGCACCAGCGCGGCGATACGTTGTCGCGCCCTTTCGATGCCCTCGACACGGTTGTGAATGAAGTAGACCTGGCCGCCACGCTTGATTTCGCGCAGGCAGGCTTCTCGAATGATGACGTCATTCCATTCGCTGACGAAGGTCTTGACGGCGAGGCGCTCAGCCGGCGGCGTGGTAATCAGGGACATCTCGCGTATGCCGCCCATTGCCATGTTCAATGTTCGCGGGATCGGAGTTGCTGTCAGGGTGAGCACGTCAATTTCACTGCGGAGTGACTTGATGGCTTCCTTGTGCCGTACGCCGAAGCGGTGCTCCTCATCGATGATGACGAGGCCAATATCCTTGATGTCTTTCGTATGCTGCAATAGCCGGTGAGTACCGATAACGACATCAACGGCGCCCGATTTCAGGCCCGCGACGATGTCCTTCACCTGTTTTGGTGTCTGGAAGCGCGACACCACTTCAACCCGCACGGGCCAGTCGGCGAAGCGATCCTGGAAGTTTTGTCCGTGTTGCTGTGCAAGCAACGTGGTCGGTACCAGGATGGCCACCTGCTTGCCGCCATGCACGGCGGCGAAGGTCGCGCGCAGCGCAACCTCGGTCTTGCCGAAACCAACGTCGCCACAAACGATACGGTCCATCGGTTGTTCCGATGCCAGGTCGTTCAGTACATCGTCAACGGTACTGGCCTGGTCTTCGGTCAAATCGAACGGGAAGCCCCCTTCAAAAGCGCGGTAGTCCGCTTCTGACCAGCGGAACTTGTGACCACGGCGTGCCGCCCGGCGCGCATAAATATCGAGCAGCTCGGCAGCAACGTCACGAATTTTCCTGATGGCCTTTTGCCGAGCCTTGCTCCACTGATCACTACCCAGCCGGTGGATCGGCGCGTTCTCGGGCGACGCACCGGTATAGCGGGAAATCAACTCCAGGGCATGCACGGGGACATACAGCTTGTCGCCGTCCGCGTACTCCAGGTGCAGGAACTCGGCCTCTATTCCGCCAGCCTCGAGCGTGATCAGTCCCTGGTAGCGACCGACACCGTATTCGGCGTGGACTACCGGAGAGCCGGCCTCGAGGTCATTCAGCGAACGGATGATGCTTTCGGGATCGCGCTCGGCACGCTTGCGCCGTTGCCGCTGCCTGGCGCGCTCGCCGAACAACTGCTGGTCGCTGATGAGCGCAACCGCGGCGCCAGGCAGCAGTACACCGCTGTCGACCGGCGCAATTGCTACGCCAATGCGCTGCGACGAGACACAGAAGTCTGCCCAGGACTCGCTGCGTTTGATGTCCAGTTTGCGCGCTTTAAGCAGGTCGTAGACCTGCTCACGCCTTCCGGCGGAATCGGTTGTGAAAAGTACCTTGCCTTGAAACTCGGCGAGGAAGCGAATCAGGGCACCCGCGGCATCCTCGTAGCGGGACTCGATTTTCATCGCGGGCGGCAGTTGCGTATCAAAGTTGCGCACGCGCGGCGCTTCTGCCAGTGATTGCGCCGAATAGCGAATATTGGGGAATTGATCCAGCATCGACGCAATGTCGGCGGCGCTTGCGAAGGTCTCTTCGGGCCGCAGAATCGGGCGTTCCGGATCCATATTGCAAAGCTGGAAGCGCTCCGCGATTTCCGCCTCCGTTTGCTCAAACACCGAGGTCAGGCTGGCTGGCATCAGGATGATGCTGTTATCCGCCAGGTAGTCGAAGAGTGTCGCCGTTTCTGTGAAGAAAAGCGGCAGGTAATATTCGATGCCGCCGTGGGCGATGCCGTCGGATACTTCGCGATAGACCCGCGATTTGGCGGGTTGCCCCTCGAAGCGCTCGCGATAACGGTCGCGGAATATCTTGATGGCCTCGGCATCCAGCGGTACTTCGCGCCCCGGCAGAATGTCGATAGCCTGCAGCAAGTCTCCGGAGCGCTGCGTCTCCGCGGAAAAATAGCGCAGCGACTCGATATCGTCGTCGAAGAAGTCGATTCGCAAGGGCTGGCCGGCACCCATCGGGAACACATCGATGAGCGAGCCGCGCACCGCGAATTCGCCGTGCTCGCTCACCTGCGGCACGCGCAGGTATCCAGCGTCGATCAGATCCTGGGTGAATTTCGCGCGATGCAGCGTTTGACCAGTGCGAAGCTGCAGTGAGCGGGCTTTGACGTAGTCGACCGGGGGCAGTCGCTGCAGCAGCGCAGGCGCCGACGCAATCAAGACTCCCTGTTGCAGGGATGGCAGCTTCGCCAGCACATCCAGTCGTTGCGAAATGATGTCCTGGTGTGGCGAGAAACTGTCCCACGGCAGCGTTTCCCACTCCACGAAATGCAGCACAGGCAGTTCGTCGCCGGCAAAGAAACGTATTTCCGCTTCCAGCTGGTCTGCATGGCGCGGATCCTCGGCCAATACCACCAGCGGCGCGTTGCTGCTACGCGCAAGTTCGGCAGCGGCAAGGCCCGCGCTGGCGCCAATCAGGCTGCCCCAGGCGCGGCCTTTGCCGGGCTCCGGAACAGGTGTATTGGCAGGGACGAGCAGCGTATCAGGCAGCACAGCGGGTTCGCAGGTGAAAACGGCCCGCGATTATTGCAAAAAAAACCCGGCCATGGGCCGGGTTTTGCTGATTGCTTTGGGTAATCCTAGCGTTTGCTGACGGCGTGTATGACCTTGTCATACTCGAAGTAGACCACGAAGCCCGGATAGTCCCAGCGCGAGATCGGCGGGTCGCCGACAGCGGCTTCACGCGAACTCGGTGTCCCGAACTTCGATTCGACGTTGCTTTGTGTCATTCCGCGAGCGGGGCGGGCGGCGTCAGATGCGGCCATGCCGTCCATCTTAAGAGTGTCTGCGCTGGCGAATCCGGCCAGGCTGGATGCCAGAACGATAAGTGTCAATGTGCGCAAGGTTTTCATGTCGGAGCCTCTCCCGGGTGCGTTGCACAGACTATAGCACCAGCTGCGGGCGCAAAAAATGGCCCTGGTTCTCAGTATGGCGAGAAGCGGGAAAAATGTGACCCCCTTCACACTTGTGGTTTAATGCGAGCCGATGATCAACCCCGTAGAACTGTTCGTCGGGCTGCGCTACCTGCGCGCAAAGCGCCGCACCCGATTCGTCTCCTTTATCACGCTGATATCGTTGCTGGGTATTGCCCTCGGCGTGGCCTCGCTGATTGTGATCCTGTCAGTGATGAACGGCTTCGAGGGAGAGCTGCGTGAGCGTCTGTTGAGCATGTCTGCGCACGGTCACGTGACCAGCCGCGGCAATGTCACCGAGGACTGGCGCTCGCTGTTACACGAGGTGCAGCAGGAAGAGGGCGTGCAGGCCGCGGCACCCGTGGTTGAGATGGAAGGCATGATCCAGTCCGGGCGCGATCTGGTCGCTGTGTTCTTTCACGGCGTTGATCCCGCGTACGAGGCGGAACTCTCTGGCGAGCAGATCAATTTGCTCGAAGGCTCCCTGGACGATCTCCAGGCCGGCGCGCGGGGCATCATTCTCGGGCGCCAGCTGGCATTTGACCTGGCGGTGCGCATTGGTGATGGCGTCATGTTGCTGATTCCAAGACCAGTTGGCGACGGCACCCTGCAGCCCAAACTGGAACGATTCGTCATGACCGGCGTATTCGAGGTCGGCCTGCAGGATCATGATGCCAGGCTTGCACTTATAAACGCCGCAGACGCCGCTGCGATCCTGGCACTCGGTGACGAAGTCAGCGCGATTCGCTTTCGCGCCACAGATGTCATGCAGGCGCCTGCGATCTCGGCGCGGTTGCAGTCGCGGCTCGGGGATGCTGTGAAGACCAGCGACTGGACGCTGGAGAACGCCAGCTATTTCCGCGCCATCCGCATCGAGAAGATGATGATGTCGTTGATCCTGTCACTGATTATTGCCGTTGCCGCGTTCAATATTGTCGCAAGCCTGGTCATGGTTGTGACCGACAAGACCACCGACATCGCCATATTGCGGACGCTCGGCATGGGTCCGAATGGCGTCGTGCGCGTATTCTTTGTGCAGGGCGCCGTGATCGGCTGGGCCGGCGTTCTGGCTGGCGTTGTGCTCGGTGTCGTGCTGGCGATCAACGTCCCGGTCATCGTGCCGTTCCTCGAGCAAACGCTGGGCTTCCAGGTCATGCCGGGCGATGTCTACTACGTGACCCGCATTCCGTCGGAACTCGAGCTGTACGACGTCGTGGTCATATCGGTGTCCGCCTTCGTGCTGACATCGCTCGCGACACTCTATCCGGCGCGGCGTGCCGCGCATGTAAATCCCGCCATGGCGCTGAGGTACGAGTAACCAATGGCGAACCGTTTCGAATACTGGATCGGCAACCGCTACGTGCGGTCGCGCAGCAATAACAGTTTCGTTTCGCTGATTTCAGCGATCTCGATACTCGGCATCGCCATCGCCGTGACCGTGTTGATCGTCGTCTTGTCAGTAGTGAATGGATTCGAGCGCGAACTCAAAGACCGACTGCTGTCGATGACCGCACACGCGAACATCGAAGATGTCGATGGGCGGCTTGCCGACTGGCGGCAACTCATCGATCTTGCGGTCAGCAATCCGCGTGTGACCGCAGCGGCGCCGTACGTCGATGGTCAGGGTCTGCTGATATTTGGCGAGCAACTTAGCGGCGTCGAATTACGCGGCATTGATCCTGTCATGGAGAACGAGGTCTCGGGCGTGGGCTCTGTCATGCAACAGGGTGAGCTCGTTGACCTTGAGGCGGGGCGCTTCAATATCGTGATTGGCGTTGAACTGGCCGATGCCCTGCAGGCCGGTGTCGGGGATAAGGTAACCGTCACTCTTGCCGAAGGCATGGTAACGCCGGCAGGCGTCGTGCCGCGAACCAAGCGCTTTACGGTCAGCGGTATCTACCGCGTCGGCATGTTCGAGTTTGATCGCCGACTCGCGTTTATCAACTACGAGGATGCGCAGCGGCTGTACCGCAAGAAGGGTGTGGTCAGTGGCGTCAGGCTCGCTGTCACGGAGTTGTTTGAGGCACCGGCGATCGTGCGCGAAGTTGCGCTTGAACACGGTGTACTGGTGCTGGTCAGCGACTGGACGCGCCGGCACGTCAATTTCTTTCGCTCGATTCAGATTACCAAGTCGATACTGTTTGTCATTCTGCTGCTGGTCGTTGCCGTTGCGGCGTTCAATATTGTGTCGACGCTGGTGATGGTCGTGAAGGACAAGCAGAGCGATATCGCCATCCTGAGGACGATAGGGGCGAGCCCCGCGAGTATTCTGCGCATCTTCGTCACGCAGGGCACGGTGATTGGTGTCGTCGGCACGCTCGCGGGTGTATTGACCGGCGTGCTGGTGGCGCTCAATCTCGAGAGTATCGTCGTCTTTTTCGAATCGGCGCTTGGCATCAAATTCCTCGCCGCCGATGTCTATTTCATCAGTGATCTGCCATCCGAGTTACGCGCCTCCGACGTACTGCGTATCGGCGGAATAGCGTTGGCACTGGCACTGGTTTCAACTATTTATCCAGCGTGGGTGGCCGCGAGGACGGCACCCGCAGAGGCACTAAGATATGACTGACAAGCCAACCGTTCTTGAATGTCGCAAAGTGGTGCGACGATTTACAGAAGGGGGCACGGTACTCGAGGTTCTGCGCGGCGCCGAGCTCCGTATCGAGGCTGCGGAACGCGTCGCCATCGTCGGCTCGTCCGGCTCCGGCAAGACAACGCTGCTGCAAATCATGGGCGGTCTCGACGATCCTGACGAGGGCAGTGTGCTGATCAATGGCGAGACCATGAAGGGTGGCAACGAAGCGGCGAAGGGCAAGTTGCGAAATCGGTATATTGGATTCATCTACCAGTTCCATCATCTGTTGCCGGAGTTTTCCGCGGAGGAAAACGTGGCGATGCCGTTGCTCATCCGGCGCGAAACGAAAGCCCGCGCGCTCGAACAGGCGCGCGAACTGCTGGCGCGAGTTGGCCTCGGTGAACGCCTCACGCACAAACCTGGCGAACTGTCGGGTGGCGAGCGCCAGCGTGCAGCGGTTGCTCGCGCGCTAATCACCAAACCGCAGCTGGTGCTCGCGGATGAACCGACCGGCAATCTCGACGCCGGCAACGGCGAGCACGTCCTGGAACTAATGCTCGCCCTGAACCGGGAATTGCAAACCAGCCTTGTTATCGTCACCCACGACATGTCCATCGCGGCGCGCATGGATCGCATACTGGTTCTGGAAGATGGTGTTCTAAAGCCGCAGAGTAGCGACTAGCTGCGTTCGTTCTGTTTGCGTTTCTTGTAGTCAGCAATGCTGGAGCGCCACACCAGGTCCAGTACGACGTAGCCGATAGAGGACGACGCGATTGCCAGAATCAGGCAGCCGAGCAGCATCGGTTGCCAGATGCCCAGGAAGGTGTGCGTCACCCAGTCGAGTGACATCTCGATGTCCAGGGTACCTGCCTCCTGGCCCAGCAGCAGTGCGCCCAGCCCGTAAGCGAGCAGGAACATGGGACCCATGGTGAACGGGTTGTTGATGAACGTAGTCGCTGCGGCAACGGGAACATTGACGCGAAACAACAGTGCGCCGACCACGCCGATCACAAAGTGCACCGGCAATGGCACCCAGATGGCGAACAGGCCGATGGCAAATGCCGGTACGACCGTCTTGCGGCGAATGCCCCACAGTCGCTGATCGTGCATCAGGTGTTCGATCGGGCGCAGCAGCCGGTTTCCTGCGACATCGTCGCGTTTCATTGCGAATTTGCGAAAAAATCGCCTTGGCATGTGGGACCTGGTGCGCTGATATGGGTGGATGTCACGAGCCGGTCTGGCGTTGCTCGCGGGTTCGTTCGCGCTGCAGCTTAGCAGTTTTTCGCGCGCCGTCAGCCTGATTGTTGCGATCACGATAGCGCTCGCGGCATGCAGGCGCTGGCGCCTTCTGGGTGCTTTTCTTGGCGGTGTGCTGCTGTTCGCTGCCGCCGCCAGCACTGTCATAGACCAGCGGCTGTCACACAAGTTCGAGGGCGACAGCATTCTGACAACCGCAAGGCTGCTTGATTACCCACGGGTATCGGGAAAGTCGGTCGGTCTGCTGCTCGGCGCCGTCGATGACGAGCGCCTGCCCGGGAGAATCCGTGTCAGCTGGTTCGAGCCGCCGGTCATGCCGCGTCTTGGTGATGTCTGGCAGCTGGAGCTGCGTTTGCAACGGCCGCGCGGCAGCAGCAATCCAGGCGGCTTTGACACGGAAACCTGGATGGTGCGTGAGCGCATCACGGCAGCGGGTTACGTTGTTCCTGGCAGGCGCAATCTGCTGCTGGCGTCCGACCAGCTCAGCGGCCTGCAACGTTATCGAACGCGGCTCATCGAGCGCATTGTCCGGGTTGTCGACGAGCCTCAGGTAGCCGCGGTAATCGTCGCGGTTGCGGTCGGTACGCGACACCTGCTGCAGCGGGAGCAATGGGATCGCTATGCCGTCACTGGCACCAGTCACCTGATGGCGATCTCGGGCTTGCACGTTGGACTGGCGGCGCTGGCAGCCTTCATGGCGTGCTCTGTGCTGCTCGCGGTGAGCGGCGTACGTGGCAATAATTACAAACTGGCGCTGCTCCTGTCGTTGCTGATCGCGGCTTTGTATGTGCTGCTCTCGGGTCTCGCCGTGCCGGCGCAACGCGCGATGCTCATGTTGCTCATCGGCACTGTCATTGTATTGCGCGAGCGACAACTGCAATCACATTCACTGGTCCTCGGCGCAGCCGTACTCATCACTGTTGCCAACCCGCTGTCGACGATGACCCCGGGCTTCAAGTTGTCGTTCGCGGCGGTCATCCTGCTGCTCTGGATGGGGCAACAGTCGCAGCCAGCCGGACGTGTTGCCGGAATGCGGCAGCTTGCCTCCATGCAATTGCTGTTGTTGCTTGGCTTGCTGCCGATGACCGTCCTGATTTTCGATCGCGTGGCGTTGCTGGCGCCGTTCGTCAATTTTGTTGCGGTGCCGCTTTTTAGTGTTGTGACGGTACCGGCGACCCTGGTCGCCGCAGCCGGCGGCAGCGATGTCTTCCTGCAGATCGCGGCGACAAGTATCGGCTGGCTCGAAAAGTTGATCGCGTGGGTGGCAGGCTCAACCTGGGCCGACACCAAGGTGGCCGAGTTGGCGCCCTGGGTTCAGCCGCTGTTGCTCCTGCCACTCATATGGGCGCTGCCGCCTGGCTGGCCGGGCAGGGCCGCTGCGTGGCTTGCGCTCGTTGCGTTGCTGATGTGGCGGCCTGCAGCGCCCCCGTTCAGCTGCGTCGACCTGACGTTCATGGATGTGGGCCAGGGACTTGGCGTCGCTGTGCGCAGTAACCGGCACTCGTTGCTGTTCGATACCGGGCCTTTGTACCGCAGCGGTGCCAGCGCCGCCGAGCATGCGATCCTGCCATTCCTGCGCTCGCAGCGCATAGCGTCACTCGACAAGTTGCTGGTGTCGCATGCGGATATGGATCACGCCGGCGGCGTCAGCGCTGTCTTGCAGAGCTTTCCCGTTACCGACCTGATGTGGGGCGAAGCGCTGCCCGACGCGAGTCGCCGCGGGCGTCCTTGCAGGCAAGGCGAGCGCTGGTCGTGGGATGGTATCGATTTCCACATCCTGCATCCGCCGCGGGCCGGCTTCAGTGGCAACGACGTTTCCTGTGTATTGCTGATCACTGCCGGCGTTCATCATGCGCTGTTGACCGGTGACATCGAGCTCGCCGCTGAACAGGCATTGGTGCGCACAGGCAACCTGCCGCGCGTCGACATAGTGACGGTGCCGCACCATGGCAGTCTCACCTCCTCAAGCACCCCGTTCGCTGAGCGACTGCTGCCGGATCTTGCCGTGGTGTCGGCCGGGCATCGCAATCGCTGGCGGTTTCCTCGCGACGAGGTCGTCAGACGCTGGCGCGAGGCGGGGGCAGAGGTGCTGCGCACGGACCTGTCCGGGGCTATCGGCGTGCGCATGTGCCAGCGCAGCGGTGTCCAAATATTGCGCCAGGAGCGAGAATATCGTCGCAGACTCTGGCATGAACCCTGACTGGCCGAGAAATTTGTACGCCGTAGGGTTATATTTCGTTTTTCCCGCGCAGGTTTGGATAGATGGTAGAAATCGTTAAATCGGGCGGCTGGCTGATGGCGCCCATAATTCTGTGTGCAATTATCGCGATGGGCATCATCCTCGAGCGATTCTGGACGTTGCAGCAAAAACGCGTCATCCCTGAAGACCTGACCAGCCGCGTCTGGGGCTGGGTAAAAAAAGACCAGCTCGACCAGAAGCAGATTCAGAGCCTGCATCAGGGATCGCCGCTGGGGCAGATTCTCGCCGCCGGACTCATCAATCGCGACAGGGATCGTGTCGTCCTCAAGGACAGCATTGAGGATACCGGTCGGCACGTCGTGCATGAGCTGGAGCGTTATCTCGAGACACTGGGCACCGTCGCCGCAATTACGCCGCTGCTTGGCCTGCTGGGTACGGTCATCGGCATGGTCGAAGTGTTTACCGCGATTACAACGCATGGCGTCGGCAATCCGGGCGTGCTCGCCGGCGGCATTGCGCAGGCCCTGATTACGACCGCGGCCGGATTGACGGTCGCCATTCCGGCGCTTATTGGCTACCGCTACTACCGCAGTCGTGTCGACACACTGGTCGTGGAGATGGAGAAAGAAGCCATCAAACTCGTCGAGGCGTTGCATCGCCGGCATGAGCGCGGAGAGGATGACAGCAGCGCGGCGAAGAAGAAAAAGCGTAAAAAGAAGGTCGAAAAATGAAGCTCAACCTGCGGCCGAGAACGCAGCCAGAGGTCAACCTGACGTCCCTGATCGACGTCGTGTTCCTGCTGCTGATTTTCTTCATGGTCTCGACCAGTTTCACCAAGGAGTCACAGATTGCGATTCGCCTGCCATCGGCTGAAAGTGCGGTGCAGTCCGAGAACATCCCGGAGCGCATCGACATCCTGATCACCGCGACGGGTACCTATCTCGTTAACGGTCGCGAACTCATCAACAACCGTCCCGAGACGATTCGCAACGCACTGCAGAAAGTTTCGGCCGGGCGCAGCGACCTGCCGCTGACGATAAGTGCGGACGCGAACGCGATGCACCAGCACGTAGTGACCGCGATGGACGTCGCCGGTCGGCTTGGCTTTGTGCAGATCAGCATCGCCACCGTAAATGACACTGGCGAGCAATGACGGATAAGCGCGATGATAATGTCGTCGCCGTATACCGGCGACTATGGCGCTATGTGCTGCCGCACAAGCTGATCGGGTTCATCGCCGTTGTCAGCATGGCTGCCACTGCCGTGATTGAAGCCAGCCTTGTGTACCTGCTTGAGCCACTGATGGACGAGTCGCTGGTTGCGCAGAACCTGCAGGCATCGCGATGGATACCGCTCGCCTTTGTCGCGATCTTTGTCGCGCGCGGCATTGCGGGCTTCGCTACCGAAGCGTCACTTGGCTGGATCGGCCGTTCTGTCATCAGCGATCTGCGCCGTGGCGTGTTTCGCAAATTCCTGACGCTGCCACTGCCGTATTTTGACAGACAGGCGGCGGGACCGCTGTTGTCGCGCATGACTTATAACGTCGAGATGGTCGCAGAGTCCGTGACAAGTGTCGTCACCATAGCGGTGCGTGATGTGCTCACGGTTATCGCTGCGTTCACCGTGATGATTATTCAAAGCCCGAAGTTGACGGTGTTCGTCGCGATCCTGTTTCCGCTGGTTGCCGCTGTTGTCGGCATTCTGGCGAAAGCATTCCGGCGCTATAGCAGTCGAATTCAGGATTCGATTGGTGAAGTCACACAGGTGACTGATGAGATCGTGCGCGGTAACTGGGTCGTGAAAATGTTTGCCGGTTACGACTACGAAAAGCAGCGCCTGGACGCAGCCGATGGTGCCAACAGGAAACAGAATCTGAAGCTCATTCGTGTGCGTTCCCTGGGCGTGGCGGCGACGCAGATAATATTCGGCGTAGGCGTTGCGTTGGTCATATTTTTTGCCGGGCTGGAAGCGGTGAAAGGCCAGTTGTCGCCGGGGCAGTTCATCTCGTTCTTCAGTGCCATGATGCTGATGCTGCAACCGGTGCGGCGTATTACCAATATCAACGCGACATTGCAGCGTGGTGTAGCCGCTGCGGACAGCCTCTTTAGCGTTATCGACGAAAAGGACGAGATCGATACCGGCAGTGTTGACGCTGGCCGCCTGCGCGGCGATGTCGAGTTTGACGACGTGTCGTTCTCGTACGCCGGAGAGGGCGGCACGGTCATTGAGAATCTGTCGATTCGTGTGAATGCCGGCGAAACCCTTGCGATCGTCGGCCAGTCGGGTAGTGGCAAGACGACACTGGCGACCTTGCTGCCGCGTTTCTACGAGATTGACTCCGGCGAGATTCTTATCGACGGCAAACCTGCCAGGGACTACACCCTCTCCAGTTTGCGCAGCAACATAAGCCTGGTCAGCCAGGACGTCGTGCTGTTCAACGACTCTGTCCTGAACAATCTCGCTTACGGTGAGCTGCGCAAGCACACTCGCGAGGAGATCATGGAAGCCGCGGAAGCGGCGCATGTCCGCGAGTTTACCGATGAAATGCCGGACGGAATTGATTCCAAGGTCGGCGATCGCGGCATGTTGTTGTCCGGCGGCCAGCGTCAACGGATTGCGATTGGACGCGCCCTGTTGAAGGATGCGCCGATACTGATTCTGGATGAGGCGACTTCGTCGCTGGACGCGCAGTCGGAACGCAAGATTCAGGATGCGCTGAACGTGCTGATGAAAGGCCGCACGACGCTGGTTATTGCCCATCGCCTGTCGACGGTCGAGAATGCCGACCGCATTATCGTGCTGGAAAATGGCAGGATTGCAGAGTCCGGCAGCCATGCTGAGCTGCTCGGCAAGAACGGCTTGTACGCCTCGCTATACCGCATGCAGTTCAGCAACACCGACTAGTTGTGACGAGCGGCGCACTCTACAACTGGATTCACCGCGTCTGGTACGAGGGCTCGGCCGGCAAGTGGATATTATTGCCGTTAAGCGCAATCTACTGGTGCATCATCTCGGCACGCCGCTGGATGTACCGCTGCGGACTGTTCAAGACGCAGCGTTTCAGTGTGCCGGTTATCGTCGTTGGCAATATCACCGCAGGCGGTACCGGCAAAACACCAACCACGGTGTGGCTTGCGCGAGAGCTGAGTGCGCGTGGTTTTTCGCCTGGCATCGTCAGTCGCGGCTACGGCGGCAGCAAATCCGGCTCGCCCATGCGTGTTGATCGGCACAGCGATGCGGCGCTGGTTGGCGATGAGCCGGTCTTGTTGGCAAAGCGCAGCGAGTGCCCGGTGATCGTCGATGCGGACCGCGTCAGAGCGGCAGAAATGCTGGTCGAGGATGGCGTCGATCTCATCATTGCCGATGACGGCCTGCAACACTACCGTCTTGGCAGGGACTGTGAAGTCTGCATAATTGATGGTGCGCGTGGACTCGGTAACCGGCATTTACTGCCCGCGGGCCCGCTGCGCGAGCCCGTAGATCGTCTCTATGACGTGGACCAGGTGCTGGTCAATGGTCGTATGCGAGACGGCGCCGCGAGCCTTTCTGAGGTCGAGCAGAACGCCCTGCGTTTCGATCTGGTAGCAACCGAAGCAGCACGACTGAACGGCTCGCTGATCAGGCCGCTGCCGAGTTTCAAGGGCACCACGGTTCACGCGATTGCGGCAATTGGCAACCCGTCGCGATTCTTCGACCTGCTGCGCTCGTTCGATATTCAGGTCATCGAGCACGCGCACCCGGATCACGCGCAACTGCGGCCGGAGGACACGACCTTCCACGATGATTTTGACGTACTGATGACGGAGAAAGACGCGGTCAAGTTCGGCGCGAGCGCGCCCGACAAGGTATGGTATGTCCCCGTTGAATTCAGCATAGACGCGGTCGCTGCAGGGCCATGGCTCGAGCAGGTCGAATCGCGAATCAGGGCAGGAAAGGATGACTGATTTTGTTGTTGTAATACCGGCGCGCTATGCGTCGACCAGGCTGCCCGGCAAACCGCTGCGCGACATCAATGGCAAACCGATGCTGCAGCACGTGTTCGAGCGCGGCGTCGAAAGCGGCGCCAGCGACGTGATAGTCGCGACCGATGACGAACGCATCGCGGACGCCGCCGAGGCCTTCGGCGCGACCGTATGCATGACGCGCGACGACCACCAGTCGGGTACCGATCGTATCGCCGAAGTGAGCGACATCTTCGACTGGGACGATGCGCAGGTGGTGGTCAATCTGCAGGGTGATGAGCCAGCCATGCCAGCGGCGCTGCTGGGCCAGTGTGCCGCCTTGCTGGATGAGCCGCAGGCGGACATTGCCACGCTGGCATCGCCACTGGCGTCTGAGAGCGATCGCGACAATCCGAATGTCGTCAAAGCCATTCTCGACGATGCGGGCTACGCGTTGTACTTCACGCGCGCGCCAGTACCCTGCGCGTTGCACCATCACGGACTCTATGCCTACCGCGTCGGCGTGTTGCGCCGCATCGTTGCCGCACAACAATCGAAACTGGAAATCGCCGAGCGCCTTGAACAGCTGCGCGCTCTGTCGATGGGTTTGAAGATCAGGGTCGCCATTCCAGATGTCCGGCCGGGCGCCGGCGTCGATACCGAAGAAGACCTGCAGGCTGCAGCTCGGGAGCTACAAAAATGACGATATCAAAGGGAACAGCCGTTCACTGCTGGCTGGCAATTGTGACCGCGCTGATGCTTGCGGCGTGCAGCGACACGCAGCCTGTCAGCCGCGATTTCAGTGAAGTCAGTATTGCCGAGCTGCACGATGGTATGCAGCGTGGCGAGCTGACCTCGGAGCAGCTGGTCAGCTGGTATCTGCAGAGAATCGACGCCATCGACAAAAACGGGCCGGCCCTGAACTCGATGATCGAGATCAACCCCGAAGCGTTACAGATTGCACGGGCGCTGGATGAAGAGTGGGCGACAAGCGGTCCGCGCGGGCCAATGCACGGCATCCCGGTGGTGCTGAAGGCCAATATCGACACCGGCGACCTGATGAAAACAACCGCAGGTTCGCTGGCACTGAAGGATCACGTCGCACCGGCCGATGCGTTCCTGGTGGCTCGCCTGCGTGATGCTGGCGCCGTCATTCTCGGCAAGAGCAATCTCAGCGAATGGGCAAATTATCGTGGTGACGACTCATCCAGCGGCTGGAGCAGCCTGGGTGGCCAGACGTACAACCCCTACGGCAAGCACAGAAACCCCTGTGGCTCATCCAGCGGTTCCGGCGTATCAGTGGCCGCAAACCTCACGACGGTTGCCGTAGGCACGGAGACTGACGGCTCGGTCGTGTGTCCCGCCGGCGTCAACGGCATTGTTGGCATCAAGCCGACTATCGGGCTGGTCAGCCGCAGCGGCATTATCCCCATCGCACACAGCCAGGATACTGCCGGGCCAATGGCGCGCAGCGTTCGCGACGCGGCGATCCTGCTGGCAGCCATGACCGGGGCCGATGCAGAGGACCCCGATTCGGTTGCTGCCGAGCCGGCGAAACCTGACTACACCGCCACCCTCACGGCCGATGCCCTGCAAGGCAAACGCATTGGCGTCATTCGCAGCTACTACGGTTCCGGAAAGCCCAAGGTGACAAAAGTGTTCGACGCTGCGATCGCATCACTGCAGGCAGCCGGCGCCGAAATTGTTGACGACATCGAGCTCGACTTCGACGCCGCATGGGAGGCCGAGAGCGAGGTTCTGGCGTACGAATTCAAGACGGATCTTGCCGCATACCTGGAGCGCTCCGCAGCGCCTTACAAGACACTGGCCGAGATCATCGAATTCAACGAGAACAACGCCGATGTTGTGATGCCGCATTTCGGCCAGGAACGCATGTTGAATGCCGCAGAGAAGGGGCCGCTCACGGACGAGGCCTATCTTGAAGCGCTGGCAACCGCCAAGCAGATCTCGCAGGAAGGTATCGACGGCATGCTCGAACAGCACGGCCTCGATGCCCTGATTGCGCCGACCAACGGCCCGTCGTGGATGACCGATCACGCCAACGGCGATTCATTCCACGTCAGCAGTTCGTCCTATGCCGCGATCTCCGGCTACCCGAACATCACGGTGCCGGCGGGCTTCGTGGCAGGCTTGCCGATCGGACTGTCCTTTATTGGCACTGCGTTCGCCGAGCAGGAGCTGATCGAAATGGCGTACGCGTTCGAGCAGGCGACCCGGGCACGCGTGCCACCGGATCTTAAAACAGATTAAGTAACTCTTATAACTATTTAATTATTAAGAAGAAATATGACAATCAATTACGTACTTGTTGACTTCGAAAACGTCCAGCCGAAGAACCTCGGCATTCTCTCCCAGCATCCTTTCAAGGTGTACGTGTTCATCGGCGCCAACCAGACCAAGGTGCCGCGGCATGTCGCCGTGGCCATGCAGGCGCTAGGGCAGCAAGCTCAGTACGTCGAAATCGACGGCAGTGGCCCCAACGCGCTGGACTTCCACATTGCCTACTACATCGGTGAGCTGGCCGCGGCGGATCCTGCCGGCAGCTACCACATCATCAGCCGTGACAAGGGATTCGACCCGCTGATCCGGCACCTGCGTGGCAAGAAGATCCGGGTGCGGCGCGAAACCGACATCGCCGAGATTCCACAGCTCAGGATTCCAAAGAAGGCGAAGACGGATGACAAGATCGATGCGATCGTCAGGAACCTGGCCGGTCGCGGACAGTCGCGACCAAGGAAGGTGAAGACGCTGCAGAACACCATCAGCAACCTGATCTCCGAGTCGCTGACGGAGGCGGAGCTGGATGCGCTGGTCGCTGACCTGCAGAAGCGCAAGCTCATCGTCGTTAACAAGGGTAACGTCAGTTACCGCTTGCCGAACTAGTCAGTTTCAGGACGCAGCAGCACGTCTTTGCTGCGTTTCAGGCGGCGCACGGCTGACTCGCCCAGTGCGAGTGCCAATGAGACCTGCAAGGCATCGAACAGCGCAAGATGCGCAAGGCGCGAACTCATCGGTGTGTAGACGTTGGCTTCTTCAGAAACGTGACATGGAAACAGCAAGTCAGCCGCAGCCGCGAGTGCAGATGTCGGCTCGGTAATCGCGATCACCGTTGCACCCTGCGCGCCAGCCAGCGCGGCGGTCTGCAGCAATTCGCGGGTCTCACCACTGTGAGATGGCATCAGCAGGACGTCGCCGGGTTCCGCGATTGCGGCAAATTGCAGCATCGTCGGTGTGTCGGTGAGCGCAGAACAGGGCAGTCCCAGGCGGAAGAACTTGTGGCAGGCATCTTCAGCCACCCGGCCTGAGGCCCCGGAGCCAGCGAATACCAGCTGACGAGCCGATGACATGATCAGAACGGCCTGTTCGAAGGGCATCGAAGTCGCTCGGGCACGCACGTCAACGAGCGTCCGGATGGAAGCGTCCATGACCTTGGCGACGGCGTCTGACGCCGTATCGTCGCGGCTTACGTTGCGGTGCACGAAAACGGCGGGGCGGCTGAGGGCCTCTGTCAGGCGAATCGTAAATTCGCGAAAGCCGCTCAGGCCAATGTGCCTGCAGAAGCGGATAACCGTTGGTTCGCTGGCGTCGCAGGCGCTGGCGACAGCCGCGAGTTTGGAGTTGGCCGCTTGCCTTGGGTGCTGCAGAACCCAGCGGGCCACACGCTGTTCGGCCCTGCTCAAGTCCGGGAGACGCTGTTCAATTTGTCGCAACATTTAGCAAAACTACAAAAAAGTAGTCGAGAAAGCTACAAAATTTCCTGTTTTTGGGTTTTTTCGTAGTAAAGTTACCAGTTACACCTTTGGATGATCGACATGGCAAAACTCCTCCCTGCCGACGAGTTCGACCTCATCATATTCGGCGGTACCGGCGATCTCACGATGCGCAAGCTGCTGCCGGCGATGTATCACCGTGATCGCGATGGCCAGGTGATCGGCGATAGCCGCATTATTGCGGTTGGCCGCCAGAAGCTGACGCGCAAGGCGTATCTCGCCGATGCGCGAGCGGCGCTGAAGGAAAATCTTGCCGACGGCGAATTCACCGACAAGCACTGGCGTTCATTCAGTGCGCGGATCGAATACGTGCATGCCGATGCGCTCGAGAGCGACAAGTGGCAGCAGCTCGTTAAGATGCTGGACGGCCACAAGGGGCGCACGCGGGTGGCTTATCTCGCGACAGCGCCGCGCCTGTTCGGCGCGATTGCGAAGGGGCTGAAGAAAAATGGCCTGGTGACGCCGGACAGTCGCATCGTGCTGGAAAAGCCGCTGGGGCGTGATTTGGCGTCAGCCTCCGAGATTAATGACGCTGTCGGCGCATGCTTTGCGGAAAACCAGATCTATCGTATCGATCACTATCTTGGCAAAGAAACGGTGCAGAACCTGTTGGCGCTGCGCTTTGCCAATTCACTGTTCGAGCCGCTGTGGCGCCGCGGGCATGTTGACCATGTGCAGATTACCGTCGCCGAGGACCTCGGTGTGGGCGGTCGTATCGACTACTACGACAACGTCGGCGCGCTCCGCGACATGGTGCAGAACCACCTGCTGCAGTTGGTCTGCCTGACAGCCATGGAAAGTCCGTCGAGCCTGCATCACGACGCCGTGCGTGATGAGAAGATCAAGGTGCTGCGCGCGCTGCGGCCGATCAACGCCGATGCTGTTGGCAGGAATACCGTGCGTGGCCAGTACACTGCCGGCGCGATACGCGGCGAGACGGTGCAGGGCTACGACCAGGAATTGAACGGCGAGACCAGTGACACCGAGACCTTTGTTGCTCTGAAGCTCGAGATCGACAACTGGCGCTGGTCGAACGTGCCGTTCTACCTGCGCACGGGCAAACGCCTCAAAGGCAAGCACTCGGAGATCGTTGTGCAGTTCCAGGATGTGCCGCACTCCATCTTTCCCGAGCAGCGCTTTAACGTGACGCCAAACCGGTTGACCATCCTGCTGCAGCCGGACGAGGGCGTGAAGCTGTCTGTCATGGCCAAAGAGCCAGGTCCCGGTGGCTTCGAGCTGCGCCCCGTGTCGCTTGATCTCAGTTTCGAAGAAACCTTCGGGCTGCGCTACCCGGATGCTTACGAGCGCCTGCTGATGGAGGTGTTGCGAGGCAATCCTGCGCTGTTCATGCGCCGCGATGAAGTCGACGCTGCCTGGGAGTGGGTCGACGGCATTATCGAATCCTGGGCAACAACGCGGCAGAAGCCGGAGACCTACGTCGCCGGGTCATGGGGTCCAAGTGGCTCATCGCTGTTGCTCGATCGCGATGGCCGCTCCTGGTATGCGCACGGGGTGTCCTGAGATGGATAATTTCTTTGACGTTCGCGAGCACGCCGCGATTGCAGCCGCCAACTGGATCGCAAGTTCGCTTGGCGCGCGGTTGCAGCGCGACGGCAGTGCCTCGCTGGTCGTTACCGGAGGCTCGTCGCCGATGCGCTGCTACGAGATCCTGGCGGACACCACGCTTGCCTGGAATAACGTTCATGTGCTGCTGAGTGACGAGCGCTGGGTGCCGGACTCTGACAGGGACAGCAACGAGAGGATGGTTCGCCAGACCCTGCTTGTGAACAGGGCAGCTGGAGCTGATTTCTTAAGTTTCTATAATGAAAACAAGTCAATAGAAGAACAATGTGAAGTGTTTTCTGCGCAGTTGGAAGCACTGCCCAGGCCATTCGCATCGACCCTGCTGGGCATGGGTGGTGACGGTCATATCGCCTCGTTGTTTGCCGACAGTCCCGAATTTGCGGACGGCATGGACACGGCCAGTGGCAAGCTGGCCATTGCTGTAAGCACTCCCGCCAGCCCGCATCCTCGCATCAGCCTGACCCTGAACGCGCTGCTGCAAAGCGATGAAATCGTGCTGCTGTTCTTTGGCGACGACAAACGAGAGGTATACGAGCAGGCGAAGCTTGATCCTGAGGCGTATCCCGTTTCCCGATTGCTGCACCAGGAGCGCGTGCCCGTGCACGTCTTCTGGGCACCGTAAAGAGGTATTCATGAATCCCGTAGTAGACAAAGTCACACAGCGAATCATCGCGCGCAGCAAAACGCATCGCGCCGCGTACCTGGATCGGATTCATCGCGCAGCCGGCGATGGTCCCAAGCGCAGCGGCCTGTCGTGCAGCAATCTTGCACACGGCATGGCGGCGAGCGACGTCGAGGAAAAGAAGGCACTGGCCGGAAGCAGCACGGCCAATATCGGCATCGTGTCCGCTTACAACGACATGCTGAGTGCGCACCAGCCGTTTGAACGCTATCCGGACAAGATTCGCGCCAGCGCGGTTGCGGCGGGCGCGACCGCACAATTCGCGGGCGGCGTACCGGCAATGTGCGATGGCGTCACCCAGGGGCAGGACGGTATGGACCTGTCGCTGTTCAGCCGCGAGGTCATTGCGATGTCGACGGCGGTCGCGCTGTCACACGACATGTTCGATGCCGTGCTGTGCCTTGGTGTCTGCGACAAGATTGTGCCGGGCCTGATGATCGGCGCACTGTCGTTCGGTCATTTGCCGGTCGCTTTCGTGCCGGCGGGACCGATGGTGTCGGGCCTGCCTAACAAGGAAAAAGCGAGAATTCGCGAAGAGTATGCGGCGGGCAAGATTGGGAGGGATGAATTACTCGCGGCGGAGTCTGCGTCCTACCATTCCCCGGGCACCTGTACCTTTTATGGCACAGCCAACAGCAACCAGATGCTGATGGAATTCATGGGGCTGCAACTTCCGGGTGGTTCATTCGTCAATCCGGGTACCGAACTGCGCGACCTCCTGACGGCTGATGTGACGCGCGCCGTGCTTGAGATCACAGCGCTGGGCGACGACTACATGCCCATCGCACATATCGTTGATGAGAAGGCTATCGTCAATGCCATTGTTGGCCTGCTGGCGACCGGTGGTTCCACCAATCACACCCTGCACCTCGTGGCGATCGCTGCTGCGGCTGGCATCGAAATCAACTGGGATGACTTTTCCGAGCTGTCTGCGGCCGTGCCGTTGATGGCACGCGTCTATCCCAACGGTCTCGCGGACGTCAATCACTTTCAGGCGGCCGGCGGGCTGGGTTTCATGATCCGCGAGCTGCTCGACAACGGCCTCCTGCACGAGGACGTCAATACGATTCTGGGTGCAGGCATGCGCAAGTTCTGTGTAGAGCCGGTTATTGAGGAAGGCAAACTGGCCTGGCAGCCTGCGCGGGAAACCTCGCTGGACGAGGACATCCTGAGGCCGGCGAGCGCGCCGTTCGATAGCGAGGGAGGCTTGTGTGTGGTCGACGGCAATGTCGGCAGGGCGATCGTCAAGCTGTCGGCGGTCGATGAAGCGCATCGTGAGGTGCAGGCGCCTGCGCGCGTATTCCATTCACAGGAAGCCTTCAAAGATGCCTTCAATGATGGCGAGCTTGAGCAGGACTTTGTTGCGGTATTGCCGTTTCAGGGCGCAGCTGCAATCGGTATGCCGGAGTTGCACAAGCTGACCCCCTACCTTGGTGTGTTGCAGAATCGCGGCTACAAGGTCGCGCTGCTCACCGACGGCAGGATGTCAGGCGCGTCAGGCAAGGTGCTGTCCGCGATCCAGGTATCGCCGGAGGCGGCAGCGGGTGGCGCGATTGGCAAGATCCGCGACGGCGACATCATCACGCTGGACTCCGCGGCGGGCGTCTTATCCGTGCAGACTGACGACGACTTCGAAAGCCGCAGTGTGGCAACGGCAAGTCTTGCGGCAAGCCACAATGGCATGGGTCGAGAGTTATTCGGCATCTTCCGCAATGCGGTATCAAGTGCTGAGTCAGGTGCGACCGTGTTCTCCTCCGTTGCTCAGGATACCGATGCCTGATTTAATCGGGGCATGACAGCACCTTCACTTCTGATCGGCGATATCGGTGGCACCAATGCGCGTTTCGCGCTGGCCGAGGACAGCGAGCAAGCGTACACATCCGAGCAGATTCTCAAGTGCGCCGATTACCCGTCAGCTGATGCAGCTATCCGGCACTACCTGGACAGTGTCGGTGCGGCGGAGCCTGCGGCCATCTGTCTTGCTGCGGCAGGTCCCGTTACCAACCAGACCGTAAAATTCACGAACAACAACTGGACCATTGCCGTCAGCGACCTGCAGGACGTTTTCGGCATTGAAGCTGTGCGCCTGTTGAATGACTTTGAAGCGATCGCCTACAGCGTGCCGCTGCTCGATTCGCACCAGTTCAAGCCGATTGGACTGCCGGAAACGCAGCCGACGACGCAAGGTGATGTCACGTTTGCGATTGTCGGACCGGGCACCGGGCTTGGCGCAGCCAGCCTGCGAAAAATGGCGAATGGCTACGTGGCCAGCGCAACTGAAGCCGGGCACGCCGGATTCGCGCCGGAGACGCAACTGCAGATGGATATCCTCACGCAGCTGCGACAGCGATTTGATCGCGTATCCGCCGAGCGGCTGGCATCAGGCCCAGGCATCGAGAACATCTACTGGGCCTTGTGTGAAATTCACGGCGAGAAACGCGCGCAGCTGTCTGCTGCAGACGTGTTCTCGGCAGCGCTAAGTGATGGTGATGTCAGGGCCACGGAAGCCGTTGAGACGTTTTATGAAGTGCTTGGGCAGTTTGCAGGTGACCTGGCGCTGACCCTGGGCGCCACGGCAGGCGTATTCGTCGCCGGTGGCGTCGCACAGCGTTATCCGGACAAGCTGGCGAACAGTCGCTTCCGCAGCAGCTTCGAGGCGAAAGGGCGGCATCGCACATTTGTCGAGCGGATACCGACGGCGCTCATAACGCACGGCCAGCCCGGCCTGTTGGGCGCAGCGTTCTGCGTATCAGGCGGTGTGGCTGTGTCGGTCTAGCAAGTCCTGCTCGGTCGCTGCGATTGACTCGCGATCGATACGGTAGAAGAAGATCGAGATCGCGCCCAACAGCGCCAGTATTGCCGGCGCAATGCTGAACATGAAGCGTATGCCGCCCAGTGACTCAGGCGACTGCGCTGCGTTGGCGACGAAGCCAAACCATCCCAGGATGATGCCCGCGAGTCCCGCACCAAACGCGAGCCCGAGTTTCTGCGCGAACTGCACCGTCGAGAATAGCAACGCTGTTGTACGTCGCCCGGTCTTCCATTCGCCATAGTCAGCACAGTCTGCGTACATCGCCCATACCAGTGCTGGCGTCGGGCCGATGATGAAGGCACCCAGGCAATTCACAGCGACCATGAGCCAGTACTGGTCGGGTGGAATAATGTAGAACACGGCCATGGAAATCGCGTTCAGGATTGTCAGCGCAATGAGCAGGAAGCGCTTCTCGAAATTCTCGCACAGCATCTTGGTAAACATGATTCCGCCGATCATCGCCAGCAGGCCGGAAGACAGGAACACGGCGGTCTTGTCGAAAATCAGAAACAGCGGTGTGCCGTCGTCACCGACGTAGTATTTGAAGTAGTACAGCAGGGTGCCGTTACGCACAGCGATGTTCATCAGTGTGAAAATCGCTGCGATGAACAACACCAACCAGGGGCCATTTGCCAGCAACGCCTTGAAGTCCAGCCGGATGTTGGATTTGACGGGCTCCGGAATGACGCGTTCTTTGGTCGTTGCGAACGTCACCCAGAACAGCGCAACGGAAATCACGGCAAACAGCATCATCGTCAGCTTGAAGCCGGTCGCCTCATCGCCACCGCCCAGGATGTTCTTCAGCGGCGTAACAAACGTGCCGATCAGCCAGGCGGCGGCGAAGGCACAAACAAAACGATACGCAGCGACCTTGGTGCGTTCAATTGACGACGGTGAAATGACGCCCATCAGCGCGGAGTAGGGCACGTTGATTGCCGTGTAAGCGAGCATCATTGCCGTGTACGTGGCATAGGCGTAGATCAGCTTGCCGCCATCCGAGAGGTCAGGGTTGGCAAACATGGCGTAGCCGCAAAGCCCGTAAGGGATGGCCGCCCACAACAGGTAAGGCCGGAACTTGCCCCAGCGTGAGTTGGTTCGGTCCGCGATCAGGCCCATGATGGGATCGCTGATGGCATCCACGATCTTGGTCACGATGAACATCGTGCCGACGGCCGCCGCGGTCAGGCCGAAGATGTCGGTGTAGTAGTACAGCAGGAATATATTAAAAACCTGGAAGAAGAAGTTGGACGCAGTATCGCCAAGGCCGTAGCCCAGTTTTTCACGAAACGAGAGTGGCTCCATCTCTGCTGGAACCGCGACCTCAGCCTGTGCCACGTCGTGCCTCGAGTTTCATGCGGACTTCGTGTGCTTTTTCTTCGGTAATCGAGAAGCTGAAGATCGCCCAGATGGCGAGCCCGGATGCGACACAAGGAATTATCGCATCGCAAAGTCGCATGAGCGTAATCGTCTCAGCTGTCTGCGCGCTGTCGAGTTCAATATCAAAACCGGTCCAGACAAGCAGCAGTCCACCGCCGAGTATTGCCAGCGACTGGCCGAGTTTAACGACCCACCAGAATATGGAACCGTACATGCCCTCGCGACGTTCGTGCGTGTTCGAGTTCGTCGGCGTCGACGACGTCGGCGACCATTGACGGCATGAGGGTAAACAGTCCGGCCAGGCCAAACGCCATCAGCGGCGCGGGAATCAACACGAGCCACGGATTGTCCGGCGTATAGCAGAACCACTTCAGCGCATAGCCAACCATGGAGATGCCGGTGGATACAAAGAAGGCCCTGCGTTTGCCGATCTTGGTCGCAAGGTACGTTACGAGGCCGACAACGGCGAGTGCCGAGAAGGCCTGTACCAGTCCGGAGTGCCCGGAGAACACAGCGCCGGCTGCCTGATCACCCTCGAAGACGTAGAAAATAATGACGTAGGACTGGAATGCTGCGATCAGGATGAAGCCATTGAACACCAGGAACGTGGCTATGCAGAGTTTCAGGAATGGCTTGAACGAGAGCGCCTTGCCAAAGCCGCGCAGAAAATCCAGGACGACGTCGCCGATGGTGTTGGTCTTTGCGGCGGACTCGGCTGTGGCAATGTTCTTCAATCGCTCACGCAGGAAGATCGCAGGCATGATGCCGAGACCGATGACGAGAACGGCGATAATCATCGACAGATAGCCGGCGCCGGTAATGACATCGCCGAAAACCGGCAGGTACATGATGGCGAGGAAATAGGGCGAGATCATGTAGGCAATGTTGCCGATGAAATTCTGCACCCCCATCAATCGGGTTCGCTCGTGGTAGTCCGGCGTGAGCTCGTATCCGAGGGCTACCCAGGGAGTCGCATAAACAGTGTAGGCGAGGAAGAAAATGATCGACCCGCCGAGGAAATACCAGAAGTACCAGCCTTCGCTCTTGCCGGGCGGCAGCTGCCACAACAGTGTAAAGACGATTCCGACCGCTATTGCACCGACAAAAATATAGGGCCGGCGGCGACCCCAGCGCGATTTCGTATTGTCTGAGGCGTACCCCATCAAAGGGTCGGTGATCGCGTCCGTGAGGCGTGGCAGCATGCCAAGCAAACCGACCAGTGCCGGACTCATGCCGAGGCCTAAATTCAGGACGATCATCATTCCGCCAATCGCGGCAGCGAGGATGTTGTTGACGAAGGCGCCGAGGCCGTAAATTATTTTCTGATAAAACGGTATCCGATCTTCGGGCGCGGTCTCGTAATGGGTTGGCTGGCTCATGCGATTCTGTCCCCCCGGACTGTAAGGCTTTGTTTCATTATTATTTCGGTATCGTCTGTCAAATTGACAGCGCTGTCAAATGTTGCTAAACAGGCCAATCCGCAGTCCATTCGCAAATTCGCCCATGAGCGCCAATCCTCAAATCCCTGAAACAGGTCGCAAAGCACCCGACGAGCGCGTCGCAGCATTGCTTGCCGAGATGACACTCGCCGAGAAAATCGGCCAGATGTGTCAGCTTAACGCTAGTGAAGGCTATGCGCCTCATTACCTCGCAGACGGTTTGCGAGCCGGGCGCATCGGCTCTGTGCTGAATGTCGTTGATGTTGATGTCGTCAATGAGCTGCAGCGCATTGCGGTTGAAGAGAGCCGCCTCGGGATTCCGTTGCTGGTAGGTCGCGATGTCATCCATGGCTTCAAGACCATAATGCCGATTCCGCTGGGACAGGCTGCAACATGGAACCCCGACATCGTTGAAGAAGGGGCGAGGATAGCGGCACTTGAGGCCACACGCTGCGGCGTCAACTGGACGTTTGCGCCAATGATCGATATCTCCCGCGACGCTCGCTGGGGAAGAATCGCTGAGAGCCTCGGCGAATGTGTTCTGCTTACCAGCGAGCTGGGCGCCGCGATGGTACGCGGCTTCCAGGGCGATGATCTTGCGAATACAGGATCGATCGCCGCCTGCGCCAAGCACTTCGCGGGCTACGGTGCGGTTGAGAGTGGGCGCGACTACGCGACAACCAATATTCCGGAAACGAAACTCAGGAACGTCTACCTCAGGCCGTTCAAAGCCGCCGCCGATGCAGGTGTCGCAACCATGATGACGTCGTTCTCTGATCTTAACGGCATACCCGCAAGTGGCAACGAATTCCTGCTGCGGCAGGTGTTGCGTGAAGAGTGGCAGTACGACGGCTTCGTTGTCAGCGACTGGGACTCTGTGCGGCAACTGCAGATACATGGCCTGACAGAAGACGACCGGCATTCGGCGCTGGAGGCGGTAACGGCCGGCGTGGATATGGAGATGGCCGGTGATGCCTTCAGTAACCACCTTGAGGGCCTGGTAGCAGATGGCCAGGTGGACATCGGTCGCATAGATAGCGCCGTCAGCAATATCCTGAAGACCAAATTCCAGCTCGGCCTGTTCGAAAACCCGTACACGGATGCTGACCAGTTGCCACCGTATGCCGACAAGCCAGCGCTCAAGGCCGCTCGCAAGGCTGCGTTGCAGAGCGTCGTGTTGCTGAAGAACGATCACGGCGTGCTGCCCTTATCCGCCGAAAAATTGAATACCGTTGCGCTGATCGGGCCGCTTTCGGACGCACCCTACCAGCAGCTCGGAACCTGGATTTTCGACGGCGATGAGAGCTTGAGCATCACGCCGATGCACGCGATCCACAGCCTGGTGGGCAAGCAACTGGATGTTCGCTATGTGCGCGCCATGCAAACATCACGAAGCCGCGCGAGCGAGTGGTTTGATGAGGCCGTCGACATTGCGAGTGACTCGGATGTTGCGGTGTTGTTCCTGGGCGAGGAGTCGATTCTCTCCGGAGAGGCGCATTCGCGTGCCGATATTAACCTGCCAGGCGACCAGGCCGAGCTGGTGCGGCGCGTGCGCGCCACTGGTAAGCCGGTTATCGCTGTGATCCTGGCCGGCAGGCCACTGACCTTGAGCAACATTGTCGATCACGTCGATGCCATACTGTATGCGTGGCATCCGGGATCAATGGGCGGCGCGGCGATCGCCGACCTCTTGTTCGGCGTAGAGTCACCATCCGGCAAACTGCCGGCAACATTCCCGCGCGTTGTTGGCCAGATTCCGATCTATTACAGCCAGAAAAATTCCGGCAAACCGCCGTCGCGTGACAACATCACGCACATTGATGAAATCGACACCAGGGCGCCGCAAACTTCATTGGGTATGAGTGCGTTTCATCTTGATACGCATTTCACGCCGCTGTTCGCGTTCGGACATGGCCTTTCATACGCGCAATTTGAATATCGCGATATTCGCACGAGCGCAGAGTCGTTCCGCGTAGGCGAGAGCATTACTGTCAGTGCCGAGCTGAGCAATTGCGGTGAGGTTGCTGCGGAAGAGGTGGTGCAGTTCTATTGTCGTGACCTGGTTGCGAGCATCACGCGGCCGGTGAAAGAACTGAAGGGTTTCAGGCGCGTCTTCCTGGAGCCTGGCGAGACCGTAACTGTGGACTTCGAGCTGCAGAGTAGTGATTTGACCTTTTTTGGACGCGACATGAAAGCCACCGTTGAGCCCGGGCTGTTTCACGCCTGGATTGGAGGCAGCTCGGACACCGAGCTGCGAACAGATTTTCGGATAGTTGAATGAAAACAATCAAAACCCTTGCCTTATTTCTAACCTTGAGCACCGCGATAGCTATGTCTGCATGTACCAAAGAAGAAGCCGCTTCAACCGATGAGTTGCTGGGCGAAGACGTCAATGAGTTACTGGCGGGCGAGGTCATGGCGATTGCCTATTCCGGATTTCGCGAAGGGCAACATCCTGATCGCGGCGACGGCGCTGTCAATCCGAGCGATGCGGAGATACTGGAGGACCTGCAGATCCTGGTCGAACATGATCTCACCCTCATCCGGCTATACGATTCCGGTGAAAATTCAGTAACGACACTCAGACTGATTCGTGAGCACGAGCTGCCGATGAAGGTGCTACTGGGCATGTGGCTGCAGGCTGAGGTCAGCAACCATGAAGGCTGCCCGTGGCTGGATGAGCCAATCCCTGAAGAGGAGTTGCTGGCGAATACGGCTGCAAATGCAGCGGAGATTCGTCGTGGTATCGAACTGGCGAACGAATACAGCGATATCGTCGTCGCAGTCAACGTCGGCAATGAGGCGCTGGTCAGCTGGAATGACCACATGGTGCCACTGGAGAGTGTCATCGCGTACGTTCTCGATGTGAAGGCGCAAATCGAACAGCCGGTCACGGTTGCGGACAACTACGAATGGTGGATCCAGGATGGCGCGCCGCTGGCCGAAGTCGTTGATTTCCTCGGCATACACACCTACCCGGCGTGGGAAGAAAAACCGATCGACGAAGCGCTGGATTACACCATTGAGAATATTGAGGGTGTGCGTGCTGCGCTGCCTGGAAAGCCGTTGGCCATTCTGGAAGCTGGCTGGGCCAGCACCGCGATGGAGTTCAGTGAGCGCGCCAGTGAGGCGAACCAGTCGCGTCACTATGCAGACCTCAGGGACTGGGCAACAGAAGAAGGGATTACGGTGTTTTTCTTTGAGGCCTTTGACGAACCCTGGAAAGGCGATCCCAACTCTCCCCTTGGTGCGGAAAAGCACTGGGGACTGTTCAAGGTTGATCGCACGCCAAAACAGGTCGTGCTGGAGCAACTGCGCACGAGTAAAGCGGCTGAGGAATGAGCGCGACACCGAGCACGTCACTGCGTGGCTTGCGAACCTTTTGCATTGCGGCGCGGTATGAGAACTTCACGACCGCGAGTGAAGAGCTCTTCATAACGCCATCCGCAGTCAGTCACCAGGTCAAAGCACTGGAGCAGGAGCTCGACGAAAAACTGTTTATTCGCAAGAACCGCGACCTGGAGCTGACAGAAGCGGGACGTTCGCTGTACGAAGAAGTCTGTCCGCTTATTGACCAGCTCAACGCGATCGTTGCGCGACACAAGAAAGGTGCGGTTCGCAAGACTATCCGCATTTCTGTGCAACCGTTTTTTGCAAGCGAGTATTTTGTGCCACGTCTCAATGAGTTCACGGCGGCCAACCCGGACATCGATATCCGCGTCGGTACCAGCGACGAATCAGCGGAGAAACATCCAGCGGACGCGGATCTGTCCATCCGGTTGTTTAAATCGCCGCCATCCGGGATGACTGCTGACCTGTTGTTTCCGTTGCGAATGGCGCCCGCCGGCTCGAAAGAGTTTCTGAAGACTGTGAAGACAAAGAACGGCGAGATCATCAGTGAATTCCCGATGATCGTGCACGAGTCGCTGCCGAAGGCGTGGAAGCAGTGGTCCAAGGCGACCGGGATAAAGCTACCCGAGGCCTCGAAAGTCATGCGGCTGGACTCGATGATCGCTGTCGTACGCGCAGCAGAGCGCGGGCTGGGTGCGGCGCTGATTCCGGTACCAATCGGCAACCTCTGGTTCGAGAAGGGCAGTGTGGTCGCGCTGTTCGACAAGGAGCTGGTGGCGGATGTCAGTTACTACCTGGTTCGCAAGGAAGAGCAGGCGGGCGACGCCGGCGTCTCGCGCCTGACGGACTGGATTATCAAGAGCTTCCAGAACCACTAGCGGCAACCCTCGCTGCGGCCGCGCGGGCCAGCGGCCCCAGCCCCGGCTTCAGCCCCCGCCCGAGTTTTTTTCATCTGCCTGATGAGAGTTTTTCGTTTGTTGTCATGCGCCTGGGTCCCTATCGTGTGCTCATCGACCTTCGGGTCAAAGGAAGAAATGAGGACACCTGGGAGACAGATGATGAAAAATCGCAAAGAAATACGAGACACATTTGCATTCAGCCTGGGCGGAATGACAGCGATTACATCGTTTACAGCCGCTCCAGCAATTGCCGATGACCGCATCCGGCAAATCCGCGAGGAATTTGCTCAAAAAGCCCCGACTGCGGCGTCGCAGAAGCGCAAACCGTGGTTGCCATTACTCCGTGTAAGGCGCCTGTTCGCCTCCTAGCAGCCGCGCCAGGCCCTCTCCGGCGAATTGCTGGAGCGGGCCTTTTAACAATATCCGTGCCGCCAGAAAGGGGGAAAACGGGCATCAATTGACAACGCTGTCAATTTGCGCTTATTCTTCAGAAACCAGACTAGCCACAAGTCGCTGGTCAGTAGCTGTTGCGCATAAGCGCTTTTGAGGGGTTGTCCATGAGTTTTCGTTCGCTTACTTTGCGGCGCTGCGCGCTGCCATTGGCCGCAGTATTGTTCGTCTCTGCATGTACCGAGGATGGCAGAGAGACGCCATTGTCGGGGGTTGAACCCATTGATATCCCCGCAGCTGACGTAGACAACCAGCAAAACCAGAACATCAGCAACCCGACACTGACCATCCCTGAGACTTTCAAGGTCGGTGATGGTGACCTTCTTACGCTGGTCTGGAGCGACGAGTTCGACGGCGCGCAGCTGGATCCGGAGGTCTGGTTCTATGAGACCGGTGATGGCAGTCAATACGGCATTCCGGGCTGGGGCAACAACGAGCTGCAGTACTACCTGCCTGACAACGTACAGGTAGCAGACGGCAAGCTGCAGATTACGGCACGCAGAGAGACAGCCGAAGGCTACAATTTCACGTCCGGTCGCATCAATACGCAGGATCGCTTTGCGTTCAAGTACGGCCGCATTGAAGCGAGCATCAAATTTCCCAGCGGCCAGGGGTTGTGGCCGGCTTTCTGGATGTTTTCACAGGACAGCCCTTACGGAGAGTGGGCGGCAACCGGTGAAATCGACATCGTCGAGGCCGTCAATCTTGATGCAAATCCAGCGCCCAGCGGTCTCGGTGGGGGTAATGAGATTTTCGCGACGATTCACTTTGGTGGTGAGTTTCCCGGCAATACCAGCGCAGAGACACGTTACACACCGTCTTTTGACGTCACCGCAGATTTTCATACTTATGCTTTCGAGTGGGACGAGTTCGAGATGCGCTGGTACGTCGATGGCACCCTGATCAAGGTAGAGAACTCGTGGTTTTCAACGGCCGCTCCTTACCCGGCGCCGTTCGACCAGCCGTTCTACGTGCTCTTCAACCTGGCGGTCGGTGGCAATTTCCCCGGGTCTCCTGATGGCACCACGCCACTACCGACGGCATTGGAAGTCGATTGGGTTCGTGTCTACTCGGGCGAAGACAATTACGTTCCTGCTGATCCGGGCACTGTGCCGGACAATGTCATCTACGCGACGGATCCAAACGTACCGGTTGATATCGAATTCGGTGTCGACTACACCGGCTTTGAGCCGTTCGGTTCAGGCTCCACATTTAACGGCGACAACACCTCGGACCGCGATTTCAGTCCGGCATTCGCGGTCACGACCGGTGACGGTTATGGCGCGCAGGTCGGGCAGCTCGGCATTGTCGGCTTTGCGGAAGGTTTCGCGACCGCCTACGACTCGCTGCAGTTCAAGGCGAAAAACCTCAGCAACGACTTAATTCGCGTCAAGTTCAACCCGAACGGCGGTTACCTGGATATTGACCTTGCGAATTCCGGGTACTCCACCGCACTTGGTAATGGCTGGTATGAAGTTGTCATTCCGATAGCTGACTTTACGGGTGTCGATACGGCCAACACATTGCTGTTCGAGACAGACAACGCGGCCCCGAACGCATTTACCTTCCTGCTCACCGACCTCGGCTTTAACGGCGACGGCGGTGGTGGTGTGGATCCCGGCATTACGCCTGAGTTCGTGGTGTACGCGACGGATCCTGCGTTGGCGGAAGACCTGGCACCGCCAGGTGGCATTCAGAACTTTGGTTCCGGCGCGACATTCGACGTGGCGTTTGCGGGCGATGCGGATTTCAACCCGGCATTACAGGTAACGAGCGGTTTTGGTTACAACGTAGACGCTGGTTTTGCGGCGTTCACCGGCTACGCGGGCGGTTTTGCGGCGGGCTACGAGACGCTCGTGTTCAAGGCGAAGGGCGACGCGGCCAACCTGAGTCAGTTCGAAGTTAAGTTCTTTGCACCGGATGACAGCAAGGTATACGACCTGACGACGTATGCGGGTTCGACAGATCTCGGCAACGGCTGGTACCAGGTATCGATTCCGATGTCTGACTTCAATGCTGCCAACCTTGGCAGCGCCGACGGTTTCCTGATGGGTCCGCTGGGCGGGCAGGCGGCACCGTTCTCGTTCTTGATGACTGATATTGGCTTCATTGGTGGCGGTGGCGGCGGTGCTCCGGGCATTACGCCGGAGGCCATAGTTTACGCGACCGATCCTGCATTGACGGAAGACCTGGCGCCGCCAGGCGGCATCCAGGATTTTGGTTCGGGCGCGGTGTTTGACCCGGCGTTTGCGGGCGATGCGGATTTCAATCCGGCGTTGCAGGTAACGAGCGGTTTTGGTTACAACGTGGATGCCGGTTTCGCAGCGTTCACCGGCTACACCGCCGGCTTTGCAGCGGGCTACGAGACGTTGCTGTTCAAGGTGAAGGGCGATGCGGCCAACCTTGGCCAGTTCGAGGCGAAGTTCTTTGCGCCGGACGACAGCAAGACGTATGACCTGACGACCTATGTAGGTTCGACGGATATCGGCAACGGCTGGTACCAGGTATCGATTCCGATGTCTGATTACAACCCGGCCAGTCTTGCGACGGCGGACGGCTTCCTGCTGGGTCCACTGGGCGGGCAGGCGGCACCGTTCTCGTTCCTGATGACCGACATTGGCTTCAGCGGCACGGGTGGCGGTGGCGGTGACGACTGCGTGCGACCGGCGGCGGGTCCAGGCGTTGATCTTGCGACCAACGGTGACGTTGAGACGGGTGACCTGACGTGCTGGACGTTGTTCGACAACGGCGGCGTGATTCAGGTGTCCAGTCCAGGTGCTGGTGGCAGCGGATTTGCGGCCAACGTCGATGCTTCCGGGCAACCGATTGGCGTAACTCTGAAGCAAGCCAACCTGGGCGCCGGCGAACTCGCAGCGGGCCAGACGGTACGCGTATCGTTCGACTGGAAAGGCACGGCTACTGCCGGTGGCGTAGTGAACATCGTACTGTTCTCTGAAGTGGACGGTGGCGGAGTCTCGCAGACCGATCCAATTCAGGGTGGTGGCGCATTCCCGGCAGACTGGACCACGGTCGGTCCGGTTGATATCACGATCGGACCGGATGTCAGTGGTGGTGTCACCCTGGAGATCACCGCTATTTGCGGTGGCGATGCCGGATGTGAGTCGAACCTTTTCATCGACAACGTCTCCATCGTTACTCCATGAGCCGGCGGGTATTACTATCCTCCTTGACGCTCAAAAACAGAAAAACTGTTCTTAACCAGATAGTTACTCAGAGAAATTGATTATGCACGCACTAGCATCCAAGCGCCTGTTACGCACCTTGACACTTTTTGTTGCGGCTCTCGCAATAGCCGGTTGTGGCAAGGGCGATGGTCCGCAGCCAATCGCCGGCACGCCAGCGACACCGCTGCCGCCGATTCCGCCGGGCTTTTGTGACACGATCAATTTTGAAACGCTGTGTGCGCTTCCCGGCATTGAGAACTTCAACGGTGGCGCAACCATTGTTATTGACAACCCGGATATCAGCGCGGGTAATGGCAGCGAAAAGGTCGCGCAAATGCAGAAGTTTGCCGATGAAGTATTCGGTGGAACGAAGCTGAACCTCTCCGAGGCGATCGATTTTTCGCAGGGCGAATTTTACAAGGTAAACGTCTGGTCGCCGCGTCCGGTGCCAGTGTCGTTCAAGCTTGAAGAAACGGGCAATCCTGGCGGCGGACTCACGGTCAATGTGAATCACACCGGCGGCAGCATGTGGCAGGAGCTGTGCTTTGATTTTTCCGGCCAGGCAGTGCCACCACCGGTTGTCGCACTGACCATTATTTTTGACCTGGGCGTACTTGGCCAGGCAGCGGCCGATCCTGATAACTGGACCTTCTTCTACGACGATATCGAGCAGGTTTCGAGCTGCTCGGGTAGCGGCGGTGGCGGCATGCCGATCGATCCGGATGCGGCTTTGTATTCGACAAGTGGCGATCCTGACCTTGTTATTCCCGATGACTATGCGGAGCTGACGGCATTCGATTCGGGTTCGGTCATTGATCCGTTCTACGCAGAAGATGGTGCATATAGCCCGGTCCTGGCGGTCGCCAGTGGCACTGGTTACGGCGCCAACATCGCGCAGATCGGCTACATCGGATTCCCGGCGGGATTCGCAGGCGCCTATGAAACTCTTGATTTCAAAGTCAAGGGCATGCCGAACCAGGTGATCTTCGTGAAGCTCTTCGACGGTGTCGATACTCTGCGACTGAATTTGACGAGCAGCGCGTACTCGGACGCTCTCGCAGACGGCTGGTACCAGCTATCGATTCCGTTTGCGGACTTCACCGGTGCGGACCAGGCAACCGGCGTCGTGTTCGAGAGTGACAATACTGCGGCGATGCAATTTACGGCGTTATTCACCGACATTGGTTTTAGTGGCGACGGTGGTGGCGGTCCTCCTCCTGTCGGTGATCACGGCCCGGGAACGGCCAGTGTGTTCACCGAGACCACGACGGAATCGGCGATCACCGTCACCAGCATTACTAATAGCATCGACTTCGGCGGCAACAACACCGTTGCCGATCCCAACAGCATGGCGATCCCGGCGTTTGAGGGTAACGTTTCACTGGCGATTGACTACCAGGACAGCGGTTCCACGTACGGTGGTGCGGTATTGAACTTTGGCGGTGTCGATCTGACATCGTATGACACACTGAATTTCACAGTGGATACGTCGGGGATGGCCGACTTTGCAGATCTGACTCTGCAGATTGAGCCGCCAGGTGCGGGTGCAGCCGGTACCAACGTGTTGTTGTCGAGCTATACGCCGGTGGCGACCACGGGTAACTGGGCGACGTACGCGGTACCGCTGGCCGATTTCACGGCGAGTGATTTTTCTGCTGCTGCCAACTTAGGCTTCTGGAATCCCAAGAATGGCAGTGACGCGCTGACGTTCGGAACGCTGTACGTGGACGATGTTTACTTCTCCACGGAAGGTGGCGGTCCTCCGCCTGTTGACGATCACGGCCCGGGAACGGCCAGTGTGTTCACCGAGACCACGACGGAATCGGCGATCACGGTAACCAGCATTACCAACAGCATCGATTTCGGCGGCAATAACACCGTTGCCGATCCCAACAGCATGACCATCCCGGCGTTTGAGGGTGACGTTTCGCTGGCGATTGACTACCAGGACAGCGCTTCCACGTTTGGTGGTGCGGTGCTGAACTTTGGCGGTGTCGATCTGACATCGTATACCACGCTGAATTTCACAGTGGATACGTCGGGCCTGGCCGGGTTTGCGGATCTGACGATCCAGATTGAGCCACCGGGTGCGGGCGCAGCCGGTACCAACGTGTTGTTGTCGAGCTATACGCCGGTGGCGACCACCGGCAATTGGGCGACCTACGCGGTACCGCTGGCTGATTTCACGGCGACCGACTTTTCTGCCGCAGCCAACTTAGGCTTCTGGAACCCCAAGAATGGCAGTGACGCGCTGACGTTCGGCTTGCTGTACGTGGACGACGTTTACTTCTCCACGGAAGGTGGCGATGGTGCGCTGGTTCCCGATGGCGGTTTTGAAGCCGCCGGGGTTTCGGGTTTACAGCCACCATGGTTCGTGTTTGAAAATGGTGGAACGGTCAGTGTCTCGAATGCCAATAATAATGGCGGCACCTATGCGGCCAGACTGCAGGCCGATGCAAGCTCAGGCGCAGCGTCATTCCCGATACTCAAGGTCGAGCGCCTTGGCGAGGGAACATTTACCGGTGGCGAGGCGGTGACAATTTCGTTCGACGCAATCGATGTGGATGCCACAGGCATTGGCAAGGTCTTTGTCGCAGAGTTCTTCACTGAGAGGGCTGATCCCCCCGGTGGCGCAACAAACGAGGTCATTCTTGGTGGTTATGGTCTGAGCGGAGCGTGGCAGACGTATACCTTCAACACCAACCTGGGTGCCGATGCTGCCGGTGGCGTGTCGCTGCTATTCAAAGCCGATTGCGGAGCCAATCCGGTCTGTACGATGGACGTCTTCATCGACAACGTCTCCATCGTGGCGCAATGAGCCGGCGGAGTAAGATGATGCAAGAATTCGACATTTCTCAAGTAACCCAATTCAAAAAAAGAGTAGTCGCTATGGCGGGAACACACTTCTTCAACAGGGTCAGGAAAGTCAGCAGCATGCTGGCAGCCTCATTGCTTCTCGGCGTCGCGTTCATAGCGCCGGTGCAGGCCGCGGACGTAGTGACAACTGTAAAGGATGCGGATGGCTGGAAACTCCAGGTCAACGGCGAGGACTACTACGTCAAGGGCATGGTCTGGGGCTACACGCCAAGGAATCAGAACTACACATATAACCTTTGGGGTGAGTCTGACGACTTTATTCGCAAGGTGCTGGACTACGAATTCGGCATGATGAAAGCGGCTGGGATCAACACGATTCGCAGTTTCGCGATGATCCCGCCGGAGTGGATTACCTACATCTACCGCGAGCACGGCATCAGAACCGCGATCAATCCGCTCATGGGTCGCTATGGCTATTCCATCAATGGCGTGTGGACACCGAACGTGGACTACTCGGATGAACTGACGCGTGCAACGCTGAAGAAAGACATGCTGGAATACGTTGCGCAGTACAACAACACGCCAGGCCTGCTGATGTTCGCGTTCGGCAACGAGAGCAACTACGGGCTGTCCTGGTCGAGCTTCGAGATTGAGAACCTGCCTGAGGGCGAGCAGAACACGGCTAAGGCTCGTCACCTTTACAGCCTCTTCAATGAAGTCGTGAAAGCCGGCAAGGCAATGGCGCCAAATTATCCGTTCTCGATCGTGAATGGCGACGTCCAGTACATCGACCTGATTGCCGAGTTGATGCCGGACCTCGATATCCTCGGTACCAACGTTTACCGCGGCAAGAGCTTCACCGGCCTGTGGGCCGAGGTCGATCAGAAACTCGACCTGCCTGTGCTGTTCTTCGAGTTCGGCAGCGATGCCTTCAACGCTCGGGAGTTCCAGGAAGACCAGATGTCCCAGGCGATCTACCTCCGCGATCAGTGGAAGGAGATGTACAACAAGTCCGCCGGCAACGGTGAAGAAGGCAACGCCATCGGTGGCTTCGTCTTCGAGTGGCGCGATGAGTGGTGGAAGTACCTGCAGATTGAGAATCTGGACATTCAGGACACCAATGCCTCCTGGTCAAACCAGGCCTATCTGTTCGATTGGGCGGAAGGCAAGAACAACATGAACGAAGAGTGGTTCGGCATTACCGCTCTCGGTCTGCCGAATTCCGACGGTGTGTATACAGCACGCCCAAGAGCGGCTTATGACGTGCTCGCAGAAATCTGGAGCATGGATCCCTACACTCACAAGAAAGCCGCGTTCAACCAGGAAATCGACGCCCTGAACATGGAATACTACGCCCTGAAGGGCGAGGTCCGGATGTTGAAGGACGATGGCCAGGAAGAAAAGAAGAAGCTGCAGTTCACGGGCGGCCGGGTCAATATTGAAGGCTTGATCAAGGGCACCGAGGTCGACATCACCGAGAACGGTGAAAATGGCACACAGTTCTCGGACGGGCAGATGCTGTTCCTGGACTTTGGGTTTCAGCCATCGCAGAACGTATCCGGGCAGTTCACACTGAACATCCTGGGCAGCGTTGCGGACAAGGAGCCGCTGGAAATCGCCTACGGCCGGCGTGGATTGCCTATAATATTTGAGGCGGAGGTTCCCGACGGCCTGGGCGATACGACCACAACGGCGGTTACTTTTAATGACCGCGAGCGGATCGAAATCTATGATTTCGAGGCCAATTACGAGGGCGAGAAATTCGATTTCAACGCCTTCTACCACACGCCACGCTATCACTGGGGTTACGAGGGCGACTTTTTCGGCCTCGTCGCAGAGAATACTGACATCATCGGCATGGACATCTGGAACTCGAAAGCACCGGAAGGCGTCGAGTTCATCGGTAAGGGCAAACTGAAAGGACTTACCCTGGTTGCCGGCCCGGAAGTCTACTGGGGAGCTAACCCGAAGTTCATCGTCAAGTACGACTTTAACCTGTTTAACATGGACATGACGTTTATTCATTCCGAAGACGTGGCGCGCCAGGGTGAGTCGGCGACGGCAACGGCGGCAACGAACCGCCAGTCTCGACAGACGACCCTGTTCGCCGAGAAGAACTTCAGCGAAAGCGTCAAACTTGAGGTCGGCGGCATCATGTCGGCAACCGAGCGAGTCGATGATATTTACGACCGCATCGGCGACAACGGCGACATCATTGTCGACCAGATTGATTTCGAAGATACACTGGGATTCAAGGCGAAGCTGAGCTTCCCGTTGTTCGGTACCAGCTCTTACATTGAGGCACACCATGCCGGACTGGTTGCTAACGGTGGCGCAACGCTGCTGCCCTTCGGATGGCGCGACCCGTCCGGCCTGCCGTATTCCGGTCAGGGCAACAAGCGCGAGTATCAGGCGGGCATGATGATCAACTTCGGCAACTTCATGCTGTTCCCGCGCGCAATGTATCGCGACAACCTGGTAGACGCGAACCCGTTTATTCCGCCGTCCGGCGGTGGCGGCATCATCAATCCGGGCATCAACCCGCGCGACACCGACACTGACCCATTCGCGGTGTTGGGTAACCGCGAGGCTCGCTCGGCAGAAATCTTCCTGACCTACGACACGACCCCGGGCACGCCGTTCTACGACTGGGATAACGAGTTCCGGGAAGATGCCAGGTTCGCCATGAACTTCGGTGGAACGTACACGGAGTATCCGACGTTCACAGATGCGTACCTGTTCTTCTTTGCGGAGGGCAACACCAACGCCTCCTTCGGCGCGGGTCTGCCGGCTGAAGAAGTCTATACGGTCTCCAGCAGGATGGTGTTCAACCCGACCCAAAAAGCCAAGTACATTGTCGACCTGGTCAAGGGATTCAATCAGTCGACCGGCAATCCTACGGGCGGCACGCGTGACTACTATGAGATTCACGCCAAGGCCAAGCTGAATAACAGGCACATTATTGCGGGCTACTACAAGAAAGACGCGTGGGGCCCGTACGACTTCCATCGTCAGTTCAACGCCGTCTATCCTGATCAGTTCATGTTTGACTGGTCGATTTTGGTTGGTGGCGGTGTTATAGGCAGCTTTGAAGCAGAAGAACAGGCGACGCAGGTTGGTTTTCGTGCGCTGTACCGTGGTTACGATGAAAACAGCATCGATCTAGACCCCGAGTTTGTTGGTGACTATCAGTGGTCAACGCTCTTTTATGTTACTTACCAGTTTTAACGATCAAGTATGCAAGGCCAAGGAATTCAAATTATGAGCATTAGAAAACGAAACCGCAGCTTGATGACGTTGTTGTTTGGCTTCGGGATTCTGGTCGCCAGCGGCTGTGAATCGCCGGCCGACTCGGACGGCCAGGTCATAAACGGCATTTTGCTGCCGACCGATGTGGTCCTGAATCTGGCTTGCGAAAATGTCGGTGTCTACCCGGAAAATTGCGTTCTTGGTGACCCGGAAAACCCGTTCATCACTACGACGATAGTCGAGTTTGACGAGAATGCGCCTCCGGGCACCGACGACAAATTCGACTTGCTTGCGACAATCCCAGAGGGACCCACGGGTGCAAAAGCGCGCTTCTACCTCTGGGCGACTGCACTTGCCCGCCGTCCCTCGGGTGAGAACCAGTGGTACACGGCCAAAGCGCTTCACGAGCTGTACGATGCCAATAGCAATGTCCTGTCGACCGATGAGCTGGTCCGGGAACAGGCCCTCAAAGCCTATCGCTCCACGCTCGACAATTTCTGGGGCTCGGTGACGTTCTTTGAGTGCGCGCTCTGCGCGCCTGACGAGAATGGTGAGCTGGTCAAGTTCCCAGTGCAGTTGAATGAGCAGGTCGGTGACAATCTGTTCCGATTCGATTCGACCGGTTTCTTACCGTTGATCGAGGGCGGCGAGATTCGCGTACTGGAAACATTCGGTATCTGGGGTTACACATATCGTCCTGCGACGGCTGAAAGCGGCTTTACTGACGGCAGAATGTCGAAGAATGAGTTCTGAGACACCAGAAGCCTCTTGATCCATAAAGCAATCGTTACATTGGCCCTGCTATTCGCGGGGCCTTTGTTTATGAGCAGCCAGGTAATGGTGGAAGCCATGCCTGTCGAGCCGTCCCGGCGAGCCCGTTGAGATACGTTGGGCACCGCAGGCCGAGTCCGAGTACGTTTCGAACGTTAGGTCGTCGGGGCTGGCCCGGTTGATTGCCGAATCTGCAGCGCTGCAGGGATCATCTCTGTACCGCGATGCTCCTTGGATCCTATAAGTGCCAGAGCGGCGTGTTCGGCCATCGTCGACAGCGGCTGCCGTATCGTCGTTAAAGCAGGATATATCTGCCGGGCGAGGGCGATGTCGTCACAACCGGCGACCGACAACTCGCCGGGAATATCGATATCCAGCCGATCGGCTACCCGCACGACACCTGCTGCCATGTCATCGTTCGCGGCGAAGATTGCCGTAGGCCGGTCCTTTCGACCCAGCAGTATCTGAGCACAGGCTTCGCCGGATCCAATTGAGTTATCGCCGGAACACACCAGCGACTCACGAAACGGAATACCCGATTGCTCAAGACCGTCCTGGTAGCCAAGAAACCGGTTTGCCACGGCCTTATGGCTGGGGTGGCCACTGATATAGGCGATGCGCTGGTGTCCAAGTGACGCAAGATAGCGCGTCATTTCCGCACTGATTTCCCGGTCGTTGGTTGCGATAGACAATTGCTTGCCGTTCTTCGAGCCCGGGGAGATTTTGACCAGCGGCGTGCCAGTTGAGGTGATTGCTTTGACGATCTTTGGCATGTTCGAGAGCGGCGCGGCCAGCACGATACCGGCTGGTTTGACCTGCGCGATCACTGCCTTGAGTTCTTCACCGACATCTTTGTCGCGGTAGTTGCAGGGGTGAATGAACAGCTCGTGGTGTGTCGACCTGCAGGCGCGCAACGTTCCCTGCTGCATGCGGATAATGTAGCCGGAGCTCGGCGTCTCATAGGCTTCCGGGTCATCGTAAACAAGGCCGATGAGGTGGCTGCGATGACTGGCGAGATTGCGTGCGGACTGGTCCGGTCGGTAGTCGAGTTTGATGATCGCCTGTTCGACGCGTTCTTGTGTTGAGTCGCGCACATTGGGCTCACGATTGACCACGCGAGAAACGGTCTTGATTGAGACGCCTGCAAGCTCAGCGACATCGAATATTGTAGCTCTGCTCATAGGTATGCGGGTTGCCTCAATATACTGCAGCGCTATTGGTATCGTGTTGCCATGGCACTGTCAAACGTCGTGCAGCTGCGCTGGCCGCGATTTTACAGGCTTCGATATCACACGCAGGCGCGGAAATGAACTGCTGAAGTCGGTAGTCATGACCCGGTTTGGTATGTCGTGAATCAGGCATATTTCGGATTTCCATCCTTGTCCCAAAGGCCCCAGTACGCGCCAACATCCCCTTCTGCGCCGACCTTCCAGGTTTCGTCGAACGACGAGAAGTAGAAAATCTCGATTCCGTCCTGCTCCGCCCATTGATACGTGTCAATGAAGTACTTGATAGCATTCTCGAAGGAGGGCACCGAGCCCTTAGTTGGCGTGCCGGCATTTGGCCAGCCGGTTTCACTAATAATTACTTTCTTACCGTTGGCAACGTTTACGACCCGACGATACATCTCTTTCATGTACAGCAATGCGTGCTCTGCGGGGCAGCCTTCCCAAAACGGATAGCAGTTGGCGAGCAAAACGTCGCACGCCTCGGTGACCCGAGGATGATCTACGAACTCGAAATAGGCGTCGACGTAGCCGACCGTTGTTTCAGGAACGGCTGCTTTCACACGATGTATATACTCGAGTAATTCGTCCTCGCTGATGTCGCCACGGAGCAGTACTTCATTGCCGACCGCGAGTATGTCCGCATGCCCGGCTTTAGCGATCTCGATGGCATTCGCGATCTCAATTTCGTTCTGTTCCCGATCATCATCCAACCAGATTCCGACCATGGTCTTGAGTCCGTTCTCGGCAGCGATTGCTGGAATCTGCTCGTTTCCCTCTTTGCAGGAAAAAGAACGCACCCAATTCACGTTTTTCTGGATCAGTGCCAGCCGCTCGCGAATCTGCGCCGCGCTGATCTGGGTGCCGGGACCCTGACCTTCTACATAGGGACTGAACGAAATTCCGTGGATCTTCGCTTCGAGAATTTTGCGCACGAGCGCTCGCAGGTCGTCGACAGACAAGCCGGAGATATCGATCCCGGCGAGCGACAGCGTTCTTTGGTAAAGGTTTGACATTTAGGGTCCTGTTGCAGAATAGGTGGGCTATTTATTCGCTAAACAATGTACTGGTCGGAAGCGACACAAAGATCTTGCGGACGTGGCCGCTACGTTGAAAGATTTCAGCACTCAGTTCGCGTGGCAATGCCATTCGCGTAACCGTAACGTCGGTGCCGTCAGCGAGACTGACAGTGATGCTTGCGACGGAATCGTCATCCAGCTTGTACACTATCGGTATCTGACACCATGTAAATACCAGCCCGTTGGCTGGCACGTTGATTGTTTGCCAGTTGCCGTCGACATCCACGAAGCCGGTGTCGCGCGGTGCAGCTATGAATTCGCGAGCTCGCAGCAGGCCTGGTTCAAAGCGCACGGCGCCATCAGATACTCTGACGCCGAGCTCGCCGAACCGACAAAGAATTTCTTCCTTCACCTGGCCGGTCATTCCCGGTTGCTGGGCGCCGGCGTGCATCGGAGTATGCGAGTAGGGGTCTGTCGGGAACGCTCCATAGTCTGCCGGAGTCTTGTTGAATCCGATGCCCTTGCGCACCTGATAGTACAATTGTCCCAAGCGGCGACGGGTCGCGTCGTCAACGCCCTGGTCCATTGCTGCGAAGTAGTTTTCCATTACGGCAAGCAATAGTTTCGACACCATGTGCCAATAGACCGAGCCGAGTCCCTCGAAACCGAACATTGTCCCGGAACGCCCCGTAAATGCTTTATGGTGGAACACCTTTTCGAAAAGCGCGCGTAGCGGTTTGCGCGCAGCTTCAAGGTCATCGCCGTAGGTTTCAGCAAGCTTCGTCAGTTGTGCATCCAAATCGCCGACATTAGTGAAGTCGGCGTTAAAGCGGTAACAACCCTCAACGTCGCGCACTACAATTCGGTTGTCTTGTGCGGCCAGCATGCGCGGTAAGAGCGGAATCGCTTCTACCTGTTCCTTGCTAATACGGTTCTTGTCGAGAAAGCCGGGCAACGGTCGATCGGGGTAGAGCATGAACGTGCGTTGATCCGGTCGATAAATGTCGCTCTCGAACAGAGCCTCAAGAACGGTCACTGCTTCTTCGGACACTATCGATCCGGCACTCAAGGCCGCAACCTGACCTTCCAGCATCGGATACAAGTTATCGACGCCAGCTTCATCCTGCTGCATATCCAACAGGTTGTAGGCGTGGTAAAGGCCATCGTCGCGCCGGTTTGTGCCAATCGTGTGATCGATTGCCGCGAGTGCATCGTCGAGCATAGCCACGATGTCAACGGCGGTCTGTTGCACTGGATGTGAGGGCGCAGTCTGGTTGTAAATGCTTTCCCGGTAGCGGCCCGCAGCCTCGCCTAAATCAACCAGCGACTTGCGGCGGTCCGAGGCACTGATTGTTTTGTCGCCCAGTAGCGGCCGTATTCTGCCGAGGGCGGCGGCTGTGTCCACAAGCCATTCGCTGACGTCGCCGGTCAGCGCAAAGGGCTCCGACTCGTCCTTCAGGAGCTGTTGCAGGAAATGGATGTAGCGACGCAAGTAGTACAACGTAACCATGGACAGGCCATGACCAACCAGCGCATTGTTCGCATCGTTCCACTCGGGGCGCTGAGTGTTCAACCAGATTCCGCCATCGACGACCAGGTTACCCAACTTGGCGAGCAGTGGCACAAGCAGCTTCTCCATCAGGTTGACCTGATAGACCTCGCCATCGCTGTCAAGAACCAGCTTTCCGTCCGCACCGATGGTAGTGATGCGCTGCTCGATAATTTCCGCCAGATGCTCGTCGAAATCGACCGTGTGCTTGGGGTCTGCGAGCAAAGCGGCAAACGGCCTAATTCGGTAGGGAACGTTGGCATAGGAGAACAAGGGACGGCGAAGAAGCGTACGAAGTTCGTTCGGATGAAAATCGGTGGAAAGTTCGAGAAACTTCAGCAAATAGATAATCTGGTGGTCGCCCCAGTAACCGATGTAGCTCCAGGGGTTGTCCGGCTCTTCAACTTCCCAGTCAATACCTTCCTTTGTTATGCGATAAGGATTGTAACCGTCCATCGTAGACGCGTTGACGAACTTGGCAATGACATTTTCGACGAAGCTAGGGTAGCTGACGATCAAGGCTTCCCAATTCTGGAAAATGTCTCTCCAATTACCTTGATACGACAACAGCCTGTTGCCGTCGTCATCTTTAACGTTAATCGCGAATGCATTCCAGGGGCGGCTGGGATCACCGTGGCGTCGGCCAAATGTAATCGGCAAATACTCGTAGGAGAGGCGTTCCAGCTGGACATCTCCCTGACTCCCGACGGCAGACAGCAACTCGGCAATTGATATTTTCTCAGGCAGACCATCAAGCAGTTTCCGATTGCGCGCGTAAACGCCCTGATTGAATCCTCGAATCGTCGCCACAAAATCCTTAGAGGATACGTTGTAACCGTCGTCAAAGACGCCGCCTCGGAGGATGTTGAAAAGCACGTTGGCATAGTGGTGCACGGTGACGTTTTCTTCTGCCGTAGCCTGGTAGGCGTCTCCCCTCGCCATGATACGTGCCAGTTTTTCCGAACCGGATGCGATCGACTGCGCAATGGCTTCACTGACTTCGGCAGGATTGAAGAGCAGCTTTCGTAATGCAACGACCTCGGCCTGACTTTGCTCCAGGTTCGCGACGATCTGCCAGTGTTGTGACAGATCCGGGCCAAGCTCGATGCGATGATTAACCAGGTACGAACAACGCACGCCGCGCCTCCGCACTTCCTGCTGTACCGCGCCTCCGGCCTTGAACAAATCCAGCTGGGCCGAGGAGATCAGGACCTTTGCGCCTTCGAGGCCCAGACAAAAAGCGGTTGTCGCGTTGAGAGATTCGGAGGGCTCGGCACGGTCCGTGATGCCGGAATAGAGCGTTAGGAAAGCAAGTCCGGTTGCTTCATCGAGTTCTGACCATTTATAGGCATCGACCAGGTTGCTGGTATTTGCTTGTGCGAATGCCGGCGTTCCGGCCGGCAGCAGGTTTTGCAGTCCATCGACGATGTCGACGCTGACGTTGTAATCGTTGTGGTTCTGCAATTCACATTGTCGGACGAAACCGAAACTATCGCTCGTCGCCCACGTATAGCGAAACGTCAGCTGCAAATCGTGGTTGATTTCCTCAAAGCACAGCTTGTTGCTCAACAAGTTCTTGTACAGGTTACGACTGGTGCTGTAGCGTCCGTCGTGCTCCCTGTTAAACGGTTCCCATGCGTGACGTTTCCCGTCAATATCGACCCAAAAAATGGTCTTGCTTCCGGTATGTGGAGTGCTGTCGTAAATCTTGTCAACAGTGATATACGGGAAGAGGGCGGTGTCGGGAGAAACCCGGCCAGCCGTTAAGCCGCCATTGGACGACACGAACATCCAATGATCAACGTCCGAAATGACGCTTATAAAAAACGGGTCCATTTTGTCGACGTTGCGAATAGCGTAGTAACGCTCGCCCGCCAGATCCAGGAACTCGCCGGATACCGCGTCATTCTCCGTGACGCTGAAGCCTTGCACTGAATTTGTAACCAATGTTCTTATTCCCCAATTATTCTTCGAGACTCAGAGCACCAAACAATCCGGCGTCAATCCAGCCGCGATCTTTTGGTCCGGTCGGAACCGATTCTGAGCCAATGAAATTCTCCCGAAGTTCACTGCCATCGTTATCGCAGTACGCGATCATTAGTCCCATCAACTTACCAGCAGCCAGTGTTACCGGGGTGTTGTCGTTCGATCCGTCAACATAGGTATCCGGGTAAATGTCGATCGCCAGTTCCCACACAATCTTGTTTGCCTGTTGTTTCCAGTGGCTTTGCACGTGATGTGAGTAATTCTGTGCTTGTCTGTTCGTGCCAATATCGACTGTCTGATTGTCGAGTGATACGTGGTACGCGAAAGCGTTGTGGTTGAACTGGTGATCCCCCCCTGAGAAATCTTCGTCAATGAAAATCTCCAGGCAGTCATCATCCCAGTACTGAATTAGAGGATCGCGGTGAGTATCAATCAGTGTGTCGTCCACGATCTCCGCGAGAATGAAAATCTTCGTTCCGTGCCACACGACCTTGTACCGTCCGCTGAAATCTTCAGCCGTATATTCGGGTCCCAGCCATCGATGCTTGATGTCCTGCCATTCAGCCTGGTCCCATGCGCGATCCTCTGCGAATCCGTCTATTGAAGGCGCAGCGACGGCTCTGGGGGCTTTATAAAGACTGCGGTCTGCAGCGTGCGTATCGTCGGCGACGGCCGGCGAAGCAGCGCCGACCAGGCAGGTGGCAATCGCGAGCAAGACGCGCTCTCGCGTCAAAAGTCGTAACTGTTTAATTTGTAAGGGATTCAAGTGCACAGCGCCTGTCTTATGGGTTAGTTTTATCGGCTCTTCAGTTCCTGAATGTTTTCTTGACAGCGCTGTCACATGTCCGTATAAACCGAAATAGCTGTAGCGCAATGCGCAGTAATTATACACAATGTGACAGCGCTGTCATTATTATCACAAAGCAAGCTGGGGGGCTTGAGCATGCCAAAACCTATTTTCCGTAAAACACCTTTGGCCACAGGCGTAGCAATTGCGCTGGGCGCGGCCTTCGCGACGCCTTCAGTGTCTGTCGCGCAAGACGATGACGTCATTGAGGAAATTGTTACTACGGGCATCCGCGGCAGCTTGAATCGAGCCATGGATATCAAGCGCAGTGAGACAGGCGTTGTGGACGCAATTTCTGCGGAAGATATCGGCAAGTTTCCTGATGCGAACCTGGCTGAGTCCCTGCAGAGAATAACCGGCGTATCCATCGATCGGCAGCGCGGTGAGGGCAGCCAGGTAACGGTGCGCGGATTTGGTCCGGAATATAACCTGGTGACCATCAATGGCCGCCAGATGCCGACTCACAGTGGCACCAGTCGTTCGTTCGACTTCGCTGACCTGGCTTCGGAAGGCGTAGCGGGCGTCCAGATTTACAAGACTGGCCAGGCGGACGTACCCTCCGGTGGCGTAGGTTCCACAATCAATATTTCGACGCCAAAGCCGCTGCAGGGTGAGCCGACCTTTAGTCTCGCGGCCAAGACGGTATACGATGAATCGACGAGAACTGGCGATGAGATCACGCCTGAATTCTCGGGCATTTACCTCGGACATTTTCTCGATGAAACGGTAGGTGTCGCCATCACGGCAAGCCATCAGACAAGAAACAATGGCGTGAACTCGGCACAGATAAATGGCTGGTACACCAGGCCGGGTGATGACGTGCTGCCAGACGGAAGCACCGACGTCAGGGTCATCAACGATGAGAACCAGATAAACCGGCCGCAGTTACCTCAAGACAACTATTCGATCCCGCAGGCCGTGGCCTATAACATTGCCGAATTTGAGAGCGAAAGAAACAATGCCCAGCTTGTGCTGCAGTGGGCACCGACCGACACGATCACGACGACGGTCGATTACATCCGCTCTGAATTTGAGCTGGATCGCTCTTACAGCGACCTTTCTGCCTGGTTCTCCAATACGTCGGCGCTTTCTCAAGCCAGTGAATGGGCAGCTGCCTGTTCCAAAGCGGGCTGTATTGCCACTCCGATTATCTACACCGAGACGAATGACAATAATGACTTCGCCATGGGTTCCGGCCGGGATGGCTCGAAAAACGTTAACGAGTCTATTGGCCTCAATGTGGAGTGGTGGATCAACGATCGGTTTGGTCTTGAATTTGACTACCATGACTCTTCGGCCGAAACCGGGCCAAACAGTCCTAACGGCACCAGCTCGCTTGTTTCCATGGCCAGCTTTAACAAGGTGGGTCAGAGTTTTATCACGGGCTATGAGCTGCCGATCTTTACAAACAACCTGAACTCCGGCGGCGAAGAAAATCGCCCTCTGTACAAGAACGACATGATAATCACCGGTAGTGTGTTCAGTAACGATGCTTCCAAGATGGAGCTGGAGCAGGCGAAGATCGCCGGCAGCTTCGATTTCTTCGAGGGCTCCAGCATCGATTTCGGCGCACAGATGACGGAGGTCAACAATCGTTCGGTGAACGCCGTTGTGCAGCTGGATAACTGGGGTGGCATTACGGAGCCCGGGGAAATCGCAGACATCGTCGTCCGTTCGAGCATTGAGGGACAGTTCGACGAGTTGTCAGGATCCGATCATCCGGATCTGCAAACAGAATTTTTCACGGCCAGTCTCGCTGATCTCCAGGCTGCCGGTGAGGCCTGGTACGCCCGCACCGGGAATGAATATGCCAACGTTGGTGACTGTGGTACCGGCTACTGTGCGTCGACTGACTGGACGACGGATCTTCGGACCACTGAGGAAACGACTGCAGTCTATCTCCAGTACAACTGGACCGGCGACATCGCTGCCATGCCTGCCAACCTGCGTTTAGGCCTTCGCTACGAAGAGACGGAAGTCACTTCTGCTGCATTCGATCGGACCTGGTCAGGGTCTCGGTGGGTAGGCGCAGGTAATGAGTTCAACATCGTTGCAGCAGAAGACGATGAAGGTAATCCCATTCAGAGCTTCACGAATGTAACCGGCGAATATGATGTCACGCTGCCTAACCTGGATTTCGATATTGAACCCTGGGAAGACGTAGTTCTGCGACTGTCGGTCAGCGAAACCATCACCCGTCCCAGTTACCAGGATATCAAGGGTGGGTTATCGCCCGATGGCACGCAGTTCACGCCAACCAACAGGCCGTCGGCCTCTACGGGCAACCCGGGACTGGTTCCAATTCAATCGTTCAACACGGATTTATCGCTTGAGTGGTACTACGCGGACGGCAGCTACTTCTCGGTGGGTTACTTCAACAAGGATGTCGAGAATTTTATCGGCACCGGTCGAGAGTCAGGCACCACGTTTGAAATTCCAAACATTATTGGTGGCGCCCTCTGGAATCGAGCCCTTGCAGACAGTGGCATAGACCCCAGCCAATATCAGGAACTCGGTCGATACATCCTGGATAATTATCAGGATGACCCGGCAGTGAATGGCGAAACGATTGTCAGCGTGCCTGGTGATCCGTCCATCGTCTTTGATCTGAGCCGACCCGTAAACCAGAGAACGGCGAAGGTAGACGGCGTTGAACTGAATCTGCAGCACGCCTTCGGTGACACCGGATACGGTTTCATTGTCAACGCAACATTGGCGGATGCGGACGTTGGTTATGACCCGTTCAACTCCCTGGAGACTCAGTTTGTCCTAAATGGGCTGAGTGATTCAGCGAACCTCATTGGTTTCTACGACGGTGAATCCTTGCAGATTCGTGTGGCTTACAACTGGCGCGACGACTTCCTCGCCGGAGTTGGCCAGGGTGAGGGCACGCGGACCAATCCCACCAACGTAGAAGCCTACGGGCAGTGGGACCTCGGGGTGACTTACTACTACAACGATAATCTCACGTTATATTTCTCCGGCTTGAATCTCACCAATGAGACAAGACATGTATACAGCTTGACGAAGAGCCAGGTACTGCAGGCCGTTCAGGGTGGCAGTCGATATGACTTCGGGCTTCGGTATAACTTCTTCTGACAGAGGTAGCTCAATACCGATGGCCCAGCCAATATTCAAAATTCACCTTGCTCAGGCACAAAAAGACTTTTTTAGGGGGCGTAATGCAACGGCATATCTTTAACTTACAGCGCAGGCTACGGGGCAACTTTGCCAACCGTTTTGGTGCACTACTGGCCCTGACAGGCTTGCTTATGCTATCCGCGTGCGGCGGCGGTGAAAAATCTGTCACGGATAATAACCTGGCCGACCCCGCCTTCAAGGACGGCGTACCGCCTGTGCTGACCAGCGTCAGCATCAGGGAGAGTACCAAGTCTGCAAAGCCGAATGGTGCCGTCAAGCTGGGTAAGGCTGCCCGCATCGACATCGTCGCCAGCGAAGCTATCATGGCTCCACGTATCGTCATTAACGACGTAGAAGCCGAGGTAGTTGGCAAGGTAAACGGTTGGTTTGCAATCCGCGACATGACCGAGGATGACGAGCTCGGTGAGATCTCCTTCTCGATCGTTTACGAGGACATCAGTGGTGAGCTCGGCTTGCCTGCAAACGCAACCACTGACGGCAGCAGCCTGATTTACTGTGACGACGACACGATCAAGTGTCCGGAACCCGTCTCTATTCCGGGTGACTGGCGTCTGGATGTTGAGGGCGGCGCCGGAGTCGGTCCAGCGGCAGGGGACATTTCCTGGTGGAGCACCGACATTGAAGGTGTTGTAGATACACGCGCCTGCTGGTTTGACGATATTTTCCGCTTTGGCGCTGACGGTTCATTCCGCAATATCCAGGGCGACGAGACCTGGCTTGAGCCCTGGCAGGGTGTTGAAGCCGAAAGCTGTGGCCCGCCCGTAGCGCCGCACGATGGCAGCAGCGCTGGTAGTTGGGAATACAATGAATCGGCCGGCACAATTACGATCAGCGGTCTGGGCTCACACCTGGGACTGGCGAAAGCAGTTAACGGTGCGGAGCTACCGGCCGTAGCCGTACCCGATTCCATTGTCTACGACGTAATCTCGCTGGAAGGTGATTCCATGACGGTCACGATCGACGTCGGTGGCGGCAGCTGGTGGACATTCCGCCTCGCAAGACAGCCGACATCTCCGCTGGCCGGAAAGTGGCAGCTTTCCAAGCAGGGCGGTGCCGGAGTCGGTCCAACTGAAGGCGATATTTCCTGGTGGAGCACGGACATCGACGGTGTTGTCGAGCTCGCGGTCCTGCTGGTTCGACGATATCTACGAATTTGGTAATGACGGTTCCTTCCAGAATGTACAGGGCGCCGATACGTGGCTCGAACCCTGGCAGGGCGTTGAAGCTGAGGCTTGTGGTGCTCCAGTAGCGCCGCACGATGGCAGCAATGGCGCTATCTACCAGTACGACGAAGATGCGAGCACCCTGAAGCTGACGGGTCAGGGCAGCCACATAGGCTTGCCCAGAACGGTGAATGGTGCGGAATTGAATTCACCAGCGGCAGCACCGGAGTCAGTCACCTATAACGTGACCGTACTGGATGGCAACAATCTGACCGTCACGATTGACGTGGGTACTGGCTGGTGGCAATACCAGCTGACGCGTATTTCAAACTCTCCCGTCGTTGGCAAGTGGAAACTTGCTACCGAAGGTGGCGCTGGCGTTGGTCCAGCCGCCGGGGACATATCCTGGTGGAGCACGGACATCGACGGTGTTGTCGAGGCGCGCGCCTGCTGGTTTGACGACATTGTCCACTTTGGCGGTGACGGGTCATTCCAGAACTACCCTGGCACCGAAACCTGGCTTGAACCCTGGCAGGGTGTTGAAGGCGAGGCGTGTGGTGCGCCGGTAGCGCCACACGATGGCAGCACCACTGGCGCCTGGGCATATGACGCAGCCGGGAACACACTCACCCTCACAGGCGCCGGTTCGCACCTGGGCCTGCCGAGGCCAGTGAATGGCGGAGAGCTTCCCAACGTAGCCGTCCCCGATTCCATCACCTACCAGGTTCTGGCGCAGGATGCCGGTACCATGACCGTCACGATTGACGCAGGTGGCGGTAACTGGTGGACCTACAAGTACGAACGCGTTAACGATACTGCTGCCCTGGCGGGCCAGTGGCTATTGAACACAACTGGTGGTGCCGGAGTTGGTCCAGCTGCCGGGGATATTTCCTGGTGGAGCACGGACATCGACGGTGTTGTCGAAGCACGCGCCTGCCTGTTCGACGACGTGTTTGATTTCGGTGCTGACGGTTTGTTCACGAACGATCCAGGGGCAGACACGTGGCTTGAGCCCTGGCAGGGTGTTGCCGAAGGCTGTGGTGCACCGATTGCTCCGCATGATGGCAGCGCAAGGGCCATCTTCGAGTACGACGACGCGACCGGCAAATTGAAGCTCCATGGCAAGGGTGCCCATCTCGGTGTGGCGAAAGCAGTAAACGGCGAGGAGCTGACAAGCCCGGCAAATACGCCTGACTCAATCACCTACGACGTGCTTGCTCTTGATGGTGACAACATGACGGTCACTGTTGACGCCGGAACGGGCTGGTGGACGTTCAACCTGGTTCGGTCCTCCAACTCACCGCTGGCCGGTAACTGGAAACTGGACGTTAATGGTGGAGCTGGAGTCGGTCCGGCCGCCGGTGACATTTCCTGGTGGAGCACGGACATCGAGGGTGTCGTCGAGACGCGTGCCTGCTGGTTTGATGACGTCTTCCACTTCGGTGGCGGCGGCGCATTCCAGAACTTCCAGGACGGTGAAACCTGGCTTGAGCCCTGGCAGGGCGTCGAAGGCGAGGCTTGTGGTGCGCCGGTGGCCCCGCATGATGGCAGCAGCGCTGGCAGCTTTGCGTTTGATGAGGCTGCAGAGACGCTAACGGTGCGTGGTGTCGGATCTCACATCGGATTGCCAAGGACCGTGAATGGCGCAGAGCTGCCCAACGTGGCGGCCCCTGAGTCAGTTACTTACACCGTACTCAGCCTCGATGTTGGTACGATAACTTTGACTATCGACGCCGGTGGTGGCAACTGGTGGACGTACAAGCTCGCAAAAGAGTAGCGAGTACCACGTACGCTTAAGACAAAAAAATACCCGCAGTTCGCTGCGGGTATTTTTTTATGTCGGTCTGTAAATATCAGAACAGCGTGTATATAAACGGGGCGAGTGATGATCCTGGCGCGAATACAATAAGAGCGCCGAGCAGAAGCATGACGATGATTATTGGCGCAAGCCAGAATTTCTTGCGCTCGCGCATGAAGGCCCAGAGGTCTGACAGCAGGTCCAGCATTAGAAAGGTCTCTCCAGTTTTTCTCTTGGGCTTTTTGTGCTCTTAACCCGGTAGCTCTTGCGATCGGCGTCGAGCGTTCTTTGCATAGGGTCTTTGCCCCAGAGGCGCATGATTGCCGCCATTGGCGAAATCATAACGAAAAAAACGATACCGAGCACGAGCGGTGTCATCACACGGCTGGCGAGCAGACCGAAGCGCATCCATGCCCGATAAATCCCGCGCAGCCACAACGGATGGATCAGCGCCAGCAACCACAACGGTGCAGCGATGACCCACGGCCAAACTGGCCAGTCGAGCTCAAGCATCCAGGGGAAGAACAGACCGAAGATGACGACGAAGGCCGCCCCGGTCGTGAGACCGAATTCGCGCAACCCCTTTTCGTCAAGATTGGGAATCTTGTGATTTGCGGACATATCAGTCGAGCCCGAATTCGTCTTGCCAGGATGTGTCGTCTTGCCAGGCAGGCTGTTGATTCTTGTCCAGGAAGAAATTTCCCACGACTAAATAGTCCATCTCAGTACGCATGAAACACCGATAGGCGTCGCTTGGGGTGCAGACAATCGGTTCGCCACGAACGTTGAATGACGTATTCACCAGCACACCGCAGCCAGTGAGCTGTTCGAACGCCTGCAGCAATTGATAGTAGCGCGGGTTCGTCTCCTCGTGAACGGTCTGCACGCGCGCCGAGTAGTCGACGTGCGTAATTGCAGGCAGCTCCGATCGTTTGAGCTTGAGTTTGTCGATACCGAACAGCTGCTGTTGCTCTGTCAGTGAGGTCTATCCGCAGCTTCTCCTGCACGGGCGCAACAATCAGCATGTAAGGGCTCGGTGCGGTCTGCTCGAAATAGTCTGACACACGCTCCCAAAGGACGGACGGCGCGAACGGGCGGAACGACTCGCGGTACTTGATCTTGAGGTTCATGACCGACTGCATCTTTGCACTGCGAGGGTCGCCGATGATCGAACGGCCGCCCAGCGCTCGTGGCCCAAACTCCATACGGCCCTGGAACCAGCCAATCACGTTCTCGTCAGCGAGCAGTTGCGCAGCTTTTGAAAATACTGTGGCATCGTCGAGGACCGTATAGCTGGCGCCCATTGCGTCAAGCTCATGCCGAATCTGCTCGGGCGAAAACTCGGGCCCGAGGTACGAACCATGCATGCGGTCAGCGGCAGGGCTGCTGCTAGCGTTCAATTTGCGTGGCTGCTTATCGTACACATGCCAGGCTACGGCAGCGGCACCGACAGCACCGCCGGCGTCGCCAGCGGCCGGTTGAATCCAGATATTCTCGAACGGGCCCTCTCGGAGCAGTCGGCCATTTGCAACGCAATTCAGCGCCACGCCGCCGGCGAGACAGAGGTTTTTCTCACCGCTCTCTTCGTGAAGCGTGTTGGCAAGCCGCAGCACTACCTCTTCCGTGACCACCTGAATGGAAGCGGCGATGTCCATCTCGCGCTGCGTGAGTTCGCTCTCCGGCTTTCGCGGCGGCCCTCCAAAGAGCTCGTCGAAGCGGCTGTTGGTCATAGTAAGACCGGTGCAGTAATTGAAGTACTGCATGTCCAGTCGGAAGGTGCCGTCTTCTTTGAGATCAAGAATCTTGTCGAGGATGAGTTCGGCGTACCTTGGTTGACCGTACGGAGCGAGCCCCATGAGCTTGTACTCTCCGGAATTGACCTTGAAGCCTGTGAAGTACGTGAACGCGGAGTAGAGCAGGCCCAAAGAGTGTGGGAAATCGATCTCCCAGAGCGGCTCCAGCCTGGCTCCGTTACCAAGCCATGTTGATGTGGTGGCCCATTCGCCGACGCCGTCGAGGCAAAGCACAGCTGCGCGCTCGAATGGGCTGAAGAAGAATGCTGAGGCAGCGTGCGATTGGTGATGCTCAGCGAAGAGTAACGGCGGCAGCTCCTTCGGATCGCAGTCGCCGAGTTGCGCCAGTTCGTTCTTTAAAACGCTCTTGAGATAGAGTTTCTCTTTGAGCCAAACCGGCATCGCCGCGACAAAGGATCGAAATCCGTAGGGGGCATAGCTCATGTACGTCTCGAGCAGCCGTTCGAACTTGATGAGCGGCTTGTCATAGAACACGATGCGATCGAGATCGTTTAGACGCAGATTCTCCGATTCCAGACAATACCGGATGGCTTCCGCGGGAAACCTCTCGTCGTGCTTTTTGCGGGAAAATCGTTCCTGTTGTGCGGCTGCTACGAGTTCTCCGTTTTTCAATAATGCGGCGGCACTGTCATGGTAGTAAGCGGAGATACCGAGAATATTGGTCGCTTTAGTCACTACGGCGGCGCTGCTTCGGCCCATTCCTCGGCTGCCTCTTTATAGCCACCCATAGCCATGAGTTGTGACATCCGTTGATACAGCATTGGGTAGTCCTCATCCCTGCCGCTGCGTATCATTTGCCTGGCGTAACCCTCAAGGTCTTTCACATAGCGATCAAGGTCCCTTTCCTTGCCTTGCTCGCGGGTGTACCGAATAAGGTTGCCGTAAGCCCTGAGCGTCAGGCCAATTTGATCGGAATAGTCTTCCGTCACCTCCAGAAGCAGGTCTGTTGCCTTTTCATAGTCCCCGGTTCTGAGATACGCCGTGCCCATCCAGCTAATGGTTGTAGCAATCTTTTCTTCATCGCCCCTGGTGTAGAGGAGGGACTGCTCAAGATATGGCAACACCTCACGCCACCTGCCGTCCTTGCTCATCGCTTCGGCAATCTTCATATAGGTTTCTCGGTTGTGAGGGTACAGTTCGAGAATCTGCTTGAGGTGGTAATACATCGCTGATGGATTACGCAGACGTTCGTTCAGGACCGCCAGTTCGAAATGGATCTTCCAGTCAGCAACGCCCTCCCTGACAACTTCTGTACGTCTCTGCATGATTTCGTTTTGTGTGCCGACTTCGCTCGTCACACTCTTGAGCTTGTCTCCAAGAAAATTCGTCAGTTCGGTGTAATTGCTCTGCCCTGGAAATGGCGGGTGCTCAATCATGCCGAGCAGATTGCGGATTTCATCGATTGTGTCGTAATTCGGGAAGCCTGTTCTCCTGGCAATTTCGGCGCCTGGCAAAGGCTGGTAGGAATCATCCCCGGCCAGGTTGGACATGATCGAACGGGAAACTTCAGCGGCCAGGATGTCGTTACCGGAAAAGCCATAGTGAACGTGTTCAAGCAGCAAGTTCCAGCCGGGTTGAAATGGACGGCTGGCCTGCTCAAATGCTGCGGCGCTATCGACATAGCTAAACAAGTCACCCTCTGTGCTGTCAGCGACGTCCTGAATGATCCTGTTAATTTGCGTGTCTGCCCGAAAACGCAGTGCGTCCAGGTCCAGCGCTTGCTGATAGTGGCTTTTGGCCTCCTGAGCGTTGCCGGCGTTTTCGAAAGCTGTCGCGATCTGGAAGTGGGTATCGGCGTAATCAGGGTCAACCTCCAGTGCTGCCTGGAAATGTGCGATAGCGTCATCCCAGCTTTGTGCGTCAGCGCTCTGCAACCCCAGGCGAGTCAATTCGCTCCATTGATTGAGCTGATCGGCCGTCAACCCTGGGCTGTGGACGGACAGGAACGGTGCCGATTTGCGGAGGTTAACAGGTACGGAGGACAGCAAGACGTGCATGCCCTTGTCCTGCAGTGTCTCAATAATACTGACGAGGTTATCTTCGTAATGATCATAGACACTTTGCATGCGCGGGTCGTCGTGTGGCACACCGTGGTTGGTAAACATCTGCATGCCTTCCCATTCGAGATCCTGCTTCGCATCGGTCGGTCTGACTTGCAGGATGAGGCTGTTCAGGCCTTGCCAGATCCTGGTGCGCTTAAGTGCCTGGATTCCTCTGATCAGAGAAATGTTTGCCAGGAAATTCTGCTTGAAGGTGCCGGGTCCGTACGGGCCAACAACCTCATTATTGCCCATCAGAATGACGGCGAAGTCGGCGGAGTTTTTCGGGATCGAATTGGCGACTGCGTACACGACGTGCGAATTAACCGATGTCATGGCCGTATTGATTACTTCGATTTGTCGGGAAGGCAGTGCTGCTTTGAGTTGCGCCTCGAGCAGCCTGCTAACGCCGTGGTTCTTGTGCGGGAATCCCATCGCTGCAGAGCCCCCCAGGACGTAGACTCTGACCAGGTCGGGACTGCGCTCTTCGGCAAAAGTGTTTTCCGAAGGCCCAATATTTAGCGACGGAGGATAAAACTGGTCCGCAAAATCGGGGTTTTCCTGATAGTAAGATTGGCCATCGATGTCAATTTCATGGAAATAGTCGAAAGATTTCCCAACCCCAAGAACCGTGAGGCTCAATTCGAGCAGAACAAAGAACAGTACCGGGATGATGACGATCGTAATGAACGTAAAGGCAATTTTTCTGGTATCGGGCACGGAATTTTGACCTCTTCGGATCGTTCAGGTCCTGCAATCAGCGGGATAGCAACTGCGACCGTAAACATAGCGTAGTTAGGCCACACGCGGTAGTCCTCGATCCCTGACTGCAGGCGTGTAGACTATCCATTGAGAATCGATGCGGCCAAGGACAAAAGGGACAGCTTTGCAGAACATCAAGGAATGGCAGGGTGTGGATCGAGCGGTCTTCGAGAACGAGATCGTTGCCGCCAATCAGCCCGCCGTAATGAGAGGTTTGCTGCGGGACTGGCCTGCAGTCCAGGCCGGCTGTCACTCGCAAGCTCGAGTTGTTGACTACTTCAAGGGGTGCGGCACGGGGAGCACGATCACCGCGATGGTGGGTGCTCCAGAGATAAAGGGCCGCTTCTTTTATAGCGACGATTTCAAGGCGTTTAATTTCGGCTCAAAAAACGTCCCGTTCAGTACCGCAATGGACACTTTCGTGTCGCTGGCCGAGGATCCGCAACCGCCCGCTATTGCACTGCAGGCGCTGCACGTTCCGGACATCATGCCGTCATTCATGGCAGACAATACAATGCCTCTGCTAGACAGCAACACAACGCCGCGAGTCTGGATAAATAACCGAACGATGATCGCAGCGCATTTTGATAACAACCACAACATTGCATGCGTTGTCGGCGGCCGCCGGCGATTCACTGTGTTTCCACCCGAACAGGTCAGCAACCTCTACATTGGACCGCTCCTGAAAACGCCGGGAGGAACGCCGATCAGCACCGTGGATCTGCGTGACCCGGACTACACGAAATTTCCAAGGTTTCGCCAGGCGATTGAGTCGGCGCAGGAGGCCGTTCTCGAACCGGGAGATGCGATCTACATTCCAATTCTCTGGTGGCACGGCGTGGAATCGCTCGAGCCGCTCAACATCCTCGTCAACTACTGGTGGAACGACACGCTTCCCGCGCATCACAAGCCGATTCTCGCCCTGATTCATAGTGCAGCGTTAATGTCCGGACTGCCTGCCGAGCAACGTGAAGTGTGGCGCACGTTCTTCGATTATTTTGCGTTCCAGCAAGATGGCGACCCCGGAGCTCACTTGCCTTCGGACCTGCGAGATGCAGTTGGCAATCTATCTTCGGCAGACAGAGACCAGGTCCTGGCGTTTGTTGCGGAGCGTTTGCAGGCCCTGGTCGGGCAGGGCGGCTAACCGCTGCTATTCGTGCTGGATGTCAGGCGCCTGCAGCCGGACAGTAACGGTCGATGAATTGCTGGTGTGTCGGCAGCTGTTTCAGGACGTGGTCAATTTTTTGTCGCTGGAATTGCATGAACTGACGAAGTTCCTTTTCATCCATCATGTCCGCGATGGTGTGATAGCTCTGCGGTTCTATTCCTTGTCCCAGCATCACCTGGACCCAGCTGTTCTCACGAAAGATATCTCGCTCGGCTTCGAACACGCAACCTGTATCGCGGAACAGGTCCAGACGATGTTGCAGACTGTCAGGAATGTCCATGTCGCGACAGCGACGCCAGAACTCGGTATCCGTTCGTTCTGTCACATGGTAGTGCATGATGATGAAGTCACGGATAAAGCGGAACTCGGTGTCCATCTGCTGGTTGAACTCGTCCCGTTCCGAATCGGTTATGCCGCCGTAGGGAAACATCTGCAACAGCCTGATCACTCCGCGCTGAATCAGGTGGATGCTGGTGGATTCGAGCGGCTCAAGAAATCCTGCCGCCAGCCCCAGCGCGATGCAGTTCTTATTCCAGTGTTTTACCCGCTGGCCCGTGCGAAAGCGCAACACTCTCGGTTCTGTGATGAGCTCACCATCTATGTTGCCGAGCAGGGTGTCGCGGGCTTCATCGTCACTCATGAATTCACTGCAATACACGAGTCCGTTGCCCACTCGGGTCTGCAATGGAATGCGCCATTGCCAGCCGCTCTCCCTGGCGATGGAGCGTGTGAAAGGAATCAGCTCGCCAGCCGACGTGGTCTGCACCGCAATGGCACGATCGCAGGGAAGCCAGTGAGTCCAGTCTTCGAACTCGGTTTCGAGGGTCTTGCCCATTAGCAGGCTGACGAAACCACTGCAGTCGATAAACAGGTCGCCCTTAACCACGCTCCCTGATTCCAGTACCACTTCGGAGATGTCACCCGTTTCAGTCTGGTGAACCTCAACGATCTTGCCTTCGACCCGCGTTACGCCATCCTGCTCGGCGCGCTCACGCAGGTACTTCGCGTAACTCGTCGCATCAATATGGTAGGCGTAACTGAGCGCGTTCTCTTGCAGCAGACCAAACCGGTTTGCTTTTGCGGCCATCAGCTCCGGGGCGTAGTGACCATAGTCGTCAGCAAAACCAAGCGCCTTAGCTTTGAGCCAGAAGTGCTGAAAGCCGGCGGCCCAGCAGCCCTGGCCTGTAACCCCAAAGGAATGAATGTAGTCATGACCGACATTGCGCCAGTTTTCAAACTGAATGCCCAGCTTGATGGTGCCCTGCACCCTGGATAGAAATTCCGCCTCATCAATTTTCAACAGGCGATGCTGCGTTCTGAACGGGGGAATGGTCGCTTCACCCACGCCAACAGTGCCGATGGCATCAGACTCTACGAGCGTCACGTTCAGGTTAGTTCCGATTAGCTTCGCGACAGAGGCTGCGGCGGTCCATCCTGCGGTACCTCCGCCCACAATCACAACGTTCTGTATCTTTGCAGCTGACATGAAACTTCGCCTTACTAGAGTTTATCTTTCAACATTTTACGAATTTGACGCGCGGTCTGCTCATCAATTGGATTCAATACGCCCCGCGCAGCTTGCGGCATGTGTTCGAAGTTGTCCTGTTGCGGGTTGAACACGTAGAAATCGAACAGCGCCTGCCACTGTTGTCGCTGTGCTTCGGGCAGATCGCGAAGCGCCAGCATCGCATGCTGCAGAGCACTTAGCGGTGGTCCCATGTAAGAGGGTGAGCTGCGCCACCAGTAATTCACCAATACGTTGAATGCGTGTAACGCTTCCATGTGATGCCACCACATACTGGGAATGATGATGGCATCCCCGGGATCCAGGATCGACATCTGAGCCGTCTTGACGGCTTCCCGGAATCTCGGGAAGCGCTCATAGTCTGGCGCATGAAAGTCGACCAGGCTGATGGGTTGCCCTGCCGGCGTGAAGTCGAGAGGCCCAACATAAAGATTCGGCAACTGCTCCGGCGGAAACAGGATGACTCGTCGCTGCCCCGCGACTACGCAGGCAATATTCGCCGGGAAGTCATAGTGGGCTGATACCCGGCTCTGGTTGCCTATCCAGATGCTGGCCAGCGGTTCGAGGTGTTGAATAGGAAGGTCGTTTTGTTCCCGGAAGCCCGGCAGCCAGTGATCGATGTTGGTGGAGCCGACATACAGGGACGGTGGTGACGGCAAGTCAACATGGGATCGGATTTGCTGTATGGCGTCTTTCAGAGCCATGCGCCGATATTCGAAATTAAATGCTGTCATAGCATTGTTGTAGAAGAGCCGGCCGTCTGCTTCAGGTGGCGCATGCAGCGCTGTGACGATATTTCCTGAGTCGAATCCCTGCAGGTATTCAATGATCTTGTCCGCTGATTCCTGGCCACGCTTGACCGCGGGCCAGTGCGAGGCCAGTCCGCGTAATATCAGCGGCTGATCAGATGCCAGTAGTTCATCACTGAGATCTGCTGCCGTGATGTCATCTCGCTCCGCAATCGCCTGGCTGATTTCATGCATGACATGCTGGTCGCTCATTTGGTCACCAACATTTCTGCCTAGACTCGGAGCCGGTTGCGTCGTTCGATGACGTCACGCACGCGGGACAGCGAGGCGACAGCCATGAAGATTGGCTGCAGGAAGCCAGCCTGGTTCAGCGACTCCAGCACATCTCCCTGCAGCTGATAAAGCTGTTCTTCTGCAATGCTGTAGAAACCCTGCACACTCTTCTTGCTGCCGTCATTAAAGGTAATATCCAGCGCAATCTGTTCCAGCAAGTTGTGCTGCAACAGCATGTCGATAAATCCACTGCTGTGTTGCAGTCCACGGTGCAGTTTGTCCAGTAGCTCGATTTTCTGCTGCAAGAAATCCGTTGTACCACCGTCGGCGTCAAATAGTGCCTCACCCTCGTCCTGGCCGACTCGAGGGTGGTCGAGGTCCAGAGAAACGACCGGGGGTCTATCGTCGTTGTCTGCACGTTTGGCAATCAGGAACGGCTGACGTTGTACCATCGCGGGCACGTACGACGCATCCCAGCCATTTTCCTGCAGGAACAGATTTTGATCCGTTTCAAAGCCCAGTATGGCCGCGGCAAAAAAGCCACCGGTGTTCGGATCCTTGGTAAACAGGATCGGATAGCAGCTTTGAACATCCCTGAACTCCATGGGGTATGTCATCACGTACATGACTGCGTCACCCAGTGCTGCGCTGTAGCCTGTTTTTATGCGCAGGGCGCGGTGCTTTTCCTTGTTCAGGACTTCGTGCTGACTCATATAGACACTCTACTCAATTTGCTGCCTGTTACAGCTTCTGAAAACCAAACTCTCTGACTTTATTCAACAGTTCCCGGTTGCCTGGCAAAGACTGCTGCAGCTGTGTTGCCCTGGCAGCATTTTGTTGAAATATCTCTGTTGCCTGGCGCCGACGTTGATCCTGCTGGTGGCTGCGGGTGTGCCGCGGCAATGTTCTGCAACCCATGCCATAAAGAATGTACTGATAGCTCGCGGTTGGAAACAGGTCATCGACCGCTTCTGCGTCCTGATGCCATGGGCTCCGGTAGTGCCACAACAGGAGTTTCTCGCGGAGTTCTTCCGGGATCGACGCGGCTGCGCGATTGTCCTGCCAGTAGGATGAATCATCGCGCGCGCTCAGGACGTAGTGCAGTTTCAGGAATTCAACAATCTGCTCCCAGTGACGTACGAACTTGCGATTGTAGCGTTTGGCGACAATGTCCATGGCTTCTCGTGTCGGCGGTAGCTGTTCCGCAATCATCCCGGCGGCCAGTTCGATCATCACCAGTGCTGAAGCCTCGAGTGGCTCCACAAAGCCGGACGACATGCCGATAGCAACACAGTTCCTGTGCCATATCTCTTGCCGATAGCCAGGCTGAAAGCTGATCTTCCGCGGCACAACGCCGGCAGCGGCCTGGTCTCCAGCAACTCCCTTGATATAGGACAACAGCTGAGCGGTCGCCTCATCTTCCGAAATATGAGCGCTTGAATAGACATGGCCCGTGCCACGACGTGTCGGCAGACCAATATCCCAGATCCAGCCCGAGGTCTGCGCAGTTGAATGCGTGCACGACTGGATTGCCTGATCTTCTTCCGTGTAGGGCACCTGTGCTGCAAGTGCCGTGTCGTTGAATAGATTCGCCTGTCGCGACTGCAACGGGATCTTGAAGTGCTCACCCAGCAGCAGGCTGCGCGTACCGGTACAGTCGATAAACAGATCACCGGCTATGTCACCGGCGGCGTCGGTTGTGACTGAGCGGATGTCGCCGTTGTCAGCGGCATTTATCTGCGACACATTCGCTTTCACATGCTTGACACCAAGCTGCTCAGTGCAATGCTGACGAAGCAGCTCAGCGAATTTTCCGGCGTCCAGGTGATAACCATAGTTCACGACGAAGGCATACTCCGGCGTCGTGATCTGCTTGGGTGCGAGGCAGTCAGCAAACAATGCCGTCTGTGGTGTCACAGCATCCGCAAAACCCGGGGCATCGGGCAGCGCCATCCAGTGAGGTGCGAGATTGGTGTCCGCGTAACCCGTGGGGACGGTGAATGGATGGCTGTATGTATCTCCGTTGCCCGTATGCCAGTTGCGGAAACAGGTGCCCTGTTTGAAGCTGGCATCACACGCCCGGATAAACTCCGTCTCGGACAGTCCGATACGCTGCAGGGTCGCCCGCATCGACGGCCAGGTGCCTTCGCCAACACCAATGGTCGGTATGTCGGGTGATTCAATCAGCAACAGTTCAAACGGCTGCGCTGCCTGCGAGTCAACGCAATGTTCGGCTGCGATGACGCCGGCGGTCAGCCAGCCAGCGCTGCCTCCGCCTACTATGACTATCCGGGAAATTCTGTCTTCCATATGGCGCCTAGTATCCCATAAACGCACGGCGCGCCTGAGCGGATTTCAATAGCAGGTCGTGACGGGATTCCTGTCAGTCGCCGGTTGGCTCGAAGACGCGGGCCATGTATCCGGTCAGTTCGTCCTGCAGTTCTTCGGCAACATCAGGTGCTACGCCGGCGAGTGTTCTTGCGAGCTGTTTCTTGTATTCCTTTTGCATCTGCCGGCCGATCTGAATCCGTTGCGCCTGTGGGGATCCGGCGCCATGCATCGACTCGGTGAGGTAGCCGACCGCGTTCCTGCCAAGCGTCAGGTTCTCAATCAGCCGCAGGATGCGAATGCGATCCTCTGTAGCGATCTCCTTGCGACCCTTCAGGTACTTGCGCAGTACGTCGCCGATTTCAGCGTTGTCGAAGTCCTGTTGCGACGGCGCCGTCGCGAGCAGCCCGCCCGCAATGTCCTGCGCCAGCCTGCCAATCTCGTACGGCATTTTGGTGACGTGATGTTTGCAGACGTTCGCAATCATATCGTCGTTGAGATAGACGCCGGATTTCATTTTCGACGCCTGGTAGCTCGACGCGATACCGGTGCTGTAGATGGTCTCGTTCAGGTGCGTCATCTCCACCAGCTTGTCCTTGATATGCGAGACGTTTTCGACACCGTTGTGATCGGCCGCTGCCGCGGCCGCGCCAATCAGCACATCGCCGACGCCGGACTTGCAGACATAGGAGCGCCGGTGATAGCAGGTGAATCGTTCGACCAGCATGGCGGCGAAGTCGTACTCGCCGTTCATGAACACGTACTCCCATGGAATGAACACGTCATCGAAAATAACCATGGCTTCCTGGCCGCCATATTTCGCATTGCCGGCATCGATGTCGCCGTCTTCCATTGCCCGCGTGTCACAGGATTGCCTGCCGTAAATATAGGTAATGCCGGCGGCATCGACCGGGACTGCGCCGACAATCGCGTAATCTTCGTCATTCGGGCCGAGTCGCATCGTCGGCATGACCAGCAGCCAATGCGAATTGATGCAACCGGTCTGGTGTGCCTTGGCGCCGCGAATCCACACGCCTTCATCGCTGCGCTTTGATACGTGAACGAACAGGTCCGGGTCATCCTGCTCGTGCGGTGCTTTGCTGCGGTCGCCTTTCACATCCGTCATGGCGCCGCCGATCACGAAACCGCGTTGCTGCACCATGGTGACGAAGCGTTTGAAGCGTTCGTGGTAGGGCGTGTCATTCGCCTCGTCGATTTCGTAGGTCACAGAGTGCAATGAGTTGATTGCATCCATGCCAACACAGCGTTGGAAGCAGGTGCCCGTTAGCTGCCCGAGCCGTCGCTGCATCTTGTTCTGCATGACCAGTTCTTCCGGGCTGGTTGCAACATGTGTAAAGCGATTGACGCGCTCGCCGGTCAACGGTGACATGACCGTGGCCAGTTCGGGATGACTGGCCGCCAGCTCGTAGGTGGCGGCGACGGCATTGATCGATGGCCGGATGATGGGGTGATCGACCGGTTCTTCGACCTTTTCGCCGAACAGGTAAACATCCAGTGAGCGCCCGCGCAGGCTGTCAATATAGGCTTCGCCGGATGCTATGGGCGGCGGCGATTCTGTGCTTGTTGCGTCTTCTGGGCGGCTTGCCATCGGTGGGCCTCACTGGGAGTGATTCGCTGAAAATAGTGCACCGGATAGTCGCTGAATACCTTGCCAACGGCCGGCTACACTGGTAGCTTTCATTATTAGACTGACCCTGTCAAGAGGTCAGGCTGACGCCAGTGTAACCTACTGAATTCGAGAGGCCGCCATGACTGTAGAGCTCATAAATCGCATCGAGCCCACCATTGAAAACTGGGAGCATCCGTACCTGCAAGGGGCGTGGACGCCGAGTTACGGGGAGTACAACGCCACCGACATGAAGGTGATCGGCGAGATACCGAAAGACATCGACGGTGTTTACGTCCGCAACACCGAAAATCAGATCCACGAAGCCATAGGGCGATACCATCCGTTCGATGGTGATGGCGTCATTCACGCGATCAGTATCGTCGACGGCAAAGCCGAGTATCGCAATCGCTTCGTTCGCACCAAGGGCTTCCTGGCTGAGCAGGAAGCCGGCCACTCGCTGTGGGCAGGGCTGCTGGAGCCTCCGCATAAGTCCACGCGTCCCGGCTGGGGTGCACAAGAGTGGCTCAAGGACTCGTCGTCTACCGATGTGATCGTTCACGGCGGGCAAATCCTGTCAACCTTCTACCAGTGCGGCGAGGGCTACCGGCTCGATCCGTATACGCTCGAACAATATGGCGCAGAGTCCTGGGTGCCGATCGACGGTATCTCGGCGCATACCAGCCTCGACGAGGCAACCGGCGAACTGCTTTTCTTCAACTACTCGAAGCACGCGCCGTATTATCACTATGGCGTCGTCGGACCGGACAACAAGCTGAAACACTACATCCCGATCGAGTTGCCGGGGCCGCGTTTGCCGCACGATATCGCGTTCACTGAGAACTACACGATTATCAACGACCTGCCGTTGTTCTGGGATCCCGAAGCGCTGAAGCGCGACGTCCACGCGGTACGGTTCTTCAAGGACATTCCGTCTCGCTTCGGCATCATTCCGAGATTCGGCGCGCCGGATACGATCCGCTGGTTCGAGGCCGATCCGACTTACGTACTGCACTTCATCAATGCCTACGAAGACGGCGACGAGATCGTTCTTGACGGTTATTTCCAGGACAACCCGGAGCCACCGAGCCACCCGGACGCGCCCAAAGGATTCGGACGCATGATGGCTTACCTGTCGCAGGATCTCATGGGCACACACCTGCATCGCTGGCGCTTCAACCTGAAGACCGGTGAGACCAGGGAAGAGCAAATGGATGACCGCATACTTGAGTTCGGCGTGCCAAACCAGCAATACGGTGGCAAACCGTATCGATACGCATACAGTGCCGTGCCGAAGAAGGGCTGGTTCATGTTCGAGGGCTACAGCAAGAACGACCTTGAGTCCGGCAAATCGTGGACCGTCGGCCTGGGTCCGGAACGCTATGGCAGTGAGGCCGGCTTTGCGCCGCGTCTGAATCCACAGAGTGAAGATGATGGCTACCTGGTGTCTTTCGTTACCGACCTGATTGAGGATCGCTCGGAGTGCGTCATCATTGATGCATTGGATATTGAAGCCGGTCCCGTTGCGCAGATTATCCTGCCGCACAGAATCAGCAGCGGTACGCACGCGACATGGGCGCACGGCAAGGATATCCGCGCCGCGCAAGCTCTGCGTTCGGCCTGACTAGCCGCCCATGAGCTCGGTTGCGGCGAACGGGATCCGGATCGAGCACGAGGAATTCGGCGATCCAGGCGATCCGGCGGTCGTACTGATCATGGGGTACGGCGCGCAGATGGTCGTATGGCCGGAGGCATTTTGCCGTGCGCTCGCCGAGCAGTCGCTGCGGGTGATTCGTTTCGACAATCGTGACGTGGGGCTGTCCACACATCTGGATGGCGTCCGGGCACCGGGCATGCTGCGCGGTATGTTTGGGTCTCTGCTCGGATTCACCCCCAAGGTCCCGTATTCGCTCGATGACATGGCGCTGGATACGCTCGGCCTGCTTGATGCGCTGGATATAGATCGCGCTCATATTGTAGGTGCGTCCATGGGCGGGATGATCGCGCAAATTATCGCTGCGAAGTACCCTGATCGTGTGAGCAGCCTGACATCCATCATGTCGACGAGCGGTAATCGCAAATTGCCAGGCCCGCGTGCCGATTTGCTCAGGCGACTGATTTTCAAGAACAGGAAGAATTTCAGTCGCGACCAGACCCTGAGCTACCTCATAGATTTCTTTCAGCGCACGGCCAGCCCGGCCTACCCGATAACAGTCGAAGAAAGGCGTCAGCGCGTCGAATCGTGGCTCGAACGCAGTTTTGACCCATTTGGAAACGCCAGACAATTGGCGGCGATGATGACCACGCCCGATCGAAGCAGCTTGTTGCGCACGATTGTTGCACCGACGCTTGTCATTCACGGTGCTGAAGATCCGTTAATACCGGCGGAATGCGGCCGACACACGGCGCAATGCATCGGCAACGCTGATCTGCACGTCTTTCCCGGTATGGGTCATGATCTGCCGGAGCAACTCTTTCCGCAGCTCACCGGGCTCATTGCGTCGCACTGTGCGGCCACTGACGGTGCCGGCAACAGCGTCACGGCGGATCTCGCGGAAACCGCATGAGGCAGCTCACGGCCCAGGATGCGACCTTCTTGTATCTCGAGAGCCAGGGCGCGCACCTGCATCTGACAGCCTTGTATATTTACGACCAGTCGACCGCTCCCGGCGGCATTGTGCGGCACAAGGACATCCTCAGGCATGTCGCCAGCCGCCTGCATGTGTCACCGATATTCCGCCAAAAGTTGATGTCATTGCCGCTCAGCGTTGACTACCCCTACTGGGTCGACGATGAGCAGTTTGACCTCGAATTTCACGTTCGCCACATCGCGTTACCCGAGCCGCGTGACTGGCGCCAGCTTTGTATCCTGGTTGCACGGATCCACTCACGGCGCCTGGATCTGAGCCGGCCGCCGTGGGAGATGTACATCGTTGAGGGACTCGACAACGTCAAGGGGATCCCAAAGGGTGCGTTTGCGATCATCGCGAAGTATCACCATGCCGCGATCGACGGCGCGACGGGCACTGAAATTATTGGTGGGCTGCACAGCACGACGCCGAGGTTTGATCCGGATCCGGAGCCCGATTCCTGGGAGCCTGAAGCAGCGCCGTCATGGCTGGGGCTCATGACGCGGGCTGCGGTTAACAACATCCGTCAACCGTTCCAGCTCACCAAAGCGGTCGCCTCAGTTGTGCCCGGTGTCAGCCAGTCACTTCTCAAAGGTGAATTGCCTGACATCAGCCAGGACTATGCCGTGCCGGAAACCATGTTCAACGCGCCGGTATCCGCACATCGTGTCTTTGACGGTACAACCTTCAAGCTGAAGCAGCTGAGCGACATCAGGAAAGCCGTGCCCGGTGCCACGGTTAACGATGTCGTGTTGTCATTGTGTGGCGGGGCGCTGCGCGAGTACCTGCTCAGCAAGGACGAGCTTCCCGAAGAGTCCTTGGTGGTGATGGCGCCGATCAACACGCGCACGGCTGATGAGGCCGGTGTAAGCGGCAACGTGCTAGCAACCATGACAGTGCCCATCCACACGGATGTGGCGGACCCGTTGGCTCGATTGCGCGCGGTTCGCGAAGCCACCGCGAGCGCAAAGGCGACCGACCGGGCGATTGGCGCACGGCAAATGACCGATATCTCGCGCCATGTTCCCTCTGCAACCATGGCGCTGGCCGGCGAGACTCGTAACCGGGCTCGGGCTTGGACATCGGACGCGATTCGCCAATTGCACCATCACCAATGTACCCGGACCTCAGCAACCGCTGTATCTCAATGGCGCCAAACTGCTGATGTCGACAGGCTGCGGTCCGGTCATCGATGGCATGGGCCTGATCATTGGTGCGATCAGTTACAACGGCGACGTCGTGTTCTCAATGACGGCATGCCGGGAAATCGTGTCTGACCCCGCGTTCTTCACGCAGTGCATCAGGCGCGCGTTTCAGGAAACAAAAAAAGCGGCTGCTGCAGAAGTGAGCACGGCGAAGCCACGCGCAAAGAAGAAGCAAGCAAAAAAGAAGCGAGCCGCGAAAAAGCGAGTCACGAAAAAGGCAGCAAAGAAGACGCGCAAGAAGACCGCCTAAGTGTTGATGCTGCGGATCTCCTCGAGCTGCGAGGAAATGAAGCGCAGCTCCTCCGCGAACTCCTTGCGTTTCTGCAGCATGTCCTCTCCAGATCCTGTCACTCCTCGGTTCTGGGCCAGCAGGTAGCCGCTGGTGAGCAGGGCTTTTGAAGCAAACCCTGGATAGCCGGCGCCGGTCTTGCGACTCTCCGCCTGGCAACGCGAGACGTAGGCCGCAATTTCGCCGGCTGGCGCGTCACCATCCTCGCACAGGCAATTTGCAACGACCCGGTAGGCATTAATGTACGGCGACAATACGCCGTAAGCGACCAGCAGCGGCTGGCGGCGCAGTAGTGCCGTGGCGTCATCGCTGTCCTGATGCAGTATTTTATCGGTCGGCGCATCCAGGTAGCTGAGCTCATCGACAAATTGCCGCCGGAACCTGCTTGAGCGTGCGAAGAAGAACTCGTACTTGAACAGATCGCGCAAGCGGCGGATTTCGGCGCGGAACGCTGGCTCGCCCGAAACTGAATTGGCGTGCGCGACGTTAAGCAAGCCAAGCTCGGTGAACGCGGTGACAACGAAATGGTGTACCGCCATGTTGCTGTAATACAGCGCATTCAGGTAGCGCTCGGGAACGATGCTGCAATAGTCGCCATCGGGATCTCGTTGCACGATGCCGTGTTCAATTAGCGCATCCAGGGCTTGTTCTGCGTTGCCGCCAACCGCCCGGTTTGGCGCTGCGAACAGCGATGTCGACTGACGGTTTGCAAGGTAGTTCTCCAGCGCTTTAACGTCAGCATATACGCGTTCCGGCTTGGCGGCCGTGCGGCAAAGCAACGACATCAGGATCAATGAAGTTTCAGTGGCCGGGGTGATTTCGTTGATTCGATAGCAGATTTCAAACGCGAGTTTTTGCACCTCGATCACTTCAGGAGCGATTTGTTGCCCTGTGTCGTCCAGGTCGGGCGCGTCAGGTGTTTCATGAATGGTGACCGCGTCACCGAAACGAATGTAGACGTTGCCGTAGTGTTTGCCGAGTCGGCGGATGTAGCGAACAAACCAGCTCAGGCTCTCGGGCTTCTTGGTTGCGCCAGCTTCCTGGGCGGCCATGTCTGCAACGTCGGGAATCTGGTCATACGATACGGCAACCGGAATGTAGGCAACCACATCGTCACCGAGTGGTCGCGCGGCATCGGCGACGTATTTCAGCAATCCGAGTTTCGGCAACACGAGTTTGCCGGTGCGAGAGCGAGTGCCTTCAATAGCCCAGCAGAAGGAGCTGCCCTTGTTGATCAGGTACTGGATGTAGCGGTTGAGCACGGCTTTGTAGATGGGCTTGTCCGTAAAGGTGCGCCGAATGAAAATGCCGCCTGCGCGTCGCGCCAGTGAACCGAAGCCGGAGAACGCCATGTTGATGCCGCCGAAAATGTAGGGCGATGCAATACCGTGGCGATGGAAGAAGTCGTAGAGGACGAAAAAGTCCAGGTACGTCTTGTGCGTTACGAGATAGACGACAGTCTTGCCGGCGGCAAGTTCGCGGACACGATCAAGTTCTGCCGTGTCGAAGTAGTATTCCGGGTTATAGCCGCGACCGCAGATGTAACGGCTGAGCCAGGCAAATGCCTTTACCGCAACGGGATTGCGCTTGCTGCGCATTTCCTCGAGGTTATCGTCTGCGATGGCCTGCACGGCCTGGACTGATTCGCCCGTTGCCTTGGCGAGGGCCTGCAGCTCTTCCTGAAACTCCGGGGTGTCGAATACGTGTCGCATAGGCTAACTGCAGACTTTACTTTACTCGGCGCAGTTTCACTTCTCTATTTTTCGCTTGGCCGAGTTTTTCGAGGAACATCTGACGAATCTTCGCAACGTGCTCGTCGACGGTCTCTGCCGACCAGCTGTCGGTGTTTACAGGAGGCAATACTTCAACCCGTATTTTCGCCGGCCGAATCCACACGGCAGACTTCGGCATGGAATCGGATGAGTTCTGGATCACGATTGGCACAACAGGAACCCCGGCCTGCATTGCGATATGAAATGCGCCTTTTTTGAACTCGCCGAGCGCATAGCCGCGGCTGCGTTGTCCTTCCGGTGCAATCGCGATCGAAGTACCGGTTTTCAGGCTATCCACCGCCGGCTGCAAAGCGTTGACCGCCTTGTCGTGATTGCTGCGGTCGATAAAGACCGTTCCAATCGCGCCGAGTACGGGGCCGACCAGCGGATTCGATTTCATCTCTTGCTTTGCGACACCCGTAAAGTCTCTGCGCAACAGACGTGAGATTATCAAAGCATCCGTCTGGCTCTGGTGATTAAAGACAAACACCGCCGGACGATGTGACCACAGGTGTTCCTCGCCCGTCGTTTCTATGTCAAGACCGGCTACTGCACTGCCAAAGTCGCCCCAGATCGGGACAGCGACATTGACAAGGTCACGCTTTGATCGGTTCAGCAGCCACGCCGGTACGCCGCTAAGCAACGAGCCAGTCAGGCTGCTGTAAACCAGGCTGGTCCTGACGACATCGGTAAGCCGGGGAAAGCCGCGGCTTTCGAAGCGTTGCACAGGCCAGTCTTCGTGGCGGGCCTTGCGTGTCAGTTTTCGATCCGGGTTGAGCGGGCGAGGGAAGCCCACCGCCTCAAGTAACGGAATATCTTCGCCACCATCCGTGTAGAAATAGCTGCGCTCCAGTTTGATGCCGTGTTCGGCGGCAAATTGCCTTGCAGCACTTACCTTGCCTTCGCCAAAACAAACCGGCGGGACGATTGCGCCGGTTAGCGTACCGTCTTTAACCTCCAGCTCGGTGCACAGCACATGCTCAACGCCGAGTTCGGCAGCGACGTGCTGTACCTGGTACTGCGTGGCCGAGGAGACAATGACGATCGTGTGGCCCCTGGCACGATGCGCGGCGATGAGGGCGCGCGACTCCGGGTATATGTTTCCCGACAGATCCTTCTCGTAGACGTCCTGCGCCGCTTCGGCCAGCACGGACTCTGCGGTACTGCGCAGGCTCTCTGCCGAGCGCTCGATTGTCGCTGCGAAATCGGCGCTGCCACGACTGTATTCCCAGGCCGCAACCAGCTGTTCGAGTATCTCGCGGGGCGGCATTTCGCCACCGAGCAGTCGTCGCTGCATGAAAGACGCGACCGAAAACCCGGCAATGAGCGTGCCGTCGAAATCGAAGAAGGCGGCTGTCGTGCGGCCGCGTCGCGACTGCTCAACCTCAGCGGTAACCGGGGACCACGGATTCACTGCGCGCCTTTGACGAAGGAAACGGCTGCACCTTTGAGCGTCCTGAAATAGATACCGGCGGCTCCGCTGCCCGCTGACACGACCGTCTTCCCGATAACGCCGGCAAGCGTGGCCTGCTGCGCAATCTTTGCCGCAATGCCACTGCTGTCAGCTGAGGTCGCGGCGACGCTTCGAAACTCCTGTTCGAGTGATGAGCCGTGCTTCTGCAGCATGCGCCACATCTCGGATATGCCTGCCTCGATGACGTCCGCGCTGACGATCATGTTGTCGAGTTGCAGAAAACCGAAGTTCGTAACTTTGCGCGAGACGTCAACAGAACGATGCGAAAAGAACTCGTACAGGACCCGGAATTCCTTCTTGACAGTTCTGCCGAAGAGCGGGTCCTCGGCTGCTTCGAGGCGTGCCTCGATGTCGTGCCAGTCTTTGCTTGCAAGGCATCGGCTTGCGCTGGGGAACAGCTCTGCCTCCTCAAAACTCATGTGCCGCCTCAGTCTGCGGATGTAGGTGCGTGTAGCGTCATGCACAGCTTTTGCGTCCGCCGGCGTTTGCCGCTCTGCGGCACGTTCCAGCATTTGCATCAGGTCGAGTGTGTTCTTGTCCAGGAAGCCGTGTTCGCGGCGCAGGCGGGCCACGTCTTTTTCTCGTGCAGGGTTGCGCCTCACGAGTTTGTCAAACATCAGGTCTTCAGTCGGGTGGTGCACCGTGTCTGAATAGTCGTGCATGTAGCGCACGATATCCTGCATGAGAAAATAATCGCCGGTGCCCAGGTTCTCAGTTCGCTCAAGATGCTCGTCGAGTGTCTCCACCAGCATGTTCATGTGGCGATGCTCGTCGCGCAGTGTGACGATGGCGGCCGGTGTGGTGACGCCTGACTGACTCATGAGCCGACCTCTGAAAGCGCCGCGATGCCGGTCGCGCCAATATCTGTTTTCGGCGCCGGGAACAGCCGCGAGACCAGCGACTCCAGTTTGTCGGGGAAGTATTGATAGGGGTCAAACGGCTCCCACGCATCGCGATCTTGCACGAGTCGATCGGCTACCGCGAGCAGTACCCAGGGATTTACCGACATGCCGACGTGCGACGACAGCACCCGCAGATTTTCCCGCGGCGCGGAATTGTCACTTTGATCGACGATGTATTGCGGAATCACCGCGGATGATTCGGCAACTACACCATCACACGGGCTGTGTATCGATACGCATGGCAGCGGCGGCTGATCGGAATCAAGGTGCAACAAGCCACTGCGTCCGGCCATTTCCGCGTGCGATTGGCGACTCACCCAGTAGCCCATTTGCGCAACGACACGATTGTGATGTGAATGCAGATACGGGTGCAGCGTCGGCGAGCCAAGCATGATGACACGATCGATTTCGTCGGGCATGTGCGCCGCGAGTTCCCGTGCATATACGCCGCCGAGACTCTGGCCGATCAATGTCACAGGTGCTGAGTGCTCGTCGGCCAGTTGGCGGATCGTTTCACCGACTTCGCTGCGCATGGTCTTTAGCACCTCATCCCAGCTCTTACCCTGCGGTCCGAGATTGCGACCCATGCCCCAGGACTGCGCGGCAAAACCATGTCGGTTGAGGAATCGCGCGAGCCGTGAAAGCGTCGTTTCAGAGGCGAGGAATCCAGGTATGGTCACGACCGGCCGGTTGCCTTCAGCATGTGGCGCCGCCTTGTCGAGCAACCAGCTGCTCCATAGTGACAAGCCAAGTTCGCCCCTGGCGGCGAGCATGTCGGCCTGTAGTCTCAGGAAGTCATTTAGCACGGTCTTTGTGTCCCCAGCCTGTCAGCTTGCGAACCCCGGAATTTGCATGATATCGTCTCTCAGTCTAATTATACAAGTAACTAGTTACGACTTTGCGGTCTGGCTGGCAGCAATCGTGACGCCGGTCATGTCAGGCAACACTTCTACGGTAGTTAACGGCATCAACGGCGACCCGCAACACGGCGGCAAGCCACAAGCTGATCAACCACAAGGCGACAAACAAGAACGTGACTAATTATAACGAGGATCTCGCCCATTTAACCGGCATCGAGCGGGTACGTCGCTTTGCGAGCGGCAAAGATGGCCGCGTCGGGGCGTCTCGCTACTTTGGCTATACGTTCGACCTGGTTGAAGAAGGGCACGTCTGCCTCGGTTTCGTGCCGAGTGCAGAGCATTTGAATCTGTTCAAGTCTGTCCATGGCGGCGTGCTCGCAGGTCTGCTGGACACGGCGATGGGCTGTGCACTGATAACGCTGTTGAATACAGGTGAACACGACACGATCATCGATCTGCAGACGAAATTCGTGCGCCCCGTCGTCATCGACGGTGGACCTTATACCGTGGATGCGAAGGTCGAACACAGGGGGCGGCGTCAGTGCACGATGAGTGGTCGAATTGTCGACGCAAAAGACAAGCTATGTGTAACCGCGACATCGGCGGCTTTGATTCTTTGACGAGGCAAGCATGAGCAAGTTATTCAAGCAGCACCAGGCGTTGCTGGAAAAGGCAGCGGACGCCTGCGAGAAGCGCTACTCCTGGACCGCATATCCCGAATCGCCGAGCAGCAAGATACACGGAAAGGACATTCCTGCAGCGGGCAAGTCTGCATTTGAAGCGTTGTTGGGCGAGCCGTTTCCGATGGATATGCCGGGCACAACAGGGAGGGTTGGCGAGGAAGTATCGCCGTTTACCGAGGCGTCGCTCGGGATCACCTACCCAAAGGTCGATGTTGACGCGCTGTTCGAGGCAGCCCGCGTTGCGCAACTATCCTGGTGCGCCCTCGATACCGATGATCGGGTAGGCGTTTGTCTCGAGATTCTCGACCGCCTGGGCCAACCGGATTCCCTGTTCGTCAATGCGCACGCGACCGTACATACGGCCGGGCAGAGTTTCATCATGGCGTTCGCCGGCTGCGGCGCCAATGCGCTCGATCGTGGTCTCGAGGCGCTGGTATATGCGTACAAGGCGATGAAGGACGTGCCCGAGACCGCAACCTGGGAACGTCGCTTTGGCGCGGCCGCGGAAACTCGCCTCGAGAAGCGTTACCGACTAATGCCGCGCGGCACGTCGGTTGTTGTCACCTGCGCAACATTTCCGCAATGGAATGGTTACCCGGCAATCCTCGCGAGTCTTGCGACAGGCAACCCGGTCATCGTGAAGCCGCATCCAAAAACAACGCTGCCGGTCGCGCTGTTCGTGCGCACCATGCGTGAGGTACTCGCCGACAACGGTCATGACCCAAACCTGGTAACGATGGCCGCTGATATCCGCGACGAGCCAATCACGATAGAGCTGCTGCACCATCCGCAAACCGCGATCATAGACTTCACCGGCGGACCGCAATTCGGCAAGTGGATTGAAGACAATTGCCGCAATGCGCTGGTCTATACCGAAACGGCGGGCTGCAACTCAGTCGTCATCGAATCGAGCGACGACTTCCAGGGAATGTGCGACGCGATCGCGCATTCGCTGTGCCAGGCTTCGGCGCAAATGTGTACGAGTGTGCAGAACATCTTTGTGCCGCGAGACGGAATCACCACCGATGCGGGGCACAAGTCTTTCGACGACGTTTGTGAGGCACTGGTTTCCGCAGTGGACAGGCTGCTCGATAACCCGAAACAGGCGGCCTACCTTTGCGGCACGCTGGTCGATGAGAATATCTACGGCGCCATCGAGGCCATGCGAGCGACAGCAGAGTCCAGCGTGATTCGCGCATCAGGACGCTACCCGCACCCGGAGTACGAAAACGCGCGCACGGCGACGCCCTTGATGCTCAAGGTTGATGCCGACGACAAAGCGTTGTACGGCAAAGAACACTTCGGGCCAATATCCTTCGTCATCGCCTGTGACGATGCGGACCATGCATTGCGGCGCGCCACCGAGGACGTACGTGAACACGGCGCGATAACATCGCATGTGTATTCGACCGATGAGGACTTCTTGGCGCGTGCTGAAGATGCTTACCACCTGGCGGGTGCGTCGCTCGCATGCAACCTCACTGGCATGCCGATCAATTTCGCGGCCGCGTATTCGGACTTCCATGTCACGGGCCTCAATCCTGCCGGCAATGCCTGTCTGTCGGATCTTGCGTTTGTGACGAGTCGCTTTCGCATTGTGCAGACGAAATTTCCGTCCGCCGCGAAAACAGGCTGAGGAGCATGGGCGCCGCAAAGGTCTTCATTGTCGGCGTCGGGATGACGCCGCTGGGCAAGATGCCGGATCGATCAGTGAAAGACCTGACGCGAGAAGCGGTTGAGCTTGCCCTTCAGGACGCCGCTATTGCTGCAGACCGCGTGCAGGCCGCCTGGTTTGCCAACACACGTCAGGCAATGCTGGAGGGGCAGAATACAGTGCGCGGGCAGATCGCGCTGCGGCCGCTGGGATTCGACGGTATCCCGATCGCCAATGTTGAGAACGCGTGCGCCAGTGGTAGCACCGCACTATTGCAGTCGGTTGCATTTCTGCAGGCCGGCCTCGCCGAGGTTGGCCTGGTGGTTGGTGCGGAGAAGATGTTCTTCCCGGACAAGCCCGAGGCGATGAGTGCCGCATTCAAAGGTGGCACGGACATTCATGCCATTCGTGCGACGCAGGACTGGGCCAATTCGCTGGTGCCCGAGCTGATACCGGCTGATGCGGGCGACGCCGCCGGACGCAGTATTTTCATGGATATTTATGCCGCGTTCGCACGCCAGCACATGCAGGCGTTCGGTACGACGCAGCGACAACTGGCCGCCGTTGCCGCCAAGAATCATCACCATTCAACGATGAATCGTTTGTCGCAATACCAGTCAGACATGACGATCGACGAAGTGCTCAATGACAAGGAGATTTGCTGGCCGTTCACACGCTCAATGTGTGCGCCGATTTCAGACGGCGCGGCGGCGGCCGTTGTTTGTTCGGAAGCTGCGCTTGGAGCGTTTGATCGTTCACGGGCTATCGAGATTCGTGGCCTCAGTCTCGCCAGTGGCACGCGTCGTAACATAGACGATTACGACAATCATATCGGCCGGCTTGCAGCATTAAAGGCTTACTCGCAAGCGGGCATATCGGCGGCGGATGTGGATGTCGCCGAAGTGCACGATGCGACCTCATTTGCGGAGATCGTGCAGATAGAGAACCTCGGCCTGTGCGCGCGCGGGGCGGGCGGCCCATTCAGTGAATCCGGCGCCACAACGCTCGGCGGTTCGGTTCCGGTCAATACGTCGGGCGGCCTCGTTTCCAAAGGGCATCCGGTCGGCGCAACCGGCGTCGGCCAGGTATTCGAACTGGTTACGCAGTTACGCGGCGAGGCGGGTGATCGGCAGGTTGCCGGCGCGCGGGTCGCCGTCGCAGAAAACGGTGGCGGCTTCTACGATATCGAGGAAGCCGCGACGACGGTCACTGTGCTGGCGCACTAGGATGGCGGCCCACGACAGTCTCACGCGTTTGTTCTACGAGGGTGCCGCTCTGGACCCCTCGGCAACGGCCGTTGTGGACGGTGACATCGCAATCTCATACAGGGACTTGCTGCGGCGCGTCGAAGCTGCGGGCGCTGCGCTGCAAAGCCTCGTCCCGGGCGGAAGTCGGGTGGCGCTTTGTGCGGAGAATCACGTTGATCACCTTGTCGCCTACCTTGCGATCCTTCTGTCCGGTCTTGTCTGGGTACCACTGAACCCGGCCAACGGACGGGAGTTGAATTCAACCATTGCGCGCAAAGCGAAGCCCGATTTGTTGCTTGTTGGTCGGGAAGCCATGGATCAGGCGCCCGACACACAGCTGCGCTATTTGCTTGATGAAATCCCGGCAGGCACTGCGGGTTTCAAGGCAAGGCACGCTGGTCACGACGACGTTGCCGCGATCAAGTTCACGGGCGGCACGTCGGGTGAGCCCAAAGGCGTTGTGCAGACGCACGGCAACATGCTTGCCGTGATTGAGAACATGCAGAATTTCTACAACCTCGGTCCATCGGACTGCAATCTTGCCGTTGCGCCGCTAACGCACGGCTCGTCACACTACCTGTTCCCAATTCTTGCTGTCGGCGCTCGACATCGTTTTCTGCACGACCGTGCGCCGGAGTCGATTCTCGCGGCGCTGCGTGACGACACTACTGTGACGTTTATGCCGCCAACAATGATCTACAAGCTTATGCAGTGTGGCGAATTGTCACCATCGCAGTTTTCGCGGTTACGACACCTGACGTACAGCGCGGCACCAATGCCGCCTGATCGCATCGCCGCGGCGCAGCAGGCGTTTGGCCCGTGCATCTCATCACTTTACGGCCAGACTGAAGCGCCATTGACGATTTGTGCGCTGGACACTAAAGACATGCAGGACCCTGTCCGTCGCGGCATAGCGGGGAAGGCTTGCCTTAACAGCCGTGTGCGTATCGTTGATGAGGATGGTGTCGAGGTCAAGCCAGGTACGGTCGGCAATATTGAAACGAAGGGTCCGATCGTTATGCAGGGCTACCTGGATGAGCCGCAGTTGACAGCAGACACGCTGCGAAACGGCTGGTTGCGTACCGGTGATCTGGGCGCACTGGACGCGGGCGGTTATCTCACACTGGCCGGCCGTAGCAGTGAAGTCATCATCACGGGTGGCTTTAACGTCTATCCCGCGGAGATCGAGAATGTTCTCGCAACCGTGCCTGGCATCAGCGAATGCTGCGTCTTCGGCGTTCCGGACGACTATTGGGGCGAGCGTATCGAAGCGGTGCTGGTAACGAACGAGACGCTGGACGAATCTCAGGTCATTGCAGTCGTGAAGCGTGAGCTCGGGTCCGTAAGGACACCCAAGGCGCTGCACGTTGTTGATGCATTGCCACGCAACGCCGTTGGCAAAGTCGTTCGTCGGGATATGATCGAATTGCTCGCGCACAAGCGCGTGCAGGCATAAGGAGCCAGAGACAGCATGACAGCAGAACTCGAGAACAAGGTTGTCGCAATTACCGGAGCAGGGAAGGGGCTCGGCCGCGCCTATGCCCTCTATCTTGCGGCGCGAGGCGCAAAAATTGTGGTGAATAATCGCAGTCATGCAGGCGAGCAGAAGTCCTCTGCAGAGCGGGTCGTCAGCGAGATCGAGGCGGCGGGTGGAACAGCGGTTGCTGAATTCAGTTCCGTTGAAGACCCGGAGTCCGGCGAGCGACTGCTCGCCGCAGCGCTGGATAACTTTGGTCGACTTGATTCGCTAATCGCCAACGCAGCGATCATCGAGAATGCGACATTCCGCAAGCAGTCGTTAGTTGAGTTACGACACAGCCTAGACATCAACCTTATTGGGACGCTGAACGTTGCACACCCGGTGTTCCGTCATATGTGTGAGCAAAGAAGCGGCAGTATCATTGTCACGGTGTCGTCTGCAGGCTTGTTTGGCCAATTGGGCCTGCCGGGGTACTCGACCTCGAAAGCTGCGTTGATCGGATTGATGCAATCATTGAGCCTTGAAGGCCGCTCAAGAAATGTCGCGGTCAACGCGATCTCGCCGTACGCGGCGACGCAGATGACCGACGGCTATGTGACCGACGAGGCATTTGAGCGTCTCGCCCCCGAGCACGTTGCGCCCGTCGTTGCATGGCTAAGCACCGGCAAAGTCAGCGGTGAGATTCTTATAGCCGGTGGTGGTGGCGTTGCAAGAGCAAAGATGAAAACCACAGCCACCGCGCTGGCGTCGGGGTTCGGTGATTCCGACTGGCAGAGGCTGGGATCGGCCGGACTGGATTTCGAATTCGAGAGTGGTTACGACAACTACGAGCGATTCCTGGCAAGCCTCGACACCTGACCCGCCTGGTTTCTGCGATTTAGGAAGTGTCGGAAATCTGGGCTGAGTCTATTATTTTTTGTGCGTGCCGGTTTGCTGGGGGAAATTGCTAATGACGAGGCCCAGTGTCTACAGTATCGATGCAGACTGCGGTCAGAGACTGTCTTTGATTCGGGCCGACGAAGAACTATTGGCGGCGGCGAAGGCGAAGTTCACGCTGCAAATGATCTATAAACGCGAGTTGGTCTCATTGCCAGAGCAGACGGATGTCCTGTTGGCATTACTGAGCCACAAGCAAACTGATGGAATTGGAACGTTCAGAGAGTCGGGTCTTATCGAATTGATATCCACTCACTTTGTGGCGATTGCCTTGTGACGGCAAGTCGCTCCCGCCAGCCCCTGTTGCACAACAAGAGCGCTGAGGCCAGTGCTTTCGTTACGTACAACAACGGCGACATTCCCTTACTTTCGAAAGACCGACAATTGGGCATAATCGCGCCACGAATCGGTGTTTCAGCCGCAATCGCACTCATAAGCCCGACACCGGCAACACTGCCGGCATTGAATTTACACTGCGCTACTGGCGCGGAGTCTCACATGGAACAAACATCACCGCGTCTCAACCGATGGATCATTGTCGTCGGCGCCATCATGATTCAACTGGCCCTGGGTGCCATCTACGCCTGGTCGGTTTTTACGGCAAGGCTAACCGACGCGAACGGCGCCTATGCCTTCTCGGCGAGCGAGACGGCGTGGATCTTTTCGGCGGGCCTGTCGACATTTGCGATCGTTATGGTTTTCGCCGGACGGATACTGCCGCGCGTTGGTCCGCGCATGTTGTCATTGGCTGGCGGTGTGTTGCTTGGCGCCGGGTACATACTGGGCGGGCTGTTTGGTGAGAGTTTCTGGGTACAACTACTGTGTATCGGCATTGTCGGCGGTGCCGGCATCGGTCTTGCCTACGTTGTGCCGATCTCGGTATGCGTCAAGTGGTTTCCCGATAAGAAGGGCGTAATTACCGGGCTTGCGGTTGCCGGATTCGGATTTGGTGCGACGATCTGGGTCAAGCTCGCGGGTTCATGGTTCGGTGGTCTGCTCAACACCACGAACGTATTCGGGCTCCCGGGCGTACAGAGTGTCTTCGTGATTTACGGCATTGCGCTGGCGTGTCTCGTCATTGCGGGCAGCTTCGTCATGGTGAATCCACCCGAGGGCTATGTGCCGGCCGGCTGGACGCCACCGAACGTCGGACAAGGGCGATCATGAGGGCGCGGTTGAATTCCGGGCGCGCGACATGCTGCGGACGCGGCAATTCTACATGCTGTGGTCGGTTTTCATGTTCGCGAGCATCGCCGGCCTGATGGTGATCTATTGCATCAAGTTGTTCGGTATCGATGCGCTGGAACACAGGGGCGTTGCTAATGCGGGTGCTATTACCGGCACTGCCATGGCCTGGTACGCGATTTTCAACGGCCTGGGCCGCATTGCATGGGGCGGTATATCGGACCGGCTGGGTCGCAGGCCGACGATTATCCTGATGTCGGCACTGCAGGGCGTCACAATGCTCATGACCTACCACGTGTTCATTTCCTTCGGCATGGTTTACGGCTTTATCTTCGCCGCCGCCCTGATCGGCTTTAACTATGGCGGTGCCTTTGCGTTGTTCCCGGCGATCACGGCAGACTACTTCGGCAACAAGAGTGTCGGCAGCAACTATGGCTGGATGTTCACGGCTTACGGTGTTGCCGGCCTTGCTGGCCCGCTGCTGGCCGGCTATTTCAAGGATGCTGCACAGGGTGTGGCGCAGCCATCCGTCTGGATGACACCCTTCATCATCGCGGGTGTGGTGTGTCTGCTGGGCGCGCTCGTGATGACGTTCGCGACGCGACCGCAGGGCACTAACGGGGTGGCTTTCGCAGCCGCTCGTCCCGAGTCTGTTCGCGCGGATGCCTAGCCCGCCGACGGCGGTCAACAGAGCCAGCCCGCCGTCGTCATAGTTTTGACTGAAACGGGCTTCCGGCTTGCGGATAGTGACTTTCATAATTAGACTAATTTGGTCGGTCTTGGCCGGCACATGAGTAGCAGCGGGAGGAATGCACGTGCAGTCTATTGGTCAGGAGATCTGGCTTGTCCTGGGTATCAACGCTGGAATCACGCTGTCGGCAGTCCTGATCCTCTGGCTTGTCAGCATCGCGATTCGCGATGTCAGCATCATCGACATGTTCTTCGCGGTACTGCTGTTCATGATTACCGGTGCCACGTATCTCATGAGCGAGGGCGTGCCGGTGCGCAAGCAACTCATCCTGGTACTGGTTGGTGTCTGGGCGTTGCGTATCACGATCCACCTGGTGCGTCGCAACTGGGGTCACGGAGAAGATGTGCGCTACTCCAAACTCCGCACATGGGTTAACGACGATCGCGCCTTTGTCTGGCTAAGCCTGCGGAAGGTGTTCCTGTTGCAAGGCGTCGTCATCTGGTTTGCGTCTCTTCCGGTGCAATTTGCCCAGGTGTACACACAACCTGTTGCTCTTGGTTGGGCGGCATGGCTTGGTGCAGCGGTCTGGCTACTTGGTATGATCTTCGAAACAGTCGCTGACATTCAGCTGACGCGATTTCGGGCTGACCCGGCGAACAAGGGGACGGTCCTCAACACAGGACTTTGGCGATACTCGCGACACCCCAATTATTTCGGCGAATTGTGTGTCTGGTGGGGGCTTTTCATCATCGCCTGCGACAACCCGCTGGGCCTGTTAACGATAATCGGACCGCTTCTGTACTCTCACCTGGTTATCAACGTCACAGGGCAGGCAACGCTGGACAAGAAACTCGCCAGGGAACGGCCCGGCTATAAAGAGTACATGGAGTCCACGAGCGGACTGATTCCAATGCCGCCACGGAGTAAGCAATCGCAGCCTTGAAAGACAAGCAAAAACCTCAGGTTGATTCAGATCTGATCCTCAACAGCCAGGTCGCGCAAGCGCTCGCGGTCATAGGGGATCGCTGGGCATTCCTGATTATCCGCGATGTCTATCTCGGCGTGAGACGCTTCGAAGACCTGAGAGTTCGCACTGGCGCGGCGCGCGGCACTTTGGCGTCGCGTCTCAAGTCCCTGGTCAATAAGGGCATTCTCTATAAGGATCCGTACCAGGACAGCCCGGTGCGTTACGAATATCGTCTGACGGACAAAGGCCTGGATCTCTATCCGATGGTCTTGATGATCTGGGCCTGGGACCATCATTGGGGTCCGCATGTGGAGTTGCCGCGAGCCTTGTTTCACAAGTCCTGTGGCAACGAAATGGTGCCGATATACCGTTGCAGCGAGTGCAAACGCAAGGCGCTGCCACAAGATGTAAGTTTCGCGCCGGGACAGAATTTCGTTGCGGCCAAAAAAGTACCGCCGCGCTACCAGCGTCGCTCAAAATCCAAGCAGGAGAAAGACGGCGACTACGGTGAAGACGATGTGACGGCGCTCGATTGCATCGGGGATCGCTGGACCTCGCTGGTGCTGGCCGCGGGCTTTTTCGGCCTGCAACGTTTCGATGATATTGCCGGAGCGATAGGCATTGCGACGAATATTCTGGCGGATCGCCTGCGACTGCTGGTGCAGACCGGCGTTCTGGATCGCGTGCCCTACCGTAATCGACCGGTCCGGCACGAGTACCACCTGTCAGAAAAGGGCAGGGACCTGTATGCCCATACCATCGCCTTGCATGACTGGGCCAATCGATGGCTGGTCAAGCCCGGCGAAGAGCCGCTGCTGCTGCAGCATCGGCCCTGTGACAAGCCATTTCACGGCGAAGCAGTATGCAGCGCATGTGAACAAATACTGCTACCGAAGGATGTCCGCTACAGCGAAGACTAGCCGTGACCGCCGCGCTTAACCTTCGACGATAAGTCTGGCAGCTTCTCTTGCTGATGAGGCCGCACCCTCGGTGCCGATCGTACCCGGCGTTGTACTGCCATCCCCGACATTGAACAGGTTTGTAACCGAGGTCGTCACCGGCAACATGTGGCCGGCCCAGCGATGCATGCCAGGCCCCTGTCCGGAGTGCTTGGCCTTGACGAGAAACTCCGCGCCGTCCATTTTGCCGGGAAAGTTCTTTTCCAGTTCCAGCAGCGTGTTTTCCAGCTCTTCCTTCAGGTTCGCCGTCGCAGCATCAGTCGGTGCGCCAAACGCGGTGTGCAGGTAGCGTCCGGGCGGCGATACGTTTGGCGAAATCAAAGACGGAATTTCGAGGTAGATCAGATTGCTGTTGTTGCCGAATACGAGACAACCATCGAAGTCTTCGATCAACGGCTCGTCTGTCAGGAACGAGATGTGGAATATCGGCGCTTCATGCGGCGATTTGTCCAGCTTGGCCAGGTAGTCGGCGTCGAATTTTTCCCTGCCACCAGAGAGAACCACCGTGCGGTCCGGTCCGGTGTTCGACAGGACATGGTCGCAGGCGATGAACTCCTCGCCGCGATCCCTCGACTTCACGACAACGCCGGTGACCTTGTTGTCTTCGATGCGAATTTCGCGGCATGTGGTCCGGCGCCGCACCTTGGAGCCGCGTTTCTCAATGGCCGCGGCAAGCGCATCCATGAGTTCGCCGTTACCGTTGACGGCCATGCCGAAGCGACTGCCACGGCTGCTATAAGCCAGGAAGCGGAAGAACTCGCCGGCCGGAATTTCATGCAGGTTGGTTCCCATCAGCGCCGCGCAAAAGCCCTGGAACAGGTTGATGACGTTGTCGTTGTCAGTTCGTTGTTCGAGCCATTCGCGAAAGGTTTCCTCGTCGCCCGGAATGTCCTTAATCGCGGCAATAAACTGCTGGAATAATTTCTCGGTGGCTTCCTCGTTACCTTCAAATGCGAAGCCGATAATGCCGCGCAGGCCGCCACCGGATTTCTGCTGGTCATAGTCACCGTGCGGTAGTCGGTAGCGCATGCGACCGGTCAGCTCGATCATGTCCATGGGTACATCAAGCATATCGAAGGCCTGGCGAATGGCGCTGTTTTCGGCGATAGGGATCATGATGGCGCCCGTCGTGACTTTGCAGCCATCGCGCGCGCGATGGGAACAGCGACCGCCGAGATGTGGAGACTTTTCCACCACGAGGACGCGCTGCCCGGCGGCTGTCAGGCGGGCGGCCGCGCACATGCCACCCATACCGGCACCAATAATGACCGAATCGAATCGTTCGCTCATAGGAGCAACTCCTTTGTGATCGTGTTGCTGCGACTAGACCCGTTCAATGATCGTTGCCGCGCCGATGCCGGCAGCACCGGAGAGGGATACCAGGCCGACGTTCAGGTCGCGCCGTTCCAGTTCGTCGAGTACGGTGCCAATGAGACTGGTTCCGGTAGCCCCCATTGCGTGGCCAAGCGCTATAGCTCCGCCATTGACATTGACCTGCTCGTCGCTCCATCCGCTATCGCGGATGAACTTAATGGACGTTGCCGCGAACGCTTCATTGAATTCAACAAGATCGACATCGCTCGCCGACATTCCGGCTTTCTTAAGCACGGCATCCGCTGCATCGATGCCACCAGTCAGTGCAATCATTGCGTCCGCACAGGCGTTTGCCATGGCGCGAATTCGCGCGCGTGGCTTGAGGCCGTTGTCACGACCGGCCTGTTCAGAGCCGATGATCATGAGTGATGCGCCGTCAACGATGCCCGGAGAGTTGCCGGCATGGTGTACGTAGCGAAACTCATCGAGGTCGGAAAACGTCTTCTTAAACGCCGCTTCATAACCCTGTTTGCCGAAGTCCGTGAACAAGGGATCAAATGTGGCGAGCTTCTCGGCCGTCACGGAACCGCGGACGCATTCGTCGTGCGTGGCGCCATTGATCGGGATTAACGAGTTCGCAAATGCGCCGCTTGCCTGCGCGGCAGCTGCACGCTGCTGCGAGCGCACGGCATAGGCATCGCATTCCTCGCGTGAGATGCCCTCGAGGCTCGCGATAAGGTCGGCCGCCAGTCCCATGATGACGAAGCGCGCCTGCTTGGCAACGGCCGGGTCAACGTACAGACTCGCTTTGTCCGACAGCATCGGCACGCGTGACATGGATTCGACGCCACCCGCGAGGACGACATCGTCGACGCCAGTCATGACCTTCATCGCTGCGAAGTTGCAGGCATCAAGTCCGGAGGTGCAATAACGGTTGATCGTAATGCCCGATACGCTGTCCGGCAGGCCTGCGGTCAGCGCCGCGACTTTGGCGATGTTGCCGCCTTGTTCGCCAACCTGGGTAACACAGCCCAGGATGACGTCACCGATAGTGTTGCCGTCAAGTGAATTGCGTTCCAGGACGCCTGCATCAGCGCCTCCTGCAGGTTGCAGTGGTGTACGCTGAATTCAGTGCTCCGCCTTCGCGGCCCTTGCCACGCGGCGTGCGTATGGCGTCGAAAATGTATGCGTCCGTCATCAGGACGGGGCCTTGTCGAACAGTTTCTTCACGTCCCGTCGCTGAATCTTGCCGGTTGCGTTGTGCGGCAGTTCGTCCACACAGATCAGCTTTTCGGGAAACTTGAAGACGGCCAGGCCACGCTCTTTGAGGAAGCTCGTCAATTCTTCAAGCTCAATGGTCTCGCCCGGTTTTGGCACGACGGCGACGCCAATTCGCTCATCCATGACCTCATCGTCAACGCCGACGACGCACACCTGCGCCACCTTTGGATGTGCAGCGAGTTCACTGTCTACTTCGTCGGGTGAGATTTTTACGCCACCACGTACGATGATGTCTTTGCAGCGGCCAACAAACTTGTAGAACCGTGGCTTCTCATCGTCGCCGATAATCTCGAAAACATCGCCGGTACGGAAGTAACCATCGCTGGAAAACACTTCGGCATTGGTTTCCGGTGAATTGTAGTAGCCGTCGAATACGGTGGAACCCGAAATCTCAAGCTCGCCCTGTTGCCCGACCTCCGTAACTTCTTCGCCTGAATCCAGCGACACGAGGCGCGTCAACAGTTGGTTGCCGGTTCGGTTTGGCCATTCAAGACCTTCGACGCCGAAACGCGGAAAGTACTGTGCACGTTCAGCGTAGTCGGGCAGTTCTTTCGGCCCGGACGCGAGACAGATGCCTTCGTTGGAGCCGAAGATGTTGAGGATCTCGATGCCGTAGTCCCTGCCGAAGCCTGCCACCATGAATTCAGATAACGGTGCGCTGCCGGAGCCGATGCAGCGCAGGCTGGAAATATCTACCGAGTCGAGGATCTCGCGTTTCTTCAGCAGCATCGTCAATACGGCAGGCGGTGCAATGGTGTACGCGACTTTTTCATCCTGAATTTGCTTCAGGAACACCTGCATGTCGAACGGGTGGTGCAACACCAGGGTGCAGGAACGCATCAACCAGCAATACAAAAAGCCGCCAAGTGCTGCCATGTTGACGATCGGGAAGGGGTTCAAGAGGATCTCGTTGTCCTGCATCAACGCGGCATCGTGTGCGCCGACCGCCGATGCCATCCACATGTTGTGGCTGCGCGGTACGCCTTTCGGCTGACCCGTCGTGCCTGAGGTCCAGCAGATCGTAAATATGTCGTTCGCCGAAATGCCAAGGCCGTCGACATAGTTCTGATAGTCGGGATTGTCTGCCGGTGCTGTCGTTGACAATTCCAGCGAAATGGCGCCTTCCGGCACATCGTTGCCGAAGCTGAATATCTTGCAGTCGTCGTCGAACGCCGCGGCATGCTCGCTGGCAAATTTCTGGCCCTTGAAGTTCGCTACCGAGATATAGCCGCTGGGCTCGACGACGCTGGAGGCTTTCTTCAGTTCGAACGTGCCGTATTGAATCGGTACGGGGCTTATTATGACGCCCAGCTTGCCCAGTGCCAGGTACAGGACTGCGAGCTCGACGATGTTCGGCAGCTGCACAATGACGATGTCGTCCTGCCGCAGTCCGCTCTCGTAGAAGCGCTGCGCGAGGTTGTCGGCAACGTTGGCCAGTTCGGCAAAGCTCAGGCGTTGCGCCTCACCATCGGTGAAGTCACTGCGGTTGAACTGATCGACGAGGGCGGTCTGTTCCGGATTGGATTGCACGGCGGCCCTGAACAGGTCGTCAAGCGTCTCCGTGCCCCACCAGCCACGTTTTGTCAGGTCTTCTATTCTCTCAGTTGGAGTTGTGCGCATGGTCCCCTCGCTTCAATTGCTAATCGCCCGATAGACTAGTATATTTTTGAGTCTATTTATGAAAGTGACTCAAATCAACCGGAATCGATACATGCCTGCAGAAATTGATTTTTACTTCGACTTTTCCTCATCCTACTCCTATGTAGCGGTGCCTGGTGTCGTGCGCCTCGCCGAACAGCACGACGTCTCGGTCAACTGGAAACCCTTCCTGCTCGGCGTTATTTTCCACGCGCTTGAGCATGCGCCACCGCCGGCCGGGAGCCATAAGATGAGTTATGCGCAGCGCGATCTGGAACGCTGCGCCGCCGCGGCAGGGCAGCCACCCTTCGTGTTGCCGGAAGCGTTTCCGTTCAATGGCATTACCGCGTCCCGCGCGTTCTGGCATCTGCACGACGACGATCCGGGCAAAGCCGTCGAGTGGGCCAAGGCGGTGTTCAGTGCCAGCTTTGCTGAGGGGCGTGACTGTTCCAGCCCGGAGGTTCTGGCCGACATTGCCACGGGTCTCGGGCTCGACGCGCAGCAGTTGCTTGCCGCGGCTGCTACGGATGCGGTCAAGGCAAAACTCAAGGCGGTGACAGGCGAGGCGATGGAACGCGGAGTTTTTGGCGCGCCGACGTTCTTTGTCGGTGACGAGATGTTCTGGGGCGGTGACCGGCTCGCGCATGTCGAGCAGTTGATCAGCAACTCTTAACGTAGATCAGGGGACAGGCAACATGGCAGAACGTGTGTACATTCTGGGCGGTTACCAGACGGACTTCTCGCAGAACTGGGCAAGAAACGGCATCGAGATATTTGATGCCTTCGGTGGCACCGTGCGCTCGGCCATCGAGGCTGTCGACCTTCAGCCCGAGGAGATCGAGGTTGCCCATGTTGGCAACTTTGCGGCGGAGCTGTTTTGTCGCCAGGGACATCTTGGTGGCTTCTTCGCCGCGCTGCATCCGGCATTTTCCGGCCTACCGGCATCGCGCCACGAAGCGGCCTGCGCCTCCGGCAGTATCGCGGCTTTGTCCGCTGCAGCCGATATCGAAGCAGGGCGCTACGGTGTTGCTGCCGTGATTGGTGTGGAGCAGATGCGCAATGTTCCAGGGGAGCAGGCGGCGGAGTACATCGGCGGACCGGCGATGTGGAGCGGACATGAGGCGACAGACGTCACCTACCCATGGCCACACATGTTCAGCGAAGTCGCAATAGAGTACGACAACCGCTTCGGGCTGAAACAGGAGCACCTGGCCGGTATCGCCAAGGTCAATTTCGCCAACGCCAAGCGCAATCCGAATTCGCAGACACGCAAATGGGTGTTTACTGAAGAGAGTTTCCAGGAGGATGACGAGGCCAATCCGGTCATTGAGGGTCGCATGCGCAAACAGGATTGCGGCCAGATTACCGACGGCGCAGCGTGCGTGTTCCTGGCCAGTGCAGCAAAGGCCGCCGAGTACGCGAAACGTCGTGGCCTCAATATTGACGATATTCCCTACATCAAGGGTTGGGGACATCGCACAGCACCGATCAGCTACGCACAGAAAATCGAGGAAGGTCGCAGCGGCGACTATGTTTTCCCGCATGTCCGCGGCACGATCACCGACGCATTCACACGCGCAGGCATGAGCGGCGTGGACGAACTCGACGGCATAGAGACACACGACTGCTTCACCAGTACCGAGTACATGGCGATCGATCACTTCGGCATCACGCCGCCCGGCGAAAGCTGGAAAGCCGTCGAAGAGGGCGACATAGAACTCGGTGGGCGCATCCCCGTCAATGCGAGTGGCGGCCTGATCGGGCTTGGACATCCGGTGGGTACCACGGGCGTGCGTATGCTCCTCGACAGCTACAAGCAGGTGACAGACCAGGCCGGCGACTACCAGATCGAAGGCGCTGCAAACGTGGCCACACTTAACATTGGTGGCAGTGCAACGACTACGGTCAGCTTTATCGTCGGCAAATGATGCGGCGGCAACCTGCAGTGAGGCAATGGCACCTCGTCTGGATCGCGGCGGCCTTCATGGCAGCCCTCGGCGCTTGCGGGTCACCTGATGACGTACTCGGCGGAGACGGTCTGCAGGCGCGCTGCGAGGCGATATCATCTCAGCAGTTTGCCGGGCTCACGGTTAGCGCAACGGCGCCGGTTACCGATCGCGACGACCTGCCTGACTTCTGCCAGGTGCAGGGCACGATCGATCCCAACATCGGTTTCGAGGCGCGCTTTCCACTGGCGGACTGGAACGGCAAGTACTACCAGTCCGGTTGCGGTGGCTACTGCGGCAGAGTGTTGCCTGACAAGCCCGGCTTTTCGAACACGATCAACGAAGCACTGAAGCGCGGCTTTGCGACTATCACAACGGACGCCGGCCACAGCGCCTCAATTGGCGATCCGTCCTGGGCAGAAGGCAATCCGGAGGCCGTCGAAGTCTATGGCCATCGCAGTATCGAGCTGACGCAGCAGGCAGGCGTGGCATTGGTCAGCGCGCTCTACGAAAAGCAACCGTCACGCAAGTACTTTGGTGGCTGCTCGAATGGCGGCCGCATGGCGGCAATGGCGGCGCAGCGTTACCCGGAACTGTTTGACGGCATTCTCGGCGGTGCGGGTGTGCTGAACCTGTCACAGTCCGGTGGAATCTATGGCTCGTGGGTGCAGCAGTCGAATGCCGATGAAAACGGCATGCCGATTCTCACGCGGGCGAACTTTGGCGACAAGATTGCCATGCTCGAGCAGGAGGTCCTGCGACAATGCGACGCCGTCGACGGAGAAACGGACGGACTCATCAGTGCGCCGCGACAGTGTGTTGTGGACTGGGACGCGTTCCCGAGTTGCGATATTGACGATGGTGACACCTGCTTAACGGCAGAGGAAAAAGACGTGATGCGCGCCTGGTACCAGGGACCGCGCAACTCAGACGGCGAGCAGTTGCAGCCGGGTATGCCGCCGGGCAGCGAGCGCTTTACGGAATTCTGGTTTCTCGATCCGGAGGACGGTGTCGCGATCGGCAACCAGCTGGGTGGCGGCTTTGCCAAGTACATGGGTTTCGAGGGTGGCACGCCCGACGATTACACGGCACACGATTTCGACTTCGACAAGGATCCGCAGCGCCTCACCCGCAACGCTGCGGTGCTTGATGCGCTGGATCCGGACCTGCGCGCATTTCGCGACGCGGGGGGCAAGTACCTGATGTGGCACGGCTGGGCAGATTCACTGGTGTTGCCGGACCAGAGCTTGGACTACTACGACAGCGTGGCGCGGGAAATGGGCGGCTACGATGCCATCCAGTCCTTCTACCGGCTGTTCCTGATGCCGGGGCACGGCCATTGCTGGGAAATGCCGGCTGGCGTTCCGGACCGGTTTGACCCGATTACGGTTCTTGACCAGTGGGTGGAAAGCGGCGAGGCACCGGATTCGATCCTTGCGACGTCGGGCGATACTGACAGCGGGGACATGCAGGAGCTGCTGTTGTGCCCGCATCCGCAGCTTGCGGCTAAACCGCCTACGCAATGCTCGCGATGATGCCCGCGTCAATGAAGCCGTCGATTTCTGCGGCGGAGTAGCCGACTTCGGCGAGTATCGGCCGGGTGTGCTGCCCCAGTCTGGGTGCCGGTGCTGGTGTTTTCTGTGCGGAGCCATTCTTTAGCGGCATGAAGAGCGGCGCCTCAATGCCAGCTTCCTCGTAACGGACCTCGTGCCGCGAGGAATGCGCGGCGACCTGCGGATGCCGCAGCGCTGCGGCTGGCGACAGCACTGGTGATGCACACAGTCGCACCGCACTGAGGGCGTCAACGCATTCATCAGAGGTCAGGCCTGCACACCAGTCCTGAACGTGTTCATTCAACGCCACCGAGTTGTCGCCACGAAGATTGTCGCTCGCGAATCGCGGATCAGAAGTGAGCTCGTCTTTACCCATCAGTTTGCAGAGTGTCGCGAATTTCGGGTTGCTCATGACCTGCAGGATGATCCAGCCATCTTTGGTTCTGAATACGTCCGCGGGGCCGCCGGTCTGGGCCCGGTTGCCGCTGCCGGCGCGGTTCGGCTGCATTACAGCTTCTTCTGCCAGCGGGCTGTTCATCATCATCAAGGCGCTTGCCAGCAGCGACGTCTCAATCATACCGCTGGCATTGCCGTTCGAGCGCTGCATTAGCGCGCCAAGAATGCCGACGGCCGACAGCGCGCCGGCATAAAAATCGACAAAGTGAGCATACGATTTTCTCGGTCCGTCGCGATCACCGCTCAGGTGCATTGCGCCGGACATCGCTTGCGCCATGCCGTCGAAACCCGTGCGTGATTGCCACGGTCCCTCGTCGCCGTAGGCCGTCGTGTTTGCCAGCAGGATCTGCGAATTGATCCTGCGCAGGGACGGCAGGTCGAGTTGCAGCTTTTCGAGAGCAGCCTGCGGCATATTTGCAACGACGACGTCCGTGCGCTGCAACAGTCGTTCGACAATTGGCCTGGCGTCTGGCGCGCGCATATCCAGCGCCAATGATCGTTTGCCGCGATTGGCACTGGCGTAAAGGGCGCCGATGTCGGGCAGGTGTTCGCTCAGCGGGGTGACGAATCTGTCTGCGCTACCTTGTGGCCGTTCCAGTCGAATGACGTCCGCTCCGAGGTCGGCAAGCAGGGCGGCGCAGACGGGCGCTGCAATGAACTGGCCGACGTCCAGAACGGAGAGGCCGGCCAGTGGCAATTCAATGTTGACGTCATTTTTTAGTGGCACAGGCGTCTTATCGCATGGTAAGTTCTTTCATGCAAGTGACAGTCTGCGGCGTCGCAGGCGAGGGGAAAACAATAAGAATGGACATACACGAACGACTAGCCTCATTGCGCATGCCGCTGTTTGCGGCCCCAATGTTCCTGATTTCCGGACCTGACCTGGTGGTGGAGGCCTGCAAGGCAGGCATCATCGGCGCGTTCCCGACGCCGAACTGCCGAACCACGGAAGATCTCGAAAAGTGGTTCGCCGAAATCGACAGCCGCCTGTGCAGTCCTGACGATCCGAACGCCGCGAACTATGCGCCGTACGCTGCGAACCTGGTGGTACACAGCACTAACCCGCGTTTGCCGGAGGATCTCGAGATTGTCATGCGCTACAAGGCGCCGATCGTGATCACCGCGCTGGGCAGCCCGGGACGGGTTGTTGAAGAGGTGCACTCCTATGGCGGCCTCGTGTTCGCCGATGTGAATAACGTCGAGTACGCAAGGAAAGCAGCCGCAACGGGTGCGGACGGCCTGGTGCTGGTTTGCTCCGGCGCCGGTGGCCACACAGGGGCGTTGAACCCGTTCTCTTTCGTGCATGAGGTCCGCAAGTTCTGGGATGGCTATATTGCACTCGCGGGTGGTATTTCCAACGGTGCGGCCGCGCTTGCGAGCACCGTGGCGGGCGCCGATTTCGCCTACATGGGAACGAGCTTCATCGCTACCGATGAAAGCCTCGCTGAGCCCGAATACAAGCAGATGCTGGTCGATTGCACGGCCGAAGACCTGATTGTCACCAAGGCATTTACCGGGGCCAATGCAAGCATGATGAAACCCAGCATTGTGAACCAGGGGCTGAACCTGGACGAGATCGCAAACTCGACGGCGAAGATGAACTTCTCCGGTCAGGATGGCGCCGAGGTCAAACCCTGGAAAGGCATCTGGGCCGCAGGGCAGGGGGTCGGTTGCATCGACGAGGTACAGCCATTGGCCAGGCTGGTCGACAGGCTAGAAACTGAGTATCAGGCGGCCAAGGCAAATATTCGATGAGCGCGCAGGCGCCGAACAAGACCGAGTGGCCAAGCATTCGCTACGCGTGGTTCGTCGTCATCGTCCTGATGACGCTATACATTTTCTCGTTCATCGATCGCATGATCATCGCGTTGCTGGTCGCGCCAATCAAGGAAGACCTGAATCTGACCGATACGGACATCGGTTTGCTGCACGGTCTTGCGTTCGCGCTTTTCTACACCTTCGTCGGTGTGTTTATCGCGCGTCTCGCAGACAACTGGAACCGCACCAAGCTGATTGCGATTGGTGTCTTGTTGTGGGGCATTGCGACCGCGGCCTGCGGCCTTGCCGGAAGTTTCGCATCCCTGTTTGCAGCAAGGGTGCTGGTCGGCGTTGGCGAAGCGACCCTGTCGCCCGCTGCGTATTCGCTCATCTCTGACTATTTCCCACCGGAGAAGCGCGCACGCGCAATGAGCTTGTATACGTCCGGCATCTACTTCGGCGTCGGTGTGGCCCTGATCTTCGGTGGCATCGTGATTGGTCTCGTTGAGAGTACCGGCGGTATTGCGTTGCCAGTCATTGGGGCTGTCGAGGCCTGGCAGGTCGTGTTTTTTGTTGTGGGCCTTCCCGGCCTGCTATTTTTTGTCATCGTAAGGTTGTTCGTGCGCGAGCCTGAGCGTCGCGAGGTCAGTGCAACGCCGCCTACGTTTGCCGCGTTTCGTAGCTACTTCAACAAGCGGCGAAAGCTCTATATCAGCCACTACCTCGGCTTTTCATTCCTGGTGCTGTATTCCTACAGTTTCTCTGCATGGACGCCTGCAGTAATAACCCGAAGCTTTGGCTGGACCTCGGCCGACGCCGGGCTGTGGCTGGGGCTGGTAATCTTCATCAGTGCGCCCTCGGGCATCATGCTCGGCAGTTTTCTCAGTCAGCGATTGCACAAGCGCTGGAACAGGGGTGCCGCGCTACAGGTCGGCGTCATCGCCGCCTTCGCTGGAATTATTCCCGCCGTGTTGTTTCCACTGGCAACAAGTGCCTGGATCTCACTGGCACTCATGGGCGTCACGCAATTCGTAATTAGCCTGCCATTCGGCGTGGCGCCCGCTGCGCTGCATGAGGTCACGCCCAACCAGTATCGCGGCCAGGTGATTGCGATATACCTGTTCTTTATCAACATCATCGGTCTCGGCACCGGTCCGACCATTGTCGGCCTGATTACCGATTATGGATTCGGTAACGAAGGCGCGGTCGGCTACTCGCTGCTGGTCATGTCGCTGATCTTCCTGCCGTTATCGGGGTTCATTTTGCTGAGAGCAGCGAGGACGTTTCGCGATCACCAGGAAGTCGTCGCTAGTTGAGTAGCGGCTCAAAACCTGTCGTCGTCCTGATACCCGGGATGGGCAACAATGCCCGCCTGTGGACGGCGCAGGCGGATGATCTGTCGAGCGACTATCAGGTCATAGTCTCTGACTACCTGGGCGCCGCCTCTATCGAAGAGATGGCGGAGCGGGTCTTGAGTCAGGTACCGGATGGCCCGTTTTCACTCGTGGGCTTTTCATTGGGCGGTTACATTGCGTTGCACCTCATTGGGCAGGTCGCACAACGTATCGACCGGCTGGCTTTCATCAGTGCGTCGCCGTATGCCGACTCCGAGCAGGCCGTTGAACAGCGCGAGTGGCTAATCCGGAAAGCGGCTGAGGACTATGACGCGGTGCTAGCTGACATGGGCCATTTCATTGTCTGCAAGGAAGGACCGCGGGCAGCCGAGACTCGCAGGATCGTCTCAGCGATGGGTAGAGAGCTGGGCGTCGAGGAGTTCGGCCGACAGCAACGCGCCGCAATGACAAGAGCTGATGCGCGGCCACAACTGGCGTTGATTGAGTGCCCGGTGCAGGTGCTCTGCGGCGCGGATGACCGCGTGACACCGGTCAGCGGAAACCGCTACCTGGCAGACCATATTCCGGGCGCGACCTTGCAGGTGCTGGAGCAGACCGGGCATCTGCTACCGCTGGAGAGGCCGGCCGAGGTCAATGCATTTCTGCGCGACTGGCTATCTCTTGAAACGGTCTGAAAGCCCCTGAAACCCACTGAGTCAGTCGAAAACGCAGGGTCAAGAACGGTCAAGAATGCTATTGCAAAGCATCCGGACAACGAGTATTCTCGACGTAAGTCTCTTTATGAAAGTGACGTATTAAAATACACGGTGGCGCGGCTATGCCGGTTTCGGTTGCAAATTCGCAGCACCAGTTCCGGATTGGAGCATTGGCTCAACCAGGGGGATCTAAGACTATGAAGAAAGCTATTTGGACAAGTTCAACAGTCCTGCGGACGACGACTGCCTTACTGGCCGTTGGCGCCGCAATGACGATGGCACCAGGCGCGTTCGCCCAGGAGCGTGGTGGCGCGATGCTCGAAGAGATTGTCGTTACGGCTGAACGGCGCGAGCAGAGCCTTCAGGACGTGCCGATTGCGGTCACCGCGTTCTCAGGAGACATGGTTTCTGAGGCCAACATCACGCGCATGGAAGATGTCGCCATGCAGACACCGAATTTCAAGATGACGTCGTTCAATACGGCCGAATCCCAGCTCTACCTGCGAGGCATCGGCAGCACCAATGATGGGCCGGCTTCAGATCCGTCTGTCGCTGTCTTCATTGACGACGTCTATATTGGTCGTCCAAGTGGTGCCAGCACCGACCTCTATGATCTGGAACGTATTGAAGTACTGCGCGGTCCGCAGGGCACGCTTTACGGACGTAATGCCGCTGGCGGCGCCGTGAATATCTTCACCAAGAAACCGCAACAGGAATTCGAAGCCAAGGCTGGATTGACGGTGGGTGACTACAGTCTGTTGAATTTCCGTGGCTATGTTAACGGCGCAATTTCCGACAATGTCGCTGGCAAGTTTACGGTCAATCTTCGTACCCGGGACGGCTACGCGGAGAACATAACGACGGGCCAGGACCTCGAGGATGACGACACGCAGAGTTTCCGCGGGCAGTTGCTAATTACGCCATCGGATACCGTCGACGTACTCTTGGGCTTTGATTACACGGATATCGACACCAGCGGGGACAACCGATTCCTGACGAACTTCGATGTCGCGCCGATTTTCCCGCCGGCTTTTGTCGATCCGCAAATCGCGGAAATCGCAACCTTCGGCAACGATCCGCGCAAAGCGAGCCACGACGAGATTCAAACCTCGAACAAGAACATGTATGGGCTGATGGCCAAAGTGGATGCCGATCTCGATTGGGCGACGCTGACATCCATCACAGCTTTTCGTGAGAGCGAGTCCGAGTGGTTCCAGCCACTGGTACCGCTGCTGTCGGACCAGTCCGGCGGTACCGGCATCTATGAAGTTGACGACAGTGCCGTACAGGACGCGGACCAGATATCCCAGGAGTTTCGCCTGGCAGGCGCCAACGACAATCTCAACTGGGTAGCCGGCATTTACTACTTCAAGGAAAACGTTTCGAAGAGCGAGCGCTTCGTTACGTATTGGGGGCCTATCGCTCCGGTTCCCTTCGGTGACGGCGACGTGACGTTCAACATGAGCGCAAAGAGTGAAAGCATTGCCGCGTTTGGCCAGTTTACCTGGGCCGTTACCGATACCGTCGGACTGACGCTCGGTGCGCGCTACACGGATGACCAGAAAGAGCAGGACAGCGAGGCAGTCAGCAATATTCCTCAGGACGGCTGTTGCTGGGGCATCCCGCTCGGCCCGACCGGCGCACCGTACTCAACGACGGGCAAAGCGTCATGGGACAAAGTGACGCCTCGTCTATCGCTTGACTGGTCAGTTACTGATGATGCCATGCTGTACTTCACGTACTCGGAAGGCTTCAAGAGTGGCGCGTTTAATTCGCATACCTCATCGCCCCTGATCGCGTCCGCACCGTTGCTGCCGGAATCGTCTACCAACTACGAAGTCGGCGCCAAGACGCAGTGGCTGGATGATCGCCTGCGATTCAATATCACGTACTTCGACCTCGACTACGAAGACCTGCAAACCTGGGCTCTGGTTGACTTCATCCTGGTGGCCGACAATGCGGCGGCCGAGGTATCGGGCATCGAGACCGATTTCGCGGTTGCGTTTACGGAGAACTTCACGATAAGCGGCAACTTCGCGACGATGGATCATGAGTTTACGGCAGGCGCAAACGCCGGCAACCTCCTGACCCGGGCACCTGAAACGACCTGGACGCTGTCCGCGGATCTGTTTCTGCCGTTCGAGTCCGGCGCCGGGCTGGACATGATCGTGACCTCGTCATACACCGATGATTTCCACTTCGAACTCGACAATGATCTCAGGGGCCTGGCGCCTGACGTCACTGTCACGAATGCATCGGTTCGCTACCTTTCCTCCAACCAGCGCTGGGATCTGACCCTCTGGGGCAAGAACCTGACGGACGAGCTCTACTCGGTGCATCACATCGATGGCAGCTTCGGTGGTGGCACGGAAATTTATGCACCGCCCAGGACCTGGGGCCTGACCTTTAACCATACCTGGGAATAGTCGCTACGACTGCAGGTCGAAAGAACTGCAACGAAGACAAAAGGGGTCGACTATGTCGGCCCCTTTTTTTGCTACCTGGCTAGCGACATACACGGACTCGCTGTCCAATCGAGTTGCCGCTGTGTGCGAATTCTGTCGTTTAGTTGTACGGATATATCAGCGGGAATTGCGGCGGATCGCCGTTTCTCAAGGTCAATACTGAGTGACAGGAACTCAATGGTGCTGGCCAGCTGGTCTTTGCCGTCGTTGACGATAAATATGACGCCTTGCACGCGCTTCGCATCGCAGGCGAGAAACTGTCCGTAGACCGATACGCGGTCACCAACATGCAGCTCGCTGATATATCGAATGTGGTTGTCGAGGTCGACGAGGCCCAGCTTGCGATCTGAGAAGTACCGTTGGTCCACGCCAATCAGATCCAGCAACGGCCAGCCGCTGTCATTGTAGATATCCATGTAGAAACTGACATTGACGTGGCCGTTCTGGTCTTGCCACTTCGCGGGAATGACCTGCGTCAAGAGCAATGGCAATTCGCGAATCGCATCCACGTCCGGATGCGTATGCCGTTTCGCCACTACCGCGACTTCAGGCTTGCGTGAGCATCGATCCATTCCTGCGCACACAGTGCGCCCCAGAAAGAGATCTCATTTGCGAGCGCGGCAACAGCGCACAGTTCGACAAACTTGTCGACCTTGCCGCTGCCATGGCAGTCGATCAGTTCCAGGCACTCGCGTTGCGTTGGCAGCCCGGTGCCGCCACCAACCGTACCTGCGGTGATATTCGGGATGTGCACATCCCAGCGCAGCGAATCGTTGTCACGGTCATATTCGAAGATGTTGTTTGCCCAGCGGCATTCCACCGTGGCGGCGACGTCCTGCCCGCACGCGATGTACATTGCCACGAGCGTGTTGGCGATGCTGTTATGGGAACCCTGACCACCGCCCCACATCGCGAAGTTCGAAACGTTCTGCTGGTGCATTGGAATATCGGCGATTTCAGCACGCGTGATACGGCGCATGACTTCGCCATCGATAGTAACGCTGGCAGTTACCGCTTTGCCCCGGCCAAGCAGCGTGTTGACGCTCGAAGGGGTCTTCTCGCCGCTGATTCCGCCTCCCATGCGGTAGCGCGTGATGCTCGGGTAGCGTTTGACGATTGCGTCAACGCCGACCTGGGCGGAAATACTGACCATGTTCTGGCCCGACGCATCGCCCGAGTCCATTGTCATGCGCAGACACACCATGCGGCCTAGCTGCCAGGCCTGAATGCTCATGACCTTGCCATGGGCCGTCGTTGACTCCATGACCGGCACGATCCACGACCAGTCATCGTTGATGGCCTGGGTAAAATCGTAGGCGTCGTCAATGTTGTCGAATTCGAACACGGGCGCACGTTGAATGCCGCCATTGCGCACGACCTTGACGCGTACGCCGCCGCTTTCATTCATGATTTTCATGCCGCGGGCGGTGGAGGCGACGAGAGTGCCCTCGGTGGTTGCCATCGGGATAAAGAAGGTCCCCTTGGCGTGATCGCCAAGAACCTTCACGGGGCCGGCGAGGCCAACCGGGATACGGGTCGTGCCGACGTAGTTTTCAATGTTGGATACCGACAGCTCCTGGTAGATTTCCTGCTGCGACTGCAGGACGGTATCGTTGCCGGCGAGCTGTTGCGGATAGTCTGCGTGGGATTCAATTTTCATAGTTGTTTTGTCTTAAGTTATTGAAAGTCAGAGTCACTTGCATAATTAGATTATAATGCGATCATAGCATCATGACTACCGAAAACACGCGCAAGAGATGAGTGAACTGTATCTGGTGAGGCATGCGCAGGCATCGTTCGGCGCGGAACAGTACGACAATCTGTCGCCAACGGGCGTCGATCAGTCGCGACTGCTGGGACGTTTTTTTGCCGACCAGGAAATCAAATTCGACGGTGTCGTCAGTGGCGCGATGCAGCGGCACAAGCAGACGATCGACGCGCTGCGCGAGCTGGCGATCGACGAGAATATCCTCGAGAAAACACACCCTGGTCTGAATGAGTATGACTTTCGCACCATGATGCGTGTGTATAGCGATGTGTTCCCGGCCGATGAGCTGGTCGCTGCCGTTCTGGCCAGCCCGGATGATCGTAAAACGTATTTTCGACTGCTGCGGCGCGTGTTAACCGCCTGGTCCGAGAATCAACTGGATGGCGCGCCGGAAAGCTGGTCGTCGTTTCAGGATCGCGTAGCCGACGCCCGGTCGATGTTGCAGAGCATGGCAACACAATCCAAACGTGTCCTGGTAGTGAGTTCTGGCGGCGCCATCAGCATGTTCGTTGGTTCGGTACTGGGCCTTTCGCCAAACCATATCTTTGACCTGAATCTGCAAATACTAAACACGAGCATTACGCGCTTCTTTTTTGACACGAGCAAAATCAGCCTGGCGGAATTTAACGCGGCGCCGCACTTGCTCGGTCGCGAACAGGCGCACTTTCGTACCTACAGCTGAACGCAAAACCGTCACTGGGAAACGACCATGAACTACGAACTTTCTGACCGCGCCGGGAAACTGGCTTCGCAACTCGATGAATTCATGCAGCGCCATGTTTTCCCGGTGGAGAAGCTGTATCACGAGCAAGTCGAAGCAGCTGACAATCGTTGGTCGACCCCGCCACTCATGGCGGATCTGAAAACGCGTGCGAAAGAGGAGGGCCTGTGGAACCTGTTCATACCGGGCGACCATGACAAGCATGGCGGCGCTGGCCTCAGCAATCTCGAGTACGCGCCGCTTGCCGAATTGATGGGGCGCGTGTTGTGGTCGTCTGAGATTTTCAATTGCAGCGCGCCGGACACCGGCAACATGGAAGTGCTGATGAAGTACGCAACGCCGGCGCAGCAGGAGCGCTGGTTATTGCCATTGCTGGCCGGCGACATCCGCTCGTCGTACGCGATGACGGAGCCTGCAGTTGCCTCTTCGGATGCGACCAATATCGAGTGCTCGATCCTGCGCGATGGCGACGACTACATCGTCAACGGTCGCAAATGGTTTATCACCGGTGCCATGCATGCGAATTGCGAGATCCTCATCGTCATGGGCAAGTCAGACCCGGATAACCCCAACCGTCACCTGCAGCAGTCGCAGATTCTGGTGCCGCGTGACACAGAGGGTGTCACGGTTACCCGCAGTCTGCGCACACTGGGCTATGACGACGCACCCCTTGGCCATGCCGAAGTCGCGTTCGACAATGTTCGCGTGCCGGCAGAGAACATCCTGCTTGGCGAGGGCCGCGGATTCGAGATTGCACAGGGCAGACTCGGACCGGGACGTATCCACCATTGCATGCGCCTCATAGGCAGCGCGCAGCGGGCGATGGAGCTCGCGTGCCAACGCGTAGAGTCCAGGAGTACGTTCGGCCGCAAGATTAGTGAGCATCAATCCGTACGCGAGAACATTGCCCGGTCATTTGCCGAGATCGAGCAGGCGCGCCTTCTGACGCTGATGACAGCCGACAAGATGGACAAGGTCGGCAGCAAGGATGCTCGCGACCTGATTGCAGCAACCAAGATTACTGTGCCGGAGATGGCGCAGCGGGTGATCGATCGCTCGATTCAGATGCATGGAGCAGGTGGACTGTGCGATGACTGGTGCCTGGCAGAGGCGTACAGCTATGCCCGCTGGTGCCGCCTTGCAGACGGGCCGGACGAGGTCCACATGATGGCGCTGGGCAAGCAGCTCATCAAGCGCTACGCGAGCTGATCGCCATGGCAGTCGAACAACTGAACCTGGATGTCGTCGGGCCGTATCTCGAGGCAAACATCGAGGAATTCGACGGCCTCATGAGTGCCGAAAAATTTGCGGGAGGACAATCCAACCCGACGTTCCTGCTCAACGCGAAGTCCGGCCAGTACGTGTTGCGCAAACAGCCGCCGGGCAAGTTGCTGAAGTCGGCGCATGCTGTGGATCGGGAATTTCGCGTCATTTCAGCACTGGCCAGCACGGACGTGCCGGTCGCGCGCGCTTACCACCTTTGCACTGACCGCGATTTGATCGGTGGCATGTTCTATGTCATGAGTTTCGAAGATGGACGAATATTCTGGGACCCGGTGCTGCCCGACTGCAGCGCGCCCGAGCGAAGCGCAATCTACGACGAAATGAACCGCGTGCTGGCCGCACTGCATGACGTTGATGTCGATGCCGTTGGTCTTGCCGACTACGGTCGTCCCGGCAACTATTTTGAACGCCAGATCGGTCGCTGGAGTTCGCAGTACAAAGCCTCCGAGACCGAGCAGATCGCAGCAATGGATCAGCTCATCGAATGGCTGCCTGCAAACCTTCCCGAAGATGACGGCCAGGCGAGCCTGGTGCACGGCGACTACCGCCTGGACAACATCGTTTTCCACCCGACCGAAGGACGTGCGCTGGCAGTGCTGGACTGGGAGTTGTCGACGCTCGGTCATCCGTATGCGGACCTGGCCTACCAGTGCATGCAGTTACGGGTAGGTCGTGACGCGGTAATTGCCGGATTAGGGGGCGTGGATCGCGAAGAGCTCGGCATCCCGAGCGAGCAACAGTATGTTGCCGACTACTGCAGACGCAGGGGACTCGACGACATTCCGAACTGGAATTTCTACATAGCCTTCAGTTTCTTTCGCCTGGCAGCTATCTTGCAGGGTGTGCTGAAGCGTGCACTGGACGGCAACGCGTCGAGTGATCGAGCACTGGAATACGGTGCACTGGCACCAAAACTTGCCAACGAAGCGATCAATGTGATCGAGCGAGATTGAGGAGAGAACTGCATGACTGATTCGTGTTTTGACGTGAGTGGCAAGACGGCGCTCGTAACCGGTGCCTCAAGCGGTTTTGGCGCTTACTTTGCAAAGCTGCTCGCGCACCATGGTGCGCAAGTGGTCGTGGCCGCACGGCGCATTGATCGACTTGAGAAGCTGGTGGCAGAGATTGAGGACGATGGCGGCAAGGCGATTGCGGTGCCGCTGGACGTAACGAGGGCGGAAAGCGTGACCGCGGCGTTTGACGCCGCAGAGGAAGCATTCGGCGTCGTCGAGATCGTATCCAACAATGCCGGCGTCGCCGTTACGAAGAAAGCCGTAGATATCGACGAAGACAGCTGGGATTTTGTCATGGATACAAACCTCAAGGGTGCCTGGCTGGTCGCAAGGGAAGCGGGCACTCGCATGATTGCAGCGGGCAAGCCGGGCAGCATCGTCAATACCGCATCGATACTTGGCATGCGCGTGTCGATTACAACGAGTTGCTACTCCGCGTCCAAAGCGGCAGTGATCTCGCTCACCGAAAGCCTGGCGCTTGAGTGGAGCAGGAAGGGCATTCGCGTCAATGCATTGTGCCCGGGCTATTTCGTCACCGAGCTCAACGCAGACTTCTTCGAGACCGAACGCGGACTTGAATACTTGCGCAGCACACCGGCCGGCCGCAGCGGCAACATGGAAGAAATCGGTGCGCCCTTCATGCTGCTTGCGAGTGACGCCGGTTCGTTCGTCAATGGCGTAGCTTTACCGGTCGACGGGGCGCACAGTATTGGCAACATGTAACGCACTGTGTCCATTGGAACTATTCGCTGGGGGTTCGTCGGAACTGGCTCGATCGCGAGCTGGATGGCGAGCGCGATAAAAGACGCCGATAACTCAGAACTCGCAGCAGTCTCCAGCCGCGCGATACGTTCCGCGCAGGCGTTTGCTGACGCGAATCAGGTCGGTCGCGCATTTGATTCCTGGGCTGACATGATCGCGTGGGATGGTGTGGACGCGATTTACGTAGCGACACCGACGAGCACACGTGAGGCGATCTGCATCGCCGCGGCAAAAAACGGCAAACACGTCCTGTGTGAGAAACCGTTTGCGAGTTCAGCGTCGCTGCAACGAATAAGCACCGCGTGTCGTGAAAATGGCGTTGGCTTCATGGATGGAACCCATTTTACGCACCATCCCAGAACCCATGAAATAAAGTCACGTATGCAAGACAGTGTTGGGTGTCCGTGCTCGCTGGACTCGTCCTTTCAATTCAACCTCGCGGATCGTGGCAACATTCGCTTCAATCCCTCGCTGGAGCCGCTGGGCGCTATCGGCGATGCCGGCTGGTACAACATGCGGGCGATCGTCGAGTACTTGCCACCAGGCATTGGTCTTCTTGCAGCCAGCACGTATCTCCGGCGCGACGTGACGACCGCTGCGGTCATTAGCGGCGGCGGTGTCATGCGCTTTGATGACGGTTCAATATCGACCTGGAGTTGTGGCTTCGATTCTGGTGGCGTCAATATGGACCTGCGCATCTGCGGGGCGAACGGCGTGATTCGGCTGGATGACTTTATCAGCCATGATGACGATGGGCACGGGACCTACACGTTGCACAAAGGCGATTTCATTACGGGCGCCAAAGTTGAGTCGATCACGGTTGCTGCGAGCAAACCCGGGCCATCATTAATGTTCGAAGCCTTCGCGTTGATGGTCACTGATCAGGCCGGGATTGAACGCAGTATGCGGATGAGCGAACGAACCCAGATGCTGCTTGATGCCGCATGGAAGAGTGGGCTCGAGAACGAACAAGGCCAGAGCGAATCTGGCTAGTCGCTGTCGAAGTCACAATGCGGCGGTCTTCCCCGGGGCGTCATAGTCTGTAGAATTGCTGGCCTCAATGGCGCCTTAAGCTGCTGCCTGGTACTTGCCTAAACAGGTTCCTCGATAGTAATAAAGTAGATGAGAAAAAGATCGTAGATGACTGAAATTAAGACTAAAATATCTGTGCTATTCGTCTGCATGGGCAACAATTTTTTCTTCCTTTTAAATCAAAAGCTTACAGAGGTCTGGCACGTTCTGGGCTACAAGTGCCGTTGGATTTTCGTGGATTTCAGTGGACGATCACGACGAAATTTCACTGTTAAACACCGCACGATTCCGGGCGGCTATCGCCCCAGATACACCGCAGAAATCTGCTCGCGACTGTGGCCCAGCTCCTGAGATATCGTCTCGCGGGCTCCCTTATCAAGCCCGCGTTGTTCCAAGCTAAGGGATTTTGAGGCTGGGCCACCGGCCGCCGGTGCCTTCCAGCCAGTCAGTTCCTCATAACGTCGTTGGGCGTAGTCGTGTCGCAGGCCGTGGGGATTCGTGATGCCAGCGTTGCGGACTTGGCGGTCATAGAGACGCATTTGTGCCACGTAATTGAGCTCGGGAGGAATAAGTGCGCCGCCTCTGGCCTGATTGCTGACCTCGTGGAGAAGGCTACGCTGTATGTCGTTCGTGATGGGGATGGCTCGGGCACGGCCACCTTTTGTCCAGCTCGCCTTGAGTTTGATGTGATCGCCCTGGATTGCATAGCGCGGGCTGAACTTGATGGCCTCCTCACGGCGGAGTCCGAATGCGGCCTGGAGTTGGAGGCTGAGACGGACATAGGGATCTGTGATCTTGTTGAGCTTTGCCTCATCCAGTCGCTGAGCTTTTGATTCTTTGGCCACATAGGATCGCTTGCCGATCCCATAGATGCTGTTTTCCCGCGCAATGATGCCGGGCTTGTTCACTTTCCTGGCCCACCAACGCAGCGCTGACAGGCGGTTCTTCAAGGTTCCTGTACCGATGCCCTGGTCTCGCCAATGGGCGACCAGGGCTTCAATGTGTTTTGGCTTCAAGGATCTGGTCTGCATGCGCCGAAATCCCAATGCCTGGATCTGAGTGGCAATCAGATCGAGAATTCTCCGTCGTGTTGCCTGCGTGGAATAGCTGCCATCGCGGTTGTCTTTGCAGAGCTTCATTAACTGGTAGTTCAGGTCTTTCATGGTGCATCAAGATTCGTTGGGTGAGTTTGGATGACCAGCTCGCAGCCCTGTGGGCTGACGAGGTCCGAGTTTTCCTCGGAATCGGTCACGGGACACCAGTCCCTATCGGCCTGAAGCCGTGATCAGGTTCATCGGTGATTCCTTTTTGGAATCAGCCGATGGCTACCAGTTGGCCCGAAGGCCCAAGCTTATTTCTAGTGATGAATACCTCCTTTGAGTCGTAGTTGATAAAATGCCCAAGGGCTCGTGTCTTGCCGCTTTGTCCGCTGCGGCCATGCGGATACATGGGGTATAAGCTAGATGCAAAGGAGTCGCTGCGATACGAGAAAAGCCAACATGGCGTGTTGGCGTTTTGTCGCTTAGATAGTATCGACCGCCAGGATCACTCGCCGAGAACGAGCAGATATGCGTTTACAGACCGCATGACTGTGCGGTTTCTGTGCCGCGTCACTACAGCGCTTACGCTCTGGTAGTGACGCGGCCAGACGGACCGATTGACGCTATGGCCCAGGCTTCTCCCAGCAGACCTGAATGACCACCGCCTCCAGGGACTCGTAATCGATTTCGACATCCGGAAAGAACAGGAATACGTCATCGATTGGCTTATCGAACACACCTGCGATTCTGAATGCCAGCTCAAGCGAGGGCTGATGCTTGCCGCGCTCAATCGCATTGATCGTCTGACGGCTCACGCCTACCTGATCGGCGAGCTCCTGCTGGGACAGCACCGTTTCTCCGTCGCCAAAGCGGAGATGTCGAATCGTATTTGCCAGCACCATCGTTGTCCCCTCGAATATCGGTCAGCGGGCCGGCCGACGTGGCCACCTGTCAAGATGCATTGACCCGGCGTCGAGCAATAACCCACAGTTGTCGTGCGAACCTGACATCAAATGCGCCGATGTCAGTCGCGTGTCTAAATCGTTTGATATCTACGATACGGGCTTGTCGATTCTCAATCGCTGGTTAAGCGGAACAAAGTGCGGCACGCTTTCTCTGCTAGGCCGACGGTTCGCCTATGTTCGATACTGAGAGCGCAAGGAGCTCGGCCATACAGGCCTCAAATCGGCGCAGTGAGGGTTCGTCAATGCCAGTTCGCTACGGTAGTGTTGAGTGCTGCGATGGCAGCTTGATCCGAGTCGTGAAGCCAGAAGGGTTGGAGCATTCCGGTAGGTATTAGCCCGGATCACGCAGCAATCGGAGACTACGTAGTATGCTTCTGGAAGCCAGATATTAATGTGGCGGCGGTGGGCCGACACCAAACGTGACAAAGCCCATGAAAAGATTTTCTAACATCCTTTTGATTGCCGATGCAGGCACGGATCAATCTGCGGCATTGCATCGGGCGATTGTTCTTGCGAGGAACAACCAGGCCGCGCTGACAATCTGCGCTGTTGTCGACGCAATTCCCGCGGGATTGGACATGGCGATCATCGCAGTCACACCCGCGGAATTGGGGGAGATCGCCGTAACTGAAGAGCGTGACAGACTTGAGAGGTTTGCCAGCACCGTTGCGGAGGACGGAGTGACCATCGGGACGAAGGTGCTGGTTGGGAAGGCGTTTGTCGAAATCATCCGACAGGTGATAGAAAACGGCTACGACCTGGTCATCAAGAGTGCCGAGGGCGCCAGGGGCCTGACAAGAACGTTATTTGGCAGTACGGACATGAAGCTCATGCGCAAGTGTCCGTGCCCGGTGTGGATTGTCAAAGGAACAGAGCGCCACCAATATCGCCGCATATTAGCGGCTGTGGACCAGGATCCCGAAGGCGCAGTAAAAGACGGGCTCAACCGCCAGATACTCGAGATGTCGACGTCATTGGCACTGGCGGAATTCAGTGAACTGCACATTGTGCATGCATGGCGACTGTTCGGTGAGAGCCACCTAAGGTCACCGCACACGGCTGCTTCAGATGCTGCAGTGGACGAGATGGCGTCAACGGAGGCCGGCAGGCGAACTCGCTGGCTCGAAAAACTCGTCAATAACTACGGTACCCCCGCCGATAAAGATGCGGTTGACTACATTGGCCCGAAACTGCACGTGGTGGAAGGCGACGCAGAACACACAGTGCCGACAACGGCCGTGGAGCTGGATGCCGACCTCATTGTCATGGGAACCGTTGCGCGCACCGGTGTTGCCGGTTTTATCATGGGCAATACCGCCGAGACCATTTTGAACCAAATTGACTGTTCGGTGTTGACGGTCAAACCGCCGGGCTTTGTGAGCCCGGTTGCCGTGCAAGGCTAACGGCCAATATCGGTGTACTGACTGGACGACATCTCATAGAGAAAAGTTACAGGCATTTCGTAAGGGGATAGCAAACGTGCGAGTCATTCTTGTTCCAGTTGCGGACCGGCCCGAATGCGCGGTAGCGTTGACGAAGGCGTTTGCACTCGGGCGGACCTTAGGTGCCAGTGTTATTGGCTGTCACATTCGGCCACATACTGACTCGCCGGTTGCGGTGCCATCAATGTTGGACTTCTCGGGAATAGCAAGCGACGAGGCTGTTTGGCAGGCGGCCGCCAAACCAAAAGGCGCCACGACGGCGCGAAACGCAGCAAAAAAACTGTACTCACAGGTAGCGGAGCGTCACGGCTATGAGCTCCTGCGAAACCCGCGCGCCAAGCCAGGTGCGGTCTGGATGGAAAAAGCAGGCTCGCCTCAGAAAGTCATCAGCATCATGGGGCCGGTGGCAGATCTGTTAGTTGTCTCTCGCCCAACCAGCAAAGGAGGAACGCTTGCGCGGCTATTCCTGTCAGCGTCGCTGCTGAGATCGTCTCGTCCCGTATTGGTACTCCCACAGGCCGACAAGAGCACGGTCGGCAAACGCGTCTGCATCGCCTGGAACCAGAGCGCCGAGGCAGCCCGGGCAGTTGCCGCGGCAATGCCGTTGCTTGCCCAGGCTGACTTTGTCTCAATCGTTGCGTGTGGGGCCGAGAATCGTGTGGGCCCAAAGTCGGGCCAACTGGCAACGTACCTTAAGTACTGGGGTATCAAATCAGAACGTGTCGCAACCCAGGGAAAGAATGAGTCGAAGGAGATCTTGGCGACCTTCAAATCCACGGAGAGTGATCTGTTGCTGATGGGGGCCTACAGTCGAAACCGAATGAGCAAGCTGGTATTCGGCGGCGTGACCGAGTTCATGCTTAAACAATCGTCGATTCCAATCCTGATGCTGCACACCTGACAGCACAACGGACGTTGTTCTTCGGTCAGTTGCACGTTCGGCACGACCGCACAGGAGAGCACGCGATGGAACGAGATCGGGACAGAGATTACGACGACGATGTAACCATCCGGACCACATCGACATCACGTCGGCGTCCAGCGTTGCAAGATCTTTGGCCCGGTATCCTGCGCAGCGGATTTCTGTTTGCCCTGGTGTGGTGGGTTCTGGCTGAAGGCGAAAGTGCGTCCTGGTGGGTTGGTGTACCGGTCGTCGTAGTGGTGGCAACGGCCAGCGCTGTCCTCACTTTTCCGACGAATATGGTCTGGTTCGAATTGTTCAGGTTCGTGCCCTACTTTCTGTTTCATTCCTTGCTCGGTGGTGCGGATGTGGCTTGGCGTGCGTTTCACCCCGACATGCCTGTTGACCCCCAAGAGGTGGAATACACGATACGGCTTCCGGCGGGATTACCGCTCGTGTTTATGGCCAACACGGTATCTCTACTGCCCGGCACCCTGAGCGTGGAGTTGAACTCGCATTTCCTGAGAGTCCATGTGCTCAGCAGTCGGAAAGGCGTCCTGACCGAGCTTGCGACGCTTGAGGGATTGGTTGCCGCGTTGTTCGGTGTGTCCTTACCAGCACGCAGCGGAGGGGGTTGCTAGTGCAATTGCTCAATCTCACGCTCGGACTATTCCTGCTTCTGACAATCTGCGGAGGCATATGGCGTGCCCTTTGTGGGCCCACCGCCGCCGACCGTATGTTGGCAGTACAGTTATTCGGTACCACCGCAGTCGCAATACTGCTATTGCTTGCGCAGGCATTCGGCAACGCAGCGTTACGCGATGTAGCGCTGGTATTCGCTGTGTTGGCCGCCGTTACGGCGGTGGCGTTCGTGCAGCGCGCCTGGTCGGAGGAGGTCGACTGTGACCCTGAGTGACTGCGTGGCTGCCGCGCTGCAGATTGTCGGGGCGGCCTTTTTCCTGGCGGGGGCGGTGGGTGTCGTTCGTTTTCCAGATGTCTATACACGGCTCCACGCCCTGACCAAGTCCGACAACGTTGGATTGGGATTCGTTGTTATGGGACTCGCCGTGCAGTCTGAATCATGGTTCGTTGTCGGCAAATTGCTGCTGATCTGGGTGCTGGTGCTTCTTGCCGGTGCCAGCGTCGCGCATTTGATCTCCAACGGTGCCATGCGACGAGGAGTTCCAATGTGGAGACGTTGACGCTGCTGCAGTGGATCTTCGATTGCCTGACCGGACTGGGGCTCTTGTTGTTGGCGTGCTGGGCACTGGCCAGTCCCCAGTTACTGAGAGCGATCGTATTGTTCGTCGCTTTCGGTCTTATGATGTCTATTGCCTGGGTGCGACTGGACGCGCCGGATATTGCGCTTGCCGAAGTGGCGATTGGCGCGGGATTGACCGGGGCTCTGCTGTTGGCGGCATTGGCAAGGTTAACAGTCGCGGAATCGGCGAAACACAGTGTGGTCCAGACAGGCAAACGAGAATATGCAATTCGTACTGTTCAGTGGATTGCTGCGTTGCTGCTGGCAATGGTAGCCGCGGGGCTGGCCTATTCGGTCTTCGCCTTACCCCTTATCTCGGCAGGGCTCAGTGCAGACGTTGCCGCCAGTATCGACATTAGTGGCGTGAGTAACCCCGTGACGGCCGTGCTGCTCAACTTCCGCAGCTATGACACGCTGCTGGAAGTGCTCGTACTGCTGCTTGCATTGATGAGTGTCTGGTCTCTTGGCGGCTTGCCTCCGCAACGTGTCGCACCGGCAGGATCTGTGCTGGATACGCTGGTGCGTATCCTGGCGCCGGTACTACTGTTGCTGTCCGCCTATCTGCTATGGGTCGGCGCCAGTGCGCCAGGCGGCGCGTTCCAGGCGGGGGCGGTGTTGGGTGCGGCCGGTGTCTTGCTCTTGCTAACGGGCTGGCGGCCACATCCACGATTCACAGGGATGCCTCTGCGGCTCCTGCTAGTGGCCGGACCGGTCTTCTTCCTCGCATTTGCGCTCGCTACGAGCGTGATGGGATGGAATCTCCTGGAATACCCACAGCAGCAGGCCGGAGTTCTGATCCTCATCCTGGAAGTCACAACGATGCTATCAATCGGCGTCACGTTGGCCGCGTTGTTCTTGGGTGAACGCCCTCGCGAAGGAGAGGGCCAATGAGTCCCGCACAGCTTTTCGCGTTGGTTGGCATTGGCCTGTTTTGCCTTGGACTACACGCGTTGATCGTGCACGCACACCTTATGCGCAAGATACTCGCGATCAACGTGATGGGCAGCGGCGTTTTACTGGTGTTAGCAGCGCTCGCCAAGCGCACCGGCGATGCCGCGCCTGACCCGGTGCCGCACGCGATGGTGATTACCGGAATAGTCGTTGCCGTCGCGGCTACTGCGTTCGCGCTAGTGTTGTTGTTAAGGCTCGTCGCAGAAACCGGACGGGCAGAACTTCACGACGAGCGGACTGAGTAACAGCGGTGGGAGCGGCATTCCCAACGATCCCCTGGGAAGTCCTCCTTATCATTCTGCCATTGCTTGGTTCGATCGCATGTTTCGTGTGGCCGAATGCGGCCAAGTCCTTGGCAGTCGGCACAGTGTTGTCGATGATTCTGTTGATCGCTGGCCTGACATTCCGCCTAATTTCATTCGGCGCGTATCGGCATACGGTAGGCGGTTGGGGCGCGCCGCTTGGTATCGAGCTTCTTGCTGATGGCCTGAGCCTGTTGATGCTGGCCGCGACTGCGGTTGTGGGGCTTGCGATTACAATCTACTCGACCGGCTATTTTCAACCCGAGCAGTCGTCGCGGTTCTGGCCACTCTGGTTGTTCCTTTTGGCGTCGTTGAACGCGTTGTTTCTTTCGGCCGATATCTTCAATCTCTATATCGCACTTGAGCTAATGGGGCTGGCCGCGGTGGCGCTCACGGCTCTTGCCGGAGGCAGGGATGCCCTGACGGCTGCCACGCGCTATCTACTGGTCAGCTTGCTCGGATCGCTGGCCTTTCTTCTCGGCGTCGCCTTGATCTACCACAGCTTCGGCAGCATTGATATCGTGACGCTTGGCCAACGCGTTGCGTCTACACCGACGACGTGGGCAGCGTTCAGTCTCATCTTCGCCGGTCTCGCGCTCAAGACAGCTCTCTTCCCATTCCATTTCTGGCTGCCGCCTGCGCACGCGAGCGCCCCGACGCCTGTAAGCGCGGTGTTGTCTGGGCTGGTCGTCAAAGCCTCGTTCTATATTTTTCTGCGTCTTTGGCTCGAGGTTGTTCCTGCAGGCAATTCGACACTCGCCAATCTGCTCGGCGCGCTCGGAACGACCGCGGTCCTTTGGGGAGGCCTTCAGGCCTTGCGGGCCAAGCGACTCAAGCTCTTGATTGCCTATTCGACGATCATGCACGTAGGCTATTTGTTCTTGGCTTTCCCGTTGGCGAACCCGGCCGCCTGGCGGGCAGTCCTCTATCTGGTCCTTTCCCACGCGGTGGCCAAGGCGGCCATGTTCCTGGCAGCCGGCAACATCCAGTATTTTTCCGGACACGACCGCATCCAAAACCTGCATCGCATAGCGCAACGTCTGCCGATTACGTTTGCGGCATTTGCAATTGCGGGCGTCAGCATTATGGGTTTGCCACCCAGTGGTGGCTTCCTTGCGAAATGGTTAATGGTGGAGGCCTCGCTGAAATCTGGACAGTGGTGGTGGGCGGCGACACTGATCCTCGGGAGTATGCTCGCAGCCGCCTATGTCTTTAAGGTCATCGGCCATGCCTTTACACAGGCGGAAGCGCCTCACGCGTCGAAGAGTGTACCGGGCACAATGGAGTGGACTGCGCTCATTTTGGCCATGGTCGCTATCCTGCTAGGTCTGATAGCACCCTGGCCCCTGGCGTGGATGGAAATCGGCGACCCATTCACGGATGTCTTCGCGAGGTGAACGCCAGCGCCACATTGCCATTGCTCATACTCGCCAGCTCATTGCTGCCGGGGCTTGTCATCTTCTGCTTGCCAGAGTCGAGTGTCAGGACTCGAACTGCACTGAATCTGTTCGGCGCGGTTCTCAAGTTGGTGCTGGTGGGCGTGATGGCGTGGGGGGTTGTGCACGGTGTCGACTATGTTACCCGCCTGCCATTGCTGCCCGAATTGGATTTCGTGCTGCATGCCGACGCGCTGTCGCTCCTGTTTGTCTCCTTGTCGAGTGTTCTCTGGCTGCTCACTACTATCTATAGCATCGGTTACCTCGAAGATTCTCCCCATCGCAGCCGCTTTTTCGGGTTCTTCAGCCTGTGCGTTACAGCGACCGTGGGCGTGGCGCTGGCTGGCAACCTGATTACGTTCTTGCTGTTCTACGAGCTGCTTACGCTGGCAACCTACCCGTTGATCGTGCATCGCGGCACGGAACTGGCGCGCCTGGCTGGGCGCAGCTACTTGCGCTACACAATTGCGGGGGGCGCACTGCTGCTAGTTGGAACGATTTGGCTTTACACCCTGTTTGATACGCTGGAATTCGCGCGCGGTGGCTTCATGGCCGGATCGGATATCGCTGCAGCAAGCCGGGGAACGCTTACAATCATCTTCGTTGTATTGATCGCCGGGCTCGGCGTGAAAGCGGCACTAGTCCCACTGCACGGATGGCTGCCCAAGGCTATGGTGGCCCCGGCCCCTGTATCCGCGTTACTGCACGCGGTCGCCGTGGTCAAGGCGGGCGCCTTCGGAATCGTGCGTGTGGTCTACGACGTCTTCGGGATAGAGTTTGCCGCAGACCTCGGCGTAACCTTGCCGTTGGCGATAGTGGCAGCAGTAACTATCGTTTATGGGTCGATTCGGGCCCTATTCCAGGAGGATTTGAAACGCCGACTGGCGTATTCGACCGTCAGCCAGGTGTCGTTCATCACGCTCGGTATCGCATTGGTTGGCCCGATCGCCACAATCGGCGGCATCGTTCATCTCGTCCATCAGGGGCTGATGAAAATCACGCTGTTCTTTTGCGCGGGCAACCTGGCGGAAACCTTGGGCATTCACAAGATTGGTGAACTGGATGGCGTTGCGCGCCGAATGCCCTGGACGATGGCGGCATTCACGTTGGCTGCATTCGGTATGATGGGCGTGCCACCGCTCGCTGGCTTTATTAGCAAGTGGTACCTCGGCACCGGGGCAATGGAAGCAGGCCAACACTGGGTCATACCCGTCCTTGTCATCAGCGGCGCGCTCAACGCGGCCTATTTCCTGCCAATCCTGTACGCGGCATGGTTCAAAGACCCAAAAGGCCGCTGGCCTGATGAACGACCTCGAGAAACACTGGAAACACACTGGATGCTGTTGTTGCCGCCGGTTGTGACCGCGCTTATGGTGCTGGCCATCGGCCTGCTGGCAAGCGCTCCGCTCAGTCCCCTCGATTGGGCACGTCTTATTACCGCACGAGAGCACGGACAGTGAGTGGGGAAACGTCTTACGTATCGTTGTTCGAATATGCCGGGTTGGCGCTGGCGCCCATTCTCCCGCTGCTTCTGGCTGTAGCTCTTTTGCCGCGGGGTTGGCGAGGACTGGTCGTTCGATTTGCTCCGTGGGCGACGCTGCCGGCTCTTGCCGTTGCAGTGTTCTCCTCTGGAAAGCACCTGGACTTGCCTTGGGTTCTTCTTGGGGTTCGCCTCGGCACAGACGAAACAGGACAGGTATTCCTGATATTTACAGCTGTGTTGTGGCTTTTGACCGGTGTCTACGCTCGTTGCTACCTGGCCGAAGATTCCAGACGCGTTCGATTCTTTGCCTTCTACCTGCTGACCATGAGCGGCAATCTCGGGCTAATCGTGGCTCAGGATGTACTCAGCTTCTACCTGTTCTTCGCGCTAATGAGTTTTGCAGCATACGGTCTCATCGTGCATAACCGTGATCCGCGAGCACTGCGGGCGGGGCGCGTCTATATGTGCCTCGCAGTGCTGGCTGAAGTTCTCCTGTTTGCTGGCCTGGTCGAAGGTACCTGGAACGCAGGCACTATAAGTCTGGAACGATTCGCAGAAACCGCGCATAGTCACCTCGTCATCGGATTGTTGCTCCTGGGTTTCGGCATCAAAGCTGGCGCGTTACCGTTGCATTTCTGGTTACCGGTGGCGCATGCGGCTGCGCCGACACCCGCCAGTGCGGTGCTGAGCGGCGCCATGGTCAACGCCGGGCTATTGGGTTGGCTTCGGTTCTTGCCGCTTGGAGCGGTCAATCTGCCGGAGTGGGGAGCCTTGCTGATTGTTGCCGGTCTGTCCGCCGCTGTCTATGGATTGATAGTGGGTCTGTTACAGGGCGGGCCGAAGACTGTCCTGGCCTATTCGACCGTCAGTCAAATGGGTCTCATGACAGTCGCTGTCGGCGTGGGTTTGGTGGCGCCAGAAATATGGCCGCTTTGTCTGTCCGCTATTCTGATCTATGCATTCCACCACGCATTCGCCAAGGGCGCGTTGTTCCTCGGCGCTGGCGTCGCGGCTGCAGCCGGCAGCGGTACGACGTCGCGCTGCTTGGTCGTAACAGGTCTGCTGATTCCGGCCCTGGCGCTCGCCGGTCTGCCGTTCACCAGCGGCGCTGTCGCCAAGAGTGCATTGATGTCCTTGATAACCGTCCTGCCAGAACCCTGGCCCCACTGGATGGCAGCCGTCCTATCGCTGATCGCCGTTGGCACCACATTGTTGATGATGCGCTTCCTGTATCTCGCCTGGCCTCGAGGGTACCGCCGGGCAGGAATAATCGGAGGTCTTTTGTTGCCTTGGACAATCTTGTTGGCTCTCGTGGTTTGTTCCACCTGGCTGTGGCCTATGGCTGACGAGGCACTACAGCGAACGCTCTCCGCAGTCGAATTCTGGCACGCCTCTTGGCCGATCGGGGTGGGCGCGATAAGCGCCTGGGTGGTGTGGGTTCTGTCCGACAAAGCAATAATCAAGCTTCACGTCCGAATTCCAGCAGGCGATATTCTGTTTGTGGCGCAATGTTTGTCCAACTGGATTGGTGGGGTTTGGTCTTTCCTTGCTGATCGATTCCGTCAGAAAGTTGCAAGTCATGCATCGTCTTGGTGGCGATCCGTTACCGGTTTAGCGTCTTTCGATGCCAATCGCCTGATGGCAATCGAATTGCGGCGCTGGGACGTTGGCGGAGTGATCTTCTTAACCGCACTTGTGCTTGTCTTCCTGGGGTTCGCTCTGGCTTAACGCGGCTACAGTGTCACTCGAGTTGTAAAGTGCGCGCTGTGTGAAAATCGCGTGACTGAGTGCTGCGCGGTAGTGATGAGTGCGGCAATTGCAATGGGCGCGCCATTTTCATTCTATTTTCCATCACTTGCGACTCGCAATCCAAACTAGTTGCGACAGGGTTTTCGAGACCGTGTGTCTCTTGTGTGAGTGGCGGCCCGGCTGACAACCTACCCAAGCGCAGCGACTCTGTCGCCTAGATCATCTGGGGCAAAGAACTCCAGCGTCTTCTTTCCTGCCCTCCGCGACTCCAGCAGATTGTCGGCCGCCAGGGTTAACAGATCCTGGCGTGCCGTCGCGTAAGCGACATTGTGGCTGGTCTGGTGAGATTTGATAGTGTACTTCGTGCCTGGATGCCGAAGTGCATGGCCAAGCAGAGCAAGTTGTCGGTGATTGTAGTTGGAGCGGCCACGCAGGCGCTTTTCGACAGCATGAATCTGATTGACCTTGCGATCAATGTAAGCGTTGAGTTCATCAAGCGCTCGAAGCAAGACTTCCAGCTGATACACGATGAAGTATGTCGCATCATTTTCGTCGGACTCTGCATATAAATAGGACCGGGCGTACTGAGCGTACGCAGCCCTGAGAATCGTCGATATGGAGATAAATTCTATTAGCCAATAACCCGACGAGATCATTGACCAGTAGAAAAGCGAACGTGCGGTGCGGCCGTTACCGTCGACAAATGGATGATCGTAACCGACCCAGAAGTGCAAGATGATGGCCCGGATGACCGGATGGAGAAAGGGCCCATTCTGTTCGCCATTCGCAAACTGACACATAGCCTCTAGTCGTTTGTGCAACTGCGAGGCGGGTGGTGGCGTGTGGAGAATCGAATTTGATCGCTTGTCAAAAACCACCACACGTTCTTCGTTCGGCGTCTGTAATCGTCCTGCTGCATCAGGATCATCGAGTGTGTCCTCGGTGAGAATCCGATGGAGATCGAGAACGTCCGCCGTCTCAAGTGGTCGGCTGGTGAATGATCGGATATGACGGTTGGCGAGGAAATTGTTGAATATCATTTGCTCGCTCTTGTCCCTCGGCTTTCTGCCTGAGCGAATCATGTCTGCTGCGACCTGCCGAGTTGTCGAGGCTCCTTCCAATTGGCTTGAGGTAATCGACTCCTCAACCAATGAACTGAAGATGTATCGGTCGCGTGTTTCCGGGTTGGTGATTTCATCGGCTATTGCGATTCGTCCAGCGGCTTGTTGGTCAATCCGGTGCAGCATTTCCTGAACGTGGTCAACCATGGCGAACGTAAATTGTTTGCCGACGGCGGTCGTCAACGGTAACTGTCGACGCAGCTGCCGACGGGCTATCTTTACGCTGGCCCACCACTCTTCACATGTCAGACCGTCTGGTGGCTTCAAGTGCCTGAGCTTGTCCCAGTGGTAGTATTTGCCTCGAGGCGTGGGTGTAATGCCGGCCTGCAGAATGTCGGTGATCCGCTCCTGGTTTCTTGTAATCGCCTCGTCAAAAGTCGGTGGTGGAGGAATTTGCTTCATGACTTGAATGCCGTATCTATCAGTGTGTTACTTGAGTGATAGATTATACAGCTATTGATCAATATTTATCAATTGTCCTGAATTTGATAAATATTGATAGATTTTCACTGACGATGAATCTCGCCGCAAAAAAAAATTACACTCGGGCGCTTTCCCGCGCTATCTGCAAGAAAGGACCGGTCTGCGACTGTGTGAGATTTGTGTGACTAAGTGCTGCACAGTTGTGCAGAGTACTGCAATTGCAATGGACGTACCGCCAGTTAGTATCAATTAATTCAATTACTTACAAACGAAATAGCGTACTCCGAACGCAGGGGTTGAATTTGGTGAGTTCGATAAAGGTCCACCGAAGGAGCGGCTCGTCCAATTCTTTGATCGCGGCACTATCGGATCACGCCGATGTTGCGGTGGATTGCACGTTGAATACGACTGGCGGGCTGAATAGCATGATTGAACGGAAGGGACAATGTTGCGCAGGCCGTTTATGGTGCCACTTGAACATATGTAGTATATTTTGGTGTGGCTGTAAGTGGTCTCTCGTAGAGACGTTGGCAGACGAGACAAGATTGCTTACTGCGAAGCCAGCCGCTTCTCGACTACCGATGGAGAAAAACAATGAGAGCACCAATACTGCTAGTCCTGACAATGGTGTGCGCAATAACCGTCGAGCACAATGCAAGTGCTCAAATGCTGAGCGAAGAAGCTCTTGACGACAGAATCGCTGCGTTCGAGTCGGATCCGAATTCGCAACCGTATTTTATTGCGATCCAAGATCTAGAGAACGGTGATTTTGCCTATATTTTTATAGAGGTCAATAGCGATTCGACCGTAGAACAAGCCCGAACATATGAATCGGATGGAGATCACAGTGGTCATATCTATTCGCAGGGACAGTTACTGGGTGATTTCATCAATGAGCACCAGCTGAGCATCCAATTGCCGCCATGTTTACTTGGACCGAACTGTCCTAACTCGCAATTCGTCGGAGTATATTGATTGCTACGCGAGTTGGTACCGGTGTCATCGCTCTAGTTGCAGTTGCTGCTGCAATCTGTGCTGCGGTCATACTACTTCCACAACTGGGAGAAAATGAAGCGCGCGAAAGAGCGGATGGCGACGCAGCCGTTGCGTCACAGAACGCTGATGTTCAAGAAAATTCCGATCTCAGCTCTGAAGAAAATGGCGGTTCACACGACCTGACACAATCAGCCCAGATGCGCCCGTCTGCACCGCCCACCGATTTGCATGAGACCGCTTCCGGGCACCAAGAAGAAACTGTTGCAGAACGCTCTCGTGCGGTTGCCAGAGAAGCGATGGCCATTGGAGTCGTGCGCCTTGGCGAGCGCGTCGACTCATACATATCAACTGGCTTAGCCGAGCCGGACGCTGACTGGGCTCCATACGCGTTGAACGAGGTGAACAGCTGGTTTAAGGACAATTTTCCAGATGAGAGCGCGCTAATAGGTATCGAATGCGTACTCGATGTTTGCTATGTGGATATTGAGGCGCGCACTCATTCTGTCGCAGAAGCTCTAGACCGAGCTGGACCAGTTTGGTATGAGTCACCTCCGCCAGGATTCCTGACAGCCGGTTTCTCCACGAGAGCCGGCGATTATCTATACCGCGTGTACTTTTTTCGAGACACGTTTGATGTCTCTACGCTTTAGGTCAGAAGTGCGCGTCGGGTTCAATAGTGGCTGCTCCGGGTGTTCCATTGTTTTCGTAGCGGACATCATGTTGTTGAGTCTTGTAGTGGGTTAGATACAACAATGGACCCACTAAGATCGGTATGCGGGAGTTTTGCGTGAATCAACGCTGCAGCGTTGTGCATAGAAGGGCATCTGATGCGACGGGCGCCCCAACGCTTCGTTAATGATTACAATTAGTTACGCGTTAGTGAGCTAACTACGAACCCTTTGATTCGGCAATTGTCTTGATATTGACTCGTTCGTCACGAGCTTTTGAGATTCTTTCGGAAATCCACCTATCAATTTCGCCGTCGACCCAGCCGACTGATCGCGGTCCCAGGCGGACTTGCATCGGAAACTCGCCTTTGCTAATTAGGCCGTAGATCGTTGAACGAGAAAGGCCTGTTCTGGCGATCACATCAGGCAGGCGACAGATTGTTTGCTTGGGCATTGGTCAGTCCAGGTATGGTTGTAGATGTCTGGCGACCGTACGAGAAAGCCCGGCTACTGTATCCGAAAAAGCCAACCGCACTTGGGCGGGGTTTCAGCAAAGGTCTATTATTCTCTCAAGTTCGACTGCCCACGACTGCATCGCAGTGGCGCGTTCGGCTTCGTATTCGGCGTGGTTGTATACGGCCATGACTCCCGTCAGTCGGTGATTAAGTATCTTTTCAACGATGTGTGGGCCAATACTCAGCTCATTTAGCCTTGTGGCGAACGTTCTGCGAAGATCATGTGGCGTAAATGCGCCTCGATGTCTTTCTTCGCGGTTGTTATCGCCGATTTTTTGGCGCGTGCACCAGCGTCGCAAGTACGCCTGCACGGCTGTCGCCGATACATCTCCGAAGATTTTCCCATAACGAGAGCCGCGACTATTGAGAAGACTGACCGACTGATTTGAAAGAGCCACCCAGTGATCTCGACCAGCCTTGTTATTCACTGCCGGGATGAACCATCGATCGCCATCAACGTCTTTCCATCGTGCGAGTTGTGTCTCCCGGATACGTTGGCCGGTAAGGAGCAGAAACCGGAACAATGCAGTGTGTCGATCGGCGCTCCAAACCAGTCTAATCTCCGCGTCGGTGAGAACCCGCTTGCGTGGCGATTCAGTTCCGCCGACCACTTTCCTGGTCAACTCGGTTATTGGTGAGTAGCGCAGGTATCCGACCTGTACGGCATGCCGAAAGACCTGCTTCAGGATCTCCATGAGCCGATTCGCTGCCACGTTGCCGTGTTTTTTGGCATAGGTCTTCAAAGAACCGCGCACCTGAGCGAGATCGACCAGGTGGATATTCCGCGAGACCAATTGGCGATCGTCGTCGGTTAACCGCCGAATGTAACCTGCCATTTGCTCCGGGCGCCTCCACACCGTTCTGTTTTGTTCGTACCAGTCATCGAGCAGATCGGCCACCGTCTTGTCGGCGACGGGGTTGGACTCGAATTTGGTGAGCATTCCTCTTGCTTCGGCAAGGCTCACTTCCGGGTAGCGGCCGATAGTGGTGAACGTAGAGACTTTGTTTCTCGTTCGACGGATCACCCACGATGCACTATTCTTCCGTTTCCGGAAATAGAGACCGCCACCATCGGAGGACATGGTCGATTCAGGTTTGCGAGAGATGGCCTCGACTTTGGTTGCTGTGAGCAATTGTCGCATCAAATTGCCTCCGGGCTACAAGTTGGGCTACAACTTATTCGGGATGTCTCCGCATCCTGCTGGACGTCGCTAGACGGAAAGAGTATAAAAAACAGTAAGTTATGAATTCTAAAACTCAGATTAGCATACTATTCGTCTGCATGGGCAACATATGCAGATCACCGACTGCAGAAGGGGTGTTCCGGCATTTCGCGGCAGAGGCGGGCATGGGGTCGTTGCTCGACATCGATTCCGCGGGCACGCATGCGTACCACGTCGGCGAGCCGCCGGATCGACGTGCGCAGGCAGCTGCGGCGCGTCGCGGTGTTGCGCTGCATGATATCCGGGCGCGCCGGGTAGTGGTGGAGGACTTCGAGCGCTTTGACTATGTGATCGCGATGGACAACGACAACGCGGCCCGCCTGCGCGATTTGGCAGAGCCGGAACAGCATCACAAGATTCGGCTGTTCCTTGAATTTGCCGGGGCGAGCGAACAGGAAGTGCCCGATCCGTATTACGGCGGATCAGCCGGCTTCGAACGCGTCCTCGACCTGGTCGAAGATGCTTCCCGCGGGCTGCTGGAAACAGTCCGCAGCGGCAAGCGATAAGCGCCTGCAACGCTGCGGGTTTAGCTTAGCCCGCGAAAAAAACTCGCTAGCGCTTATTCGTCCCAGGGAAGCAGGCGACCTTCTGGCTTCGGCTTTGGCTCAGACTTCGGCTCGGGCTTCGACTCAGGTTTTGGCTTCGGCTCAGACTTCGGCTCGGGCTTCGACTCAGGCTTCGGCTTTGGCTCAGACTTCGGCTCGGGTTTCGACTCGGCTTAGGCTTTGGCTCAGACTTCGCTCGGGCTTCGACTCAGGCTTGGGCGCTGCCTCAGGTTTGCTGGCAGGCGCTTTCTCTGCTGCCTGGGCGCGCTCGGCGTCCGTACGTGCCTTCGGCGGACCGGACTGCTTTTCTGACGTCTGCTCTGTGGCTTCTGTCTTCGGCCGGGTATCCGATTCTGGTTTGGAGTCAGATTTTGGCTTCGCTGCCCTGGGCTTGCGCGCAGGCTTCGGCTTGCTGTCGTTCTGCGGCTGATCGTTGCCTTGCGCCTGTTGCTCAGACTGATTGTTCTGATTCGTATCGGTCTGCGCCTGCTTGTCATCAGGACGTCTGCGACGGCGACCGCCACGGCTGCGCCTTGAACGCGTGGGTTTCTTCTCACCGTCCTGGCTTTGTGTCTGGTTATCGTCAGTAGCCGCCTGGGTTGTTTTCTTTTTCTTCTTCCGTGCGGGCCGCTTCTTCTTCGTCTGTTGCGGTCTGCCGTCGCTATCAGCGGTCGCCTTGTTGCGGGTACCCGAACGTTGCTGCGGCTTCTTGCCTCCGCCACGACGCCGACTCTGCTGCGAGTCGCGGCCGCGGCCGGACTTGTGGCGGACCTGCTTGCGTGCCTTGTTCTGTGCGTCGTCTTCGTCGTCCGGGTCACCCATGAAGAACGCGATAATCCGCGGAATCAGGCCCTGCCGTTTCTCGACTACCACCTCTGGCTCTTTGCGGGCGGGGGCCGGGGTCACGGGCACCATCGTGGCGACTGCGGCTGTTTCTGCAGGTTTGCGTTCCTGCATGGAGGTCGGAATCTCGCCGTCCGTGTCCTTCTCGGCAAGCTTGTAGCTGACGCCGGCATTCTCAGGCAGTTCAACCTGATCGTCGCGTACACGTCGAATGTCGTAATGCGGCGTTTCCAGTGATGAATTCGCCACCAGCAATACCTGCACGTCGTTTCTCGTCTCCAGGCTCTGCACCCAGCCACGTTTTTCGTTCAACAGGTAGGTGGCAACTTCGACTGGCAGCTGGGCGATAACCTTGGCGGTGCGTTCCTTGCGGGCTTCCTCACCGACGATGCGCAGGATGGCCAGCGCCAGTGATTCGACACTGCGAATCGTACCGAAGCCGGAACAACGCGGGCATACCTGGTGAGCGGATTCGCCGAGCGACGGACGCAGCCGCTGCCTGGACATTTCCAGCAGGCCGAAGCGTGAAATCTTGCCAATCTGCACACGCGCACGATCCTGTCGCACGGCCTCGCGCAGCTTGTTCTCAACGTCGCGCTGATGCTTCTGTGGCCCCATATCGATGAAGTCGATAACGATCAGGCCGCCAAGATCGCGGATACGAAGCTGGCGCGCGATCTCTTCGGCGGCTTCCAGGTTCGTATTCAATGCAGTGGCTTCGATATCGCCGCCCTTGGTGGAGCGAGCCGAGTTAATGTCGATGGAGACCAGTGCCTCGGTGTGATCGACGACGATGCTGCCGCCAGAGGGCAGCGTTACCGAGTGTGAAAACGCAGATTCAATCTGGCTTTCAATCTGGAAGCGCGTAAACAGCGGCACCGGATCGACGTAGTGTTTCAGTTTCTTGAGGTTGTGTGGCATCAGGCTCTTAACCTGCTCCACGGCCTCGTTGTAGGTGGCTTCATCGTCGATGAGAATTTCGCCGACGTCGTTGCTCAGGTAGTCGCGCAGTGCGCGCGCAACCGAATTACTTTCGCGATAAATCAGGAACGGTGACGGCCGTTCGGTAACCACACCCAGCAGTGCCTGCCAGACGGACATCAGGTTTTCCAGGTCCCAGGCGAGTTCTTCGGAGCTGCGGTCTATTCCAGCGGTACGCAGAATGACGCTCATGCCGTCCGGGATTTCAATTTCATTCAGCGACTCTCGTGCATCGTCGCGATCGCCACCGGTGATGCGGCGAGACACGCCGCCGGAGTGAGACTTGTTGGGTTTGAGGACGATGAAGCGGCCGGCGAGGCTGACGAAGGTCGTCAGGGCGGCACCCTTGTTGCCGCGTTCCTCTTTGTCGATCTGGACGACAATGTCCTGACCTTCCCTGAGGACGTCGCGGATATTAACTTTACCGCCGCCCTTTACTTCCTTGACGAAGTATTCGCTGGAAACTTCCTTTAGGGGCAGGAATCCGTGTCTGTCGGCGCCGTAATCGACAAAGGCTGCTTCGAGACTGGGCTCGACCCGCGTAATCTTGCCTTTGTATATATTTGCTTTCTTACGTTCGCTGGCTGGACCTTCGATATTGAGGTCGAACAGACTCTGGCCATCGACCATCGCCATACGCAACTCTTCTTCTTGAGTTGCATTGATTAGCATTCTTTTCATGTTGTCCTACTTGAATGGGTATTGAGGACAGCAAGGTGGGGTGTTGCGCCAGTTGGCTGGCGCAGGGAGTTTCACGCAATTGGATGTCGCGCGGATCCGCGCCGACGATAAGACTTAGAGTCTGTAATAGAACCCTGCCAAAATGGCTTGGATTCATGGAAAAATCCAGCATGATTTCCCTGCGGTCTTGCCGCTGCGACGCAAGCACTACGTTCCTGCCTGCTGCCATCTGCTACAGTCTCGCGCGCTGCGAGACCAAGAAAAAGACTATTATTCACTTAACAGGCGGTTGGTCCCGGATCGGGGTCCGCCAGATGCGGCGCTAATATAGCACACAACCAAGCAGCATCAAGTTATTGATCATAAAATAAAAGTCACTGATGACGAGCCAAATACATAACACTAAAGTGCGGAAAGTCCGGATCGACGGAGAGCGGGCAGGGCAGCGTATCGACAACTTCCTGCGCACCGAGCTGCCCGGCGTGCCGAAAGGGCGTTTATACCGCTTATTGCGTCGTGGTGAGGTGCGTGTGAACGGTGGCAGGGTGCGCGCAGAGTACAAGCTGCAGGAAGGCGATGAGGTCAGGATTCCTCCGGCACGGATCAATGTCGGCGGCCCGCCGCCGTCTGACAGGCTCGCTGCGAGCATCCTCGACCACGTGATCTACGAGGACAAGCGCCTGCTGGTAATCAATAAGCCGACCGGCGTCGCGGTCCATGGCGGCAGCGGTATCAGTCACGGTGTGATTGAACTGCTGCGTCACGCCAGGCCGGAGCTGAAGGACCTGTCGCTGGTGCACCGGCTTGATCGCGAGACCTCCGGGTGCCTGGTGCTGGCCAAACGTCGCAGTGCACTCCGCGAGCTGCATGCACGTTTTCGTGATGGCCAGGTTGAGAAGAACTACCTGGCGCTGGTCGCAGGCGACTGGCAGTTTGGCGAGCAAATGATCGACAAGCCGCTGCTGGTCAGGAACCGGCAGGGCGGGGAGCGGCACGTCGTGGTCAGCAAGGAGGGCAAGCCAGCGAGGACGCTGGTGCGTCTGTCGCGGACCTATGGCGTCTACAGTCTGCTGCAATGTTCACCCGAGACGGGCCGCACGCACCAGATTCGTGTGCATCTGCAAAGTGTTGGCTTCCCGATTGCGGGTGACGAACGCTATGGCGAAGCAGACGCAAACAAGCTGGCAAAACAGCACGGCTTGCCCAGGCTGTTCCTGCACGCGCAGTCGATCGCATTTGCCGATGACAGTGGCAATGAACTGCATTTCACAGCACCGCTCGCGGATGACCTCGAACGCTTTATAAGTGGTGGTGTGGTCGACGCGGCCAAGCGCAAGCGTGAACGCAAGAACAAGGCGTTCGGCAAGTAGCAATCGCGGTCTAGGGCGAGATGTAACCCAGTTGCAACAGCCGGTCTGCGACCCAGATCATCGGCAAGCCGATGAGCGCGGTCGGGTCATCGGTCTTGACGGATTCAAACAGCACAAAGCCGGCGCCTTCGATCTTGAAGCTGCCGGCACAGTCATACGGCTCATCATGGCGCAGATAGGATTCCGCCAGGCGCCGGTCAAAATCGCGAAATCGTACTTTGGTCTTGTCAACATGCTCATAGCGTTTGCGTGTAACCGGATCGAGAATGCAAACGGCGGTCAGGAAGCGCACGGTCTTTCCGGAAGCTGCGAGTAGTTGCTCAACGGCCTTCTGGTGTGTGCCTGGCTTGCCGATGACCTCTCCGTCCAGCACGGCCAGCTGGTCGGCGCCGATGATGAGTGCACCTCTGGCCGCTTGAGACACGACCTCCGCCTTGCGCCTTGCGAGGTGGGCAGCCAGCGCAGCCGGCTTCAATCCGTCGACATTGCGCTCGTCAATATCCGGCGATATCGACTGGAACTCGTCGAGAAAGCGATCGAGGAGGTCTCTGCGGTAGGTGGATGACGACGCCAGGAATATGGCCGGAGCGGATGGATTTTGCATAAACAAATCAGTTGCTTGGAAGATATGTGGCGAAGTGTACCTGATTGTTTTGACAGTCGCCGCTGAGGTACTTATCATGCGCGCGCCATGGACAATCCGCTACGAGACCGGCAAACGCCGAACGCGCTGGCGGCATGTCAGCAAGTCATTGAAATTGCTGAGAAAATTGGCGGTTTCGAAAGACTGTCTGCCGCAATAGAGGCAGATCTGGCTGCGCTCGACTCTGCTAAAGTGCCTGCTGACTGGCGCGAATCTGAGGTTATTGGGCAGTTGCGGTTTGGTTTTGCTGCGGGGGCATCGGACCTGCCGCTGCTCGAAGGTGAACTCGAGACGCGGGTCTACGCAGTCTGCCAGCGATGCTTGCAACCGATGCAGCTTGAGTTGCAGGCGCAGCTGAAGTTGCTGCTGGCCGAGGGTGAATATGACGACTTCGATGTCTGGGAGCTCGAACACGAAACACTCGAGCCGGCGGATGTTGTTGACGAAGTTTTGGTAATGGCAATGCCGATATCGGCATTGCACGCGGATGCAGAAGGTTGTGTCGAATTCGACGCCGCGCCAGCTGCACAAAAGGACACATCACGACCATTTGCGGACTTGCGTCAGCAGATGAAACAGAAACAGTAGCCTGGCAGTGGCCGGGCTGAAAGGAGAACACCATGGCTGTACAAAAGAGCCGCAGGACCCCATCCACACGCGGCATGCGTCGTGGGCATGACAAGCTGAAGAATCCGGCGCTGTCGGTTGACCCGACGTCGGGCGAGACGCATTTGCGTCATCGCGTTTCGCCGGACGGTTTTTACCGCGGCGTACAGGTTGTGAAACAGCCTGAAGTGGACGACGAAGAGTAACAATCCGCTCCGTAATTTCCCTTGATGCCATGAGCGGCGACCTCGGTGCCGAGGTTGTCGTGCGCGCCGCAGCAGCGACGCTGGCAAAGTACCGCTCGATCGAACTGCGCCTCGTCGGTGACGAGGCGCTTTTGCGTGGGCTTGTCGACAAGATCATCGGGCCGGATGAGCGCTGCAGCGTTGTGCACGCCAGCGAAGTCGTGGCGATGTCGGATTCTGCCGCTGATGCGGTGCGCAAGAAGAAACAGTCGTCCATGCGCATCGCGATCGATCTCGTGAAGTCGGGTGACGCGCAGGCGTGTGTCAGTGCCGGCAACACCGGCGCACTGATGGCCACCGCGAAGTTTGTACTGAAGATGCTGCCCGGCATTGATCGTCCCGCAATTATCGCCGAGTTGCCGACGTTTACGGGCAAGCTGCACATGCTTGACCTTGGCGCGAACACCGTGTGTGACGCGGCGCAGCTGTTTCAGTTCGCCGTCATGGGGTCGATCGTCGCCACTGACGTTGCCCAGATCGAGTCGCCGCGCATTGCGCTACTGAACATTGGCGCTGAAGAGGCCAAAGGTCACGACACCATCAAGGAAGCTGCGGCGATGCTCAGCAACAGCTCTCTGAACTACATCGGCTTCATTGAAGGTACCGATATTTTCACTGGCAAAGCCGACGTTGTTGTGACGGACGGCTTCACCGGCAATGTCGCGCTGAAAACGATGGAAGGCACGGTCAGCCTTGCGAAGTACTATCTGAAGCGTAGCTTCACACGCAACTGGCTGGCGCGGTTGCAAGCGTTGCTGGCGCGCCCGGCCTTGTCTCGGCTTGCGGCAGAAATGGACTCGCGCAACTACAACGGTGCGACTCTGGTCGGCCTAAATGGTATTGTTATCAAGAGTCATGGCAGCGCAGATGCCGTTGCATTTCAGCACGCCATCGACACGGCGATTGTCGAAGTCAGGAATCAGCTAACACAACAAATTGGCAGCCTGCTGCAACGGGAAACGGAATGACCTACTCAAGAATTGTCGGAACCGGGCGCTACCTGCCCGAGAAGATTCTCACCAATTTTGACCTTGAAAAAATGGTCGATACGACGGATGAGTGGATTCGTACACGCACCGGCGTTGAGCGTCGGCATTCCTGTGCTGCCGACGAGACCACCTCGGACATGTGCGTCGCGGCGGCAAAAGCAGCAATCGCAGACGCTGGCATTGATGTCGCCGATATCGACATGGTCGCGATTGGCACAACAACACCCGATCTCATCTTCCCGAACATTGCGACAATCGTGCAGCACCGCCTGGGTATCCAGGCCTGTCCGACAATTGCGACCGAGGCGGCTTGTACCGGTTTCGTTTATGCCCTGTCGATCGTCGACAAGTACGTGCGCTGCGGTGAGGCGAAATGTGCACTGGTGATCGGCGCGGAATGCATTACCAAGCTGGTCGACTGGGGCGATCGCAATACCTGCGTGTTGTTCGGTGATGGTGCCGGTGCCGTCATCGTCAAGCCGTCAGATGAACCCGGTATTCTGACAACGCGCATCCGCGGCGATGGGCAATACAAGGAATTGCTGTGGTACCCGGCTGGTGCATCGCACAATCTTGAAGATGCGGGCACGGATGCGGCGAACATCACCATGGTTGGCAACGAGGTCTTCAAGGTTGCGGTGAAGACGCTTGGCAATGTTGCACAGGAGGCATTGCAGGAGGTCGGCATCGACAAGGACGATGTGGACTGGTTCATTCCGCACCAGGCCAACATTCGTATTATCCAGGCTGCAGCGAAACGTCTCGATTTTCCGATGGAGAAAGTTATCGTGACAGTTCAGGATCATGGCAACACGTCGGCGGCTTCAATTCCGCTGGCACTCGATGTTGCAATTCGTGACGGCAGAGTGAAGAAAGGTGACACGTTGTTGTTCGCGTCGTTTGGCGGTGGCTTTACCTGGGGCTCCGTCGTTCTGAAATTGTAGCAACGACGGCAACGCCATGAGCTCGAAAGCTCAGGACCACAGTTTTGATTTGTTCGCCTTGGCGGAGCGTCGTTTCATGCGCTGATGCAGTTGTTGCCGGCGGCGATCAAGTCGATCACGCCGAACCACAGCATCCATCTCCGCGCCATGCTCACTGTCAAACTCCTCGCGAAACTCGCAGAAGTCATCATAAGCTTCGCGCACATGTTGCAGTTCCCGGCTGACCAGTTCGATGATGATGACGTCGTCGAGATAGCCAATGACCGGGATGTCGTCAGGCAGGATGTCTTCAGGGTCAGCAAAATACACAAACGTCGCCAGCAGTCGCTCACGTTCCGTATCGGGTAGTGCCCATTCGTCATCGGTCAGCATCTGGATCAGGGTCTCCAGCTGCGGGATGCGCAAGGCGACGAAGTCGGGCAGTGGTTCGTTGGAGCGAATCTCATCCAGCACATCCCGAATGGCTTCCACTATCTCGAACTCGTCCGCGTCGCGGACCGCGTTTCGCGAGGCTCTCAGCGCATCGCGAAAGTAACCGAGATCGCTGTCGCTGAGTTCAAAGCTAAGTCGCATGGTCATTGCGCGTTCCTTTGGTTTACCATACTGGTCATGAACGCCAAACTTATCATAGGCAACAAGAATTATTCCTCCTGGTCGCTGCGTGCCTGGTTCCTGATGCGCGAAGCCGGTATCGATTTCACGGAGCAGCGACTGGCCCTCGATACCGATACCTGGGCAGACGAGATCGCGCGCTACTCCGCGGCTGGCAGGGTTCCGGTATTGCAGCTTGATGACATTACTGTCTGGGATTCGATGGCTATTGCCGAGACGGTTGCCGAGCAGTGGCCCGAGAAGAAACTCTGGCCGGAAGATCCGAAAATGCGCGCCCACGCCCGCAGTATCTGCAACGAAATGCACTCGGGCTTTATGCAGCTGCGCGAGTGCATGCCGATGAACTGTCGCGCGATGGGGCGCCGGGTGCCCTTGCCGGACGCACTGACCGACGATATTGATCGGGTTATTCACATCTGGTCGGAGTGCCACAAGGCATATGGCGACCAGGGGCAATGGCTGTTTGGTGAGTTCAGTATTGCCGATGCCATGTACGCGCCGGTCGTGTTGCGCTTCAGAACCTATGGCATCAATCTGCCGGAGTCGGCCGGCTTTTATCCGCAGCGCCTCCTGCAGAGTGAGGCGATCCAGGATTGGCTGGCCGCCGCGGAAACCGAAGTGGAAGTCATTGACGCCGACGAGAAGGGACGCTGATGCGCACGTTGCTGCTGTCATCCCTGCTGCTACTGGCGGCTGCGGCACGCGCCGAAATATACGAGCTGCCGCCAGAGGGTTTCGATGTTATTGGTGCGGTGACGACCATCACCGCGCGTCATGAAGATACCCTCGTTGATATCGCACGCCGCCATGGTCTCGGCTACCAGGACATCGTTCGCGCAAATCCCGACGTCAATCCCTGGGTGCCGGGCGAGGGCACAGAGGTCGTGTTACCCACGCGCTTCGTGCTGCCGCCGGGTCCGCGCAAGGGGCTGGTGCTGAATCTTGCGGAATACCGGATGTACTACTTTCCGCTGCCGCGTGACGGTGAGCCGGCGCTGGTCATGACCTATCCCATCAGTATTGGTCGCATGGACTGGGAAACTCCGCTGGGTAACACCAGTGTTGTTGCGATGGCGCGAGATCCTGCGTGGTATCCACCACAGTCGGTTCGTGACGAGCACGCTGCCGATGGCGACCCGTTGCCGCGGGTAGTGCCGGCGGGCCCGGATAATCCTCTGGGTACACGCGCAATTCGCCTCGGCTTGCCCGGCTACCTGATACATGGCACCAATCGGCCGGCGGGCGTCGGTATGCGCGTTTCACACGGCTGTATCCGCATGTTGCCCGAAGATATTGAATTCCTGTTCGAGCTCGTTGGTGTCAAAACACCGGTAAGAATTATCAACGAGCCCATAAAGATCGGCTGGGAAGGCGACACGCTGGTGATGGAGGCACATCCGGTGCTGGAGTCAGCAATGCCTGATCTGGAGGATCTGCCGGCGGAGCTGCTGGAACAAATGGATGCGGCCGAACTCACAGAGCTGCCTGCCGTGGCCGTGGCGGTGAAGAATCCGCTCACGATGGTTACCGAAAAATTTATTGCCGCGACCAACGAGCGTGCGGGCCAGCTGGACTGGCGCATCGTCGAGCTGCTTATCGAGCGCTCCAGCGGTATCCCGGATACGGTTGGGGCAGGTACAAAAACGCCGCGACAAGCGCGGCGTTCAAGTAATGCTTTGTAGTAGCTAGACTACTTGGACATTGATTTCTGGAACATGCGTTCCATGCTTTCTTTGTTAGCCTTGCAGCAAGCCTGAGCTTCTGATGCGGCTGACAGAGCCTGGTCTGCGGTGCTCTGTGCAGACGATGCGGCCTGAGCGGCACGATCTGCGGCAGCGCGTGCGGCCTCAGCAGCTGATGCAGCTGCGTCAGCAGCGTCATTAGAGCCTTGTTAGCGGCGGTCATTCGCTTCTGGTGTTCGCGTTGCTTCGCACAACCTGTGGCAAGTCCGAGTGCGAGCCACGAGTGCGCCTACCCTGAGTGCGGTCTTTGTCATTTTCGATATTTCCTGTGTTGGAGTAAAAAACTGCAGGCGCATTATTTCCCAATAAGGCCGCAGCTGCAAACATAATCACTGATTTTATTGCGTTTTGTCGTCATCTAGCGACGCTTTCGAGCGTTTAATGCGATGCATTCGCAATCTGGCTGACTTTGCTCGGCTGCAACCGCTGCAAACGCATAAAATCGAGCGTATAGCCCGGACCTTCGTCATCGAGCGTGATCATCGGCAGGTAACGCGGACGAATGGCAATATCTTCGGACTGTGGCTTGGTGGCGTCGGCGAGCTGCCAGCTGTCACCCTCGTATATCTCGGTCCAGGCATGCCCGTAGGCGCCGATATCGTCCTCATACTCGAGCAATAACACACCAATGGCGATGCGCGCGGAGTGCCCGGTGGCGCGAGCCAGTGCGGTCAGCAGCACCGCATGTTCGGTGCAGTCCCCGGCGCCGGTCGCCGCTACGCGTGAGGCCAGGTCGAAGTCGCGCAGGTAGTTCTTGTCCTCGATATGCGCAAACACGAAGTCAGTGAGTTCGCTTGTCGTCGGTTTGTCGCCGTACGTGGCGCGAAGCTGCAGCAGCAGCTGTTGCACTTCAGGCTCATCGTAGTCGACGACAAAGCTCGCAATCTTGTGGCGGGGGTCCGGTGGCGACTGCATTGTCTGGTTGGCAGCGAATACTGCTGCGACGCGCCGGCTCTTGCCGATTTGCGTCGGGTCGGGGACGTCGATCATGGCGCTGACAGCGCCGTTTAAAGGCGCGTTGTCACCCGCCACACGTTCGACCGGAATCTCGAACATGTAGGGACTGTCCTCCTCTGCGAGGACGGCCGTGCACAGCAGGGTCGCCGCTATGGCGGCGAGTACGCGCTTACCAGAGTTCACCGTGCTTCCAGATACGCTCCAGGGTCATGACCGCGGCGCCGATGCTGATGTTGGCAGAGACCACGGAACCGGATTCGTCAAAACGGGTACTCATGCTTAGCGGGCCCACTGCGAGCGTGCCCTGATTGGCGACTTCGGCATCATCACGAGTGATCGAGCCTTCGAGTATCTTGGTCGGGTCCGCATCAGGCAGCCATGCCAGGAATGTCGTCTGCTGTTCCTCGCCGGCAAATAATGTCGCCGCCGCTCGCATCTGGCCGACCTCGCTCTGCGGCTGCAATGCGCTGTCGATGGTTGCCGCGATCGGCTTGCCCTGCATTTCGCCAGTGACCTGCCAGTTGTCTTCGTCATCGCGGCGCAGCTGCAGGTCGTGGCTGAGTTCACCGTTCTGGGCGCTGGCGGAGTAGCTGTTGATAAGCAGTCCGTCGGCCGTTGACCAGCTGGTAGTGGTTGCATCGTCGTTGCTGACCACGCCGGGTGCTACCGGCACGATCGAGGTTGTATGAGTGATGATCTGGGTGTCGCCTTCGTCATCCATACGGAAGGTAGAGTGCGCGACACCGATGTTCTGCTCGCCGAGCCGCATCAATGCGACCTCCTCGTAATAGGCTGGCATGTCACTTGCCGGTTGCTGCGCACTGCTGACAAATTCCTCGAAGGCTTTTGCAAAAGTGTCGCGATAGCCGGTGAAGTTGTGAGAACAGGCCTGAATGATGTCGCCGTTTCGTGCGGCGCGGACTTTGCTGTAACCAACGAGTGTGTTGGGTGCTTCGCCCATCGTGTATACCCACTCAATGGCGAGAAACGGTGCACCGTTGATGGCGCCGGCATCGAGATGGGCGACGCTGCGATTGGCGACCGGTCCGCCGCCGTTCGCTTCGGCCTGGGATTCGATACCGAGTTCCGTAAGGTTGCTTACCAGCGCCGCTAGATCGCTGGGCTCGGTGAATACATAGCACTCAAGTACGGCTTCGCCCTTGATGTCGGACTCCCAGTAGTAGCCGCCTTCAAAGGCGCCGGAGTCGCCGGGTTTGCCGGCCAGCCGGAAACTGTATTTTTCATCATCGGTGCTGACTTCCTTGTACTTCAGCCGCTTGCTTTCTTTGCTCATGGCCTTGTTGAGCCAGTCGGGCCAGTCATCTTGCTGCGCCTGTGCCGCCGTGGCAGTGAAGGCCAGCAGGGTGGCTGTGAGCAGGGTAGTCAGTCGTAGGCGAAGCATGCGGATCTCCGTGGGTTAGCGAATAAATCTGTGAAAACGTTACCGGCTTTTCGAGAGGCTTGCACCTCAAGCGATACTGTATATAATCACATGTACTGTGAATCCATACAGGACTGCTTAAATGCGCGAACTGACCCCCCGACAAATGCAAATTCTCGAGATGATTCAAATATTTATGGAGGAAACCGGCATGCCGCCAACGCGTGCCGAGATTGCCGCCGAACTGGGCTTCAAGTCACCCAATGCCGCTGAGGAACACCTGCGGGCCCTGCAGAAAAAGGGTGTTATCGAGCTGGTGCCCGGCACCTCTCGCGGTATCCAGCTGAAAGACTCGCTGCGCGAGCAGATGGGTCTGCCGCTGATTGGCCGGGTTGCGGCCGGTAACCCGATCCTTGCGCAGGAAAACATCGAGACGCATTACAAGATTGACCCGCAGCTTTTCAAACCGAAGCCGCATTACCTGCTACGTGTGCATGGCATGAGCATGCGCAATGCAGGCATTCTCGATGGTGACCTCGTCGCCGTGCATCGCACACCGGAGGTGCGCAGCCGCCAGATCATCGTGGCTCGGCTTGATGACGAAGTGACCGTCAAACGTTATCGCCAGGATGGCCATATCGTGTGGCTCATGCCGGAAAACGACGATTTCGAACCCATCGAGGTTAATCTCAAAGTGCAGCCACTCGTTATCGAAGGCGTGGTGGTCGGCATTATTCGCGACGGCGTATCGTTGCACTGAGTTACGACGAGACACATGCGGTCCGATGCTTCCTCTCTCGACGAATTGCTCGCCAATCCGCGCCTCTGGCGCGGGCGCGAGCAGGCGCATGCTGCTCCGGGGCTGGCCAGTGGTTATGCTGAGCTGGATCGGCATTTACCCGGAGGTGGCTGGCCACAGCAGGCGCTGACCGAAATCCTGATCGAGCAGTACGGCATCGGCGAACTGAAAATACTGATGCCGGCACTCGCGCGCCTGAGTGGCGGCAACCTCGAGGCTGGAGCAGAACCCGGCTGGATCGCCTGGGTAGCGCCTCCCTTCCAGCCGTACCCACCGGCCCTGCAGCAGTGGAATATCAATCTCGATCGTATGCTGATTGTGCGGCCAAAGAGTGACGCGGAAATTCTCTGGTCAGCGGAACAGGCGCTGACCTCGGGTACCTGTGCGGCAGTCCTGCTATGGCCCAAAAGGCTCGATGACCAGGCCGGCCGGCGTCTGCAGCTTGCGGCCGAGAAGGGCGCCAGCTGGGCTATAGCCTTCCGGCCGCTCGGCACTCGTAATGACCCTTCCGCTGCTGCGTTACGCATCGAACTGCGTTCTGATGCAGAGGGCACACATGCCAGCATCTTAAAAAACCGCGGCGGTCGTCCGGCCGTTATTCGCGGTCTCTTCTAGACAATGGCCAGGGCCTTACGGCAGCAAAGCCTGCCGCTTGCCGCGCCGGCGGCGCATAGAGCGCCCGTTACGAGAGCTGCCGGTCCAGGACGACTCTGGTTTTGTGTGTATCTGCCCGAGCTGCCATTGCAGGCCTGTGTGCAGAGCTGTGCGGCGTCCGTCGTGGTCGAGGAGCAGCGTGGCATTCACCGTGTCTTGCTCGCGAATGAGCGGGCCACGAGTGCTGGCATCATGCCCGGGCAGTCAGCCAACGCAGCGCTGGCGCTGCTGCCTGATCTCACAGTCGTGGAGCGCAGCGAGCTGCGTGAACAGCAGGCGCTCGAGGGACTGGCGACCTGGCTGGAGCGTTTCACGTCGTTTGTCAGCATTGCCGGACGTAATGTGTTGTTGCTGGAAATTGCCGGCAGCCTGCACTTGTTCGGCGGCCTTAAGAAATTGCGCAAGCGCATCGCCATCGAACTCCTGGAGCAGGGGTTCAGTGCGGCACTGGCCATTGCACCTACGCCGCTTGGGGCGACCTGGCTGGCACGTGCAGGTCGACGTGTGTGCATTCGTGACAAGGAAAACCTGGCGCAGGCCTTGCGCAAGTTGCCGCTGGCCTGCCTTGCCTGGCCGCCCGCTGTTTGTGATGCATTAAACGGCATCGGGGTGACGACTGTCGGCGAGTGTTTACGTTTGCCGCGCGATGGCTTCGCCCGGCGCTTCGGCGCTGAGCGTCTGTTGCAGCTGGATCGGGCGCTTGGTCATCTTGCAGATCCGCGCTCCTCCTGGCGGGCACCAGAACGTTTTTGCAGTGATTACGAAATGACGGAAGAGCAGAGCGATCGCGAACTGCTGCTGTCGTTGTGTCATGAATTACTGCTGCGGCAGGAACGCTTTTTGCTGACGCGGCAACTCGGTACGCAGCGACTTCGTTTCAGTTTTTTTCATCTCAAGGCGCCAGCGACTGAGCTGACACTCGGTTGTGCGACAGCGGAGCGTGTTGCGGCCTGCTGGCACGAGTTATTACGTCTGCGGTTCGAACAACTGACATTACCCGAGGCCGTGATTGCGATTCGCCTGCGAGGCGGTGCTACCCAGGCGATGCAGGCCGAAAGTGCGCACCTGGAGTTCACGCGTAAAACGGGCACTACACGGCGTTATTCCATTACGCAGCTGGCTGAGCGACTCGCGGCGCGTATCGGCGAGCAGTCGGTCAGCGGTTTCGAGACCGTCGCAGAGCATCGCCCACAGCTTGCCTGGCGCGCGCACAACCTGTTATCCGGCAAGACAGCCGGCACCCTGGTACGTCTCAGGGCTGGTTTGCGACGACCATTGTGGGTGCTGCCGGAGCCAGCGCTGCTATCCGCGGAACAGGGGTATCCGCTACACGCCGGCAGGCGCCTGGTATTGCTTGAGGGTCCTGAACGGCTCGAGACCGGCTGGTGGGACAAGGATGGCATTACGCGCGACTACTACATGGCGGCGGATCCCGCCGGCATGCGTTTGTGGGTATTCCGCAATCGGCAGCGCGCGCAGGCGGCCTGGTACCTGCACGGTTTTTTCGGTTGAGGCCGGCATGCCAGGAGATTGTCGCTACGCCGAGCTGCACGCGCTCAGCAACTTCACCTTTCTGCGCGGCGCCTCGCACCCCGAAGAGCTGGTAGAGACGGCGGCAGCGCTCGGCTACGAGGCGCTTGCGATCACCGACGAGTGCACCATGTCAGGTGTGGTGCGCGCGCACATGGCAGCGAAAGCCTGTGGCCTGAAGAAACTTATCATCGGTTCGGAACTGCGCTTGAGGAGTGGCCGCAAGCTGGTGGTGCTGGCGCAAAACCGTCACGGCTATGCCGCCTTGTGCCGGGTGATCAGCAATGCCCGGCGCGCTGCCGACAAAGGCCACTATGAACTGACCCGGCACGCATTCGAGGACGGGCTGCCGGATTGCCTGGTGTTGTGGGCACCTGATGAGAGTCTTGTTCTGGATGCCGATGACCACTGGATTCGCGAGACATTTCGCGATCGTGTCTGGATTGCCGTGGAGTTGCTGGCGGATGGCCGGCAACGTGAGCGTTTGCGCGAACTGCGCAACATCGGCGAACGGCTGAAACTGCCGCTGGTGGCGTCCGGAGACGTGCACATGCACCAGCGCTCACGGCGCATTTTGCAGGACACCGTCACTGCGATCCGTGAGCGCGTCACGATTGACCGGGCCGGGTTTGCGCTTTACCCGAACGGCGAGAGGCACCTGCGTTCGCTCGAGGTGCTGCAGACCGTCTATCCCGACGAGCTGCTGGCTGAGACCTGCCGCATCGCGGATGCGATCGACTTTTCCCTTGATGAACTGCGCTACGAATACCCGGATGAGATTGTGCCGCCCGGGGAGACGACGCGAGGCTACCTGCGACGCCTGACCGAGGAGGGCATGCAGCAGCGCTGGCCGGGCGCTATACCGCAGAAAGTCACAGACCTGGTCGAGCACGAGCTGCAGTTAATTGCCGATCTCGAATACGAACCGTATTTCCTGACGGTCTACGATATCGTCGCCTTTGCGCGCTCACAGGGCATTCTTTGCCAGGGCCGCGGTTCAGCGGCGAACTCGGCGGTGTGTTTCTGCCTCGGCATCACCGAAGTGGATCCGTCGCGCATGTCGATGCTGGTCGAGCGCTTTATTTCCAAAGAGCGCAATGAGCCGCCCGACATCGATGTTGACTTCGAGCATGAGCGGCGTGAGGAAGTGATCCAGTACATCTACGCCAAGTACGGGCGCGAACGTGCCGCACTTGCTGCCACCATCATCACCTATCGGCCACGCAGTGCCCTGCGTGATGTTGGCCGTGTGCTCGGGCTCAGCGACCTGCAGGTAAGCCGGCTATCACGTTCGATGCAGTGGTGGGATGGCAGTCGTGTCGATGAGAGTCGCGTGCTGGAGGCCGGGCTGGACCCCGACAGTCCGATCATCAAGCGGCTTTTGTATCTCGTTAAAGAGCTTATTGGTTTTCCGCGGCACCTGTCGCAGCACGTCGGCGGATTCGTGATTTCCAATGGGCCCTTGTCGGAGCTGGTGCCGGTCGAGAACGCCGCGATGCCGGACCGCACCGTTATCCAGTGGGAGAAGAACGACCTCGAGGACCTCGGTCTGCTCAAGGTCGATGTGCTGGGTCTGGGCATGTTGACTGCGATTCGCCGCAGCTTCGATCTGATACGTGACTTCGGCGGTCGTGATTTAACCCTTGCGAATGTGCCGGCCGAGGACCCGGTCGTGTACGACATGATCTGCGAGGGTGACACGATGGGGGTATTCCAGATCGAGTCACGTGCACAGATGGCGATGCTGCCGCGGCTGCGACCACGCTGCTACTACGACCTGGTCATCGAAGTGGCCATCATCCGTCCCGGACCGATACAGGGTGACATGGTGCACCCCTATCTGCGCAGGCGGAATGGCGAGGAGGCCGTCGACTATCCGAGCGAGGAGGTAAAGGGGGTGTTGCAACGCACCCTCGGTGTGCCGATTTTTCAGGAACAGGTCATGCAGCTCGCGATCGTTGCGGCAGGCTTCACGGCGGGCGAGGCTGACCAGTTGCGCCGCGCCATGGCGGCGTGGAAGCGCCGTGGCGGGCTCGGGCCGTTTGAAGACAAGCTCATTGACGGCATGCGCCAACGCGGCTACGAGGAGGAATTTGCGCGGCAGATTTTTCGCCAGATCGAAGGCTTTGGCGAGTACGGTTTTCCCGAGTCGCACTCGGCGAGTTTCGCACTGCTGGTGTATGTTTCCTGCTGGCTTAAGTGCCACGAACCGGCGGCATTCATTTGTGCACTGCTGAACAGTCAGCCCATGGGCTTCTACTCTGCCTCGCAGCTGGTACAGAGCGCGCGACGACAGGATGTCGAGGTGCGTGCCGTGGATATCAATGCCAGTCACTGGGATTGTTCACTGGAGCGCAGGCGGGATGATTCTGCAGCATTGCGCCTCGGATTGCGCATGGTAAAGGGTCTGCCGGATGAGGCCGGCGAGCGTATTGTCCATGCGCGCGACGAGGCCGCGTTTGCGAGCAGCCAGGATCTGCTGGAGCGCGCGTTACTGGATCGGCGCGAGCTTGGCCTGCTGGCGTCCGCCGGGGCCTTGCAGGGGCTGGAAGGGCATCGCCACAAGGCACGCTGGGCCGTCGCGGGGGCGGAGCGACCGGATGGCCTGTTCACCTCCATGCAACGCTACGAGCCCACACCGTTGCTGCAAAAGCCCACCGAGGGTCAGGACCTGGTTGCCGACTATCAGAGTACCGGTTTGACGCTGGGTCGCCACCCGCTGCAACTGATCCGCCACCATCTTGATCGATACCACTACCAGACGGCCGAGACTTTGCCCGCGAGGAGAAACGGCGAGGTGCTGAACGTTGCAGGCATCGTTATTACCAAGCAGCGGCCAGGCACGGCCAGTGGTGTGACCTTTGTAACGCTGGAGGATGAGAGCGGCTATATCAACCTGGTGGTGTGGAAACAGCTCGCCGAAACTTACCGTGCCGCATTACTGAATGCGAAGTTGATGGGGGTGCGCGGTGAGGTGCAGATCGAAGGCGACGTGATTCACGTCATCGCAAAACAACTTGTCGATCACAGCGATTTGCTGGGCAACCTGCTGCTCAAATCACGCGACTTTCGTTGATTCGCCAGCGTGCCTAGAGGTCGTCGTCGAGGTTGAAGTTGAAGGTGCTGTCAAGATCCGCTGCCGCTTCGCGCGCCTCGCGTATTTCTTCAAGACGACGTCGCACCTCACGCCGGTGCTGGATGTCTGCCTTGTCGCTCGAGTCGATCTTCGCAACCAACTCATCGACATTGATTTCCGCGGTTTCATCGTCCACGTCGTCATCGTCGATGTCGACATCCGTGTCATCCACGTCGTCATCGTCGAGGTCGTCGTCTATATCCGCTATCGGGTCTTTGCCACCACTTTCGATGGTCACGGTTGCAGCCTTATGTAACAAGCAGTCATCTATATAGCGTGAAAGAAAAGTCCACGCAAGGCGTTTGTGCGCGCTTTTTGAAATCAGCGAATGAGGTTATTTATCTCAAAAATCGGCAGCAGAATCGCGAGCACGATCATGAGAACAATTCCGCCCATGGCGACGATCAACAATGGCTGCAAGATACCGAGCAGCGCAGCGATGAGGCTATCCACTTCACGCTCCTGTCCTGCGGCCGCGCGACCCAGCATTTCTTCGAGCTTGCCGCCGGCCTCACCACTGGAGACCATATGAATCATCATGGGTGGAAACAGCTTGCTTGCCGCAAGCGAACCACTGATGGTGGCGCCTTCACGCACGCGGTGTGTGGCTTCGGTGACAGCGTCGCGCATCGGCAGATTCTCGATCACTTCCGCGGAAATGTTGAGTGCTTCGAGAATCGGCACGCCGCTGCCGGCGAGAATACTGAATGTGCGGGTAAACCGCGCCGTATTAATGCCTCGGGTGAGTCGGCCGACGATCGGCAATCGCAGCAGCGTGCGGTGAAAACTGCGCTTCGGCCCTTCTTTCTGCAGCACCCACCAAATGCCGTAGATAAAGAGCGCGACACCAATGATCAGCAGCAACCAGTGATCTCGCAGAAAATCACTGGTGGCAATCATGGCCGTCGTGAGCGTTGGTAACTCGGCCGTGGAATTCTCAAAGACAGTAACAATCTTCGGCACAACGGTAGCGAGCATGAAGCCAATGATAAGCACCGCCATAATGACCAGTGCGGCGGGGTACACCATTGCGTTGGTCACCCGCTGGCGCAGCTCCTGGCGCGCTTCGGTGTAATCAGCAAGTCGTTCCAGCACGACGTCGAGGTGACCGGACTGCTCGCCGGCCGCCACCGTGGCACGATAGAGGTCAGGGAATGCCTGCGGAAATTCCGCCAGGCCATCCGCAAGCGTATGTCCTTCCATTACCTTGGAACGAACGCCGAGCAATATTGACTTGGTGCGCGGCTGGTCGTTTTGCTGGCCCACAGCGAGCAGCGCTTCTTCAAGTGGCAGGCCCGACTGCGACAGCGATGCGAGTTGCCTGGTGATGAGTGCCAGCTCACTTGCCGACATGCCCTTGCGAAACGAGAACGTGCTTTGCCGGTGTGCTTCCTTCTTGGCAACCTCGGTCACCTGCATCGGCAGCAGTTTGCGATCACGCAACACTTGCCTGACCTGCTTCGGTGTATCGCCTTCTATCAGGCCTTTGGATTGCTTGCCGGACTGGTCGAGCGCGACGTATTCATAGGCACCCATGCAAGCTAGTCCTCACGCGTAACGCGCATTACTTCCTCGAGTGTCGTGATGCCAGCGAGCACCTTGGCGCGTCCGTCGGCGCGAATGCTGGGTCCCTTGGTGCGCGCATACCTTTCCAGCTCCTGTTCGCTGACACCCTTGTGGACCATTTCTCGCATGTGGTCATCAATGGCGATGAGCTCATAGATACCGGTGCGTCCTGCAAAGCCGCCGTTAGCGCCTTCGCCCGGCCGATACAGCGTTGGCGGATTCGCCGGGTCGATACCCAGCACGTTGCATTCATACTCGCTCGCCGTGTGAGGCACGCGGGTCTTGGGGTCAAGTACACGCACCAGTCTCTGCGCAAGCACACCGATCATGCTTGAAGACAGCAGGAACGGCTCAACGCCCATGTCTCGCAGGCGCGTTACCGCGCCAGCCGCTGTATTGGTGTGCAGCGTGGACAGTACCAGGTGGCCGGTCAGACTCGCCTGTACGGCGATCTCGGCGGTCTCAAGGTCGCGAATTTCACCGACCATCACGACGTCCGGGTCTTGCCGCAGGATGGCACGCAAGCCGCGTGCGAAGGTCATTTCGACCTTGGTGTTAACCTGGGTCTGGCCGATACCGTCGATAAAATACTCGATCGGATCCTCGACCGTCATGATGTTGCGAGTGTTGTCGTTAATGCGTGCAAGCGCTGCATACAGTGTCGTGGTCTTACCGGAACCGGTAGGTCCTGTGACCAGGATAATGCCGTGCGGCTTGTGGATGAGTTCATCTATCAGGTTACGCGACTTGTTTTCCATGCCCAGCGACTCGAGATCGAGTCGCCCAGCCTGCTTGTCGAGCAAGCGCAGCACAACGCGCTCGCCGTGCCCGGATGGCATGGTTGACACGCGCACGTCGACCGCGCGGCCGGCGATACGCAACGAGATGCGGCCGTCCTGCGGCAGGCGCTTCTCGGCGATGTCGAGTTTCGACATTACCTTGATACGCGACACTACCAGCGGCGCCAGCGCGCGACTGGATTTCAGGACTTCGCGCAGCACGCCGTCGACGCGAAAACGAACGCCCAATCGGTTCTCGTACGGCTCAATATGGACGTCTGACGCATTGTCCTTGATGGCCTCGGTAAGCACCGCGTTGATAAAACGAATGATCGGCGCGTCGTCATTGCTCTCGAGCAGATCCGACGGTTCCAGCTCTTCGGCAAACTGGCTGAGGTCAAATTCCTCGTCCAGGCCATCGACCATTTGCATGGCCTTCTGGCTGTCCTGCTCGTAAGAAGCCTGCAGCAGCGCATCGAACTCTTCTAATGTCACGCGTGTGAACTTCAATGGTACGCCGACAAAACGACGCGCCTCTGCGAGGCTCATCGGTGACGTGCTCTTAAGATGCACTGCTTCTGCGCCGGCATCCGTGACTGCACGCAACAGGATGCCGTGCCGCTTCGCGAACGAGAAGGGCAGTGCGCGCTGCTCAATAATGGCGGCTTCAGTCGTCATCGCTTGCGTCGACATCGTCTCCATCCGTATCATTTTCCAGCGGTGGCAGAATCGGTCGAGCTTCGTTACGCATCAGGGGCACTGCATCTTTGGTCAGACCCATCTGCACATCGCGGATCATCTGGTACTTCGCATTGGTCTCGATAGCGGTCTGCTTGGAATCGCGCAGAATGGTAGGGCGGATGAACACCATCAGATTGGTTTTGACCTTGTCCGTCTTGCGGCTGCGAAACAATCCGCCGATGACCGGGATTTTGCCAAGTACCGGAACGCGCTGATCGCTTTCCCTGACCGCGTCCTCAATCAAACCGCCCAGCACCAGGATCTCCCCGTCATCCACAATGACGGTGGTTTCGATAATGCGCTGGTTGGTGATCAGGTCGACCGCACCCGCCGCCGATTGCGCAATGCTGGAGATTTCCTGGGAAATCACCAGCAGCATGGAATTGCCTTCATTGATTTGCGGCGTAATCGACAGCTTCACGCCAATTTGCTGCCGCTGAATGGTCTGGAACGGGTTGACGCTCCCGCCACCACCGCCTACGGTGTTTGAGTACGAGCCAGTAACGAACGGCACCTCCTGGCCGACATTGAGCGTCGCCTCTTCATTGTCCGTGGTCACAATCGACGGCGTCGAGATGATATTGGTGTCTGCGTCGCCCTCGAGAGCACGCAGGATGGCACCAAAGCTCACACCGGTGTCACTGACGCGTCCGACGCCAAACGTGATGCCTTCGCCGATCAACGCCCCTGCGTCGGATGGGTCGCCGCCACCGCCGGCCGCGCCGGCAATCTGCACAATGCCCGGACCGAAGTCGGGGAAATTAGTGGCACCAATCGGATTGTTGCCCGCAGCATCCGACACAGCCCAGGTTACGCCAAGCTCACTGGTCTTGTCGGCGATGACTTCAACGATGATCGCCTCGACCAAAACCTGTGCGCGACGTATATCCAGCTTGTCGACGATCTGCATCATCGAGCGCATCATCTTCGGCGGTGCATTGATGACGATGGCATTGGTTTGGGTATCTGCCCAGACGTTGACGCTGTTCTGGCCATTGTTGCCGGTGGTCGGTTGGCCCGCAGCGCCCGCGATCTGTTCAGAGAAGTGCGTCTGCAGCTTACCGGACAATTCTTCAGCGTCTGCGTAGCGCAGGTAGCGAACCTGGGTATCGCCGCCATCCTCAAGCGGCGTATCAAGATGCGCGATCAGGGCGCGCAGCCTGACGCGCTCATTCTTGTCACCGCCAATAAGAATGCTGTTGGTGCGCGCGTCGGCCACCAGGCTGGTTGAAACCGGCACGCCGTCCGAGCGCGGTTGCTGTGTCAGGGTTGTCAGAATGCGCACCAGGTCTGCCGCAGATGCATGGCTCAGTGGTACCACCTCGATGTCTTCGTCACTGGCCTGGTCGATACGACGAATAATGCTCATCATTCGCGTCACGTTTGAAGCGCGGTCGGAAATAACCAGCATGTTGGAACCAGCGTGAGCGACCAGGTGACCGTACTGCGGCACCAGGGGGCGCAAAATTGGTACCAGCTGCGCAGCACCGACATTTCGAACCTGGATGACCTGCGTTACCAGGTCATCGGGTCCTGAGACGCCGCCGCCAATCGGGCCGGCGTACTGGCGCGCCGTCGCGCTTGGCAGAATCTTGATCATGTCGCCGGTCTGAACCGCAACGTACCCGTGCACCTCGAGCACTGACAGAAATGCCTCGTACAGGGCGCCGGGTTTCATCGGCGTCGACGACAGCAGCGTGACCTTGCCCGTGACTCTCGGGTCAATGATCATCGTCTTGCCGGTAATCTCTCCCACGGTCTCGATGAGTTGCCTGATATCTGCGTCTTTGTAATTCGGCGTGACTTCGGGCTCTGCCCAAACAAGCGCTGTGACAGAGAGGCATGCGATTGCCGCAATCCAGCGACTGCTCCGATGCGTGAGGATTCTGTTTCTGATATTCATTGCGTTTGTTCGTCACCCATTTCGAGTTGGCTGGTTTTCAGAACCAGAGTCTGTGGTTGTCCGTTGCGTTCGACAGTCACTGACACCTGGTCAGCGGTGCCCAGCGACTGAAAGATCTTCATTGCCTGGCTGGGGTCCGATAAGGCTTGCCCATCGATGTCCATGATCAGGTCCCCCGGGCGCAGACCGAGTGCCGCAAATTGACGCCGGTCTCGCCCAGGATATACACGGTAACCCTGTTGCTGGCCGTTTACGAAGTAAGGTGTCGGCCGAATGACATCGGACAAAGCCGAGATGTTGTTCGCCACGACGGATTGAATGTTGTTGGTGTCCTCAGCGGCTTTCTTTGAAGACGTCGTGATGCGCCGCACCGGTGGCGTGCTGCTGGCGACAAATTCCTTAGGCAGCTCGAGGTTGGTCAGGCGGCCACTTTCATTCAGGACGACGCGATCCCGGTACACAGCGTGCAATTTGGCACCCGACGTGACCGGGTCGCCAACAAAGTAAATCAGCTGCTTGTTGCCGCTGTCCGCGATAATGGCGATTGAGTCTTTCGGATCCGTCGCGGCGAGCGTTCCTTTCAGCGTGAGGTTCGTCAGGCGGGTGTCCGGGAGGTCTTCGGTAATTTCCTGCTGCACGACTTCCCGGGGCGCCTCTGCGTCCGCGACGCCGAACAGATGAGCGCCGGCGATGGCACTTATGTCAACGTTCTCCGCGCTCTGTCTGCCCGCGCTGTTCGCGACCGAGGCGGGCACCGCGACGGCATCGCCCGCGCTGGAACCGGGCATCAGGGACCAGAAGACGGTCGCAAGCTGCCAGCCGATGACCACGACCAGCAGCAGGCTGATCCATGGCGGCAGCACGCGTCCAGCACGCTGCAGCCATTGGCTGCCATCCAGGCCGCGGATGTCAGACCATATGCTGTTCGGGGTCATTTCCAATCGGATGAATTCCTGTTATTCATTCTTAGTATTAACGCAGCACATTGCTTATTCGGGTTCGAGCGCAAAAATACCTTATTTTGCAAGTAGATACATGAACAGATAAAGATTATTACAAAGAGGGCTGAAATCAGTAAGTCCAGCCCATATATAATACCCCTCATCCGTTAAACATATTAGGGGTTTCAGTCGCTGCAATGAGTGAGCGCAAACAAAACGAGGACCTGATTGGAGGTGCAGAGACGACGGTCGAGGAAGCTCGACCCAAGCTGAAAGCGCCTTCCTTGTACCGTGTCGTACTGATAAACGACGATTTTACCCCCATGGAGTTCGTGGTGGATATCCTTGAGTCTGTCTTCGCGATGGAGCGTACCCGCGCCACGCAGGTCATGCTGGAGGTGCATACCAAGGGCAAAGGCATCTGCGGGGTGTACAATTTCGAGATTGCCGAGACCAAGGTCGCCCAGGTAATGAGTATTGCAAGGCAGCACCAACATCCGCTGCTGTGCACAATGGAAGAAGCGTAACTAAAGGAACCGCGTCAGCATGCTAAGTAGTGAATTGGAATTCTGCCTGAACGAAGCGTTTCAGCGAGCCCGGGATCAGCGTCATGAGTTCATGACCGTTGAGCACCTGTTGCTCGCGTTGCTTGATATCCCCAAGGTTCACGAAATCCTGAAGTCCTGCAATGGCAATATTCCGGAACTGCGCCGCCAGTTGACGGAGTTTATTGATGAGCAGACGCCGCTCATTGCGCACGACGATGAGACCGACGTGCAGCCAACCCTTGGTTTCCAGCGAGTTCTGCAGCGCGCTGTTTTTCATGTGCAGTCCAGTGGCAAGAAGGAAGTCACTGGCAGCAATGTGCTGGTCGCCATCTTCAGTGAGAAGCAATCGCAGGCGGTGTACTTCCTGAATCTGCAGGACATAACGCGGCTCGACGTCGTCAATCTGCTGTCGCACGGCATGCCGACGCTGTCGCCTGAGACCGGCGAAGAGCAGGAAGCGCAGGTCGACGCCGAGGGCGAAGCCGAGGCCTCAGCGCTGTCGCTATACGCCTCCAACCTCAACCAGCTGGCTGTCGAAGGCAAGATTGATCCGCTCATCGGTCGCGAGCTGGAAATAGAGCGGACCGTGCAAATTCTTTGTCGGCGCCGCAAGAACAACCCGCTGTACGTGGGCGAAGCAGGCGTTGGCAAGACGGCGCTGGCCGAAGGGCTGGCGCGCATGATCGTTGAAGAGCGCGTGCCCGACGTACTGCATGACGCGACCGTTTATGCGCTGGATATGGGCGCGCTGATCGCCGGCACCAAGTATCGGGGCGATTTCGAGAAGCGCCTCAAAGGCGTGATCGCAGAAATTCGCGATGATCCGGGAGCCATCCTGTTTATTGATGAAATTCACACGGTCATCGGCGCTGGTGCAGCCTCTGGTGGCGTCATGGATGCCAGCAACCTGATCAAGCCAGTGCTTTCCAGCGGCGAGATTCGCTGTATCGGCTCGACAACCTACACAGAGTATCGCGGCATCTTTGAAAAGGATCACGCGCTGGCGCGGCGCTTCCAGAAGATCGATGTGCCTGAGCCGACCATCGAGGAAACCAAAGCGATCCTGCATGGCCTCAAGACGAGATTTGAGGAACACCATGGCGTGCGCTACGACACGGACGCGCTGGACGCGGCGGCCGAGCTTTCTGCGCGGCACATTAACGATCGGCATCTGCCAGACAAAGCGATCGACGTGATGGACGAAGCGGGTGCCAATTTGCGCTTGCAGCCGGCGGCGGAGCGCGGTGAGCGCGTGACGCTTGAAATGGTCGAGACCGTGGTTGCGAAGATGGCGAGAATCCCCGCCAAGAGTGTTTCTGCGTCTGACCGCGACGTGTTGCGCACACTTGAGCGCGATCTGAAATTGACAATATTCGGTCAGGACCTGGCCATCTCAGCGCTCAGCTCGGCCATCAAGATGGCGCGCTCCGGACTGCGCGAAGAGGACAAGCCAATTGGCTCGTTCCTGTTTGCAGGTCCTACCGGTGTCGGCAAGACCGAAGTTACCCGGCAGCTCGCCATGATCATGGGTGTCGAACTGATTCGCTTCGACATGTCGGAATACATGGAGCGCCACACGGTGTCACGACTGATCGGCGCGCCGCCAGGCTACGTAGGCTACGACCAGGGTGGACTGCTGACAGAGGCAGTCACCAAGAACCCTCACGCGGTTGTGTTGCTCGACGAAATTGAGAAGGCCAACCCGGAAGTGTTCAACCTGCTGCTGCAGGTCATGGATCACGGCACGCTGACAGACAACAACGGACGCAAGGCCGATTTTCGCAACGTCATCATCGTCATGACGAGCAACGCGGGCGCCCAGGAAATGAGTCGCGCATCGATTGGCTTCACGGCCCAGGACCACAGCAGCGACGGAATGGAAGTGCTGAAGAAAGCGTTTTCTCCGGAGTTCCGCAATCGTCTTGACGCCATCATCCAGTTCGCACCGCTGGACGTCACTTCGATCAAACGCGTTGTCGACAAGCTCGTGGTTGAACTGGAAGCCAAGCTGGGTTCGAACAACGTCACGATCGAACTCGACGATCTGGCCAGAGAGTGGATTGCCGAGCGTGGTTACGACGCGAAGATGGGCGCGCGACCCATGGCGCGCATCATCCAGGAGCAGATCAAGCGACCGCTGGCCGAAGAACTGTTGTTCGGCGCCTTGTCAGACGGCGGCCACGTGCGCATAACCGTCAAGGACGGCAGTGAGCTTGAGTTGATTGCAGAACCGGCGCTCAAAGAACTTGAGCACCTGCCGGAAGGCTAGCGACCGCGGTAGACGATGCGGCCTTTTGAAAGGTCGTACGGGGTCAGTTCCACCGTGACTTTGTCACCGGTGAGAATTCGGATGTAATTTTTGCGCATTTTTCCTGAAATATGCGCAGTCACTACGTGTCCGTTTTCGAGCTCAACTCGAAACGTTGTGTTGGGCAGCGTCTCATTAACGACGCCCTCCATCTGAATGGCTTCTTCTTTCGCCAAGTGATTTATTTCCTGTAAGGCTAAAATGCTCGCGAATTGTGCAGAAACAACGCATCTAATGCAATGCGGCAAAGTGGCTTATTGCGCGAGTTCGCTCACCTTTATGGGGGCTTTCGGCCAGTTTTCAAACTTTTTTCGCTGCTGACACGCGCTGTTGAGGATTTCGCCGAAGTCGCTGCGCGGAATGCAGGTCGCTCCCAGGGACATCAGGTGCGGTGACATCACCTGGCAATCGAGCAGTACAAACTGCTCGCGCCGGAGTATTCGCGTTAGTCCGGCCATCGCGAACTTGGAGGCATTCGACCTTCGACTGAACATCGATTCTGCAAAGAACATTCGCCCGATAGCGATGCCATAAATGCCCCCCAACAGCCGTTCCTGTTGCCAGACTTCGAGTGAGTGCGCCCAGCCTTCGGCATGCAGCTGCCGGAACGCGGCCATCATGTCTGCGGTAATCCAGGTACCGGCGTGACCACTGCGCGGTTCAGCACAGGCGGCAATAACGGCGGCAAAGCTGGTATTGCTGCGTAACTCACAGCTGGAATTCCGCAATGCGCGCTTCAGGCTGCGTGAATAGTGGAATTCTTCAGGCCGGAGCACGCAGCGAGGATCCGGCGACCACCACAGTATCGGCTGACCCTCTTCGTACCATGGAAATATGCCGCGCTCGTACGCGCACAGCAGACGTTCACTTTGCAAGTCGCCGCCGGCCGCAAGCAGTCCGTCCGGCTCATCAAGCGCCTGTTCAACATCGGGAAACGCGGTCGCCGGCGAATCCGGGCTCAGCCAGCTGATTCTTGAGCGGCTCACTCCAGGTCCTTGTAGGGACTGCGTCCTTCGACCGCTTCCATGTAGCGATCAACATGACGGTGCTCGGCCTCGAGGTAGTCGCCGATAGCCGCGAAAAACTGTGGCTGCGCGAGCCAGTGTGCCGACCAGGTGGTCGCCGGCGTGAAACCACGACTGAGTTTGTGTTCTCCCTGCGTACCTGGCTCGAAGCGCAGCAGACCGTGCTCGATGCAGTAGTCGATGCCCTGGTAGTAACAGGTCTCAAAATGCAGCGCGTTGTAATCGCCGTCACTTCCCCAGTAGCGGCCGTACAGTGTGTCTTTGCCGATAAAGAACACGGCCGCCGCAATTGCCTCGCCGTCCTGCTCGGCGAGAATCACCAGAATATTTTCCGGCATCGCCTTGCTGATTTCGATGAAGAACTCGATGTCGTAGTAGGGCAGCGAACCGCGCCGCATGAACGTGATGCTGATTAGTCGATACACGACTCGCCAGCGCTCTGCATCAAGCTCTGCGCCAGTCAGTCGCCGGAAGGTGATGCCTGCGTCTGCGACAAAACGTCGGTCGCGGCGGGCTTTCTTGCGCTTTGACGAGCTGAAGGTGGCGAGGAATTCGTCGAAGTCACTGTACTGCCGGTTGTGCCAGTGAAACTGACAGTCCTTGCGCAGTTTCAGTCCGGCCTTTTCCAGCAGCGGCGTTTCCCGCTGTTCCGGGAACAGCAAATGCAGCGACGAGCACTCGTGCTGTTGGGCGAGCTGGATCGCGGCGGACACGAGGAGCATTGCATCATCCGTATTCGCGGGGTCCGCCAGCAGCAGGCGGCGACTGCTCGCCGGCGTAAATGGCACGGCGGAGACGAGTTTCGGGTAATAGGAAAGCCCGGCCTGTTCGTAGGCATTCGCCCATGCCCAGTCGAACACGAATTCGCCCCAGGAGTGGTTCTTCTCATACAGTGGCAGTGCCGCGACGAGATGGCCGTCTCGCTGCAGTGTCAGGTGGCAGGGGATCCAGCCGCGCTCCGGTGCGACCGAGCCGGAGCGTTCTGCTGCGGCGAGGAATTCGTGTCTCAGGAACGGATAGTCGTCACCGGCCAGACGGTTCCACTCATCGGCGTCGATGCTTGCGATGCCGCCATGAACGGTAACTTCAGGCACGCGATCAGGCTTCTAGCGCGTCCAGGTACTTCTCTGCGTCCAGTGCCGCCATGCAGCCGGCGCCGGCCGAGGTAATGGCCTGGCGATACACCTGGTCAGCAACGTCGCCTGCGGCAAACACGCCCGGAATGCTGGTGGCCGTGGCATTGCCCTCGATTCCGGACCTGACCGTAATGTAGCCGTTCTTCATGTCGAGCTGATCGACGAACAGGCTGGTGTTGGGGCTGTGACCGATGGCGATGAAAATGCCGTCCAGATCGACATCCGACGTCTTCGCCTCGTCTTTGGTGCTGCGCAAACGCATGCCCGTGACACCCATATCGTCGCCAATGACCTCATCGAGAACGCTGTCCCAGCGGATTTCGACTTTGCCTTCCTTTTCCTTTTCAAACAGGTGGTCCTGCATGATTTTCTCGGAGCGCAGGGCGTCGCGACGATGGACCAGGGTGACCTTGGACGCAATATTGCTGAGATAAAGCGCCTCTTCCACGGCGGTATTGCCGCCACCGATGACGGCAACCGGCTTGTTGCGATAGAAGAAGCCGTCACAGGTCGCGCAGGCTGACACGCCGCGACCCTTGTAGGCCTCTTCTGAGGGCAGGCCCAGGTATTTCGCTGTGGCACCTGTGCAGATAATCAGCGCATCACAGGTATAGCTGCCGTAGTCGCCATCGAGGCGGAACGGACGCTTTGACAGATCGGCGGTATGGATGTGGTCATTGACGATCTCGGTATTGAAACGTTGCGCATGCTTGAGCATGCGCTCCATCAATGCCGGCCCCTGCAGGCCTTCGACGTCACCGGGCCAATTGTCGACGTCGGTCGTGGTCATCAGCTGCCCACCTTGCTCAATTCCCGTAATTAAGACCGGGTTCAGGTTGGCGCGGGCAGCATAAACGGCAGCCGCATAGCCAGCGGGACCTGAGCCAAGGATAACGACACGGCAATGTTTCAATTCACTCATGTATACTTTTCCAGAATTTTTCGAGAGTCGAGTCCGACCACAACTCGTTATCGTATGGCAAAAGCTCGAGCAAGCAAACAAGCAGAATCCCGATTGTCTGTTCAGGTGCACCGCGCATTGCGCGAAGGTGCCCTGTACGTGTTCGGTGCGCTCGCCCTGATTTTGTGGTTTGCGCTGGCTACCTATGACCCGGCTGACCCGGGATTCAGCCAGGCAACCAGCACGGCAGAGGTCAACAACGGCGTGGGGCGCTTCGGGGCGCATCTCTCCAGCGGACTGTTCAATATTTTTGGTCTGCCGGCCTACCTGTTTGCGCTCATGGTCTTCTACCTCGGCTGGATGCTGTATCGCGAGCAGAAGACCAGTATTGAGCTGACCAAGATGGACTTTGGCCTGCGGTTTGCGGGATTTGTCGCGACACTGACGACGAGCTGCGCCCTGGCGACACTGCATTTCTCGCCAGCGGGTTTTAACGAGACTGCCGGCGGTATTGTCGGCCAGGTCATCGGCGAGTCGCTCGAAGGCGTCATGAAGCTGCTGGGCGCCAGCGTGCTGCTGTTCTGCCTGTGGGTTGCTTCGATATCGCTTTGGCTCGGTGTGTCGTGGATCAGCATCATGGATGCCATCGGTCGCTACTGTCTGCTCGGCTACGAAAAAGCGCGCGCACTGGTGGATGAATGGCGCGACAAGGCGGAAGGCCGTCGTCAGCTGGCCGCGCGCCAGGAAATCGTGAAGGTCGAGAAAAAGCGCAACGAGACTCGCAGCAAGCCGCGCATTGAGCCGATAATGCCGACGCTGCAGCCGAGCGAGCGGGCGGAAAAGGAGCGCCAGGTACCGCTGTTTGATCCGCCAGCCGACGGTGAGCTGCCGCCGCTGTCGCTGCTGGACAGCCCGCCGGAGCAGAAACAGGGCTACTCAGAACAGTCGCTGGAGGCGATGTCGCGTCTCGTTGAGCTGAAGCTCAAGGACTTTGGCATTGATGTCGAGGTTAAATCAGTGTCACCGGGGCCGGTTATTACGCGTTTCGAGCTCGATCCTGCGCCAGGCGTCAAGGTCAGCCAGATTGCCAACCTTTCCAAGGACCTGGCGCGCTCGCTGTCGGTCGTCAGCGTCCGTATCGTGGAAGTGATACCCGGTAAGTCATTCGTCGGCCTCGAGATCCCGAACGAGAATCGCCAGCTGGTGACGCTTGGCGAGATATTGAAGTCCCAAGCGTACGACGATCTGAAGTCGCCCATTACGCTGGCGCTGGGCAAGGATATCGGCGGCCATTCCGTGGTCGCGGATCTGGCGCGCATGCCACACCTGCTGATCGCCGGTACCACCGGGTCGGGCAAATCAGTGGGCATCAATGCCATGATCCTGAGCATCCTTTACAAGGCGAAGGCGGATCAGGTGCGTCTGATCATGATCGACCCGAAGATGCTCGAGCTGTCGGTCTACGAGGGCATTCCGCACCTGCTGACGCCGGTCGTGACGGACATGAAGGAAGCGCAGAACGCGCTTCGCTGGTGTGTCGCCGAAATGGACCGCCGTTACAAGCTGATGGCGTCGCTGGGTGTGCGCAACATCGGCGGTTACAACCGCAAGGTGAAGGAGGCGATTGCGGCCGGGGAGCCGATCAAGGACCCGACCTTCATACCGCCGGAAATTTTTGACGAAGACAAACCGATAGAGCGGCCGACGTTGACGCCGTTGCCGTTCATTGTCGTCGTGATCGACGAGCTGGCGGACATGATGATGATCGTTGGCAAGAAGGTCGAGGAGCTGATCGCGCGGCTGGCGCAGAAAGCGCGCGCATCCGGCATTCACATGATCCTCGCGACACAGCGTCCGTCGGTCGATGTCATCACCGGTCTGATCAAAGCGAATGTACCGACACGCATTGCGTTCCAGGTGTCAGCGCGAGTCGACTCGCGCACGATTCTCGACCAGCAGGGTGCAGAGAACCTGCTCGGGCACGGCGACATGCTGTATTTGCCACCGGGCACGTCACTGCCGGTGCGTGTGCACGGAGCCTTCGTTGCCGATCATGAAGTCCACACGGTTGTGCGTAACCTGAAAAAGGCCGGTGCCCCGCGCTATATCGATGAAATTCTGGACGGTCCGTCGAGTCCAACACCGGGACTGATCGGTATCGACAAGATGCCAGCAGACGTATCCGACGCTGAGTCGGACCCGCTGTATGACCAGGCCATCAAGGTCGTGATGGACACCCGCAAGGCGTCGATATCAGGCGTGCAGCGACGGCTCAAGATTGGCTACAACCGTGCGGCGAGAATGGTCGAGTCTATGGAGGCTGCCGGCCTGGTAGGGCCGTTGCAGTCCAATGGCACCCGCGAGATTCTGGTGCCGGCGACGAAAGACGAATAGGCAGACAGGGAAGCCCAGGTGATCAAGAGACTCGCAATACTGTTTACGTTGTTAACGTCGCCGCTGGCCGTTGCCGGAGCCGGCACGGCCGACGATGCCGCCAGGCAGTTGCTTGACAGTTTCGTTAACGATGTCATTACGTTCCAGGCCAGCTTTGAGCAGGCGTTGCTGGATGCGGATGAAACGGTCATCGAGCGCTCGACCGGAACGCTCGAGATCGAGCGGCCGGGACGTTTTCGCTGGTCGTATGTTGAGCCGTACGAGCAATGGCTGATTGCAGACGGCCTTAACATGTGGAGCTACGACGTCGATCTGGCACAGGTCACGGTGAAGGCGCAGGCTGAAGCGCTGGCCAATACGCCGGCGCTGTTGCTTGGAGGATCTGAAGACGCGCTGCAGCAGTTCGATATTGATGACAGCTATGTCGAAGGTGCGATGACCTGGGTGCGGTTGATTCCCAACAACACCGACAGCGGTTTCGAACGCGTCGACCTGGGATTCGTGGCCGGCACCCTCAGTCGCATGGCGTTCTTCGACAACCTGCAGCAGACGACGTTGATAGCGCTTGATGACGTGGTCGTGAACGAGCCGATTGAGGATTCGAGATTCGCTTTCGTACCGCCCGAGGATGTCGACGTCGTCGGCACCCCGGCTGAAGCTGCCGCGGTCCCCTGATGCTGGCGCTGCGGTATGCACGCCACTGGCAGATGGCGAGCATCATCCTGCTGCTACTGGTGCTTATTGCCGCGCTCATGCCGGCCGCAATCTGGTTCTGGTCCGACGACGTGCCGGTTGTGGACTGGATGACGCATGTGGACAAGTGGCTGCACGGGCTTACATTTGTGGTTCTGACAGTCTGGTTCGCCGGACTCTATGCGCGCCGTTCCTATTGGCTGGTAGCGCTCGGCTTGTTGCTGTTCGGAGTGCTGATCGAGTTGCTGCAGGGCCTGGTGCGCTATCGCATGGCCGAATGGTACGACCTCGGTGCGGACGCCATTGGCATAGCGGCAGGGCTCGCACTTGCCGTGGCCGGCCTTGGTGGCTGGTGCCTGAAATTTGAAGCATGGAGGGAGCAGCGCGCCGGGCAAAGTGGCAATGAGTGATCTGCTCACAGAACTCGAGGACGAAGGCCGGGAAAGGCCGCTGGCGGACCGCATGCGGCCCGCCGCGCTAGAGGAGTTCTTTGGCCAGCAACACCTGCTGCAAGAGGGCAAGCCACTGCGCCGCGCGCTCGAACACGGGCGCGCCCATTCCATGGTGTTGTGGGGGCCTCCCGGTACCGGCAAGACGACCCTGGCGCGCCTGATCGCTGCCACCACGCGTTCGCACTTCATTGCGTTGTCCGCGGTCATGGCCGGGGTAAAGGACATTCGCGCAGCCGTGGACGAAGCCAGGCAACATCGCCACGGGCAGCGTACCGGCACCGTGCTGTTCCTTGACGAGGTGCATCGATTCAACAAGGCACAACAAGATGCGTTCCTGCCGTACGTTGAAGACGGTACGCTGACGTTCATCGGTGCCACGACAGAGAATCCGTCTTTCGAGCTCAACAATGCGTTGCTGTCACGAGCGCGTGTTTACGTCTTAAAGTCGCTCGATGACGAAGCCATTGAAGGCATTCTCCTTCGTGCGCTGGCTGACGAATCACGCGGGCTCGGCGGGAAATTCACGATTGCTGATGAGCAACTGAAAGTGCTGGCTGCAGCTGCCGATGGTGACGCGCGGCGCAGCCTGAATCTGCTGGAGCTGGCTGCCGATCTCACAGAAGACGGCAACATTACAGAGGCCACGGTCGTGGAGGTCGCCAGCGGTTCGAGGCGGCGCTTTGATAAGCAGGGCGAGGCGTTCTATGACCAGATTTCTGCATTGCACAAGTCGATTCGCGGCAGCGATCCTGATGCCTCGTTGTACTGGCTCATGCGCATGCTTGATGGCGGCTGTGAGCCTCTGTACATCGCCCGTCGCATGATCCGCGTTGCATCCGAAGACATTGGTAACGCCGATCCTCGTGCGTTGCAGCTGACCCTCAGTGCATGGGAGACGCTGGAGCGACTGGGCAGCCCCGAGGGAGAGCTGGCGCTTGCCCAGTCGGTTGTATATCTCGCCTGCGCCGCCAAGAGCAATGCGGTCTACACGGCTGCAAAAGCAGCCATGGCCGATGCGCAGCGGCTGGGTTCTCTGGAGGTGCCGATGCACCTCCGGAATGCGCCGACGAAGCTCATGAAAGAGCTCGGCTATGGCGAGCAGTATCGTTACGCACACGATGAGGAAGATGGCTTTGCGGCGGGTGAGAATTACTTTCCCGAGGACATGCAAGCCACGAAGTATTATCATCCCGTGGCGCGCGGTCTCGAGATCAAAATTCGTGAAAAACTCGCGGATATCGAGCGGCGCAATCGTGAGAAGCAAAAGCAATGATTGATCCCAAACTACTCAGACAGTCCACCGCCGAGGTGGCTGCAAATCTCGCGCGCCGCGGTTTTCAATTTGATGCGGACGCGTACCTGGCACTTGAAGAGCGCCGCAAGTCCCTGCAGGTCGAAACGGAACAGCTGCGCAGCGAGAAGAACAGCAGTGCCAAGAGCATTGGCAAGGCCAAGGCGCAAGGTGAGGACATTGCGCCGTTGCTGGCAGCCGTAAAGAAACTTGGCGACAAACTGGATGCCAATGAGGCGCAGCTGACTGCGTTACAGACAGAACTGCGTGACATCGAGCTGGGCTTGCCGAACCTGCTGGCCGACGATGTGCCGGATGGCAATGACGAAAGTGACAACGTTGAACAGCGTCGCTGGGGAACGCCACCGGAGTTTGATTTTGAACCTGCCGATCACATTGCTTTAGGTGAAGGCCTGGGGCAGATCGACTTTGATGCCGCGGCGAGGATTTCAGGGTCACGGTTCATTATCATGACGAGTGGGATTGCACGAATGCAGCGTGCTCTCATCCAGTTCATGCTGGATGTGCATACAACGGAGCACGGTTACACGGAAGCCTACGTGCCGTACCTGGTGCAGGCGCAGGCATTGATAGGAACCGGGCAGTTACCAAAATTTGAAGCGGATCTTTTCAAGACCGAGACAGAGACCCCGTTCTATCTCATACCGACCGCCGAAGTTCCGCTCACCAACATGTTGCGTGAATCGATTGTCGAGGACAGTGAGCTGCCGCTGAAGATGACGGCACACTCGCCATGTTTCCGCTCCGAAGCCGGCTCCTACGGCAAGGACACCCGCGGTATGATTCGCCAGCACCAGTTCGAAAAGGTCGAGATGGTGCAGTTGGTGGCCGCGGATACATCCTGGGATGCGCTCGAGGAAATGACCGGTCACGCGGAGACCATCCTGCAGAAGCTCGAACTGGCGTATCGGGTCGTGGCGTTGTGCGCGGGCGATGTGGGAGCCGGGGCCTCCAAGACCTACGATCTGGAGGTCTGGTTGCCGGGTCAACAAACCTATCGGGAGATTTCGTCGGTCAGTAACTGCACCGACTACCAGGCACGCCGCATGCAGGCGCGTCGCCGCAACCCTGACACAGGAAAGCCCGAGCTGTTGCACACGCTGAATGGTTCAGGCGTGGCCGCAGGTCGGGCTTTGATTGCTGTCTTGGAGAATTACCAGCAGCAGGACGGCAGCATTCGTGTGCCGACCGTCCTGCAGCCGTATATGGGTGGGCTTGAGGTCCTTAGTTGCGATTCATGAACAGTTGCAGTATGTACCAGAACATCAGTGCGATCGACGCAAACAACGCCATCGACGCTGCCACATACCGATCTTGCGGGTAGTGATGCATGATGTTCGACGTGTCATAGAGTACTGCCGCACCGGCGAAGCCGACCATGGCAACCGAGAACCAGGTTCCCAGCTGAAAGCCGAAGATCAGGCTTGCGACGATACCGACCAGGGCAAGAATGCCGCCCCAGACCAGCATTCCGCGCAGGAACGAGAAATCCTTGCGCGTGATCATCGCTGTCACAATCAAACCACCCGCGCCGAGCAGAGTAACGCCGGCCGCGCTGTCAATAATGCCTGGCTGCATCTGCGACGCGATCCAGAGCATTGGCGCGAAAATGATGGCTTCCATGAAAATGAATATCGCGAAAGCCGCGTACTGCATGCCGGTTGATTGGATGCGATGTGCTACGTGGCTCGCACCCCAGCCGGTCAGCATGAATGCTGCAAGCACGAGCAACCAGTTGTTCAGCAACGGCATGGCAATCTGCTCCGCGATGCCCGACGTCAGCAGGTAAGCCTCAATGCCTGCGAACGCGAGGATCGCGCCAACGACGTGCGCGTAACATTTCCATATGAAGTCCGAACGGTCGCTTACCGAGGCCTGTGATACCGGCCCCAGGTGATTCAGATTTTCATTCATTCTCTACTCTCCTGAGATTACGAGTGGCGCCATATTAGCACCTGACATATGTAGATTTGTGCGCTTTCAACTAAATCAAGTAGTGCTGCTGCCGCTTACCACGGCAGCGCGTAGCCTTCCGCGTGCCAAAAGCCGCCGCTGTTGTCCATGTTGAGTTCATCGATCCTGTGAATAAGGCCGCGCGCGGAGTCCACGGGGTCGATGCCCTGGCCACCGGTCATTTCTGTCGCCACCAGCCCCGGGTGCAGGATTGCGACAGCAATTCCGGCCGGTTTCAGTTCGTGCATCAGATTGGTACCGATCATGTTCACAGCAGTCTTTGACGCCCGGTAGCCCCAGTAGTTTCCTGAAGAATTGTCTGCAATCGAGCCTACGCGGCTGGAAACGATCGCAACTTTCGATCCCTCCTTCAGGTTTTCCCGAAGTGCCTCCGTAACGCGCAGCGGTCCCAGGGTATTGACGTTGTATTGCTCGGTCATCGCGTCATAGTCGATGGCGCCGAATTCATCGCCACGCAGCATGCCCGCGTTGTTGAGCAGCACGTCGAGCACGGTCTCGCCCAGTTTCTTTTTCAGTGTTGCGACGGAGTCGCTACTGCCGACGTCGATGCCGTCGATCACCTTGACATCAAGTGCGCCGAGTTCGTCATTCGTTGTCCGACATACCGCTATCACGGTGTCGCCACGTTCGGCGAGCTGGCGGCAAAGCTCCAGCCCAATTCCACGGTTTGCGCCGGTTACTAGCACGGTGGCCATACTGTTCTCTCCCAAAAAGGCTTCCTGATCCTGTATCTTCCCGGTCTGGGAGCAGAACAGCAATCCTTGGGGCATGCCGATGACGAAGGAACAGCCAACAAAGCGACTTCACTGGAAGCGCGGCGAACCAGGCGAAATTCACCCCGAAAATCGTCCGATCCTCGACACGATCGAAAGCCTGATCGGAGACGACAGGAAGCGTGAGGTTTTGACCGCCATGCGCGGCTGGTCGCCAACAGATGTCGTGGAGCTCATGGTGCAGTTGCCGTTGCGCAAAGCTCGGCGCTTCTGGAAGTGGCTGCCAGCAGGGCCGGCTGTCAAAGTTCTGACGGCGATCAACCCGGATCTGCGTGCAGTGGTCATGCAGGACTCAAGCATCGCGCGCCTGAGCGCCATCGTTAGCGAAATGGACGATGATGATGCCGTCGAGCTGCTCGACGAATTCCCCGACGAAATGATCAACGCCGTGCTGGAACAGGTACCTGGTTCCCAGCGTTTGCGGGAGCGCCTGGAGTTCGAGGAAGACACCGCCGGCGAGGTGATGAGCAACAAGTTCGTTGTCGTACTCGATGAGTGGGATGTCGGCATGGCGACGCGTGCCATCCGTACCAAGGCTGCAGACATCGAAACGTTTTACGAAGTGTACGTCGTCGACGAGGATCGCCGCCTCGTGGGTCGACTGCAACTGCGCGACCTGTTGCTCAACAAGAAGAAGACCCGCATTCGCGACATCATGCGCGAGGTCGAAGTTTACGTGTATCCCGACGTGGACCAGGAGGACCTGCTGGATTTTGCGAGCCGCTACCGTGTGCAGACCATCCCGGTCGTGGACGAAGATCATCACGTCATCGGCCGCATCACCCTCGACGAGTTGCAGGAAATCGTTCGCGACGAGGCCGAGGAAGACATCATGCTCATGAGCGGCCTGGCGCCGGATGCGCTTCCCGACGACTCGGTCGGGCGGATTATTCGCGGACGCCTGCCGTGGCTGGCAGGCGGGCTCCTGGGCGCGGTCCTTGCTGGCGCCGTCGTGGGGTCATTCGAGGAACAGCTGAAGCAGGCTGCGATTCTGGCCAGCTTTATCCCGATTGTGATGGCGATGGCCGGCAACGCAGGCATTCAGGCGTCAACCGTCACGGTGCAGGGCCTGGCGGCCGGCAACCTCTGGATTGGCGACCTCGGACGAAGGGTCACCAAGGAGTTTTTCGGCTCGATGATCAATGGCGCGATTATCGCCATTGCGTTGGGATTGATCGTGCTGCTGGCGTCACTGATTGTCAGTATCGACGCGCCGCTGAGACTGGCGATCGCCGCCGGCATATCCGTCTTGCTTGTCACCATGATCGCGGCGACGCTGGGATCAACCATCCCTTTGGTCCTGAATCACCTCGATATTGACCCTGCGGTTGCTACCGGCGTATTTATCACGACTGCAAACGATATCCTCGGTGTGCTGGTGTATTTCATGATTGCGTCGAGTATCTACCTGACGGGTATTGCCTAGGGGTCTGGCACAGCGCGGCTGCGTCGGTCGAACAGGGCTCTAATCCTCAACCGCACACAGCCGAACAACAAAAAAGCCCCGCAAGCGGGGCCTTTCAGCTGTCTGGCGGAGAGGGAGGGATTCGAACCCTCGAAGGGCTACAAACCCTTGCTGGTTTTCAAGACCAGTGCATTCAACCGCTCTGCCACCTCTCCGGTGTCTGGTTGTGCGACGGCGCATTGTGCTAGCAGTCGCCGCAGGATTCAACCGCGCTGTCGCAATTATCGAGAACCGCACAGATAAAACCCTGTCCAAATCCCCAGTGCTGCACGGGGAGGCGTAATAATGATTCGAGAAAAAATGGGTAAGTATCTAATAGTAATAAGTTTATTTTTATCCGCTGCTGCGCATTCTCAGGCGCCGGGCTTTCCTTGCGAAGATGATCGCGCATTCGACGAATTCGATTTCTGGGTCGGGGAATGGGACGTGCATGTCGCCGACGGTACGTTTGCTGGCAGCAATCGCATCGAAAAGTCTGAGCGTGGCTGTGTGCTTATAGAGAACTGGTCCAGCGCCAATGGCGGCACCGGCATGAGCATCAATTACCGTGACGGAATTGACGGCCAATGGGTGCAGATCTGGAATGCCGCCGGCGGCTCACAGATAAATATTCGCGGTGGAATGACAAGCGAAGGCATGTTGCTTGAGGGTACAATTCACTACGTTGCGGCGGGCACCACGGCGCCATTCCGTGGCTTGTGGACGCTGCTGCCCGACGGCAGGGTGCGGCAGTTTTTTGAGCAGTCTGCGGACGGTGGCGAGACCTGGACGCCCTGGTTTGAGGGCTTTTACACGCGCAAGGACGCAGCAGAGGAATAACTAGTGGTCAGATATACAACATCCGGCAGGGAGTTCTCGTCCGGCAACCCGATCGCCAATGCGCTGGTCATTATTATCGGTGCCCTGGCCATCGGGGCATCCATCGTCCTCGGTTTTTTTGCCTTTATCGTGCTGGCGAGCATCGTGCTCATCATGGCATCGGTCATCGGTATTCGTGTCTGGTGGTTCAATCGCAAGCTGCAAAAGGCGGCAAGGAAGTCCTCTGGGCAACCGCAGTCCGGGGGTGTTATTGAGGGCGAGTATCACGTCATCATTGAGGACAAGGACGAACCCCGTTAAAGTCGCACCTCATGCGAGGTAATAGTTCAGACGATGATCGCCGCAAACGCCGTCGCCGGCGTCGGGCCCAGATTCTCATCATTTACACGGCCATAGCCGTGTGTCTTGCGTGGTTTTTTGAATCTCAGGCAACGACGACGATCATATTCGTTCGCCACGCCGAAAAGGCTGCCGCGCCGGCTGATGATCCGGAGTTAAGCCCGGCGGGCAAACGGCGGGTCGCCGAACTCACCCGGCAACTGGTCGATGCGGATGTCGTGGCGGGTGTCGATGCCGTGTATGCGACACAATTCAAGCGCACGCAAATGACCGCGGCAGGCGTTGCGGACGCCCTGAATCTGCCGATCAACACCTACGAGGCGGCGGATACCGAGACCGTGCTGGAGACGATTCTCAAACAGCACAAGGGCAAGATCATCCTGGTCGTCGGACACAGTGATACGGTTCCGGAGCTGATCGCAAACCTCGGCGCGAGCAAGAAAGTACCGCCGATTGCTGAAGCGGAATACGACAACATTTACGTCATTTCCATTCCGTGGTTTGGCAAGACCAAGACCATTCGGCTCAGGTTTGGCGAACCGTACGTTGCGCCAGCTGCAGCGAGTTGATCGCGCAGTTCGAGATTCCGCTAGCAACCCGCGGCCGCGGCAACTATGAGTTGACCCGGGAGATCCAGCAGGCGGTGCGTGACTCGGGCATCGCGACCGGTCTCTGCAACGTTTTTATTCGCCACACCAGTGCGTCGCTGATGATCTCAGAGAATGCGGACCCCGATGTGTTGCGGGATATGGAGACCTTCATGTCGCGTCTGGTGCCAGACGGCGACCCTGATTTCGTGCATACCGCCGAGGGGCCCGACGATATGTCGGCACATGTGCGCAGCGTGCTGACGCAAACGGCGCTGACTATCCCGATCAGAGACGGCCAGTGCGCCCTCGGCACGTGGCAGGGCGTGTTCCTGTGGGAACATCGTGCCAGGGGCCACTCGAGAAAGGTCCTGCTCACCCTGCAGGGCGAATAGTCAGTCGTCTGTCGCGTCCGGATTCATTCCGGCCGATTCCCGTAACTTCACGGCTTGCTCGATAAAGTCCGTATGCCGGCCAATCATGATGTCGGCCATAACCGCATCCTCGATCGTGCGGTCCTGGTTTATGAGGAATGTCGCTCGTCGTATACCGACGCCGAACGGCCCGTCGACGCCATACATCTTGACGGCAATCTTGCCCGGGTCGCACAACAACGTGAACGGCAGATCATGTTTGTCGCGGAATTTTGCATGGCTCGCCGCGTCCTGCGGACTGATGCCGGCAACGCGCAGGCCGACCGACTGGATCTTCTGATGGATATCGCGAATCGAGCAGGCTTCGCGCGTGCAGCCGGGCGTGAAGTCGGCAGGGTAGAAGTACAGGATCAGCGGGCCATCCGCCAACAGGTCGGTTAGTGATACGTCCTCGCCATTTTCGTCCTGCAATACAAATTCCGGGGCCTTGCTTCCCGCTTCGAGCATTCAATATCTCCTTATGCGTCGCTTCGCGCGAGCATTATTTCCATGATGCGGTAATCAGTATGCATCATGCCAAGCGCGTCATAGGTCCGCTGCGCACGAATGTTCTCCTTTTCCACGTAAAGCCGTATGCCGCAGACATCCGGATCGGCCATCGCAAGTGATTCGACGTGCCGGTACAACGCCGTAAACACGCCGGCTCGTCGGTGATCCTTGTGAACGTAGACACTCTGCACCCACCAGATCTGGCCGTCGCGCCAGTCGCTCCACTCATACGTCACCATGATCTGGCCAGCGAGTATGCCAGCGCGTTCCGCGACCCAGTAGCGACCATGCGCCGGATTTTCGAGCAGTCGCTGCACGCCGCGACGAATGAGTGCGGGGTCGAGAGACTTGCGCTCGGTCTCTTCAGCCATGCGGTTGTTGTAGTCGGCGATTATTGCGCCATCGTCCGGCGTTGCATCGCGAATAGAAATATCCATTGCTCGCTCTTTTCTTGTGGATCGGTGTCCAGTAGTTTAGCCCGTAATGCAAAAGGCGATCATCTACCTCGACCCTGACAGCCCGATGAACCTGCAAAACCAGATTCGACAGAAGCTGGTGGAGGGCATCATCAACGGTGTGTTCGCGCCGGGAATGAAGCTGCCCTCATCGCGAAAACTCGCGCAGCAACTGGCAGTCGCACGCAACACGGTAGTGGCCGCGTATCAACAGCTGATCGCCGAGGGATATCTCGTCAGTCGGCAGCGCAGCGGCATCTTCGTCAACCAGGAAATGCTCGAGAGCCGTGTTGGTTATAGCGGCACAGACTCGCCGGCAGGCAAGGCGGCATCGGCCATCTGGTCGCGCCGTATTCGGGGTCGCAGGGAACGCAAGCGCGACCTGCATGATATTCCCAACTGGCACCGCTACCCGTTCCCGTTCATTGACGGCAAATTCGACTCCACCTTGTTTCCGCTAACGGAGTGGCGCGAGGCGAGTCGCTTGTCGCTCGGAGTTGCCGAGGCCAACGACTGGTCGGTTGGCAGCGCCGATGCTGATGACCCCAAATTGCTGGAAGAGATACGCACCAAGATCCTCACCCGCAGAGGTATCCAGGCGCGCCCCGACGAAATTCTCGTCACCATGGGCACGCAGAACAGCCTGTATCTCATTAGCCAGTTGCTGTCGGATGAGTCGGTGAACGTTTTCATGGAGGAGCCGGGCAACTATGAGATGCGCTCGTTGTTCGATCGCTGCGGTGCCGTTGTACGTCCGCAGCGGGTCGATGAGCACGGGCTGATCGTCAATGACGACTTAAAGCCCGCGGATATCGTCTACGTGACCCCCAGCCACCAGGTACCAACTGCCGTTACCATGTCGCTGCAGCGGCGCCAGGAGCTCATCAGGTTCGCCAACGAACACGATGTACTCGTCGTTGAAGACGACTATGAGTGTGAGACTAATTACATGGACCACCCATTGCCGGCGCTGCGCAGTATGGATACTGAGGGTCGCGTCATCTATGTCGCGAGTTTCAGCAACGTACTTGCGCCGGGCGTCCGTTTTGGCTTTATTGTTGCCAATACCGAGTTCATTCGCCGAGCTCGCATGCTGCGCCGCAAGGTTCTGAACCATCCGCCGCTGAACAACCAGCGGACCGCGGCATTTTTCCTGTCACTTGGCCACTACGATTCCCTCATGCTGCGTTTGGGCAGAATCCTGAGCGAGCGACGCATGGCGCTGCGCGATGCGCTCAACAATATGCGCGGTATTCCTATGGAAATTTCACCGGAAGTGGGTGGAACGACCTATTGGGTGCGCACGCCGGACGATTTCGACGTCTCCAATCTCGCCACCGAGGCAGAAAAGCACGGCATCCTGATCGAACCGGTTGAGCATTACTACGCCGATCGGCGGAATGCCCAGAACTGCTTCCGGATGGGCGTGACGAGCCTGCCCCAGGACAAGATTCGTCCGGGTGTAGAGCGCCTGGTGCAGCTGATTCGTGAGCTCGCCAAGGAGCAGGTTGAGCAACTGGGCACGTCGTCTGGCGAATGGCTTACAGGCGACGATCTGCGCGCAGCGATGTCGGGCGCAACCGTGCTGTATCGCGAGGTATACGGCGCGCCGTGCACGATCGTGCACCATGCGGATGGCAGCATGAGCGGGCGTCTCGGATTCGCCAGCGAAGATGCCGACTCCGGTCAGTGGCGGGTCGAGGGCGACCGCTTCGTGAGGCGCTGGGATCGCTGGGTTTATGGCGAGGAAACGGGCTACTACATCGTCATCGATGGCGACCGTATCAAGTACTTCAACGCCGACAAGCAGATTGTCGATTCAGCCTATATTCAACCAGGCGATCGGGCTGGACCTACATAGCTACTGAAACTGGACCTATCCAACTCCGCCGCAGGAGGCTAGTGTTGCCCAGAACAGGGGTGACGAATGACCAGCTACGCAATTGGCGCTTTGCAGCTCGGCGGCAGCAATAGCAATAACGTACAGAACATGCTCGATGAGATCGATCATGCGATGCGGCGTTTCCCGTGGCTGCAGATGATCGTATTGCCGGAGCTCAACTGCTTCGGCAGCAGCCATGACAATGCCTTGCCTATGCCCAATGATGTCGAGGCAGGGTTTGCTGAAGCGGCGCACAAGCACGGTATCTGGTTGATTCCAGGATCGATGTACGAAAAAGCCGGCAAGCTCGTTTACAACACGGTCCCCGTCATCTCACCGGACGGCGCCGTTGTCAGCCGATATCGAAAGATGTATCCGTGGCTACCGTATGAGGAGGGCATCTCCTGCGGCAATCACTTCGCCGTGTTCGAGGTGCCGGGCGTCGCCCGCTTTGGTATCTCCCTCTGTTACGACATGTGGTTTCCAGAGACCATACGCAGCATGGCGTGGATGGGTGCTGAGGTCATTCTGCATCCGAGCCTGACGAGTACGATCGATCGCGACGCGGAGATCGCCATGATTCGGGCGCACGCCGCACAGAATCAATGCTATTTCATCGATGTGAACCTGGCAGGCCCCCTGGGTGTTGGCCAGTCGTGTATTGCCGGGCCCGGCGGTGAAGTGATTCATCAGGCTGGAAAAGATAGGGAAATCATACCTATAAAGATCAATCTTGATTATTTAAATGATGTCCGTGCGAATGGCTGGAACAACCTGGGGCAGCCGCTGAAGAGTTTTCGTGACAGCACGGTGGAGTTCCCGCCGTACCGTGACGGCCACGCGTCCGAGGCACTTAAATCGCTCGGGGCGCTGCGTCTGGCGCAGCGAGATGAATAGGGCAGTTTTCACAACTGGACCATTAATCAGTGCGAATCTGGCACTACGGTGGCCCGGTGACGTCGGCTAAGTTTGAGCCAAACATACGCCGTTTCAGGCAGGGGAAATGTACACATGAAAACGACCATGACGTTTACGAAAAAGCCATTGGTGATTGCCATTGGCGGCGCACTGGCAGGCACCTCGCCCGTCGCACTGGCACAGTCCGCCGGGGCGGATGCTGGCGCACTCGAGGAAATCGTAGTTACGGCTTCCAGGCGCGAGCAGAGCATCCAGGATATCCCGTACAACATCTCCGCAGTGCAGGGCAGCGCAATCGAGGACAACAACGTCGTCGACACGGCGGAGCTGATGCGCTCGATTTCCGGCGTGTCGGTGATTGATCGTGGCTACCGCAATGCGGGACACGTCAACAGCCTCGTTATTCGCGGCGTCAACGTCGACAACGGTGTGAACGGCGATGTCCCGCTGTCTGCCGCGGCCACAGTCGCCACTTACGTGGACAACACGCCGCTGTTTGCCAACTTCCTGTTGAAGGACATTGAGCGTGTCGAGGTCTTGCGCGGGCCGCAGGGCACTTTGTATGGCTCAAGTGCATTGGGCGGCACGGTCAAATACATCATGCACAAACCCGACCCGAGTGAGTTCGACGCATCTGTTGGCCTCACCTACGGTCAGACCGAGCATTCGGACGGTAACAACGTCAGCGCTGACGCGATGGTCAACATTCCGCTCAGCGAGACGATGGCCTTCAGGGTGTCGGCCGGCACAGTGCAAAATGATGGCGTTATCGACCTGCCCAACCTGTACCAGATACAGGACGGCAAACCCGTCGTTGAAAACGACGCTGGGCAATGTGTGAGCGTCAAGGATCCGGGCCTGACCAACGACGAGCTGCTGTTCAATGGCTCCTGCTACAGGTCGCAATCGGATGTTGATGACGTTGATATCAAGTACGCAAGAGCATCGGCGCGCTTCACCCCTGCTGACACGCTCGATATCCAGTTGAACTATCAATGGCAGGAAGACGAAATTGGCGCGCGTCGCACGATTTCCCTCGGCGGCGACTACGACGGTAATCTCTATAACGGCAGCGACCAGAGCGGCTCGACGATGCTCGAGCCGTCGACTCGCGAGGCGACGCTGGCGAGTCTGGACATTGAGTGGGATCTGGGATTCGCGACACTCACGTCCAGTACCTCGAGCTACACGCACGAAGGGCAGGGCTGGCGCGATAACACCAGCTTGTGGGTGACCGGACGCGACTGGTTCTACTACCTGTATACCGGCGCGCCGCGTCCTGTTGCGCACGTCGACTCAGGCTTCGATGAGTCCGCATTCGTGCAGGAATTCCGCCTCGTCTCGAACGCTTCAGACAGCAACTTTGACTGGACCGCCGGCGTCTACTACATGGACCAGGACCGTGATGTTTACAACATCAGTTACCTGCTCGGCCTTGACGAATATGCACAGGCCTGTTTCGCAGACCCCGTAGCTTGTGAGGCCGGGGGGCAGTGGTGGGTGATCGGCTTGCCGCTGAGTGAGATCGATTTCTACTACGATCGCAAGGAGCAGTTTACGGACTTGTCGGTTTACGGCGAGGTGACCTGGCACGCGAGTGACAAGTGGCATATCACGGCTGGTGCGCGCTGGTTCGACAATGAATTGAAGAACAATTCGGCGCTCGATTTCCCGCTATTCGAAGGCGTGGTCGTCCCGTACAACGAATATCCGACGCAAAACGAGGATGACATACAGCTGAAGCTGAACGTCGCCTACGACATCAACGATTCGACCATGGCCTATGGCACGATATCCGAGGGCTTCCGACGCGGCGGTTCGAACGCAATCCCGACAACCGGCTTTTTCGCCGAGCCGAATCCGGAGACCGTCGAGCTGTATACGGCGGATACGGTCATCAACTACGAGATTGGCCTCAAGGGCACGACGGGGAGAGTCCGTTACGCGGCTGACATCTACTTCATTGACTGGCAAGACCCGCAGCTCAACACGGCGACAGCGGTGTGGGGCTTTTTCATGGCGCAGAACGGCGAATCAGCGGAAACATCCGGAATCGAGGCGGAAGCGCAGATTCTGCTGACCGATAACCTGGAGCTAAGCCTCGGCCTCGGCCACGTAACGGCCGAGCTGTCTGCGGATCTTTTTCAGCCACAGACCGGCGCGCTGCTGTCGGAGAAAGGACACCGACTGCCGGGTACGGCGGAGAATACTGCCACAGCATCACTGCAGCACTCACTTGAGTTGTCCGGTGGTCTGAACCTGACCTCGAGAATCAGCGGCTACTACCAGTCGGACTCGATCAACTCGGTGACGGATACCACGATCCAGGATGAGTTCCCGGGCTTCTCGCTCTGGAATGCATCCGCAACGCTGGGAAGCGACAATTGGTCGGCCTCACTGTTCATCAAGAACATTGGCGATGAGCAGGCGGTCACAGGCAACTACCCAAGTGCGTACATGAGTACCGACACGTCAATATTCGAGAATTACTACGGTAATAACCAGCGGCAGTACATCGCAACGCCGCGTACGATAGGCCTCGCTCTGAAATATTATTTCTGAGCATTCTCCCAGGCCGCGAAAAACCGGGCTTCTGCCCGGTTTTTTGTTTGCGCCTGTTGTGTCACGCTAGCGATCATGACGACCGACAATCCCCTTGATGCCAGGACTTTGGACGCGCAGCTGCGCCAGCACATGCAGGCCGAGCGATTTCGCGAGGCAGCCGCCTGTTGCGATGAGCTGAATCAGCGTTTTCCGGACTATCTGCCCGGGTGGGCGGCTGCCGTTGAGCTCGGGCTGCGAATCGGCGAGCCGGGTGTCGCCTTAAGGGCCGTTGACCGTGCACTGCAATTGGCACCCGGCAATCACGACCTGTTGCTGCAGAAGATCAACTGCGCGCTGGCGGCGGGAGAGGATGTCGTGGCGGCGGCTGTCGCAGATGAGCTTGCCGATGTTGAATTCAACGCGCCGCAGCAAGCATCTGCGATGGGCTTGCTGTTGTCGCGACTGGGGCAAAATGAACGGGCCGTGGAACATTATCAACGTGCGGTGGATTTGCAGCCCGACACCGCATCACACCACTACAACCTCGCGGCAGTCGAACGTTATTGCGGCCGGCTGCAGGAAGCCGCTGCCTCGCTGCAGCGTGCCATCGAACTCAATCCCGAGGATGCCGATGCGTACCTGCTGCGTTCGGGCCTGCGCACACAAACCGCCGAGCAAAATAATATTGAAAGCCTGCAAGACGCCATTCGCTCAGCCAGCAGCAATCGCGCACGTGTGCGGCTGAATTTCGCGCTGGCGAAAGAGCTTGAAGACATTGGCGACTACCAGCAATCGTTCCAGGCGCTGCAAACATCGACCAGCCTGAGACGCAGCGTCATGAAGTACACGCCGCAGCGTGACTTACAGATGTTGCGGCGCATTCGCGAGTGCTACACAGCAGAGCTGGTCAATGAAGCCGGCAGCGGGCATGTGAGTGCTGAACCGATCTTCATCATTGGCATGCCACGCACCGGCACGACGCTGGTGGATCGCATTCTCGGCAGCCACCCGGCGGTCAAATCCGCCGGTGAGTTGCAGAACTTCGCGTCAATTCTCATGGATCTGTCCCGCCAACACAGCGAGCGAATCGAAGCGTCGTCACTCGATGCCGTGCAGCTCAGTACGCTGATCGATTTCGAGGAGCTGGGCAGCAAGTACGTTGAAAGTACCCGCCCTGCGACCGGCAGGACGCCGCACTTCACGGACAAGTTGCCGCTCAATTTCCTGTACGCGGGACTCATAAAGCGGGCGTTGCCGAAAGCGAAAATTGTGCTCCTGAATCGCGATCCAATGGACACGATTTACGCGGTGTATAAAACGCTCTTTGAGGGCGTCTATCCGTTCTCTTACGATCTCGAGGAGCTAACCGAGTACTACATCGAATACTCTGCCCTGGTGACGCATTGGCGGGAAGCGATGCCGGGCGCGATACATACGGTGCAGTATGAGTCGCTGGTGACCGAACCCGAGCCGGTGCTGCGCGATCTGCTTGAGTATTGCGGCCTGAGCTGGGATGCGCGCTGCCTGGACTTTCACAAGGATGCCAGTGCGACCACAACTGCAAGCGCTGTGCAGGTTCGGGAGGGAGTGCATACACGCTCCATCGGCAACTGGCGCCACTACGAGGCGCAGCTGCAGGGCGTCGTTGCACGCTTGCGAGAAGCGGGTATTGTGCTGCAGGACGGTCGACAGGTCTTCACCCCGGGATAGATGGCGTCCCCGAGAGGATTCGAACCTCTGACCCTCAGATTAGGAATCTGATGCTCTATCCGACTGAGCTACGGGGACGCGTCGGGCGCGATTTTAGCAGATTGCAGGGGATTAGTGCTTTCCGCCAAAACATGTCTGGATGTAAGTGTATGTAACAAAGCCGGAATGCTCATTGTTGGTCTCCAAAGTGCCTCGTATAGTCCAACCCATGGACAAGCGGAGACCCTCATGGGCGTAGCAAACTCAGCAATTAACTGGACCGAAGCCGGCCTGGTACCTGATTCGGTCATACGGACCGGCATCAGGCGCCTGCTCGAGCGTAAGCTGAAAGAGATCAAGGCCGGCGATGTGGAGCATGCTGCCGCAACGCTGCGCGACTTTGTTGCGATGATGGACCGGTCTCCAATCGCGCTGGTGCCGGACCTCGCCAACGAGCAGCATTATGAAGTGCCCGCTGAATTCTTCCAGCTGGCCCTCGGGCAGCATCGCAAGTACAGCTCCTGCTATTGGGGCGGCGATGTCGCGAATCTGGATGAGGCCGAGACGGCCGCACTCGAGCTTACGGTCCGCCGCGCCGGAATTGAAGACGGCATGAATGTGCTGGATCTCGGCTGTGGCTGGGGTTCGGTGTCACTCTGGGTTGCCGAGCACTTTCCGGCCGCACAGGTAACGTCGGTTTCAAACTCGAAATCGCAGCGTGAATTTATTACTGCCATCGCACGTCAGCGCGGTATCGAGAATCTGAACGTCATTGTCTGTGACATGAACGACTTCGAAGCACCCGCTCGCTACGATCGCATCATCTCTGTCGAGATGTTCGAGCATATGCGCAACTACCGCGAACTGTTCCGTCGCGTCAGCAGCTGGCTGGAGGCGGACGGCAAGTTCTTCATGCACATCTTCACGCATCGCACGACGCCTTACGAGTTTATCGACAAGGGCCCCAGTGACTGGATGAGCCGCCATTTCTTCTCCGGTGGCATCATGCCGAGCGCTGAACTGCCGTTGCAGTTCCCCGAGCATTTGCAGATAGATACGCAGTGGCGCTGGAATGGCAATCACTACGCTAAAACCTGCCGTGCATGGCTGCAAAATTCCGACGCGCGCAAGGCGGACATTCTGCCGCTACTGGCGGCCACGTATGGCAAGGCGGATGCCGATCGCTGGTTCATGCGCTGGCGCATGTTCTTCATGGCGTGCGAAGAGCTGTTCCGTACCAATGGCGGCAACGAGTGGTTTGTAAGCCACTATCTCTTTAACAAAGCGGAGCAATGATATGCACCTGCTGATTAACTTTGCAGCGTTTCAACTTGGCTGGTTTACGTCCGTAATTGGTGGCGCCAAGCAAATGCCCTGGCTCGGGCCAGTGGCAGTCATGCTCGCAGTCGGTGTGCACCTCGTATACGCACGCAAGCCGAAAGCAGAATTCAACCTGATCTTGCTGTGTGGTGTCCTGGGCGCCGCCTTCGATAGTCTGCTCGTCGCTGCAGGCTGGGTTACCTACCCATCGGGCCTCGTTGCAGACTTCATGGCGCCGTACTGGATTGTGGCGATGTGGATGCTGTTCGCGACGACGCTCAACGTATCACTGAAGTGGCTGAAGAACCGGCCGGCACTGGCTGCGCTGATGGGCTTCGTTGCCGGACCGATGTCCTATGTGGCAGGTCACAAGCTTGGTGGCATGGAGTTCGCTAATGAGACCGCCGCAATTGTGGCGCTCGCTATCGGCTGGGCCGTCATGATGCCGGCGCTGACGCGGCTGGCCGACCGGTTCAATGGCATGGAAACCGCAAAATGAGCCCCTTGTTGCTGGCACTGCTGTTGATTCTCGGCCTGGCGGTCGCCGCATGGGCGTTCAGCCTGGTGAGCAAAGACGTCAGTTTCGTCGATAGCCTGTGGTCATTGTTCTTTGTTGCTGCCGCCGTGGTGTATGCGTGGCCGCCGGCCACATTGAACGCAAAGGGCGTTCTGGTGCTTGCGCTGGTGAGCATCTGGGCAGTGCGGCTGTCGGTCTACATTACGGCGCGCAACTGGGGCACCGAGGAAGACTTCCGCTACCAGAAAATTCGCGCAAACAACGAGCCAGGATTTGAGCTCAAGAGCCTCTTCATTGTATTTGGTTTGCAGGGACTGCTCGCGTGGTTCATTTCAATGCCTTTGCTGTGGGCGCTGACGGACACATCAGCGCTGGGTGTGCTTGATGTGGTTGCCGCGCTGCTGTGGTTGATCGGGTTCGTTTTTGAGGCCGGCGGCGACTTCCAGCTGTCGCGATTCAAGAGTGACCCTGCGAATGAGGGTAGGGTCATGGACAAGGGCCTGTGGCGCTATACGCGGCACCCCAACTACTTCGGCGATTTCTGCATCTGGTGGGCGTTCTTCCTGTTCGCCGTCGGTGGCGGTGGTTGGTTCACCATACTCTCGCCGCTGCTCATGTCAGTCCTGCTGCTGCGGGTTTCCGGCGTGGCATTGCTGGAGAAGACGATCACGGAGCGGCGCCCGAAGTACGCCGACTACATCCAGTCAACCAACGCATTTTTTCCAGGGAGGCCGCAATGAAATTTCCCGTGTCCCTGCTGTTGCTGATACTGTTCGCGAGCAGTCTCTTTGCCAGCCAGGAAACCAGTCGTAACTGGAATTTTGCTGTGTATCTCGATGACTCAGAGATCGGCTATCACACCATTCGCGTCACCGATAGCGGTGACGTCGAGGAGGTATTCAGTGAGGCCAGCTTCGATGTGCGCTTCCTGTTTATCAATGCATTTCGTTACCGCCACAACAACACCGAGCGCTGGGTTGACGGCTGCCTGCAGGAAATCGATTCGTCGACGAATTCCAACGGCAAGCAATTTGCCGTGTCCGGTGCACAAAGTGAAGGCCGATTCCTGATTGAAACCGGGGAGCTGGCCACGGAGCTGCCGCAGTGCGTCATGTCGTTCGCGTACTGGAACCCGAGTTTCCTCGAGCAACAAAAGTTGTTGAATCCGCAGTCCGGTGAGTACCTTGACGTAGCTGTGAAAGATCTCGGCGAACAGCAGATTCAGGCGCGCGGCGAACTGACGCTTGCGACTGCATACAGTGTTGAAGCCCGCGGTATGGAATTGACAGTATGGTATTCAATGGACAACGAGTGGCTTGCCCTGGAGTCTCTGGCCAAGGGCGGCCGCACCATTCGCTACGAGTTACTTTGATATGAGAAGACAATTGAAAACACTGATTACGCTGGCATGCACAATGGTGCTCACTGCCTGCGCATCGGGAGGCGCGGAAATGAAAACTGTTGACTATGTTGACCTCGATCGGTTTATGGGCGACTGGTACGTCATCGGCAATATCCCGACGTTTCTCGAAAAGGGTGTACACAACGCCGTCGAGAACTACGCGATGAACGACGATGGTACGATCGCAACCACCTTCACTTTCAACAAAGACAGCTTCGAGGGCAAGCAGAAAACCTACACGCCGAAAGGATTTGTCAAAGATGGAACGGGCAACGCGATCTGGGGCATGCGTTTCGTCTGGCCCATCAAGGCCGACTATAGAATCGTGTATCTCAGCGACGACTACTCGCAGACCATAATCGGCCGTCAAAAACTGGACTACGTCTGGATTATGGCGCGCTCACCGCAAATCGCAGACGCAGAATACGAGCGCCTGCTCGGTATTGTTGGCGAGCTCGGCTACGACGTATCCAAAGTCATCAAAGTGCCGCATCAGCTGTGATGCGTGTAGCCATAATCGGCACCGGTATCGCTGGGAACACGGCCGCCTTTCGTCTTCGCGATGCGCATGACATTACAGTCTATGAAGCAGCTGACTACGTTGGCGGACACACCAATACCGTGACCGTTGACGACGGCGGCAAGGATCTCGCTGTCGACACCGGCTTCATCGTTTTCAACGACAGGACCTATCCCAATTTCATCGAGATGCTCGACGAAATTGGCCAGAGCTCACAGCCCAGCGACATGAGCTTTAGCGTGCAGGTCGAGGCGGGCGCTCTGGAGTATTGCGGATCCGGGCTCAATGCGCTGTTCGCACAGCGCAGCAACCTGTTGCGGCCGTCCTTCTACCGCATGATCCGGGATATCCTGCGCTTCAATCGTGAGGCGCCACTGGCTGTCGCAACGCGCGGCGATGAGGCCGTCGGCGCGTATCTAAGGGACGAAGGCTACGGCAAGCCATTCGTCGATCACTATCTCGTGCCCATGGCAGCCGCCATCTGGTCGGCGGAGCCCGGCAAGGTTCCGGACATGCCGCTCAGGTTCCTGGTGCGGTTCTTCGACAACCACGGTCTGCTGCAGTTGCAGGACAGGCCGCAGTGGCGGGTGATCGATGGCGGATCGCGAGAGTACGTGCGCAAGCTGACGGCAGCACACCGGGATCGCATTCGGCTCAGTACCCCGGTCCGCTCCGTGCGGCGGCACCCCGATGGCGTTGAGATCGTGGCGGCAAATGGTGATATCGATCGTTACGATGCGGTGTTTATTGCGACTCACAGCGACCAGGCTCTCGGCATGCTTGCGGATCCAACCGATTCTGAACAAGACGTTCTGGGTGCCATTCAGTATCAGGACAACGATGCCGTACTGCACACCGACACGCGACTGATGCCACGTCGCAGCAAGGCGTGGGCGGCGTGGAATTACCATGTCGCAGATACGACGCGGGACCATGCCGCCGTCACGTATCACATGAACCGGCTGCAGTCGCTGCAATCTGATACGCAGTTCTTCGTGACACTGAACAACACGGCTGCGATTGATCCCGCGAAGATCATCAAGCGCATACAGTATGACCATCCGATGTACACACTGGAGTCGGTTGCTGCGCAGCAGCGACAGGCAGAGCTGAATTCGCACCGTACGTACTACTGCGGCGCCTACTGGCGCAACGGTTTTCATGAGGATGGCGTCGTCAGCGCGCTGGATGCCGTCAAGCACTTTGAGGAGAGGCTCGCCAATGAAGAGCTGCATCTACGAAGGGCGAGTTAAGCACTCGCGTCGCCGACCTGCGCAGCACAGCTTCGGCTACGACCTGTTCCTCATGTACCTCGACCTGGACGAGCTCGACACAGTGTTTGAGGGCCGTTGGCTGTGGTCGAACAAACGCCGCGCTGTGGCGCGATTTCGTCGCGAACATCACCTCGGAGCGCATGATCAACCGTTGTCCGAGTCGGTCCGCGACCTCGTTCTGAAGCAAACCGGCAAGCGGCCGAACGGCCCCATCCGGCTGCTGACCAACCTCAGCTACTTCGGCTATTGTTTTAATCCCGTGAGCTTCTATTTTTGCTTCGATGAACGCGGAGAAGGCATTGACACCATCGTAGCCGAAGTAAACAACACGCCCTGGGGAGAGCAGGACACCTATGTGCTTCCGGCATCCGAAAATCTCGCTGCCGGGCACAGTTTTCGCTTTCAGCCGAAGAAGAAAATGCATGTGTCGCCATTCATGGAGATGGACGAGAGCTATGACTGGTGTTTCACGATGCCGAGAGACCGACTCACCGTATTCATGGCGAACTCGTCGAACGGCAAGCGCACCTTTCATGCCTCACTGGCGTTGCAGCGCACCGAGATTTCCGGATCAGCACTTGCGAGAGTGCTGACCGTGTTCCCCCTGATGACGTTGAAAGTCGTCGCAGCGATTTATTTTGAAGCGCTGCGACTATGGATCAAGGGTTGCCCGTTTTACCCGCACCCCAACAAGAAAAAACAAGTGACGGCCTGATATATGAAAATTGCATCAATTGATCTCGATGATTACCCGAGCACGCGCCGCAGCGCCAACGCGCTGGAGCGGTTCGCGCAGAAACAACTGTTGGCGAATCTCGAGCGGCTCGAGACCGGGCGGATAGAGGTCCGCGACGGTGACCAGGTATTCCGCTTTGGCGCCGACGGCGGACCCCACGTCACCATTACGGTGGAGGACCCGGCGTTTTACAGCGACATAGCATTCGGTGGCTCGATCGGCTCGGCAGAGTCATTCATGCGCGGCGAATGGCAATGTTCTGATCTGCAAACCCTCGTTCGCATTCTGTTGCGCAACCGTCAGGTACTGGAAGGCATGGACTCCGGCAGCGCGTTGCTAAAGAGGCAGATTCGAAAGGGCCTCAACTGGGTCAATCGCAATTCGCGCAAGGGCAGCCGGCGTAATATTGCGGCGCACTACGATCTCGGCAACGAGTTCTACAGACTCTGGCTCGACGATACGATGATGTACTCGGCTGCGTTCTATGCGACCCCGGATACGCCGCTGCGAGAAGCGTCCATTGCCAAGCTGGATCGCATCTGCAAGCGGCTCAACCTGCAGCCCGAAGACCATGTCATGGAAATCGGCACAGGATGGGGCGGCTTCGCGCTGCACGCGGCGGGGCAGTACGGCTGCAAAGTAACGACCACCACCATTTCGCAGGAACAGTTTGACCTTGCCAGGCAACGTGTTCGTGATGCCGGGCTGGCCGATCGCATTGAGGTGTTGTTCAAGGACTATCGCGATCTGCAAGGCAGCTACGACAAGCTGGTTTCCATAGAGATGATTGAAGCGGTCGGCCACGAGTTTCACGATCAGTATTTTGGCAAGTGTGCCGAGCTTCTGAAACCTGACGGGGAGATGCTGCTGCAGGCGATCACCATTGATGACGGTCGTTATGAGGGCTACAAGAAGAACGTCGACTTCATCAAGCGCTATATCTTTCCCGGTGGTTGCCTGACGTCGATAACGGCAATGGCGGATACGATGACCCGGACCACCGACCTGCGAATATTCAACTGTGAGGATATCGGCGCGCACTACGCGACGACCCTGCGGCATTGGCACGAGCGATTCCTTGGATGCGTTGACGAAGTGCGGTCGCTGGGGTTCTCCGCGAGCTTCATTCGCATGTGGCAATTCTATCTGTGCTATTGCGAAGCGGCGTTTCGTGAGCGCGCGATCAGCGATGTGCAGCTGCATCTGGTGAAGCCAGACGCACGTCCGGCTGTATTCGGTCTATAATGGCCGAATGCAAGGAATACTATTACGTACGTTAATCATCATGCTCGGGCTGTTCGTAGCGTCGAAGCTCCTTCCCGGCGTCAATATCAGCGGTGCTGGTACCTTCTTTCTGGCGGCTATCCTGCTTGGCATCGTCAATGCCGTGGTCAGGCCGATCGCCCTGGTACTGACATTCCCGATTACGGTTGTGACCCTCGGACTGTTCCTGTTCGTGCTGAATGCCGCGATGTTCGGTCTCGTGGCGTGGTTTCTCGACAGCTTCTCCGTAGTGGGTTTCTGGTCAGCGGTATTTGGCGCGATCATCGTCAGCCTGACCAGTACCGTGGCCTCCTGGTACATAGGCCCAAAGGGCCGTTACGAAGTCTTCGTCATTCGGACGAAGTAGTTGCCAACCCTGTCTGGAGGTGAGTCTTGAGCATTGAGACCCGGATCCTGGAATACGTTGTTGACGATATCGTCTTCGAAGGCATGCTTGCCTGGGACAGTCGTTCAGATGCCGGGCGTCCCGGCGTGCTCGTGTCACATGCGTGGGGTGGCCGTGGCGATTTCGAAGACGGCAAGGCGCTGAAGCTCGCGGAGCTCGGCTACGTCGGATTCGCAATCGACGTCTACGGCAAGGGCAAGCGCGGCCAGTCTCCGGACGAAAACGCAGCGCTGATGCAGCCGTTGCTCGATGATCGCGCCATGCTGCAGCGTCGCCTTTTGGCGGCCATACAGGCGTTAAAGCAACAACCCGAAGTCGATAGTGAGAAAATCGCTGCCATTGGTTTTTGTTTTGGCGGGCTTTGCGTGCTTGATATCGCAAGATCCGGCGCGGATATTGCCGGCGTGGTCAGCTTTCACGGGCTCTTCAGTGCGCCGCAGACCCGCGCTGCCGATTCTATTGCCGCAAAAATACTGGTCCTGCACGGTTGGGACGATCCAATGGCGACACCTGAACAGGCCGTGTCCCTGGCGGAGGAGTTAACCTCGCTGGGCGCTGACTGGCAGTTGCACGGTTACGGCAATACGATGCACGCTTTTACCAACCCACTCGCTAACGCGCCGGCGAGCGGCACGGTTTACAGCTCGTCCGCGGATATGCGCTCATGGAACGCCATGACGTACTTCCTGTCGGAAATCTTCAGTTAGATTCAAGCCCAAAAGGAACAACCTTGAAAAATTCTCTGCTCATTGCGGCGCTTGCCGCTGCTTTAACACTCGTGGCTTGCACAAAACAGGAGCAGCCTGCCGAAGTAGCCGCGGAATCCGGCGACGATACCAGCGTCCGCGTCAATATTGACGGCGAATTCATGCGCATGATTGTCAAGGAAATCTCGGATGACCGTTACGAGGGTCGTGGGCCGGGTAGTCGCGGCGACAAGATGGCTCGCGACTATCTAGCAAAGCAGATGGCCGACATGGGATTGCAGCCAGGCGGCGCTGACGGCAGCTTTGAGCAACCGTTCGACCTCGTCGGCGTCGATACCAAACAGCCGCCGGCCTGGACGTTCGATACTGACAACGGCAGCCTGACGCTAAAACAGTGGGATGACTTCATCGTTGGCAGCGGTATTCAGGACGATCGAGCCAGTATCGAGGATGCGGAGCTCGTGTTCGCCGGTTACGGAATCCAGGCGCCTGAGTTTAACTGGGACGATTACAAGGACGTCGATGTTCGCGGCAAGCTGCTGATCATCATGAACAACGATCCGGACTGGGACCCGGAGCTGTTCGCCGGCGAGCGGCGTCTCTGGTACGGCCGTTGGGACTATAAGTATGAAATGGCCGCGAAGCTGGGCGCCGCCGGCGTACTGATCATCCATACCACACCTTCCGCCGGCTATCCGTTCCAGGTGTTGCAAACCTCTGGCACTGGCCCGCAGTTCCAGTTACCGGCAGGGGACGAGCCGCGCAACGTCCTGGAGGGCTGGATTACAGAAGATGCAGCGCGCGAGCTGATCGCAAATTCCGGGCACGATCTCGATGCGCTGTATGAGGCCGCCTACAATCGTGATTTCAAGCCGGTGCCGCTGGGCATCAAGACATCGGTTGGTATGGATGTCGAGATCACCCGCGTGCAAACAGCCAATGTTCTTGGACTGATCCCCGGCAGCGATCCGGATCTGCGGGACGAGGTCGTCATTTACACCGCGCATCATGACCATCTTGGTATCGGCACGCCGAATGACGATGGCGATGCGATCTATAACGGCGCCTATGACAATGCCACTGGTGTCGCAATTGTGCTGGCGATCGCAGCAGCCATCAGCGATTTGCAGGAAGCGCCGCGGCGCAGCGTTCTGGTCGCATTGGTTGGCGCTGAAGAACAGGGCCTGCTGGGCTCAAAATACTATGCGGCGAATCCAACGTTTCCTGCAGGCAAGATCGCTGCGAACATGAATTTCGATGGCGGCAATATCTGGGGCCACACGCACGATGTCACATTCATCGGCTTTGGCAAGTCATCCATCGATGAGCTGGTAACAGCGTATGCAGACGAGCAGGGCAGAACGGTGCAGCCCGACCAGTTTGTTGATCGTGGCTATTTCTATCGCTCAGATCAGTTCAGTTTCGCGAAAATCGGTGTGCCCGCTGCGTACCTGGATCCCGGTACCAGCTTTGTTGACAAGCCGGAGGGCTGGGGCAAGGCCCAGATCGATCACTTTACCGATCACAACTACCATCAGCCCAGCGACGAATACGACGATAGCTGGACGTTTGTCGGTGCTGTGGAAGACGCCTTGCTGGGCTACTGGACAGGACTGGCAATTGCCAATGCGGATGACATGCCGACGTGGAATGCCGGCGATGAATTCGAGGCAGCCAGGCTGAAAGCGATCGCCGAACTCGAGGACTAGTCGGAGATACTCATCGCGTTGCGACCCGAGCGCTTGGCGCGGTACAAGGCCTCATCGGCACGGTGAATCCAGTCGCGGCTGGATTCGCCGCCTTTCAATTCGGCCACGCCGACCGAGATGGTTACTGAAGAGTCGGGCACCAGTTCATTGGCTTCGATCAGAGTACGCAACTGTTCGGCAAGGTGTGCCGCTTTGTGCAAATCCTGGCCGTCGAGTATGACGACAAATTCCTCGCCGCCAATTCGGTACAGGCTGTCCGTAATGCGAATGCGCAGGTTGATGATCTCAGTAATGCTCTGCAGAATCTTGTCGCCGGCCGCGTGTCCATGCCGGTCGTTGACCTTTTTGAAGTGATCCAGATCAATAAGCAACATTGATACAGCAGTCTTGTTGCGCTTGAAGACGTTGACGGCATCAAACATCTTGTTTTCCAGTGCGCGACGGTTGCCCACGCCGGTCAGCGGATCGCGAGTCGCGAGTTGCAGAAGTTTCTCGCGCTGACTGTTCGTGATTGCTGCGAATGCATAGGCGAACGCACTCATCACAACAATCGTGATCATAACCGTTGTCGTACGAAACGAATCGTCCAGCGGCAGCATCACGGGAATCAGGGCAGCAATCATCAACAGCGCTGAGATGACAGCCTCTCCTGGCCGTAGCAGGTAAAAAACCGCCATGAGCGCCGGATACACCCAGAACACCTGCTGAGGTCCACCGACATATATAGTCGCGAGCGCCCCGCCAACGCAGAGCGCAGAAATTGCGTAGTTGGCGAACGTAACTCGGCGCGTGCGGTAGACATACGTACCAAGTACGGTCAGGCCGATGACGATAACTGTGTCGATGATCGCCATTAGCCATTCGCCATTCATGAAGCGCATGACTGCAAAGGGGAGGATTCCAAGTGCTCCTGCGGCACTCAGGATAAGTGGCAAATAGCTCTCTGCGGATCTGCCTCGTGGTTCACCGCGCAGCATGTAGCGCCAGGCATCAGGCCCAGTCTTAACGTTACTCACTGCAAGGCATTCCTTATTTTTTTGTTTGACTGCGAAGCACAGACTGGAACTAGTCTCTCAAAAAATTACAATGCTCAGCAAGCGACGCTTTATATCATCACCGGCGGAAGCGGCTGAAAAAGCCCTTCTTGCTCTTTCCTGATTCCTCTTCATCGTCGTTAAGACTGCTGTCCATACCTGCGAGGCTCAGAGCCTGCAGCGTCTGCGTCATGGATGTCATCTGACTTTCAATGGGCTCAACCTGCGGCGCTGGTTCTGCTGCAGCGACGGGTTGTTGCGCAGCTCTGTTTGGCTGGCGCATGCCGGCTTCTGCAAATCGAGCTTCTGCATTCAGGGCGTGGAGAGTCTTGAGACGCTGCGAGGCTGACAGGTCCATACCGCCTTCGCGAGTTGATGTTTCCATCGATACCTCTTCGGAAGCAACGCCGTTAACCTCAGAGAGCGTTGCCGCTACCTGCGCAGCTGGTTCCTGCTGGTCCTCGATTTCAAGGTCGTCATTGGCTGAAAGTTCTTCGGGCGGGTTTGCAATTACCTGTGCAGCGACCAGGTTAAGTTCTTCACCGAACAGCGTTTCGGCCATGCGGTCATCGACGTCTTCAATTGTCTTCGCCCGCGCCAGTTCCGCGGCAATTTTCTCAAGTTCGGCATCCGCCTTTTGCGGCGGTTTGTCTTTCGGCGGAGTGGCAACAACGATTTCCGGGACTACTTCGTCCTCCGTCTCGCCGACCGTCGTAAAGGCTTCAGGCGCTGATGGCGGAATATTGTCTATGCTGTCCTTGATCGCTGCATCCAGCGTGATTTCAGGCATCTCGTCTGGATCAATCGAGAGTTCCGGAATTTTGTCTTCGTCGTTCGGAACATCGGGCTGCTCTTCCACTACCGGCAATACAGGAGGCTCGTCGTCCTCGGTGTCGGCGGACATTGCTTCTTCGAGCGCTGCGAAGTCAGGTCGCAGCTCAGCAAGTGTCGGATCTCGCTCCCAATCCGGAACGTCGTCGACCGCGCTCGTGGAGTCCGCTTGAGGTGCAGCATCCGGTTCTGTCTGATCTGGAATTTGAAGAGCTTGCATCATCAGTGTGTCGCCGGTTGGGGTCTTGGCAACAGCGGTGTCCGCCTCGTTGATGGCGTCCAGGAAGTCCTGTGGCAAGTGCGTTTCTGCCGCAACTGGCTCCGCAGCGGGCGCGAAGGAAACAAATTCGAGGTCCGGGAGTTCAACATTGGGCAAATCAGCAACAGGCGCCGCTTCGGGTTGCGCTTCCGGCTCTGGCTCCAGCTCTGGCTCCAGCACGAGTACTGGCTCTGGTTCTGGCTCCGGCTCGGATGCGAGAACTCGCTCTGGCTCTGGCTCTGGCTCTGGTTCCGGCTCGGATACGAGAACTGGCTCTGGCTCTGGTTCCGGCTCCGGCTCGGAGACGAGAACCGGCACGGGTTCCGGAGCAGCTGCAGGCGCGGGCTCCGGTTTGAGCGCGGACTGAGGTTCGGACTCAGGTTCGACAAAATCTTCCGACAGGATCGCGAGGTCTGGAAGCGTGTCCTGGATCAGTTCCGGGATGTATTCGGGCTCAAGTGGACCTTCCTCGTCTGACGTTGCAGCAGAGATATCTGCGGCGACGACGGCGGGCTCAGGCGCGGATGCGTGTATAGCTTCAGGCTCTGCTTCAGGCTCTGCTTCAGGCTCTGACTCTGGCTCTGGCTCAGGCTCAGGCTCGGGCTCGGGCTCGGGCTCAGGCCTGGACGCGTGAATGGCTTCTGCTTCTGCTTGTGATGCCGGCGCAGATGCGTGTATTGCTTCTGCTTCTGCTTCTGCTTCTGCTTCTGGCTCAGGCGAAGCCTCAGGCTCGGGTTTGGGCTGCGGCTTGGCCCGCGAAATCGGCAGATCGCTGACTTCGAATCCGGCTGCTGTCAGGCCATATTCTTCCGCGGCAACCTTGCTGATCATGTCGAGATCGATGCGCGAGATGTTTCTGTCCGACGCGCTTTCGAGAACCGAATCCACCAGGTTGTTTACGACGCGTGGTATGCCGGCGGTCAAAAGATGAAGCAGGTCAGCGGAACCTTGTGCAAACGTGGTTTCAAAATCCGCCCCGGCGAGCCGGAAGCAGTGAGTCAGATAGCCGCGGACTTCAATCGAGTCCATTGCAGCAAGCAAATGTCGCTGCCGGATACGCTGTTTGAGTCTGGCCATCGTTGGGTGGCTGAGGACAGGGTCCAGTCGCTCATCCCCCATCAAAATTATGTTTGCGCCTTCAGAGTCACCAGCATCCGAGGCCGTAAGTGCCTCGAGTTCTGCCAGGGCGTCGGCGCCGAGTCGCACCGCATCTTCGACGACGATTACGACATGAGTCTCGCGCGACGTCAGATCCTTGAGACGCGATCGGAACGCGTTGAAGCGCTGAATCGTGCCTGCGGGCAGCCGCCGCATCTCGAGTTCTTCGAGCAGGACCTCAAGCAGGTCCTCATGGCCCAGTTGCATGCGACCGATACGGAGTATTGTGGGCTTCGATTGCAGGCCGTCCAGTGCCCGGTTGACGAGGGTCGTCTTGCCGATGCCAACGGGGCCGCAGACGCTGGCGACGGCGTCGGCGCTGACGAACGCCTTTTTGAGGCCTGAGAGGGTCCTGGCCGCTTGCGGTCCGACAAAGACATCAGTGCCGCTGGCATTGCCGCGGAATGGGCGCTTCTTCAAGCCAAACTGGTTCTCGTACATGGGCGTTCGGTGCTCAATATTTCTGCCGCAAAATGAATACGGCACTCCAGTGAGGCAGTTTGTGGCTTCAGGCGCAGCATTTCATGGAGTTATGTCACAAAAATGCAGCTTGGCCGGCAAGCGCACCGCTGCGGCAATTTAATGCAATTTACGGCTGCGTCGGCCGCCATAAACGTTCAGAATACGCGGGCCAGGAGAATAAGCAGGGGAATAGCGCCGCATGAGCCGCAAGGTCAAACGTATATTGCTGATAGTCGCGATTTTCGCGATCTCGGGTGCGACGATGGTCATGCTGTTCGCAAGCCGAAGTGAGCCGCCCAAGAAAGAGACCCAGGAAAAGTCGATGCTGGTCGATGTGCTGGTGCTGCAGCCCATGACCGCGAACTTCAAGGTGCGCAGTCAGGGCACCGTCAAGCCGCGTACACAAACCAGGCTAAGTTCTGAAATTTCGGGGACAATAACGTCGATTTCGCCGAAGTTCATTCCCGGCGGCGTATTTTCGGCGAACGAGACGCTGCTGCGGGTCGACCCGACTAACTACGATGTTGCGGTGCGCCAGGCGGAAGCGTTGCTGGCGCAGCGCAAGATCGAATATGACGGAGCGGCCAAATTGCGCAACCAGGGCTACCGGGCCGAATCCGATTTTGCCTCTGCCAAAGCGGCGCTGGTCACGGCAGAGGCCGAGCTGGTGCGCGCAAAGCGCAACCTGGAGCGCAGCTATATTCGCCTGCCATACGCGGGCATGGTGTACAGCAAAGATGCGGATCTCGGGCAATTCGTGAACCCTGGCACGGCACTTGGCGTCGTGTTTGCCACCGATTACGCCGAGGTGCGGCTGTCATTGACCGACCAGGACCTGGCCTTTGTTGACTTGCCGAATGCTGCCGATATTTCGGCCTCGGGGTCGGCCAACGGGCCGCCGGTCACGTTGACGGCGGTGCAAAAAGGGCGACAGGTCAGTTGGTCGGCGAACATCGTGCGTACCGAGGGTGTCGTCGATGAAAACAGTCGGGTGACCTACGTCGTCGCCCGCATTGATGATCCCTACGCTTTGCAATCTGCGCGGCCGGTGTTACCTGTGGGCACGTTTGTGACGGCGACGATTGAAGGCGCCATGGTTGAGGACGTCATGCGCGTGCCTAGAAACGCGCTGCGCGGCTCGGATCAGCTCATCTTCGTTGACGATGAAGATCGACTCAGAATCCGCACGATCGAGATCCTGCGTTCCGATGCGGATTTCGTGTACCTGTCCTCGGGCGTGGAGGCAGGGGAGCGAGTCGTTCTGACTGCTATCGAAATGCCTGTTAACGGCACCAAGGTAAGGGTTAAAGAGGGCTAGCCATGCAAAAGCGCGGCATAACAGACAAGACCGGCATCATTGCATGGTTTGCAGCCAATCATGTCGCAGCCAATCTGCTGATGCTGTTCATTATCGTTGCGGGCCTGCTCTCTGCCTTTTCGTTACGCAAGGAGATGCAGCCGGAGTTCGAGTTGAACATGATCCAGGTACGCGTGCCGTACCTGGGTGCAGCCCCGGCTGAAGTCGAAGAGGGCGTGGTCGTCAAGATCGAGGAGGCCATCCAGGATCTTGAGGGCATCAAGCGTATCCGCTCGCGCTCCAACGAGGGTATGGGTAGGGTCACGATTGAGGCCGAGACCGACGCTGATATCGATCAGGTCCTGAACGACGTCAAGTTGCGTGTCGATGCAATCTCGACGTTTCCGGGACTGACCGAAAAACCGGTTATCTACAAACAGGAAGTTAACCAGCCAGTCATCATGATTGCGATTCATGGCGATCTGGATGACTTCATGCGCAAGGCGCTGGCGCAGCAGGTGCGCGACGATCTGCTGCAGATGCCGCAGGTCAACCAGGTGATCAATTTCGGCGACAGGCCTTATGAAATCAGCGTCGAGGTTTCCGAGCAAACGCTGCGCCAGTATGGCCTGACCATGAGCGAAATCTCGCAGGCGATACGTAACTCGTCCATGGACATGCCGGGCGGAACCATAAAGTCAGACGGCGGCGACATCCTGCTGCGTACCAAAGGCCAGGTGTACACCGGCAGCGAATTCGGCCAGCTGGTGCTGCGCACCAATGCGGATGGCTCGCGTCTGACGCTGAATGACGTCGCCGACGTCAAAGACGGCTTCGTTGAAGTCGATGGCTGGGGACGCTTTAACGGCAAGCCGACGGCAGTGATCCAGGTCGTCGCCGGCGGGCAACAAAACGAGCTCGACACGGCGCGGGTGGTCAGGGAGTACATCGCGGAACGGCGTGACAACCTGCCGCCCGGCGTAGAAATGGATACCTGGGTCGATCTATCTCACTACCTGGAAGGTCGCCTCGACATGATGCAGAGCAACATGATCATGGGTGCTCTGCTCGTGTTCCTCGTATTGTCACTGTTCCTGCGAATGAAGGTCGCCTTTTGGGTAATTATCGGCTTGCCGATCACGTTCCTTGGCTGCTTCTGGCTGATGCCGTTCGCCGGTATCACTATTAATACTCTAAGCCTGTTCGGCTTTATTATCGTGCTCGGTATCGTGGTCGATGACGCCATTATCATCGGTGAAAGTGTCTATACGACCATTCGAGCCGAAGGGCACAGCCTCGACAATGTAATCAACGGTGCGCATCGCGTTGCAATGCCTGCAACCTTCGGTGTGTTGACGACGATCGCTGCATTTGCACCGATGCTGTTCGTAGACGGGCCCGCCGGGGCATTCTTCAAAGCAATGGGCCTCGTCGTCATTTTTTGCCTGATGTTCTCATTGGTTGAGTCCAAGCTGATTCTGCCGGCGCACCTGGTGCATGCGAATATTCCCGACATTGACGAAGAGGATCTGTTTAATCCGCAGCGGCAGATAGGATTGCTCGAGCGGATTCCGCGCTTTTTCCTGAAGATTCAGCGGCGCACGCAACACGGTCTGCACTCCGTGATTCACAATTACTACAAGCCGCTGCTGGAGTGGGCGGTGGATAACCGCGGGGTCACGCTGTCACTGTTTCTCGGCATCCTGATTATTACATTCGGGCTCATCGGCTCCGGCATTGCGCGGTTTAACCTGTTTCCGGAAATCCCGCAGGATATTGTCCAGGTCGATATGCAGATGCAGACCGGCACCTCGCCACAGGCGCGCAACGAAGCGGCACGTCGTATCGAACTTGCGCTATTGGAGCTCAACGCAGAGTTCATTCGCGATAACCCGGAATCACCGCCGCTCATCGAGCATATCGGCGTCTTCGCGAACGGCGAGACCGGGGCACAGATGTTCATTGAGTTGCCAAAGGATGAGGACAAGCTACACAACGCCAATGAGGTCGTGAAGATGTGGCGCGAACGGGTTGGCGAAATACCAGGCATGAAGGAGCTTACCTACTCCGCAGCCGGGCACTTCGGTGGTGGTCCGCCGATAAGCCTGCGACTCAATGGCAGCGACTACGACGCGCTCGAGGCCGCGGCCGAAGAACTGGGGGATGAGCTCGCCACCTATGAGGGCGTCTTCGATATCACCAACACGGCGCTGGCAGGCGGCGACGAGATTCAGCTCTCGATCAAACCCGAGGCAGAGGCGCTGGGCCTGACGATTTCGTCACTTGGCCGCCAGGTACGGCAGGCGTTCTATGGAGAGGAGGCGCAACGTATTCAGCGCGGCAAGGATGAAGTCAAAGTGATGGTGCGCTATCCGCGCGAGGAACGTCGCTCCATTGCTGACCTTGAGAACATGCGTATTCGCACACCGAGCGGTGACGAAGTGCCGTTCCAGTCGGTGGCAATCGCGTCGCTGGGCAAGGGCTATTCGACGATTTCGCGGCTGAACGGTGAACGCACAGTCACGGTCTCGGCCGATATTGATCCAGCGGTTGTCGAAGTCGGCGAGATACTCGGCAACGTTACGCGAGAGTTTATTCCGGAGCTATTGCAGCGCTATCCGGGCGTTTCCTATGGCCTGGAGGGGTCGTCCGAGGAGCAACAGAAGTTCCTCAAGGAGATCATGATCGCCAGCGTTGCTGCGCTGTTCCTGATTTATGCATTGATAGCAATTCCTCTGCATTCCTATGGCCAGCCATTGTTGATCATGTCGGTCATCCCGTTTGGCATCATCGGTGCTGTCCTCGGGCATGTAATCATGGGCATGAATCTGAGCATGTTCTCAATGTTTGGCATCATTGCGCTGGGCGGCGTGGTCGTGAATGACAGCCTGATCCTGGTTGATTTTATCAACAAGGCGCGAGTCGCCGGCGTGCCCATGCGGCAAGCAGTGATCGATGCAGGCACACTGCGATTCCGTGCCATCATGCTGACGTCGTTCACCACAGCGGCCGGCCTGACGCCGATCCTGCTGGAGAAAAGCCTGCAGGCGCAGTTCGTCATTCCGACCGCGGTATCGCTGAGCTTTGGCATCATCTTCGCGACGGTAATAACGCTGTTCCTGATACCGGCGATGTACATCATGCAGGAGGACTTCATAGCGCGTGTTCGCGACCTGAAGAACCTGCTGCTGGGTCGACCGGCGACGAGCAGTGATGCGGAAAATATCCTTGCGTGAGTAACGCTGCAGATAGTGCCGAGAGGCACGCGCAGAGTGGCGTGCTGATCGGATTGGCTGCCTATACGATGTGGGGCGTCTTCCCGGTCTACTTCAAGCTCATCGAGTCGGTCGCGCCGCTCGAGGTCCTCACGCACCGGGTTGTCTGGGCCGTGCCCTTTGGTGCCCTCATCATCGCTTTGCGCAGCCAGTGGAGTGAAGTGAAGGTCGCTTTTGGGCACCGCCGCATGATGCTTGGTCTGTGCACGTCAGCGTTATTCATTACGATCAACTGGCTCATCTACATCTGGGCCATCCAGAACGGACGGATTTTCGAGTCGAGCCTTGGTTATTACATCAACCCGCTGTTGTACGTTCTGGTCGGTGTGTTGTTCCTGGGTGAGCGGCTGCGAACGCTGCAAATTGCGGCGGTCGTGCTGGCGAGCATTGGCGTGCTGTTCCTCACAATCAAAGGCGGCGTCTTCCCATGGGTAGCGCTGTCGCTCGCCGCGTCGTTTACCGTGTATGGCGTTATCAGGAAACAGATCGTGGTCGGTGCCATGCCCGGACTGTTCGTGGAAACGTCAATTCTGTTTCCGTTTGCACTTGGCTGGCTCATCTGGATTGTGCAGGCAGGGCAGGCATCGATCGTTAACGCCGACACCAAGATAACGTTGCTGCTGTTGCTGGGTGGGCCGATAACGGTCGTGCCTCTGCTGATGTTCGCCATTGCGGCAAGACGACTGACCATGACGACGATCGGCTTCATGCAGTTTCTTGCACCGACACTGCAGTTCCTGACCGGCGTTTACTACGGTGAGACGCTGACGCCGGCGCACATGGTCTGCTTTGTGTTCATCTGGGCGGCGGTTGTCGTATTCAGCATCGATGCCATGTTGCGGGGCAGAAAAAAGCCTCTGCGGGAAATTCCCGCAAAGGCTTGATTCAGTCGGCAACCGGCAGGCTGCCGAGAATGGCTATTTGGCCGCTTTGCGCTCTGCCGCTTCCCTGATGACATCGTCCGCGACGTTCTGCGGGCAAGGGGCGTAGTGCGAGAACTCCATCGAGAACTGGCCGCGACCCGAGGTCAGGGTACGCAGATGCCCAATGTAGCCGAACATGTCGGCCAGCGGCGCATCGGCCTTGACGCGCACGCCGGTCGGACCCGCATCCTGCGACTTGATCATGCCGCGACGACGATTAAGGTCACCAATGACATCACCGACGTTGTCGTCAGGCGTGAAAACGTCGACCTTCATGATCGGCTCAAGCAGCTGCGGACCGGCTTTAGGAACTGACTGCCGGTATGCCGCCTTGGTTGCGATCTCGAACGCCAGCGCAGAGGAGTCAACGGCGTGGAATGCGCCATCGAGCAGCGTGAACTTGACGTCCAGCAAGGGATAGCCGGCCATCGTGCCTTCGTCCATGCAGCTGGCAAACGCCTTTTCAATGGCGCTCCAGTATTCGCGCGGTACGTTACCGCCGGTGACCTTGGACTCAAACTCGTAACCTGCATTCTTCTCGGCAGGCTCGATAAGGTAGTCGATCTTGCCGTACTGGCCGGAACCACCCGATTGTTTCTTGTGGGTGTAGGAGTCAGAGATCTCCTGCGTGATCGTCTCGCGATACGCGACCTGCGGCTTGCCCATCTCAACGTCGACCTTGTGCGTGCGACGCAGGATGTCGACCTTGATGTCGAGGTGCAGCTCGCCCATGCCCTTGATCATCGTCTCGCCGGAGTCTTCGTCGGTAGCAACCTGGAAGGAGGGGTCTTCCTGAACCATCTTGTTCAGGGCAACACCCATCTTCTCGTTGCCGGCCTTATCTTTCGGCGCGATCGCGACCGAGATTACGGGATCCGGGAACACCATCGGCTCCAGCGTCGCCGGATGGTTCGCGTCGGCCAGCGTGTGGCCGGTTCGCGTGTTCTTCATGCCCAGCAACGCGACAATATCACCGGCCTGTGCTGAATCCAGTTCGGCTCGTGAGTTGGCATGCATCTCAACGATACGACCGATACGTTCCGTTTTGCCCGTAAACGTATTGAGGACGTTGTCACCCTTCTGCAAGGTTCCGGAATAGATGCGTGTAAAGGTCAACGCGCCGTAGCGGTCATCCATAATCTTGAACGCCAGCGCGCGCAGCGGCTTCTCCGGGTCGACAATGGCGTAGCCGCCGGTCGGGTTACCTTCAAGGTCAATCTCGGGCTGCGGTTTGACTTCCGTCGGGTTCGGCAAGTAGTCAACAACTGCATTAAGAACATTCTGTATGCCCTTGTTTTTAAACGCAGATCCACAGTAGGTCGGGAAGAAATCGAGGTTGATTGTGCCCTTGCGGATGCAACGCTTGATGTCCTCGACAGCAGGCTCTTCGCCCTCGAGGTATTGCTCCAGCAAGGCATCGTCCTGCTCAACAGCCGTTTCGATGAGCTTCTCGCGCCATTCTTCGACCTTGTCTTTCATGTCTTCAGGCACGTCGGTGACCTGGAATGCTTCGGGGTTTTCCGAGGATTCCCAGATGTAAGCCTTGCGCTCAAGCAGGTCGACGATGCCCACGAAGTCATCTTCAACACCGATCGGCAGCACCATGACGATCGGCTCCGCCGCGAGGATGTCCTTGATCTGCTGCACGACGCGGTAGAAGTCGGCGCCGATTCGATCCAGCTTGTTGACGAAGATTATGCGTGCAACGTCGGAGTCGTTGGCGTAACGCCAGTTCGTTTCCGACTGCGGTTCTACACCGCCAGAGCCACAGAATACGCCAACGCCGCCGTCGAGAACTTTCAGCGAACGATAGACTTCAATCGTGAAGTCAACGTGTCCCGGTGTGTCGATGATGTTGAGGCGGTGTTTGGCCCACTCGCAGCTCGTGGCAGCCGACTGAATCGTGATGCCGCGCTCCTGCTCCTGCTCCATGAAGTCCGTCGTGGCTTCGCCATCGTGGACTTCACCGGTGCGGTGAATCTTGCCCGTCAGTTTCAGGATTCGCTCGGTCGTGGTTGTCTTGCCCGCGTCGACGTGGGCGAAAATGCCGATATTCCTGTAAGTGCTAAGGTCTTTCATTTCTATGTCTCTTTACCAAAAAAAGCATCAACCGCAGCCGCGCCCGGCCTGTTGTCGCTTGCAGCTGCAAGCGCATGGTCTGGCAAAACGTACTGCTGGTGGATGCACCAAATCCGTGCCGGTCCTTTTGGAAACTCTCACGGGTCGTTCGCTATCGCGCTGACCCGGGCTGGACGGCCTGTCGGGCGCGGATAATAGCAGCGCAAGAGCGCCTAAACCAGTGAAATTCACTGTGAATCGCACAACTCCGACGATTTGAGGCTGCAGCCCGAAAATTCAAGGGTTTAGCGGCGCAATATGGCCCACCAGCGAGCGATATTGAGGATGCTCATCAATGAGGCGGCGACATAGGTCAGCGCGGCCGCGGTCAACAGGCGTCGCGCGTGCGGGCGGTCCACGGTCTTCAGAATCTGATGCCGGTCCAGGATCGGTAGCGCCCGTGCAAAACTGGCGTTGAATTCGGTGGGCAGGGTGACGAAATGGATCAGGGTCGACGAGGCCAGCGTCAGGAAGCCAGCGGCAAACATCACGACGCCCAGGCTCGGCGCCCGCGTGATCGCGCCCACGAAAGGGGACAGCATGAGGATGCCGGCGCCAAGGCGCTCGACGGGCTGCACAATGCGTACCAGGCGCGTCCGCAATCTTAGCGGCGTGTAGCCGTCACTATCCTGCAGGGCGTGGCCGACCTCGTGCGCGGCGACGGTGATCGCGGTCAGCGAGTGGCCGTCGTACTTGTCCTGCGTCAGGCGCACGGCCTTTTCGATGGGGTCGTAATGATCGCCCTGTTCAGTCGCCTCGACCTTCACCGACTGCAGGCCGTGTTGGTCCAGCAAATGCCGGGCGACGCTCGCACCGCTGCCCTGGTAGCGATCAGCGGGCATGCTGTACTTTTCCAGTACCCGCCTGACCCATATTCCCGGACCGAACACCACGGCCAGAACCAGCACTATGAACACCACTATCGCCATGCCCCCATCCTAGCGTATCGTCTTGTCCATGACTGCTGATCAAACAATTCTGTTCTCACTGTTACTGTTTGTATTTGTATTCCTGATCTGGGGGCGCTGGCGTTACGATCTTGTTGCCTTCGTCGCACTGTTGCTTGCGCTGCTGACCGGTATCGTGCCGAAGGAAGAGGCGTTCTCGGGTTTCGGCCACCCGGCGACGGTCATCATCGCGCTGGTCCTGATTGTGAGCCGCGGTCTTTCCAACTCAGGGGCCATCGAGCTGTTGGCGAGATACCTGATCGACAGCAGTCGCAAGCTCGCCGGGCATATCAGCATCATGTCGGCGCTGGCCGCGGCCCTGTCGGCGGTCATGAACAACGTCGCTGCGCTTGCCTTGTTGATGCCGGTGGATATGCAGGCCGCCAAGAAGGCGGGTCGCAGTCCTGCGCTGACCCTGATGCCGCTGTCGTTCGCATCAATCCTCGGTGGCATGATCACGCTTATCGGTACGCCGCCGAATATCGTCATTGCTGAATTCCGCAACGATGCGTTTGGTGAGCCATTCAAGATGTTTGACTTTGCGCCGGTCGGACTGGCGTGCGCGATTGTCGGTGTCGCCTACGTGACCTTGATCGGCTGGCGCCTGTTGCCGGCATCGCGCCAGTCCAGCGACGCCGGCAAGGACCTGTTCGACCTGGCCGACTACATTGCGGAGGTTCGGGTTCCCGAAGATTCGAAGATCATCGGCAAGCGCGTACGTGATCTCGCTGAACTGGCGGCCAAAAGCGATGTTGAGATCATCGGCCTGACGCGCGGCGGCCAGCGGCTGCCGGGGCTGGCGAGAATTGCGGAAATCAAGGCGGGCGACATACTGGTCGTGGAGGCCAGCCCCGACAGTCTTGAGGAGGCGCTCGGCACACTGAAGCTGGAGTACGTCGGCAAGGGCGAGGGCTTGCTCGAAGATGACGATCTGTTGTTGAGCGAAGTCGTCGTACAGGAATCGTCGAGCCTCAACGGGCGTACCGCAATGTCACTGCGCATGCTGTATCGCTACCGCGTGGCGCTGGTCGGGGTGTCGCGGCAAGGCAAGCGCTTTCGCGACCAGGTGCGCAAACTGGAGCTGCGGGCTGGTGACGTGCTGTTGCTGCTTGGCGCCGACGAGCGCCTCGCGGACGTGACCGGTCGTCTTGGCCTGTTGCCGCTGGCGGATCGTGGGCACGTCGTAATACAGCGCAACAAGGCGTGGCTGGCCGTTGGCATATTTGCAGCCGCGATCCTGATTGCCAGCCTCGGGCTGGTCTACTTGCCGATCGCACTCGGATGCGTTGCGGCGGCATACCTGTTCCTCAACATCGTGCCCATCCGTGAGGTCTACAATTCCATTGAATGGCCGGTCATCGTTTTGCTCGGTTCCATGATTCCGATCGGCGCGGCACTGCAGTCTACCGGCGGTACCGCGCTGATTGCCGATGGCATCGTCAACCTGTCTGCAGGCTATTCTCCGGTCGTCGTTCTGACCTTGCTGATCGTGGTTACGATGACGCTGTCGGATGTCATGAACAACACGGCGACGGCGGTCATAGCGGCACCGGTTGCGGTGGAGATCGCCGCGCGTCTCGGCGTGAACTCGGACCCGTTCCTGATGGCTGTTGCTGTGGCGGCCTCGTGCGCATTCCTGACACCAATAGGCCACAAGAACAACACGCTCATCATGGGGCCGGGTGGCTATCGATTTGGTGACTACTGGCGCATGGGCTTGCCACTGGAGATCATCATTATCATCGTTGCGGTGCCGGCAATCCTGCTGTTCTGGCCATTATGATTATGTGAAGCGCTTGTCGCTTTTTGGCTGAAATACGCGGCAGCTTGTGACAACAGACGACATAGCCACTGCCAGACGCGCAGCGTACACGTCTGTAAGCTCCTGAATCTATTGACCCCTGATTGGCAAGTTCGATCTTGCGAAGTCGGCATGACCCTTGCACATACCTTTATCGCGCGACTGACTTTTTCTACCGGAGGGGACAATGAGCAGAGCGACGATACAAGGCTGGACTACGGCTGAAGTACTACTGAAATTCGATGTGCACCGCGAAGTACGATACTGCGTATACCGCGAAAACGAAACGCACTACCTGCAAGTTCAGAACATGGACGAGACACCTATCCACACGCTGCAATTGCCGGAGGCGTTGAAGCTCGATACGGCAAGCTACGAAGTTTTGCTGCGCTACGTGCTGCTGGATGTTGCAGCGGCCTGACGGCCTACTCGGTGCCCCATTTAGTTTCAACGTGAATGCCCATAGTCTTGAGAAACGCGCTGGGCAGGATTCCGCCGGCTGAAATGACGACAAAGTGGTTGGCAATTTCCTCGGTCTGCTCGCCGCATTCAATCTGCACTGATTCCTTGCCAATCAGTTTGACGTTCGAATTCAACAGCACTCGTAACTGACCGCTGGCCTCCATTTCCTCGACGAGTTGCCGATTCTTGGGCTTCGCTCTTGAGAATGCGCCTGATCGATACGAAAGCGTCACGGTCGTGCCAGGTTCTGCGGCAATACTGGTAGCTGCCTCCAATGCGCTGTCGCCACCGCCTACAACCAGCACATGCTGATTGCGAAATTGCTCGGGATCGATAACCCGGTATGTGACCTTGGGCAGCTCTTCTCCCGGGACACCCAGTTTGCGCGGCGTGCCGCGGCGGCCAATCGTCAACAATACGGTTCGCGTGTTGTAGTTTCGCCTGTTCGTCCTGACAACGAATCCACCGCCGGGAGCGGCTTCCACGGCTTCGACACGTTCGCTGTAATTGATGGTTATGCCGGTTTTTTTCTCTACGTCGCGCCAGTAGTCGATGAGCGTTTCTTTTTGCACTTCTTTAAACGGCATCTCGCCAACCATGGGCAGCACGGCCGGCTGTGTCATGACGAGTTTGCGGCGTGGGAAATGTGCGACGGTGCCACCAAGCTCCTCCTGCTCTAAGGTGGCGAATTTGAGACTTGATTCCGTCGCGGCAAGCGTCGCACAAAATCCGGCGGGGCCTGCACCGATAATGACCAGATCGAGTTGATTCTGGTGCGGCGTTGCAATGAGCTTTTTGATGGACTCCATGGCTTGCCGACCTTGTTCGACAGCGTTGCGTATCAGGCCCATGCCGCCCAGCTCGCCGGCAATAAAAATGCCCGCAATGTTTGTCTGGAAGTCTGGTTGTACCAGCGGTATGTCGACGCCACGCCGAGCGGTGCCGAATACAAGTGTGATGGCATCTGCAGGACAGACAGTCTTGCAGGCGCCGTGACCGATGCAATTGGTCGGTCCCACAAGATTGGCCTTCTTGCGGATCATACCGAGAACCTGGTGCGATCCCTGCTCGGGGCAGGCTGCGACGCAGTTGGTGCAGCCGATGCACTTGCGTGGGTCAATCTCCGGATGCAACGTCGGCGGTTCCAGCAAGCCGTCGGCCGTCGCCGTTTTGAGCGCCTCGAGGCTGCTGGATTCGCGTTGCGAGTGCTTGCGCAGATACCAGCCGAAGATCAACAGTACCGGCACGGCATACAACAAAAATTGAAATATTTTTTCCAAGTCGGTTATCAATCCTGTCTGGTTGAAGCGCAAAGACTAATGTCATCCAGTTCCTGCAGTGTGACACATCTCACAAAAGTCACATCTTCGGTTTGACCCTCATCGCGCGTGAAGCCTTTAACGGCGTGATTTCTGCATCGCTGTCGCGTGATTGCGACACTCCGCTGCGGGGCCGGTGAATATACACTTTTAGCCTGAAAAAAAATGCTGCTTGTCGGGAACCATTTGCCGCTTCGCAGCGTGTTCCTTATTAATATCTTCGTGCTGGGGCCCCGGATGAATAGAACGACCCGAAACTACCTGTTTGCAGCAGCTGCCGCAGTGACATTGCTGGCGGCGGCGATGTATTGGCAAATGGGTACGGCCGAGACAGCATCGCAACACGTGCCCATGGCCCAAGGCAACGGCAAGCCGGTTGCCTCGGTAGCAAGCATGGTCGACGAGCTGGCGGCCCGCTTGCAGGAGGAGCCGGGCGACGCAAAAGGCTGGCTCTTGCTCGCCAAGTCATACAAGCACCTCGGCAGAATCGAAGAGGCGCAGAGAGCGTACAAACAGGCCGCCATGCTGGGTGAGTACGACGAGGGTCTTGCGGCATTGTCGGGGTCGGCCGTAAACGCCGAGTCTGCCGCCCGGCGTATTGTCGGCAAGGTCAGTCTTTCGGAGTCTGCGAGTCAAGTGGTTTTGCCGAGCGATACGGTCTTTATTTTCGCGCGGGCAATCGACGGCCCGGAGGTACCGGTTGCCGTGGTGCAACGTTCGGCCGCGGACCTGCCACTGCAATTCTCGCTGAGTGACAGCCAGGCGATGTCGCCGGAAACCAGGCTGTCGAAATTTGACAGTGTTGTTGTGACCGCGAAAATCTCGAGGACCGGCGGAGCATCGAGCGAGCTGCAGTCGCTACAAGCAAAGTCAGACACTATTCGCGTTGCCGATGATCGGCACCTGAATCTCATAATAAAATAATGGAACAAGAATAAGATGTTGGAAACCGCAATCAATATACCGTCGAACACGGCTTCGGACCCTGTTGAGAAAAAAAGTGCGCCGCGCAAGTCGCGCCGCTCGCTTTACGGCTATACGTCCCTGGCCGCCACGCTCCTGGCTGGTTGGCTGCTGCGCGACAACGCGCTGATAAACCCTGAAGAGGGACTTGGTTACTGGCTCGGCATCGCCGGCGGATCGCTGATGGCGCTATTGCTTCTTTATCCGGCCGGCAAGCGCTCACAGCTATTGCGACGGCTCGGCATGGTTAAACACTGGTTTCGGATTCACATGATCATCGGGCTGGTCGGCCCTTCGCTGATTCTGTTTCACAGCAATTTCAGCGTTGACGCCATGAATAGCAAAGTGGCGCTCTATAGCATGTTGCTGGTCGCGCTCAGCGGCATAATCGGAAAACACTTCTATGCGCGCATCCATCGCGGCTTGTACGGCAAGCGCGCAAGTATCGAAGAGCTGACAGGAGAATTGAAAGGAGTCGCTGGAGTCAAGCCGCGGACTGGCAGCGATTCTGCCTGGTTTCATGGGCGACATGCACAGGGTCGCTGAAGAGCTACTGGGTGACCAGTTCACGCGTTCCATGGGCTGCGTCAGAGCATGTCGTGGACGGTCAAATACTACGTTGTACGAGTTCGCATGTATCTGGCAGTAATAACGAAATACAACGCGGTCGCAGCAAGTCCGAGGCGGTCCAGCGAAGAACAGGCAGGGCCTGCGGCGACAGGCGAATCGGTACGCAGCACAGCAGGTCGGCTTGATGCGCCAGGTCGCACAGTTGTCATTCTACGAACGTGTGTTCTCGCTTTGGCATTTATTTCACATGCCCCTATTCATCCTGATGGTGATATCGGCACTGGTGCATGTACTTGCTGTACACATGTACTGAGACCTGCTGCCGATCGACATGCACTGCTGGCAACGAACATTCGCGGGGCACTGACATTGCTCGCACTCTTCTCCATCCCCGATGCCAGTGCACAGGATGTCGAGACGCTCGTCATGCCGGGCGCCGGTGATCGAAGATCACGTTGATATAGAACCGGAGTGCAGTTCCTGTCACAAGATGTTCAACAAAGGCGCACAACGAGATCTCTGCATGGACTGTCACGAGGACGATCCCGACCGATATTCAGGCCGCAGTCGGCTTTCATGGCCAGCACCCCGACGCGAAGAGCGAGCAATGCAGCGACTGTCACACGGAACACGAAGGCAGGGATGCCAACGTCGTCATTCTGGATGAAACAGGATTCGACCACTCGTTCACGAACTTCGAGCTGGTCGGCAAACACCTTGAAGCCGATTGCGATGGTTGCCATCAGCCGTCGGCTAAGCATCGCGATGCAGTGACCGAATGTGTGGCGTGCCATGAGGATGAAGCACCGCATCAGCAAACCATGGGCGATGACTGCGCCACCTGTCATCAGCCAACTGCGTGGAGTGATGCAGAGTTTGACCACGAAACAACCGGCTATCCGCTGCTGGGCAAACACCAGCAGGCGGCGTGCCTTGATTGTCACGCAGACCGCACCTTCCTGAATGCCGAGACCACGTGCTTCGGCTGTCACAGTGAAGATGATGCCCATGATGGTCGCAGCGGCCAGGAGTGCGGCAATTGTCACAACCCGAGTGACTGGCACGATTCCAGCTTCGATCACGGCCGTGATACAGACTTTCTGCTGCAAGACAGCCATGGATTACTGAACTGCGGCGACTGTCACTCGGAGAGGCCGTTTGAAGATGAACTGAGCATGGAGTGCGTTGCGTGTCACGTTGAAGACGATACCCACGACACGCACAACGGCGAGCAATGTGACACGTGCCACGCGAGTACGAAGTGGACGGAGCCGTTCTTCAACCACGACACTGACACCGATTATCGATTGCTGGGTGGCCACCGCGAAGTCGTTTGCGAAGGCTGTCATCTCGAGCCGATATTTGAGGTCGAGCTGAATTCCAGCTGCGACTCATGCCACCTGAGTGACGATGTTCATGACGGGGCACTCGGCGCACGTTGCGATCAGTGCCACACTGAAATCAACTGGCAGGACCCGGTATTTTTCGACCACGGCCTGACCGGCTTCCCCTTGCTGGGTGAGCACTCACAGAATGAGTGTGAGGACTGCCACAGCAGCCAGCGCTTTACTGATGTTGAGGCAAGCTGCGTCTCATGCCATGCGGAGGACGACAGCCATGAAGGACGATTTGCAGAAGACTGCGATGCCTGCCACAACCCTGTCGCATGGGATCTCTGGACCTTCGACCACGATATCCAGACAGAATTTCCGCTGCAGGGCGCACACGCCGACGTGCGCTGCGAGAGCTGTCACCGCGGTTCGCTGGCCAACATGCAAATGATCAATGGCAGCTGTGGCAACTGTCATCGATCTGACGATATCCACGATGGTGAGTTCGGTCCGGATTGCGGTCGTTGTCATTCCCCCGCCACGTTTACCGAAGTGAGGACACTGCAATGAGACTCATTAGCCAACTGACGCTGTTGCTCGTCACGCTGTCTTGTAACCGGACTGGCGCACGGCCAGCAGACGTTTGATCACTTCAGTACCGGATTCGTACTCGATGGAGCACACACCAACGTCACCTGCGAGGGCTGTCATGCCGCAGGTGCGTTCGCGCCAACCGACGCATCCTGTAGCAGCTGTCACACGCAGAGCGGTCTGCTGCGCGCATCATCAAAGCCCGCCAGCCATGTCGCGACGAATGGCGAATGCTCGGACTGTCATATCACGGCAAATTGGACGGTCGTAAGCTACATGGACCATTCGTCGATAACCGGTAACTGCCAGAGTTGTCACGACGGTGTCCAGGCCACGGGCAAGACGCCGATCACATTTCGTCCGGCGACCAATGCGACGACTGCCATTCGACGACTACGGCCTGGTCGCCTGCGGTCTTCGATCACGGCAGCATCGTTGACAACTGCGTCAGCTGCCACAACGGCGTGAACGCGACGGGTAAGGGTGCCACGCACATCCAGACGACCAACGTGTGCGAGGACTGCCATAGCAGCAGCATCTTCGTGCCGGTCTCTGACCGTCGATCACACGCAGGTGCTCGGCTCGTGCGGATCCTGTCATGACGGCATTACCGCCATTGGCAAAGATGCTGACCACATCAGCAGCGGCAACAATTGCGACGACTGCCACGCGACCACTGGCGTGGGTGCCGGCCAATTTCGATCACCTCAACATCACCGGCAACTGCGTCAGCTGCCACAACGGTGTCGAGGCGACCGGCAAGTCAACGACACATATGCAAACAACGGACGTGTGCGAAGACTGTCACAACCCCAACGTTTGGGAACCTGTCTACACGGTAGACCACACCCAGGTGCTGGGTAGCTGTGGCTCCTGTCACGACGGTTTAACGGCCACCGGCAAGAATGCGACGCATCTCGACACCAGCAACCGCTGCGACGACTGCCACGCGACCACGGGTTGGACACCGGCGAACTTCAATCACGTGGATATCACCGGCAATTGCACCAGTTGTCACAACGGCACGGACGCGACCGGCAAGGGCGTCGACGCACATCCAGACGACGGAGATCTGTGAAGACTGCCACTCGAGCAATGCGTGGGAGCCTGTTACGACAGTCGACCATACGCAGGTCATCGGCACCTGTTCCTCGTGCCACGACGGCTTCATAGCGACCGGCAAGAATCCGACGCATATAACCAGCAGCGACACCTGCGACGACTGCCACGCAACCACTGGCTGGATGCCGGCCAACTTCGATCACGTGGACATCGTGGGCGACTGCTTCAGCTGTCACAACGGCACGGAAGCGGAGGGCAAGACGCCGAATCACATCCAGACCAGCGACGTCTGCGAAGACTGCCACAACACCAAACGTCTGGGTCCCCGGTGTTCACGGTCGATCACCTGCAGGTGATCGGTACCTGCGATTCCTGCCACGACGGGGTTACGCCAGCGGCAAGCATCCGACACATATCGAAAGCAGCAATACCTGTGACGACTGCCACACCAGCAACGCCTGGCGTCCGGCGAACTTTGATCACATCGGCATCGTCGACAATTGCGGCAGCTGTCACAACGGCGTCGAGGCAAGCGGCAAATCACCCACGCACGTACTGACAACCAACGTGTGCGAGGACTGCCATAACACTAATGCGTGGTCTCCGGTGGACACTGTGGATCACACACAGGTAACCGGCGCCTGCAGTACCTGCCACGACAACGTGACGGCCTCCGGCAAGACGCCGACGCACGTGAGCAGCAGCAATACCTGCGACGATTGCCACTACGACCACGGCATGGGTGCCTGCGTTCTTCGATCATTCGCAAGCGATGGGCACGTGTTCGTCATGTCACGATGGTGTCACTGCCACCGGCAAGCACCCGACACATATCGACAGCGGCGACCGCTGCGAGGACTGCCACTCGACGACCGGCTGGATCCCGGCGAATTTCGATCATGTAAATATCACGGGCAACTGCAGCAAGCTGTCACAACGGCACAGACGCGACCGGCAAGGGGCCGCAGCATATGCAGACGACCAATGTCTGCGAAGATTGCCACACACACAAATGTCTGGGAGCCGACGTTATACGGTCGACCACACGCAGGTTATCGGCGCGTGTAGCTCCTGCCACGACGGCACGACGGCGGTTGGCAAGCATCCGACACACATCGACAGTGGCAACAACTGCGACGACTGCCATACGTCAGTGGCCTGGGTGCCTGCGAATTTCGATCATGCCGATATCGTCGACAACTGTTTCAGCTGTCACAACGGCGCTGACGCGACCGGCAAGGGACCTTTACACGTGCAGACCACCAATGTCTGCGAAGACTGCCATAGCAGCAGTGTGTGGACGCCGGTCACCACCGTTGACCACAACCAGGTGCTCGGATCCTGCTCATCATGTCACAACGGAACGATAGCCACCGGGCAGAATCCGGGGCACTTCAGCACCTCGCAGGATTGTGGCGTTTGTCACGACCCGAACGCGCTGGACGCCGGTTGACTATCGTCATAGCGGGCTCAGCTACGAGCCGCTCGACCATCGCGGCAACCTGTCCTGCGATGAATGCCACAGCAACAACTCCGACGTCGGTCAACTGGCGCTACGCGGCATTCCAGCCGGATTGCGCCGGTTGCCATGCAGGCGACTACAAGTCCGATCCACACAAGAAGTGGGAAAACCCGGATACGCGCTACAGCGCAAGTGAGTTGCGCGATTGCACGGGCGCCTGCCATGTCTATACCAACTCATCGATGACCACGATCAAGAATAGGCGCAACGGGCCTGAACACAGGATATCTGGTGGCGATTTCTAGACCGACAAAAGCTGCTGATCTGTCTTGTGACCTTGATTGCCGGCGGGCAAGCGGCTGGCTGCGCCCGGGTTCATCGAGAACGCGCGCGTGTCCGGCGATGGTTCGACCCTGAGCGTTCGTTTCAATTGCCAGGCCCAGTACCTGCGGCACGAGCCTGAAGGCGGCGGAGACTATCTCCGCATCTACCTTGAGCCCAGCTCCATATGTAACGGCGTTTCGCCGGCGGCGGCGCTAGACAAAGACGCGCATGCGGCCCATTGATGCGGACAGCGCCAAACTGGTGGACCTGGTCTACGACGGAACCTCTCCCCTCGGGTCCATGCTGATTCTGAACTTCAGCGCGGCAATGGATTTTGAGGTGGAGATGTCGGGTCTTGCCTTTGAGATTGTTGTGCGCCTGCGCGAATCCGAGGCGATCGCCTCGCAACGTGTTGCAAAGCAGTCCGGGCCGATCAAGACGGGTGCTTAACGCCGACCCCGATGACAGCGTCTACGCCATCAATCTCGCATCGTTTCGTCGCGTGCCGACGCTGGCGGACGCCGGTGGCTTGCCCATCCCGGAAGGCCAGCGCCTCTACTACAGTGAAGTGGATATCGATGGGACAACCGTGGTTTCGTCTGCGCGTCGGCGACTACGCCTCGGAAGAGACCGCAAGCGCCGCTCTCAGAGATTTGAGATCAAGCTTTCCAGGCGCATGGCTGGATACTGTGGGCGAAGCCGACAACGCCATTGCGATTCAAGCTGCCGAAATCCAAACCGCCTTGTCGGACGACGATCCGCTGGCCAGCGCACCGCTGTCGAAAGTGGACGAGCTCATGCAGGAGGCACGCCGCACGATGGTGTCCGGCGACACCGCTCGTGCAATCCAGATCTATACCAAGGTGCTGCAAATGCCGCCCAATGCGCAGCAGCAGCAGGCCCAGGAATACCTTGCTTTGGCGCGCGAAAAGCAAGGTCAGCTTGCACATGCAAAGGCCGAGTATCAGCGCTACCTGGAACTGTACCCGGACGGTGAGGGTGCGACACGTGTCAGCCAGCGCCTCGCTGCAATGCTTGCTGTCGATCGCAAGCAGGACGCAGCGCCTTCCGAACAGCCCGGGTTGGCGCAGCCGGAGCGGGTCGCGGCCGCCAGCGACTGGCGCCTGACAACCTATTTTTCGCAGTACTACCGCAGGGATGCAAACCAGCAAAACGACCAGGAACAGCTCATCAGCCAGTCTGCGCTGTATTCGGATGTCAATATCGATGCGCGGCGTCGCGGCGAGCGTTTTGACATCAGCAGCCGATTATCCGCCGGCTATCGCAGCGATTTTCTGGACGAGGATGTTGGTGCTGGAAACCAGCTTCGCGTTTCCTACGCCTACGTCGATCTGGCCGACTCGGAGACAGGCCTGCGCGGTCGAGCCGGGCGCCAGTCGCGTAATACGGGCGGCGTTCTCGGCCGCTTCGACGGGCTAAGTCTGGGATATACGCTGGCCGAGCGCCTGACCCTTAACGGTGTGCTAGGCAAGCCTGCGTATTCTGCGTCGGATGGCATCGACTCGGAACGCAGCTTTTACGGCGCCAGTCTCTATTATGGCCCGTTCCTTGAAGACCTTGAGCTCGGCGTGTTCGCTATCCAGCAGGATATTGCGGGCGTCGAGGATCGTCGCGCCGTCGGCGGCGAGTTTCGCTATTTTGGCGATACCAAGTCTTTGTGGGGATTGGTCGACTACGATATTTCGTATAACGAGCTGGGCACTGCATTCCTGCAGGGTAGCTGGCGTTTGGCGTCAAAGCTCTCGTTACACGGGTCGTTTGACCGCCGCCGCAATCCGTTCCTGATGACCGGCAATGCGATGATCGGACAACCGGTTACAGAATTCTCGGAACTGCTTGAGCTTTACCCGTTAGACGAAATTCAGCAGTTTGCGCTGGATCGAAGTGCCGTATCGACTTCCTGGGCCGTGGGCGTTTCCCACTCGTTGTCGCCGCGCGTCCAGATCAATGCGGATGTCAATTCAACCTCGGTGGACGGGACGCCCGAATCAGGGGGTGTCGCCGCAACGACCCCGACCAGCTATCAGTATTATTCGGGTAACGTCGTGTTGAGCAGCCTGATAAAGGAAGGCGACGTCACGATTCTCGGCTTTCGATATTCCGACTCGAGCAGCTCGCGCGTGATGTCTGTGACTGCGGACACGCGCTTCCCGATAGGCCGCGGCTGGCGCATCAACCCGCGCTTGCGTGTTGACAGGCGCGAGCGCCTCAACGACTCTAGTGAGGAGTGGTTGCTGACACCCGGCATTCGAATTCACTTCCGACCGAACCAGAAGTTTCGAATCGAGCTGGAGGCTGGCAAGCAATTCTCGCAGCGCTCGTCGGAGATCGTCGATACCGATCGGGAATCGTACTTTTTGAACATCGGATACCAGGCATTCTTTTGATGATCAGGCCATACGTCGTTTTGCTGTTTGCGCTGTTTGCAGCGTCATGTGCCGGCAATCCGACGTCCACGCGAACCCTGCTTGATCCTGAAACCAGCGTAACCATCACCTATGGTGACAAACCGGTTGTGTTCTACCGCGACGTTGCGGGAAGGGCGGCGTATGCAAAAGACTATATTTACATGGGATCTTTGCAGGTCAACCGCAGCGGCGACTACAGCTATTATCTGTGGCTGGGAATCTGGAAGACCATGGAGGATGCGCGTCCCGGGCAGACACTGGATGGATTTGAGTCAATTGTGATCTATGCAAACGGTGAGCCTCTGCCGCTTGAATCCTCGGGCTGGACACCGTCTGCGATCGGTGCCAGTCGACCCGTCTACAGCAAACCTGTTGCGACTGCAGTGGAGTCGTACTACCGGGTCACGGTCGATCAATTGCGATTGATGGCAGAAGCTGCAGACCTGCGAGTTCAAAGCGGCGGCACGCAAGCCGAAACTTACGAGCTGTGGGATGAGCAGCGCAGTGCGCGGTACGAGCTATACGGCGCTATCCGCTAGTAGCGGCGGACGCCGCGTGCTCTTCGACTTCCTGCCAGACACGCAGCAGGTTTTCGCCAAGAATCTTGCGTATATCTTCTTCGCTGTAACCACGCCGCAGCAGTCCCTCGATCAGATTCGGGTATCCGGATACGTTCTTGAGGCCGGCCGGTAGCGAGTCTCCTACACCTTCATAGTCAGAACCGATACCAACGTGATCAATGCCCGCGAGGGACACGGCGTGATCGAAGTGATCCAGAACATCGTCGAGTGTGGCGTATGGGAAGGGGCCCTGTTCTGCCGCGTAAATGGCTGGATATTCGGTATACATGTAACTTTCGGTTAGCTCAGGGTTTTGCGCCAGGTAGATCTTGCCAGCGGCGCTGCGTGCACTGCCGTACTGGCGCGCGTCATCGGTGAGGAAATAGGAGCCGAAATTGATCTGGATGACACCACCGTTCTCGGCCAGCGCCTTGATCATCTCGTCGTTCATGTTGCGTTCGGAGCCAGGCGTGAAGTGCCGTGCCGATGAGTGCGATGCAATGGTCGGTGCTGCGGACAACTCCATCACCTGCCAGAATGCTTCGTCGGACAGGTGGCTGACGTCGATCATGATGCCGACTCTGTTCATTTCGGCAACGGCCTGCTTGCCAAGCGGACTCAGTCCGTTCCACTTGCGCTCGTCGTCATAGGAGGAGTCGCTCAGGTGATTGCTGAGACTGTGTGCCAGCGTGATGTAGCGTATGCCACGACCGTAAAAGTACTCGATGTTGTCGAGATCGCCCTCGATAGGCGAACCGTTTTCCATACCCATCGGTAAGGACATCAGGCCGGCGGCAAACTGTTCACGAACGTCAGCCGTGGTGCGGGCGATTCTGAACTTGTCCGGCCAGCGGTTCTCGATGCTTTCGACGACTTCGATCAGTTGCTCTGCCTTCTCTTTCGACTTGCCCGATGCTTCCAGTTCGGCCGCAGTGTAAATGGACATGAATGGTACATTGAGTCCGCCGGCGAGCGCTTTGGGGTAGTCGAAATCATAGCGGCTCTGCTCCAGCGTGATGTCGGAGTCATGCACTGCGAGACGCATTGGCAGATCGATGTGGGTGTCAACAATGATGCTGCTGTTGGCGATTCTCTGCGCTTGTTCAGCCGCTGACTCGACCTGTGGTGCGGATGCCGGCTCGGGTGTCTTGCTGCAGGCGACTAGTAGCAGGCCCATCAGGAGGGCGGCTGCCAGGGAGATGTATCGTGGCATGGGCGTTCTTTAGTGACCGGGATTGTGGCGCGATTGTAGCAGTATCAGATGCGTAATTCGCGTTGCCCGGGCTGCCAGTGAGTGAGGTTGACGTGCGCCGCGCCCATGCCGAGTCCGCGCACCCATTTGGCCGCTGCATCGAGGGTAACCCAGGTCTTCACCTTGCCCTTGTGCGTCTCCGCGGTTATGGCCCCGGTCTTCGTGCGAGCTTCAACGTGGAATCGGGCTCCACTCGCAATGATGTTGATGTTCTTGATGGCGCCTGCTGCAACCATGGCTTTGAGCATTCTTTCATCCATGCTGGTCCCCTGATAAAAGCTCGCTGTGCTCCGAAATTGAAATGCCGCTCTGGTCGCAGTGTCGGCGAATTAGCATCTCGATCATATTGGCAACGCTCCTGTGTTCTCGTGCCGCAGCCTCACGCACGGCATCCTTGACCGCAGGGTCGATGCGCAGATTGAGCGTAGAGATCTTGGTCCGAGCCATGCGTTACATTGTATACTTAAAATATGTACTTTGTAACGCACTTTGCGATTATTCGCCGAACGCCTCACAACCTGACAGAATGCACGCAAGATGAAGCAAATGCGGCTTAGCAGTATTAACACGGCTGACATCGTGGCCGGATCGGGTATTGGCAAACAGCCTCGCTCCGGACCGGTAGCTGTCAGCGCCGCTGGGCTCCAGGGCGACCATGTTGCAGACCAGCAGCACCACGGTGGTCCCGATCAGGCCATTTATGCCTACAGCCTCGACGACTACCGCTGGTGGGAGCAGCAGTTGGCCACGACGATGCCGCCAGGCAGCTTTGGCGACAATCTGACCATCGAGGGAATGCCGACCGATATGAACGTTGGCGACCGGCTGTTGATCGGCGAGGTGGTCCTCGAGGCGACCGCACCCCGCATACCCTGCGCGACGCTTTCGAAGCACATGCAGGACTCCGGCTTCGCGCTGCGTTTTCGACGGGCCGAGCGTCCCGGCATCTACTTCAGGGTCCTGAATGAAGGCAGTATATCTGCCGGCGATGAAGTGATTTTTGTTGCTGACGCAGAGGCGTCGGTCTCGATCAGCGACCTGGTGCGCGCATACTACGATCTGAGTCCCGACCGTAATGAGTTGCTGAGACTCCTTGAGGCGCCGATTGCGACGCGATTTCGCGGCAAGTTCACAGCAAAGCTCGACACCTAGGAGGCACGCTTTGTTTCCGGTTGTTTCCCGAGCTCAACTCTTGGCGACTCGCCGCCAAGTAGAGGGTAGAATCGCGGCATGAAAAAGGTCCTGTTAATAGATGATGATCGCAAGCACTCGGAGTTGCTGCAGGCGTACTTCAAGCGTTTTGGGCTCAACCTGATTTGTGCCGCAAATGCGGAGGAAGGGTTTCGCAAGATTAATCGTGAGGACCCGGACCTGCTGCTGCTTGACGTGATGCTGCCCGGCAAGGACGGCTTCGAGATCTGCCGCGAGGTGCGCAAGACCAGCGCGATCCCGATAATCATGCTCACTGCTCGTGGCGACGTGATTGATCGTGTCTCCGGGCTGGAGCTGGGCGCCGACGACTACGTTGGCAAGCCGTTCGAGCCACGCGAGCTGGTGGCGCGGGTGCAGGCAATCCTGCGACGTTCCGACAACATTGCTGCAGAGACGGGCAAGCTTGAGTTTGAGGGCCTGGTCATCGACACCGATGCACGCCAGGTGCTGGTTGATGGCAATACCGTCGAATTGACCTCCATGGAGTTCGAGTTGTTGCTCATTCTCGCCAGGCGTCCGGGCAAGAAACTTTCCCGGGATGACATTCTCAGTGAGTTGCGCGGTATCGACGCTGCAATCCTGACACGTTCCGTCGATATCATGATAAGCAGGCTGCGCAACAAGATAGGTGACTCCGTGAAGCCACCGCGCTATATCCAGACCATCTGGGGCCGCGGGTATTCGTTCATTGGCGCCCCCGTCACGGATGTTTGATCGTTTCAGGCGCTCGCTTTCGCTGCGCTTGCTGGCGATCTTCATTATCACGGGTAGCCTGTTCATTTACGGCGCGCTTGGCGTTATACGCTTTGTTTACAACAGTGACGACGTCCGCGGCCTGATCAGCGGGCACCTGTCACTGCACGTGCAATACGTCCAGGACGACATTGGTTCTCCGCCGAACATCGACCGCGCGATTGCCATCACGGAACGCGTCCCTGTCGATATTCGAATTCTCGGACCGGATGTCGACTGGGCGTCCGACCCAGAGTTTCCGCAGCTCAGCGACCTCACGTTCGGTCCGAGCCCGGTTTTCAGCGACAGGCCTGGCGCCTGGGTGGACGAGCTGAAGGGTGTTGAATTTGCCGAGTTTGAGCGGCACAACTTTCTGAAGATGCAGCAGGGTGGCTACGACATTGTCGTATCGACGCCGCGCATTCGCGACAAGCCCGGAGGGCCGGGCCTGGTCCTCATGATCATCGCGTTTGGCGTTGCATTGCTGATCCTGTCTTTTCTTGCGGTGCAGTGGCTGTTTCGGCCGATTCGGCAAATTCGCGAGGGTGCTGCCAGCATCGGCCGGGGGCGCTTCGACAATCGCATAGAAACGAACCGCAAGGATCAGCTCGGTGAGCTCGCTGCCGATATCAACAAGATGGCAGGCAACGTGCAGGACTTGCTGGATGCGAAGCGCGCGTTACTGATTGGTATCAGTCACGAGCTGCGCACGCCTTTGTCGCGCATGCGCCTTGGCCTGGAATTCCTGGAAGACGAGGAGAACCGGGAGATGCTCAAAGAGGAGATTCGCGAAATGGAGAAGATCGTCGCGGAGCTTCTCGAGGCGGAGCGACTCAATGGTCGACATGCCAAGCTCACGCGATCCAGGGTGAGCGTTGCGGCGCTGATAGGTGAGCTGCTCGACGACTTTTTCTCACGCGATAGCGACCGAATTGAGGTCTTGCCGATCGACTCCGACCTGTATGGCAACATTGACGAGGCGCGTGTCACCTTGCTGTTGAAAAACCTGCTGAGTAATGCCCTCAGGTATTCACCAGCGGATGCAGCACCCGTGAAACTCGGCGTCAGCCGGGAGGGGGACGAGCTGTTGTTCGTCGTCCACGATGATGGACCCGGCATACCCCAGGAGCAGGTGGAGCATATCGGCGAACCGTTCTATCGCGGCGATCCGTCGCGCGCGCGGCACACTGGCGGTACGGGCCTGGGTCTTTACCTGGCGCTGCTGGTGGCCCGCGCTCATGGCGGCAGCCTGACGCTGAAAAACCCGGGGCAGCCCGGAGCCCGTTTCGAGATCCGTATCCCCGGCTGAGGCCGACATTACCCGATTTAACATAAGGCGGTGCGCCTGGCTTGACTATTCGACCCGGTAATATCAAAATGATATCAAAGTGAATTGATGAGGGAGATTGTCATGTTCCAGGAAAAGAAGAGAACCGTTTCGTCCGGGTACCTGATGCTGGTGATTCTCGCAGTAGCCCAGACAGGGCTCGGGTACACGATTTATCTGCAGGCGAAGGCGATGTCGCCGGGCGGCATTGTTGCCGCCATCATTGCGTCGATCATCGTGCTGATCATGTGGGCGGGGTTGTTCATGATTCATCCCAATGAAGCCAAGGTGCTGCAGCTGTTCGGCAAGTACGTCGGTACTGCGCACGACCCTGGCCTGAAATGGGCCAACCCGTTTTATGCAAAAACTGCCGTGTCGACTCGCGTTCGCAATTTCGAGAGTGGCAAGCTCAAGGTCAACGACTCACGCGGCAGCCCGATTGAAATCGCTGCGGTTGTCGTGTGGCGAGTCTTCGACACAGCCGAGGCTTTGTTCGAAGTCGACGACTACGAAGAGTTCGTGAATATTCAAAGTGAGTCTGCGCTCCGCAACCTGTCAACGACCTATCCTTATGAGCCACACGAGGGCGAAGGTGCTGCACTACGCAGCCATCCCGTCGAAATTGCGCACGCCTTGCGCGAGGAAATCCAGGATCGACTGGAGAAGGCCGGCGTCACCGTCATCGAGGCGCGGATCAGCCATCTTGCCTACGCACCCGAAATTGCAAGTGCGATGCTGCGCAGACAGCAGGCTTCAGCGATCATCGCTGCAAGAACCCAGATTGTTGCCGGTGCTGTCAGTATGGTTGAGATGGCCCTGGAGCAGCTGGCTGCGAAGAATGTTGTCGAACTGGATGACGAGCGCAAGGCAAACATGGTGAGTAACTTGCTGGTCGTGCTTTGCGGCGAAGAAAACGCGCAACCGGTGGTCAATACCGGTTCGCTCTACACATAACGTCGATCGCGGCGGAGGCTGGCCATGGCTGCGCGTAAGGCATTTGCCCTGCGGATAGACAGGAAAACACTGGATGCGATGCAACGGTGGGCGAACGACGATCTGCGCAGTATGAATGCGCAGATCGAGTTCGTGTTGCGTGAGGCGCTCAGGAAAGCCGGGCGCCTGCCCAAAGCCGAGCGTGACGACTAGCGCGAGTCACGACTCGTGGTCTTTGTTCGAGTCTTTCTGTCCGGCGCTTCGGACTTCTTGGAACGAGAACTTGATGGTCGCGAAGTCGACGGCTTCGGCGCCGACTGGCGCGCAGCCGGTTGCCGCGCAGGAGCCGATTGCCGGGTCGCCTGTCGCGGCTGGCTGGAAGGGCTTACCTGGACCTCGCGCCGCGAGCTCTGCGCTTTCGGTGAGCTACGCGGGACTGACTGTCCTGTTGCTGGCCGACCTGGCGAGGCCGCCGGACGTACCTGGACTTCACGTCGCGCCGCTCCTGACTTCGGCGTGCTGACGGTTCGCTGCTGCCTGTTATCCGGACGTGTCGCAGGTTGACGAGTTGCCGATTGACGAGTCGTCGTTTGGCGCGCTTCGCTGCCGGAATTTAACGCCACCCGGTTACGGCTTTGCTCTTCAGACACGCGCGGACGCTCACGGAATACGATTTTCTCACGGTCGTTGCGGTTTGCCTCGCTGCGAGAAATCGTCGTGCGTGCCGAACTGCTGCGCGTGTTGTTGTTCAGGCGGTTCGTGGTTCTCGACGTCGTCGTTCGCACGGCACTGCCTGATCTTCCTTCGACAGTCCGGGAAACGCGTCGTACGACGCCACTGTTGTCAGACGGACTCCAGCGGTCACCAGAGTAATAGTTGTTCACAGTGACACGGTTGGACGTGTTGCGAGCGTAGGTGTTGTTGTAGACATGTATCGACGGACGCCGATACCACCAGCGGTCCCGATAGCTGTGGCCATAGTAAGGGTGGCCGTGGTAGCTGTGATGGTAAACGCTGAGATCGTGCGTGGCCCAACCGATACTGAATGCCGTGGTCACTCCCCAGAAGTAGCCGCGATTGAACGCATAGCTGCTGGGGTAAGGGTAGTAGTAAACCGGGTAGGGTTCGGGGTAGTAGTAATAGACGGGCCGCGGTTGTCTCACGACCACGCGAGCGGGCTCGTAATAGGGCACGTAAATGATGTCCTCTGACACCGGACTGATAGAGACCACCCCATCGTTGCGTGACACCTGCTGATAGCCGTCGCTTTTCAGGTTACCCGCTGCATAGGCGCGGTCGCGAAAGGTCTCCACGGCCGCAATCACATCGGTCTGCTGCGCGACCACGGCTTCGCCGAGTCGCCAGGTCCAGTCGAGATCTTCGTTGAGCAGCTCCAAGACTTCCGGATAATTAATGAGCGCAACGATCGAATCGTCCCAATCATCGTCGGGCTTCAATGTTGGATTGACCGCCAGGCGCTCGAGGAATCGGGCCGCCTCAATGACCTGCAAGGGGTAGGTCGACGCTGGCAATACGACCGCCAGCAGGTCGTCCGGGTACAGGGCTATGGGGCCGACCAGCTCCTGGAGTTCCTGATTGGCAAGCCGCGGAATACCCTCGTTGCCCAGTTCTTCCACTTGTGCGCCATAGCTGGCGCCATAACTGGCGCCATTTTCGTCAACCGGAACCTGGGCGTATGTAAAGGCGGGGAGCATTGCCAGGGTTACCCAGGCAAGCCATCGACTTTTTGACTGAACGTGTTGCTGTCTCATCTCACGACCTCCATGTTCGCCGACCAGCGAACTCCTGCATCGTGGAACAGATATTAAGACCTGTAAACTGAACCGACGCTTAATCTTTGCGTCAAATTGGCCTATATTGTCGGTTGGATCACCGGATACAGACATGTCATCGAGACACCACCTGCTCGCCGAAATCGAAGATAAAAGGCGCCGCGAAGAAGAAAAACCACTGGAAATCCTGTCCTGGGATCTCGTAGAGACGACCCCGACTGACGGGCATGATCCCTATGACAATCCAGGTACCGGCAAAGCAATGGATGACAGCAGGTTGATCGGCAAGCGGCGCCGTCCCCGCTAACCAGCTCTAGTCGTCGCCGCCGTGCCAGGCGAGGAACTTCCAGCCATTGTCAGTGCGTGTCAATACGTCGGTATAGCGGCCATTGCTGGTCTCTACGTCGCCACTTTTGTGTTTGACTGCGACGGTGTACAGGTAATGTGCAACCGCGACATCGCCGTCTACAACGATCGATAATGGGTAAAGCTCATGCGCGACCGCTTGCGACTGGTCGAGGTCAAAGCGATACCACATTTCCGTCGATGATTTGCTGCGCGGTGCGGGCGATGTCTTGCCCCAACCCATGAAGTTGTTGGTAAGCAGGCGCTCAGCCCATTTCTTGTCGCCTTTCTCAACCGCATTCCACTGTTCTTCAATGACGGCCCAGACGTTGGCATGGTCATCCGTTGCTTCCTCAGCAAACGCAATGCCTGTGGTTGCAATGAGTATCGCGATGCTGCTCAGCACGAGCTTGCTCAGTGTGTTCATGGCCAGGTCCCTGGATTAGTAGGTCGTCCGAGTCTAGTGGTTTTGCGGGGGCAAAACGAGCGATACGATCGCAGTTACCTCATCTTCTGACAAAAGTGAGGACTCGCTCACAGGAAACAGATCACGCAGCTCCGACTCGGCGAGATAATCCGGGTGGTGCACCTCGACAATCGTCGCATACTCGAGTGCAACATCTTCCTTTTCGATGAGCAACTGATAGACGTGCATGGCCAGTTCCTGTGTGTCGTCGAGGCGCATCATTTGCAAAACATCCGCGTCCGGTGACGCTGGCGTGATTGAGCCGATGTACAGGGTCTGTTTGTAAATACGCCAGCCAGCAGACTTGAATGTCTCGCCGATTGAGGCGCCGTCGAGAATGCTCGCGTGCTCATCGCGAGCCCGGACATTGGTTGCTGCCTGAAATTGCACCAGGGCATAAGTGCGGCAGACTTTGGTGCCGTTCTCAAGGCTGTAAAGTTCTGAGCGACGGAGCTGCTGATCGTTCTGCAGGACCTGGATACCGTAGCTGCCAAACGTCTGCTCAATTCTCTCGCTGTTGAGCAGCTCCGGCTCCGTCGTGCAGGCTTGCAGGGCGACGGCGAGGACGGGTATTGGGATGATACTGGTGCGCATTGGGCATGAAGTTGGCGAAATCTGGCTGCACAATATACGTTGGACGACAACAGGTAAAGGAGGGCACCCATGCGTGCCATGGTGCTGCATTCAATCTGCAAGCTCGATAGCTGTCAGCAACCGCTGGTTGCCGAGGATTTGCCGCAGCCCGTCCCTGGCAAGGGTGAGATTCTGCTGCAGGTGCTGTGTTGTGGTGTCTGCCACACCGAACTCGACATCATCGAGGGGCGAACGCCTGCAAGAGAACTGCCGTTGATACCCGGACATGAGGTAGTTGCAAGGGTCGTGGCCCATGGCGACAGTGCCAGCCGATTTGCGACCGGGCAGCGCGTTGGTGTTGGCTGGATTTTCTGTTCCGATGGCAGTTGCACTGAGAATGTCAGTCCGGCATTCACGGCAACCGGTCGCGATGTCCAGGGTGGCTATGCAGAGTACATGTGTGTGCCAGAGGACTATGCCTACCCGATTCCTGATCATTTCAGCGACGCGGAGGCAGCACCCTTGCTCTGCGCAGGTGCGATCGGCTATCGGGCATTGCAGCTGAGTGGACTGCAGGATGGCCAGGTTCTGGGCCTGACGGGTTTCGGTGGTTCTGGTCACCTCGTGCTGCAACTGGCGCGACATATGTTTCCAGCCAGCCCGGTGTTTGTGTTTGCGCGCAGCGCTGCAGAACGGGCATTCGCTGACCAACTGGGGGCCGCGTGGAGCGGCGATACGGGCGCTGTGCCGCCTGCGGCACCACATGCGATTATCGATACAACGCCGGCCTGGAAACCGGTCATAGCGGCACTTGAGGTTCTGCGCCCGGGCGGGCGGCTCGTGATTAACGCCATTCGCAAGCAGGACAATGATCGAAAGTACCTCGAGACCCTGAGCTATGAGCGACACCTGTGGCTCGAGAAAGAGATAAAATCGGTCGCCAATATCACGCACCACGATATTGAGGAATTTCTGCCGATCGCTGCAGCCGCCGATCTGCATGTCGAGACGCAGACAATGCCGCTGCAGCAGGCTAACCAGGCATTGCTGGCTTTACGTGACGGCGATGTTCGCGGCGCTTATGTTCTGGAGGTAGCACGATGAGTACGGATCGCAGGGCATTCCTGAAAATGTCTGCCGCCGCATTAGCGTCGCCAGCGCTCAGCGGCTGCGGCGGCGACGACAAAACTGCAACGCCAGGTGTGCCCCTCAGTCCCTTCGACGAGGATTCGACTGCCGAGCTGGTCACGAACGGCATTGACCTTAAGGGGAAAATTGCCGTTGTCACAGGGTGTACGTCGGGCATCGGTTACGAAACGATGCGCGTTCTGGCGCAGCGCGGATGCTACGTGGTTGGTACAGGTCGCACGTTTGAAAAAGCGCAGGCTGCCTGCAAAAGTGTCATCGGCGTTACAACGCCACTGCAACTTGAGTTGTCGGACTTTGATTCGGTTGCCGCGTGCGCCGAGGCGATTCGATCGATGCGTTCGCCAATAGACATCCTGGTCTGCAATGCGGGCTACCGGGGCGGGGGCAATGACGTACAGCTCATCAATGGCATTGAGAAGCACTTTCTTGTCAATCACCTCGGCCATTTCCTGCTGACCAACCGGATACTGGACCGCATGTTGTGGGCATGGCAGGCACGCATCGTAGTCGTGGCGAGCCGCGCTGCGTATCGTGGCGCCCCGCAGGACGGTCTGCGTCTTCGCGACCTTGCCCTGTCCGACGACTACAGCGACAGCGCCGCCTACGGACAGTCAAAACTGGCCAACGTACTGTTCGCCTATCGCCTCGGCGAACTATTGAAAGGAACCCGGATCACGGCGAATGCACTACACCCCGGTGTTATCAACACTGAAATTGATCGCAATGTTAACGGCTTGCTGCAATTCGGTTTTGGCTTGCTAAGCAGTCTCAGCGGCAAGAATGTCGAGGAAGGTGCCGCAACCAGTTGCTACGTGGCGACCAGTCCGCATCTCGGCGCTGTCAGCGGCGAGTACTTTGAAGACTGCAATCCGGTAACCGTAGTGAACAACCCATTCATGAGGAACATGACGCTGGCCGAGGAGTTGTTCCGTGTGTCGGAGGAACTCACCGCCGAGTATCTCGTCGAGGTCAAGCCAACCGACTGGGATGATTTTGAGAACGGTCTGCCGAAGCACGATCGCGGTGCGCGTTAATGGCCGGTGCGACTGAAAAAGCGCTGGTTGTATTGTCCGGCGGGCAGGATTCAACCACCTGCCTGTACTGGGCGATGCAACGTTGGGGGCGCGAACAGGTATCGACGATAACCTTCGACTACGGGCAGCGGCACCGCGTCGAGCTTGGGTCCGCGCAGCAAGTCGCAGCACACGCCGGCGTGCCCAACGTGTGCCTGCCCATCGACACATTCACGGCCCTCGGCGGCGACGCATTGACTGATGCCAGCATGGATGTGGACAGCGCAGCCTCTGAAGGCTTGCCGAATACTTTCGTGCCCGGTCGCAATCTTGTTTTTCTCACGTTTGCGGCGGCATACGCCTGGCAGCGCGGGATTTCGCATCTCGTTACAGGGGTCGCGCAAACTGACTACAGCGGCTACCCGGATTGTCGCGAGGAGACGCTGGAGTCGTTGCAGGAGACGCTGCGGCTGGGCATGGAGAGCAAGGTGCAGCTGCATACCCCGCTGATGCATTTGAGCAAGAAGCAGACTGTTGAGCTCGCACAGGACCTTGGCGCACTGGACGCACTGGCGCTCACACACACCTGTTACAACGGCAAGCGTCCGCCATGCGGCGCATGCCCGGCGTGCGAATTGCGCGCGCGCGGTTTTGCCGAGGCGGGCATTCGGGACCCACTGCTGGAAAGTGGCTCCGCGTGACTTACAGCGTCAAGGAAATCTATTTCACCCTGCAAGGTGAAGGTGCGCAGACCGGGCGCGCCGCCGTGTTCCTGCGATTTGCCGGATGCAACCTCTGGTCCGGGCGCGAGCAACATCGCATGAAGGCAGTTTGTCGCTTCTGCGACACGGACTTCGTGCGCACGGACGGCACCGGCGGTGGCAAGTTCGCAACTGCGGAGGCGCTGGCAAGCGCAGTTGCGGCGCTGTGGCCGGCAGCACAGCCGGGCAGCCCTTTCGTTGTGTGCACAGGGGGCGAACCGCTGTTGCAGCTCGATGAGCGGCTGATTGCGGCACTGCACGCTGAGGGACTGGAGATCGGCGTTGAGACCAACGGCACGATTGCGGCGCCGGCAGGCATTGACTGGCTGTGCGTCAGTCCGAAAGGCGACGCGGCTCTTCAGCAGCAGTCCGGCGAGGAGTTGAAGCTCGTGTTTCCACAGGAAGAAGCTGCAGCGCAGCCGGAAAAATTCGCGGCACTATCGTTCCAGCACTTTTTTCTGCAACCGCTCGACAATGAGCAGTTGCAGGCGAACACCAGGGCTGCCATCGATTATTGTCTTGCCAACCCGCAGTGGCGTCTCAGCCTGCAAACTCACAAGCTCATTGGTATCGACTAGGCCGCCGCGCGCGCTGCTTTCTCCTCCGCTTCTTCCTGGCGCCATTCGACGACATTCATCTCGATGAAGAAGAATGCAACCAGCCACAGGAACGCATCCCAGAAGTCGACGAAATCGCCTTTGACGCCCCAGTAGACGGCGGCCAGGAAAAGTATCGAGTACAGAACATACTTGAGTACCGTACTGATGGTCAGTATGCGGCCTTCAAGTTTGTCCTTCTCCTGCAGGCGTACATCCATTTCGAGCACCAGCACGACCAGGATCCAGACGAACGCATTGATCACGTCAACTGCCGCGAGCATCAGGATGTCCCTGTAGCCGCCAGCATCAACAACCGCGAACGTGTCACCGAAGCGGAAAAAGCTATCGGCGCTTGATAGCTCCGTGCAATTGGCTGCAGAGATTACCGCGTACTCGTCCAGCGTTGTGGCAAAGGACCACTGGCCGTCAGCCAATGCGCACAGGTTGCTCACGTTGGCGAGCGTTGTGATATCGAGCTGCGTAAACAGCGTCGCAACATAGCCGTAGCAGGCGTACACGATGAACGTGTAGCACACGATCCTGCAGGCCGTGCAGCGTCAACTTTACCGGCGGCGTAAAGTGTTCGTCGTCGAGCACGAACGTCTCGAGCTCGAACATGAATAACAGGATGACCCAGGCCGCCGTATCGATAGTGGCCACGTAGGCCTCGATTATGTCGAACAACCCGAGACCGCCGGCAAACTGGGTTTTGACGGCCGCATGCTCTTCAATGAAGAACCAATAGATGTTCATCGCGAGAAGCAGGTAGACAGCGTATTTGAAGAGTTGAAAAAGTGCCCGCCGGTTCAGGGTCAATGTGTCACTCCGCCGCAATGGAATGTGATTCTATGCGCGCAAATGCGCTGACCGCAATGGCAAAATACTATTCGCTGACTGTTTCGACGCCGGCGTAGTAAACCCAGACGTTTTCATCACCCGTCAACAGTTCGATGTACTTGGGATGCACGAAGATGTTCTCGCGGCCGGACTTGATCTCTTTCAGGATACCGATGTCCGCCAGTTGCTTCAGGTAAACGGAAGCTGTCTGCCGTTTGGCGACGCCCGAGTCAACGAGGTTGCTGATGCGGCAATAGGGCTGCCTGAACAGGAGTTCGTTGAGCTCCCAGGTGTATATTTTCGGCAGCTGCGACTGCATGTACTCGCCGGTATGCTCCATAAGCTCGCGGATGGCCTTGATCTTGTCTGTGGTCCAGTTGCAGGTGTCCTCGACACCGTCGAGCATGAACATGATCCAGGTTTGCCAGTCCTGCTCCTGGGTGACCAGTTTCAGGAGGCGGTAGTAGGCCGCCTTGTTGCGAATGATGTAGCGGCTCAAATACAGAATAGGCGTGTCGAGCAGGCCCTGCTGCACCAGAAACAGTACATTGAGTATGCGCCCTGTGCGGCCGTTGCCATCGGCAAACGGGTGGATCGCTTCAAACTGGTAGTGCTGTACTGCCATGCGGATGAGCGGATCGATGCCACTGTCCTGCTGCATGAAATCGGCCCAGTTATCCAGCAGCTGCTGCAGCAGTTGCTGTCCTTGCGGCGGCGTATAGATCACCTCACCGCTCATCCTGTTCTTCAGTGTTGTTCCAGGTTCTGCTCGAAGATCCAGCTCCATCCCTTTGATAGTGCTGCAAATTTGAATCGCCATATCTGTGGTAAGCATGCCGCGACGCACCATCTTCGTGCCTTCGTACAGGGCGGTGCGATAGCGCAGCGCTTCCTTGGTTGCGGCGTCGGCGCGATCCTCGGCAATATCGGCGAATTCGAACAGCTTGTCGGTGGTGGTGACAATGTTCTCAATCTCCGAGCTGGCCTTGGCTTCGAGCAATGGCAGTGCGTTCACCAGTACCGCGGCGTTCGGGATCATTTCGGCTGCCTGCCGCAGCTCGGCGATCGCCACCCTGGAGTCGATGCACTTCTTGAGAATCTCCGTGGTTTCGAGCATTGCGGCCGACGGAGGCAATGGCGGTAGCTCGTTGAAGGGTGTTTTTGGATCAAAATCAGTCACTTGGAGTCTCCCGCGCGATAGGTCGATGGAATCGACAGGTTGTCGAAACATGTCGATAAAACGTCATTTCTTCGACATATTCTCGTCTTGTGTCGATTCTATCGACATGTCTGATCGATGTGTCGATATTTTTCGCTTTTATCGACATGTTCTCAGTATATGTCGATGGGATCGACAGGTGCGTGACTTGGGTCGTGGTCCTGTGAAAAACTTGGCGCCGTTGCTGAGGGAGGAAACAACATGACAGTCAAAAGCGATATCGAAATCGCACAAGCGGCGAGCAAGCTGCCCATTCAGGACGTGGCCGGCAAACTCGACATTCCGGCGGATGCCCTGATTCCGTACGGCCATGACAAGGCCAAGATTAACGCCGCATATATCGCCAGCAGGGCCAACAAGAAAAATGGCAAGCTGATCCTGGTGACCGCCGTGTCGCCAACGCCGGCGGGCGAGGGCAAGACCACGACGACTGTCGGTCTCGGCGACGGCCTCAACCGAATTGGCAAGAAAGCCGCAATCTGTCTGCGCGAACCCAGCCTGGGCCCCTGTTTTGGTATGAAGGGTGGTGCTGCCGGCGGCGGCTACGCTCAGGTCGTTCCCATGACCGACATCAACCTGCATTTCACGGGTGACTTCCATGCGATAGGCGCGGCGCACAACCTGCTCTCCGCGCTGATCGACAATCACATGCACTGGGAGAACGAACTCAACATCGACCCACGACGGGTTACATGGCGACGCGTCGTCGACATGAACGATCGTGCGTTGCGCACAATCACCTCCGGACTCGGTGGTTTTCATAACGGTGTCGTGCGTGAGGCTGGTTTCGATATCACGGTTGCCTCTGAGGTCATGGCGATTTTCTGCCTGGCGAATGACCTGGCGGATCTGGAAGCGCGACTCGCCAAGATCGTGCTTGGCTATACACGGGACAATGAGCCGGTGACTGTTGGTCAGCTGAACGCGCAGGGCGCAATGACGGCGCTGCTCCGTGACGCCATTCAGCCAAATCTCGTGCAAACGATGGAGAACAACCCGGCGTTCATGCATGGCGGCCCGTTTGCCAATATCGCGCACGGCTGCAATTCAGTAGTAGCCACCAAGACGGCACTCACGCTTGCCGACTACGTCGTTACCGAGGCCGGTTTCGGCGCAGATCTTGGCGCCGAGAAATTCTTTAATATCAAATGCCGTAAGGCCGGACTGAAGCCGGATGCCGTGGTGCTGGTGGCGACCATCAGGGCGCTGAAAATGCAGGGTGGCGTCGCGAAGGACCAGCTGATGGAAGAGAATGTCGATGCGCTTAAGGCCGGCTGCAAGAACCTTGGCCGACATATCCGCAATCTCGGCAAATTCGGCGTGCCTGTGGTCGTCGGCATCAACCGTTTCACGGCGGATACCGATGCGGAAGCCGCTGCGGTGAGTGAGTACTGCAGCGAGTTCGGCGTCGAGGCCATCAACTGTACACATTGGGCTGACGGCGGAGCGGGCTGCGAGGAACTGGCGCACAAGGTAAGCAAGGTATGCGACAGCGGCTCCGCGCAATTCAGGACGCTGTACAGCGATGAGTTGTCGTTGTGGGAAAAGGCACAACGTGTCGCGCGCGAGTTATACGGCGCCGACGATGTCATCGCGGACAAGAAAGTACGCGAACAGTTTGCAGAGTTTGAAGCACAGGGTTTCGGGCACTATCCGATCTGCATGGCGAAGACGCAGTACAGCTTTTCGACAGATCCGAATCTTCTCGGCGCGCCCAGCGGTCACGTTGTGCCAATTCGCGAAGTCAGGCTCGCTGCGGGTGCCGAGTTTATCGTGGTTGTTTGCGGCGCGATCATGACGATGCCCGGGTTGCCACGCAAACCGGCCGCGTACGACATTCGAGTGAATGACGCCGGGCAGATCGAAGGGCTTTTCTAGGGGCGACCTCAGGCTTCTTGCAGCTGATGGCTGTCCGCAGCGGTGAGTTCGCAGTTGTAGACAGTCTTCAGTTGCTCAATGACGCGCTCGGTTTCCTTGGAAAAGGGCGCCTTGCCCTCAAAGCTATGCAGCACGATCCCCTCCAGCAGGTCGCCAAGAGACAGGTCGGTGTACTCGGCAAGCCCTTTCAGAACCTTGAGAAGAGAGGTTTCCAGGCGCACGCCGGTCTGGGTGCGTTGAATGGTCTTTGGCATCAGTGGCCCCTGACTGGTAACAAGGTAACAATGTAACTTAGTAATACATCCTGCGCAACTGCTATTGCAGGTCTAAGATGGACGTCGCCTAAGCTGGAACCCGGAATGCCGGCGATGCTGACCGAAGATCAACTACACAACGATTTTTTTATCGGCGAATACGAGATTCTGCCGGCGCGCAGGTTGATTCGACGGGGCTCTGATGAGGTATCACCGGAGCCGAAAGTTTTCGATGTGTTGCTGGCGCTGGCCAGGCGCAACGGCGACGTTGTCAGCCGGGACGAACTGGTTGAGGAAGTCTGGGATGGCAGAGCGACCGCGGATGGGCCGATTAATCGCGCAGTGTCGCAATTGCGCGGGCACTTCGACGACAGGGCTACGCCGTATCATTACGTCGCGGCCAAACAGAGGGTCGGATATTTCCTGAAGCAGCCCGTGCGTTTCCGGGCAGCATCTGCGTGGCGACAACGCAAATTCCTCCTGGCGGCTGCCGCTGCCCTGGTGCTGGCAATCGCAGTGACATTTGTTGGCCGCGACTGGACGCCGTCAGCGAGCTCCGGTGCGATAGGCGTACGACCGTTTGTAGTCGCAACCGACGTTGCTGGTGATGAGCACATTGCGCTTGGCTTGAAGGAAGAGCTTGTGCGGGCGCTGAACAACGTGGCTGATGTGACGGTAAAGAACCTGCATGTACGATATGACGACGAATCCGTGCGCCAGATATCGGAACGGCTGGACGTCGATATTGTGTTGTCCGGGTCCATGTTGCGTCGCGGTGACAGCATTGAGATTGGCTGGGCTGCGGAGCTGGGCGACGACGGTAGTACGCTGAAGTCGGGATCCGTCAGAGGTAGCGCAAGCAAGCTCTCGGACTTGCAACAGAGTCTCGTCATGTCCGTTCGGAAAGGTCTGTTTCCGGATGCACAGCAGAAGTTAATCACCGAAGCGCAAAGTAGCGGCGCTGGTACTGACAGCTACTACCTCGGCCTTTTTGCGCTGGAACATCGCGGTGCCCCGGCAAATCTCGACAAAGCCATCGAACACTTTCAGGCGGCGATCAGGCTGGACCCGCAACTGAGTCCTGCGTACCTGGGTTTGGCCACAGCCTATGCGTTGCAGCCCGTTGTATCGGATGCACCCATCGACGAGTCGAATCGTCTGGCCGTTGAAACTATCGAGGCTGGCGTCGCAGTAGATGGCACGCTGCAGGCTTCGGCCGGTGCCATACACGGCTTTGTCTACCATCGTCAGAAACGCTGGCAGGAATCGGAAACTGCGTACGTACAGGCAACCAATGCGGCGGTTGTCGATGCAAACGCTTTCAATTGGTATTCGCGCATGCTGGCGAGTGTTGGTCGGCTTGACCGTGCGTTGGAAGAGGCACTCAAAGCGCTCCGGATCGATCCCGACTCGGCAATAATCAATAGTCGGGTTGCGATTGCCTATACGTGGCTCGGAGATACGGAAAATGCCGGCCGCTTCTTTGAGCGGGCAGCCGAGCTCGGTGCAGGCGGTGTAACCCACTTGCTGGCTAATGCGTTCTATCTTTTCAGGGAGGGCCAGGTTGAGGAAGCGATAGAGTTGACAACCAGCAGCGTCCAGTTGGTCGGTGGCGAAACGTATTGGATAGTCCCTGTGTTTGACGCGTTGACCGATCCAGCGAAACGTTCAGATACCTTGGTCGTGGTTGACAAAGCCGCGTCAGAGGGTGTGCTGTCATACCAGGTAGAAGTTGTCGCGCGGACAATGCTTGGCGATCTCGACAATGCATTGGCTGTGGCGCAGAAACTGATTGAGCCAGGTGAGGTCTTTGAAATGGACTTGCTGTTTACGCCTGAAATGTTGCCGTTGCGGCGACACCCTGGCTTTTTGCCATTGATGGCGGATCTTGGAGTTACAGACTATTGGCAGCAAGAGGGCTGTACTTTCGATGGCGACAAGGTCCACTGCGACGGTCCTTAGTCCGGTGATACGGGCCTTCGTATTTTCTTTGTATCGCCGCGTTTCTTTTTTGCATCGAGCCGCTTCTGCACGGCGCGTTTCGACGGCCTGGTTTTCTTCCGAGGTTTTTTCGGCACCAGCGACGCGCGCACAAAATCAACAAGGCGTTCGATAGCCAGTTGCCGATTGCGTGCCTGGCTGCGAGATTCCTGCGACTTGATGACGAGCACGCCGTCGCTGTTAATCCTGCTGTCACCGCTGCCGAGCAAGCGCTTCTTCAACGCCGGCGGCAAGGTCTCGCTCTGAGCGATATCGAAGCGCAGGTGCACCGCTGTCGCGACCTTGTTCACGTTCTGGCCGCCGGCCCCGCTGGCGCGCATCGCTGTGAACTCGATTTCGCGCTCAGGTATGGCGAGCGATTCGCTAATGGCAATCAAGTCTTTCATGCAATCTATTCTAGCAGTCACTAGAATGACTGTTTTCCCCATGCGGTCGGCCAATGCAGAAAGGCAATCTCGTCGTGCTGGTTTTTTGCCAGATGATCTCTGCGACCGGCTCAATCGTGATGGTTACGCTGGGTGGGATTATCGGTTCGATGCTGGCGCCGGAAAAAGCCCTGGCAACATTGCCGGTGTCGCTCATGATTGTCGCCGTCGCGAGCAGCACGATTCCTGCGACGCTGCTGATGCGCAATATTGGCCGCAGCAAAGGCTTCGCGCTGGCCTCAATGTCAGCCGTTGCTGGCGTGCTCGTTGCCATTCTGGCGCTGGCGAAATCAAGCTTCAGCCTGTTTATAGTCGCGGCAATGCTGTTCGGCATCAACATGGCGTTTACCCAGCAATATCGCTATGCGGCTGCCGAAAGCGTAGCGCCCCGTTACATTCCGCGAGCCATTTCGTTCGTATTGCTGGGGTCGATTGGTGGCGCTTTTATCGGGCCGGAACTCGCCACGCGCGGGCAGTTCTGGATCAGTGCCGTCCCATACGCGGGTACCATGGTTGCGCTGGTGGCGTTATACACGCTGCAGGCACTGTTATTCCTGGTGCTGCTGAAGGGCGCGCGGGTCGATGCAAGTGCTGACGCGGAGCGAGCAGCGCGCAAGGTTAAAGACATCGCGCTGCAGCCGGTGTTCCTCGTCGCCGTTCTTGGCGCGACAACAGGCTATGGGCTAATGACGCTGATCATGACGGCCACGCCTCTGAGCATGCACCTGAACGATGGACATTCCCTGACGCACACCGCCGATGTTATTCGTGCGCACGTGCTGGGAATGTATGTGCCGTCGCTGCTGTCCGGATTCCTCATTGAGCGATTCGGCGTGTTGCGACTGATGTTTGTCGGCGCCCTTATTCTGATGGGCACTGCGATCGTCGGTCTGCAGGGACAGTCGGTGCTGCACTACTGGTGGGCGCTGGTCCTTCTGGGTGTAGGCTGGAATTTTCTGTACGTCGGAGGGACAACGATGCTGGCGTACACGTACACGCTGGAAGAGCGCTTCGGTGCACAGGCGGTCAATGAGTTTCTGGTGTTTGGTACGTCGGCAACGGCGTCGTTGCTCGCCGGTCCCATCATGTATTACTTTGGCTGGCACCAATTGATGCTGATCCCGATTCCGGTTCTGTTGATCATCTGTATTGCCCTCATCGCAATACGCCGGAATCCGCTACTTATCAGTGCCAGACAGGAAGGGCAGGCATGAACTCATCACGAGATCTGGAAAGTTTGTTGCGAGATGCCGCGGAGCGTGGCATTCGCTATCGAAAAGAAAGCACTGAACGCAGCGTGCAACCCGCCGCCGACGCCGTGCAGGCGCTGGATGCATTCATCGAGCCTTTGCCAGAAGATGGCATGCCAGACGCCGAGGTCATCGCGAAACTTGATGCGCTCGGATCGGCCGCATCCTGCGTGATGTCGGGACCGCGATTCTTCGGTTTCGTAATCGGCGGTTCTTTCCCTGTCACGGTTGCCAGCAACTGGCTGGCAACAGCCTGGGACCAGAACGTCGCCATGCATCAGGTCACTCCTGCCGCAGCGACGCTGGAGCGAGTGTCCGGAGAGTGGATGATCGACATGCTCGGACTGGCGCCCGGCAGTGCAGTCAGTTTCGTTACCGGTGCGACGGTTGCCAACTTCACCGCTCTGGCCGCCGCCCGCAACAAGGTGTATGCCGATATCGGCTGGGACGTGGAGGCGGAGGGCCTGATCGGTGCACCCGAGGTCAGGATCGTCATCGGAAACGAAGCACATCCGACCCTGATCAAGGCGCTCGGCATGCTGGGTTTTGGCAGGGAGAGGGCGATTCGAGTGCCGGTTGATGACCAGGGGCGGATGCGTGCCGACGCTGTTGCGGAAATCGACGGCCCTGCAATCGTGTGTACGCAAGCCGGCAATATCAACACCGGCAGCTTCGATCCTGTCGGCGAGATTTGCGACATCGTGCGACCAAAAGGCGCCTGGGTCCATGTCGATGGCGCGTTTGGTTTGTGGGCAGGCGCATCGGAACAACTGCGGTATCTTGTCGAGGGCATTGAGAAAGCGGACTCGTGGGCAACGGATGCGCATAAATGGCTTAACGTGCCCTATGATTGCGGGCTTGCGTTCGTCCGCGAGCCACAGGCATTGCGCTCGGCAATGTCAATTACCGCCGACTACCTGATCACGAAATCCGAGTTACGCAATCCGTCAGACTACACGCCAGAGCTGTCGCGCAAAGGGCGGGGCATCGATGTCTGGGCAGCATTGCGTTCTCTCGGCAGGCGAGGCGTTGCTGAACTCATTGAACGCTGTTGCGCACATGCACGGCGCTTTGCGGAGGGTCTTAGCGAGGCAGGTTACGAGGTGCTGAACGATGTTGTTCTGAATCAGGTATTGGTCTCATTCGGTGAGCCGGAGATGACCCTCAAGGTCATTGAGGCGATCCAGCACGATGGTACGTGCTGGTGCGGCAGCACCGTATGGCAAGGCCGCACGGCGATGCGCATCAGTGTCAGCAACTGGTCGACGACGGACGATGATGTTGAGAAAAGCCTTGCTGTCATGTTGACGATTGCGGATCAACTGAAGGCAGGCAAATGAAGCGACTTTTTGATGACCACCTGTACAAGTTCGAAACGCCACAACCGAGCTACTGGGAAGCAACCAGAGGTTCGGCGGAGTTCGATGCCACACCGCTGCAGGGACACGAGTCCTGTGACGTTGCGGTCATAGGCGGCGGCTACACGGGCCTGTCAGCCGCGCTGCACCTGGCGCGCGACTACAACATCGATGTCCGCGTGCTCGAGGCCGGTCACATCGGTTGGGGCGCATCGGGTCGCAATGGTGGTTTTTGCAGCATGGGTGGTACGGCCGTGCACGCCGCCGACCTGATCAAGCTGTGTGGTGAGGAAAAAGCACGCGAGTTTTACCAGTCGCAAATCGAAGCCGTCGAACTGGTCCGGTCGCTCGGGCACGACGAGGACATCGATTTTCAAGCCTGCGGCGAAGCAGAAGTCATTGTGGCCCACAGTGAGAAGTCCTTCGCCGGTCTTGAGAAAGATTGCGCATTGCTTCGCGATGTCATGGGGCTCGAAACGCAACTCTTTTCGCGCGATGAGGCTCGCGAGCGCTTCTACGATTCAACCGAGCAGTTCGGCGCAATGCAGGAGTCTCCGACGTTTGCTTTGCACCCGTTGCGTTACTGTCGTGGTCTCGCTGCCGCGGCTGAACGCCGCGGTGCGCGCCTGCATGAACGCAGTGAGGTCTTGCACTGGGAAAAGACGGCGGACGGCATGCATCGACTGCGCACAGCCGGTGGCGAGCTGCGGGCCAGGCGTGTCATATTCGCGACCAATGGCTTCATGCCGGAATCTTTGAACCCGGTGTTCTACGGGCGCACCTTGCCGGTGATCAGCTCCATCGTCGTGACCCGGCCATTGACCGACAGCGAACTTGCGGCACATGCCTGGGTGACTCGCAACCCGGCTATTAACGCGCGCAAGGTTTTGAACTATTTTCGTTTACTGCCGGACAATCGATTTCTGTTCGGTGCTCGCGGCAGCACTGCGGGCAGTGTTGCCGGTGAACAGGAGACACACGCGGCCAACATCGCGACTATGCGGCGTATCTGGCCGGAGTGGGCGGGCGTTGACATCGACTACCGCTGGCATGGCCTGATCTGCATGACGGGGTCAATGTATCCATCGCTGGGCTGCCTTGACGAGGACCCGAGCATCTTTTTTGGCTTCGGTTACCACGGCAACGGCGTCAATACAGCGAGCTGGAGCGGCAAGCAGCTGGCGGAGTGGGTAGGTACCGGCAAGATGCCGGTCGCATTGCCAGGCATCGTTCAGGGACTCAGCAAGCGCTATCCGTTACCGCGCTTGCGGCCACTGTATTTCAAACTCGCGCTGGCAATATCGAACTGGGTCGACCGGCGAAGCTGATCAGAAGTTGAAAACGAAGCCGAGACTGAGCACAGGCCAGGCCTTGTAATCGCTCATCTCATCCTGAATTTCCTGCCGTTCGTTCTCAAGTGCCTGCAGGAATGTCGAGTCATCGGCGAGTAGCCCATCGGCGCTCATCGCGACGTTCGGATCGCCTTGCCAGAGCACGCCGAAATCCATATTCAGGCCGACCTTTCCAGCCAGGCTGAAGTCATAGCCGAATCCCAGGTATGGCGCAGACCCGGAGAACGACGTGACGCTGCGCAGCGTTCCAACTTCGGCAGATGAGTAGTTCGTGCCGCCGATGTTGAACGTCGGAGTATCCATGCCCTGCATTTGCAATTCGTTGCCGTTCGAGAACACGCCGGCTGTCACACGAAACGGGCTCAGCGGAAAGCGAAAATTGGCAGTTCCATAGATCGTGTCAAGATTCAGCGTAGCGTCGTAGTTGACGCCGGCCAGAGAGCCGTCGTCGTCAATGTCGTAACGATTCATGCCCAAGCGGAAGTCGACGTAGGGCAGCGGCTGCCAGCGACCTTCGAGGCCGATGCCCAACGTGCCCGCCTTGATGCCAACGCCAAAATTGTTGTCAGCGCTGGCTGTCGCGCTAGCCAGTGTCAGCAGCAGGAGCGCCGCAATAGTCGTCGTGTGCTTCATCTCAATACCCGTTTATCGTTTGTTGAGCTGTCGCAACAGCTTAGACGGGCTTCCCAGCAGGGTCTGTGCGTTGCATCACAGCGCTGCGGGCTTCACGGGCCTTGCGACCCTGTCGCCGCGGCGTATTGTCAAATATGGTCGTTTTCGGTCATTTATGGCAGAGCAGGTCGTCGGCGGTGTGACTATCTTGGGTATGGCGCAGGACGCGCACTAACCATTATCAAGGAGAGAAATCATGAGAGAACTGACACTAAACGAGCTGCAATTTGTGACAGGTGCGGGAGATGAGTGTGAAGACGAGGGTGGTAGCCCCGAAGTCTTGGGCATCCCGTCTGACGACATTGCGGATACAATCATCGACGTGTACGAGGGCCTCGTAGAGGCTACATCACACATCATTGAACGTGTCGCGAACGCACTTTAGTCGACCGGCCGGGGCGCTTTGTGCGCCCCGGCACCTGGGTTGAATGCCAGCCAGATGATCAACGCGACGGCGAGCACAAACAGCAAGGCGCTGATGATGCCCGATGCGTGCAGCGGCAGCTGTTCCGGCGTCGGGTTCCACTGGATGTTCAGGCAGCGCCAGTCAAACTGCGACAGGCCGTTGTAGGTCGCGTGCGTCACGATGCCAAACCACAAGGCGCCGGTGCGCCAGTATTGTAAACCGAGCACCAGCCCGACGAGAAAGACAAACACGAGGCTGTACCAGGCATGAAACATCGCAAAGAGCACGGACGATACAACGATTGCGAAGACCGGTCCGCGCTGTGCAAATGCTGACAACAGCAAACCGCGATGCGTTACTTCCTCAATCACCGGCACCAGAATTGCCATCACCACGATGCCCAACACGATGACATGCAATTGCGGGCAATGCAGATGCCACGCGGGGCCGATAATCGCTTCGGGATTTGGGTTCTGAGTAAAGCCATACGAGCCGCGAAACACGACCTGGCTCCACCAGGCGACGCGAACGAGGAAACCGGTCAGAAAGCCGAAGAGCACAATGCGCACGGTCAAATGGCGAAAGCTCAGGATCTCGCGAAGGTGATCCGCATGCTGCCGCAGGATCGGCCACAACAACACGGCGAGAATCGGCGGAACCACCAGGTAACTGAGATCTCCCGCGTAGTCGCCATGGATGCCGGCTTCGTTGAGCTTGCGCCGCAGGAATTCCCTGGCAATGAGCGCAGCGAACAAGAACAGTATGATCGAAAAGACCCTGGCTCGAATCGGTGGGGCTGTCGTCATGCAGGGTGCTCGGTTAACACGGTAGCCTGAGTCTGCTTACAGTATTGCTGCAGAACACGGGCCATTATTCAGCAGAATGCGGAGAAATGCCGCCGGCGGTCACATCGTCGGTTCCGCCATCTTGTCCTGTCCATAACGCAGGAAGATCGCCGCGCGCGCGTCGGGATCGATGTTGATTTTCTCCAGGTCACCCTGGACATGCGGCAGCGCCAGCAGTCGTTTATCCATGACCTTGAACCACAGCGGCGGGACATAGGCCAGCATGTACATGCCGAAATAACCGTTCGGCAAGGTCGGCACATCGTCGTAATGGCGCAACGACTGGTAACGCCGCAGCGGATTGGCGTGATGGTCTGAGTGTCGCTCCAGCTGGAACAACACCAGGTTGCTGAGCAGGAAATTGCAGTTCCAGGAATGTCGTGGCTCGCAACGCTCGTACTTGCCGTTGCTGTCTTTGCTGCGCAGCAGGCCGTAGTGCTCGATGTAGTTGGCGCTGGTCAGCTGCCAGTACGCGAAAACGTTGTGGATCAGCAGGAACGGGATCATCACGAGGCCGAACGCCCAGATCAGCCCGAGCGACAACAACAGGGTTACGACATACGACTGCAACACCTCGTTGTCCGGGTGCCAGACCGACTTGTCGCGCCTGTTCAGACGGTCCTTTTCCATTGCCCAGGCGCGTTTGAATGCACCAGGTATTTCGCGCAGCGCAAACTTGTAAACGCTTTCACCCATACGTGAACTCGCAGCGTCCTCCGGTGTGGATACATCACGGTGATGGCCGCGATTGTGATCCAGGGTGAAGTGGCCATACGCAGGCACTGCCAGTACCAGCTTTGCCAGTGTCTTTTCGAGCTTCGAGTTCTTGTGTCCGAGTTCGTGGCCGCTGTTGATAGCCAGACCCGCGGTCATGCCGGCACCGATCGCCAGCGCCACCACGCCAAACCAGCTGAGTTCCTGTGTGCCTGCGTACCAGGCACAGGCAAGCAGGGTGACAAAATGCAGCGGCACGACGGCATAGGTGAGGCGTCGGTAGAAGCGATCCTGCTCCAGCTGCATGATGACTTCGTCGGGAGGATTGTTGCGGTCCTTGCCGATAATGGCATCCAGCAGGGGCACGATGGTGTAGTTAAACAGCATGGGGGCGAGCAGCAGAATGTCGTAACCGAAGTTCGCATGCAGTGCCATGCCGACGAAGGGTTGCAGCGGTAACAGCAAGGACAAAAACCACCAGTAGCGCTTCTCATCAACGTAGTGAATCGCTTCACCGCTCTCTAACGTGCCTGTATATCCTTTCATAACGGCGGATTATACGCGCAGTCGTCTGCGGCGGCTGCTGCTGTCGAGAATCTATACAGTATGTTTGCCATTTGTTTCGGTTTGTAAATTATCAACTGTTAAATCAATGCCCTGCAGCGCTGGTACGCATCTTGCTCTATAGTTGACAACCTGTGAAAGGTTACGAGAGCGAGGCGCATGCGATTTTGCAAAATGATGGGACTGGCGTTGTTGTTGGCCGTTGGCGGCTGCGGTGGCGGCAGTGATGACGCGGGCGCTGAGCCAGCCAGGGTGCTGCTGACAGCGGCGACCCTCGGGGAGCAGACGGTGCTCAGCAATGCTGAATGGCTGGCAATGCCACCGTATCAAAACGCTGACCCAAAACGTGGCGAGCAACAGGCCATGCTGTGTATGGCCTGTCACAGCCTTGGCGCTGGTGGTAATTCGATGATCGGCCCGAACTTGTACGGTTTCTTTGGCTCTAAAGTAGCGTCACGTGCGAACTTTTCATACACGGCTGCTCTTAACGAGGCAGATTTCTACTGGACGCCACGCGCACTGGATGCGTGGCTTGAGCAGCCGGCGAAATTCCTGCCCGGCAACATGATGAGTTTCCCCGGGGTGCGCGAGCAGCAGGATCGAGACGATTTAATCGCATACCTGCTTGAAGTAACCGCGGAATGACCGGCCCCACTCAACAAGGCAATCGAATGGCAACAGTTGAAGCAGTCGCAGAACGCAGGGCTCGCAATGAGCGTCGCGAGTTCAGCTGGAAGACAGTTTTCTTCGGCTTCTTTCGATCGCGTCGGCACGCACATCGCCGCGATAGGGATTCGGAAGTCCTGTTTCTCGACTGGCATCATCCGTGGCTGTTCTTCCTGTCTGTTGGCACGATGTTGCTCAGCTGCACGGATGCCTTCCTGACCTTGCAGCTGTTGCAACGCGGCATGATAGAGGCGAACCCGTTCATGGCAGCGATGCTTGAGTTCGGCGTTGGCTATTTTGTGTCCAGCAAAGTCGCGCTAACAGGCTTTGGCATCCTGGTGCTGGTGTATCTCGCCAAGCTGCATTTCCTGAACCGATTCCGTACCGGGCTTTTCCTGACGATATTCTTCAGTTTTTACGCCTGCCTGGTGTGTTACGAACTGGTCAACCTGTTTCGCGTTTTGTGAGCGAATCGTTGCAAGACTCATTCCCATAAACAATGGCTTAGGCTAAACTAGCCGCCCTTTTTCGAAGGGAATTCCAGGCTACCGGGCAAAAGCACTTAATTAAGACTTAAGTGTCTGAAATCATGAGCAATACACTGAAGGACAGAATTGCGTCAACACCGCTTTTCGGCGGTAACGCCAGCGTTGTAGAAGCGCTCTACGAGGATTATCTTGCCGATCCAGGCTCGGTAGCACCCGGCTGGCAAGACTATTTCGCGTCGCTGGGAGATTCCGGCAACGAGATTTTGCACTCCGAAATTCGCGCGCGGCTGCTGGCGGAAGCTCGCGGTGGTCGGCGCACGACCCGTACGAAAGTTGCATCAGCGGGTGGCAAGACCGCCTCTGATCGCAAACAGGCTGCGGTGTCTCGAATGATCCAGGTGTACAGCTTGCGTGGCCACCAGATCGCAGATATCGACCCGCTGGGGTTGATGGAGCGCCCCGTCCCGGGCGTCCTCAAGCTCGATTACCTCGGGCTGTCCGAAGCCGACATGGATACCGAGTTCTACACCGGTGGTCTTGCCGGCAGCGCCAATCAGCGTATGCCCCTGCGCGACATTCTCGACCTGTTGAAACGCATTTATTGCGGCAAGGTCACGGTCGAGGTGGCGCACATCTCGCGCGCTCGCGAACGTCTGTGGCTGCGCGCACGCTTCGAAAAAGGGCTGGTGTCCGATTGGCTTGATGATGCCGGCCGGCGCAAGATTCTGGAGCAGCTGACACACGCGGAAGGCATCGAGCGTTACCTGCATACCCGCTATGTGGGCCAGAAACGATTTTCGCTCGAGGGCGGTGAAAGCCTGATACCGATGCTGGACGATCTGGTGCAGCAGGGCGGCGCCAGCGGCGTCAGGGAAATCGTGTTCGGTATGGCGCATCGCGGCCGTATCAACGTACTCGTAAATATGCTCGGCAAATCGCCCGAAGAATTGTTCGAGGAATTCGAGGGCAATTATGAGCTCGACGAGCTGAAGGGCTCTGGCGACGTCAAGTATCACAAGGGTTTCTCCGCCGACATGCACACGCCCGGTGGCAACGTGCACCTCGTGCTGGCATTCAATCCGTCACACCTCGAGATTGTGAATCCTGTTGTTGAGGGCTCGGTGCGTGCCAGGCAGCAACGCCGTGGTGACACAGATCGTGCAGAGGTGTTGCCCATTCTCATTCACGGCGACGCCGCTTTTGCCGGGCAGGGCGTTGTCACGGAAACATTCCAGATGTCACAGACCAACGGTTTCAGAACCGGCGGCACCGTGCATATCGTCGTCAACAACCAGATCGGTTTCACGACCAGTCGGCCATCGGACGCACGCTCGACGGACTATTGCACCGATGTCGCCAAGATGATCGAAGCGCCGGTGTTTCACGTAAACGGCGACGACCCGGAAGCCGCGCTGTTCGTAACGCGTCTGGCGCTCGAATACCGGCAAAAATTCAAGAAAGACGTTGTCATCGACCTCGTCTGTTATCGCCGTCACGGCCACAACGAAGCCGACGAGCCGTCGGCGACACAGCCGATCATGTACGGAACGATTCGCAACAAGAAGACGACGCGGCAATTGTACGCCGAGAAACTGGATACGGCTGGTGTCGTCAGCGCGGCGGACGCTACGAAGCTGCAGGATGACTATCGCGATCGACTGGATCGTGGCGAGCCGGTTCCTGAAGCGACCCTCGGTCTGATCGGCGACGAGTTTACGGTTGACTGGGGTCCCTACCTGGACGCCAACTGGGACGATGAGGTGGATACCTCGATCAGCCCCAAGAACATCGATCGCCTGAGCACGGCAATCACCACTGTGCCACCTGACATGAAGTTGCACGGACGAGTGCAGCGCATCATGGACGAGCGCCTGCGCATGGCGAAGGGTGAGGTTGCCATGGATTGGGGCTTTGCCGAGAACCTGGCGTACGCGACCTTGCTGGATGAGGGCTACGACGTGCGCCTCGTCGGACAGGACAGCGGCCGCGGTACGTTCTTCCATCGCCACGCGGTGTTGCACAACCAGGTGAACAACCGCGAGTTCCTGCCACTGCAGCAGTTGCGGGAAAAGCGTCCGAACTCGTTCCGCGTCATCGACTCACTGCTCTCCGAAGAAGCCGTAATGGGTTTCGAATACGGCTACGCGACCACCGAACCTGGAACGCTCTGCATCTGGGAAGGCCAGTTCGGTGATTTTGCCAATGGTGCTCAGGTGGTGATTGACCAGTTCATCAGCTCTGGCGAAGCGAAGTGGGGACGCCTGTGTGGTATGACGCTGTTCCTGCCGCACGGCTACGAAGGCCAGGGGCCGGAACATTCCTCAGCACGTCTTGAGCGGTTCCTGCAATTGTGTGCCGAGCACAACATGCAGGTGTGCGTGCCATCGACGCCGGCGCAGATGTTCCACATGCTGCGACGCCAGATGACGCGTTCATTCCGCAAGCCGCTAATCGTCATGACGCCGAAAAGCCTGCTGCGGCATCGCATGTCAGTGTCATCGCTCGAGGAACTGTCCAGCGGTAGTTTCAAGCTGATTATCCCGGAGACGACAAACATCGCGCCCGAAGATACGCGGCGCATCGTGTTCTGCAGTGGCAAGGTTTACTACGATCTCCTCGAAGCACGCGAGGTCCACGGCATTCGCGACGTCGCTATTGTGCGAATCGAACAGCTGTACCCGTTCCCGATTCCTGAATTCGCTGCGATGATCAAACGCTATGCGCATGTCGAGGAAGTGGTGTGGTGTCAGGAAGAGCCGGAGAACCAGGGTGCGTGGTACCAGATTCGGCATCGGCTGCAGGAGCCACTTAGCGACGAACAACAACTGTATTACGCAGGACGCCCGGGTGCAGCTGCGCCGGCATCCGGCATTTTCAAACTTCATATGCAACAGCAACAGGCGCTGGTTGAAGCCGCGCTCGATATCAAAATCGAGGCCAGCAAATCAGACAAACCACGGAAGACCAAATGAGTATTGAGATCAAGGTTCCCCCATTACCCGAATCCGTCAGTGATGCAACGCTGGTCGCCTGGCACAAGAGTGTCGGCGAAGCATGTGCACGTGACGAAAACCTGGTCGACCTGGAAACTGACAAGGTCGTGCTGGAAGTGCCGGCACCGGCGTCAGGGGTTATCGCGAAAATATTGATAGAAGCGGGAGCTACGGTTACCGCCGGTGATGTTCTGGCGGTGCTGGAAGAAGGCGAGGCAGCCGTCGCTGCGGAGGCCGAACCAGAGGTCGCTGAAGAAGAGGATGCTGACAGGAAGGCTGCTGACGAAGAGCCTGCGGCCCCGGAGCAGAAGAAGAAAGTCGCGGCAAAGAAAAGCAAGGGACCGGTCAAGACCAGCCCGGCTGTGCGACGCCTGCTTGAGGAGCACGACCTCGATGCAACCATGGTCACTGGCTCTGGCAAGGACGGACGCGTCACCAAGGCGGACGTCATGAGCTTCCTCGAAGAGGATGACGGCGGCAATGTCACGCCGGGTGACCCCGCCGTAGCGGCTGCCGCGGACGACGCTGTTGTTGGACTGGAGCGCGCAGAACAGCGTGTGCCAATGACGCGGCTGCGTGCGCGAATCGCTGAGCGACTGGTTGAAGCGCAACATACGGCAGCAATGCTGACGACCTTCAATGAAGTCGATCTCACCGAGGTAATGGCATTGCGCAGCCGTTACAAGGAAACGTTCCTGAACGAGCACGGCATCAAACTTGGTTTCATGTCATTTTTTGCGAAAGCTGCGGTCGAAGCGCTGAAGAAGTTCCCCGTGGTTAACGCCTCGGTCGAAGGCACTGACGTCGTGTATCACAACTACTATGACATCGGCATCGCCGTGTCGACCGAGCGCGGTTTGATGGTTCCTGTCATTCGCGATGTGGACCAGATGAGTTTTGCGCAGTTCGAGATCGAACTGAAAGAACTCGCGTCCAAAGCGCAGAGCGGCAAGATAGGCATGGAAGAGCTGACCGGTGGCACCTTCTCAATAACCAACGGTGGCATCTTCGGCTCCATGATGTCGACGCCGATCCTGAATCAGCCGCAATCAGCCATCCTCGGTATGCACGCGATCCAGCAGCGGCCCATGGTGGTCGACGGCGAGATCAAAATTCGACCCATGATGTACCTGGCCATGACCTACGATCACCGCATCATCGATGGCAAGGACTCGGTACAGTTCCTGGTCGCAATCAAGCAGTTGCTCGAAGATCCGAGCCGACTGTTACTGCAGGTATAAGCTGATGAGTCGCGAATACGATGTGGTTGTTATTGGTGCCGGACCCGGTGGTTATATTGCGGCGATTCGCGCTGCGCAGGCCGGCTTGTCAGTCGCTTGTATTGATGAGTGGAAAAACCGCGACGGCAAGAACGCCTTTGGTGGAACCTGCCTGAACGCGGGCTGTATTCCGTCCAAGGCGCTGCTTGAATCATCAGAGCTGTATCACCGCGCACAGCATGAATTCAAGAAGCACGGCATTGCGACCGGCGATGTGTCGATGGACATCGCGCAAATGCAGAAGCGCCGCGCTGGCATCGTGCGCCAGCTGACCGGCGGCGTTGCAGGTCTGTTCAAAGCAGCCAAGGTCGATGCACTTGTTGGCCATGGCAAACTGCTTGCTGGCAGACAAGTGGAATTCACGCCGGTCAAGGGCGACGTCGAAGTCCTGGGGGCGAAGAACGTTATCCTCGCATCCGGCTCTGTACCGATCGAGTTGCCGATCGCCAAATTTGATGGCGACAAGATCATTGATTCATGGGATGCCATTGAACTTGATGAGGTGCCGAAACGACTCGGTGTCGTCGGAGCAGGCGTCATCGGCCTGGAACTTGGCAGCGTCTGGTCGCGACTTGGCTCGGAGGTCACGATTCTCGAGGCGATGGATGACTTCCTGTTCATGGCTGATCGCGACGTTGCGAAAGTTGCTGCAGCAGAATTCAAGAAACAGGGTCTGGATATCAAGCTGGGTGCCAAGGTGAGTTCGGCCAAGGCAGGCAAGTCCGGCGTGACGGTTGAGTACGACGACAAGGATGGCTCACAGAGCATGGAAGTCGACAAGCTGATCGTGGCCGTCGGGCGCCGTCCATTTACCGACGGACTGTTCGCAGATGATGCCGGCATCCAGCTGGATGAGCGTGGCTTTGTCGTGGTCGATGATGAGTGTCGAACACGCGTCAAGGGTGTCTACGCAATCGGTGACAGCGTGCGTGGCGCGATGCTGGCGCACAAGGCCTCGGAAGAGGGCGTGATGGTTGCCGACCTCATCAACGGCGAAATTGCCGAGATGAATTACGACGTCATTCCGTCTGTGCTGTACACCAGTCCGGAAATCGCCTGGGCCGGCAAGACAGAAGCCGAGGTAAAAGACAGCGGCAGGCCGTACAAGGTCGGTTCGTTCCCGTTTGCCGCCAGCGGCCGTGCAAAAGCAATGGAGCAAACCAGCGGTATGGTCAAGATCATATCGGCGTCTGACGACGACGAGGTGCTCGGTGTGCACATTGTTGGACCCATGGCTGGCGAACTGATTTCAGAAGCCGTGTTGGCGCTGGAATTTTCAGCCAGCACTGAGGATATCCAGCGCACAATACACGCGCATCCGAGCCTTGCCGAAGCCGTTCATGAGGCCGCTCTGGCAGTCGACAACAAAGCGCTGAATTACCCCAACAAATAGCAGTTGTTGCCAATTTTCGGCCACAGGCGTAGGATAATCCTTGCTCCTGCGTATGCGGCGCCCCAGACCCGGAGGCGACAAGCAGCAATTGTGGCCAGGGACCCAAATTTTATACAGCGTCCACACAGCGCAGGAGCCCAACTACTTCCTGCACCCCCTTTGTGCCCCTTTCTCAGGCACAAGCTCGGTGTGTCGCTCCTGATAGTCTGACAATAATTCCGCTGTGCGCCTGCCACTCTCATCGGCACCAAGCCAATTCCCGTCCAGCTTGACGTGTGCGCCCATTGGTGCCGAAAAAACGGGTCGAAACAGGAGTAGAGATTGGTAGATAACAATCAGGTGGTAACCGCCGTTCGGCAGTGGATTGATTCCGTTGTTGTCGGCCTGAACCTGTGCCCGTTCGCCAAGCGTGAACTGGACAAAGACCGCGTGCGATTCGTTGTGTCCGATGCGATTACCGAACAGGGTTTGCTGCTGGACCTCGGCGCGGAGCTCGACTTGCTCGAGAAAAATGCCTCTATTGCAACCACCTTGTTAATTCATCCCCGAGTGCTGGAGACGTTTTACGATTACAACCAGTTTCTTGATTACGCCGATGCCCTGTTGCAGCAACTGGAGCTTGATGGCGTCTACCAGATCGCGAGTTTCCATCCGGACTACCAATTCGGCGGGACCGAACCCGATGACGCCGAGAACTACACCAATCGATCGCCGTTTCCTGTTCTGCACCTGCTTCGTGAAGAGAGTCTCGACCGGGTTCTTGAAGCAACCGAATATGCCGAACAAATACCGATACGCAACATCAAACTGATGAACTCCATGGGAACGACTGAATTGAGCGCCATGCTAAAGGCATGTCTTGATCCGGTTGAGCTCGACTAGGAAGTAACACTCATTCTGGCAGCATTCCGCACGCAGGGGCCGCCCATATCCGCATCGTCTCGCACTCCGGCAAAACATCTCGCTCCGTGGTTAGCGCTCTACTTCAAGGGTCATTGCAGAAGGCCGCAGCGGCTGTTCATCCTCAACATAAAGCGCCCGAGTGAGCCGGCGGCCGAACACCATGACCAAAACGCCGCCGGTCGCAGCGATTGCCGCGTGCATACTCCAGAATGAAGTGGGGCCCATTTGTTCGTAGAATCGCCCAACCCAGCCAATGAGATTATTCGCTACGAAGAGTGTGAGGAACGCGACTCCCATCATGGTTGCATTTGCCGACGCTGGCGCGGCACGCGAAACCAAAGCGAGCAAAGTTGGCCAGTAATACAGGAACGCCACTCCCAGCCCTGCGCAGTAAAGTGCCGGCCACAACGGATGGATTGGCTCGCCTCCAGACGAAACGATAGCGACGACGAGGATCAAATTCGCGGTTGCGGCAAGCCACGCGCCAACCCCAATTTTTCCAAGATCGCCCGGCTCACCCCGGCGAGAAGCCTGTAACTGCCAAATTCCGAAGAGCAGTGGAACCGCAAGAATGCTCACGAGCGGGTCAATCGACTGGTACCAGGCAATCGGGATCCTGAGGCTGCCGACACTGAGATCAACATGTTGCTGCACCCATACCTGAAACACGTTGGCGACTTGATAGTAGCTTACAGATTGGAAAACTGTGATCAGCATTACAACGAACAGCACGCGAATGATGCGCCAGTCGGCAGACGACAGTTTCTCAGAAACCTGGTCGCGGCGTCGCGCTCTTGCGGGAAGATGTCGATAACCCGACAGGTAGGTAACAAGTCCGGCAAGCATGAAAATTGCGGCCACCCCAAAGCCGTAGTGCCAACCGTAGTACTGGGCAAGAAATCCGCATAAGAGTGGCCCACAGACGGCCCCAAAATTGATCGCCATACTGAATATTGCGAAACCACGCGTGCGCCGCGCCTCATCATCCAATGGATACAAAGCGCCGACCTGTGCGGAGATATTGCCCTTCAGGAAACCCGAACCGATGACGAGCAGCAACAGAGCGAAGAGGAAGGTCTGGTCGAATGCCATCGCAATGTGGCCGGCGCTCATTAACAGCGCGCCAATGACCACTGCATTACGCTGTCCGATCCATCGATCTGCGATCATTCCCCCCAGGACCGGCGTGAAGTATACAAATCCTGCGTAAAGTCCAAACAGCTGCGAGGCCAGCGCGAGCGGCGACAAGGGCCCGACAACAGACTCCAAAACACCACGAAACGCTTCGAAGCCGACTATGTTCTCAACATGGCCTGGCAATAACACCTGGTTCACCATGTAAAGAACTAGCAGCGCGGTCATTCCATAGTAAGAGAAGCGTTCCCACGCTTCGGTGAATGCCAGGTAGAAGAGGCCCTTCGGGTGACCAAAGAAAGACTCGCTGCTGTCAGGAGTCAGCGTAACGTCGCCTGCGCTCATAGGCCTGCTCTCACAAAAAAACTACACTACGGGCATTCGCCCTGTACCGCCAGCGGACGTTCAGCTTGACGCCGGAATGGAGGAGTTTGCCTGAATCGATTCTGCGGTGTTGTAGCGCATGACTCCGTCGTGGTTTGGCCTTCTGCCGGGTTTGCGAGACAGCAGCATAAACCGGTCTGAGTGACCGGCGACCATCGTTACGAATTTTTCGACCAGAAATCCGCGTTCTTGATGCCGAGTTTTTCGGGATCGAACGTGTATTTCGTTACGCCGGCTTTTCTCTGCTGTTCATAATCCTTGAGCGCTTTTAGCGCGGGACTGCCCATAAAGAACAGGATCAGTATGCCGACGATGTTCAGCCAGGCCATCAGGCCAACGCCGACATCACCCAGCGCCCAGGCAAAATCGGCGGCCCGTATAGTGCCGTAGAAGACCGACGTCATGAGCACCAGCTTCAGGATGAACAGCTCGCCGGGAATTTTGAACGTGCGTCGAATGTAAGCGACGTTGGTTTCCGCGATGTAGTAGTAGGCAAGCAATGTTGTAAACGCGAAGAAGAACAACGCGACTGCTACGAACGTCTTGCCAGCGCCACCGACGACGCTCTCCAGCGCCAACTGCGTAAACGCCGGACTGTTGATCTCGACGCCGCTTGTCAACATGCCGCCAGAGATGCCCGCGCTGATACCGTCCACGTAATACTGTTGCGTGATCAGGATCATGAAGGCAGTCGCCGTGCACACGAACAGCGTATCGACATAAACCGAAAATGCCTGCACCAGTCCTTGCTGTGCCGGGTGCTCAACTTCGGAGGCTGCCGCTGCATGCGGGCCGGTACCCTGGCCGGCCTCGTTCGAGTAAACACCGCGCTTGACGCCCCAGCCGATGGCAGCGCCGAAGCCGGCCATCGGGGTGAAAATGTCTTTGAAGATCAGGGATATGATGCCGGGTAGCGCTTCGTAGTGATACGCAATGATGCCAAGTGCCATCACCACGTAACCGAGTGCCATGAATGGAACAACAACCTGGGTGAAATGAGCAATCCGTTTCACACCACCGAAGATGATGAAGCCCAGTATGCCGACCACGATGACGGCGGTAACCAGCTTGGTTATAGAGGTGTCGTCGCCGAGGAAGTTGATCGTCGACTCGCCGCCGAACGCCAAAGCCGCAGCGTTGCCGATGCTGTTCGACTGTACGCCGGGGAGCAGGGCGCCTACGGCAATGATCGTTGCAATCGCGAATATCCATGCATACCACTTCTGGCCCATGGCTTTCTCAATGTAATAAGCCGGGCCACCGCGATACTGGCCTTCGTCGACCTCTTTATAGATTTGTCCGAGTGCGGATTCGACATAGGCGGTGGAGGCACCAAGAAACGCGACCACCCACATCCAGAACACGGCGCTCGGGCCACCAAAGCCGATCGCAGCCGCGACTCCGGCGATGTTGCCGGTGCCAACGCGACCCGACAGTGACACCGCGAGTGCCTGGAACGAGGAGATGCCTTCTTTGGATTCCTTGCTCGAGAACAACAGCCGCAGCATCTCTTTGAACAGACGAACCTGGCAGAAACGCGTGAGGATCGAAAAGAACAACCCGGCGCCGAGGCACAGATAGATCAGTGCGTTGCTCCAGATGTATCCGTTGATTGTGCCGACGAGTTCCTGCATGCCTACCCCTTGTTATTGTTGCTTTTGGCCTCAGGAATAGTAACTGAAATCTGCGCTATAGTGAGCATTGCTGACCAAGGAGACGTTCGATGACCTGGTGGATGTGGATGACGATTGGCGCTTTGCTCCTTGGGGCCGAGCTTTTTGCAATTGATTTGCAGTTTTACCTAGTGTTCCTCGGTATCTCGGCTGCACTTGTAGGTCTGGCCGGACTCTTTGGCATTGTGATGCCCGAGTGGGCACAATGGGCGGCGTTCGGCAGCCTTTCGCTGATTTCGATGTTTACATTTCGCAAGAGCCTGTATGAAAAGATCCGCGGCGGCGCGCCGGGGTTTCTTGAAACGCTGTCTGGCAATTCGATCAGTCTCGCAACCGCACTCGACCCCGGCGGGGAAACCCGCGCAGATTTTCGCGGCACCGCCTGGACGGTTCGTAACGTCGGAACGGAGACGATTGCAGCGGGTACGCGCGCCAGGATTGTTGAGGCGGATGGGCTAACGCTGCACGTCAGCGCTGAATAAACTCTCGGAGAGTGTTCATGGATACATCATTTATTGTAGCGCTGGGTTTTGTCATCGTCGCAGTCATTATTCTGCTCAAGACGGCCATTGTCGTGCCGCAGCAGAGTGCTTTTGTCATCGAGCGTCTTGGCAAATTCAGTAGAAGACTCGACGCCGGCTTTCATATACTTATTCCGTTTCTGGAGCGAGTCGCTTACAAGCATACGCTCAAGGAACAGGCGGTCGATATCGCAGAGCAGATCTGCATTACCAATGACAACGTGCAGGTCGGCGTCGACGGTGTGCTCTACATGCAGGTACTCGATCCGGCGCGTGCCTCTTACGGCATTGGCAACTACATGTTTGCCATTTCGCAACTTGCGCAAACGACGCTGCGTAGCGAGATCGGCAAGATCGACCTCGACCGCACTTTTGAGGAGCGCGGCACGATCAATTCCAACGTCGTGGAAGAACTCGACAAGGCCAGTGACCCCTGGGGCGTCAAAGTCCTGCGCTACGAGATCAAAAACATCAACCCGCCGCATGACGTGCTTAGCGCGATGGAAAAGCAGATGCGCGCCGAACGTGAGAAGCGGGCCGTCGTGCTGACCTCTGAGGGTGTTCGAGACGCCAAGATCAATGAGGCGGAAGGTGAGAAGCAGCGCGTTATCAAAGAGTCCGAAGCGGCCAAGATGCAGCAGATCAATGAGGCTGAAGGCGAGGCACAAGCGATCCTGGCTGTTGCCAGTGCAACTGCCGCGGGCTTGAGGCAAGTCGCTGAGTCAGTTGTTCAGGCCGGCGGTAACGAGGCTATGCAGCTGCGTATTGCCGAGCAGTATGTGAGTCAGTTTGGTGAACTCGCCAAGGCGGGCAACACCTTCGTCGTGCCCGCGAACCTGGCGGATCTGACCTCAATGATGGCGCTCGCAACCGACATCGCGAAGGGCAAGAACAAGCCGCAGGCCTAGGATTTTTTCCTTCGCGCCGAAACCACGTTCGGCAGCGCTTCGAGCTTGGAGATGACCGTGCTTAGTGTGGGCAGGTCGGGAATCTCCATGCCGATGTCCATGACCGTCTCCATGGTCTGTTTCTCGCTGCGTGTTCGCATGCCGGTAATGTTGACCGCGGCGTCAGCCAGGACAGAGGAAATGTCGCGAATCAGGCCGCTGCGGTCGAAAGCCCTGAGGCGCAAGTCCACCGGGTAGCTTCCAGCGTCCGCTTTGCCCCAGCTGACTTCCAGAATGCGCTCGGGACTCCGTTGTCCGAGGCCGAGGACGTTGCCGCAGTCCTGGCGATGGATGCTCACGCCGCGTCCCTGCGTAATGTAGCCGATGATGGCTTCCGGTGGCACTGGCCGGCAGCAGCGTGCGAAATTGCTCAGCAGGTCGCCTACGCCTGAAATGGACGTCGAGCTGTCTGGTTCGATCTTTTTGCGCCGGGTGCCGCGTTTTGGGCGAATCTTCTCCGCCACATCGACACTTTGCAGCTTCTCAATGGCCGTAGGAACAGAGGCGCCAGTGAGGTCACCCGCACCCAGCGCCACGCACAGTGCCTCAGTGTCCTTTTGCTTTAGTTGTTTCGCAATAGCGTCTGTGGGCACATTGCGGACGTTGAGTCGTGCCATTTCGCGCTCGAGGATTTCACGGCCCTGGCGCAAGTGCTGATCTCGATCCTGTTGCCGGAACCAGTTGCGCACCTTGGCGCGACTCCTCGCGCTTGCCAGGTATCCGAGTTGCGGGCTGAGCCAGTCACGGCTGGGCTTGGGCTGGCCACTCGTGATGATCTCGATCTGGTCACCATTCTTGACGTGATAGGTCATGGGGACGATGCGGCCGTTGACCTTGGCGCCGCGGCAGCGATGCCCGACCTGAGTGTGGACCGCGTACGCGAAATCCAGCGGGGTTGCCTGCGGCGGCAGTTCGACCACGTCACCTTTGGGGCTGACCGCATAGACCCGGTCCTCGAAAATATCGTCGCGAATCTGGTCGAGGAGATCGGCGTCGTCGCCGCTCGGCTCCAGTAACTGGCGCAGGAAGCGGATCTTCTGGTCAAACGCAGCGGGTGCCGAACCGCCTTCCTTGTAGCGCCAGTGGGCGGCAACACCGAGTTCGGCGTGGCGGTGCATGTCATGTGTCCGAATTTGCACTTCGACGGTCTGCCCGGACGGGCCGATGACTGCGGTATGCAGAGACCGATAGTCGTTCTCCTTGGGGTTCGCGATGTAATCGTCGAATTCTCCCGGAATGTAGGACCAGAGGTTGTGCACGATACCAAGCGCCGCGTAGCAGTCGCTAACGTCGTCAACAAGCACTCGCACAGCGCGGATGTCGTAAAGCGAATCGAGTCCGCGATCCTTGCGCTGCATCTTCCGCCAGATGCTGTAGATATGCTTGGGCCGGCCGCTGATGTCAGCCTTGATGTTGTTGGCTGACAGTTCTCTTGCCAGGATCGCCTGCACCTCGGCGATAAAACCCTCGCGCTCGCCGCGTTTTTCCTTGAGTGCTTTCGCCAGCGACTTGTAGGTTTGCGGGTCCAGGTAGCGGAATGCGAGGTCTTCCAGCTCCCATTTGAGTTGCCAGACGCCCAGGCGGTTGGCGAGGGCGGCATAGATTTCGCGAGTCTCGATGGCGAGTGCCTGCTGCATCTCAACCGGTGCCGACTTGGCTTCGCGCATGCGATGCAGCTGCTCTGCGATCCTTACGAGCACCAGTCGCACGTCTGAGACCACGGCGAGCAGCATCTTTCTGAGCGCTTCAGATTGCGGTCTGGCGAGCGCCTCACCGGGCTCCCATTCCGCTGAAAGGGAGATCTGTCCGAGTTGTACTAAATCTCGAACAGTTCTGGGAATATCACCTAAGTCATTATTTTCTAATGTTAAATCGTCAGCGAGTTCATCGCGATACAGGGGGTACAGATGAACCGCAGCGATCACATCCGGCGGCAGGCCGAGTGAGCCGACAATGTCGGCAATCGCCTCTCCCTCCTGCAACGCGGGCGCCAGTGTCGCCTGGTCCGGCAGACTGGCCGCGAAGGCCTTCACCGCAGCTATCTGATCGGCACCGTTGGCATCGTTTTCGGAGATTTCTGGCGGAGTTGATGACATTTAGAATGCAATTGAACATGTGCCAGTATCGGCAATAACCGCTATCATACGCGCAGATTTCAGCTTGGGCTTGGCAATATGGCAGGACATAGTAAGTGGGCGAATATCCAGCATCGCAAGGGTGCGCAGGATAAGAAGCGCGGCAAACTGTTTACGAAACTGATTCGCGAGATCACGGTTGCGGCGCGAATGGGCGGCGGCGATCCCGACTCGAACCCACGCTTGCGACTCGCAATCGACAAGGCACGTGCGCAGAGCATGCCGAAAGACAATATCGAGCGAGCCGTAAAACGTGGCTCGGGCGAGACCGATGGCGACGACTTCCAGGAGATTCGTTACGAGGGATACGGACCCGGAGGCACAGCCGTGATGGTCGACTGCCTGACCGACAATCGTAACCGCACGGTAGCCGAGGTACGGCACGCCTTTACCAAGTTTGGCGGCAACCTGGGTGCCGACGGTTCGGTCAATTACCTCTTCAACCACGTCGGCCAGCTCATGTATGGGCCGGAGGCGGATGAGGACAAGTTGATGGAAGTCGCAATCGAGGCGGGTGCCGAGGATGTCATCGTTGAGGACGACGGCTCCATTGAGATTCTCACCGAGCCGACCGAATTTGAAGAAGTGAGGAACCAGATAGTTGAGGCCGGGCTTGAACCGGAGAACGCGGAGCTCACGATGCGCGCCTCGACCAGTGCCACCCTGAATGTGAAAGAGGCGGAGTCGATGGTGAAGCTGCTCGACACGCTGGAAGATCTTGACGACGTGCAACAGGTGTACAGCAACGCCGATATTCCCGACGACGTTCTGTCGGAGCTTTGAGGCTATTTTGACGCAACCGCGACGCATACTCGGCATTGACCCGGGCTCCCGGCTGACGGGCTTTGGCATTCTCGACTACGTCGAAGAAAAGCCGCGCTACGTGACCAGTGGCGCGATCAAGACGCTGGACGGCACGTTTCCGGAGCGCCTCAAGGCTATCTACAAAGCGGTCGGCGAGATCGTGGCCGAGTATCGGCCGGACATTGTCGCCATTGAGAGTGTCTTCATGCACAAGAACGCCGGCAGCGCGCTAAAGCTCGGTCATGCCCGTTCGGCCGCACTGTGTGCGACCTTTTCGTTTGAGATCGAGGTGCACGAGTATGCGCCGCGCGAGATCAAGCAGGCCATCGTCGGCACCGGCTCTGCGACTAAAGAACAAGTGCAACACATGGTGACCACACTGCTGCAACTCGACGGGCAGCCGCAGGAGGATGCGGCCGATGCGCTGGCGGCAGCGCTGTGTCACGGTCATCAGCGCCGCATCCGGAGTCGCCTGAGCGCCGCCGCCATCGCGGGCGCGCGATGATCGGTTCACTCAGAGGGAAGCTCAGCTGGAAGCAGGCGCCAGTCATCATCCTGGAGTGCGCGGGCGTCGGCTACGAAGTTGAAACGCCGATGTCGACGTTTCTCGACCTGCCCAACATAGGTTCTGACCTGTTCCTGCTGACGCACTTGCTGGTTCGTGAAGATGCGCAGATTCTGTACGGCTTCGCCAGCGAGGACGAGCGTCACCTGTTCCGCACGTTGCTGAAGGTCAGTGGCGTTGGCGCGAAGATGGCGCTGTCGATACTGTCCGCGATGAGCGTCGCCGACTTCCAGCGCTGCGTTGGATACGAGGACACTGCGGCTCTGATCCGCATTCCGGGCGTTGGCAAGAAGACTGCGGAGAGACTCATCATCGAAATGCGTGACCGCATAGACAAGGTGCCGGTCGCTGGCGGGGCACCCCGTGTCAACATTGAAAGCAATGCACGCAGCGAAGCAGTGGATGCGCTGATCGCGCTGGGTTACAAGCCGCGAGAAGTAAACAAACTTGTTGGTCAACTCGATGTCGAAGGCATGAGTGCCGAAGACATTATCCGCCAGTCCCTCAAACAGGTTACCCAGTAACACATGGCCGCAATAGAACATGATCGCCTGACGAGTGCGGAGCCTCGCTCCGATGACAAGGCCTTCGACCGTGCCATACGTCCGAAGACGCTGCTCGACTACGTCGGTCAGCCGGACGTCAAGAAACAGATGGGCATATTCATAGAAGCTGCGCGCCGCCGTGAAGAGGCTCTGGATCATGTGTTGATTTTCGGTCCGCCCGGGTTGGGCAAGACGACCCTGGCACACATTGTCGCGCACGAGATGGATGTCAGTCTGCGGCAGACCTCCGGCCCGGTGCTGGAAAAGCCCGGAGACCTTGCGGCCATCCTTACCAACCTCGAGCCAAACGACGTTCTGTTTGTCGACGAAATTCATCGTCTGAGCCCGGTGGTGGAAGAGGTTCTGTATCCGGCGATGGAAGACTTTCAGCTGGATATCATGATCGGCGAAGGGCCTGCGGCGAGATCCATAAAACTCGACCTGCCGCCGTTTACGCTGATTGGTGCGACGACGAGGGCGGGGCTGCTGACCTCGCCATTGCGCGACCGTTTCGGCATCGTGCAGCGCCTTGAGTTTTATTCCACAGAAGATCTTGAATCCATTGCGCGACGCTCTGCCGGCATCCTGAATCTGTCAGTAGACGCCGGCGGCGCACTTGAAATCGCGCGACGGGCGCGCGGTACGCCGCGAATTGCCAACAGGTTACTGCGTCGGGTGCGGGATTTTGCCGAGGTCGAGGCCGATGGCGTGGTTACCTCCGAGGTGGCTTGCAGCGCCATGGACATGCTGCAGGTCGACCCGAGCGGTTTTGATGCCATGGACCGGCGCTTGCTGCAGACGATCATTGAGAAATTTGACGGTGGGCCGGTTGGCATTGAGAGCCTGGCGGCCGCGCTTGGCGAGGAACGCGGCACCATTGAGGATGTCCTGGAGCCATACCTGATCCAGCAAGGGTTCATGATGCGAACGGCACGCGGCCGAGTGGCCACCAAAAACGCCTATTTGCATTTCGGGCTGCCGGCACCGCTGCAGCAAGTTGACACCGAACTGCCCCTGTTTCCCGAAGACTGAGAACAAGACAACGATGAGCGACTCGAGTGAAATTTTCACATTGCCGGTGCGTGTCTATTACGAGGACACAGATGCGCAGGGCGTTGTGTACTACGCCAACTACTTTCGCTTCATGGAACGGGCCAGAACTGAATGGCTCAGGCACCTCGGCGTCGACATGGTTGAGCTGCAGGAACAGCAGCGCCGGATCTTCGTTGTTGCGGAAGTACAGGCGAAGTTTCTTGCGCCGGCAAGACTCAGCGATACCCTCATCGTGACCGCGTCGCTGGTCGACCTGTCGCGAGCGTCATTCAGTGTGGAACAAAAGATCTATCGTGACAGCAGTGAAGGCGAGCTGCTGATCAGCGGCCTGGTTAAAGCGGCATTCCTTGATGCCGACTCGATGCGGCCGAAACGCGTACCTAAATCATTTTTCGAAGGACCAAAGTCATGACTACAGATATGTCAGTCGTCAGCCTGCTGTGGGAGGCGAGTTTGCCTGTACAGCTGGTCATGCTGTTGCTAATCGGCGCCTCGCTGGTGTCGTGGAGCATCATCTTTTCCAAACGGCGACTTGTGCATCGCACCAAGGCGGCGTCGGATGAGTTCGAAGCCAGCTTCTGGTCGGGCGGCGATCTCAACACCCTGTATAGCAGTGCGACGCGCACCAAAGGTGGCAGCATCGGCATGGTGCGCATCTTCGAGGCCGGTTTTCGCGAGTTCTCACGTGGCGGGCAGAAGGACTCCGCTGACGTCGACAAGCTTGTGGAAGAATGCCGGCGCGCCATGCGGGTGGCACAGATGCGAGAGGTTGACCGCCTTGAGATGAGCCTGGCGACGCTGGCGACCATCGGTTCGACCAGTCCCTATGTCGGCCTGTTCGGCACCGTGTGGGGCATCATGAATGCGTTTATGGGGCTGGCCAACGTGCAGTCGGCAACGCTGGCTGTGGTTGCACCACCCATTGCCGAAGCGCTGATCGCAACGGCCATGGGGCTGTTCGCCGCGATCCCGGCCGTGATTGCCTACAACCGCTTTGCCGACAAGGTCGTGCGGCTCGAGATCCGCTACGACGGCTTCACCGAGGAGTTTTCCAGCATCCTGGACCGGCACGCGCGCGCCAAACTGAAGGCCTCCTGAGATGGCAACGCCATTGAAAAAGCGCAAGCTGATGGCCGAGATCAACGTGGTGCCGTACATCGACGTCATGCTGGTGCTGCTCGTGATCTTCATGGTGACCGCGCCGCTGCTGACGCAGGGCGTCAAAGTCGAGTTGCCGCAGGCCAGTTCCGAACCCATCCAGGATGTGCCGGATCATCCGCCACTGGTTGTCAGTGTGGATGCCGCGGGCAACCTCTACATCAATGTGGGTGACAACGAGGATGAGCCGGCCGGCTCGCAACAGATTGTCGCGCGCGTAGCTGCGGTGCTTCGCAATCGGCCGGAGACGCCGGTCCTGGTGAAAGCAGACCGCGCCGTACCTTACGGCAACGTCGTGGGCGCCATGGTGCTGTTGCAGCAGGGTGGTGCTGACAGTGTCGGCTTCGTCACGGACCCGCTGGATACGTACCCGGTACCGGAGTAGCTGCCACTGTGATCCGCGACGAACACAATGTGATCCCGATATCACTCGCCGTGCTGTTGCACGTCGTGGTGTTCGGCTCGCTGGGTGTTCGCGCTGGATTTGTCATCGCGCGTGCAGCCCATTACGCCGATGGCGATCCAGGGCACGCTGGTCACGGATATGTCGGTCGTGCCGCCGGCTATCAAATTACCGGAACCCGAGCCCGAGCAGGTCGTAGAAGAGCAGCCTGAGACCGGAGCCGGAGCCGAGCCGGAGCCAGAGCCAGAAGCCGAGCCTGAGCCACCACAGCCGGATCCGGAAGAGGTTGCCCGCAAGCAGGCCGAAGAGCAGAAACGCCTGGACGATGCGCGCATCGAGCAGGAGCGCTTGCAACGCATCAAAGACGAAGAGGCGGAGAAGAAACGCAAGGCGGACGAAGCCGAGAAGAAACGCAAGGCTGAAGAGGCTGAGAAAAAGCGCCAGGCCGACGAGGCTGAGAAGAAACGCCAGGAAGAAGCCGAAAAGGAACGGCAGCGAATCGCCGCCGAGAAGAAGCGTGAGGAGGACATACGCCGCCAGCGCGAGGAGAATGAGCGTCTGCGCCGGGAGGAAGAGGAAGCCATCCGCCAGGCGGAAATCGATGCCGAAGAAGCGCTGACAGCGGCGCGCAGTTCCGACGATATGGCGCGTTATATGTTCGCATTGAACCAGCGAGTGACGCGTAACTGGGTGCGGCCGCCGAGCGCCCAGCCGGGTCTCGACTGTGTGGTCAGGGTGCGGCAACTTCCGGGTGGCGAAGTGGTTGGTGTCAACGTCGTCAGCTGTAATGGCGACGATGCCGTGGTGCGCTCCATCGAGGCCGCTGTGCGCAAAGCATCACCGCTGCCCATGCCTGCAAATCCGATTCTCTTTGAACCTGACTTGCGCTTTGTATTCAAACCTGAACAATAGCCACGAATTCAACCGGGTAAATCGAAACGTGCTGAAAAAACTACTTATTGCTACGACCCTGCTGCTGATGGCGCAGGCCAACGCCGAGATCACCATCCAGATCACCGAGGGTGGCGCCAAGCGCGCGCCCGTCGCGGTGGTACCGTTTGGCTGGGAAGGTCAGACCGCCGAAGCACCGCTGGACGTTTCCGGCGTTATCAGCGCTGATCTGTATCGCAGCGGCCGCTTCGACCCTCTGCCGGAGGGTGACATGCTGCAGAAACCGACCACCGGTGCGGACATCGACTTCGACGACTGGTCGATCCTCGGTGTTGAAGCCGTGGTTGTCGGCAAGGTCATGCAAACCGGAGCCAACGCCTACATGGTGCAGTTCCAGTTATTCGACCCGCTGCGGCAGACGCAGCTGGTGGCGTACCGTATGCCTGCCAGTCGCGGCACGATCCGGCATGTTTCGCATCGACTCGCCGATATGATCTACGAGAAGCTCACCGGCATCAAAGGCGTGTTCGCGACCAAGGTGGCGTTTGTCACCGTGGAGAGAGACTCCGGCGGCAGCCTGTATCGCCTGGTCGTCGCGGACATGGACGGTGAGAACGAGCACATTGTCATGGAGAGCAAGGATCCGATCATGTCACCGGCATGGTCACCGGATAGCCGGCGCCTCGCCTACGTATCATTTGAGGGCAACAAGTCATCCATCTGGGTGCAGACGCTGCGCACCGGCAACCGCATCTCTGTGTCCGCTAAGCCCGGCATCAACGGCGCACCGTCGTTTTCGCCGGATGGGAGGAAACTCGCGATAACGCTGGGTGGCATCGATGGCAACCTGGATATCTACGTACTGGACATTAACGCGCGCGAGTTCAAGCGCCTCACGACCAACCGCGCCATTGATACCGAAGGCAGCTGGTCGCCGGATGGCAAGCATATCTACTTCACATCGGATCGCAGCGGTGGGCCGCAGATTTACCGCATGCCGGCCAGCGGCGGCACGCCGGAGCGCGTGACCTTCGAGGGCAGCTATAATGCGCGACCCAGGCTGTCGGAAGATGGTAAAAAGCTGGCTATGGTGCACAATGATCGCGGCAACTACCGAATCGCGGTCCTGGACCTTGCTCGCAAAGACCTGCTGGTGCTCTCAACGGGCAACCAGGATGAGTCTCCGAGCTTTGCGCCAAACAGCGATATCCTGATTTACGCGACACGTACCGGGCGTAACGGCGTGCTGGAAAGCGTCTCGGCCGATGGCCTGATACGGCAGAAACTCGAGTCCGGGCAGGGCGATGTGCGAGAGCCGGTGTGGTCACCGTTTCCAAAATTTTAGTAGCATTTAACTTTAAATAAATACCCTAATATATTGTTTTTTAATAAATTCTCTTGGGCGAGAAAGGACAAAAACATGTCAAACCTGAAACTTATTGCTCTGTTGCTTGCGACGCTGAGCCTGACAGCCTGCGGTGGATCGGACACGATTCCGGACCCGGAGCCAACCGATACGGTGTATGACGGCGGTGCCGGTGGTGCAGGTACCGACGGCTATGACGACGGTTCCATGACCGAGGGCGAATTCTTCGAAGATGACCTTGCCGGCGGCGAGCTGACCAACATCATCTACTTCGAGTTCGACTCATCCGAATTGCGCGACGACGACCAGGAACTGGTGTCTCGTCATGCGATGCAACTGGCGAACAACCCGAGTGCCACGGTGCGTCTCGAGGGCCATGCCGATGAGCGCGGCTCGCGCGAGTACAACATTGGTCTTGGCGAACGCCGTTCGCAGACCGTACGGCGCATGCTTCTGATCCAGGGCGCCACGTCATCACAGATCCAGACCGTGAGCTTTGGCGAAGAACGCCCGGCGGCGCTCGGCAGCAGCGAAGAAGACTACTCGCTGAATCGCCGTGTCGAGATCAAGTACATCAACTAGGCAGGTCATGGCAGTGAAGAAAGCATACCTGTTGCTGTTGGCACCGGTGATCAGCGGCTGCGCTCTGTTGCAGCCGTCACCCGATGACCCGGTCATGCTGCGGCTCGACGAGCTTGAGCGTCGCATGCAGAACATCGAGCGCGTCGTGGATAACCAGAGCCTCGTCAACCTCACGCAAGAGGTGACAGCGCTGGAGCGTCGCGCCGATGAGCTGCAGGGGCGCGCCGAGACCGTGGAATACGAGGCAGAGAATACGGCCGACCGGCAGCGGCAGCTGTACGCCGATCTCGACCGCCGTATCCAGGAGCTCGAGGCGGCCATCAAGGCCGGCGCCAATGTAAATGTGCTCGACGGCGGTACGCTTGCGCCCGGCCAGTTACCGGTGCCCGGCGGATCGGATCGCGACAACTACCAGGCGGCGTTTGAATTGCTCAAAGAGCAGCGCTACGAGCCTGCCGCACTGGCGTTCAAGCAGTTCCTGGTGACGTACCCGGACAGTGAGCTGGCCGATAATGCACAGTACTGGCTGGCGGAATCGCACTATGTGACCAAGAAGTACGCAGACGCGCTGACCGCCTTCCAGGTTGTTATCGACAAGTACCCGCGGTCGCGCAAGGTCCCCGATGCGCTGTTGAAGATCGGTTACGGCAACTACGAGCTGAAGCGATTCGACGCGTCGCGCGAGTCATTAAAGCGCGTGCAGTCGGAGTATCCTGAAACGACAGCGGCGCGTCTGGCCGGGCAGAGGCTCGATCGCATGCAGGAAGAGGGCGTCTAGGCAGGCCCCCGGGCTTGTCATTTACCGTCTATCCGGTATGATGCCGCCGGCTTGGCCACAACCTGATGGGGCGTTAGCTCAGAGGTAGAGCATTCGGCTTTTAACCGACTGGTCGTAGGTTCGATCCCTACACGCCCCACCATTTCCCCTCCCGTTGCACTCTCTTGAGGAGCAGGTCGAGTCTCTTAAGCCGGCCGCTGACAGTCGTTGCTGCAGCGCGGCATCATCGTCGACCTCATAGCCGAGAGGATTGACGCCCGCGTTAGTGTCATACGGCGATTTGAGGTCGTGTTCAGGATGCCCTGACGGCTAGTCTCTGTGCGGATTCCTCAGGCTTGCCTGCGCTGCCGCGAGGCGCGCCACCGGCACTCTGGGCCCCGAGCACGACACATAGTTCAGGCCCACATCGTGGCAGAACTGGATCGAATCCGGATGGCCGCCTTGCTCACCGCAAATGCCAATCTTCAATTCAGCGCGCTGTTCGCGACCGCCTGTTACAGCCATCTTGATGAGTTTGCCGACGCCTTTGACATCGAGCACTTCAAACGGATTGTCCTGCAGAATTCCAGTCTCGTTGTACATCGGCAGGAACTTGTTTTCTGCATCTTCGCGCGAGAATGAGAATACGGCCTGGGTCAGGTCATTGGTGCCGAACGAAAAGAACTCTGCGCTCTTTGCCAGGTGCCAGGCTCGCGTGCACGCGCGTACCGTCTCAATCATCGTGCCGAACTTGTAATGCAGCGGTTTGCCCGACTCCTTCTCGAGTCTTGTCGCGATGTCCGTAGCCATCTTCTGCACATGTCCGAGCTCCTGGGACGTAATGACCTGCGGCACCATGATTTCTGCCTGCACGTCGACGCCGTCAGCGGAACACTGCATCGCTGCTTCGAGAATCGCCTGTATCTGCATTTCGTAGATTTCCGGGTAGGTGATACCAAGGCGCACACCACGGTGCCCGAGCATGGGGTTCACTTCCTCGAGCTCGCGCACTTTTTTCAGCATGCGTTCCTTGCGCGTCAATGCATCGTTGACATGTTCCTCGCTGAGTTCCTGCAGGGCCTCCGGCAATTCGACACGGTGGTCCAGTGTGGCCATCGCAGTCTGCCGGCCACGCACAACATCCCGGTAGGTGCGCAACGTATCGATCTGCTCCAGCAACTGGTGCTCGGTGGGCAGGAACTCATGCATCGGCGGATCCAGCAGTCGCACTGTCACCGGGTCGGGTGACATGGTTGTAAACAACTGGATGAAGTCATCGCGCTGGATGGGCAGAAGTCGGGTCAGTGCCGTCTTTCGATCCTCTGCGTTGTTGGCGAGGATCATGTCGACAACGATTGGCAGCCGGTCGACGGCGTTGAACATGCGTTCAGTGCGGCACAGTCCAATACCCATCGCACCGTACTCGCGCGCAGTTGTCGCTGCATCCGGCGTATCGGCGTTGGCCATGACTTTCAGTTTCGCGGTCTCATCAGCCCAGCCGAGCAGTTCGGCGAGTTCGTCAGAAAAGTGCGCTGGAATTGTCGGTATTGCACCGAGGTAAACTTCGCCCGTCGCGCCGTTGAGGGTAATGACGTCCCCTTCGCGGAGGATATGTTCACCGACATGGGCCTGGCGCAGATCGACATCGACAACGATGCCCTCGGCACCTGCGACACACGGTTTGCCCATACCACGTGCGACGACCGCCGCGTGCGAGGTCTTGCCGCCGCGACTGGTCAGGATTCCCTGTGCGGCAAAGAAGCCGTGGATATCTTCCGGCCGGGTTTCTTCCCGCACGAGGATCAGTTGCTCGCCGGTACTGCCGAGTTTTTCAGCCAGGTCTGCATCGAACACACATTTGCCGGATGCAGCACCCGGGGAAGCAGGCAGGCCGAGCGCAATGGGACGCGCTTCGCTTCCAGGATCAAGCCGAGGATGCAGTAACTGTTCAAGCAGCTCTGGCGGTACCCGCAGCAACGCCTGCTCGCGCGTGATCAGTTTCTCCCGGTACATGTCGACCGACGTCTTTACGGTCGCCGCAGCATTCATCTTGCCGTTGCGAGTCTGCAGGCAATAGAGGGTTCCGCTTTCAATCGTAAACTCGTAGTCCTGCACTTCCTGATAGTGCGACTCCAGCGTATTGCGTAACGCGACGAGTTGCTGGTACTGCTCAGGCATCTCTTTTTCCATCTGCAGCAACGGCTTCGGTGTCCGAATGCCCGCGACGACGTCTTCGCCCTGCGCATTGGTCAGGTATTCACCGAACATCTCGTTGTCGCCCGTTCCCGGGTTGCGCGTGAAGCCAACACCGGTGGCGCAGTCATCTCCCTTGTTACCGAAGACCATCGTGCAGATATTGACGGCAGTGCCATTGGCCATGTCCGGTGTGATATTGAACTCGCGGCGGTAGTCGACAGCGCGCTTGCCCATCCAGGAGCGAAACACGGCCTCAACCGCGAGTCGCAATTGCGTCATGACATCGTGCGGAAATTCGCGGCCGGATTCGTGCTTCACGACCTGCAGGAACTTCTCGCTGATTTCCTTGAGGTGCGGCGCCTCAAGCGCGACGTCTGCGGTTACACCGACACGCTCCTTGACCTCATCAAAGATCTCGTCGAAGGGTTCGTCGGCAATGCCGAGTGCGACTTTGCCGAATAGCTGGATAAAGCGCCGGTAAGCGTCATACGCAAAGCGCTCGTCACTGGTCTGCTGGATCAGGCTTTGTAATGTGTCTTCATTGAGACCCAGGTTGAGGATCGTGTCCATCATGCCAGGCATGGACAACGCGGAGCCTGAGCGAACCGATACCAGTAGCGGGTTTGCTCCTTTGCCAAATGACTTGCCGGTCGCCTTTTCAAGCATTGCGACCTGGTCGGCGATTTCGGCCAGCAGGCTATCGGGAAGTTCGTTGCCGGACAGGAATTCGAGGCAGGCTTCCGTCGTAATTACGAAGCCGGGCGGTACATTGATGCCCATTTGCGTCATCTCGCAGAGGTTCGCGCCTTTGCCACCGAGAAGTTTCTTGTTCTTGCCATCGCCTTCTGCGAATGAGTAGACCTGCTTGCTCATAGTGTTGTCCGTGCTCCGGAGTTCGGGATTCTCGTCGCATCGTCCAGTAAGCTGCGCTGCAGCGCTATTACGGCAAACCCCTAAACACTTGAGGCTTGCAACACTTGAGGATCAGAGCAGCGGCTCCATGGGCAAGAGCTTGTTGAACCACATCTTCAGACGCTTGCTGCGACTGACCTCAGAGTCCGGATTGAAGCCGTCAACGGTCTGCCAGCTGTTGCCGGTCAGCATGTCGCGCTCAATACTCTCGGTCAGCTGACTGGCCAATGCGTCGTTCGTGATCAGCACGCCAACTTCCGTATTCAGATTGGCTGAACGGGGGTCGAGATTGAAGGTGCCGATGTAGATCGTCTGTGCATCAATGACCATGCTCTTGGCATGCAGGGCAAACGTAGGGTTGTTCGCAGCGATACGCGGGTAACGCTCGATAAGTTCGTCGCGGATTGCGGGCTGAGGCTTGTACTCAAAGAGCTCAACGCCAGCCTCGAGCAGCTCGTCTCGCTGCCCGTGGTAGCCGCTGAAGGCCTGGATATTGTCGGTCGATGCCAGCGAGTTGGTCGAAATTCTCACGCGCACGCCGCTGTCCACGAGGCGTTGCAACAGCTCGATGCCACCGTCCGGCATGATCAGGTAAGGCGACTGGATCAACACGGAGTCTTTTGCTGCCAGCACCGCGTCAATCAACTGAGTGGTCGTTTCGCCACCCCCTGCGAGACCCTCGGTGCCGGCATTCTTGCCCGGTGTGTCGCTGACGAAGGTGACGTCGGTCCAGATCATGTGTTCGAGGAGGGCGCGAAACTGCGACGGCGTGTTCAGTATTGCCGCGCGAACCTGCGGTTCGAAATTGCGCGGGTCGGCTGCGTATGCGTGCAGCTCGGCTGCTCGGGCGGCGATGTCGTCCGCTGTTATTGCCTGCAACTCATCTGCCAGAATCGTCTCTACCGCAACCGCGAATTCGCTGTTCCAGAATTCCTCGAAATTCTCGCTCATATCCTGGACGGCGCGGCCGAGCAACAGGATGTCGCGATCCCGAAAGTTGTACTCGTGATCGTAGTCAAAATATTCGTCCGCCATGTTGCGCCCGCCGGTGATGCCGGCGACGCCGTCGAATATTGCGGTCTTGTCGTGCATGCGCTGATTGATGGCGCGGAAATCGCTGACAACGTTGCGAATGCGTTGCCATAAGCTGACCCCGACCGACAGGTTGGGGTTGTAGATACGAATCTCCGCATTCGGGTGGGCGGATAACAGCAGCAGGGAGCGCTGCTCGGCATCTACCAGCAGGTCATCGACCAGTACGCGCACTCGAACGCCGCGCTCGGCCGCGGCAAGCAACTGTTCTGCCGCGAGGATGCCGATGTTGTCCGTGCTCCAGATGAAATACTGCACGTCGATCGATTGCTGCGCGTGCTGCGTCAGCCAGGCGCGGCCGATCAGCGACTCTTCACCCTTCTCAAGTATGTACGCGCCGGTGCTCTCTGCCATCGCTTGTGGACAGTCGCTGCAATTGGCCTCGATCCACTCGGAGATGGACTGCGCATGGGCTGTCGCCAGTGACACGGCAAACACAGCGATGAACTTGGCGAGCATGATGAAAACGCGCACAGGAGATTCCATATCCCGGGGATAATCACCATATCACCGCAACGCGAATTGATTTCAAATAAAACAGGCGACGGGGCAGGATTGAGCCGTTATCATTCACCGTTTTTCGCCAAGGGCTTCGGGAATAGTGGCGCAAAACAGCTGGAAAATTCATAAGTTCGGTGGCAGCAGCCTTGCTGACGCCGATTGCTTTCGTCGCGTTGCCGGCATCGTCCTGAGCCAGCCCGGCGAGCGCCTCGGTATCGTCGTGTCCGCGATGGGCGGGATGACAGACGCACTGCTGAATCTTGCTGCGCTGGCGGAGCGGGACGATGCAGCTTACCAGGCCGAACTCGACGCTATCGGTGAGCGCTATGCCACGACGGCGCGTCAGCTGGTCGAGGGCGATGAGCGGGTGACACTACTGGATGCCTGGAGCCGCGATGCCGACGATATCCGCAGCGTGCTGAAAGCGATTGCATTGGTTAAATCGGCACCGCAACGGAGTCGCGATATCGTCGCCGGTTACGGAGAGATCTGGTCGGCACGCATGCTGGCCACGTTTCTTGCCCAACAGGCGCCGAAGCGTGGCGGCAGCTGGATCGATGCACGGGACGTTGTCACCGTGCATCAAACGGAACTCGGCCCGAGCGTGCAATGGGCGACATCGCAACAGCGCTTCGACAAGGCAATCGCAACTGACCTGTCCGGGATCGCCGTCATTACGGGTTTCATAGCGTCAGACGAAGAGGGCCTGCAGACGACGCTGGGCCGCAACGGCAGTGATTATTCTGCCGCGATCTTCGCAGCGCTTGCCAAGGCAAGCGACCTTACGATCTGGACCGACGTCGACGGCGTCATGAGCGCCGATCCGCGCCGTGTGCCGGAAGCACAGGTTATCGACAGCCTGACCTACAACGAAGCGATGGAGCTGGCGTATTTTGGCGCCGAGGTGCTGCATCCGCAGACCCTGGGGCCCGCCATCAAGAACAGCATTCCTGTCGTCATTCGCAATAGCCACAACGCCTCGCATCCCGGCAGCCGTATTGAAGCCAGCAGCCAGGCCGCAGAGGGCATCAAGGGCGTCACGGCAATCAGCAATATGGCGCTGGTGAACCTTGAGGGTTCAGGAATGATCGGCGTACCAGGCACGGCAGACCGGCTGTTCTCGGCGCTTAAGGCCGCCGGCGTATCTGTGACCCTGATTTCGCAGGCCAGCTCGGAACACTCCATCTGCATCGCGGTACCGCAGAACGTTGCGGAACGCGCCGCGCAGGTCGTCAGCGATGCGTTCAGCGAAGAACTTGTAAGTGGCCAGATCCAGAGCGTCGACGTGACGCCCGGCCAAAGCATCATCGCGGTTGTCGGTGATGGCATGGCAGGCACGCGCGGTATCGCCGGGCGCTTCTTCAGTGCGCTCGGTCGTGCTGGCATCAACATTCGTGCGATTGCGCAGGGTTCTTCAGAACGCAATATTTCGGCCGTCGTTGATGCCGAAGAGGCGACGCGTGCGCTGCGTGCGGCACATTCCGGCTTCTATCTCTCGCACAAGACCTTGTCGATCGGCCTGATCGGCACAGGCGTGGTTGGTGCGGCACTATTGCGCCAACTCGAAAAGCAAAGTGAAAAGCTTGCTCGCGACTTCAATCTTGATATCCGTGTCCGGGCCGTTGCACGTTCACAGAAGATGCTGCTCGGCGAGCGTCGCATTGATATCAGCAGCTGGGAAAGCGATTTTGCTGCACATGCGGTGGACACCGATCTGCAGGTCTTCGAACAGCACGTCAATCCCGAGCACCTGCCGCACGCGGTCATCATCGATTGCACCGCCAGCGAGCACATCGCGTCGCGTTACCCCGAGTGGCTCGCACGCGGTATTCATGTCATCACACCAAACAAGAAGGCGTTCAGTGGTTCCTACGAGAACTACCTGAGTCTGCAACAGGCGGCCGACGAGGGCAGCTCACACTACTTCTATGAAACGACCGTCGGTGCAGCATTGCCCGTCATATCGACGCTGTGTGACCTCATGTACACGGGTGACGAAGTGCGCTCGGTGCGGGGCATATTTTCCGGCACGCTGGCGTATCTGTTCAATGTCTACGACGGCAGCAAGCCGTTCTCCGAGATCGTCCGGGAAGCCAAGGCTAACGGCTATACCGAGCCGGATCCGCGCGATGACCTTTCTGGCATGGACGTGGCTCGAAAACTGACCATTCTGGCGCGGGAGATGGGCAAGCCGCTCGAGATTGGCGATTTCCCGCTGGATAACCTGGTTCCTGAGGCACTGCGCGATTGCTCGATCGAGGAGTTCCTTGAGAAGCTGAGCGACTATGACGACGATATCGAGGCGCGCTACAGGAAGGCACGTTCAGAAAACAAGCAACTGCGATACATCGCGAGCCTCGATGCCGACGGTAATGCGTCGGTTGCACTCGAAGCCGTCGGCGAAGATCATCCTTTCTACAACATCAATCTCACGGACAACATCGTGGCGTTTGAGAGCGAACGTTACTCGGCGAATCCGCTGGTGATCCAGGGGCCGGGCGCTGGCCCGGAAGTGACGGCCGGTGGCGTGTTCTCGGATTTGCTGCGCCTTGCAAACTACCTGAGTACCGGTGAAGGATATGTCTGAAACACGCATCGCGTTCGCGCCGGCTTCGATCGGCAACCTCGGCGTTGGTTTTGACATGCTGGGCCTGGCCATCGCCGATGTTGGTGATCGCGTTGCCGCGCGCAGGACTGACGCACCGGGCATCACCGTTGCCGAGGTCCGCGGACTGGATGGCGAACTGCACCCGTACCTGTCCACCAAGGCTGACGAAAACACGGCGTCCATCGCAGCCGCCTCATTCTGGCGCCAATACGGCGACGCGTCGGGTATCGAACTCAAGGTCTTCAAGGGCATTCCGCTGCAATCGGGAATGGGCAGCTCCGCGGCCTCTGCAGTTGCTGCAGTTGTTGCCGTAAACGCCTTGCTGGATCAACCGCGCCCTAACGGCGATCTCTTGATGCATGCGCTGGAAGGCGAAAAATATGCCAGTGGCGGGCTGCACGCCGACAACGTCGCGCCCAGTCTTTTTGGTGGGCTTACATTGAGTCCGCAGGCCTTGCTGCCGGAGATCGTGCGGCTGCCGGTACTCAGCGGTGTGAGCGCTGTTGTCATGCATCCCAATCTGCAGGTCAACACGGCCGCGGCGCGCCGCGGACTGGCAAAGGGTTACTCGATGCAGCAGTGGATCGAACAGCAGGGCTATCTTGGCGCTTTTGTCGCGGCCTGTGCGAGTGACGACAAAGCGCTTGCCGCAAAAACACTGAAGGACGTGATTATTGAGCCGCAACGCTCGGCGGCCGTGCCGTGCTTCGATGCGGTCATGGCGGCGGCTGCAAAGTCCGGATCGCTCGGTGGCAGCCTGTCCGGCAGCGGCCCCAGTATTTTCGCACTGGCAGATGACAACCGGGCGCCCAATGTCGCCATGGCAATGGAGCAGGCCTGCCGCAGCCTGGGAATCGAATGCGAATCTTGGGTAAGCCCGATGCAGGCGCGCGGCGCGTACGTGGAGAATTCGGCATGCGCTACCTGAGCACCCGCGGCGCGGCGGCGGTGTCGCTGGATGCGGCACTGGTCAACGGCATTGCGCCTGACGGCGGCCTCTATATGCCGGAACAGCTGCCAAAGTTCGCGGTGTCGGACTTTGCCGCGGCCAATGAGATCCCGGATGTCGCCGAGGTTCTGCTGGCGCCGTTCTTCGCGGGTTCATCGCTCGAAAGTGATATCCGCAATATTCTTGCCGAGACGTTCAGTTTCCCGATTCCGCTGACGCCGCTGCCGGTCGACGGTGGCAACGCATCGCTGCTGGAGCTGTACCACGGCCCCACGGCGGCGTTCAAAGACGTAGGCGCCGGTTTTCTCGCCGCCTGCCTGTCCCGGCTTGAGGGGGATGTCGAAGATCCTCTGACCATCCTTGTGGCAACCTCTGGCGACACGGGCGGTGCGGTTGCCGCGGCGTTCAACGAGCGCCCGGGCATGCGCGTGGTCGTGTTGTTTCCCGATGGCCGAGTCTCGGCGCGCCAGGCGCATCAGCTGACCTGCTGGGGTGACAACGTGCTGTCGCTGTCGGTGCGTGGCGCTTTCGATGACTGCCAGGCACTGGTCAAGGCCGCCATGGCGGACGCAGACCTGAGCAAAGCCGTGCGCTTCAGCTCCGCGAACAGCATCAACATCGGCCGCCTTCTGCCGCAGAGCACCTACTACGCGGACGCGAGCCTGCGGCATTACCGCGATACCGGCAAAGAGGCCGGCTTTATAATTCCGACCGGCAATCTTGGTAATGCCTTCGCCTGCGTCATGGCGCGCGAGATGGGTTTGCCGATCGGGCCGGTCATTCTTGCGACCAACGCAAACCGTACGATCGCCGACTACTTCGAAACGCTGGAGTGGTTGCCAAGGTCCAGCCTGCAGACCCTGGCCTCGGCCATGGATGTTGGCAATCCGAGCAACATGGAGCGACTAAGAAACCTCATCGGTGATGCGGATGTGCTGCGCGAGCGACTTGGCGTGCTGTCTGTTGATGATGAGACGATTCGCGAGGAGATTCGCCGCGACTTCAAACAGTTCGGATTCGCAACCTGCCCGCATACAGCGACTGCGACCTATACCTGGCGGCAGCTGGATGAGGAACTGCGCACCGGGCACGACTGGATTCTCGTCGCCACTGCGCATCCGGCGAAATTTGAAACGATTGTTGAGCCATTGACCGGAGAAACTGTGCCACTGCCGCCGGAACTGGCTGCGATATTGTCGCGTCCGAGCAGGGCGGTTTCCATCGAGCCGGATCTCGAAGCCCTCGCTGCTGCGATGCGCGAGCACTTTTCAGGTTAGACTCGGCGCATGGGGGAGACATTGAACATGCAAACGAGCAGCTGGCTCTTGCCGGCACTGGTCGTATTGTTGCTGGCGGTGATCGCGTTCTGGGTCTACTACCGGCGCAAACAGGCAGGTGGCCTCGAGGCTGTGCTTAACGAAATCAGTTACGAACGGCTGCATGCGCTGGTGGTCCCGAGTGCCGATGAAGGCGAGATACTGGTCGACCACCTGCTGCTGACATCGCGGGGTTTGCTCATCGTGGAAATCAAGGATGTGCAGGGCGTGGTGTTCGGTGGCGACAAGCTCAAGGACTGGACTGTCATCTCCGACACGCGTCGCTATACCTTCTCCAACCCGCAACCCGGCCTGCTGGATCGCATCGCCGCTGTCCGGCAAATTGTGCGTGACGTCCCCGTTTCCGGGCGCGTGCTGTTCCCGGACGTCGCCGACTTCACCAAGGGCAAGCCCGATCTTGTCAGCACGCTAGCGGAATTGCGCGAGGAGTTTGCCGAGAATGACAAGAATGCCGTGAAGTTCAAGATCGAGGCGTTCAAGCCGCACTGGGAGCTGGTGCGCAAGCTAAACGCCTGACCCGACCTCGGTCAGTCCGAAAAAGCGCTGTGCATTGGCGGTGGTGATTTCTGCCACGTGCTGTTCACTTTGGCCGCGGGCCTCGGCAACCACGCGCATTACCTCCGGCAGGTAGCATGGCTCGTTGCGGCGCGTCTTTGGCTTCGGCCGCAGGGTGCGGGGTAACAGGTACGGCGCGTCGGTCTCGATCATCAGCCTGTCATCGGGCACCAGTGACACGATGTCACGCAAGTGCAGGCCACGCCGTTCATCGCAGATCCAGCCGGTCACGCCAATGTAGAGCCCCATTGCGAGGTACTCGCGCAAGGACTCGTGCTCGCCGGTGAAACAGTGTGCGACTGCACGCGACAGGTCGGGCAGGGCCTCTTCAAGCACCTCGACGAAATCGTCGTGCGCGTCGCGCTGGTGCAGGAATACTGGCAGCTGTGTTTCCTTTGCAATTTCCAGCTGTCGCCGAAATGCACTGAGCTGCGCATCTCGGGGCGAGAAGTTGCGAAAGTAGTCGAGGCCACATTCGCCAACTGCGACGACGATGTCGTCACCGCAAAGCTCACGAATCTGCTGGTCAACGGCATCGTTGTAATCGGATGCGTGGTGCGGATGCACGCCGGCGGTCGAGTACAGGATGCCGTTGCTGTTGCGCGCAAGCTTCGCCGCAGCCTGGTTACTGTCTTCGCTGCTGCCGGTCACGATCATGCTGACGACGCCGGCATCAGCGGCACGCTGCATCATCGCGTCGCGATCTTCGTCAAAGCTGTCGTGCGCCAGGTTCGCGCCAATGTCGATTAACGGGTAAGCCATGTCAGTCAGGTCCCCAGCGGAAAGTCCATGCGCCGACGAACAGGAAAGCGGCGCTCATAGCGGCGAGAATCAGCACCGACGGCATGATCTCAAGCAGTGTTGCGCCATCCAGCATGATCGCGCGGGCGGAATCCAGGATGTGCGTGAGCGGGAAGATTTTCGCGGCTGATTGCACCCACTCACCGGCGCCCTCGAGCGAGAACCATACGCCGGACAGCAGCATCATCGGCCAATTGATGACGTTCAACAGTCCACCGGCGAGCTCCTCGCTAGTGACTCTTGCCGCGACGGCCAGGCCCAGCGACACCAGCGAGGTCGCGCCCAGTAGCGCAACAATAAACAGCGCAAGGTAGCTGCCCTCCATGCGTGTATCCAGCAACAGATGTGTTGCCGTGAAAACGACAACCGTAATGACCATGATCAGCACGAGGCGCGAGGCGACCTGGGCGATGATGAATTCCAGTGACGACAATGGCGTTGCGCGCAGACGCTTGAGAAAACCGTTCTTGCGATATCGCACGACCACATAGCCAACCCCGAACAGGCAGCTGAACATCATGTTCATGCCGAGAATGCCGGGCAGCACCCAGTCCGTATAGCTGACGGCTTCACCACTGACCTGCTGTTTCGCCATACTGTTGTCAGCGCTGCTCGCCGACTGCAACAGCGCCTGCTCGATGAAGTAGCCCTTTGGCGAGTCAGGGTTCACCCAGTAGCGATCGCGACCGGCGAATTCGACCAGCAGGTCGAGCTGGTGTCGCTCGATCTTTTTCAGCGCAGTCTCCAGGTCGTCGACGGCGACGAAATTGACGTAGCGGGTGCCGAGAAACGGATGGCTTTCTGCATCGATGACCGCAGACTGCTGGACAACGCCGACCGTATACTGCGTGCGTCCCTCACCGCCAAACACGACGGCCAGACCGGCGATCAGCACCAGCGGCAGGATGAGGTTCCATGCCAGGGTTGAGCGATCGCGAACGAACTCCAGGTTGCGGGCACGAAACACCGCGAAGATACGTTTCAACATGTCATCGGCTCAGGCACGCAGCGAATGGCCGGTGAGGTCGAGGAACAGGTCTTCGAGATTGGGCTGGCGAATCTTGATGTGATTGAGATCCTTCACGTGTTTCGAGAGATCGCTGAGGCTTTGCCTGACGTCAGTCGATACCACTTCGACGACCCCCTTGGTCTCGATGATGCGGTACTCGAGGCCCTCGAGCTCGTCCTCGACGTCCTCCAGCGGCAGCTCGATGATCAGTCCCTTGTAGCGCTCCTTAAGCAACTCGTCGGGCGGGCCCTGCGTCATGATCTTGCCGCTGTCCATAATGGCGATCTCATCGCACAGCACCTGCGCTTCGTCCATGTAATGGGTCGTGAGTATGACCGTTGATCCTTCCGCCACGATTCGCTGCACGAGCTCCCAGAAATTTCTGCGTGCCTGCGGGTCGAGTCCGGTCGTCGGCTCGTCGAGGAAGATCAGCTTCGGTCGATTGACGAGCGCGACCGCGAGCAGCAACCGCTGCCGTTGACCGCCCGACAGTTTGCGATTGTCACGATCGAGCAGATCGCGCAGCGAGCATTCGTCGATGATGTGCTCAAGATCGGCCTGTCGGTCGTACAGGGCGCGGAACATCTGCAGCGACTCAAGCACCGTCAGGTGGTCCTGCAGCGCGGTATTCTGGAACTGGATGCCGGCTTCCTGGCGAAAGCGGCTACCGGCGAGCTCGCCGTAGTAGTAGATTTCACCTGACGTGGGCCGGGTCACACCCTCGATCATTTCCACGCTGGTTGTTTTGCCGGCGCCATTCGGGCCTAGCAGGCCAAAACAGATGCCTTCGCGCACGGAAAAGCTGACGTCATCGACCGCGAGTACGTTGGCGTATCTCTTGACGAGGTTGCGGGCTTCGAGGACGGTGGTCATGGGGGCGTAAGAGTAACGAAAGGGGCGCGGCCGGGCCAGTATTGCAACCAAAACCCTGCCAGCGGTATCAAATAACAAAATCACACGTTGATGGAGGATTTCTGCAGATGCTCGTATCCAAAACAGTAAGAATGACCATAGCCGCAAGTCTGGCCTTCCTGGTTGCGCTTCCCGCCTGCGCTGGCAGCGTCAACAAGAGCATAACGATCGATGACGGCGAAGAAGCCGGTGGTGCGTCCTCGGTGAACGGCAGCATTACCGTCGGTACCGACGCCATTGTAAACGGTGGTGTCAATACGGTGAATGGCAAGATTCGCGTCGACGATCGCTCTTCAGTCCGCAACGCAACCACCGTCAACGGCAGTATCCGCCTTGGCGACAGCGTGAAGGCGCGGGAAATAACCACGGTAAATGGCTCTATCAGGGCAGGCAAGAACTGTGACATTGAAGGTGGCATCGAGGCAGTCAACGGCAGCATTGAGCTCGGCGAGGGCAGCGCGGTCGCCGACAACGTCGAAAATGTCAACGGCGGTATGGAGTTCAACAAAAGCATCATTGGCGGCGACGTAAAGACCGTCAACGGAGATGTTGAGCTCGCGAATGCATCAGTCATCAAGGGCGACCTGGTGGTCGAGAAGCCGAGTGGCTGGGGCAACAGTAAGCAAAAACGCCGCAAATCGCGCATCATTATCGGCCCCGGATCACGCGTTGAAGGCGATATCGAGCTGCAGCAGGAAGTCGATCTGTTTATCAGCGAAAGCGCCGAAGTCGGTGCTGTTAAGGGCGTAATGAGCATGGCTGACGCCGTGAGATTCTCAGGCGACAAACCCTGAAAAAGCAGTAAACTGTGGCGGTGTACGAAAAGGCCGCTCAACTTCAGCTGTTTGCCGATAAAGACGAACCCGACTTCATGTCGGGTTTTTCTGTGCGTGAGAGCGGCCGCGCAAAGCGGCTGTCGATCAAGGTCTATCCGCGAGGTCGAGTTGAGGTCGTGGTGCCAAAAAGGACCCGCGCAGGGGTCGTGGAGGCGTTCGTCGAGGCCAATCGCGCGTGGATAGAGAAGACCTGTGCCGCGTTTGCGGCGGACCATCCCCCCGAGTCATTTGAGCTACCCGACGAAATTGCGCTTACGTCGATCGGGCGATGCTTTCAGGTTCGTTACCAGGCCGAGCCAGGGTCACGCGGTGTCCGCTACCGCAGCAACGGCGACCAGCTTGTCCTGTCAGGGCGAACGCAGGATGAAAAGCTCTGTGTGGTGGCGCTGAAGCGCTGGCTGGCATCGCTGGCCAAGGAGGAGTTCATGCCGCGTCTGCAACTGCTCGCGGCACGCACCGGCAATCCGTTCATGCGTTTGCACGTGCGCGGCCAGCGCACCGTATGGGGCAGCCATTCGTCACGCGGCACCATCAGCCTGAATTACTGCCTGCTGTTCCTGGATGAGGCGCACCTGCGCTACGTGATGGTGCATGAGCTTTGCCACGCACAGCACATGAATCACTCGCGCCGGTTCTGGGCGCTGGTGCGGCAATTCGAACCCGAATACCGGCGTCTGGACAAGGACCTGAATTCCGCCTGGAAGCAAATTCCGGCCTGGCTTGGAATCTATTAAAACAAAGAGTTACGAAGCTTTCTTAAAGCTATCCCTGATCCAGAAGTTCGCGCAGATTAATGACTGACGAGTTGGCGCGGGCAAGGTAGTTGGCCATCACCAGCGAGTGGTTGGCAAACAACCCGTAACCACCGCCGTTCAGTACCATCGGCGAGCGCAACGGCGTCAGGCTGGCCTCCAGCTCGCGGATGATCTGTCGCACGCTGGCCCTGGCGTTCTTGTCCTCCAGCACATTGGCGAAGTCGATTTCGGCCGCACGCAGGAAATGCAGCAGCGCCCAGGCGGTGCCGCGGGCCTCGAAAAAGACATCATCGACTTCAAACCAGGAGGTGCGTACATCGACGACATCAGGTTGGCTTTGTGCGGCTTCAGCGGACGGGTCTGAGGCGAGGTTTTCGTTGATGCGCGTCGTGGCGACGCTGTCGCCCAGCCGTCCGGTCAGGCTGCCCAGGCGTTTCTCGACCTCAGCCAGCCATTCGCGGAGATTGTCCGCACGCGCAAAGAACTCGGCATCGCCGGCATCGCTTGTCAGTCGGTCGCGATAGCGGGTTACGGCCTCAATGCCTTCGCGGAAACGGCGCTCCGTTGGCGGGAACATCCACGAGTTACTCTCGGAGAAGAACTTCTCGGTCGCAAGCACAAGGTCTTCGTCTTCCTTTGACTGGGACTGGCTGCGACTGTAGTCATTGCGAAATACGCGCGACAGGTCTTTGACCTGGGTAAGCACGCCTTTTTCCCAATTCGGCATATTGTCGAGATACAGCCCCGGCGGCATACGATCGTTCGACAGATAGCCGCCAGGCTTGTCGAGCAGGGTTTCGGATACGCGTATCAGGGTGTCGGCAGTGGCATAGCCGACGACGTGCCGATCACTGTCAACGTATTCGTTGACCCAGAAGACCTGCGGCATACGCGACCAGTAGATGCCAAGCAGCAGAATAAACAGGACAAGAATGCCCAGCGCGACCAGCAGCGCCTTCATCCACGCCGGGCGCTTCGTTACCAGGCTTGATGCTGTTGCGGTCTTTTCGGTTCCAATCATTGTCTTGTTCCTCTACCTGCCAAGCCGTTCTACTATCTGAGGTATTGCGGTGCCCGCCTCGAATTCAAGCACGACATCAAATCCGTGTCGCACGGGATCGGGATTGATCTCAACCGTCAGTGCGCCGCTGGCGGCCGCAATATTGGCCAGTCCTGCTGCGGGCTGTACCAGCGACGATGTGCCGATGGCCATGAACACATCACAATCTGACGCCGCCGCAAAAGACTCGTTCATTGCGTCCTCTGGAATAGCCTCTCCAAACCAGACGACGCCCGGCCTGAGTTTACCGCCGCAGGCACCGCAACGGGGAACATCCTCGTGAGTATCTGCGCTCGCTTCCGATTTGCAGTCGAAGCAGCGGTCGATAAACAGGTTGCCGTGAAATTCGATTGCCTGGTCGCTGCCGGCACGCTGGTGCAGGTTGTCGACGTTCTGCGTGACCAAAGTCAGCTGTGGCAGCATTTGCGCCAACTCGACAATCGCTAGATGCGCCGCGTTTGGCTGCGCCTTCCTGACCAGTTCGCGTCGCCAGCGGTACCAGCGCCAGACCAGCTCAGGGTTGTCGAGGAAGCCTTCCGGCGTCGCCAGCTGCAGTGGATCGTAGTCTGCCCAGAGACCGTCCTGAGCTTCGCGAAAGGTCGGTACGCCACTCTCGGCGGACACCCCGGCGCCCGTCAGGATGCAGAGGTGGCGAGCATCCCGGAGCGCTGCGAGCAGCGGCTCCGGGATGACGCAGGTCCTGGTCAAACGACGCTACGCGGCGAGCTGGCGAAGCACGTACTGCAGAATGCCGCCGTTTTCGTAGTAGTCGCGTTCCTTCGGTGTATCGATCCGCACGAGTGCTTCAAAGGTCGTCGTGTGGCCGCCGGCAGCGGTCGCCGTCACCTTCACCTTTTTTGCCTTGGGATCGGTGTGGCCGACGATATCGAAGCTCTCGCTGCCGGTGAGTTCAAGCGACTCGGCGTCCTGGCCCTCCAGGAACTGCAGCGGCAGCACGCCCATGCCAATCAGGTTGGAGCGGTGAATGCGCTCGAAACTCTTCGCTATGACGGCCTTAACGCCCAGCAGCAGGGTGCCTTTCGCCGCCCAGTCGCGTGATGAGCCTGTGCCGTATTCGGATCCGGCAATCACCACGAGCGGAGTGCCTTCCTCGCGATACTTCAGCGACGCATCAAATATCGTCATCTGCTCACCGCTTGGCTGATGGCAGGTCCAGCCGCCTTCCGTTCCCGGTGCGAGCAGGTTACGCAGCCGGATGTTGGCAAACGTGCCGCGCATCATGACTTCGTGATTGCCGCGCCGCGAGCCGAAGGAGTTAAAGTCAGACCGCTTCACGCCCTGCGCCTCGAGGTACGCCGCTGCAGGACCGTCTGCAGCAATGTTGCCGGCCGGTGAGATGTGATCTGTGGTCACGGAATCACCGAGCAACGCCAGTGCCCGCGCACCCTTGATGTCCTGTACAGGCTCGGGTTTGGCCTTCATACCCTCGAAGTACGGCGGGTTCTTGACGTAGGTCGATGAGTCATCCCAGGTGTAGATTTCGCCCTCGGGGGAGTCGATAGCTTTCCAGTTTGCGTCGCCCTCGAAGACCTTGCCGTAGCTCGACTTGAACATGTTCGAGTCAATATTTGCGACAACGGCATCATGTACGTCGTGCTGGCTCGGCCAGATGTCCTTGAGGTACACAGGGTTGCCGTCCGTGTCGTCGCCCAGTGAATCGTTGAAGAGGTCGACGTCCATATTGCCGGCGAGCGCGTACGCCACTACCAGTGGCGGCGAGGCCAGGAAATTCATACGCACCAGCGCATGAATGCGACCCTCGAAGTTGCGGTTGCCCGACAGCACGCTGGTACCGACGACATCACCGGCTTCAACCGCGGCCGCAATTTCCGGCTTCAGTGGGCCTGAGTTGCCGATACAGGTCGTGCAGCCATAGCCGACCGTGTAGAAGCCGACGGCGTCAAGATCGTCGAGCAGTCCTGCTCGCTCAAGGTAGTCGGTAACGACGCGTGAGCCCGGTGCAAGACTGGTCTTGACCCACGGTTTCGCCGTCAGTCCTTTGGCATGCGCGTTTCGCGCCAGCAGTCCCGCAGCGATCATGACGTAGGGATTCGAGGTATTGGTACAACTCGTGATTGCGGCGATGAGGATTGCGCCATCGCGAATCTCGACCTCGTTGCCATCAATGTTCGCCATCGCGGTGCCGCTGGCGCTGCGGTCCTTGGTGGCGGCTCCGAGGTGTTTCGCGTAAACGTCTGCGGCTTCTTTCAGCAGAATGCGGTCTTGCGGACGCTTCGGTCCGGCGATGCACGGCTCGACTGTGCCGAGGTCCAGTTCGAGCGTGTCTGTGTACAGCGCATCTGGCTGGCCGTCGTGGCGCCACAGCCCTTGCTCTTTCGCATAGGCCTCAATCATTGCCATGTGCTCGGGATCTCGCCCTGACAATTCGAGATAGCGCATGGTTTCGCCATCGATCGGGAAGATGCCGCAGGTTGAACCAAACTCGGGCGACATGTTGCCCAGCGTGGCGCGGTCGGCGAGCGGCAACTCTGAAAGGCCGTCGCCAAAGAACTCGACGAATTTGCCAACAACGCCTTTGTTACGGAGCATTTCAGTCACCGTCAGTACGAGGTCGGTTGCTGTCGTGCCTTCGCGCAGCTTGCCTGTCAGCTTGAAGCCGACGACGTGCGGAATAAGCATCGTGATCGGCTGGCCAAGCATCGCGGCTTCCGCTTCGATGCCACCGACGCCCCAGCCGAGAATGCCGAGGCCGTTGATCATGGTGGTGTGCGAGTCCGTGCCGACAACGGTGTCGGGATAAGCACTGCGGACACCGTTCTTGTCGGTGTCGAAAATCACCCGACTCAGGTACTCCAGGTTGACCTGGTGCACGATGCCGGTGTTCGGCGGCACGACACGGAAATTCTCGAATGCGCTCTGGCCCCAGCGCAGGAACGAGTAACGTTCCTCGTTGCGCTGGAATTCAATCTTGTTATTGAGTTCGAGTGCATTGGCTGAGCCGTATGCGTCAACCTGTACCGAGTGGTCAATGACCAGTTCAGCCGGTGACAGCGGGTTGATCTTGTCGGCAGAGCCGCCGAGTTTGACGACGGCGTCGCGCATCGCTGCGAGGTCGACGACGGCAGGCACGCCGGTGAAGTCCTGCAATACGACACGGCTCGGGGTGAAGGAAATTTCGGTGCTCGGATCGGCTTTTGGATCCCAATTGGCCAGTGCGAGAATGTCATCGCGCGTGACGTCTCTGCCGTCTTCATGACGCAGCAGGTTTTCCAGCAGGATTTTCAGTGAGTAGGGGAGTCGATCTGCATGGCCCTCTTTTACGGCATCGAGACGGTATATTTCGAATGTGCCGTCGCCGACCTTGAGTGTCGAACGGGCGCCGAAGCTGTCCTTCATTGTGTTCTCCGGAATTTTGATACAACACCGCCCGTTGGCGGTGTTTTGGGGTGCGCAATTATAGCGGAAGGTGCTGCGTTTCGCTCAGCTAATTGAGGTCAGGTCGCGTATCACCGCGCCTCCCAGGCAGCGCTCGCCGTCATAAAAAACCGCATACTGGCCGGGCGCCGCAGCACGCTGCGGGGTCTCGAAAAGCACCTGCAATTCACCGTCAGCAGTGGCTGTAACCGTGCAGGGTTGGTCAGCCTGGCGGTAACGAATCTTGACGTTCAGCGACAGGCCGGCATCCAGACCGGCCGGCGCAGCGCCGATCCAGCTGGCAGGCTCCGTCTGCAGCGCCTCGCTGAACAGCAGCTTGTGCTCACCCTGGGCGACAATCAGTGCGTTGCTGTCGAGGTCTTTGGCGACCACGTACCAGGGCGCGTCTCCTGCATCCACGCGTCCACCAATGCGCAATCCCTGTCGTTGCCCTAACGTGTAGTACATCAGGCCGGAATGCTCGCCGACATCCGTGCCATCCGGCGTGCGCATTGGTCCGGGATTTGCCGGCAGGTAAGTGGCGAGGAAGTCCTTGAACGGACGCTCACCGATGAAGCAGATACCGGTGCTGTCTTTCTTGCCGGAAACGGCCAGACCATACTCATGCGCGAGAGCGCGTACCTCGGGCTTCTGCAGCTCGCCAAGCGGAAACACTGTTTCGGCGAGAGCCTCGGCGCTCACGGCATGCAGGAAATAGCTCTGGTCCTTGTTGTGATCGACACCCTTGAACAGTGCCGGCCTGTTCGCCACGCTGCCGGTACGCGCGTAGTGGCCGGTGGCCAGCAACTCGCCACCCAGTCTCCTGGCATAGTCACGGAAAACGCCGAACTTGATCTCGCGGTTGCAAAGCACATCCGGGTTGGGTGTTCTGCCTGCGCTGTACTCATCAAGAAAATACTGGAATACGCGGTCGCGATATTCGTGGGAGAAGTTGACGTGGTGCAGCGGGATATCGAGTTGTTCGCAGACCTGGCGCGCATCCTGCAAATCGTCGGCCGCGGTGCAATAACCGTCATCATCTTCCCAGTTGGTCATGTGCAGGGCCTGCACGTGTGCACCTGATCGTTGCAGCAGAATTGCGGCGACCGCAGAGTCGACTCCACCGGAAAGACCGAGAATTACGTTTTTGCCTGCAACGTCCATGCGCAAATGTTAGCAGGTGCCAGCCCGGACTTCGCGAGCTGTCGCTGGCGCCTAAACCAGGTCGGCGGTGGCGATTACGCGATGGACGTTCTGCTGCAGTGGCAGCATGGTCGTGAGCAGGGCGTCCGACTCGCGTTTGCCGCCTTCGTAGTCCTGGATGCTGCGCAGCACAGCCGGTGTTCTGAGTACCGGGCGGCGGCTGCTGATGTCGTCCAGTGTCATCCAGCGTCGCGCGATAATGCCTTCATCGAGCGGCGCATTTTCGTCGCAGGAGACATAATTTGCGTCGTACACGATGCGCAGGAATTGCTGCCGGGTTTGCGGGTGAATCCACAGGTACACGCCGATCAGTTCGTTGCACTCGACGATGCAGCCACTTTCTTCCAGCGTTTCGCGCACAGCAGCGTCTTCAGGTGTTTCGCCACTCTCGATATGTCCACCGGGCTGATTCAGGACGCGTTGTCCCGAGGCCATCTCTTCGATGAGCAGGTACTTTCCTTCGTGCTGCACAACCGCTGAGACGGTCAGGTCGGTCGGATACATGCCGGGTCAAATCCCCAACTGGCGAAATTCGACTTCAACTTCGCTGGCGAGCCAGATTTCGTCAAACATTTTGCCGTAGAGCTGCGCAACGGCGGGTTCATAGGTATCGGCGATGCCTTCCCAGCGTCCTGCCTGCAGTCGATAAACCAGTGCAGTCTCGTCTGCAATACAGAATGCTTCTGCATGTGTACGCAGGTCTTCGCGCACGTGGCGAAACTCGATGTAACTGTTGAGGCGTCGGCCGAGATGGACAAAGTTGTTGCCATTCTTGATGGCGCGCGTGGGATCCGCGATCAGAACTCGAATACGGGCGTACGTCTGCGACAGAACCAGGCGTTTGATGACCTCGAGGAAATCGGGGTCATCATAAATGCCGGGCTCCAGGTCGTGAGTAAAGATCGACACCTTGCGGGTTGCCTCGCGGGCCACATCAATTGCGGCCTGGCGCATCTCCTCGCGGGTCGAAATTACCCAACGTTTGCCTTTGTCTCTGATCTGGTCCATGCGATCCGCAATCGTGGTTCTGGTGGATCATAGTAACGGCAGTGGCGAAAAGACCTTGCCAACTGCGTCACGTTTTTGGCGCTGGATCGCAGATGCAAGTCATTCGCATCCCCCGTCTCGCAAGGGATACAGCAGGTTGGGAAAAGCAGCGCACGCTGCGTATATGGTCAAAATGCCACTTCCGTGGCGGCCTTATTCCGTTAAATCGGCCGGATCGACGAACGCGCCCTGGCTCTGCAGCCATTCGAGCAACTGTCGCAATTCAACATTTTGCAGGAGTTCGGGAATCGCGGAACACTCGAGGCGTCTATCCCGGCAGATCCGCGCCGCAAGCTCGCGTTGTGCCGCTGAAAGGCCCCGACTTGCTCCGTTCACATAGATGCGCGCGTCATCCCAGGCGAGACGCGCCATGCCGTGCAGCTGCAGTGCGCATTGCGGGTCAAATGATGCTTCGCTGCCTTCCGGCCGTAACCAGCCTTTGGGCCGTGTCACGTAACGGCCGAGCAGCGCGCCAAGTTCTGAGTCCGGCAGGTTGGCCGCCTGCTGCAGCAATGTGCGCGCACGCTGCAATGCTTCAGCCGAGATAAAGCCTGCGACCGACTCCGTCGTAGCAAGATCGGCGTCGGCGTAGAACGGGTCTTCCTGAGTTCCGGTAAGCGAGCTCAGAAGATCGGACAATCGCGGTGCGCGCATGCCGATCGAGTAGGTCATGCACTTGTCGTCAGCGATGCCCCAATGCGCAACGCCCGGAGGAAGGTAGAGAACATCGCCGTGGCTGCAGGTGAGCAGGTCACCCGCGAACGGCTGCAGCAAAGCCAGGTCTTCGCTGGCATCAGGATCAGCCTCGATGTTGTCGCTGCTGACGTGCCACTGCCGGGTGCCGCTGCCCTGGCACAGGAACACGTCGTAGTTATCGCGATGCGGGCCGACGCCACCACCGGGGGCTGCAAAGCTGATCATCAGGTCATCGACGCGCCAGTCGGGGATGAAGTCGACCGCCGTAATCCATGCCCGCAGTTCAGGCAGGTGTTTCTCCACGTCGTTGACCAGCAAGGTCCAGTTTTCGTCGGGCAGATCGCGCAGGCGCTGTTCATCGAACGGGCCGTGCTCCACCTGGTAGGTATCTCTGCCCCCGGACTGCCGCGTGAACACCAGGCGCGACTCGACGTCGTCCTGCGTGGCTAGCCAGGCCAGCTCGTCTTCGTCGATTTGCGGAAGTTGCTGCGACATCGCCTGCGGCATTGCCAGCGCCGACTTCTGCCAGTAGTCACGCAGAAAGGACTGCGGCGTGATGGCGTCAGGAAAGTTAATCAAGGGTATCGGTGACGCTAGATGCCGCGTGCGAGCTGTTCCGCGAGTCCCACGTAGCCCTGCGGCGTCAATGCCAGCAGTCGCTGCTTCTCAGCCTCAGGAATCTCGAGCGTTGCGATGAATTCCAGCAGCAGCTCCCTGGTAACGGCCTGGCCGCGGGTGAGGGCCTTGAGCTTCTCGTAGGGCTCGGGGATCGCGTAGCGACGCATGACCGTTTGCACGGCTTCGGCAAGCACTTCCCACGCTGCTTCGACGTCGCGGGCAATGGCCGCTTCGTTGACCTGCAACTTGCCAACGCCCTTTTGCAGGGATTGCATCGCGATAACGATGTAGCCCGCCGCAACGCCGAGGTTTCGTTGCACGGTCGAATCGGTCAGGTCGCGTTGCCAGCGCGAGATCGGCAGTTTCTCTGCGAAGTGATTCAGCATCGCGTTCGCCATGCCGAGGTTGCCTTCGGCATTCTCAAAGTCGATCGGGTTGACCTTGTGCGGCATTGTCGACGAACCCACCTCGTTTTTTGCGACCCGCTGCTTGAAGTAACCCAGCGAAATGTATGCCCAGATATCGCGGCAGAAGTCGATGAGTATCGTGTTGTAGCGAATCAGCGCGTGCGCGTATTCGGCGGTCCAGTCGTGCGGCTCTATCTGTGTTGTATAGGCGTTCTGATCCACATCGAGAGATTCGATGAACCTGGCGCTGATGGCGGGCCAGTCGGCGTCAGGGTAAGCGATGAGGTGCGCATTGAAATTGCCGACCGCACCGTTGAACTTGCCGCGAATCTGCACGGCCTTGAACTGATCCTGCGCGCGCTGCAATCGCGCCACGACATTCGCGACTTCCTTACCGAGCGTCGTCGGACTGGCGGTCTGGCCATGCGTGCGTGAAAGCATTGGCAGTGCCGCATGTTCGCGCGCGAGGGCTTTGCAGTTTGTTGCGCACGTCGCGCATCTGCGGGAGCAGGGCATCGCGGCGTGCTTCGCGCAGCATCAGCGCGTAAGACAGGTTGTTGATATCTTCGGAAGTGCAGCCAAAATGCAGAAAGTCCTTCAACGTTTCCGTCTCTGGTCCGTCGCCGAGCTTGTTGCGTATGAAGTACTCAACAGCCTTGACGTCGTGATTGGTCGTGGCCTCGATCTTCTTGACCTGTTCCGCGTCGTCCAGCGAAAAGTCGTCGACGATGTGATTGAGCACATCTTTCATCACGGATGACAACGGCCCGAGTTCGGGCACAGCCGGCTCATCGGCAAGACATTGCAGCCAGCGAACCTCGACCAGGACACGGTATCGGATCAGGCCGTATTCGCTGAAGATGTCGCGGAGACTCTCGACCTTGTCAGCGTAGCGACCGTCGGCGGGGGATAGGGCTCTCAGCGTTGAGACTTTCATGATTGTAAAACCAGTGTAGACTTGCGCGCGCGAAGCGCGAATCATACACGAAACAGGGCGCGTAGAAATGAGGGTAGAGACGCTATGAGCAACGCCAAATTCCGGATCGAAAAAGACAGCATGGGCGAGCTGAAGGTTCCTGAGGACGCGCTTTGGGGCGCGCAGACGCAACGTGCGGTGGATAATTTCCCGATCAGCGGCCTGACGATGCCGCGGCAGTTCATCGCTGCGCTGGGTCTCGTCAAGTGGGCCTGCGCCGGCGCCAATTCAGAGCTGGGCCTGCTGAAGTCGGAGCTGGCTATCGCCGTGCAGGCTGCGTCGCTGAAGGTCGCAAACGGTGAATCACGATGCGCACTTCCCGATTGATGTCTTCCAGACCGGCTCCGGGACGAGCTCCAACATGAACGCAAACGAGGTGATCTCGCACATCGCAACCGCGCATCTCGGTAAAGACGTGCACCCGAATGATCACGTCAATATGAGCCAGAGCAGCAACGACGTGATTCCGACCTGTGTGCATGTCAGCGCAGCGCTCGCCATCCACAATCAGTTGTTGCCGGCGCTGCGGCACTTGTCCGCCGCGCTGGAGAAAAAAGCAGAAGAGGTCGGGCACATTGTGAAAACCGGTCGCACGCACCTCATGGATGCGATGCCGGTGACTGTTGGCCAGGAACTCGACACCTGGCGCTCGCAGATCGATCACGCAGAGGAACGCCTGCTGGACACAATGGCGCGTCTTTGTGCGCTGGCCCAGGGCGGCACGGCGGTTGGTACTGGTATTAACGCGCATCCGCGTTTTGGTGAGAAAGTGGCTGTGCTGCTGAGTGAGCACGCCGGCGTCGCATTTACGTCGGCAGATTCGAAATTTGAAGGGCTAAGCAGCCAGGATGCGGCCGTCGAGACGTCGGGTCAGCTGCGCGTGCTCGCGGTGAGCCTGACCAAGATTGCCAATGACCTGCGCTGGATGAATTCGGGCCCGCTTGCTGGTTTCGGTGAGATCGCGTTGCCCGCTCTACAGCCTGGCTCCAGCATCATGCCGGGCAAGGTGAATCCCGTAATTCCCGAAGCGGTGGCCATGGTTGCGGCGCAGGTGGTCGGCAACGATGCCACGATCGCGATGGCAGGCCAGTCGGGCAATTTCCAGCTCAACGTGATGCTGCCGGTGGTGGCGCACAACCTGCTGCAAAGCATCGAAATACTCGCAAACGCCTCGACAGTGCTCGCCGACAAGGCGATCGCCGGTTTCATCGTCAATGAAGACAATATCCAGCAGGCGCTGGGACGTAACCCGATCCTGGTGACCGCCCTGAACCCTGTAATCGGCTACGAGCTGGGCGCCGCAGTGGCCAAGAAAGCCTACGCGGAGGGTCGCGCGGTCAAGGACGTTGCCGCTGAGATGACCGACCTTACTGAGGAAGAGCTGGATCGCCTGCTCGACCCTGCAGCATTGACCGAAGGCGGCATCAAGCACTAGGTGGAGATTACGACCGAGCTGCTGCGACGCAGGCTGGCTGGCACTGAGCTTAACCAGGACCCGACAGAGGTGATGATGCCTGTTGGCAGTGAGCGCTGGCCGCGCGAGCTGCGCGAGGCCTTGTTGAAAACACTGACGCCGGCTGGCGTACTGATTCCGCTCATCGAGCGTAGTGACGGGCCCGCTGTGCTGCTGACGCAGCGATCCGCGGCGCTCACGCATCATGCCGGCCAGATCAGTTTCCCGGGTGGTCGCATGGAGGAATACGATGCCGATATCGAGGCCACCGCGTTGCGTGAGACGCACGAGGAGGTGGGTATCGAGCCACAGCATGTCAGCGTGTTTGGGTGCCTGGAGGCGATGCCGACCATCACGGGTTATGCGGTTACCGCAGTCGTGGGTGTCGTGGCGACGCAGGCTGAGCTGCGCATTGATCGCTCGGAGGTCGAGGAGGTGTTTGAAGTGCCGCTGCAGTTTCTTGTCGACAAGCGCAATGCGAAAGCCGCTGAGCGCGAGTACATGGGCCGCAGATTGCCGGTTGTCGAGTTCCATTACGCCGGGCACAGGATATGGGGCGCGACCGCTCATATGATTTTGCAGCTTAGAAATATTATTCTAAAAGAGTAGCTTATGAGTGGTATCGCGAAATTACTTGAAGTCATGAGCGCCCTGCGTGACCCGCAAACGGGCTGCCCGTGGGACCAGCAACAGGACTTCTCGACGATCGCGCCGTACACCATTGAAGAGGCCTACGAGGTCGCTGATGCGATCGCCCGTAACGACATGCGCGATCTGCAGGACGAACTCGGCGACCTGCTGTTCCAGGTGGTGTTTCATGCCCGCATGGCGGAGGAGGCTGGTCAGTTCGACTTCGACGATGTCGCGCGCGGCATCAGCGACAAGATGCAAAGACGGCACCCGCATGTGTTCGCGGGCGAGCCGCACCAGCCTGGCAGCTGGGAAAAGATCAAGTCGGCAGAGCGCTCCGCGGGTGAGGACGACAGTGCTGTTGCCGGGGTGGCCAAGGCCTTGCCAGCGCTGAAACGCGCCGAGAAGCTCGGCAATCGGGCATCCCGGGTGGGTTTTGACTGGCCGGACAGCAGTGGTGTGCGCGCCAAGATCCATGAAGAGCTGGACGAGCTCGACGAAGCGATCGGGACTCGCGACCCTGAGCGCGTCGAGGAAGAATTCGGCGACATGCTGTTTGCCGTCGTCAACCTGGCGCGGCACCTAGATGTAGACCCTGAAAAGGCGCTGTCGCGCGCCAATTTCAAGTTCGAGGGGCGCTTTCGGGAGATGGAATCGGCGCTTCGCGAGCAGGGTGTGGCGATCGAGTCGCAAAGCCTGGCCAGCCTGGACAAGGAATGGCGGGCCGCCAAGGCACGCTTGAAAAATTCCTGAATCCGTCCGGATATTCAGTCTGTATTCACACCCGCCGGTACAAACTTGCTCCAAGGTTGGCAGAACTCCAGCCGGATTGGACTAAAGGAGCAGGACCATGAAAACCAGAGAACTCATCGCAATTGTTGCCTCGGCTACGGTTCTTTGCGGCATGTCGACCACGGCAGCCGCCTCTAAACCGGCTGTTTATGACTATGCCAAGGTGATTTCATCGCAGCCCATCGTCCGCTATGTGACGGTCAAGACCCCGGTACGCGAGTGCTGGCAGGAGACCGAGTACTACACTGAACGTCGCGCTACCCCTGGCGTTGGCGGCAGTACGCTGGTTGGTGCTGTATTGGGCGGCGTTATCGGCCACCAGTTCGGCAGCGGACGCGGCAACGATGCGGCGACGGTTGCCGGCACCCTGATAGGCGCTGCAATTGCCAATGACAAGGCCAGCAGGCGCTATGGGCCGACCCGCTATGTTGAGCATGCGCGTCCGGTGGAGCGCTGCTCGTCGACGCTGCGTGAACACCAGGAAGAGCGTATCGACGGCTACCGTGTGACCTACCAGTACAAGGGGCAGCGTTACCTGACCGAAATGCCCTACGACCCTGGCAAGAAACTGCGTGTCCGTGTCGATGTTCGACCTGCGGGCTAGGCACGGTTCAAGTGGCTAAATGATGTGGTATTGTCGGCAGCGCTTGTATGGCGGCGCGCAAACGAGGAATGAACAGTGCGATTATTGCTGACATTGGCTTTCGTATTAGTGGCTGCGGCACTGCCGCAGCCAGCGAATGCGGCAGCTCCGGACCGGGAACGGATCATACTCGCCCAGAACGGCGGCAAGACGCTGTCGCAGGCAATCGAGCAGGTTCGTCGTGACACGGGTGGCCGCATCCTGAGTGCGGAAACCAAAGTGCAGAACGGCCGTGAGGTGCACCACATCAAAGTCCTGATCAAGGACAGCCAGGTAAAAACGTACAAGATCCCCGGTCGCACGGTCGGCGGCTAGCGTTCGGACCTCGGAGAGGCACATGCGATTATTGGTAATTGAAGATGACGCCATCCTGCGCGAATCACTGGCACGCAAGCTGGGTGAAGCCGGTTTTGCGGTGGAGCAGGCGGCTGACGGCAAGGAAGGCCTGTACTTCGCCGAAGAATATCCCGTAGATCTCGCCATTATCGACCTGGGATTGCCGGGCATGTCGGGACTCGAAATCATCGAGAAAGTCCGCGAGCAGGGCAAGACCTATCCCATCCTGATCCTTACAGCGCGCGATCGCTGGGAAGACAAGGTCGACGGGCTCAGTGCCGGTGCTGACGACTATGTCGTCAAGCCATTCCATTTCGAAGAGGTCAGCGCGCGCGTCAACGCCTTGTTGCGGCGCAGCGGTGGCTGGGCATCCTCGGTACTTACGGCGGGTCCAGTTGCGCTGGATATGTCGCGGCAGGAACTGAAAGTCGCGGATAACGCCATCGAGCTGACCAGCTTTGAGTACAAGATAATCGAGTACCTCATGGTACGTGCAGGCCAGGTAATCTCAAAAACCGAGCTTACCGAGCGGCTCTACGACCAGGACTTCGAGCGCGACAGCAACGTCATCGAAGTGTTCATCGGCCGCCTGCGCAAGAAGCTGGACCCCGACAACAGCATCAAGCCGATCGAGACCCTGCGAGGTCGCGGTTATCGCTTCGCACTCGAGCGTAATCAGTCGGACTAAGCGGCGTTGGGATCCCTCAGCAGTCGACTACTGATCGTTGTCAGCGTGCTGCTGCTGGTATTTTTCGGCGTCACCATCGTCGTGCTGGACAGTGCTTTTATCAAGGCGCGTGAGCAGGCACAGCAGGATATTCTCGACGGACACCTGATGGCGCTGCTGGCTGCCGCGGAAGCCGGCGAGGAGACGCTCGTGATGCCGCCCGACCTGCGCGAATCGCGCTTCGGCAACCTCGGATCCGGCCTGTACGCCGACGTGCGCGACCAGGACGGCGAGCAGATCTGGCGCTCGCGTTCGTCGCTTGGCCTCGAGATTCCGGACGGCACGTTTCCCGATATTGGCAACCACCTGTTCCTCGACGAGGCACTCGATGACGGAACGCCGCTGGCGACCCTGAGCCTTGCGGTGCAATGGGAGTTTCCGGACGGTGACCTGCGGCTGTTCAAGTTCAAGGTTGCCGAAAGCCTGGACTCTTTCAATGCCGAGGTCGCAACCTTTCGACGCCAGCTATTCGGCTGGTTCGGGGCGGTGGCACTGATCATGTTGCTGGCAATATCCATCAGTTTGCGCAGCGTGCTGCGGCCATTGCGGCAGATTGAAGCCGAGATTGGCGATATTGAGGAAGGCAAACGCGCGTCGCTGTCGGAGGAGTTCCCGACCGAGCTCACGGGCGTTGCGCGCAACATGAACCTGCTGATTGGCAGTGAGCGCGCACGTTCCGATCGCTACAGATTCACGCTCGACAACCTGGCGCACGCATTGAAAACACCGCTTGCGGCCATGCGTGCATTGCTCAACGAAAAGCAGGGCGACGAGTTTGGCGCGCGATTCAACGACCAGATCGACCGCATGGACGAGATCGTGCGCTACCAGTTGCGCAAGCCAGCATCACTGGCATCGGACAACCTTGGGCTCGCGTCCATCGCGGTTGAGAAAGAAGTGCGTCGCCTGATCGACGGGCTGCGCAAGGTGTATCACGACAAGTCTCCGAACATTCAGGCGGAAGTAGCGACAGGACTGATGTTTCGCGGTGACACGGGCGATTTTCTGGAGCTTGCGGGCAATTTGCTGGACAACGCCTGCAAATGGTGTGAGCACGAGGTTCGCATCCGGGTGCAGACCGCGGAGGACGCTGGCGGCCTGCTGCTGGTTGTGTCTGATGACGGTCCGGGAATTCCCGAAGAGGCGGCTGACGCGCTGCTGCAACGAGGCATGCGGCTTGATGAATCCACGCCCGGTCACGGCATCGGCCTCGCCGTTGTCAAAGACATTGCCCGCTCCTACGGCGGGCAACTGTCTATTGGCCGCGCCGCACTTGGCGGCGCCGAGATCGTGGTGACTATTCCTGCTTGAGTTTGTCCTTCATGTTCAGGAACGGTTTCATTAGCTCCAGCGGCATCGGGAACACGATCGTGTTGGTCCGTTCGTTCGCGATTTCCTTCAGCGTCTGCATGTAGCGCAACTGCAGCGCCGATTCTTCCTTGGCCAGCATGGCGGCCGCTTCGGCGAGCATGGTTGCTGCCTGTTTTTCACCTTCGGCGTTGATGACCTTGGCGCGCCTCGCGCGTTCGGCTTCGGCCTGCTGCGCGATCGCGCGGATCATGCTTTCGTCGAGGTCGACATGCTTGATCTCGACATTGGCCACCTTGATGCCCCAGTTGTCCGTGCGCTGGTCGAGCAGTCCCTGGATATCGGCATTGAGCTTGTCGCGTTCGGCGAGCATGTCATCGAGATCGTGCTGACCGAGTACCGAGCGCAGTGTCGTTTGTGACAACTGGCTGGTGGCTTCAAACACGTTGGCGACGCGGATGATTGCTTTCTCCGGATCGACGATGCGGAAGTAAATGACCGCGTTGACCTTGACCGACACGTTGTCGCGCGAAATGACGTCCTGCGTTGGTACGTCCATGACGACAACACGCAGGTCGACCTTGGTCATTTTTTGCAGACCGGGGATCAGGATAATCAGACCTGGCCCCTTGACGGTCTGGAAACGACCGAGGAAGAAGATCACACCGCGCTCGTACTCGTTCAGGATCTTGAACGTGTTGTAGGCGATAACAATGAGCAGCGCGATGGCTATTCCAATGAACGGGATTGGCATGGTGATTCCTTAGTTTGTCCTATTGCGGTTTGATATCGAGAGTCAGGCCGTCCATAGCGACGACCACAACATGCTGGTCTTTGCTGACGGGAACAGAAGAGCGAGCGTGCCAGGCTTCTCCCTCCAGCCATACGCGTCCCTCTGAAGTGAAGTCTTCCATTGCAGTTGCGGTGCCACCGACGATCGAGTCGCTGCCGGACACACCGCCGCGGCGGCGCAATTTCAAAATGTAGCCGACCATCCAGATGATCAGTGCGGCAAACACCACACCGAGGCCAATGACGAATGCCAGTGAGATGCCGAAACCGGGAATATCCTTGTCAAACATCATGATCGCACCAAATACAAACGCGGCGACGCCACCAATGCCAAGCGCACCAAAGCTGGGTGCATAGGCCTCCGCAATCATTAGCGCCACGCCCACGACAATCAGTGCGAGCCCCGCATAGTTGACTGGCAGTACCTGCAGTGCGTAGGCCGCCAGCAGCAGGCAGATGACGCCCACCACGCCCGGGACGATGGCGCCGGGATTCCAGCCCTCATAAATCAGGCCGTAGACGCCGGCCAGGCCCAGCAGCAGCACAATCTCAGGGTTCGAAATGATGGCCAGCAACTTCATGCGCCAGTTGGGCTCATAGTTGTCGACAACGGCATTTTCCGTCGCGAGTTCCTGCTCGCCGGACTTCATTTTGACCTTGTAGCCGTTCACCTGCTGCAACAGGTCGTCGAGGTCCGTTGCAATAAATTCAATGACGTTCTGCTCAAGTGCTTCTTCAGCGGTCAGGGTCGCCGCACTGACCACCGCGTCTTCGGCCCAGTCGGCATTTCTGTCGTAGCGCTCTGCGAGGCTGCGAATATAGGAAACGGCGTCGTTCAGGACCTTGCGCTCCATCGCCGTTCCGGGAAGGTCCTGCATTTCTTCACTGGCGCTCTCGGCGGGTTCTTCAGCCGTACCTTCGGCGTCCGGCCCCGTTGCTGGCTCCGGCTGTGTATCTGGCAGCGGCGCGGGCGTAGCGTCGTCACCGGTCATGCTGACAGGTGTTGCAGCACCAATGCTGGTGGTCGGTGTCATAGCCGCGACGTGACTGGCCATGAGGATGTAGGTGCCGGCGCTGGCTGCCCTGGCGCCATCCGGTGTGACATAGGTGGCCACCGGTACTCTGGAGGCCAGGATGTCCTGGATAATGTCACGTGTCGCGTTCAACAGGCCGCCAGGCGTGTCGATCTTGATGACCAGCAACTCGGCGTCGCGGTCTTCGGCATGGCGGATGCCGCTGGCAATATACTCGGCGGTAGCGGCGCCGATGCCGCCTTTAACCTCGAGTACGACAACATTGTTGTTGTCGGCGACGGCCGGGAATGACAGCATGGCTGCCAGCAGGATAAGCAGATGTTTCATAGAGGCATAATAGCAGGACATGATTCGATTCATTACAACCGGCGGGACAATTGACAAAATCTATTTCGACGCACTGAGTCAATTCGAAATAGGGGACTCGATCCTGACCCATATTCTGGGCGAAGCACTGGTTAGGTTTGACTACGAAATCGTGCCGTTGTTGCATAAAGACAGCCTCGAAATAACCGCCGCAGACCGCGCACAGATTCGCGCGCACATCGAACAGGATGATGCGCAACACTTCGTGGTGACGCACGGCACGGACACCATGCCGGAGACGGCGGAGGCGCTGCTCGGCATCGCCGGCAAGACCATCGTGCTGACCGGAGCTCTGAGCCCGGCGCGCTTCAAGACCACGGACGCCGTGTTCAACGTCGGCATGGCGGTCGCCACCGTGCAGGCGGCGGCGCCCGGCGTCTACATCGCCATGAGCGGCCAGGTGTTCGAAGCCGGCAAGGTTCGCAAGAACCGCGAGGAAAACCGCTTCGAGAAGATCTGAGCGCTGTGCCTCGACCGACTACAGGTCGAAAGAAATACCCTGTGCCAGCGGCAGGTCCTTGCCCCAGTTGATCGTGTTCGTCTGCCGGCGCATGTAAGCCTTCCACGAATCCGAGCCGGCTTCCCTTCCGCCGCCGGTTTCCTTTTCGCCGCCGAAGGCGCCACCAATCTCCGCACCCGAGGTGCCGATATTGACGTTGGCTATGCCGCAGTCGGAACCACCGTTTGACAGGAAGTACTCGGCGTTTTGCAGGTTGTCCGTGAAGATCGCGGAAGACAGGCCCTGGACGACGCCGTTCTGCAATGCGATGGCTTCATCGAGGTCGCTGAACTTGATCAGGTACAGGATCGGGCCGAACGTTTCGTGCTGCACGATATCCCAGTCGTTCTGTGCCACTGCGATTGCCGGCGTTATGAAGTTGCCGGGACCGTCCAGGCGTTCTCCGCCGCAGAGGATCTCACCACCGGCTTCGCGCACGGCAGCGCAGGCACTTTCGACGCGCTCGATGGCGGATTCGTCGATCAGCGGTCCCATGAGCGTGTCGGGGTCGAGCGGATCGCCGATGCGCACCTGGCCGTAGGCTTTCACCAGTGTTTCCTTGAGCTCCTCGAAGCGTGATTCGTGCACGATGACACGACGTGTCGTGGTGCAGCGCTGACCCGCTGTGCCGACGGATCCGAATACGATCGAAGGCACCGCGAGATCGAGATTGGCGTGTTCATCCACGATGATCGCGTTGTTGCCGCCAAGCTCGAGCAGGAACTTGCCCATGCGACCGGCGACGCGCTGTGCCGACCTTGCTGCCAATTGCGCACGAGCCAGTGAATGACAGCAGGTGCACGCGCTTGTCGTCGACAAACCGTTGCGCGAGCTCGTTGCTGCCGTCGTTGAACATGTAAAACGCGGTCGGCAGATCCATGTCCGCAATTGCGTCACTGACAATCTTGTGCACCGCGATACCGCACAACGGTGTCTTCGGTGACGGTTTCCAGATATTGATGTTGCCGCAGACAGACGCGAGGCAGGCGTTCCACGCAAACACCGCAACCGGGAAATTGAATGCCGTGACGGTGCCGACGACACCCAGCGGGTGCCATTGTTCGTACATGCGATGTTGCGGGCGTTCGGAATGCATTGTCCTTCCATACATCATGCGCGACTGGCCGACGGAAAAGTCGGCGATGTCGATCATCTCCTGCACTTCACCATCGCCTTCCGCCTTGATTTTGCCCATCTCCAGGGCGACCAGGCTGCCGAGTGCGTCCTTGTGTTCACGCAGTGCGTTGCCGATGCGCCTGACAGCCTCGCCACGCACGGGTGCCGGAATCTTGCGCCACTCGATGAATGCCTCGTTGGCTTTTGCAACGATCTGCTCATACTCCGCAGCCGTCGACGAGCGCACGCTGGCGATCAGCTCACCGGTCGCCGGGTTGTACGACTCGATCAGTTCGGCGCTGCTGTCCTCGCTGGACTCATTGCCAAACCAGGTACCTGCGTTGACGGCCTCGAGGCCGAGTCGATCCAGAATGTCTTTCATGTTCTATGCTCCCGCTTTTGCGCGCTGGCTGCCGGTTTCGCCGCGTGCGATGAGTTCTGCCGAGGCCTTGTTGGTGCCGCCATGGGCGTAGTACTTGCCAAAACGATTGTCGAGTATGTCGCTCAACTTGAAGTTCTCCTGCGCGACAAAACCCTTGAAGCGACTTGTGTCTGACAGCACCAGGTCGACCACGCTGCAGATTCCTGCCGCTGTTGTGACCTGGATCGCGGACCAGAGTCGGCCGGCAACGACCTGCGGATAAACCTTGTTTACGTAGTTCTCTTCGCGAAGCTCGCCGTCCTGAATGCCGTTTACTGCTGCATAGACAATCACAACGTCCTGCAGCGTCTGCGGCACCGCGTTCTCGAGAATGCGTTTCAGCGTGTCGCGGTCATGGTTGAGTTGCAGGCCGTTCATGAGCAAACGCATCTGCTCACAGTGACCCGGATAGCGGATCGTTTTGTAATTCATGGTCTTGACCGAGCCATCGTACGTCTCAGACAACGAGCCCAGGCCGCCAGACGTATTGAACGCTTCGTACAGCGTGCCGTCGATTTCGATTTCTTCAAGACCTTCCAGCGGCAGGACCTCGACTTCCTTGCCGTCGACGATGCTCTGGCACAGGTTGCCATACTCATTGATGATGCCGTCGGTCGACCACGTTAACGAGTACTTCAGAACGTTGTTGGGATGTTGCGGCAGCGCACCGACGCGCAGCTTCACCGAATTGATCTTGTCGAAGTGCTGCATCAGTTCGTTGGCTGCGATGCTGATGAAACCCGGTGCCAGGCCGCACTGCGGTGCGAACACCTGCTCAGCACCTTCAGCCAGCTTGCGAACGGCATCGGTGACCGCCACATCCTCGGTCAGGTCGAAGTAGTGCAGCCCCTGCTCACGTGCGACTTCGGCAACCAGCACATTGCAGAAGTAGGGCAGGCCGGAAATGACCGCCATGGGTTTGTGCTTCTTGACGTGTGCCGTCACGGCATCCTTGTCGCTGGCGTCGAGCTCGAACGCTTGCAGGTTGGACAGGCCGTGAGCGGTGACGACCTTTGCCGCAGCGCCCGGTTGCGCATCAGCCAGCTGCACCGAGTAATCGCCACTTTCGGCAAGCAGCCCTGAAATAAGTGCGCCAATCTTGCCCGCGCCAAGAACCAGTATTTCCCGCATTTTGTGCCCCTTGAAAGTCATGCGCGGCCGCGGATCCGGCGGCCAATCAGGCGCGCATTGTGCCAAGCTAAGTGCCCGCTTTCCATACGAAAATCTACCGAGCCGTAAGCTGTTGATTACGTGAGAAACTTTTGCAGTGGCTTGGGCTCGCATGGCATAGTCCGCCCATGTAGGGGCGCAGCGCGCCTTTTTTTTACGCTTATTTCTGACGATGACTGTGACTAGACCTGTGGCCAAAACTGAATGGCATCCTGCGAGCTGGCAAAAATTCGAAGCCTCGCAGCAAGCTACCTATCCCGATAAAGACGAACTCGACCGGACGGTCGCCGAACTCAGTCGCCTGCCTCCCATCGTGACCTCCTGGGAAGTGGACGCGCTGAAAGACCATTTCGCGAAGGCGCAACGCGGTGAGGCGTTTGTCCTGCAGGGTGGCGATTGCGCTGAGACCTTCGAGCAATGCACCTCCGAGGACATCGTCGCGAAGCTCAAGATCCTGCTGCAGATGAGCCTCGTGATCCTGTATGGCCTGAAGAAGCCCGTGATTCGCGTCGGTCGCATGGCTGGCCAATACGCGAAGCCGCGCTCGGCCGATATGGAAACGCGCGATGGCGTTACGTTGCCGAGTTTCCGTGGCGACCTCGTTAATCGCAGCGGTTTTACGGAGCAGGAACGCGTTCCCGACCCACAGATGATCCTGCGCGGCTACGAGCGCGCCGCAATGACACTGAATTTCGTGCGCTCACTGATCGATGGTGGATTTGCTGACCTGCATCACCCGGAGTACTGGGATCTTGACTGGGTCGGCCATTCCAACATGGCCGACGATTACCACAAGATCGTTCACGAGATTTCCAACTCACTGGATTTCCTCGAGACGATTCTCGGGCGCGAGCTGCACCAGGCGCAAAAAGCAGAGATCTATGCGGCGCACGAGGGTCTGCATCTGCACTACGAACAGGCACAGACGCGTTACCTCGATCGTCGCGGTCGCTGGTACGACCTGACCACGCACTTTCCCTGGATTGGCATGCGCACAGCGCAGCTGGATGGCGCGCACATCGAGTACTTCCGCGGAATCGCGAATCCAATGGGCATCAAGATTGGCCCGGGCATGACAGCGGAGTGGTTGCAGGGCCTGTTGCGCGTGCTTAACCCGAACAATGAGCCCGGCAGAATCAGCCTGATCCATCGTTTCGGCGCGACCTCTATCGAAGAGCACCTGCCGCCCCTGATTGATGCGGTCAAGCAAACCGGTGCGCCGGTGTTGTGGATCTGCGATCCGATGCACGGCAACACGGAAAGCACAGCCGATGGCACCAAGACGCGCCGCTTCGACAACGTGGTCGCTGAGCTGGAGTCGGCGTTTAGCGTGCATCAGTCCATGGGTACGTACCTGGGCGGTGTGCACCTTGAGCTTACCGGCGACAATGTCACCGAGTGCACGGGTGGTGCCCGCGGCCTGACCGACGCAGACCTCGCACGCGCCTACAAGTCGACTGTCGACCCGCGCCTCAACTATGAGCAGGCGATGGAAGTAGCGATGCGTATCTCGGGTTTGCGTAGCTAATCAGGCTTTCAGTAGCGCCCAGGCGTCGTTGCTGCTCAGTTGCCGGGATTCTCCGGGTTCCAGGTCGTCGAGCCGGAAGGGGCCGATCGCGGTCCTGATGAGGCGCAATGTCGGCAGCCCCACGGCGGCTGTCATTCTCCTGACCTGGCGGTTGCGGCCCTGATCCAGCTGTATCTCGATCCAGCCATCCGGCACGCTCTTGCGAAAGCGTACCGGCGGATTGCGCCGCCACAGCCAGTCCGGTTCCTGCACGACCGTGGCCGACAGGGCCCGTGCGCTGCCGTCCTTGAGGCTGACGCCGTCCTGCAACTGCTGCATCTGTGCCGCATCAGGCTGGCCCTCAACCTGCACCAGGTAGGTCTTGCGGATCTTCGAGCGTGGCTGGCTGATACGCGCCTGCAGGCGGCCGTCGTCGGTCAGCAGTAACAAGCCCTCGCTGTCATAATCAAGCCGACCCGCCGGATAGACGTCAGCCAGGTCGATGAAGTCGGCAAGCGTGCGACGTCCATCGGGGTCGCGAAACTGGCACAGAACCCGAAACGGTTTGTTGAGAAGCACTAAAGTCATATTGCTCGCAGATTTTCGACCTGTACAATGCCGGCCACTGCTAAACCCTGAGAACGCCATGAAATATGACCATATCGAGGTGCCTGCCGACGGCGAGGCCATCGTAGCAAATCCAGATCACACGCTCGTCGTTCCGGACTGCCCGGTGATCCCCTTTATCGAAGGTGATGGCATCGGTACTGACGTCACGCCTGTCATGCTGAACGTCGTGGAAGCGGCTGTAGAGCAGGCCTACGGCGACAAGCGTCATATCCGCTGGATGCCGGTCTACGCAGGCCAGCGCGCCACTGAAGTTTACGGCGACGACGTGTATCTGCCGGATGAGACGCTGGATGCGTTGAAGCGCTTTGTGGTTTCTATCAAAGGGCCTTTGGCAACCCCGATCGGTGGCGGCATCCGCTCGCTCAACGTTGCGATTCGCCAGACGATGGACCTGTACGCGTGTGTGCGCCCGATTCGTTATTTCCCAGGCGTTGAGACGCCGATGAAAGAGTCGGATCTCGTTGATATGACGGTGTTTCGCGAGAATACCGAGGACATCTATGCCGGCATCGAGTTTCCGACGGGCTCTCAGGAAGTACAGAAGCTGATCCACTTCCTGCAGACTGAGCTCGGCGTGACCGAGATTCGCTTTCCCGCGAGTTCCGGTATTGGCATCAAGCCAGTCTCCCGCGAGGGCTCGGAGCGTCTGGTGCGCAAAGCCATCCAGTACTGTGTCGACCGCGACCAGGGTTCCGTGACGCTGGTCCACAAGGGCAACATCATGAAGTACACGGAAGGCGCCTTCTGTCACTGGGGCTACGACGTGGCGCGCGCTGAGTTTGGTGCCGTGGAGAAGGACGGCGGGCCGTGGCTAGCCTTCAATAACCCGGTCACCGGCCGTGAAATCGTGATCAAGGACGTTATTGCGGACAACTTCCTGCAGCAAATCCTGCTGCGCCCTGAGGAATACGATGTCATCGCGACACTGAACCTCAATGGTGACTATATTTCTGATGCACTGGCGGCACAGGTTGGCGGTATCGGTATTGCCCCCGGTGGCAATATCGGCGATGCCGTTGGCGTGTTCGAAGCAACCCATGGCACGGCACCCGGCTTTGCGGGCAAGAATCGCGTCAATCCCGGCTCGCTGATCCTGTCGGCGGAAATGATGCTGCGCTATATGGGCTGGACGGAGGCCGCGGACAAGATCATGAAAGGCGTTGCGGGCACGATCGCCAATGGCGAGCTGACCTTTGATCTCGCCAGGCTTCGTTCTGCGATCCGCAGCCCGAAGCGCAAGGCGCGTACGCATGACAAGAAGGAAGTCGAGCAGGAGCTCGAGAAGCTCGTGCCGGGCGCACGCCTCGTCGGCACCCGCGGTTTCGGTCGCGCTGTTATCCGTCACATGACCGACTAGCAGGGTGGCTGCTGAGATATTCGACAAGGACTGCCGCGCGTGCCCCAGGCTCGCGGTTTTTCTCGACGACGTGCAGCAGAAGTATCCGGACTACTACTGCCGGCCGGTGCCGCCGTTCGGCGATCGCAAGGCGGACTTCCTGATCGTCGGGCTCGCGCCGGGCATGCACGGCGCTAATCGCAGCGGCCGGCCCTTCACCGGTGACCATGCGGGCATCATGCTGTACCAGATGCTGCACAAGTTTGGCTTCAGTTCGCACGCGGAGTCCGTGTCGACCGATGACGGCCTGCAGCTGAGCGGCTGCCGCATCACGAACGCGGTCAAGTGTCTACCGCCTGACAACAAGCCGGTAGGCGCCGAGATCAACACCTGCAATACGTTTCTCGCCAATGAACTGCAATTGTTGCCGGCCAATGCCGTCGTGCTTGCGCTTGGCGGTATCGCGCATCGCGCCATCATCAAGGCACAGGGTTTGCGCCAGGTGGAGTTCAAATTCGCTCACGAAGCGCTGCACGACCTGGGCCCGTTCAGGATGCTCGACTCGTATCACTGCAGTCGCTACAACACCAATACCGGGCGACTGACCACGGCGATGTTCGAATCTGTTTTCCGCACGGCCAGGCAGTTGCTAACCTGAGCACGTGAACGAAGAGACCGCCTTCGACGTCAAGTCATTCCTGCGCACGCTGACGCATCGCCCGGGTGTGTATCGCATGCTCGATGCGAAGCACAAAGTGATTTATGTCGGTAAGGCGCGTGATCTCAAGAAGCGCGTCGCAACCTATTTTCAGCGCGCCCAGCAAGCGCCGAAGACCGAGCTGATGATGGCGTCGGTGGCGCGGGTCGAAGTCACGGTCACCAACACCGAAGCCGAGTCGTTGCTGCTCGAGTACAACCTCATCAAGCAGCACAAGCCGCGCTTCAACGTGCTGCTGCGGGATGACAAGAGCTACCCCTACATCTTTGCCTCAACCCACCATGCGTTTCCGAGGCTGCGGTTTCATCGCGGACCGAGGAAGGCGAAGGGGCGCTATTTTGGCCCCTATCCGAGCACCACGGCGGTCCGGCACACACTTAATCAATTACAGAAGCTTTTCCTCATAAGAAACTGTAATGAAACGTTTTTTTCTAATCGAACAAGACCTTGTTTACAGCACCAGATCAAGCGCTGCACGGCGCCATGTACGGGTCTGATTTCCGAGCAGCAATACGCTCAGGACTTCGCTGCCGCGCTGCAATTTCTGGACGGCAACAACAGCAGCGTGACCGCGACATTCGTCGAGCGCATGGAGCAGGCGGCGAGCGAGCAGAAGTACGAGCAGGCCGCGCGGTTTCGTGACCAGATTTCGCAGTTCAAGGAAATCGAGGCGCAGCAACTGGTATCGCGCAATGCCGGCCAGGACATCGATATTCTCGGCTTCGCATCCAACGGCGTCATGCATTGCGTGACTGTTCTGTTCATTCGCAACGGTGCCGTATTGGGCAGTCACGATCACTTTCCCAAGCTGCCGGGAGAAACGGACCGCAGCAAGATACTCAACGCCTTTGTCGCGCAGTACTACCTTGGCCGTACGGCGCCGCACGAGATCATCATCGACGAGCGTATCGAGGACCAGCTCTTGCTGTGCGAGGAACTCGGGGCGCGAGCAGGCCACAAGGTGGCGATCAAGAACAACGTGCGTGGCGACAGGTCACGCTGGCGGGATATGGCGCGGACCAACGCCGAGCAGGGCCTGAACCTCAAGGTGGCGAGCAACGCGACGATACGGCGCCAGTTCGCATCACTGGGCGAGCTGCTGAAACTGGACGCAACGCCAGAGCGCATCGAGTGCTTTGATGTGAGTCACACCTCGGGCGAGGCGACGGTCGCAAGCTGCGTGGTGTTTAACGGCGCCGGCCCCATGAAGAGTGACTATCGGCGCTTCAACCTGAAGCCTGATTCGGCCGGAGACGACTATGCGGCCATGGCAGAGGCGCTGCAGCGCCGCTACGCGAGAATCAAACGCGGTGAGGTGCCGGTTCCCGACGTCCTGTTTGTTGACGGTGGCAAAGGGCAGCTGGCTGAGGCGATGAAGGTGCTGCGTGCGCTGGAACTGGATTGGCTTAACGTCGTTGCGGTCGCCAAGGGCAGGGCGCGCAAGGCAGGGGCCGAGCAGCTGTTCCTGCCCGGCAGCAGCCGCGCCATGTTGCTGCCCTCTGACTCGCCGGCGTTGCTGCTGATTCAGCAAATTCGCGATGAAGCGCATCGCTTCGCCATTACCGGGCACCGACAACGGCGGGCGAAAGCTCGCAATACCTCGCGGCTGGAGAGCATTCGCGGGCTGGGGCCGAAGAAGCGCAGGGAGTTGCTGCGACAGTTCGGTGGCCTGCAGGGGGTCGTCGCCGCCAGTATCGACGACCTTGTCAAAGTACGCGGCATCAGTCGCACTTTGGCGGAAACCATATACAATGACCTGCATCTTGACGGCCGCTAGGCACAGGCTCATCCGATCGTGAAACTCAACCTCGCCAACATTTTGACGCTGTTTCGCATTGCTGCGATTCCGGTCGTCGTTATCTGCTTTTACAGCTCCATTCCGAATGCGCGGCCGATTGCTGCAATTATTTTCGGTATCGCCGCCATAACGGACCTCATCGATGGCTGGGTCGCGCGCAAGTACGGGCAAACCTCACGCTTCGGCGAGTTTCTGGACCCGGTGGCCGACAAGCTGATGGTGTCGATCGTGCTGGTCATGCTGGTGCAGGCGCAAGCCGGCTGGTTTGAAGACATCATCGCCATGATCATCATTGGTCGCGAGATCACGATATCGGCACTACGTGAATGGATGGCGACCATCGGTGAGCGCACCAATGTGAAGGTCGATATCACTGGCAAGGTAAAGACCACGCTGCAGATGTTCGGCATTGCGTTCATGGTCTACAAGAACCCGTTCATGGGCATCGACGTCTATGCGGTCGGGTTCGTGCTGCTGGTTGCCGCCGCGATCATGACGATCTGGTCCATGATCATCTATCTGAAAGCCGCCTGGCCGTTCATTATGATGGACGACGACCGCGCGCCGGACGCCGAATAGGGGCATTTTCCCTTGACAGTCGGTGCCAACCGGATACAATTCCGCCCCTCTGTACGACCCTGCGGGAATAGCTCAGTTGGTAGAGCGCAACCTTGCCAAGGTTGAGGTCGCCAGTTCGAACCTGGTTTCCCGCTCCAAATAATCCTTTGATTGCAAAGGCAAAATGGCCCCCTGACCCGGGGCCATTTTTTTTGCCTGCGGTCTTTGCGGCGGGGCCGCGCGCGGGTCGAAGCGGCTCCCGTAGCTGTATACTCAGCCGCTGGCACCGACATTATTTCGAGAGAAGCGATACGTGGGAAATCTGTTTGACGAGCTAAAGCGACGCAACGTCGTTCGGGTAGGCCTGGCCTATATCGTCGTCGGCTGGCTCGTATTGCAGGTCGGCGACGTGCTGTTCGACATGTTCGAGACGCCGGCCTGGGTGGGCAAGACGATGGCGGGTCTGATACTGCTCGGCTTTCCGTTTGCGTGCCTGTTTGCATGGGCTTTCGAGCTGACGCCTGAAGGTATCAAGACGACCGCCGACGTTGATTCCTCGGAGTCCATAACGCATTCCACTGGGCGCAAGCTCGACATCATTATTGCTGCCGCGTTCGCTGTTGCGTTGCTGATTGCCTTTGGCCTTTGGCAGCAAGCAAGAGAACCCGGGCAGGCAGAGTCCGTAACGAACAGCGCCGCGCAGCCGGTTGCAGCTTCGTCACCTTTGCCGGGGGACGCCGCTGTCGAGGATGCGTCGATCGCCGTGTTGCCCTTCGCAGATCTGTCACCTGAGAGTGACCAGGAGTATTTTTCCGATGGCATATCTGAAGAGATTCTGAACGTACTGGTACGCATCGAAAATCTTGATGTTGCATCGAGGACGTCGTCTTTCGGTTTCAAAGGACAGAAGGAACTGGGCATTCCGGTTATTGCCCAGAAGCTCAAGGTGCGCCACGTCCTGGAAGGCTCGGTAAGAAAGGCGGGCGACACCGTGCGCATCACGGCGCAGTTGATTGATGCACAAACGGATACGCACCTGTGGTCGCAGACTTACGACCGCCAGCTGACTACAGAGAATATTTTCCACGTTCAGGATGAAATTGCCGCAGCCATTGTGGAGCAACTTGGTCCGCTGATTGGTGAGGTGATCGCAGCACCAGCACCACGCGAAACGGCGACCAGCAACCTCGACGCCTATAGCGCCTATCTCAAGGCGCAGGGCCTCTTTCATCGCCGCTCCTCCCTGAACCTCGAGGAGATCGTGCAGCTTTATGAGCGGGCGACGGAACTCGACCCGGATTTTGCCGAAGCATGGGCCGGTCTGGCCAACGCCTACTCCGTTGTGCCGGGTTGGGAGCTGGGCACGGATGAAGAGTATTTCCCAAAGGCTCGTGCGGCTGCTGATCGCGCGAGTTTACTGGATGACCGTCTTGCCCTGCCGTACGCCGTTCGAGGCGCGACTTGCTACCGAAATCAACGACCAGACCGGTGCTGCTGAGCAACTTGAAAGGGCGCTTGCGCTCGACCCGGACAATCTCCAGGCGCACTACATTCGCGGCGCAATATTGCTGGAGGTCGGGTTCTTCGATGACGCAGAACGCGATTTTCGGCGCTGTCTCGAGATCGATCCGGCGTACGAAATCTGTCGCCGGTTTGTGGCATTCACGTTGCTATTCAAGGGCCAGGGAGAAGAGGCCGCGCGTCTGTTCGAGATTGGCATGCTGCGCGGGCAGCGATCGTGGCGCAATGTATTTCTTGGCTATTACGCCGCCATTGGCAATGACTCCGCACTGTCTCACCTGATCATCGCCCTGCAAGCCCGACAGGCCGTGGTTCAGAGAGCCATTTTTCAGGATGATTACTGACAAGACCTACAGTGCGGACGAATTCAATGCGGACGTTAGCAACGCAGCGCTCGCGGCCGGCGTCGAACTGGATCCGAACGGCATTGTTTGACCCTGCACGGCTGGAGGTTCGACTTCTTTCCCGACTTCTTCTGGAACCCCTATGGCCTCGCCAAGCGACGTCCCGAGTTGTTCGAAAGCGTTGGAGCGTGAGCAACAGCGCAAGACACTGATGATTGAGCGCGGCCTGCTCGAGTACTGGCAGCAGTTCGGTTTTCCGCCGCAGTGTCGTCCGCTGGCTAGAGACGACTTTGAGTGCGATCTCGCGGTCGTTGCTATTCGATAGCGATGTAGCGGTCTGACATCGGCGCAGCTGTGCCATGCGCATCGCCGCTGGCGCTTTCGTCCAGAACCCTCACCGTATTGGCAAACAGTTCCTCCGCCTGCTCAGGGCTGTTGCCAATGCAGGTCATGCCGAGCTTGCCGTATTGCGACAGCGCGCCAATCATGTAGAACAGAACGCCCGTTCCCGTTGCGTGTTTGAAGCCGAGGTCGTGGTGCCAGATGATTTCGAACAGGTCTTCCGGCAGCAGGCCGCGGTAGGCGGGAGACTTCAGGTTGTCGGTGGCGCTGTAGTATTTGACTTGCCCGTTCGGCGCGATGAAATTGCCGCTCTCGGCGTCGAGTTCTCCGCCGGTGAGGAACTCCAGGGCATGAAACGGCGGCGTTGTGCCGCCCATCCGCAGGTTAATTTCGATGGCATGCGCCAGCCACTCGCCGTCTTTTTGCGATGTCAGGAAATCGATGGCAAACCTGCCGACGATACCGTTGCCGCTGAGTACCTTGCCGACTTTGTACGCTTCAGTGTGCAGCAAGTTGCGGTATTCGTCGTTTGCCGGGAAGCGACAGCCGACGTATGCCTGGCCGGTCGCGCCACCGAGAATCTGCTCATGGCTCGAGACCATGCGCGTCTCTCCATTGGGCAGGATGCGCATTTGCACGCTGGGCGAGCGCGCGGCGTCGGCTTCTATGAGTTCTTCGACAATGCCGCCCATGGTGTCGAACTTATGCAGAAATTTCTCATAGGTTTCGTTGCCGGATAACCACGCCAGTTGCCGCAGCGCGCTGCGAACGCTGTTGTCGTCGCTGTCGCCATCCGGGTAGCGGAATATCGCATTGCCCTCACCACCGAAACCCTCGTTGAGTTTGACGACGGCACGTTTCAGGCCAGGTCGTTTCTTACGCAACTCTAACAAGGCGGACACGATATCGTCTTCCGTGTGCAGGTCTTCGAACCCGACCGGAAATTTGACGCCAGCGTCAGCAAAGATTTTGCGGTTTCCGGACTTGGTGCCGAAATGCAGCAATGCTGGGTCGAGCCCGTTCATCGGAATGCCGAGGTTCAGTGCCAGGCGCCGCTCCAGTGACGTCGAATTATAAGTTGTGAGGTATGCGTGCTGGCTGTCGCCGATGAAGCCGCGCAGGCGTTTGAGCAGGTGCGGCCTCTCCAGGATCTTCTCCGACAGCGGACGAAGACTGGAGTCAAACACGGACACCATGTGCAGGCGCTTGCGTGCATGGCTCGCCGAGACGCTGTCGAGCAGCTGCAGGTAGTAGTCGACGACGTCAGGGTGCACCGGATTGCTGGTCACATAGACCAGCCTGGCGTTCGGGTTCCGCAGTCGAATCAGTGCGAACATGAGCCGTTCTTCGTAGAACGCGGCACCGGTGACCTTCGCCAGTTCTTCCTGGTTAACGCTCATCGACGGCACAATCACCGAAGTGTGCTCGTAACACGGGTCGTTCTGGAACTGTTCCCAGACTTTGGGCAGCTGTTTTTGCAGTTCTCTGAACCGGGTCGCCTCGTCGTTACTCACGACGCATGCACCTTCAGGGTCTGACCGATGTCGTTCATGATGCCGCGCAAGGTGTCGTAGTCCGGGTGCCGCACTCGCAACCAGGCATTCGCCATGTAGCCGGCCTCGACAGGCTGGGTAGGCGTGCCGGCATCCGGCAAGTGGGCGCGCACAATACAGTCATCGTACTTTGCGCTGATTTCATCAACGCCTGAGTAACCACGAATATGCCCGTCACGGTCCGGTCGCAGAGCGATCATTCCGGCGGCAAAGCGTCTCGACGGCTCGGTGCTGGTATTGCCTTTGACCAGTGCGCAGGCCCACTCGTAGTAGAGGTCGAACTCGTTTGCCGCGTTGTAGACGTCCCATTGTCCAACGCCCGGGAGGGCGGCAGCCGATCTCGGAAAACTTCAGGCCTTTTGGCCCGTAAAACCACTCCATGTGCGTTGCTGAGGTACCGATGTCGAGCGCTTTAATCACCTTTCGCGTCATCTCGCGAACCTCAACATAGCCTGGCGCCTCGATACGGTTTGTAGTGATCATCTGCGGCGAGATCCAGCGTTCGCGCATCGCCTCGAGGACGTTCGGGTAGTAGTGCGTGATGAACTCGTGCCGCACGTCTCCATCAATGGATAGCGTGTCGATGTAGCCCTCGTGACCTTCGATAAACTCTTCAATGGCAACGGCCTGGCCGTCGCGCAGTCCGGATTCGTTGATAACGCCCTCGAGTTCGGCGTCGTCGTTAACCTTGTAGGTTCCGGATGCACCAGCCCCTGCCGGCGGCTTGATAATCAGCGGATAGCCAACGGTCGCGGCAAAGTCGCGTGCGTCGGCCGGCGACTCGGCTCGCGTCGATTGTGCGCACGGTATACCGGCGGCCCGCAGCGCGTCCTTCATGGCGGGCTTGTCGCGGCAAAGGTAGGCGGTCTTGACCGTTGTGCCCGGTATGCGGCGCGCTTCCCTGACGGCGGCGACCGGCATGATGTGCGCTTCAACCGTTGCCTCGATTCGATCTACCCAGAGCTGGCCCTGAATGAGTTTGACGGCTTCGAGCATGGAAGGCTCGTGCACAACCGAACGCACCTGCACATAGTCGTGCAGCCAGCTCTTTACCTCGTCGTCCAGGTATTCAACCGGACGTTCGCCGATGCCGATGACTCTGGCGCCTGCCGCATGCAAGGCGCGCACAAACTCACGCTGGTTTCGCGGGAAGGATGGTTCTACGAAGATAACGTTCATTTGCCGGCCAACTGGCGGAATATTGTCACGTACTGTGCTCCCTGCTGTTGCCAAGAGAAGTCCAGGGCCATGCCGTTCCGCATAACCTTGGTCCAGAGCGCCTTGTCTTCGTAGAGATCGAGCGCCGTGTTGATAGCCCACGCAAGGCCTGTTTCATCGTAATGGCGAAACAGAATGCCCGTGCCTGTGCCATTGGCCGGGTTTATTGCCTGCACCGAATCCGCAAGCCCGCCGGTTTCTCGCACGATCGGGACCGTGCCGTATTTCAGGCTGTACATCTGGTTAAGCCCGCAGGGCTCATAGCGCGATGGCATGAGGAACATGTCACTGCCGGCTTCGATCCAGTGCGCAAGCTTGTTGCTGTAGCCGCGATAGAAGCTGACCTGGCCCGGTGCGTGCTTGTGCAGCCAGTGGAAAAAACGCTCGTAATGCACTTCGCCTGTGCCGAGTACAGCCAGGGAAAAGTCTCGCCGACTCAGCAGGGTTGGCAGCACGCCCTCAAGCAGATCAAGTCCTTTCTGTCCGACGAGCCGGCTAACGATGCCTAGCATCGGCTGGGCAGCCGTTCCGTTGAGGCCAAGCTCTTTCTGCAGCGCTTTCTTGCAGGCCTTCTTGCCGCTCAGGTTCTTCGCACTGAAGTTCTTTGGAATCAGCGGGTCGGTTTCCGGATTCCACTCGTGATCGTCGACACCATTCAGAATGCCAATCAGAGCATCGTCACGTTTGCGCAGGATGTCGTCGAGACCCATGCCGTACTCTTCGCCCTGTATCTCGCGTGCATATGTCGGGCTGACCGTTGTCAGCAGGTCGGCATACATCAATCCGGTCTTTAAGAAGTTGATGCGGCCGGAATTGAGATCGTCCTGGTGCAGCATGTGCTCGTAGCCAGGCAGATTCAGGTCGCCGATGATGTCCGCGCTGAATACGCCCTGGTAGCCGATGTTGTGAATGGTCAGCGCCGACCTGGTATCGCTGAACAACTTGTCCCAGGCGTAGACCGTGCGCAGGTACAGTGGCACAAGGGCAGCGTGCCAGTCATGGCAATGCATGACATCGGGCGCAAACCGCATGCGCTGGCACATCTCAAACGACGCCCGCGCAAGCAGTGTGAAGCGCAGGTGCTCGTCGTCGTTTTGCGTATACAGCCCGTCGCGCTGGTACAGGGCAGGGCAGTGCAACAGATACAGCGGCATGCCAGTGTCGAGCGTGGCGCTGTAAATTGAGTATTCGATATCCCACGGTCCGATTGAAACGGCCAGGTCCTGCAGGCCGGCGACGGGCTGGATGTCGAGCCCGTCGCTCTTCAGCGTCGAGTACAACGGCATCAGCACACGTACGTCGTGTCCTTCGCCGTGCAGATAGGCGGAAAGCGCGGCGCTGACGTCGGCGAGTCCCCCCGTCTTGGCGAACGGCGCAAACTCCGCAGTGACTAGGCAGATATTGAGTTTCTTGTTATTGCTGGCCAAAGAATTCCCTCTAAATCGGATGGCGGCTGCTATTCTACGCGAACCATGATGAACGTACTGATCATATCGCCGGGATACCCGGCAGACATGCCCGAGTTTACCCGCGGACTCGCCGAATCCGGCGCGCGAGTCTTTGGCGTTGGCGACCAGCACGTCAACAACCTTCCGGATCTGGTGAAGCGATCGCTGTCTGAGTACGTGCAGGTTTCCTCGCTCTGGGACAGCGGCTACAGTCATCGCGGAGCTGACCCAGGCGCTGCGCGGGCAATCAGCTCGATCGTATCGAATGCCTGTGGGAGCCGGGCGTGATGCTGGCAGCAGAGCTGCGCGAACATTTTCGCGTGGACGGCATGAGCGTTGAGCACGCACGCCTGTTTCGCGACAAGGAAGCCATGAAGGTTGCGCTTGACGACGCGGGCATCCGCACGCCGCGACATGTCGCTGTTGACAGCATTGCGGGATGTTGGGAGGCAGCGGAAACGATCGGTTTTCCGCTGATTCTAAAACCGATCGATGGTGCGGGATCCGCCGATACCTACCGGGTGGCTTCGCGTGACGAGCTGCGCGCCGTGCTGCCGCTTCTGCGTCATGTCCCCATGATCAGTATCGAAGAATTCATCGATGGCGAAGAGTTCACCTTCGACACCATTTGCGTGGATGGCAAAATCGAATACTACAATGTCGCGTGGTATCGGCCGCGACCGCTCATTGCGCGCAGCAATGAGTGGATTTCCCCACAGGTTATCGCGTTGCAGGACGTGGATCGTGACGACCTGGCAGGTGGCGTGCAAATGGGCTTCGACGTGATCAAGGCGCTGCAGTTCGGCACTGGCTTTACGCACATGGAGTGGTACCGGAAGTCCGACGGCGAGGTCGTCTTCGGGGAGATCGGTGGGCGACCGCCTGGCGCACACCAGGTCGACCAGATGAAATACGCCTGTGACTTCGATGTCTTCAAGGCCTGGGGTCAGGCGTTGACGCACGGCAAGATCAGCGAGTCGTATGAGCGCCGCTACAACGTTGCCACGATTTTCAAGCGAGCACGCGGCACCGGTCGTATTACACACATCGCTGGCAGCGACGAATTGCAGCGCCGCTTTGGCGAACACGTGGTCTGGAATACGCTGTTGCAACCCGGTACGCCACGCAGGGACTGGCGCAAGACGCTGGTGTCCGATGGCTTTATCATGCTGCGCCACGCGGACCTGCAGAAGACCATGGACATGGCCGACGCCGTTGGTTCAGAGCTGCAGATGTACGCCGAGTAGCAGTGCTTACGCAAATTCGTCGAGATATTTCGGCAACATTTCGCGCCACGTATTCCAGTCGTGGTGGTAGTCCGGCCCCCACGGGTCAACCCTGTTCGGCACGCCCTTGGCGCCCAGCACCCGGGCCACACGCCAGGACTCGCTAATGTCCTCGTAGTTTCCTTCGCCGGTCGGCAGCAGGATCAGTCGCTTCCGCAACATTTCCAGCTGTGGTCCCTCGAGCTGCGGCAGATAGTGCAGGGGCGAGGAAAAATAGAAGTCCAGGTTGGAGCTGCCTTCGAGGTACTTCGACAAGTCGAAGGTGCCGCTCATGGCGATCGCCAGTTTGTAGGCATCGGGGTGCCGGCAAACGGTCGCGACGGCGTTGAACGCGCCGATAGACGCTCCGGCCGCTATGATCTCGATATCCGGCGTGCGGCAATCATTGCGGATGGCAGGCGTTATCTCGTTGTAGATCAGTGAATCGAAGCAATTTTGCAGGCGCGAGCAGTACTCTGCGGAATGCTCGCCGCTGAACCACGCTTTGCCGGCGATACTATCCGTCGAGTAGACCTTGATGCGACCAGCATCGAGGAGTGGCTGCAAAACGCCGATGAGATGGAAGCGTTCGATTTCCTCGGCGTCACCGCCTGCGGTCGGGAACAGCAGCACAGGCGTGCCCATGTGGCCCCAACGAACCAGTTGCACCTCTTGTTCGACGATCGATGAGTACCAGCGAGTTACGTCTTTCATGAAGCGGGACGTGCACTGTGCTCGTGTTTGCGCCACTTCTGGATGCGGTCCCAGAACAGCTGCGTGAACTCGTCAATCTCGTGCTCCGGGTACAGAGCTTCGACCTTCTCGCGAATAGCATCGCGCACGCCCTCAGTGCCGAAGTAGGCGTCAGCGACTTCATCGAGATGGCCCAGGTGTTCTTCGCAGAATGCTTCGAATTCGTCGACGTTGAATCGCTTCCTCGCGATCTTGACGTATGCCGCGAGTTTCTCGTCGAACGGAATGTCCTGGTCCGCAATGTCGAAATACTCACGCCAGTTCAGGTCCGTGTTCGGGCGCCGCTTGGTCGCCGCGCAGAATATCGACCAGCGCAGGTTCGCCTTGATCAGCCACGGGAAGTGGAAGTGCAACGACGTCACCTGCGAATCAGGGCAGGCATTGGCGAAGTCGATCGGGTGCCATTCGCCTTTGCTAAGCAACGACTCGCAAGAGTTGAAGTCCCAACCAAAAAAGGCATTGATAACCATCGTGATGTCTATCAGTCGCTGCTCTTCTTCTTTTGACAGGAAGTCGACGTCCATCTGGTAGCGGTCGTGCAGTGGCGCATCGGGGTCGTAATTGACGCAACGCCATTGCGGCCCAAGGCCGATGCAGCGCACAAAGCCGTCAAACGGGACAATGCCTTCCTGCAGGTGCATCACGCGCGTGCCGCTGTCGTTGTAAGCCTCGATCAGGGCGTCACGATCCTTGATCGCAGTTACGCCGACCCAGGCGCCGCCGTCGTAGGGCTTCATGAACAGCGGGTAGCCGATCTTGTCGCCAATATCACCGAGATTGAAGAGCTTTGCATAGCGTCGCAGTGTCGGCTGCAGGTCGTTCGATTCCGCGTACGCTTTGGGTGGAATCAGCCAGGTATTCGGAATCGGCATGCCGAGTCGCATCATCGCGCAATACGTTGTTTGTTTCTCCATGGACTGCAGCGACCACGGGTTATTGAAGACATACAGGTCGTCGGTAAGAATCGACTTTTTGATCCACTCGCGCGACGTGTGATACCAGTGCGTCAAACGATCGATAACGACGTCGTATTTGCACGGCTGCATCAGATCAAACGGTTCGATATTGAGGCGTTCTACGTCAAAGCCGATGTCGTTGCCGTTCAGCTTGATCGATAAGTCGAGTTCCTTTAGCAGAGCCTCGTAGCAGATTGGCCAGCAGATGTCGGCGCCGAGGGACAGCCCGATATGTCTTGTTTCTTGAGCCACATTAATTCCTTTGTTTTTGTATTCTGATTTTGCAGTCAATATAGCAGCAGTCATTACAGGCGAGGCTGAATGACCCGATTATTCGTAGACCTGCCACGCGGGGCCGGGCATTAGCCACGACAACCCAAGCCGCAGCCGGTCTCGCCAGTTTTCCCAGTTGTGCGCATCACGCGCCTCTTCGAAGCGCACTTCAACACCTTTCGCCTGCAAGTGCGGCACAAGCGACCGATTTTCGTAGATCAGCGATTCGTACATTCCACAGCTCATGAATATGCGCGCAGCAGGGCGTTCCTGCTGTTCACGAAACTCATTCATGAAACGGACCACGGGATCAAATGCCGGCCCGCGGTTGTGGCGACCGATGTCGCTGAATGCAAAAGACCCGGACTGCAGCAGCAACGAACCATAGTGCTCGGGGTAGCGCCATGCGCCATGCAGGGACGCTACGCCGCCAAAGCTTGCACCCATCAGGCAGCGTGCATCGGCGCGGTCGATCAGAGGGTACTCAGCAACCATGTGTGGCAGCAGGTCCTCCGCCAGAAACTTCGCGTGTGTATCGTTGCCGGAGTACTCCGCCAAGCGATCTGGCGACTGCACCAGCACTGCAATCAGTGACGGGATCTCCAGCCGGTGCGTCAGGTTGTCGAGAACTGCTTTCAGGTCGGCATAGCGCAAATAGTCGTCGCCGTCGTGCACGACTAGCAGCGGGTAACGTCGATTGCTGCGAAACGTTGCCGGTAAATACACGTGGATGTCACGTGCTTCGCCGAACGCGTTGCTGTGAATCTGTTTGCGGTGCAGCGAACCTTGTCGCGACAACGTGTTTGGCAGAGACCATTCGGGCCGCTCGTAGCCATAGCCCTGGCAAACCGAGTTCGCGCCGAACGGGTCATGAGCAAGCACCGGGTTGAGAGGGTCGAGTATGAGTTCCTTGTTGCCGTCACGAATGACCTCAAACTTGTACTCAATTCGGGAGCCTTTCGGCAATTCGATGGTTGTCGCCCAGACATCCGTGCCTTCCAGGCGCTGGAAGGGTTGCGCGGTGTCGAGGCCGGAAATCCAGCAATGCAGGAACACAGCCTCGACGTCGCCTCGATACACGAACGTGACATCGGTGCCATCTACCAGCGGAAACTCGTTAGCCTTGAAAAAGGCGTCGTTGTCCGCGTCCGCACTCGCGCGTTCGATGAATGCCTGCAATGTCGGGTTCACGCTGCGCTAACCTCAATGAGGCGTCCGTCGCGCGAAATGTGACGGACAGATTCGCAATGCCGGACTTTGCCATGTTGCACCAGCAACTCGGAGCCATTGTCGAGCGTCAGGCAGGCGGCAGGCGAAAAGCGCCGGCTGAACAGGCTGATCCTGATGAGATCGTTCTTGCGAATTCGATTGCCGGCATCCGGCAAAACGACCGTGTCGCTGATCAGGCCAAGGCCTTCGCACATCACCTCGGGGTCACGTCGGCCTTGCGGCAGGCGATCATGAAACAGCACGATCCGATCGCAAAGTACCATCGCGCCGGCTGACCAGGCGACGAGGTTCTTTTGCTCCAGAACGGGCTTGAGATCGAACAAGTCAAGGCGATTCAGGAGCACCACGACGTTACCGCCGGTAATCAGTACGGTACTGACGCCCGCCAGTTGCTGCCGGATCTCAGCGATGTTGTCTGCGAGTGCTGCATGCTGTTGCTCATTGAACTGCTCGGTGAAGCGATTATTGATCTTTCTGATCTGCCGCAGATGATGCTTATCCAACGCGCGCAGTTGCGAGATTGCGTGACGCCGTTCGTCTGCGATAGCAGCCACATTGCCTTCGGCCCGCAGAATACTGCGTGCGGCGATGGTCAGGTGCCGCAAGCGCAAACGATACATTTGCTGTTGCTCAATCAGTTGATCCTGACGCGTGCGGTAGGCGTTGCGCAGAGTTTCGTCCTTTGCAAACAGCTCATCAGCGCGCTGATAAAGATTCAGGTCATGCAGTGGGTTGGGCACCAGCTTGCGAACGTCGTCGATATCACCTTCAGCCTCCTGCCAGGCGGCCGAGATGACGGCAATCGGTTCATCAGCATTGAGTGTGCCGGCAATGGCTGTGCCAACGTTGGCGACGGGCCGTTGCGGTCCCAGCAGCAATCGCCATGGCGCATTACTCGTCATTGCAGTTCCACGCGGATGGTTGCCACGATTTCCTGCAGGGCATTCTGCACGGTGTCGGTATCGGGGTGGCGCACGATAATGTAGCCATCGCCTTCATAACTGTCGTTGGGCGGCTGGCCGGTCTGCGGCAGCTTCGCTTCAACGACAATTGAACCGAAGCGTCGCTGGATGTCGTCAATACCGTAGATGTGCTTTACGCGGCCACGTCCCTGGCCGCGAATGTATGCCGCGCCCGCCGCGTAACGCCGCTGCGGCGGTTCGAACTCACCGAACGCCATCAGTCGCGGCCATGCCTTGTAGAAGTCCACGTCATGCGCATACGACAGCAATGAGGAGATTTGTGCTCCGGGCGGTCGTGCGCCGACTTCCGAAATAGCGATGTTGCCGTTCGCCAGTCGGAACCATTCCAGATGGCTGAGGCCAGTTTGCAGACCGAGTGCCCTGATCGATGCGAATCCGGCTTCGCGGATAGGGTCGTACTGGGCGTCGCTGATGTCTCGCGGCAACATGACGCACCATTGGATCCAGTCATTCTCCAGTACTTCGAGCGGCGAGGGCATGTAACGCGAAATCGAATGCCAGACCGGCTCACCGTTCACGAAGACGCTGTCGAACGAGTGCTCGGTACCGCGCACAAATTCTTCAAAAAGGGTCGGGCGCTGCGGGTTCGGTGGATACTGCTGCAGGTAGTTGTCGAGATCCTGGTCCCTGTCGAGCCTGAACGTGGCCTTGCCGCCGGCGCCATCGGGCGGCTTAACAACCACCGGCAAACCGACACGCGCCACGAACGACCGCGCACTTTCAGCGTCGCCAACCAGGCTGTGCCGGGCACAGGGAATTCCAGCGTTTCTCAAGACGTCTTTCATACGCGACTTGTCGCGGAAGTTGCGTGCGGCCTCTGGCGACAAGCCCTGGATGCCGAGCACTTCCCGGGCCACGGCCAATGGCACCTGCAGCTGCTCCAGTGCACCGAAGTAACTGCCGGCCTTGCCGAAGCGTTCCTGCAGCTGGCGGGCGGCGTCAACCAGTTGCTGCGCATCAAGCGCGTCATCAATGCGCCAGTGCCCCGCAATTGCGTTGCGAATATCGACAGGCATCTTTTCGGCCGGATCCTGGCTGACAACGGTCAGCGTGACTCCCGGCAGCTGCGAAGCTCCGCGCAGGAAACGCAGGGTCGCTTCCATGAAGAACGGGGCCGCAAAGATGACGTGTTGGCTCATGGGTTGTAACGTCCCTACGCGGGTTCCGGCGTCGCCGAGTCGATACCGCGCAGCAAGCGACCCAGCAGGTCAGCGCCTGTGATGACGCGCTTCAGTTCACTGGTCCAGAGCAACACGATATCGTTATCGATCGCCGCGTCATCCGCCGACTGTATGCCTTCTTTCAGCCGCAGAATGATGTGACCAAGCGGTGTATTCGGATTTTCAATCACGATGGGTCGATGGCAGTGCAGGTACGCATCGACCGGCGAATCGTCGAACATCACCGCGCGCAGATAGGAGTCGGCATCCAGCAGTAGCCGTGGGTGACCGGTCTCATCGGTGATGATGATCCACTTCTTGCCGGATGCATTGACGCTGCGCGCAAAGTCATCACTGATCTTCTGCGCTTCAGGAAGTATGGGCAAGTCGACCTTCGTCGGCAGCGCGATCAGGCTTAGCGGGTCAATAGACTCGCCTTCATCCTCAATCGGCACGTCGTCGATATCCAGAAAGTTCAGTGCCCCCTGACCTTCGATGTAGTCAATCTCGGCAAGGTCCGAACTGATGTGTTGTTCTATAACGCCCCTCAGCTGCCGTTCCTGCAGATAGCCGGTCTGTTCCTGCCCCAGCAGCTTGTCGAGCATTATTGCGCTTGGCTTCGCCACCGGATAAAGCACGTACTGGTAAAAGCGCATGACCGGGCTGAGCATCGACGCCATGCGCATTGCGTGTCGCGAGAAATACGCCTGCGGCAGAATCTCGCCGGCAAAGGTAATGAGAATTGTAGAAAACGCGAACGCCACGACACCAATCATGACGGAGTTGGAGAGCAGGGTAAGCAGCACGTTAATGCCGACGTTGCCCCACAGAATCGTCGTGAGCAGGAAGTTGGCGTCCTGACGCAGCGCCAGCACCTTGGCGGCGGCGCGATTGCCGGTAGCGGCTTCCGCCTCCAGTCTTAGTCGACTAAGACTGAAGAACGCGAGGTTCAGCCCTGAAAACATGGCCGAATGGCACACGCAGATCAGGATGCCGAACCAAATTATGTTGTCCATTGAGGTATCCATCAGGCAATAGGCGGCGCACTTTATGCTTCTTCGCCGGATTAGCAAGTACTGATCATACTTGAACGGCAGGTGCGACACGCTGATACTGACCCATGACGATGTCGTCTGACCACGCAAGCAGGAGAGTCTGGTATGGGTAAGGCCGATTTCGTCGAGCGAGTGGGATCCAACCCGGAACTGGCCGCTATCGCGGTACTCGTAATCGGGCTGATCGCGGCCCGGCTGCTGAGCCTGGCGGTGGGTTATGCGCTTTCCGTACTGGATCGGCGCATCGCGAGAATGACAACCAGCGCCTCCAGCCTGCTCACGCCACGCCTGATTAAGCTGTCGCGCGCGATTGTGTTCTGGATCGTCCTGATCATGGCAGTGGCCATGTCCTTGCGAATTCTGGGTGCCTCAGGCACGGCTGACGGCCTGAACAGTGCCCTGGCGAGCTATGTGCCTGATGCGTTGATTGTATTTTCGATCGTCGCGGTCGGCCACTTGCTTGGCGTGCTCTGCAGCCATCTGGTCGCTGAATTGCGCGAAGACCTGACGCCGGAGTCGCCCGGCCCGAGACTGGTGTACGGAGCCGTGCTGGGCGTATCTGTTGTGATGGCGCTGCAACACATCGGCATGAATCTGACGTTCCTGACGCGGATTCTCCTGATCGTTGTCGCCGTTGGCGGCGGCGGCTTGATGCTGGCCTTCGCGCTGGGTGCCAGCCGCCACGTTGCCAACCTGCTTGCTCATCGTGAAGTTGGCCGACTTGCGGTGGGCGATCGTATTCGCATCGACGACCTCGAGGGCATCGTGGTCGAGGTGCACAGCACCGCTGTGGATATCGCGACAAAGGACGGGATTGCGTCGATTCCTGCCTCACGGTTCGCCGAGGTAAGCGTTCTGCGCATTGAGCACGGCGACTCTGATGAGTAACGGCAACAGGCTCACCCTGGATTTTGCCCGCAAGCACCCGGACGACTTCGCGCGCATTCTGGGTCGCGGCGAGACTCGGGAAATTGCCGATGTCCTGTTATCATTGCCTGCTGCAACGGCAGCTTCTATTGCATCCAGACTGTCCGCGTCCCGCGTCAGGGCAATCCTCGCGGCAGAGACGCGTATTGAGAATGACTGGCTGCGCGCAGCCTCTCTGGATGATGCAAAAACACTCTTAAGCCGCATGCCGCGCGAACATAGCCTGACGATGGTGAATGCGATCGAAGACCGCAATCGCAGGCGCAAGCTGCAGCAACACCTGAACTACCCCGCACACAGCGTTGGTGCGTTGGTGACCGATGTGCCGCTGCGGTTTTCGTCGGCAGCATCTGCCGATGACGTGCTGGCAGAACTTCGCGAGCTGCATTCCGAGGATCCTCCGCTGGTCGCAATCCTGGAAGCCGACGGTCGCTACCTCGGCACGCTGGATGCCTGGGGCCTGCTGTTGCACAAAAAGAGCGGCAAAGACCTGCGCGAATTCGTGATCCGCACGCCCAGCTTGCATCCGGAGACCTCATTGACCAGTGCCGCCGGGGATCCCGGCTGGAAACACAACCACTGGCTGCCCGTGATCGACCACGAACAGAAACTCCTGGGTGGTATCACGCGGGCGAGTCTCTTCAGCGCGCTCGAGAACCCGCAGGCCGGAAACGGAGCGTCCGGTCACCTGGTCGAGGAGCTCGTGTCGGACCTCATGCGCCTGCTCGGCGATGTGCTCGAACGGAGCTTAAGCAAGAGGACGTCGCCATGAGTCTGGAGGTTGCACTGCGCGACGCCTATCTCCGCGAGCGGCCGGCCGATGCGGCTGCAACGCTGGAGAATATGTCGGACAGGAAACTGGCAGAGCAGCTGGCAGGCACGCGGCCTGATGCACTGGCGGCGAGTCTTGAACTGCTCACCGATAGCCGCGCTTCGGCTGTATTCAGGAAGCTTGGGCGACAGCAGCAGGAGGGCATTCTCGAAAATGCCTCGCCAAGACTGGCACTAGCCCTGCTTGCGGCATTGTCGGACGAGGAATCCGAGCAGATCCTGACGTCCGTGCCGCCTGCGACACGCAAAGACCTTGAGAGGTTGCAACAGTTTGACGAAGGCACGGCAGGTCGCTTGCTGGACAGGCCGTACGACACGATACGAGCAGACATGACGATCAGCGGCGCGCTGGATGTTCTGCGCCGCTCCGGAACGCGCAGAGCTCGCTCGCTGTACGTCGTGGATCGAGATAACAGGCTGGTAGGCAAAGTCGACATGCAATCGATGGCAATGGCGAAGCGCGATCGGCGGCTTGCTGACATGCTCGAACCGCTTGAGGGCCATGTGCTCGCAACCGCGCCGCGCTCTGAAGTCGTTGAGCAGCTCGAAAAATTTCGGGTCGATTCACTCCCCGTCGTTGACGTCGAAGGCAGGCTCATGGGCGTGGTGCGCTACAACCGCCTGTTTGATGCCATCGAGTCAGTAGCGACGGCTGATATTCAGAAAATGGTCGGCGCCAGCGCCGACGAGCGCGCATTGTCGAGCGCGATGTTCTCGGTCAAACGCCGCTTGCCGTGGCTGCACATCAACTTGCTTACCGCATTTCTTGCTGCGGCTGTCGTCGGGGCTTTCGAAAGCCTCATTGCACAGTTTACGGCACTCGCCGTGCTGCTTCCTGTGGTGGCGGGGCAATCCGGCAATGCGGGATCACAGGCGCTTGCGGTGACCATGCGGGGCTTGGCGCTGCGGGAAATCGGCACCCGAGAGTGGCGCCGCGTGTTGGCGAAAGAAGTGACCGTCGGGCTCGTCGATGGTGCAGCGCTGGCAGTGACTTGTGGTTTGTCGGTGTTCGTCTGGAGTCAGTCGCTCGGGCTTGCGGTGGTCATAGCCGTCGCCATGGTCCTGTCCATGGTGTGTGCTGGCATCTCAGGTGCTCTGGTTCCAATCGTGCTGACAAGGGTTGGTCAGGATCCCGCAACTGCGTCCTCGATCATCCTGACAACTGTCACGGATGTATCGGGTTTCGTATCCTTTCTCGGCACGGCCACAATTCTCTCATCCTGGATTTAGGGTAATGTGACGACATGATGGCCTTCCTCGGTGTCGTACTTGGAGTCGTTGCACTGATCGGCGGCGGCGTGTTGCTGGTGCGCGGCGCATCGGATCTCGCTACAAAGCTCGGCGTTTCGCCGATGATTGTCGGTCTGACGATTGTGAGTTTCGGTACCAGCGCGCCGGAGCTGGTGGTCAACGTGATGGGCGCCATTCGCGGCGAGACTGCGCTGGCTTTCGGCAATGTTGTCGGCTCCAATATCTCGAATCTCAGCCTGATACTCGGTATCACGGCGATCGTCGCGCCCATCACCATTCAGGGCGGCCTGGTACGTCGCGAAGTGCCACTCCTGCTGCTCGGCACGACCATGCTGACAGTCATGGCGCTCGATGGGTTGCTTGAGGGGTACCCACCCGCACTGGGCATGTCGGACTCCATCGTGTTGCTGCTGGTATTTTGCATTTTCCTCTACATCACGGCGATGGATGTCCTGCGCCCGACCCACCGTGATCAGCTGTTTGTCGACATTGAAGAAAGCTACATCGTTCACGATGGCGTGAAACCGACCCAGGCAGTGCTGTTCATGCTGGGCGGTGGCACCTTGTTGTTTATTGGTGGAGAATTGACGGTCACGAATGCCTCGACGCTGGCAGCAAGATTCGACGTCTCGCCAACGATCGTGGGCTTGTTTGTCGTTGCTATTGGCACGAGCCTGCCGGAGCTAGTCACGTCGGTAGTGGCGGCGTTGAAAAAAGAATCGGACCTGGCGCTGGGCAACGTTATTGGATCGAATTTGTTCAATACTCTGTTTGTGTTGCCGGCCAGCGGTCTGATCAGCAAGATCGCCATTCCCGAAGGCGGCGTTTCGGATCTTGCCATGTCATGGTTATTTGCAGCGATACTCATTCCGCTGTTCTACATTGGTAGTGGCAGACTTGGTCGAATGTCAGGGTTTATGCTGCTGCTGGTCTACGGCGGTTACGCGTTCTTCAGGATTCAGGGCCAGACGACCTAGAACGAAGCGCGCCCAGGTATACAGCCGCGGCGATTCCGGAGGCCCCGAACAGCATCGCCATGACCACGATCTGGTATTTTGCCGCGATGAGCGGCGATACGCCGGAGAGAATCTGGCCGGTCATCATCCCCGGCAATGTCACAAGGCCTACGGCGAACAGCGAGTTAACGATGGGTATCATCGCCGCGGTGAATGCGCTGTTACGCGCCTGGGCGAAAGCGTTTCCCTTTTGCAGCTCAGCCTGCATGCGCTCAGCAGCCAGGCTGACGGTATTCATGCAGCCTGCGAATATCATGCCGGCCAGCGGCACTACATGGCGTGGGCTGAACCACGGTTGCACGCTCAATACCCACTGAGTAACCAGTGCCAGCGTCAGTACGCCGCCAATAGCTATTGCGAGCAACGTCCTTACATACGTGTGGACCGACTTCTCCTCGAGCGGTCGCATCGCAATCCAGCTTGCTGCGGTCAGCATGACCAGGAGTACTGCAACAATGAGGAGTGGCGCATCAGTGTCGAAGATGTAGACGAGCACATAGCCGATCAGGAACAGCTGCAACAGCATTCGCAGGGTTGCGTACAACGCGGTTTGCAGGCCAGCTGCCCAGCGCCACATGATAAGGAACACGACGCCAGCGGGAACGAATGCAATGAGCAACCCGAGGACGGGAATGGTCGCGATCTCGTTGTTCATTTTATGAACGCCATCTCAAATTAGTGTGCGCAGCAGGAGTTATGATGGTGTGGCCTGAGGCCAGCATACCGACACTATGAACCTTTCCAAAATACTAATTTTCGCCAGTCTGCCCGTACTGTTGGTGTCCTTCTGGAACCGCAATACCTTGCCGGCGAGCATTGATTACGTACCGCAGGTGTTCGAGGCGCCTCTGCAATCACCGACTCGCAACAAGCCGTTTAGCGTGCGTTACAAGGGCATCGAATACGAGGTCGAGCCACAGTATGACTACGAGCTTCATGGCATGGTGGTGTCGTTCCGGCATCATGACGGCAATAGCCGTATGCACCTGCGGTCCAATGACAAACTGAATATGCTGGATGTCTGTGTCATCTGGGGCGACAACGTGCGGCATCCGGATCTGAACGAACTGCAATTCTGGAACGGTATTTTCACCTGCAATGTGAGCACGCGCGACCAGGCTGCGTGGGACGCGTTCGATATGTACCAGCTGTCGAACAACCATCTGATTTCTGACGACGAGCTGATCCGCGATCGCGTATCAGACCTCAATATTGGCGACCAGATTAGGGTCAGGGGGAGTCTGGCGTCGTACGGCTCGTCCGGCGGCGGCAAGCGGGGCACCAGCACGACGCGGCTGGACAGCGGCGACGGCGCGTGTGAAACGATCTATGTCAGCGACTTTACGATAGTGGAGGCGGCGACGAGCTACTGGCGACTCACGATGTACGCGTCGCTGATGACGCTGCTGGCCGGCCTTGGGCTGCATTTCACGCGGCCGTATAAGCCCTACTAAGCACACTCCTCAAGCTTACTCCGCAACTGCACAAGATCCTATTCGGATTGTCCGTATTTGCTTACCGATTGTCCGCATAGTGGGGCCGCGCAAAGCGTGTTCTCATCACTACTGAAGATCTGTTTTAGCGGAGGAGTACTGATGAAGAACATACTTAGATTTATCGCAGCAGCTGCCGTATTGGTAATGCTCGCACTACCCGTCCAGGCGCACGAAAAAGGCGACTGGATTTTTCGAGCCGGTGTCGGAATGGTATCGCCGGACAACCCTGTGTATTCAGATGAGGACGTGGCGGTCCGGGTGGACGATGGCACCAGCCTGACGCTGATGGGCACCTACATGATCACTGAGAACTGGGCGTTCGATATTCTCGCTGCTTGGCCATTTACGCATGAGGCCAGCCTGGATTTCGGCGTCGCCGGCACTATCCCGCTTGCGGAGTTCGACCACTTGCCGCCGACGTTTTCGTTCCAGTATCACTTCATGCCTGACGGCAAGTTCCAGCCGTATGCAGGCCTGGGACTGAACTACACGACGTTCTTCAGCATCGACGTCGATTCCGGCCTGGCAGAAGCACTGGGTGCACCGGGCGCTGTGGTCGATCTTGATCTCGACGATTCGTTTGGTGTTGCGGCGCAGTTGGGTGCCGACATCATGATGAACGACCGCTGGCTGTTCAACGTAGATGTTCGCTACATCAGTATCGAAACGGACGCCACGTTATCAGCCGATGGTGTTGCGGAAGATTCGATCACCGCTGGATGTTAATCCATGGGTTTACAGCCTGAACATCGGCTACAAGTTCTAGAAAGACGAGCAGTAAGAACCTGGCCGCTACCTGCAACGGTAGCGGCTTTTTTTATGTCTTTTCGAAAACCAGCGATAGCGTGACCGGGACTGCCGGGCTGATACTTGGCAAGCCGGCGAGTTCGCGCAGCTTCTCGATGCCGGCCAACAGCCCAACCTGGCTGGCATTGACTATGAGTGGCTTGTTGGTCGAGACCAGCAGGCGATTCTCTGCTAATCGGACAACCAGCAGCGAAGCCGTCAGGCTGACCTCGGTATCGCGCAGATTCAGTATTGCCTCGCCGGTAACGGCTGCCGTCTTGCCGACTCCAAGGCTGCGCACGGCGGACATGTCGACTTTCATGCTGGCAGTTGCTGTCGGATAGGTCCCTGTCTCAAACAGGACGTCGCGCATGCGCTCGTCGCGGATTTCCACCAGCGTATTGACGCTGTTGAGGTCGATTTCCAGCAGGGCGTCGCCTGCATCGTCAATGCTGCCACTCAGATACTCGAAGTGATTAACCTCGGCGGCCGCATTGGCCTTGGTCGTGACGTAAGCGAGGCTCGAGGCGTCATTGTCCAGTGTCCATTCGGCAAGCACGGCAACAGGGCTGCTCAGCAGCAACAGCGCAATCAGTCTGATATTCACGATTTAGGGGCTCCATCAGTGGCAAGGGTTGACTTTATGTGTGCTGATTATAAGCTGCGCGCGCCGCAATGTGCCCAAGGAAATTTTGCATGATTGATACGATTGCGGCGAACTAATTGCGGTTTCGGGCGTCCTACGGCTAAACGGTTAGCCGTAACAGGGCGTCTAATCGTTAGTGCCGGTTGGGGAAGGGGAATGACAGAGCTGCATCACGCTGTGCGGGCATTGGTTGGCCTGCTTGCAGCAATCATGGCGTCGTCCGCGATTGCCAGTGTGGCCGAATTGCCCAGCACCACCGGCGTATTTGTAATAGACGGCGCCCTGGATGAAGCCGGCTGGTCAGACGCGGCGCAGATCCAGATCAACATAGAGACCAGTCCCGGCGAAAATACTGCGGCTCGAGTGAAGACGGTCGCCTATATCGTCGAGGACGGCGAAAACCTTTACGTGGCATTCGATGCCCACGACCCTGATCCAGATGCAATCAGGGCCTATCTCCGCGATCGCGACAGTGCCTGGAACGATGATTTTGTTGGCATCGTGCTCGATACCTATGGCGACGAGCGCAGAGCTTTCGAGTTCTTCGCCAATGCACTTGGCGTGCAGATGGACCTGACCAACGATGACGTCAACAAGAAAGAAGATGAATCCTGGGACGCGATCTGGGATTCCGCGGGGAAGATTCACGAGACCGGCTACATTGTAGAAATGCAAATTCCGCTTAAACAGTTGCGATTTCCCAGCAAGGAGGGTGCGCAATTGTGGGGCTATGAATTACTGCGTTTCTATCCGCGTGAGCACCGTTACCGCATGTCAAATTCACAGCAAGATCGCAATTTGAATTGTTACCTGTGCCAGTTCGAAAAACTTCGGGGGTTTGAGGACGCCGTGCCGGCGCGCGATCTTGAGATAGTGCCGACGCTTACGGCTTCTCAGGTCGAAAGCACGGATGATCCCGGCACAGTGCCGCTTGATTCCGCTGCTGCGGACGTGGAAGCGGGTGTCAGCATCCGTTGGGGAATTACGCCGGACCTTACCGCAAACCTCGCAATCAACCCCGATTTCTCGCAGGTTGAGGCGGATGTCGCACAACTCGATGTGAACAATCAGTTTGCCCTGTTTTACCCGGAAAAGCGGCCGTTCTTTCTTGAGGGTGCCGACTATTTCAGCACGCCTGAACGCGCTGTATTCACACGAACGGTTGCGAGCCCCAGTGTTGGCGCAAAGCTAACGGGCAAGCGCGGTAAGAATACGTTTGGGGTTTTTGCAGCTCAGGATGATGTTACGAACCTGCTTTTTCCGGGTGCCTTCGGCTCCGACAGCACCTCGCTCGACATTGAAAATACCGCATTTGTTGGCAGATATTCGCGCAGTTTTGGCAATTCCAGTTCGGTTGGCGCGTTGCTGACCTCAAGAAGCGGCGGCGATTATCACAATCATGTTGGCGGTGTGGATATGCGCTGGCGAATTTCCGACCAGCACAGCATCGTGCTGCAGCACATGATTTCGGATACGCAATATCCGGACGATGTTGCTATCGATTTTGAGCAACCGCTTGGCAGCTTTGCGGGCAGCGCGACCTACGCGGGCTACGAGTACGAATCGCGAAACTGGTTTGGGTACATGTGGCACAAAGACCGCTCCGCCGACTTTCGTGCGGACTCTGGATTTATCCCGCAGGTCGATTTCAATCAACAACTGATCGGCATGGGTCGAATCTGGCACGGTAACGAGGATGATCTGTTTTCCCGAATTCGCCTGGAGGGCGCCTGGGATATCACGCACGACGATAGCGGTCAGTTGCTGGAGAAGGAAGTCGAAGCAGAGCTCGGCGTTAATGGCCCGATGCAGACTTACTTCCAGCTCGGTGGTTTCGTCCGCGACCGGCTGTACGACGATATTCTGTTCAGTGAGGACAGGATCCGCTTTTATGCGCAGGTGAAGCCAATCGGCGGGCTGGTCGTCGCATTCTGGGCGTCGGCTGGTTCGCAAATCGATTTTGCTAACTCGAGACTGGGCGATCAAGTCGAGCTCAACCCATTTATTGAGTGGAATGCCACCCGCCATCTGCTATTGCGCTATGAAGCCGTATTCGCAAAGCTCGACTCCAAGGATGGGCCCAATATTTTTGATGCCGCGGTGCATGATGTGCGGCTCACGTGGCAGTTCAGCGCCCGCAGCTTCCTCAGGTTTACCGCTCAGATTCAGGATGTCGAGCGCAATCAGGACCAATACATTGACGAAGTTGACAGCGTATCCAACCAGACCGGTCGCCAGTTGCTGTATTCCTACAAGCTCAATCCACAGACCGTCTTTTTCCTCGGCTACTCCGACAACTATGTCGACGATGACGATCTCAGCCGCATGACGGTCACAGATCGCACCTGGTTCATGAAAATCGGTTACGCCTGGACGCCCTAGAAACAAGGACCAGCCGGTTGTGCTTCTAATCACACAGCACGTATACTGCGCGCCTGTCGAAGCAGTGGCTAGGTGGCAGAGTGGTTATGCAGCGGCCTGCAAAGCCGTGGACGCCGGTTCGATTCCGACCCTAGCCTCCAATTCGTAAGCCCCTCGAAAGAGGGGCTTATTTTTCAGCCCGGGTGGCGGAATTGGTAGACGCAGCGGACTTAAAATCCGCTATCCGAAAGGGTGTGTGGGTTCAAGTCCCGCCCCGGGCACCACGCCAAAGCCGAATGTCTGCCCATCAGGAGAAGCAAAATGTTGCAATCAAATCCCAGGACCTCAACGCTCAAAGCCGTCCTGATCACGTCCGCGATCCTTATCGGCGGCTCCGTCGCTGCCGACGATGGCAACGTTATTCGACTGTCAGACCCCGTTCAGCAGACGGCAGAATTCGAAGACTTTGGCGCGCCGCTGGATGAGACTGTCAAGCAGGTCTCGCTGCAGTCTGTCGCCAGCGAAGGCAGCGGCTATGTTGGTCAATCGGTGCGAGTCAGCGCGAGAGTCTCGCAGGTGTGTCAGAAGAAAGGCTGTTTCTTCATCGCGCAAGAGGGCAACAGCGTCGTCCGCATCGCATTCAAGGACTACAGTTTCTTTGTACCAACGGATATCAGCGGCAAGCGCGTAACGTTTGTTGGCGAAGTCATTGCGCGTGAGGTAACGGCGGAAGAGGCGGCTCATCTGGCCGAAGATCTTGGCACAGATGGCGCAGCAATCGAGCCCGGTAAGGTATTCGAGATCGTTGCGAGCTCGGTGCGCGTACCCCGCTAATAGTGACGCAAGTCCTTCTCTGCGAGGATATTGCATGCAATCGTGGTGCCACAGCATTTGTTTTGTGGAGTAACACCATGAAGAATCGATTGATCCTGGCCGCCTGCGGCGTTGTTCTCCTGTCGGCCAGTGCCATGGCGCAGGACGCAGCAAAAAAAGAGGCCGCGACCGAGGCTGTTGAGAAACAGGCCTCAGACAAAGCCGTTGAGCAAGTCGAAGCGACGAGAGACGCAGCGACGGGCCTGCCGACCGGCAAGCGCCAGCACAAGCCGGTTAGCGTCACAAAAGAACTGGACAAATCATCAACGAAATCGGTTCACCAACCGGGCGGAGGTTCGACCGGGCAAACGCGCCAGCGTGGCGCGGCTGATGTAATCGAAAACGCCGAGGAATCGGCGAATGAGGTCAAAGACGCGGCCCCTGTCAGCGACGACAAAGACGACGTCGCGAAAAAGACCAATAAGTCGGAGCACGCGCGCGCCAAAAAACGCGACTGATGAAATAGCCGCAACACAGTGCGACAATGGCCAGCGATGGCCAAGTTGTACTTCTATTATTCATCCATGAACGCCGGTAAATCGACGTCGCTTCTGCAGTCGAGTTACAACTATCGCGAGCGTGGCATGAATACGCTGGTGCTGGCACCGAATTTCGACGATCGCTTCGGCGTTGGCAAGGTGACGTCAAGAATCGGCATTGATGCGCAGGCGATTACATTCAGCTCAGGTGATGACCTCCTGGCCGCCATCACGGCGCGCCACGAGCAGGAGCCGCTGCATTGTGTGCTCATCGACGAGGCGCAGTTTCTGACCAAGCAGCAGGTCTTTCAGCTCGGCGAAGTTACGGATAACCTGGATATCCCGGTGCTGGCTTATGGCCTGCGTACCGACTTCCAGGGCGAGCCATTCGAGGGCAGCAAGTACCTGCTGGCCTGGTCGGACAACCTCAAGGAGCTGAAAGCGATCTGCCACTGCGGATCCAAGGCAACGATGGTGTTGCGTGTCGACGCAGACGGCAAGCCAATTACCGGGGGTTCGCAGATCGAGATTGGTGGTAATGACCGCTACGTATCGATGTGCCGTAAGCACTTCAAAGAGGGTTTCTTCGCCTAATCGCCGCCGTAGGTCGGCAGATCTTCGCTGGCCGCGGGCATCATCGCCGTATTTTCCTGCGCGAGCAGACTACGCATGTCTTCCAGCGTTTTCATGATTGCCGTATCAGCAAACTCGACGCCGTCCAGTCTGCCACGCTTGGTGGCGTAGGGGTCACTGAACTTGATGCGATGCGTGCCGACCGAAATGATGTCGTCATGCACAAGGACATGATTGGATACGCGCCGCGAATTGACGAAGGTCCCGTTGGTGCTATTCAGGTCCATCAGGAATGTTGAGCTGCCATGGCGCACCATCAGGGCGTGATGGCGGCTGACAAAGCGGCTCGGGATCGGCACGTCGTTGTGTTCGGAGCGACCGATCAGCATTCGCGGCCGGTCCAGTAAGAGTTCGCTGAGTGTTTCGCCTTTGTGCGTCACAAACAGTGTCGGTGGACCTGATGGCTCATCTCCGGCATCTGCCTCCGCTTCTTCCAGCTGCTGCGCGTTCCAGGTGCCTTGCGGCAGCACTGGCCGTTCGACCGTATCCAGGGCAACCGGCAGGGTATCCGCCTTCGCGAGCGCCAGCAGCGCAATTCGATCGATGATGCCGGGCCAGCCGCCTGACGCTTCCCAAAGCGCATTGCAGACGGCACGCGAGAACACAAATTCCGGGTAGTCGCTGCCGGCGGCACGCAGCTTCGCCTGCAGGTAGTCGCTTGCTTCGTTACGGGTCATGGGGTGGAAGTGAAAATCTTCGATGACGCGTGAGGCGATGGCACTCATTGCCGGTGCCTCGATGATGGGCGCAAGCGCACGGTCGCTGACCAGCACCAGCTTGACGGCGCTGGTCCTGGCGACTCGCAATTCAGCCAGTTCGCATAAAGCGCGCAGTGCACTTGGGTTCAGCGCATGCGCGTTCTCGATGATGATCAGTGGCGGTTGGTTGCTGGCCGCTTGCTGCATGGCAAAAACGCGCAACATCGCGAGGAGTTCGGCGGCGGAGTTGCAGTCCAGCACATAGCCGAATTGGCGCAACACCGTTTCGAGCAGGCTGGTTGTGTTGAGGCCATTGCCATCGATAATAGCGACGGCAGTATCGTCGTCGAGGGAGTCAACGAAACTGCGCACCAGCGTCGACTTGCCGCAAAGGGTTGGCCCTTGCAGGAGTGAGATGCCATTGGCTGTAGAGCAGGTTTTATGGAGTATCGCGAGCGCATCACGATGCGAGGCATAGGAGACGACCGAAAGCGGACGCCCATGCGTCGGGAAAGGTTGTTCTTTGAGCCCTGCTGCGCTCAGATCCATATACACTCGCTCGCAACACCGTCTATCGCGGTATTGTCGTTGTTATCTATGTATTTTCACGGAGCCGGTTTTGCTCTTTTTTTTGCGAGCATTGTCCGGTTCATTTAGTCTACGGTTCGCTCCAAAGACTTGTAAACCGCAAATCGTGCGATTCCTTGGCGATCAATGGGACACGGACGGTTCTTTGAAAGAGCTTTAAGAGAAGCGCATAAGATAATGATAAAAAAAGTATATTTCGGTTTCGTTAAGGACCGTCGGTGAACGGCGACAGGACGTAAGGCATTGACTGCAAAGCTATCGGCAAGCGGGCTAAGCTTGCTCCGCGGCGAACGACTGCTCATTCGTAATCTGGATTTTGCGCTGAACCCGCGCGAAATGCTTTTGCTCGAGGGTAAGAACGGCAGCGGCAAGACCAGTTTGTTGCGCGCAATGGCTGGTTTGCTCGAGTTCGAATCGGGTGAACTGCTGTGGGATGGCGTCTCTGTGTTCAGTCATCGCCAGGACTTTCATGGCGCGATGACCTGGCTGTCTCACCGCACTGGCCTGAAGGGCGATCTGACGCTCGTTGAGAACCTGCGTTTCGAAGCCGGACTGCGAGCACAACGCGATATTGATTTCGAAAGCGTCCTGCGGCGACTGGGTATTGAGCGCCTGACGCGCTTGCCGTTGCGCGCGTTATCTGCCGGCCAGCAACGCCGCGTTTCGCTGGCGCGACTACTACTCACCGACGCGCCGCTGTGGTTGATGGACGAGCCGTTTACGAACCTCGACAGAGAGGGGCGCGCACTGGTGATGGAGCTGGTGAGTGAACATCTGGCAAAAGACGGCATGTGCGTGATGGCCGCGCACCAGGACGTACAAATCGATGGCACTGTCGTCAAAGTGGGCCTCAGCTGATGGAGACGCAGAGAGAAATTCCCGGAATCTTCACGGGTATGCTGGCGGTTATTCGCCGCGATCTGTTGCTGGCGTGGAAACGGCCGGGCGACATGCTGAATCCGTTGTTCTTTTTTGCCATGGTCAGCACCTTGTTCCCGCTCGGCACAGGCCCCAGCGCAGAGCAGCTCGAATTCAGCGGACCCGGCGTGCTGTGGGTTGCCGCGCTGCTGGCAATGATGGTGTCGCTGAACACGCTGTTTCTGCAGGACCATGACGACGGCAGTCTTGACCAGCTGCTGGTCAGCCCACAACCGCTGCCTGCGCTGGCATTGGGCAAGACTATCGCGCACTGGCTGACGAGTGGCTTGCCGCTGGTGCTGGTGACGCCGATTGTCGCGGTAGCCTACCGGATGACGGTCGATGTCATTGGTGTCCTGCTGCTGACACTGGCGCTCGGTACGGTAAGCCTGAGCCTGCTTGGCGCGGTGGGTGCCGCCCTGACAGTGGGCTTGCACCGCGCAACTGCCTTGCTTAGCCTTCTGATCTTGCCGCTGGCGATGCCTATTCTCATTGTCGGTGCCGGCGCTGTGTCGCTGGCAGCGAGTGGTGAGGGCCTCTCTGGCGGCGTGTATTTCCTGGCCGCGTACGCTATCGGTGCGCTGTCGCTGGCGCCGTTTGCAACTGCTGCGGCATTAAGAATTAGTAACGAGTAACGAGTACAATCCCGCCTATGTGGAAATTCCTGCACCAGCTGGCGTCACCGCCACACTTTTACAGAATCTCGGTCAAGTTCATTCCCTGGCTGCTACTGCCTGCGATCATTCTGATCGGCTATGGGCTTTACGGTGGCCTGATCCTGGCTCCTGCTGACTATCAGCAAGGCGATGCGTTTCGCATCATCTATATCCATGTGCCATCTGCGTATTTGTCGATGATGGCGTACATGATCATGGCTATTTCCGGTGGCATCGGCCTGATCTGGCGCATGAAGCTGGCGCACTCCGTGGCCGCTGCGGTCGCGCCAATCGGTGCGGCGTTTACGTTTCTGGCGCTCGCAACCGGTTCGATCTGGGGTCGACCGATGTGGGGAACCTGGTGGGAGTGGGGCGATCCAAGGATGATGTCGGAGCTAATCCTGCTGTTCCTGTATTTCGGTTATATGGCGCTGCGCGCGGCAATTGACGATACAGCGAAAGCGGATAAGGCCAGCGCTGTATTGGCACTGGTCGGCGCCGTCAACGTGCCAATCATCCACTTCTCGGTGGAATGGTGGAATTCGCTGCACCAGGGACAGACGGTTATGAAAGGTGCGATGGACCCGGAAATGCTGTACCCGCTGTTGGCGACGATTCTGGGTTTCACGTTCCTTTTCGGCGCGATGTTGTTGCGCAGAGTACGTACGGAGGTTCTGTTTCGTGAGCGCCGCACGCGCTGGGTTAAAGAGATGATTCTGTCTGATGGAGGAGTCAAATAATGGATGCTTTGGCGATGGGTGATTACGGCGCATACGTATGGAGTTGCTACGCTCTGGCTGCAATCGTCGTAATTGTGAGCGAGTGGCGGGCACGTGTCCGCCAGAAACGTGTATATAAGGACATCGAAGTCCGCATTAAGGCCCTAGAGGACCACTAATGAAGCCAAGACAACAACGCATGCTCGCCGTCGGCCTCGCAGTCGCCGGCATCCTGGTCGCCACAGCGCTAACGCTGCGCGCGTTTCAGGACAACATGATGTTCTTTATCGATGTCTCTGACGTCGTGGCCGGCAATTATCCGGAGGACCGCACCTTCCGCATCGGCGGCCTCGTGATGGACGGCAGCATTGAACGTGCCGAGGGCTCGCTGGACGTGCATTTCAAGGTCACAGACATGGCCTGCGAACTGCCCGTCGTATATTCCGGCGTCCTGCCCGACCTGTTTCGCGAAGGCCAGGGCGTAGTCGCACACGGACATATGGGTGATGACGATACCTTCATCGCTGACACGGTACTTGCCAAGCACGACGAAAATTACATGGCACCTGAAGTTGCCGATTCACTGGCCAAACACTTGGATGGAAAAACCACTGACATGGCCAGCAAACTTGAAAGGTGCCAACCGAAGTGATTCCTGAGCTAGGGCATTTCGCGCTGATCCTGGCGCTGAGCATGGCGCTGTGCCAGGGCATATTGCCCTTTATCGGCGTTCACAAGAACAATGCCAGCCTCATGGCGGTTGGCAACTGGACCGCCACAGGCCAGTTCGTGTTCATTGCGATTGCGTTCGTGTGTCTGACCACGTCTTTCCTGCAAAGTGATTTCTCGGTGGCTTACGTCGCCAATCACTCGCAGATCGATCTGCCGGACATTTACAAAGTGTCTGCGGTCTGGGGCGCACACGAAGGTTCGTTGCTGCTGTGGGTTCTGATTCTGTCTTCATGGACACTGGCCGTTGTGCTGTTCAGCAAGAACGTGCCCACAGAGTTCACCGCACGCGTGATTGCGGTGCTCGGGCTGTTGTCGGTCGGTTTCCTGTTGTTCATGTTGCTGACATCCAACCCGTTCGACCGGTTGTTCCCGGCGCCACCGGATGGCGCCGATCTGAATCCGCTGCTGCAGGACCCGGGTCTCGCGATTCATCCACCCATGTTGTATGTCGGCTACGTCGGTTTTTCCGTCGCCTTTGCGTTTGCGATTGCGGCCATGCTGAGTGGCAATCTTGATCGCCGCTGGGCCAAGTGGACGCGTCCCTGGACCACAACGGCGTGGATCTTCCTGACCATCGGCATCGCACTGGGAAGCTGGTGGGCCTATTACGAACTCGGTTGGGGCGGCTGGTGGTTCTGGGATCCGGTTGAAAATGCGTCGTTCATGCCGTGGCTGGCTGGAACCGCGTTGATTCACTCGCTGGCCGTGACTGAAAAGCGCGGTCTGTTCAAGAGCTGGACCTTGCTGCTTGCGATCGCGACGTTCTCATTAAGCCTGCTGGGCACGTTCCTGGTGCGCTCCGGCATCCTGGTGTCGGTGCACGCGTTCGCCACCGATCCAACACGTGGTTACTTCATTCTCGGCTTCCTCGCGATCGTCATTCTCGGCGCATTGATCCTGTATTCCATCCGTGCCCCCGATCTCGATTCCGAGGCCGGATTCAAGCTGGTGTCGCGCGAGACGTTCCTGCTGCTAAACAACGTGTTACTGATTGTCGCGACTGTGCTGGTATTCCTTGGCACGCTCGCACCGCTGGTTGCGGAAGCGATTGATGGCAGCAAGATTTCGATCGGACCGCCATGGTTCGAGATTGCATTCGCAATACCGATGTTGCCATTGGTGTTCCTGCTTGGCGTTGGCATGCATACCGTCTGGCGCCAGCAGCCGGAGGGCTCGCTGGCTGCGCGCTTGCGCATACCTGCCATCATTGCATTGCTTGTGGGCATCATCATTCCGGGCCTGTTCTACGGTCGCTTTGGTCTGCTCGTCATCATTGGATCCGTTGGTGGCGTGTGGCTCATCGTCTCGTCACTGCTCGAACCGATTCGCAGCCTGCGGCGCGAGAAGGGTGCGGCAGGATTGCCTCGTGCAGTCTGGGGAATGTCCATTGCGCATCTGGGTGTAGGCGTGTTCACGCTGGGCGTGACCATGGTGTCGGCATTTAATGTAGAGACGGATCGTGCACTCAGTCCTGGCGGGACTATTGAGGTTGCCGGATTCGAATTCGAAATGCGTGAACTCAGGAATGTGAAAGGGCCCAACTACTCGGCGATCGAAGCGTCGATCGATATCCGCAAGGATGGCGAGTTCATTGGCAACCTGCATCCGCAAAAACGACAGTACCTGGTGCAGCAGAACTGGATGACCGAAGCCGGTATTTTCGCAACCTGGAACAAGGACCTGTTTGTCGCGCTGGGTGATCAGCTCGGAAATGACACCTGGAGCGTGCGTGTGCAGTACAAGCCGCTGATTCGCTGGATCTGGCTGGGAGCGCTGATCATGGCGCTGGGTGGGCTGCTGGCCGCTACTGACCGCCGCTATCGGACCCGGGAGACGTCCTGATGGCACGCCATTGGTGGACCGTTATCGGCTTTGTGGTGTTGCTGGGATTCCTGGCGTTCGGCCTGACACGTGACCCCAACGTCCTGCCGTCACCGTTCATCGGCAAGCCGGCACCGGAGTTTAATTTGCCGACCGTGCTGGACGCTGAAAAGACGATTGGCACCGACGACTATCGAAATCAGTATGCCCTCATCAATGTCTGGGCGACCTGGTGTGTGGGCTGCAGGCAGGAACACAATTTCCTTCTGGCACTTGCGGAGTCCGGAGCGATTCCGATTTACGGCATCAACTGGCGTGATAATCGTGCAGAGGCCGCGAAATGGCTGCAGCAACTGGGCAACCCCTATGTTGCGTCCGGCTACGACGCCGATGGCCGGGTTGGCATCAATTGGGGTGTTTACGGTGCGCCGGAGACGTTCCTGCTGGATCCGGACGGCATTGTCCTCTACAAACACCTTGGGCCGCTGAATCGTGCTGCCTGGGAACGCGAATTCGTACCGTTGATGAACGCTGGGGCCAAACAATGATTCGTAAACTGTTTCTTGCGTGCTGCGCGATGTTGCTGACCACAACTGCGTTCGCAATCGATACTGGCAAGGCCTTCGACGATCCCAAGCTGCAGGCGCGCTACGAGAAGCTGATCGACGAAGTTCGCTGCCTGAAGTGTCAGAACCAGAGTATCAAGGACTCGAATGCATTCCTGGCCGGTGACCTGCGCCGGGAAATCCGCCGCATGATTGCGGACGGCATGACTGATCAGCAGATCGCTGATTTTCTGGTTGAGCGCTACGGAGAATTCGCGTTGTATCGTCCGCGCATGACGGGCAAGACATTGTTCCTGTGGATCGCGCCGTTTGCCTTGCTGTTGTTTGGTGGCATTGGCCTCTACAGGATCGTGCGTCATCGGGCGAACCTGCCCATTGACGATGATGTGATCAAGGAAAGCTGACCCTATGACGCTTTGGATTTTGATGGCACTGATGTGCCTTGGCGCGATACTGTTTGTCGCAATCCCGCTGTACCGAGACAAGCAGGGTTTCTCGGCGCCGCTGGTTGCCGCCGTCGTGCTGGTCGCAGCAGTTTCGGCAGGCTTGTACGCGTACAACGGCAATCCGAATACGCCGTCGGCAACTGGCGCTGTAGAAGCCGGCATGGGCATGGACGATGCGATCGCCTCACTGGCTGACAGGCTTGCCAATGAGCCCGATGACATTAATGGCTGGCAGATGCTCGCCCGCTCATATTTGAGCGTGGAGCAGTATGCCGAGGCGGTCGATGCATTTGAGCGCGTCGTTGAGCTCGAAAACTCCAGCAATCCACAATCACTGGTCAGCCTCGGCGAGGCTATTCTGTCGCGCGATAATACGCCGATAGCCGGACGGGCTGCGGCACTGTTCGAGAGCGCGCTGGCACTCGACCCCAACAACCCGCAGGCTCTGTTCTACACCGGGATCGCGGCGTCCAACGTCGGCAACAACGAGCTTGCCGCCGAGCGCTGGGAACGACTCGCCGGCCTCAATCCGCCGGAAGAGATTCGCGGCATCCTGCAGCAGAAGATCGCCGAGTGGCGTGGTCTGCCTGCGGAGTCCGTTGCGCCAGCCGCGAGTGCCCCGGCTGCGAGTGCGCCGGCCGCCGTTGCGCCAGCAGAGGCACCGCCTGCACCTGCGGGCACCATTATCTCGATCAATATGTCGCTGGCAGATGAAGCCGCTGCCGCTATTTCAGGCAATCCCGGCATTTTCGTGATCGCTCGCGATCCGAATGTTCCCGGGCCTCCGATTGCTGTCAGTCGCAGCCGTGTGAGCGACCTGCCGACGACCGTGCATCTCGCCGACGGCAATTCGATGGTTGCCGGGCGCTCGCTGTCTGCGTTCGCAGAGTTCGAAGTGCTGGTGCGGGTCTCATCGACGGGGCAGCCCATGGCAGAGTCCGGTGACTGGTTCGGTTCCGCTATCGTCAAACCGGAAGATAGCGGCACAGTGGATATTGTTATCAATCAACAGGTCCCGTAGTGGGCTTACCTGCGAGTCTCGAAGGCCGATTGCGGTTGCCGCTGATCGGTGCGCCGATGTTCATCGTCTCCGGGCCCGAGCTGGTGATCGCCCAGTGCAAAGCCGGTATTGTTGGCTCTTTTCCCGCACTGAATGCCCGGCCGCAAGAGCAGCTCGATGACTGGCTGCGACAGATCAAGGATGAGCTTGGGGAATTTGCGGAAGCGAACCCCGACCTGCCGGTTGCGCCGTTCGCGGTCAACCAGATCGTACATCTCAGTAACCAGCGCCTGCTCGCGGATATGGAGACCTGCGTCAAGCACGAGGTGCCGATCATCATCACCAGTTTGCGCCCGCCGGAGCAGGTCGTCGACGCGGTGCACAGCTATGGCGGCGTCGTGTTTCACGATGTCATCAGCATGCGCCACGCCCGCAAAGCCATTGAGCAGGGCGTCGACGGCATCATTGCCGTCTGCGCCGGGGCCGGCGGTCACTGCGGTGATCTGAGTCCGTTTGCGCTGGTCAAGGAAATCCGCAAGGAGTTTGACGGCACCGTTATCCTGTCGGGCAGCATGTCCAACGGCGGCGACGTGCTCGCGGCTCAGGCAATGGGCGCTGACCTTGCCTATTTCGGCACCCGCTTTATCGCCACTCGCGAGGCGCGTGCGATTGACGACTACAAACAGATGATCGTGGATAGTGCCGCGGCCGATATCGTCTACTCATCGTTGTTTACCGGCGTTCATGGCAGCTACCTCAAGGGCAGCATTAGCCGCGCCGGCATGGACCCGGACAACCTGCCAACGGGCGACAAAGACCTGATGGACTTTGCAAAACACGACAGCAGCGACGCCAAAGCCTGGAAAGACATCTGGGGCGCGGGGCAGGGCGTTGGCAGCATCGACGAAATCCTGCCGGCCGGTGACCTGGTGATGCAGCTGGAGGCTGAATACCAGGAGGCGCGCAAGCGACTGCTTTGAAGGTCGTCCTCTATTCCTACCTGTTTGTTGCCGTCGGTGGCGCGCTCGGCGCAATGTCACGTTACGGTCTGAACGTTCTGCTGCAGCGCGAAGTCGAGTTTCCCTGGGGAACGCTCACGGCCAATCTCGCAGGCTGTCTCGTGATGGGTGTCGTTGCACAGCTGGTGGCCGGTACAGCCTGGTTCAATGATTCCGGCATCATCCCCGACCAGTACCGTTTGCTGTTCGCTGTGGGTTTCTGCGGCAGCTTCACAACGCTCTCCGCATTCGTCATGGAGCTCAACACCATGATCCAGAAGAACGAACTGTTCTTTTCCTTCAGCTACATTGTCGCCACCCTCGTTGGTGGCTTTGCCTGTTTTTACGTTGGCATCATGCTGATGCGGCTGCTGCTTCCAGAATCGCGCTAATCTGGTCCAGCCAGTCCCGATGCTCGGGCTTCATGAGCACCGAGCGCAGGCAGCAAATTGTCTCGCCATTGATTTCCATGTCCGGCAGGTATTGCGCTGCGAGTTCCGTTGGCACGTTCATCAGTGCCAGGTGCAGCCCCTTGTCCGCTGCCACTTCAAACACCTGGCGAGCGGCTTCGCTTGCGGCTTCCGAATCGCCACGATTGACGGCATACACGACGATGTCGAGCTCCGGGTACATCAGCGGCACGTAGTTGCCGCTGTCACGGAGCCGCTGCCAGAACTCCCTGGCGGCAAGCAGGCATTGATCGAGCATTGCCGCGAATTCGCCGCCACGTTGCAATGGCAGCATTTTTTGCGTCGCCCAGAGTGCGACGGCTGACGCACCGGGTCTGGAGCATTCGAGGCTGATTTCACCCAGGTGCAACTCTGCACTGCTGAAGTAGGTAAACGGCGAGCCATGCTTGTAAAAGCTGCCGACCGACGGGTCCTTGAACAGCACGCAGCCGCAGCCATAAGGTTGCAAGCCGTGCTTGTGGGGATCGATGACGATGGAGTCGACATCCCGCAATGCAGCGTATGCCGCTGCGGTATCTGTCTGCAGCTCACTGGCAAGTCCGAAGTAACCGCCGTAGGCCGCATCGGCGTGTAGCCGGAATGGATACTTTTGCTGCAGCTTCAGCAGTCCGGGCAGGGGATCGACCGCGCCGAGTCCGGTATTGCCGATGGTTGCGACGACCGTGCCGACATCACCCTGCTCGAGGAGCCGCTCTACGTCGCCGAGGTCCATGCGGCCGTCTTTTGCAACGCTGACAGAGGAGTACGGAATGCCCAGCACCTCGGAAATTCTGCTGTGCGTGTAATGTGCCTGTTTTGAACCAATGATGCGCTTGCCGGGGTGCAATCTTGCGGCGACCCACAGCGCCTCGAGGTTGGCCATCGTGCCACCACCGGTCAGGTGTCCCAGCGGTTGTTCCCAGCCGAACATCCTTGCCAGCTCAACGACGCACTCCATCTCCATCGCAGAGCTTGCGCGTCCGCCGTCGAGCGCATGGTTGTTCGGGTTTACCCACAACGACATTGCATAAGCGATGCGAGCGACCGGATGCGGCGGCTTCAGCATCTGGCCAGCGTACTGCGGGTGGAAATACGGGTAGTTGTCGTGCATGCGTTCTGCGGTTTCAAGCAGAATCTGCTCGGCACGTTTGCTGTCAAAGTCCGGCGTGAAATCGGGCAGTTGTTGATAGCCTTCAGAGAGTTTCTCGAGTGCCTGCTGCAGCAACGCCAATTCGGTTCGATTAATCATGGCGGCAGCTTACCGCATGGCGGTAACATTCGTATATGGACCTGCTTGCTTACGCTGTGCCGTTTTTTCTACTGCTGCTGCTCATCGAGCTGGCGGTTGATCTGCTCACGAAAGCGGGCCGCTACCGACTCAACGATGCGGTCAACAGCCTGAGTGCGGGGATGCTGAACAGTACGACCGGCTACTTCACGAAGTTTCTGCCATTGCTGTTCTGGGGTCTCGTGCTGGAGAACTTCGCGATCCTGGATTTGCCCCTCGACGCGTTCGATCTGTCGCTGTCAGGAATGGCGCTGTGGATCACCGCTTTGCTGGCATGGGACTTCTGCTACTACTGGTTCCATCGCTACAGCCATGAAATCTCGGTGCTGTGGGCGGCGCACGCCGTGCATCACCAGAGCGAGGAGTACAACCTGTCGACGGCGTTGCGGCAGACAAGCACCGGTTTCCTGCTGGGATGGATCTTCTACCTGCCATTGTTCCTGATCGGCTTTCCGCTTGAAGTCCTGCTGCTGGTCAACGCGATCAACCTTATTTACCAGTTCTGGGTCCATACACAGTTCGTCGGACGCCTCGGGCGTGCTCGACTACATCCTCGTGACGCCGTCGAATCACCGCGTGCACCACGCCCAGAACGAGGTCTACATCGATCGGAATTACGGCGGCATGCTGATTCTCTGGGATAGGATGTTCGGGACCTTTCAGGATGAGCTGGTCGAAGAGCCTGTCGTCTATGGCGTGCGCAAGGCCCTGCACAGCTGGAACCCGTTCTATGCCAACTTGCAGGTGTATGCACTGTTGTGGCGGGACGCATGGCATGCGCGACGCTGGGCAGACAAATTGCGTACCTGGTTCGGTCGCACGGGCTGGCGACCCGCTGATGTGGCCGCGCAATATCCGCTCGAATTGACCGATCCTGCTGCACTCACCAAATTCAATCCGCAAGTAACGCGCGCCACGCGAAATTACGTGTTGTTACAGTTTGCGGTGTCGACGGCGCTCATACTGTGGATCAGCGTGCGTTTTGCGGAGCAGGGTGCCAGCGCGGTTGTCGTACCCTGCATCGTGTTGTGGGCTACGTTGTATACGATGGGGCTTTTCACCGAGGGCAAGCGCTACGCCTGGCAGTTCGAGCTCATCAGGATTCTGCTGCTGCCGCTTGCCGTTGTGCTCCTTGGCGCGTCGCCTGGCTGGTTGCCGCTGACGGTTGCAGCCTATGGCGTCGTGTCAGTCGTTTATCTACTTTTTATTAATAAAAACAATCAGGAACAAGTGATAGTTAATGTTAAATAGAATGACTATTTCCTCGGGCGCGCCGTGGGAAAAACAGGTCGGCTACTGTCGCGCGGTGCGCGTCGGCAACCTTGTTGCCGTGTCCGGCACCGCGCCGGTGGGCGACGCCGGAGAGCTGGTCGCTGCTGGTGATCCGTACGGGCAGGCGCGGCGTTGCATTGAGGTGATTGCGAAAGCGCTCGACGAGGCGGGCTGCGGCCTGCAGGACGTCTACCGCACCCGCATGTATGTCACCAATATCGAACACTGGCCCGAGATTGGCCGAGCGCACGAGGAGGCTTTCGGCAAGCTGCCGCCGGCAACGACCATGGTCGAGGTCTCGCGCCTGATTGATCCCGGCATGTTGGTGGAAATCGAAGCCGAGGCGTGGCTGCCTGACGACAACAAGGCCGCGCGACAGTGATTCGGCGCGCATTTCTCAAGGGCGCTTTAGCCAGTGCCGCGTTCGTGTTGTTCGGCAACAGGGGCGCGCACGGCCAGGGCTGGAGTGGCTATCGATTCCTGCACGGCGTCGCGAGCGGCGACCCACTGCCGGATGGCATCATTCTCTGGACACGGGTCAGCGGCACGGTCACCGGTCCGCTGCGGGTCGAGTGGGAAATCGCCAAAGACCGCGACATGTTGCGCACGGTGCGAAGAGGGGTCGACCTGGACTGACGATTATCGCGACTACACGGTCAAGGTTGATGTGCGCAATCTGCGTCCCGGGCAGACCTACTACTACCGGTTTTCGCTCTACGGCGACGCGTCTCCTGTCGGTCGCACCCGCACGCTGCCCGAGGGAGAGGTTGCGTCAGCAAGCCTCGCGGTCGTGTCGTGTTCGAATTTCCCGTACGGCTATTTTCATGCTTACCGCGAGATTGCCAACCGCGATGATCTGGACGCGGTAGTCCACCTCGGTGACTACATCTACGAGTACGGCGCCGGCGAATACGGGACCGAGTACGCCGAGGCGCTGGGCCGGGTACCGGAGCCGGCGCACGAACTCATCAGTCTCGACGACTATCGACTGCGGCATGCCCAGTACAAGGCCGATCCGGACGCCCAGGCGATGCATGCGGCGCACCCGTTCATCGCCATTTGGGATGATCACGAGAGTCACCAATGATGCGTGGCGCGCGGGTGCCGAGAATCACCAGGCCGACGAGGGCGACTACGCAGAGCGCGTGCAGTGCGGGCGTCCGGGCATACTTCGAATGGATGCCGATTCGCGGTGCGGCGGCGGGCGGCAGCACGCGGATATTCCGCGAGTTTACCTTTGGCAACCTGATGTCCCTGATCATGCTGGACACGCGACTGTTCGGGCGCGACATCCAGCCCGACGTGCAAGTTGGCGATGAGCCGGTCACCGAGGAATCCGTTCGCGCGGCGCTGGCAGATCCTGAACGGCGCATGCTGGGTAACTACCAGGAGCAATGGCTGCGACGGAAACTGTCTGCGTCAAAGGCCACCTGGCAGGTGCTTGGCCAGCAGGTAATGATGGCGCCCCTGTATTCGCCGGACCTGGAGCCATTACTCGATCTCGAAAAGGAATCGATGCTGAGTCCGGAGTTGCTGCAACGCAACATCGCGCTGTCGAAGTCCAATCCGCCGCTATTGCTGGATACCTGGGATGGTTATCCGGTCGCTCGCGAACAGCTGCTGGCAGACCTTGCGTTGCATGCCCGCAACCCCGTTGTTATCAGTGGTGACCTGCATACTGCAATGGCCAGTGAGCTGGTGCCGCATGGCAAGGAGCAACCGGTCGCCGTTGAGTTCATGACGACCTCGGTGAGTTCACCAGGGTTCGCCGAGTACCTGCCCGAAGCCCGGCCAGGTGCCATCAGGGATGCCGCGCAGGCGCTGAACCCGTGGGTGAAATACATGGATACCGACCACCGTGGCTGGCTCCGTCTTGATATCACGCACGAGCGCTGCAGTGGCGAATGGCATCTACTCGATACCGTGCACGCGCCTGACTACGAACCGACAGTTGATCGGCAACTGTCGGTTCGCGCAGGGAAGATCAACGAGGGACTCGGCTAGTCCGTGGCGGGTCCTTTCTGTGACTTGTCGCCGCGCGGTTTGCCACCGTGCGCTTCGCGTATTGCCTGCCCGCTCCGCGTGTTTTGCACGCGATTTTTCCCGCGCGGCCTGACGTTCCTCATCGGACATTGATTGCCACTTCTCACGTTGCGCAGCCCGGCGTTCGTCGCGCGCTGCGTTACGCTTTTCACGCATTGCCTGCTTTTGCTCATCCGGCAGCGCTTCCCATTCCTTATGCAACTGCTCCCGTTTGGCGGCACGCTCCTCATCCGACATTGCCTGGAAGTAGGCGCGGCGATCCTCAGGGGACAGCGCGTCAATATCCGTCAGGGTCTGTGCAAAAGCGCCCAAAGGCAGCAATAGCGCTGCGGTCTGCAATCAAAATGGCCTTGTTAGTCATGACGTTCTCCTTTAGTTTCAAGCAGCTGATTTACAGCTTCTACAGGCATACAACGCTGATCGCCGCGTGCGGTTGACGTCAATTCAAGATTCGAGGGCTCTGATATTGGACACGACACACACACGTTTGATCGCTCTGACATGCGCACTACTGTTGTTTGCGAGCGCCTGTTCGAAGCCGGATGCCGGCGTGGATCCGCTCGCCGAGCAAGAGGTGGCAGCTGCCGAGGACGAGGCTGAAGCTTACGATCCCGGCAAGATGATTGACTGGTTCGAGGGCAGTGTTGACGACGCCTTCGCCGTCGCCAAAGAGACCGGCAAACCGATTTACCTGTACTGGGGTGCCGTGTGGTGTCCTCCCTGTCACGCGATCAGCGCGACTGTCTTTACGCGGCCGGAATTCATTGAGCGTTCCAAATTATTCGTTCCTGTGTACCTGGACGGTGACCTGCAGGATGCACAGGCTTACGGTGAGAAATTCGGCGTTCGCGGCTATCCCACGATGATCGTATTCAACTCCGCGGGCGAGGAGTTGACGCGCCTGCCAAGCGGTGTCGACATACAGGCATACGTCAATATCCTGGATCTGACGCTGGGCGATGTGTCCTCAGCGGCGCAGCTGGTTGGCAGAATTACGGGCGGCGATAACACGGGTCTGTCACCACAGGATTGCACCCTGCTTGCCTATCATTCCTGGGGGCAGGATCTAACGACGCTGCAGGACCTCGATGCTGCTGTGACATTCCGCAAGCTCTACGATGCCTGCGACAGTGAGCAGGCAGCCGAGCGTTCCAGGCTGTTTTTCCTGTGGCTTGATGAGTCACTGCAAGCGGGCGAGGAGGATGACGTGCAGATGTCTGCTGCCGAGCAGCAAGCAACGCTGCAAGAGCTGCAGCGTATCTTCGGCGACTACGAGCTTGCGAAGACCAACATATTCGCAGTTACCAGCGCAGCAACTTACGCCGCGGCTCTGACGGATGCAGGCAGCGAGTCGCGAGAGCAGTTCCGGCAACAGGCGTACGCGTTGTTCGATCGCATCAAGGACGACGACGATGTGTACCTGCGGGAACGCATTTACATGCTGCGAGCGAAAGCCGATTTCGAACGCATTGAAGACGAAGAAGCAGAGTTGTCCGAGGCGTTGCAAGCTGAGATTCGTGACATGGTGGAGTATGCGGATGCATCGACACCCAGCGTCTACGAGCGCCAGCCCATTATCAATGCGCTTGGCAACGTGCTGCGCAATGCAGAAATGTACGACGTTGCGCGACCGCTGCTGCTGGCCGAGCTTGAGCGATCCAAGCAGCCGTACTACTTCATGACCGGGCTGGCCGGAATTGCAGAGGCCGAGGGCAACGTCGACGAGGCAATCGATTGGTACCGCAAAGGCTGGGAAGCCTCCAAAGGGCCGGCAACCCGTTTCCAGTGGGGTTACTACTACCTGACAGGCCTGATCGAACTGCAGCCAGAGAACACCGAACTGATTCATGACACAACCGTCACCCTGGTGAGCGAGCTGCAGGCGCAGGGCGGATTTTTCCAGCGCCCGAAGGCGCAGCTGGCGCGTATTGAGAATTACCTCGCTGAGTGGGGCGAGGAAAACGCCGCGGCACTGGCGGATATCAGAGCTTCAGTACTCGCCGTCTGCAGAGCATCCGAGGCTGCGGAAGATGCTCGCGCTACCTGCGAGGCGTTTCTCGAGACTGTTTGATGCGCAGCTACCTGCTTTTGTTGCTGGCCCCACTGTTGCTCAGCGCATGTGCCGGCAAATTCGTGTTGCAGCCGAGAACCGCTGCCGTGCCTGCCGGTGTTGATCTCAGCGGCCAATGGCGTTTGCAGGGGGATGAGGGTGCGCTCAACCAGGCGCGGCGACGCGGCGGCCAGGTGTTCGTGTTCCTGGAGTCGGGTGAGAATCTCAAGGTGACGCAGACCGCGCACGGTTTGTTCGTCAGCTTTGATCGAGCCATTGTCGAGGAATATCGCTTTGGTGAGAACCGGGAAATCAATATCGGTCCTGTCGTCGCGCAGAGAGTGTCTGGCTGGGACGGAGCAGGGTACGTGATTGAAACCCTCGACAAGGACGGTGTCGTCCTCAGCGAGCGCTACTCAATTAGCGACGACATACTGCTGCGGCGCATACGAGTGGTTGCTAATGAGGACACGAGGACCGACCTGACGCAGACGTTCAGGCGGCGCTAAAGTCAGGGCAGCGACTGCGCCAGTCAACCCGGCGGGACGTTAAGGCGCTGTCGCCGTCGCTGCCCCGAAAACTGTGGCTATTTCTCCATCTCGAAGCGCAGTATCGCTCTGACGCCGTAAGTGGTCTGCGCCTCGCCGCCAATGACGCGCGGTTTGTAGCGGAAGCGTTCTGCGGCGTTCAGTGCCGAGCGCTCGAAACCCTTGTGGCTTGACGCCACTACCCGCAGGTTCGTGACCGTACCGGCGGCTGAGACATCGAACTCGACGACGACGTGACCCTCGACCCCGCGTGAACTCATCGACACCGGATAACTCGGCTGGACCCGGACCATGACCACCAGTGGACCGTCGTTCAGCACCGAGCTTGGGCCCTGGTTCTCGTAGGGCCCTGGCGGTGGCGGCTGTGTCGGAGGCATGAACCCTGGCTCGCCGGATTCGCGCGGCGTGTTCACAGGGGTTGGTGGCGGTACTGGCGGCGGCGGTACGTCTGGCCGTTCAAAGTCGCTTATCGGCGGATCATCGTGTCGCGGCGGCAGCACCCAACTGAGTTCACCGTGCTCCCTTGGTGCGGATGGCGCGGCGGCTTCGGCCGAAATCAGGAATTGCATGACCCATAAGAGGCCTGTGGTCACGACGAACGCGAATGCCCCGGCTTGTAGTGCTCTGGCTAGCATGATGTTGACTCCAGTAATGGTGCCCGCCAATTACCTTGAAGTACGAGGTATATAATACATACCTTGAACCGCAAAGTAAGTCTTGTTATACCCCTTACTTCAAGGTATGGTTTGCGGATATGTCGAAAAGTAACCCCCCGTTTATGAGTGGCGTGCCTGAATTGCTGCTGTTGCGGCTGTTGCAGCAGCAGGAGATGTACGGCTACGAACTGGTGCGCTCCATCAAGGACGCGACCGGTGAGGCGATTACGCTGGGTGAAGGGGTGATCTATCCCGTGTTGCACGGTCTGGAACGCAGCGGCTCACTGAAATCGAAACGCAGGAAAGTGGCAGGGCGGACACGCGTCTACTACTCGCTAACTGCCGTTGGTCTGAAGCGCTTGCAGCAACTCGCAGGTGACTGGCGTCGCATCCAGGGCGGCGTCGCTGCGGCGTTAAACGACGAGGCGTATGCCTAGGCTGGATACAGCCAGTCTGTCACAGCGCCTGTACGAGGCGGGCATCGCGCCGCGCCATATCAAGAGAGCAATCATCGAACTGGGCGACCATTTCGACGACCTGGTTGCGGAGCAGACAGCGACCGGTCTGCGGCGGCCCGACGCTGAGGCGCACGCGCTGCAGCGCCTTGGCGCGGCCGGATGACCTGGTGCAGGCCATGGCCGGGCAGCCGCAATTACGCTGCTGGGGGTTTCGCTATCCGCGCATCGCCCGGGTGGTGTATCCCATCGCATACGTAGCAATGCTGCCTGCGGTACCTGTGATCGCGGCGCTCGAACATGCACCGCAGATTGCACGATGGGGCATTTGCCTGATGGCTGGCGGTGCCGTAACGGCAACGATGATGCTGGCGCTGAGATTTACCATCCTGTTCGGTTAGTTCTCAGTCCTGTTCGGCAAGATCTCAGTTTGGCTTGTACTGTTTCAGGGTCGCCCGGAGTCTTCGCTTGCCGTCCTTATGCTGTTCAATAATAACCGGCAGGTAGCCAAGTTCTTCCACACACCAGAGTGTTGTCACCCTGGATGATCCCTTCGCCTGGTGCTGGATACCCACAGCAGTGTAGGTGCCTGCAGGGACTTTGACTTTTTTCTCACCGACGCTCTTGACGTTAAGCGTCTTCAGCTCATCAACTTCGAAAAGGATGTAAGTGTCGCGTGGACCACCGTTTGCCAGGTCGTGCATGAGCTGGTACTGGATAGAAACCCGATCGTGCGCGAGGTCCGAGAGAATCTGTGAAACGTCTTTGTCGTTGACCTGGCCTGATGCTTCGCCGGTCGACCAGTCAAACTGAATCTCGGCGCGTTCCTTGTCTCGGGAGATCTGGTCATCCGAACGATAGAAACTCGGCCGGATGCCATCGGCGCCCGTCGAGAATTCCGAGTGTTCGTCAATCTTGCCGCTGGCGAGAACGCGTGCCATGCCCGTTGGCGTGATGACGTGATTCGCAATGTAGCCATCGCCACTGCGCTGCAAGGACGTGTTCAGCCGCCCGTTAAGCACGGAGATCTCGACCTTGTACTCGGCCTGGTGCGGCGTGAACATTTCGCTAGCCAGTGCCGGCGTTGCCATGGTCGCTAATGTCGCGAGAAAAATGGCCAGAGTTGTTCGCATTGATAGTCACCCTTTCCGCAAAGCGGCTTCAGAGTCTTGCATAAGCGACATGACTGCTTCCTGAACGGTGAGCCTGTAGGACTCAAGCTCGTCAAGGGCCGCACGTGCCGGAATTGGCACTGGCTCGCCAATCGCGATGGCGATTCTCGCGAATGGCTTTGGAATCATGAAGTCATCCCAGCGCTTAAGGTACCACGCCCGGTCGGCTGCACAGCCGATGGGAATAATCGGTACGCCCGCAATTCTGGCCATCAGAATGGCGCCTTGTTTGAATTCGTATTTCGGACCGCGCGGCCCATCAGCGGTCGTGACGACCGAATAGCCGTTTTTCATCATGCGTTGCATGTCGCGCAGTGCAAGCGCGCCGCTCTGGTTGGCAGAGCCGCGGATGACCTCGGCGCCCCAGCTGCGGGCGATTCGCTCCGGTACATCGCCGTCGACAGAGCCGGATACCAGGAAGCACGCCTTGAAGCCGCGCCGGATCCATTGCCGCATCAGCGTGGAACAGACGATGTGGTGCTGGTGCCAGTAACAGGGCGCACAGACCTCGCCATTGTCAACGAGCGCCTCGGCAGACTCGTTGCCGCTGACATTTACGAATCGATAGGTGGACGTCAGCAGCCATATGACGCTGCGCAGCACCGGCAGGCCGAGCGCGTAATACAGTCTTCGTGACACCGTCATGCGACGCATGGAGGAACTGCTGCGACGCGACTCGATGGAATAGGGGTCTTTTTGCTTTTGCTCAGTCACGGCGGCAGTTTGCAGTATAGTTTCGAGGCCGGTCAATGTAAGATTGCGTCCCGTAATGACCGATACCCCCAAAGCCACCCGGCGGCCGCCTGGGCCGCAGCAAGCCGTTGCACTCGGAATTAATCCGGAGACGCTGCTTGAGCTGCAAAAACTGCAGTCGCGGCATGGCGATATGGTCAGCATCAAACGCGACAATGGCCGTCTGGCGTACTTCGTCAATGACGCTGTGGAAGTACGCCGTATCCTTGCAAGACGACACGCCAAATACCGCAAAGGTCCGGGGTTCGAGCGCGTCAAGATGCTGCTCGGCAACGGCCTGATCGTCAGCGACGGTGATGTCTGGCGGCGTTCGCGCCGCATGATTCAACCGGCGTTTAGCAAGAGCAATGTGCACCGGCTGTTGCTGGTGATGGTGCAGTGCTGCGACAACCGTGCCGTTAAGTGGGCGAAGACCGTGGCAAGCGGCGAGCTGCTGAACATCACCGAAGAGACCAGTGACTTCGCGCTGGAGCTGATCATGCGCAGCATTTTCGGGGACGACTACGAAACGTCGATCCTGCAGGATGGCGAGGACCCGTTCGCGTTCCTGAGCCGCGACTCAACCCGCGATTTGAGCGTCGTGATGAAAGTGCGGCGCCTGCGTGAACTGCTGCTGGACATTATCAATGCGCGACGTGCACGCAGCGATGCTGACACGTTCGATTTCCTGTCCATGTACATGGAAGCAACCGACAAGGATGGCCAGCACTTCAGCGACGCAGAGTTGCTGGACGAGCTGATGACGTTGATTGTCGCCGGCTTCGAGACCTCTGCAAATACGCTCAACTGGGTTTGGTATCTGCTGACGCACCATCCCGAGATCGAGGCGAAAGTGCTGCAGGAAGCACATGAAAATGTACCGACAGTATCTGCGATCAGCGCTGACTCTGTGAACAACATGCAATACACGCAGCAGGTGCTGGAAGAGGCGCTGCGCCTGTATCCGCCTGTGTGGCTGTTTACACGGCGCTCTGCTGAAGACGATGAACTCGAAGACTACGATGTACCGCCTGACACCGACATCTACCTGTCGCCGTACATTCTGCACCGCACGGAGCACTACTGGGCCGAACCGGATAAGTTTGACCCGGATCGTTTCGCGCCGGATGTGCAGGCGAAGAACGACCGTCCCTATTTTCCGTTTTCGCTGGGCCCGCGACGCTGCCTTGGGGAGTACTTCTCGTTCCTGGAGATGAAGGTACATCTGGGCTTGATGTTGCCGCGGTTTCGCATGCAGGCAATTAACGACGAGCAGCCGGAGCTGGAGCTGGGCATTAATCTGCGATCCGCAGAGGATATCTTCCTGAAACCTGCGATACGATAAGGACTGCATGAAACTCTACGACAACATGACGCAACTGCTTGCCGACGCTCGCAGCCGGGATCGCGAAATACGCTTTATCGATGGCGAGCACGATGAGTCCGTGCTGTCATTTGCTGAGCTCTGGGAGCGCGCGTCGGTGCTGCTGGGTTCGCTGCAGGCCAAAGGCATGCAGGCGGGCGATGAGCTCATCATATTCTCGAAGTCGAATGAGCATTTTGTCGTTGCATTCTGGGCGGCTATTCTCGGTGGCATCGTGCCGGTGCCGGTGGCCGTCGGTATCAGCGACGAGCATCGCTTCAAGCTGTTTCGAATTCTCACGCAGTTGCATCGGGCCACGCTGTTTACAGAGGAAGACCTGCTGCAGCGGCTGCAGGATTTCGCTGCAAAGAAGGAGCTGGCTGAGGTCAGCGAATTACTCGCAACGCGCAGTGCGTTGATTAGTGAGGCGACAGGTTCGAGCCCTGGCAAGATTCACGAATCATCGCCTGACGATGTTGCATTCATCCAGTATTCCTCCGGATCCACCAGCGACCCGAAGGGCGTTTGCCTGACGCACCGCAATCTGTGTACCAATGTGCGCGCCATCGTCGAGCGTTGTGGCTGGATGGAAGACGACATCAGCCTGAGCTGGATGCCGTTGACGCATGACATGGGCCTGATCGGTTACCACCTCAGCGTCATGGCGGCAGGTATGAACCATGCGGTCATGGATACCGGTGTGTTTGTGCGCCGCCCGCTGTTATGGATGAGCAAAGCCAACGAGCTGCGTGCGACGCAGCTGTGCTCACCCAATTTCGGCTACAAGCACTTTCTAAAGTTGTTCGAGCGCAAAGGTCTGCCTGACCTGGACCTGTCCTGCGTCAAGCTGATCCTCAACGGAGCGGAGCCAATCTCCTGGGATCTGTGTGAAGAATTCCTTGCTGCGCTGGCGCCACATGGTTTGCAACGCAACGCCATGTTCCCTGTGTACGGACTGGCAGAAGCAACCGTTGGCGTGTCATTGCCGGATCCTGGGCACGAGTACCAGCGCATCATTGTGCACCGCCACAGCCTGCGTATCGGTGCCCCGTATGAACTCGCCGAGGTGGGTGATGCTGATGCCGTCAGCTTCCTGAAGGTTGGCTACGCCATTCGTGATGTTGAGATTCGTATTGCGGCTGATGACGACTCGGTGTTGCCGGATGGCAGCGTGGGCCACATCCAGCTGCAGGGCGGCAGTGTCACCGAGCGCATCTATGCCGATGAGGCGGCGACCGCCGCATTGTTTAGCGGCGATGGCTGGTTACGGACCGGCGATGTCGGCGTCGTGGTGGACGGCCAGCTCGTGATCACGGGCCGGCAGAAAGACATCATCATTGTGAACGGCCAGAACTACTATCCGCACGACATAGAAGAGATTGTCGCGACGCTGGACGGACTGGATCTCAACAAGGTGGTTGTTGCGGGCGCGACGCCCTCGGGTAAGCAGACCGAAGAATTGCTGGCGTTTATCCTGTATCGCCAGGACCTCGATGCCTTTGCTGACCTTGCGGACCAGGTGCGAAACATCATCGGCGAACATACCGGGCTGGAGGTCGATCACGTCATTCCGGTCGCGAAAATCCCGAAGACGACCAGTGGCAAGGTGCAGCGTATTGCGTTGCTGAATGCCTACCTCGATGGGGAGTACAACGATCTTCTTGGCAAGCTTGTGCCCGCCGAGCAGCAGCAGCTGGACACGGACGCCGATCCGCTGGTTGCCGAGTTCGAGCGAATCGCCCACGAGTTTTCCAAGGAACGTCGGGTTGGACCTGACGAGAATCTGTTTGAAGTCGGCCTGAGTTCATTGACGCTGACTGAAATTGTGCTGGCAATCGATGAGCGATATCCAGGTAAGGTCGATATCAGCGATTTGTTTGATTACCCAACCCTGAGAGAGCTTGCCGCATTCCTGCGCAGCAAAGACTAGAGCGAATATTCCCATGACCTATGCACGCATTATCGGTACCGGCAGTTACCTGCCGGAAAGGGTCGTCTCCAACAAGGATCTGGAGAAGACCATGGATACTTCGGATGAATGGATCCGTGAGCGCACCGGTATCAAGCGCCGGCATATTGCCGCCGAAGGCGAATCGAGCGCCGATATGGGGCTGGTCGCCGCGCAGCGAGCGATCGAGGCCAGCGGCGTGGACATCGCCGCAATCGACCTGATTATCGTGGGCACAACTACACCGGAGAAAGTTTTTCCTGCGACCGCCTGCATTATTCAGCGCAGGCTTGGTGTGGGTGGCTGCCCGGCGTTTGATATTCAGGCGGCCTGCAGCGGTTTTGTGTTTGGCCTGGATCTCGCCAAGCGCCAGATTGAAACCGGCGGTGCGAGCTGCGCGCTGGTGATCGGGGCCGAAAAGCTATCGAGCCTGGTTGACTGGGATGACCGCGGCACCGCGGTGCTGTTCGGTGATGGCGCCGGTGCTGTGGTGCTGCAGGCATCCGACAAGCCGGGCATCCTCTCGACGCACATCCATTCCGACGGGCAATACGAAGACCTGCTGCATGTGCCGGTGGAGTCGGGCCTGATCACGATGAACGGCAACGCGGTGTTCCGCAAGGCGGTGTCGATGCTCGATTCGATGGCCCGCGAAATTATCGCCGACAATCAGTTTGCCGATGGCGAGCTGACCTGGCTGATTCCGCACCAGGCCAATATGCGCATCATTGCCGCGGCGGCGAAGAAGACCAACATGCCCATGGAGCGCGTGATCGTGACTGTCGACGAGCACGCCAACACCTCCGCAGCGTCGATTCCGCTGGCGCTGGATGTTGCGGTTCGTGATGGCAGGATCAAGGCGGGCGACATGCTGCTGCTGGAGGCGTTTGGTGCGGGTTTCACCTGGGGATCGGCGCTGGTGCGCTTCTAGAGCCGGTGTATTGGACATAACGGCGGTAATAAGTCCGTTTTTCGCGTTTTTTATGTGATCTGGTTCACACTTTGGCTGCCATGCTGTCTCTATACTGCGACAACATGGACTGTCTCCAAAAGCAGACACATTGAGCACGGAAGGCCAGATGGATAAGGAAATCAGGGATGTACCACTCGCAGAGTCGAATATTTCGCTGAAACTTGCGGATATTCAACGTCGTTGTTCGCAGCTGATCAGTGAGCCCGATAGCCTGGGCCTGACACTCGAAGAACCGCTCGCCGAAATGGACGACAATAACCCCTACAACCGCGGCTAAACTCCTGAAACACCCGGCAATTGGGTGCTAGTATCTGGTGCAAATCTAACGACACCAGACCAAGGGGATTTCAATGGCGGTTGAGCTAACCATCAATGGGCAGTCACATTCACTGGATGTTGACCCGCAGATGCCGTTGCTATGGGCGATTCGTGATATTGCGGGTCTCACAGGCACCAAATACGGCTGCGGCAAGGCACTATGCGGCTCTTGCACCATTCACATCGACGGCCAGCCTATGCGCTCCTGCGTCGTGCCCGTCTCGGCCGCTGCCGGACGCGAAGTCACAACGATTGAGGGGCTCTCCGAGAAGGGCGATCACCCCGTACAGGTCGCCTGGCGCGAACTGAACGTGCCGCAGTGTGGCTACTGCCAGTCAGGGCAGATCATGAGTGCAGTCGCGCTACTTGAGAACAACCCGAAACCGTCCGACGCCGATATCGACCAGGCGATGAGCGGCAATATCTGTCGTTGCGGCACCTACACGCGAATACGCGCTGCCATTCACAAGGTCGCGGAGGGCAAGTCATGAGTAACATTCGACGCATCAGCCGCCGCCAGTTTCTGAAACGCACCGGCCAGGCCGGCGGTGGGCTCGTATTCGCGCTGACCTTTGCGTCAGCGTGTCAGCGCACACCGGGGCCGGCTCCCGCGATGCAGGGTGCCAGCGGCGCCATGCCAAATGTCTACGTCAACGTGCGCAAAGACGGCAAGGTGGAAATTTATTGCCACCGCTCCGAGATGGGGCAGGGAATCCGCACCTGCCTGCCGCAGATCATCGCCGATGAGATGGAAGCCGACTGGGACCAGATCGAGCTGATCCAGGCGCTCGGCGACAAGAAATACGGCAGCCAGAACACTGACGGCTCAACCAGTATCCGCGACCAGTTTGATCTGCTCAGGAATGCGGGCGCCACGGCGCGCGAATACCTGGTGGCTGCGGCTGCATCGATGTGGGGTGTGCCAGCAGAAGAATGCGTGGCGCGCGAGCACGCGGTGCACCACGAAGCCAGCGGCAAGTCGGCCGGCTATGGCGAACTCGTTGACGCGGCGGCCGATATCGAGGCGCCGGAGACAGCTGAATTCAAGGCTCGCGGAGACTATCGCTACATCGGTAAGTCGATGGACCTGATCGATGGCTTCGCCATGACCACAGGCCAGGCGCAATACGGTGCAGACATAGTGCTGCCCAACATGCTGTTCGCCTCGGTCGAACGCTGCCCGGCGTTCGGTGGCACGGTCAAGTCCTTCGACGCGGAGGCGGCGAAAGCGGTTGCCGGTGTTGTCGATGTGATTGAACTGCCAGAGCCCACGTCACCGCCGATGTTCAATATCCAGGGTGGTGTGGCCGTGCTCGCAACGAACAGCTGGGCTGCCATGCAAGGGCGCAAGGCGCTGCAGGTCGAGTGGGACCGGGGTGCCAATGCGACGCATGAATCAGGTGCCTACAAGAAGGCACTGCGCGATACGGTGAGCAAGTCTGGCAAAGAAGTGCTGGCACGTGGCGACGTCGCGGCAGCGCTGTCGTCAGCGGCAAAGACGCACGAGGCCTTTTATTACGCGCCGTACCTGTCACAGGCGCCGATGGAGCCGCCGGTTGCCGTCGCGCAGATTCACGACGATGGCAGCTGCGAGCTCTGGGCCTGCACGCAGAACCCGCAGTCCGCACAGGACACCGTCGCAGGAACGCTTGGCATCAAGCCGGAACAGGTCAAGGCGCACGTGACGCTGCTGGGCGGCGGCTTTGGACGCAAATCGAAACCTGACTTCATCGCTGAAGCTGCGTGGCTGGCCAAAGAAACCGCGCGGCCGGTACAGGTCGCATGGACCCGCGAGGACGACCTGCGGCATGGCTACGTGCACTCGGTCAGCGCGCAATACCTGAAAGCCGGGCTCGACGCGGATGGAAACGCCACCAGCCTGTTGCATCGCACCGCATTTCCGGGCATTTCCTCGACGTTTGCGGCCGGCGCCGACGAGCCCGGCTCGTTCGAACTGGACCTGGGTGCGAAGGACAATCCGTACAGCTTCGATGCGCTGCAAATAGAGGTTGGCAAGGCCAGTGCGCACATGCGTATCGGCTGGTTGCGCTCAGTCTGCAACGTCTTCCATGCGTTCGCCATCAGCGGCTTCATGGACGAACTTGCGCATCTTGCGGGTATGGATCCGAAAGAGTACCTATTGCAGAAGCTGCTACCCGCGCGCACCATTAATCCGGCGGACGATGGAGCCGAATACGGAAATTACGGTCACTCGCTCGACGTTCATCCTGTGGATACAGGCCGCATGGCGGCTGTCGTCGAGAAGGTTGCCGAAATGTCCGGTTGGGGCCGGGATCTGGCCGACGGCCGTGGCCTCGGAATTGCGGTGCATCGCTCGTTTCTGAGCTATGTCGCTGCAGTCGCCGAGGTGAGCGTGGATGCCAATGGCAAACTCAAGGTTCACGAGTTGTGGACCGCGATTGACGCTGGCACGACGATCAACCCCGACCGTGTGACATCGCAAATGGAAGGCGCAGGTATTTTTGGCATGAGCATTGCGTTGCATGGTGAGTTGACCGCAAAAGACGGCGCGGTCGAACAGGGTAACTTTGACGGCTACCCGGTCGTTCGCATGAGCGAGTCTCCAGCAGCAATCAACGTTCATATCATGGAATCAGACGCACCTCCCGGCGGTGTCGGTGAGCCCGGTGTACCTCCTGTCGCGCCAGCGATCGTGAATGCGTACTTTGCCGCAACTGGCAAGCGTATTCGCGAATTACCCCTGAGGAATGCCGGACTGACATAAGTGGAAGACTTCAATTTGATTCGATCGCCAGCAGGCGATCGCTTGTTGGTGGACAAGAGCGGGCCTGATTTACTGCGTTACCCGCTCCTGAATAAGGGCCTGGGCTTTACGCCCGAAGAACGCGAGAACTTCGGTATCGAAGGCTTGTTGCCCGATGAATACAACGACATCGAGAAACAGTCGGAACGACTGTATGCCTCGATCATGTACAACCCCGACCCGGTCGGGCGCAACATCGACCTGTCGCAGTTGCAGAACCGTAACGAAGTGCTGTTCTACAAGATTCTCAGGAATCATCTCGAACAGCTGATGCCGGTTGTGTACACGCCGACGGTCGGTCAGGCCTGTCACTTTTACTCGCACGTGTACCGGCGTGGTCGCGGCATATTCATTACGCCGCATCACAAGGGGCGCATTGAGCAGGTGCTGCGCGGTTCGGCGCCATACAACGACGTTCGTCTTATGGTTGTCACCGACAACGAGGCCATTCTCGGTATAGGCGACCAGGGCGTCGGCGGCGTTGCAATCAGTATCGGCAAGCTTGCGCTGTATACCGTTGGTGCCGGCATTCACCCGTCACAAACGTTGCCGGTCAGCCTGGACGTTGGCACCAACAACCAGGAACTGCTCGGCGATCCGCTGTACATAGGCTATCGGCACCCGCGACTGAGGGGCGAAGCCTATCTCGAGATCGTGGACGAATTCGTGGAGGCGGTGAAGACGGTCTTTCCGAAAGCGCTGATTCAGTGGGAAGACTTCGCCAAGGATAACGCGCTGCGCATCCTGGATCGTCACCACAAGTCGTTGCCGTCGTTTAACGATGACATCCAGGGCACCGGTGCCGTGGCTGTCGCTGCTATCTATGCCGCTTGCCGAATCAGCAACACGAAATTTACCGATCACCGTTTCATCATCTACGGTGCCGGTGCTGCTGGTATGGGCATTGCCAAGCGCATTCGTGATCACCTGCGCGAGGAGGGTATGTCGGAAGATGACATTCGGCTTGCGATCCTGTCCATGGATAGCCGCGGCGTTATTTCCGAGTCTCGTGGCCACATGGAGACGTACAAGCAGAAGCTTGCATGGCCCGCTGACGCGGTAGCAACGCTCGGGCTTGCCGAGGAAGACCTCAGGGATCTTGCCAAAGTGACCGCTGCTTTCAAAGCGACGGTACTGGTTGGCACATCCGGTCGTGCGGGCAGCTTCAGCGAGGACGTCGTGCGAGCCGCTGCGGCCAACGCCGATCAGCCGATCATCCTGCCGATGTCGAACCCAACGACGATCTGTGAGGCGACGCCGAAGAACATCATGGAGTGGACCGACGGCAGGGCACTCGTGGCGACCGGCAGTCCGTTCGATCCGGTCGACGTCAATGGTGACATGCAGCGTATCGGCCAGGCGAACAACGTGTTCGTATTTCCCGGAATCGGGCTTGGTGCGATCGTCAGCGGCGCCACGCAGGTGACGGACAATATGATTGGCGTATCAGCAAAGGCGCTGGCGGAGACGTTGAGCCTCGGTGATCTCGATCACCGCTGTCTCATGCCGGAGGTTGAGCACCTTTGGGATATTTGTGGTCACGTCGGTCGTGCGGTTGCGAAGCAGGCCGTCAAGGATGGCGTGGCGACAGTCGAAAACCCGGAGAATCTGGACAAGCTGATTCGCGAGTATCGCTGGCAACCGCGGTACCCGGAAATCGTTTGTGAGTAATGGTGCTCTTTACGCCATATCCATACTGATCTGGGGTTCGACCTGGTTTGCGATTGAGTTTCAACTCGGTGCAATTGCGCCTGAGGTTTCTATTACCTATCGCTACCTGATTGCTGCGGTAGTCATGTTCGGCTGGTGCGCATTGCGTCGTCTGCCGCTTCGCTATGCACTAGCCGACCATGCGAAATTCGCCTTACTCGGCCTGTTGATCTTCGGTATCAACTACATCCTTGCGTATCGAGCGCAGTTCTATATCACCTCGGCACTGTCAGCGATCATCTTCTCGATGATGTTGTGGATGAACATCCTCAATGCACGGATCTTCTTCGGCATCCGCGCCGGCTGGCCCGTATTGCTCGGTTCGGTTCTGGGCATGGCCGGCATCGTTATGCTGTTTGCACCAAAGATCCGCGAAGTGTCGCTGGATGATCGGATCATGCTGGGCTGCGTGCTGGCGTTTCTCGGTGCATTGACAGCATCGTTCGGCAATATGGTGTCGCAGAGTGCCCAGCATAAAGGCCTGCCGGTGATCCAGGCCAATGCCTGGGGTATGTTGTACGGCGCGATTTTTATCGGCGCAATGGCCACGCTGAATGGCGAGGAATTCGCGTTCGAGTGGTCGCCTGGCTACGTCATATCGCTGTTGTATCTTTCCGTCTTCGGCAGTGTGATTGCCTTCTGGGCGTATCTGACATTACTGGGCCGGGTTGGGGCACACAAAGCGGGCTACGCCACGCTCGCGTTCCCGATCGTCGCATTATTCCTGTCGGGTCTGTTCGAAGGCCTGACGATAGACGCTGCACTCATCGCCGGGACTTTGCTGGTACTGGTCGGTAACGTGCTGGTGCTCAGGAGCCGCTGATTTCCCGGGTCATGATCTCTCGCATTTCGACCTTGCGAATCTTTCCGGTCACGGTCATTGGGTACTCGTCGACAAAGCGCACATAACGCGGAATCTTGAAGTGCGCGATCTGGCCCTTGCAGAAGGCTTTGATGTCGTCTTCAGTTAACGTCGCGCCGGCTTTCAGCTGAATCCACACGCAGACTTCTTCGCCCATACGTTCGTCCGGTATGCCGAAGGCCTGTGCCTCCACAATTTGTGGATGCGTGTACAGATACTCCTCGATCTCTCTGGGGTAGATGTTCTCGCCGCCGCGGATGACCATGTCCTTGATGCGTCCGGTGATCTTCACGTAGCCGAGTTCGTCCATGGTGCCGAGATCGCCGGAATGCAGCCAGCCGTTCGCGTCGATGGTCTCTGCGGATTTTTCGTCATCGTTCCAGTAGCCGGTCATCACGTACACGCCGCGCGCGCAGATCTCACCCTGTTCGCCGACGGGTAGAACGCGGTTTTGCTCATCAATGATCTTGATTTCAATGTGCGGGACCGCGCGACCAACGGTCTCGGTTCGTTGCTCGAGCGTGTCGTCAGGCAATGTCATGTGGTTGACGGGGCTGCACTCGGTCTGTCCATAGGCAATAAGCACATCCTTCATATGCATGTCGCCGATGACGCGGCGCATGAGTTCCACCGGACAAGTGGCACCCGCCATGATGCCGGTGCGTAACGAAGACAGGTCGTATTTGTTGAAGTCCGGGTGATCGAGTTCTGTGATGAACATGGTCGGCACGCCATGTAGCGCTGTGCATTTTTCCGCTTCGACCGCGGCCAAGGTCTCTGCCGGGTCGAAGGATGCGCCCGGGAATACCATGGTGGCGCCCGATGTAACGGCTGCCAGCACACCGATGACCATGCCGAAGCAGTGATACAGCGGTACCGGTATGCAAAGCACGTCGTCCGGCGCCAGCGACATGGACAGGCCGCACAGTCTGCCGTTATTCAGGATGTTGTTGTGGGTGAGGGTCGCGCCTTTTGGTGCGCCGGTCGTGCCGCTTGTAAACTGAATGTTGATGGCGTCATCGGGCTGTAACGTGCTCGCAAGTGTGACAAGCCGCTGTGCCGTATCGTTGCTGCTCATGCTGCAGACGTCGTCGAAGTTATACATGCCTGCGGATTGCGCGTCGCCCATGCGGATGACGGTTCGAAGCGCAGGCAATTTCGCGGCGTGCAGCTGACCTGGTTCTGACTCGGCCAGTTCCGGCGCAAGTTGATTGATCATGTCGAGATACTTGCTGCTCTTGAACTGCTCCGCTGCAATCAGTGCCTTGCACTCGACCTTGTTAAGCGCGTACTCGAGTTCGTAGAGTCGATAGGCGGGATTGATGCAGACCATGATCGCGCCGATCTTCGCCGTCGCGAATTGCGTCAATACCCATTCGTAGCTGTTCGGGCCCCAGATGCTGACGCGATCGCCAGGTTCAATACCGAGCGCCAGCAGGCCACCAGCGAGCCTGTCGACCTGCGCTGCAAATTCGGCGTACGTCCAGCGAATGTCCTGATGTCGCACGACCAGTGCCAGCTCGTCGTGGTGTGCGCGAGCAACCCGCCCCAGACACTCGCCGATCGTCTCGTACAGGAGTTGCGTCGAGCCTGCGCCGCAGAGGTAGCTTTTTTCCAGAGTTTGCATTGTTGTTATTCCTTTATTGTTCGGCAGGTTACGCGTGCGCCATGCACAATGGTAGCCGTGGCTAGTCCCTATCGAAAAGATGGTACTCGGTTTTTGCTCATGTAGAATCGTGAGCCATTCAGATCGCTGCGGAGTGAACAATGAGGCCAATCCACGCTACATCATTACCAGCCATTCTCGCCATCGCCGCTTGCGGTGGGCCCAGCAGCGAGCCGGCAGCGCCAGCCGCTGCGGTCGCGCAGGCGATTTACATCAATGGCCCGGTCATCACCATGAATGACGCACAGCCGGCGGCTGAGGCAATTGCAGTTGCTGACGGCCGAATTATCGCGGTTGGTTCAGCAGACGCTGTGGCGAAGCATCGTGGTGCGGCTACGGTGGAGGTCGACCTGGCCGGTCGGACGTTGTCCCCCGGCTTCATAGACGGTCACGCGCATGCTGCACAATTTGGTCTGCAGGCAGTTGGCGCAAATCTGCTGGCCGAACCCGATGGCGAGGTTGGCAACATTGACCAATTGGTGGCGCAATTGCAGGCATTTGCAGAGACTGATGACGTCAATCGCAGTGGTTGGATTTTCGGTGTTGGCTATGACGACGCTGTCCTTGTCGAAGGTCGCCACCCGACACGTGACGATCTGGATCGGGTCTCTACGGAATTGCCGGTCATGGCAACGCATATCTCCGGCCATTTTGCGGCAGTGAACAGCAAGGGCCTCGAGATCATCGGATACACGGCGGAGACGCCCGACCCCGAAGGTGGAATCATCCGCAGACGGCCCGGCAGCCAGGAGCCGAATGGTGTTCTGGAAGAGCTCGCCGCCATACCAATGATGCTGAAAATGCTCTCTCCGCAGACGCTTGAGGATCAGCTCTACTATATGAAACAGGGCCTCGAGGCTGCCATGTCCTTTGGCTATACGACAGCGCAGGAAGGCAGAGCGTTCGCAAATACGCATGCGGCTATGGTTGGCTACGCCGAGACTATGGGCTTTCCGATCGACATCGTTTCCTATATCGACTACAGCGACACCTCGCCGCTCGAGTCCGACTGGTACGGCCGGGACTATCGTCGCGGTTATCGAGTCGGTGGCCTCAAGGTAACGCTTGATGGATCCCCACAGGGACGCACGGCATGGCGCACAGAACCCTACCTGCTGCCGCCAGATGGACAGGATGCCGGGTACCTGGGCTATCCGGCAATTCCGGATGATGACGCCGTTATTGGACTGATCGACAACGCCTATCGGCAGGACTGGCAGGTGTTGATTCACGCGAACGGCGATGCCGCAGTTGACCAGATGCTGCTCGCTGTCGGCGCGGCGCACGAAAAGTACGGGCCGGGTGATCGCCGCAATACCTTAGTCCATGGTCAGTACGTTCGTGAAGATCAGTTACAGCGCATGGCGGAGCTGCAAATGAGTGCGTCGTTATTCCCCATGCACACGTTCTACTGGGGCGACTGGCACGCGCAAATTATTGGTGACGAGCTGGGTCAGCGTATTTCACCCACGCGTACGGCGCTGGATCTCGGACTGCCGTTAACCAGCCACACAGATGCGCCTGTAGCGCTCCCGAACCTGATGCAGGTTGTGTGGGCAACCGTCAACAGAACGTCGCGCAGCGGACGAATCATTGGACCTGAGGAGCGTTTGACACCTTTGCAGGCGATGAAGGCCATCACGATATGGAGTGCTGAGCAGCACTTTGAGGAAGCGCGCAAAGGCTCCATCGAAGTCGGCAAGCTTGCCGACCTGGTGATCCTGTCCGACAACCCGTTGACGATTGCGCCCGAGCGCCTCAACGAGATCGTCGTCATGGAAACGATCAAGGAAGGCGAAACCGTGTGGAAGCGGCCGCACTAGCCGCTGGCTAGTCCATCGATCCGTCAAGTTCGTTGGCGCGCCGGTAGGCGTCCCGGTCGGTAACGCGTGCGGCGTATTCTGCAAAGCTGTCACGTTTTCCGATGGTCTCGAATTGCAGTCCCCAGGAGATCTGTGAGCCGACGTAGACATCAGCCGCGGTGAACGCGTCGCCGGCGATGTAAGGACTTGCTGCAAGCGCTGTGTCAATTGCATCGAGTGCTCGCTGCAGTGAGCCGTAACCGGCCATCACCTCGCGATCCTCCGGTACGTCAAATCCCAGCGCCTTGTTGGTGATCGCGGACTCAAGCGGCCCTGCGGCAAAGAACAGCCAGCGGTAGTAGGAGCCGCGATCGGTGAGGGCAGGCGCAAGACCCGCATCCGGAAATGCGTCGGCCATGTAGGCGCAGATTGCCGCGCATTCCGTTACGACCGTGTCGCCATGCTTGATCGCCGGGACCTTGCCCATGGGGTTGATCGCAAGGTACTCGGAACTCTTCATCGGCGGCCCGTATTCAATGATCTCGGTGTCATATGCTGCACCGACTTCTTCCAGCATCCAGCGGGCGATACGACCTCGCGACCTGGGGTTCGTGTAAAGGGTCAGCTTCTTGTTATCCATGGGACACCTCTTGACCGGCAGGGGATGAGTATAGCGCTGTCCGCTTCCTGCAATCGTCATTCTCGGTCATGGAATGATCGGTACAAACGGCCGGCAGCTAACGTCGCCCCGGTGAATGGTCAGGAAACTTGCTTCAGGCACCGGAACCCAATCAGCTTCGAGGTTGTTTAACGGTTCAGAGACAATCGCGCGCGCGTCTCTTGAAAAGCGACCGACGTCGGGTGCAATTTCCCTGGTCGCATCGCGGTTGGCACTGTGAAACAGTGAGCGCGACTCGCCGGCGGTTGAATATCGCACGGCATACAGTGACTCGCCGTCGCTGATGCCGAGGGTCATCTGCAGTGCATTCTCGACGCCCAGTCTCTGAGCAGTGTGCTCGACGAATCCCGCCATGCGCGACAACCCTGTTTGTACGTCATTCTCCATGCCGAACGTGAGTGACAGCAGGAACATGATCTCTGAATCGGTCGAGCCCTGAATCAGCGGGAACAACTTCGGTGCAACCGCCATGGTCAGATCGCGACGCATTTCGTCGTAGTCATTGACGAGGCCGTTATGAACGAACAGCCATTTCCGGTGATGAAAGGGATGACAGTTGCTGCGTTGCACTGGCGTGCCTGTTGTCGCTCGGACGTGCGCCAGGAACATTGGCGACTCGATCTGCGCGGCCAGTGCCTGCAGGTTGGTATCGTTCCAGGCCGGCCGGATATCCTTGTACACGCCCGGCACTTCGCGCTTGCCGTACCAGCCCACGCCGAAGCCATCGCCGTTGGTCGGCGTGTGCGTATCCGTTGCGCGCAGACTCTGATCAATCAACGAGTGGTCGGTATTGAAGAGCACATCCTCGAGGAGGACCGGTGCACCGGAGTAGGCAAGCCAGCGACACATAAGCTACCTCGAAAATCTCCGCTCATGTCGCCGCAGCGTCCTCTCAACGTCTTGTAGCGCGGCCAGAATTCTGTCGGCAATCGATGCGCCGTCATTCTCGCTGCACAGCAGCGCGGCTGAATGCGCCGCACAAAGATTCTCGGCATCACTCCACTTCTTTGCCAGTCCGGTTGCCCAGTCGCGAAAGTCATCCGCGGCTCCTGCACGTCGTTCCAGAGTCTGTGCGAGCGTCATGTGAAACTGGACCTGCGGTGTTTTCAACATGCCGAGCAGGCCGGGCAATTCCAGGTACATCAATGTGTCGTCGGAATGAATCGTTTTTGAGCCCGGGTGATAGGCGAGCACCGACGAGAAATGCAGGTTCTCATTGCTTGAGATGAAGTCCACGCCGGCCGGTACCGAAAACTCGAGGTCAGCAGCGAACAGCTTTGCGCATGCATTGGATTCTGTAAGTTGACGTTGCCAGGGCAGGTCGGGGAATTTGCTCTTGTGCCGCTGCGTGCCATACAGCTTTGCATCCGGGTATTGCTCATGCGCTTTTTCTACATGCACTGTATGGAACGGATGCAAATTGATAATGGCATCGAGATCATCGCCATTACTGGTGAGCAGCATCGACCTGCTCTTTGACGTCTCCTTGCAAGGTGTAGGCATCCAGCATCACGAACTTGCCGTTGCCGCGCCGCAGCAGGGACGCATGCGTGCCGATGTTGATGATGCCGGCGATCTTGAATTCGCCGCGGATGTTCCAGAAATCGGAGGAGATTTTCAGTATGTGTTCGCTCATCGTCGGACTATAACGTCTTAACAGCTGCCGCAACACCAGTAACCATAAAGTTACATGTCTGACGATCACCAAACGGATGCTGTATTTCAGGCGCTCGCCCACGAGAGCCGCACCCGCAGGCTGTATTTCAATACCGCCCCCATGCAGATGATCTATGACCGCTGGACGTCAGAATACAGCGCTTACTGGAGCGGCTGGTAATGCCGCTAGGAGCGCCGGTTCGCTAGAGGTCGCGCCGTAGAAAGCGTACGTCAGTCTGCGCCGCAGCAAGCAGTTCGCAATCATCCAGCCATCCACCAAGACCCGCGTTGACCTCGGTCTCAACCTAAAGGGCGACCAGCGCGCGTGCAATGCTACACTCGGGTTGCTGATTTTTTGCCAACCATCGGAGCACAAGCAATGCGAACAACCCTGTTACGTACGGTGATCTTTTTTGCCGGTTTGTCTGTTGCAACAACCGCGCCTGCACAGTCAAATATCGCGGAGCTGATTGAGCAAATGGGTATCACAGAGGGCAATGTTGCAATGCGCGATATGCCCGGTTGGCGTACGCCGGAGAAGATAGTCATCCGCGATTTCGGATTTTCGGTGGACGAGATCAAGTCGGTATTGCCAGGGGTAAAGGTCATCCAGGTTCGCAGCGAGGCGGAGGCCATCGGCAATGCCCGTGGGGCTGACGCGATTGTCGGCTGGTGCTCCGATGAAGTTCTGACTGCCGCGAAAGGTGCAACGTGGTCACAGATTTTCAGCGCCGGTGCAGAGCGTTGTATGTCGACAGAGCAAATCGCCGACGGATCTGTCGTGCTGACCAACATGCAGAAGATGTCATCGCCCGTCATTGCTGAGCACGCTATAGCACTAACACTGAGTCTGGCTCGCAACCTGCCGTTCTATACACGGGCTATGCAGGATGGCGAGTGGAATCGATCGTCTGAAGCCTCAGGAAGCATGCAGTCCATAGCGGGTAAAACGCTGCTGGTTGTCGGCCTTGGTGGAATTGGTACTGAAGTCGCGCGTCGCGCGGCTGCTTTGGACATGCGCGTCATTAGTACTCGCCGCAGTTCTCGCGAAGGTCCGGACTTTGTCGACTACGTCGGCTTGTCGCATGAGCTGTTTGAACTGGCGGGCAAGGCCGATTTCATTGTTATCACGGTGCCGTTGACGTCCGAGACGGAGGGGCTATTTGATAAGAAATTCTTCGACGCCGCGAAACCCGGTGCGCTTATTGTCAACGTTGGCCGTGGCAAAACCATTGTTACTGACGACCTCGTTGCCGCGCTGAAATCGGGGCAGGTCGCGGGTGCAGCGCTGGATGTGACGGATCCGGAGCCGCTGCCAGAGGATCATCCGCTCTGGCAAATGGAGAACGTCCTGATTACACCGCATGTGTCATGGGCCGGCGGCAACCGGGCTCGTGAGGGCATGTTGCTGATGGAGAACCTGCAGCGCTTTGCAGCGGGCGATGCGCTGTTGAATGTGGTTGATCCGGAGTTGGGCTACTAGCGCCTGATGCGCCAAATCGTCAGTCGACCGCTAGTCGTCCAGGAAATAGTCGTCTAGGAAAACTTCTGCGTGCGTACGACCTTGATGTCGCTTTCAAACTGAATCATGGCGTAGTTCTCGTAGTACTTGTCGTTCAGGTACTTTGCGATCTTTTCCGCGAGCGCTTCGCTGCAGACAACTTCGACCCGGATGTTGCTGCTCACAGACCATCCGGCATTGCGGATGCCGCGACTGCCGGAGCCGCGCGCATTCGTCACGGTGTAGCCGGAAGCACCGAGTTTCTCGAGGTCTTCGCAGAGCTCGGTCTCTATGATGGCCTCGGTAATAATCGTGACGAGTTTGCAGTTGACGTTGGACATGTTGCTACCCTAAGCCCAGATGTATCGTCTTGGCAATGAAGTAGTAAAGGGGAATTCCGACAAAAATATTGAACGGAAAGGTTACGCCAAGCGAGGCGGCCAGCGGTAGCGACGGGTTCGCCTCCGGAACGGCAATGCGGATAGCGGCAGGCGCGGCAATGTAAGAGGCGCTGCCAGCGAGCACAGCGAGCAGGGTGGTGCCGCCAACCGAGAGCCCGATCGACCAGCCGAGCAATGCGCCGATGGTTGCGAGCGGCACCGGAACCAGCAGGCCGAAAGCGATCAGAAACAGGCCGCTCTTGCGCACTGCACCGGCCTGGGTGGCCGCGATCAGGCCCATTTCCAGAAGGAACAACGCCAATACGCCTTTGAACAGGTCGAAGAACAGCGGTTCAAGGGGCTGAATGCCAATCGGGCCTGCAACCCAGCCGATGAACAGGCCACCGACGAGCAGCACGATGCTCTTGCCCATGAAAACCTCGTGGAAAAGGCGGCCCCATTGTCCCGCTGCCTGGTTGCGTCTTGCCAGCATCACGCCAACCAGGATCGCGGGTACCTCAAGTAACACCAGGAACAGAGGCAATTGTGAGTCGTGACTGACATTCCTGTCGGCGAGGAAGGCGACGCCCACTGCGAACGTGGCGACACTGACCGAGCCGTAGTGCGCGACCAGCGACGCTGCATCAGCCAGTTTCAGTCGTCCGAGTTTTCGTGCGATCGGATACAGCAGCAACGGCAGGATAAACCCCATTGCGATGACTGCGGCTGCCTGCGGCAGAATGCCGGCCAGCGGAGCCCGCGCCAGTTCCACACCACCTTTCAGGCCGATCGTCAGCAACAACAGAATGCTGAGAAGCTCGTAGATCGCAGGTGGAATGCGCAGGTCGGAGCGCGCCAGCCCGGCGAATACGCCCAGCGCAAAGAACCAGATGACCGGATCCAACGTTAGTCTTTCCCTAGTTGGCCACACATGAGCATATTGCCCGCCTGACCCGCTCGGAACCGCGCTGAATTGCGACAGCAACGCTCTCTTCAACCGTCTCGATCATTACCTCGTGGCGGTTGCGCAGGTGTGCGCGAATGATAGCCTGTTTGGATGCCCCGTGTGTGGGCGTGTTGACGTCGTTGATAAGCACGTCAACGGACAGAACGTCTTCGGCCAGCCTGTCGAGATCACTTAGCAAGGTGTTGCACGCAAGATAGTCAATGTCTTCTGTCAACTGCAAAGTGTAGCTACTTGTGGAAACGATCATGGCGGTCCTCCTGCGTCACGGCTGCAAGGATAGCCGCCTTAACAGATCGGGACACTCGAAGTATCCGATCTGTCATTTCGTCAAAAGCGAACTGTGAAAAGGCTGCTTGCGGCATGGACCCGAGCGCGGGTCGACGTTGCAGGAGTATTGAGTTTATCAATAGCATGCGCCGGTGCGTTAAACTCTGGCAGCTATGGCGCCATTACGAAAAATTGCAGACCGGCATCAACGTGCGATCGACCGGCTCACAGAGGAATACCAGCACGACGATCGCTTCCTGGCGATCATCATCGGCGGTTCTGTTGCGAAAGGCTACGCACGCCCCGACTCGGATGTAGATTTCATGATTGTCGCGACCGACCGTGAGTTTGCTCGCCTCAATGCAGAGGAAGACCTGTTCATTAACCGACGTGACCTCTGCGACTATGACGGTGGCTTTGTCGATGGCAAGGTGATCGACCTGGAATATCTCAGGGAGGTGGCCAGCTTTGGAAATGAACCGACGCGCGCGGCGTTTCAGGGGGCGATTCTTGCGTTCTGTCACCAGCAGGAGATCGCGGACCTGCTGCCGACGATTCCTGTTTATCCGGACTCGGGTCATGACCAACGGATAAAGACATTCTACTCAATGGCCTTCATACAGAACTGGTTGATGGGCGAGGCCACTCGTCATGACAACCCTTACACTCGCTTGCGTGCTGCTTCACAGCTCTCGCTGTTTGCCGGCCGGCTGATTCTTGCTCACAACCGCGTGCTGTATCCGTACCACAAGTGGCTGACTCGAGCTCTGCAGGATGCGCCCGACAAGCCGGAAGGGTTTATGGCGTCATTCGCCGCGCTAAACACCACGCCCTCAGCGCAGGCGGCAGACGAGTTGTTCAGTGAGCTTCGCGGATTCCAGGACTGGGGCGTTGAGGATATCGAAGCCTTCGACTGGTTCATGCGCGAGGTCGAGTGGGAATGGCGCAGCGGAAAACCGTCGCTTGAGGACCTGTAGCTGCGTTGGCTCCTACCGGAGTGCGGCAGCAACACGATCTTTGTATGCGCGGTGACAATCAAGGCAGCCTTCAATCATCTTCTGATAGCCCGAGAGTGCCGCGTCGTGATCGAGCGCTTTCGCTGCAGCGGCAATTTCCAGTGACAGATTGTGCACGGTGGTATCGAGTTGTTTGAACGCCGGCATTTCCTGCCCCAACTCAGCAGCCACGAGTTGTATCTGCGCTGCGGGGATCTTTGGGTGTTTGGCGATTGAATTGGCGCCTTCGGCGACCAGATCGAAGTCGTCATTTAACAGGCCGTCGGCGATCTCAATCATGCTGTCACGGAGCCCCTGCATGATTTCCTGTATTGACGGCGAATCATCGGTCATAGCCGCCGTAGGTGCGATGGCGAGCAAAAAAGCGGCCGCGAGGATGTGTAATTGTCTGTTCATTCTGGCTCCACCAGTTCTGTGTCTGCGCTGCTTCATCTGCTGTGAGTCTACGCCAGAAGAGCCAAACTCGTCCTCTTTAAGTGTGCCAGAACTGCAAAAACGCTGTCATCCATTTCAATCGTTAGCCGAGAGTTTTCGGCTGACACGTTGCGTTTTTCCATCCGTTCCAGTGCATTTTTGCCCATGCTTGAACAGTAGGCGACGGTGACGAGCACAGCTTTTTGCTCTGTGGGCGTTTCGGCATGAGCGAATGGCAGGGCAGTCAAGATGGTGATTGTGATGAGCAGTAGCGTGTTCATCCGAGTCATGTGTTTCTCCGATGCCTGAGCAAAGCGGCATCGTCGCAAGTACGGTGGCCGATGTGGTGTGTGTTTGCTGCGGAAATAAGCGCCCTCGGTCGCGCAATGATTGCGACATCGCAACGAATATGCTAGTATCAACTACTCCTTAGTAAACGAGGTTTCATAATGTCTTTGCCATCCGAACTCAAGCGTATATTAGTGGTCGTTAGTCCGGATCTGGTGCAACCAAGCTCTCCCCGCCAATCACCCCTTATCAGCAGGGCGATTGAGCTGGCTAAAGCGACCGGGGGAACGATCGAGCTCTTTCACGTTTGCCATGAACCGACGCTGGAACAAGGCCTGTTTGCTGCCGACCCTGACGTCGTTGCCGAGAAGCAGCGGGTGACGGATCGGGAATCAACGTTGCTCGCGGAAATGGCGGTTCGCCTGAAGTCGGAGGGCGTTGACGTGCATCACGAAGTGCGATGGGACCAGCCGCGCACCGACGCGATCCTGAGAAAGATTGCTGATGCGAATCCAGACGTGGTTATGAAGGAGTCAAGAGACCATAGTTACTTTATCGGGATGACAAGCAATACCGACTGGGAGCTGATTCGGAAATCGACAGTAAATGTGTGGTTTGTCAGCAGTGAACCGTCGCCCATTTCGACAATTGTTACTGCCATTGGTATGGCCACTGACGACGGCGACCCGTTTTCTTCAGCTGACTACAATGTATTTAGAATTGCGGGTGCTCTTTCCCGGGAATTCAATGCCGATCATCACCCGGTGCATGCGTACCAGGTGCCGTTCGGTGTTGCGCCGTACGCTGCGTATTCGCCTGGTATGGGCGCCGTTGTTGGCGAGTCCGCTCAGGAGACCGAGCGGCATGAGCAAGCGCGCGAGGATATTGCTGAGACCCACGGCAATTCAATTCGGAAGTTTGCTGAACAGTTCGACATGCCTTTGGAGGACATTCATATCGAAGAGGGCAATCCCAATACGGTGCTACCAACGGTCGCGCGAGAACTTTCGGCGGATCTGGTCATTCTGGGCGCACGCAACCTGTCGCGCTGGCAGCGTGCGGTGAGATCCGTCACCGCAGAGCCGGTATTGGCTGAGACGCCTTGCGACGTACTATTTGTCAAAGCTGCGGAGGAGCAATCGGTGCCGCTCGCTGCGATTCCCCCATTGCGAGGTCGAACGACGATAGACCTCGAACGCGCGATTACAGATCCTGAAGACGTTTTCGGCAGCCCGAACGCCCTGGTCGAAAGCGATCAGATTAGCGTCGCGTTGCGACAGCGAATTCTGCAAATCTGGGAGCAGGATATTCGCGCGTGCATGCGAGAAGAAGGAGAAGGCGGGCCGGTGGGAACACCAAAAAGCGACGTGTTGGTTGATATCAACAGGGCGAAGACGCGCCTCGCTGCGAATGCTCCAGGGGAAAAGGTTGCGCGACAATCGCTGGCTGCGTCGCAATAAGATATGTCGGAGAAGACCGTTAATCGCCGTGAACGGCTTGAACAGGAACTCGCAGCAGCACGTGCCGGGCTCGGGCGTGCCACGGACAGCGCTACGGCTGAGCACTTGGAAAAGGCCGTTCAGGAACTCGAAAAGAAACTCGAAACAATGTTGCTGGCGATCGAGATCGAGCGACAAAGCGACGCATAGTCGTTATCGGCCGACCAAATTTTGCCGCTTATGCCGCGGTGCGATCAGAACTACGTCAATGCCACGCCTGCTCGCTGGACTCCACCTTGTATAGAATATAGTCGCGCAATTGATTCGCCTCTGCATGCGAAATGTAAGGCACTTTTACACTGCCTGATGCCATGAACAGGTGCAGGCTGGCCAGACCCTTGCGACGCTGGTATCTCGACTGCGACACCGTAACGCGCTGCACCTTGCGAAACAGTAGCCCAACCGTTCGATAACCCAGAAAGCCGGAGCGACGAATGATCTCATCATTGTCATGCAGATATCCGGCGCATCGCCAACTGCGGTATGCCGCAGCTGTGGCGAGCGGAATCCACAGCAACAAGAGCAGGCTGGTCGCGCCCATTGGCTGCCAGAATATTGCCGCTGCCAATAGTGCCGGTAACAGACCGACAAAAAGGATGCGTGAGCGCATGTAAGCGCGCGATACGGCCTTAAATTCCTCACTTCGAGGATTCTGCGTCAAACGTCCGGCTTCCGGCGCCAGGAATCTCTGCCGAAGCGTGTCTGCCATTTCTGCTGTTAGCAGCGGAATGTCGAAGATCTTCTTGTTGCGATTCTTGCCGCTGCTCGTGGCCTGTCGCGCGGTGAGTCGATAGCGTTTCATCAGACGCTGCAGGACGCCTTGTTCGAGCCGCAGTGTCTGAATCTTGCCCAATTCCATCGAGTGTTGATGGCGCGTTAGCAGCCCGCCGCTTGAATACAGCGTTCGACCGTGCAGGAACAGCTCAAAATTGTGAAAGCGCAAGAATGCAGCCGCAATCGAGAAAATGACCAGAAGCAAAACGACGAAGATCGCTATTGAGATACCGATTGATAGCCCACTGACGGTGTCCAGCTCAATGCCATTTGCTGTTATGAACTGGATAACGCTGTTCAAGTAGCGTTCGAATTTGACATCCATCTGATCCAGCACCGGCGCGATGAATGCGACCAGCAGCAGTGCGCGGCGATCGGCCAGCCCGATGCGAACCATATCCCGCCAGCCCAGGCGCAGCAGGGCGGTCGCGTCTGCATCGACAGGCTCTTCGTCGCCGTCTGCTTCGAGGGTACGCGGCTTGCCAATGCGTTCGCGCAGCGAGTCTGCAAAAGTGCGCGTCACAGCAGGCAGGTTGCCCTCGGTTCCTGCTGACCCTGCGGTGTCGAAGCTGACAGTGACAAGTCCAAGTAAACGATAGATCGGATTTTGCTGGGTGTTGATGCCCTGGATACGGTCAAATTTGATCTCGAGCTGCTTCTTCTTGATCACGCCCTCACGAATCTGGATCGAGTTCTCACCGACTCGGTAGCGGAAGAACCAGTAACTAAGCAGCGCTGCAATAGCGACAAACGATGCCAGTCCAATGGCGGCCCAGGTCAGCTTGCTCGCGAGATTGCCCTGGTATGCAACCAGGAAGGCGAACAGGGGTGCTAACGCCTGAAAAGCATTCTTGATTATGAGGCGCAGTATCCTGCCGAGAAAGAACAGGATCGCGAAAGGCGACGTTCGTCGCCATACCGTCAGTTCAGTTGCGCTCAATGGCGCTCCCAGCCTTGTCGAGAACGTAAACGCGCAGTGTCTCCGCAACGTCCGTGCCAAGGCCGTCGATCTTCAGGTCGCCGCCAGATCCGCCGGACGTGAACAGCTGCAGAGTAGCCAGATCGAATTTGCGATCCAGCGGCGTGCTGCTGGTTTCAACGTGCTGGATTCGATTGAAAGGGACGGCTGTTACGGATTGCCAGACGACGCCTTTGCGAAACAGGATGTCCCTTTCACGCAGCACATAGCCGCGGCGGGGCAGGGACCATGACGGCCAGATCATGTGCAAGACCATGGCAATCGCGAGAAGCGAGAAGATCGCCACTGACAAAGGCATCGGCAGATTCAAGAGGGCTGTCAGAATGGTGGCCGCGACTGCAAGAACTGCGAAGAACATCGCTGCGCGAACACGAATCGCTTTTGCAAACGATGGGTCGAGCGACTCCCAGCTGAGATCATCAGTGCCTGGCAGCTCGTCAAGTGCAACTTCTGGGTTTTGAAACATGGGTGTTCCACGGGCAGTAACTGAAGGCGATATTAGCAGGGGCCGACGGTGAGAGCGTGCTGGCCCGCTGTATTAAAGTACACATTATTTCGGATCTAACTACCCCGCAACGCAGTCAGAGCCAGCGCTATCCAGCCTAAGATAAAACAAAGTCCGCCTATCGGCGTAATTGCACCCAGCCATCGCACGCCGGTAAATGTCATTAGATACAGGCTGCCGGAGAACAGGAGAATTCCGAGCGTAAACAGCCAACCCGATGCATTGGGCAAGCTACCTGGCCAACGCCCTGCCGCCCAGGCAACGGCGAGCAATGCAAACGCATGATACATCTGATAACGAACCCCGATCTCAAACACAGACAGGAGGTCTTCGGTCACCCGGGATTTCAGCGCGTGAGCGCCGAATGCGCCGAGAGCTACTCCGATCGCCGCGGCGATTGCTCCAACTGCGAACCAATTTGATTTCATTAAAAACTCCCGAGACGGGTGAGCGACAAATTCCGACCCTTTCTTCGTATCCAGCCATATTACCTCAGATGTGTCGGACGGCTGCTATGCGGAGTGGAGCAGCCTTTCAGTTCGCTTCCTGGCGCGCCTCTAGGGGCGGCCAGGTCAGGTAGGTCTTAAGTGCGGATCAGCGATCTTCCGAAAGACATGTGCAGGTTTGCTAAACGACACCGCGCCACATACCATTTCGAGGCCCCGCAAATTGTCGGTGTCGGCCAAACCTATTCAGGAGCGTTGCCCCTTGCCAGGATCCAGTCTATTCACACTGCTCGATGATATCGCTACGTTACTTGACGATGTCTCTGTCCTGACCAAAGTCGCAGCAAAGAAGACGGCCGGTGTACTCGGAGACGATCTCGCGCTGAATGCCGAACAGGTTTCTGGTATCCGGGCAGAGCGCGAACTTCCCGTTGTCTGGGCGGTGTTCAAGGGTTCAGCGCTCAACAAGGCGGTAATGGTGCCCATCGCATTGCTTCTCAGCGCTTTCGCGCCATGGAGTATTATGCCGTTGCTCATGCTTGGCGGCGCGTATCTCTGTTATGAGGGGTTCGAAAAAGTCACACATCGCTACTTGCACGGACCCGCCGAGGAAGAAGAACACAAGCAGCGTCTGAAGGCGCTCGCTGACAAAAGTGTCGATATGGTCGCGTTTGAGAAAAGTCGGATTCGTGGCGCGATTCGCACTGACGCCATCCTCTCAGCAGAGATCATTGTCATTGTCCTCGGCACAGTGCAAGACGCAGACCTGATAACACGGATTGCGGTTCTGACATTCCTCGCTGCCGCTATTACGGTCGGCGTCTACGGCCTCGTCGCGGGTATCGTCAAAATGGATGATGTCGGCATGCACCTGATAGAAAAACAGGGCAGTAGGCGCCTGGCGACATTTCAGCGTTGGTTCGGCGCGTGGATACTGCGCATGGCGCCAAAGCTAATGAGCACGCTGTCAATCGTCGGCACTGCCGCCATGTTCCTGGTCGGTGGCGGCATTCTCGTGCATGGCCTGCCGATAGTGGCGGAAGGCTTACATATCGTTGAAGTCTGGGCGCACAGTCTGCCGGCGGCCGGAGGGATTGTTGGCACTATCGCATCGTTACTCTACAACGGCGTTTTCGGCTTTCTAGCAGGTGGCGCAATCGTGTTTGCGCACCTTGGTTTAAAGCGTTTGTTACCGAATCGCGCAGCCAGCCACTAGCAGTCTGGCGCTGCCCGGCCATGACAGTCACTCTTGCCGAACTTCGCCGCCACGCTATTGCGCGCAGCCTGTTCACTCCCACGACGCTGAACCGCGCGATCCACAAACTCGGCTTCGTGCAGGCCGATCCGATCCGTGCGCCTGCCCGCGCGCAAGACCTGACGCTGCGGCACCGCGTGAAGGACTACCGGGTCTGTGACCTGGAGCAACGCTACACCAGGTTGCCCATCGAGGAAGACTTCTTCGTCAATTACGGCTTCCTGCCGCACGCTACCCAGGCGCTGATGCACCCGCGCAGCGCGCGCGAGGAGTGGACCAAGGCGCAGTGGAAGCAGGCTCACGCCATGCAGGACTGGGTAGCCGCACGCGGTGTGGTGCACCCGCGAGAGGTCAATGAGCACTTCGCGCATGGTCAGGTGAAAAACTGGTTTGGCGGCGCATCGAATGCGACGACGCGCTTGCTCGACGGCATGCACTACCGCGGCTTGCTGCGGATCGCCCGGCGCGAGGGCGGGATTCGACTGTATGCAGTCCGCGAGGCCACACCGGCACACCAGGATCCGCAAGCCGCATTCGATGCGTTGGTGGACGTTGTCGTGGCCAAGTACGCGCCGCTGCCGGCCGCCACACTCGGCAAGCTGCTCAGTTACTTGTGCCACGGTGTGCCGCAGTGGCGCGGTGACCGGAACGCCGCATTGCGACGCGCCAAACAACGCCTTCGTCACGCATCGATCGAGGGCACCGACTGGTACTGGCCGACCGCTGAGCGAATGCGGCGCAAGGAACCCGACGACACGGTTCGGCTGCTCGCGCCATTCGATCCCGTGGTCTGGGACCGCTGCCGCTTTGAGCTGTTCTGGGGTTGGGCGTACCGCTTCGAGGCGTACACACCTGCGTCGAAACGCAAGCTTGGCTACTACGCGCTGCCACTGTTGTGGCGCGATGCAGTGATCGGATGGGGCAATGTGGCGGCGGAGGGCGGCGAGTTGAATGTGCAGCTCGGCTACGTCAGCGGCCGGGCGCCGAAAGGATCTGTGTTCAAACGTGAATTGGCCGCCGAGCTTGCGCGGCTCGAAGAGTTTCTGCGACCGCGCGGTTCGTGAGGTGCCAGGGTGCGGCACCAAGAACCGGCCGCCGGGCTGGTGCTTTTAATAGTTAATAGAGAGGGTTCGGTATGCGATTACTTATACTTGGCGTTGTAGTCAGCGCGTTCTTCATTGGCAGTGCCCGTGTGCACGCAACGGAACAGACGGTCCAAATCGCCATTCACGGTGGCGCCGGCACGATGCTGCGGGAAAACATGACGCCGGAACAGGAAGCCGCTTACCACGACAAACTCCAAGAAGCACTGCAGGCGGGCTACGACGTGCTGGAGCAGGGCGGTAAGAGTATCGATGCCGTACAGGCAGCCATCGTCATCATGGAAGACTCGCCATTGTTCAACGCCGGTAAGGGCGCCGTCTTTACGCACGCCGGGATCAACGAGATGGATGCGTCGATTATGGACGGCGAAACGCTGGATGCCGGTGCAGTAGCGGGCGTATCGACTGTCAAGAATCCCATCAGGCTCGCCGCCGCCGTCAAGGACCACTCGCCGCACGTCATGCTAAGCGGATCCGGCGCGGAAGCGTTCGCGGCGGCCAACGATATTGAGATTGTCGATGCCGAATACTTCAAGACCGAACGGCGCCTGCGTCAGCTAGAGGAGGCGTTAAATAGGGAGAGCAGTACGACGCAGCTGACGGTCGATCAAAAGTTCGGCACCGTAGGCGCCGTAGCGCTCGACCAGTTCGGTAACCTGGCGGCCGCGACATCCACGGGCGGAATGACCAACAAGCGGTATGGCCGTATTGGCGATGCTCCGGTTATCGGCGCGGGAACCTACGCCGACAACGCGTCATGCGCAATTTCCGCCACCGGGCACGGTGAGTTCTTTATTCGCGCCGCTGTGGCCCACGATATCTGTGCGCGGTCTGCGTACCTTGGCGTTTCCCTGCAGGAAGCCGCAGATGCCGTGATCATGGAAAAACTCGTTGATATGGGCGGCAGTGGCGGGATCGTCGGTCTCGATCCGCACGGCAACGTTGTCTTCAGTTTCAACACGCCGGGGATGTATCGCGGCTACATGGGCGCCGACGGCAACCCCGAAACGTTTATCTACAAGTAGCAGGACCTCAGTCCGCCGGCGATTCTTCCATGAAATCCTTCCAGTCAGCTTCGAGCGGCTTGGGCGTCACAAGACTGACGACGATGAGCGTCGTGACCGAAACGATCACCGCCGGTATGGCGATGTAGTCCGTGTTCATGGGGAAGGTAATCCCCAGGACCTGTGCGCTGCTGCCTTTGAAAACCGAATTCAGCACAGCAATCGTTATGACCGTGAGCATGCCGGATGCGATCGACAGTACGCCCGCGATTCTCGTGACTCGCTTCCAGAAGAACGCGGCCAGCAGTGCAGGCGCAAGCGATGCGCCGATCATCGTATAGGACATCAGCGCCATCTCGAGAATCGTCTCGAACTGGCTCATCATGAGGTACGCGAGCACACCGATGCCGATGATGCAGCCGCGCTGTAGCCAGACGATCTGTGACGGTGTCGCGTTCTTGTAGAAGAACGCCTGGAAAATATCGCGTGTGACATTCGTCGACGTCACCATCAGAAAGGTATTGCCGGTTGAGATAACGATCGCCGCGCCAGCCGCGAGTAACAGCGAGCCGACGATGACGGGCAACTGTTCGAAACCGATGCGCAGAATGATCTCTTCTGCCATGGCACGATTCACGCTGCCGTCCGCCATGAAAAAGCGTGGGTCGTCTGCATAAATTGCGAATCCGACGAGTGCGATCAGCATCATCAGGATTTCGATAATCACAACGCCGATGAGCATGCCCATCACGGCGCGTTTGGCATTAATCGCGTTGTCCGCCGACGAGAACTTCTGGTACATGCTCGACTCGCTCATCAGCAGCAGGAAGGTCGGCAATGCGATACCGATAACCCAGACGAAATCGTGGCCGCCCATCATCGAGAGATGGGTCGGCTCAGTCTGCTGGATTGTCGTGATGACGGCATCGATACCACCGTGACCCATGATTGCCACCGGCAGCGTAATGATCATTGCCAGCAGCATGATGCTGCCATTGAAAATGTCGATGGAGACGATAGACACCATGCCGGCGAGCACCGTGAAACCCACGATCAGCAGGGCGGCGATGATCATGCCGGTCTCGGGCGATATGGAGCCGTCAGAGAGTATCGAGATGAAACGGCCGCCACCTTTGAACTGGTAACCGGCGATAACCATGTACGCGATGATGATCGTGATGGTTCCAAGCACCTTCGCCAGTTGGCTATAGCGTTTCTCGAGCAGGTCGGTGAGGGTGTACTTTGCGATGCGCCGGACGCGCGCTGCGATCAGGTAAACGATGATAATTCCGATCCACGCACCGGCCGAAAACCATAGTTCCGAAATACCTGTCCGAAACGTCAGGCCCGCGGTTCCGAACAAGCTGCCGGAGCCGATCCACGTGCAAACCAGTGTTGCGACCAGCATGTAGACGGGTACGCCGCGGCCGGCCACCATGAAGTCCTCATCGGATTTGATGGTACGGCTTTTGTAAATGCTGATGCCGAGCAGCATCAGTACATAAAGGGATACAACGGCGATATAGATCATCAGGCGGCTCTCTTGTTTTTTTTACCGACAATGGGCGCCGCTGTAACAAGGCATGAAGAACACGGCGCGCGTTTGAATATAGTGGTTATCTGGCTCTTGTTACAAGGCGATCATGGTGGCTGGCGCGGTCAGATCGTCATCGTAGCCGTTGCGCAGGACTTGGTGACCGCCATTATGGCGCTGTGGGTAGCCGTTTCTGCGAATTGGGCATAGACGCTGATGGTATTGAATATTAAGTTTTGGACCGAAGTTGGGTTCCGCGGGTGGAGTACGGTGAGGGGTAACTATTGACCCTTTCTCTTCGCCCAGGTTGAGCGGCTGGTTTTTCCAAGACTTGCCGTTCAAGCGTCTGCTTTAGGGAAATTGAGAAGGGCTCAGAACGACCAAGACCGGCCGTTCGATTAGCTGCTCTTACTCGATTGTTGACGGTGAACCACGGCTCCCAGATAAAGAATCAGTGCGACTGGAAACGCCCACAATGAAAAGAAGGCCAGACCGAGAACGATGAGATATGCCGCATCATTGGGGCTGGCGTTCTCTTCTCTAATCCCGGCCATGAGATCGAAAACTACGTGCTCCAAGTTGAGCAGAGTCAGGGTGACTACGATTCCCGACAACAGAAGTAACGAAACTGTGACCACGACAAACCAATGCAATCTTGCGGACACAATTAGATAGCGAATCATTAGGGCAACTCGCCAAACCGCCACTACGCCCAAGAACCACGCATTTATCGATTGAGCGGTCTTTAGGTCAACAACTCGCTCGACTGGAATCGCATAGAGCAAGGCTGGTAGCGATGTTAGGCCAACAAAGACCAAGACTCCGCGATAGGTCCAGTTGGAAGGCCGAAGCGGCCAGACGATCAGATACAGCAGTAATGACAAGCAGAAGATGTAGACGATGGACCCGACGCCGACATACTGCCAATACTCTGCTGACGGATGATCCCAATACCTGCCAATTCCCGCGAACCACGTCACTACAAAGACGAAGGTGAACCAACGCCAAAAATTCTGTTGTAAGGACAGTTGAACTGGACGAAAGACCAGAAACGCGAACTGAGTTCGCAACATTTCGCCGAATGTTAGGTGCAATTTCTTATCCGTAATGAGACAAGCAGACCCGATTGTAAGCGCAAAACACTATTCCCATTGCGACTTCGCGAACGGTTGTTTCGGGTCAGTGGCGGATATTATACCTCGAATCAGCTCGGCCGGCGGCTTCTGCACGCATACCGGCCCCTCGGTATTCATCCTGGCGAACTTCGGCAGTCGGCCAGAAGCAGCCATTCTACCTCAGCTAACTTCTGCTTCCCTCGTCTAGTGAGCCATACCGGCTAATAAAGGCGCACCGGCGAGCAAGAAACTGATCGCAATCGTGGCGGCGAATGAGACGATCGATGCAACCATCTGGAGCCAGCGCCGACGACCGGCATACCCAGAAACAAGCCAGGCAAGGAAAACAACTCCGGCAGGGACACCCAACAGCGTTCGAGCTTCGTCACCGTAGGCGCTGACAAACAGCGGCCCCTCTTCATAAACCGGGAGTAATGCCCATACATTCCAACCGCTGGAAATTACAGTCATTACTACAAACGTCACAAGCGCAGTAACAAGCGATGGATTGAGTAGTTGAAAACCCGGGGTGCGCTCATTCGATACTTCGTGTTTCGGGGTATTCTCAGAACTACTCATTGCTGTTGCTCTTGTCAGTTGACGGCTGCTTTGTATATGGACTCCTCCAGTCTAGCAAACAGATTTCGTAAACAGAATTCAGACGCGTTTGTATATTCGGCCTTTAGTCGGAGACGCTATCTCCTGGCCCGCTATGTATTCGCTCTCCGGTTCCTCTAAGGGTCAGTGGGCTCTAGGGCCTCAAAGCGGTGCAGGTTTGACCGGAGCAGATATCTTTATCTGTTACGTGGTTTCTGTAGGCAGGACTTTCTAAGCAGCCATCTCCTGTTGCTCTCGACGTTGATACTCAGTGCCCTGGGTGACAAGCGCCCAGGCCGTTCTTACATTCTTGTTGGCGAGTGCCACGGCAGCACGCCGCGGTCCCGCTCGCTCAATGAGGTCCAGAAGCCAGCGATCCTTGCTCGTTCGCGGCTCCTTCATGCGGTAAACGTAGGCGAGCGCACCCTGGATCAGGATCGATCGCAACCTGCGGTTGCCGATCTTCTTGCTCAAGCCCACGATGTTGGTCTTGCCGCCGCTGCTGTGCTGCCTCGGTGTCAGGCCGAGGTAGGCTGCGAACTCGCGGCCCTTGGTAAAGGCCGTCCCCGAGCCGAGCGCTGCATACAACGACAGCGCGCCGATCGGGCCGACGCCTTCCAGCGCTGTCAGCTTGCTGCACACCGGGTGCTGCTTCACGAGGTTGTCGATCTCTTTGGTCATGGCTTCAATATCGCTGCGCAGCTCGAGCATGCGGCCGTAAAGTCGATGCAATGTCGGCCGGTACAAGTCGGGCAGATCGTTGTCACCGTCTTCCAGCACCTCCGGAAGTGTGCGTAACAACGAGGCAAAGCCTTGCGGGATCGTCACACCGAACTCAAGAAGTATGCCGCGCATGTGGTTCGACAGGGCAATGCATTCCTGGATCAGCAGATACCGCGACCGCTGGATCGACTGCAGACCCTGCTGCTCAACCGTCTTCATTGGCGCATCTTTGATGTTCGGTCGACGGGCGGCTTCTGCAACAGCCAAAGCATCGTTGCTATCGGTCTTCTGGCCCTGTCGAAACGGGGCAACGGCCTTGGCCGGAATAATCCGAGCTGCATGCCCATGCCGCTTCGCGGCGCGCGCCCAGTAATGCGCGCTCGCGCAGGCTTCGAACGCAATGAGCGACGGGCTTTGCGTACCAAGAAACTCAGCAAACTTCTTGCGGGTGAGAGATCGGTTGCAAAGCTCTTTGCCTCGGTCGGATACGACCGAAATCTGAATAATATTCTTTGCCAAGTCGACCCCGACTGTTGTTGAATAGCTCATGTATGGACTCCCTTTGGGTTTTGGTCGACTTCCAACCTAAGAAATTAGGTTGGAGGAGTCCATACATAGG
>CAVOQR010000004.1:0-193955 GCA_963698425.1 uncultured Gammaproteobacteria bacterium | reverse complement strand
TCCCTGCTACGGATCAACTTTTCTGCGCCAGGGATCAACGCTCATAGACGCGCACGTAGTCGACCAGCAATTGCTGCGGGAATATGCTGTCATCGATGCCGCCACCTGCCCGGCCCCACATGCCACCGACGGCGATGTTGATAATCAGGTGGAACGGATGGTCGTAGGGCCACGATTGCCAGCCGTTGTTCTCGTTGACGTAAGTGAAATAGAGCGTGTCGTCGACGAACGCGTCAATGCGCTCGGGCGACCATTCCAGTGAGTAGACGTGGTACTTCTTGTCGACATCGTCGAGCAGGATGCGCCCTTTACGTTGCTCCCACTTGGCCCAGTAGTAGGCTTCGTTGTGCACGGTGCCGTGAACATGGCCCATCTGGTAGCCGACATGTTCCATGATGTCGATCTCGCCTGAATTCGGCCAGGCGTCGCACTCGGCGCTGCCCTGCCAGACGTCGCCTTCCTTGCACTTGGTGGCGTACTTGAACGGACTGCTGGGTAACATCCAGATGGCGGGCCAGCTGCCCATGCCGGAGGGTAATTTCGCACGTACCTCAAAACGACCGTACAGAAAATCGGCCTTGCCGGCTGTGTGTATGCGCGCCGAAGTGTACTCAGCGTTATCGAACTGTTCCTTATGCGCTTCGATGACAAGCTTGCCATCTTTAACACGGAGGTTGCGCTCGCGGTCTGTGTACGCCTGGTCTTCGTCGTTAACGACGCGCGCAGGCCAGCGATCGATCTCCCACTTCTCAGGATCCGGACCACCCTCATAGTCGAACTCATCGGACCAGGACAGTTTCCAGTCCTCTGAGCGCGGCACAGCATTACGCACCACAAGCGCGCTCAACACCGGTAATCCGGCGGATGCCCTGAATTCAACGTCAAGTTTGCCGTCCGTGATGTCGACGTCGGGTACCGTAACCGAGAGTGCAGAATGGATCTTGCCGTCGCGCGACGCCATGACATCGAGATCATCAATGACCACGTTGCCGCCAATCAGGGTATCGAATACGCGTTCAGTGCCACCGATGTCGTGCGGCTCCGCAAAATGGAACGTGACATCGTAGGTGCCTTTCTGTATCTCTCTCGATACTCGCACGTCGCCTTCGCGATATTGCTCGTACAGCGGTGCATCTTGCGAGCCTTTAACGATCGCAAGCGTGCCGGCCTCACCGCCAGTGACTGAGGATTCTGCTTCGTAGTGTGTGCCATCTACGGCTGTGTACGCCGGTCCCGCGACATTGACGGCCCACACGACGCCTGTATCAGCCGCTTTGGCAACCGAATGATCCACCGACTCTTCAACCGCTGGATCAACCGATAGCTCGGCCGCCGGCTGACGCTGACAGGCCGTCATCGTGCAGCACGCGGCGAGCAGCGCCGCAATGGGCAACGTAGTTTTGGCATGAGATCCCCTCGTTTTTTCCATTACAGGCAGCCTTTCCTGTGACACAAGAGGGAAAATCCTCGTGCTAAATGACAGCGTTGTCAGAGCGCCCGGGGAAATGAACCCCAGGACTTACCACCGTCACTCCGGAATTAACGCCGTCACTTTCTGTGGTTTCGGCCGCTTAACTCTGTCACGTTTTGCCGTAGCCCATTGAAACCTCGTGGGCCGTGTTTCGGCCAGTACTTTCCGCTTGAGCTCCCTGGCAGTTTCCTGGAACTTGCCACTTGCATTGAGAGACATATCCGTTTCGCTCAAAGCGAGAATTCCTTGGGGTAGTTTGAGGCCTTTTACTGTTACGGGGCCTGCTCACAAAAAGTTGCAAGCAGGCCCGGGACCAGTCTCAAAAATCGTAGCGTAGTCCAAGCTGAACCGAGCGCCCGGGCAACGGAACCAGGTCTTTCAACGGCGAAGTGTGCTGGCGAGCTTCCTCATCGGTCAGGTTGGTGCCGCGCAGGAAGACGAAGATATCGGGTTGCTCAAATGCGTATGATAGCTCCGCGCTCACAATCGTGTAGGAATCCGTTGGCAGTTCATTCGCCGCGGTTTTATCCTGATCTGCATTGAATGTTGCTTCGGCAGCCGCCTCAAACTGATTTCTTGTGAAGTGCAGTCCGACGCCGTAACGCAGCGGCGTCAGTCGTGGCAGGTACTCACCGGTCTTGTCATCCTCACCATGGACATAGTCCGTGAACAGGCGCGTGTGCAAGTGTCCCTCGGGCAATTCGAACAGCTCGATCCGTGCTTCTGCTTCAAACCCGTACAGACTGGCGTCCGTCTGCTTGTACTCGAAAACCTGCAACTCATCCTCTACGAGCGCGGTCGGCGCTAACAGAATGTAGTCGTCAATATTGTTCTGGAACGCGGTCACGGCCCACTCAATTCGTGAGTTCTGGCCCCTTATCGTCAGATCGATGTTGGACGACGTTTCCTTGTCCAGAATACCGTCGCCAAGGACCACTGATCCGCGTTCGATTCGTTGCACCGCAACGTGCGCGCCGTCAGCATAGAGCTCTGTTGCATTTGGATGTCTCTCAGTCAGTGCGAAGTTGAGCGCCACGCTGTAGTCGTCGCCGAGCGTTCGGATAAGACCGATGGATGCGCCGAACGCATTGTCGTCATACTTCGGCAGGTTCGGTGCGTCGATCGACTGGCTTTCCAACCTTGCACTGCCCTGCAGAGTCCAGCGGTCCGCAGGCTTCCATTCCTCGAAAACGAAAAGACTTGTCTGCTTCGTCGAGGATGGCGGCACGAATGCCTCGTCGCCGATCGCTTCAAAATCGACATCCTTGTGCTGCAGGCCGAATGCGCCTTCCACAGCGCCGAACGGTCTGTGCTGGAACTCCGCCCTGAAATCCGTGCCCTCCGAATTGAACTGGGTGCCGATCTCGTCTCCTTCGAGTTCAACATGTTCGTAATCGTTGCGCGCGACCTTTACCTTCAATTGCCCAAGCTCAGAGAACCGATATGCGCCCTCGAGATCGACACGGCTCTGGTCGAGATCCACGCGAACCAGCTCTTCCTCTTCTTCCGCACCGCCTTCTTCTTCCTCATGGTGGTGGTGCCCCGGTATGCCGTACAAATTGTCATAGTTGCTCACCGCAAGGCCAAGGTAGCCATTGTCGCCGGTCAGCGTGATGGCAGCGGCTCCACCTTGCGCTTCGCTCGACGTGTTCTCAACGACACCGAAAGCCTCTTCTTCTTCCTCTCCGCCTTCCTCGTCAGCCTCTTCGAGGGCACGAAGTTGAGCCGACTCCGCGAATCCCGGGATCTCGATGTCATCGGTATCACGGCGGAAATAGTCCAGGTGAAAGCCGACAGCGCCTGTGCCAAACGTGAGTTCTCCTGCGCCGTCCTGCTTGCCGATGGCTGAATCCGAACCCAGCATGACACGACCGCCAAATGGCGCATCGAGACCATTTTCAAGGATTCGGTTATCGACAACGTTGACAAGCCCGCCAGCGGCTCCGCTGCCATACAAAAGCGTTGCGGGCCCGCGAACAATCTCGATGCGTTCGGCGAGAATGCTGTCGACACTCACAGCGTGGTCTTCACTCAATGCCGACGCGTCCATCGCGTCCAGGCCGTTGGACAAGACCCGGATTCTTTCACCGTACTGGCCGCGAATGACCGGGCGCGAGGCAACCGGACCGAAGTAGCTCGAGCTCACGCCGAGTTCATGCGCCAGGGTTTCACCGATGCTCGCCGCTTGCCGCTTCATCAACTCGTCACCGCCGAGCACTGCGGTAGGCTGGGCAAGTTCCTTTATCGTGCGATCGAGCGGTACGCCTTCGACGACGATCTCGTCGATAGCGTGTTCGTCATATTTATCGTCACCTTCCTGCGCGGCGACTAGTCCGGATTGACCACTCAGGGTCAGTGTCAAAGACGCGATCACCATACGGCGTCGCCTCGAAATATTCGTGAAATTCACAGAATTCTCCAATCATGTTCATAACCAACGTGCGGCACGTTGCCGCGAAAATGTCGAACAGATCAGGAATGCGGAGGAGCCCGGGATTGGTATGGCGCGATGGCAGGACCCGCCTCGAAAGGTCGTGCCTTTGTGTTGCTGGCTACATGCAGCTCGATAAAAAACGAGGGTGAGCACCGCGTGTGGAACGGGCGCGTCGTCGAGCTGATTGTAGGTGGTGCAGATATCGCACGCGGTGAAACCGTGGTCCGCTACGTGCTTAAACTGGTGACTCGCAAGGGAGATCTGGAACAGGACCAGCGCAACAATTCCGATAAGCGCAGGCAAGCGCCGCTGGAATTTCGGATGGTTGATTGTTGGCGAGGACTTGCTCATGGCTCGAATATAATGCGTGTCCGGCTACAATTACAATAGCTCAGACCGGCGGTATTCCAAAAGTTCCGCGGCTGGTTGCGAAGTATCCGTCGCCCATGTCGGGCGGCAGCCCTTATCGGCCTCATGCTTAACCACTCGAACGTCCGCAGCCGTTTTGAGCCCCTCACCCTTTCCCTAAAGCAGACGTTTGAACGGCAAGTATTGGTAGGAGCAGCCGCTCGACCTGGACGAAGAGATAAGGGTCAGAACTTGCCGCTCAGAATTCCGAGTCAATATGAATGAGCTGCCCGTCGGACCAAGTTTGCGTAACTTCTGCATCCGATTGCTATCGTCTCGATACAGGTGAGGGCTGAAGATGTTTGACAATTCTTCTCTGCTACACTCACCAGATCGAACAAAAAGAAAAGTCGGGGCACGCGTTATGAGGTGTTTAACCGTACTAATCTCATGCCTTCTCATCATTCCGGGCATGGTTTGTGCACAAGAAGATGTCCCCCGATTTGAACGGGCGAGCTGCCCTTTTGAAGGCGCCGAGGGCCGCACCGATATTGAATGTGGTTACTTGGTAGTAGCCGAGAATCGTGACAAACCTGATGGACGGACGCTTCGCCTGGCAGTGTCCATACTGAAGAGCCTCAGCGATAAGCCCTTGGCAGACCCCCTCGTATATCTTTCCGGTGGCCCGGGCGGCCCTTCAATTGAATACTCAATGTTCCGTATGGGAAGCCCGTTCTGGACCCCTTTCAGGGAAGAGCGGGATCTGGTCTTTTTCGATCAACGCGGAACCGGGTATTCAGAACCAGTGTTTTGCGAGGAGATGAACTTCGCGATTCAATCTACTCCTTTCAGAGGCTTATCAGCCGATGAAGAACAAGCCATGATCGTTGAATCCGTAGAAAGGTGTCGTGAAAAAATGCTGGCCGACGGTATTGATTTCGGCTTTTACAATACACCGACCAGCGCTCTCGATCTTGATGACTTGCGACAACAACTGGGATACGAGAGCTGGAATCTATTCGGTATTTCATATGGCACTACTTTGGCCCTGGCTGCAATGCGATATACGCCAATAGGCATTCGTAGTGTCATCATTGATTCCGTATCGCCGCCGAACGCGCCTTTGGCAGATGACAATGAAAGATTGATGCGCTCTTTGAATCTAGTCTTTGAGCAATGTGAGACAGATGCGAATTGCATGGCTGCATTTCCGACCATGCAACAAGACTTTTTCTCAATGTTGGACGACTATGAGACAAACCCTGTGACCCTCGAACTGGGTGACGCCGAACGGTTTCCAGATGGGCGAATGGTCGTCACCGGTAATCTGTTGATCAGCGGTATCTTCCAGGGCCTTTACGACCCTGGCTTTATTGAGATCTTCCCAATGCTGGTGCGAGATGTGGGCCAGCGAAATACGAACGTATTGGCTGCGTTAGCGGATGGTTTGGTCAGGGAACCGGGATTTAGCTCCGGTCTGTTTTACGCCATAGATTGCTATGAACGGATTCCTCGAGTTACGCCTGAGATGATCCTGGCTGATAAGTCGAAACACCCTCAACTAGAGGTTTGGAAGATTTCGGCAAATGATCACGCCATCTGTAATGCCCTGCATCAACAGCGCGCTGATGATTCGTGGCAATTGCCTGTGTATAGCGACATTCCCACGCTGGTCGCTGCAGGTGAGTTCGACCCAATAACGCCGCCTTCGTACGCCCAACTTGCAGCATCTACCCTGGTTAACAGCACCTATTTTGAAGTTCCCGCTGCGGGCCATGCGGCTATTCCTTATAGCGAGTGTGCCGAGAAAATCATGGTCAATTTTCTCAGTGATCCAGCACAACCACCGGATACCAGCTGCATTGCAGAAATTGGCCCGGCTAATTTAATAACCGATGCTTACATGAACCCGGGCGTTTACCGGTTTGCGAAGCTACTTCAAGGCGATCTGGTCAACACCCGGATAGTCAGCCTCGGTCTGATTGTACTGTTAATGATCTCAGCCATAATTGCCTGGCCGGGCGCCTGGCTAGTGCGTATCTTTCGCAAACGACAGAACCCGATGCCAGCCCTTGCAAGTAAAGCCCGCTGGCTTTCCGCGATCACATCATTGCTTTGGCTTGGATTCCTGCTTGGCTTAGTATTTGTTGTTCTGCAAACGGCCAAAGACAACCCACTTCTTTTGGGCTTTGGTGTTCCAGGCAAGGCAGGTTCGCTGTTTGTCTTACCCTGGCTTGCTACCCTCGGTACAGTTGTTTTGGCGGTGTTCACAGCTATTGCCTGGAAGAAATATTGGTGGAGTATGACGGGCCGCGTTTACTATTCACTTGTTAACCTTGCTTGCTTGGGCTTTGTCGCCTGGGTGACTAGCCTGGGTTTGATGTAGTGATGTGGCGAGGAGATGCCCTTACTTCTCACGATATTGTGAGGGGCAAGTTCTGACCCAGAGTTCGCACTGGAACCTGGGCGGAGAGAAAGGGTCAGGAGTTGCCGCTCGGCCATAACCTATTGAGGTTATGAAAGGATGGTAAGGTAGCTGCCGAAGAATCGGCAGTTTCGCTAGAAGCGTTGACTCGGAGAATAGACATCAGGAAAGGGGACGGATCATGAATGGCACATCCAAGAAGCTTGCAGCGGAGTTTATCGGCACGTTCTGGCTCGTATTGGGCGGTTGTGGTAGCGCGGTTCTGGCAGCAAATTTCCCTGGCGCCGGTGCTGACAACAGTCTGGGAATAGGGCTTGTTGGTGTTTCGCTAGCATTCGGCCTTACAGTTCTGACGATGGCGTACGCAATTGGCCACATATCGGGCTGCCACCTTAATCCTGCCGTCTCTATCGGCCTGTGGGCGGGCGGTCGGTTTTCGGCGGCCGAGCTTCCTGGGTACATCGTTGCACAAACCCTGGGTGCAATCGTTGCTGCGGCTGTTCTCTCATATATTGCCTATGGTGCGATTGGTGGCGACGGCGGCCTCGCGTCAAACGGTTACGCCGAGTTGTCGCCAAGCGGCCGCGGACTGGCCGCGGGCTTTACAACCGAGGTGGTCATGACGTTCATGTTCCTCATCATTATTCTCGGTGCCACGGCCGCCCGCGCGCCTGCAGGCTTTGCGCCAATAGCGATTGGATTGGGTTTGACGTTGATCCACTTGATCAGCATCCCAGTCACCAATACATCTGTGAACCCCGCTCGCTCTACAGGCCCCGCGCTACTGGAAGGTGGTGCTGCAATTGGACAATTGTGGCTGTTCTGGGTAGCGCCAATTATCGGCGCTGTTGCCGCGGGTTTCGTGTATCGCTGGCTAGATAGTTCGGAGTGATGAACGGCAAGTCCTGACCCAGAGTTCGCACTGGAACCTGGGCGGAGAGAAAGGGTCAGGAGATGCCGCTCATATTGTTCGAAGTCGCCGCTAGTCCCGTTGCGCCGCTGTCGCTTCTTTCAACATTTGCACAAGCTCCTCATCACTGTATGAAAATTCGTTATCGGCGTTGAGCTCGGCGGTCTCTTCTATCATCTTGCGTATTACCCACTCTGCCTCTTGCTGGTTGGGAACAACTAGGTAGTTGGCCTTTGGCGCTGGATCGAATAAGGCGTGCATTACGGCGGCAGTCACATCGTCAGGATCCTTGTACATGCTGCGATCGGACATGTATTCGATATCGGATGCTATGTGCTGAGCGTATGCAGAACCAGGCTGTGAATACGGTTTCTTCGCTAGTGCCGCGGCTTCTTTCGTACCAATTCTGGAATTGTAGTTTCCAGGATTAATGGCGCTAACTTTCACGCCAAACAGACTCATCTCTGCCGCCAGATCATCTGTGTATGACTCAAGCGCGTGTTTTGACATGTTGTAAGGTGCCCAGAACATGCCCGATAGAATTCCAGCTATAGAACTGATGTTACTGATTCGCCCTTTGGACTCGATGATCAATGGCGCGAATGCTTTGGTCACTCTGTAGACGCCCATGAGATTTACATCGAGGATCCAGGCCAGTTCGTCTTCGTCAATCTCAGTGATGGGGCCTAACACCAGTACACCGGCGTTGTTGACCAACCCGTACAACCCTCTACCACTTACACGAACGAGTTCGACGGCGGCATCGATCTCCTCCTGCTTGGTAACATCTAGACGCACGGACTGGATGTTCGGGATCTCGTTCAGCGCGTCGAGATCCGCCTGCTTGCGTGCTCCTGCATATACAAAGTAGCCATTCGCAGCGAGCGTCTCGGCTATGTTTCGCCCGATCCCGGTGCTCGCTCCCGTAACAAGGATGGCGCGTTGTTCATTTTCGTCAGCGGTATCAGCAAGGACGCCCTGCCAGGAACCGAGTGCCGTGAAAATAGTGAAAACCATCAACGCAAGAAATGGCTTGAACATTGTCCTATTCCCCAATTTGTTGTTGTCAGTGGAAGTATGCATCTTCTACCAATACTGATCTATTGGAAGGCAAGTCCTGACCCTTTCTTTCCGCCCAGGTTGAGCGGCTGCTTTTTCCAAGACCTGCCGTTCAAGCGTCTGCTTTAAGGCAATGGAAAAGGGCGGCAGTCGGCCACAACCAGCCGGTCGCAAGCCTAACTTGAGGCGGCTTTTTCCCACGTGATAAACGTGCGATTCTCTGTACAGTTCATTCCGTCGATCAGGTCGCGACGTGACTTACCCGTTTCATGCTCGACTCTTGCGAGAATAACGTCTTCGCCGATAGCGCCAAGTGGAAAAGATACACTGTCCCGAGCGCCAACCAGAACAAACCATACGGCCGCAGCTTCTGCACGCATGCCGTCCCCTCGCTATTCATCCTGGCAAACTTCGGCAGTCGGCCAATAGCCGACGATAAAAAGCGGAAATTTCGCTGCGTTGTTAGGTGGCGACAGCGTTATTTTCAGACGCGAGTTTGAGCAACAATTTGGATCTACCGCTATTCCAATTTGATATAGAATAAGCAAGAAGAACAATCGTTAGTCCAATGACTCCACCGCGTGCATATTGAAACTGTAAACTGGTAAGCACATCAGGTGACGCAGATGATATGAGCCAAAACGTTAGGTAGAAACCAGCAACTACAGCAGCCAACATTATCCATCTGACGTAGGGCCAGATCATGACGTCAGCCTTCGCCTTTCTAATCTCCTTGAGTTCCTCAGCGTTCAGTTGCATTACAACGCTCCTTCTCTTTTTTGCGTCAAATTCGAGTGACCGTTTCCGGTCATCAGCAGAAAGTATAACTCGAATCACCTCGGAGGCAGGAGCCGGCCACAAGCGGACTGTCAGCCGAACGGGCTTTCGACTACCAATCGTCGTTCGAACCCGGCTCATCGTCTTTCGTTCTTGGGATGCGCTTTCGTACCGACTCAGGTTGAGCGATTTCGGAAGTTTTTCCTTGGCGGCGACGATTCAATCGTTCCAATCTCTACCGAGCATTGCGTTTCGAGTCGCGGTTAGTCGGGAGTATCGAGCTGCGGCGCGCTCTCTGATCGGTTCGAGATCAACACCGACCTCAAGCAAAGAACGCTCGTATTCCACCATGGCACTACTGCCGTAGCCAAACCGGTCAGTTGTCAGGTAGATTTCGTATCCGATGATTGCGTTGTCCACGTCAAGCGCACCGTCGTGTCGAATAAGTCCACCCAGGTTGCGTTGCAGCATCCATTCCTCGAGCGGACCCGGGCGCCCGCTCAATGCAACAGCTTGCTCGTAGTAAACCTCGCTGGAGGCGGCATCGGGCTGCCTGCGAGCCAGGATGACCGCTGCCTCGGGTGAGGATTGCGCCAGACTCCGAAGTTCATCATCGGAATAGGCCTCGTATGGATGATCCCCAACCTTCACGCGTTGGCAGAATTCCCGACCGTATTGGTAGCTGCACTTTGTTTCGAACTCTCCGGGTAGGATAACCATCTGGTCCATGCTGGTATCGCGATTCTGCGGGCAAAGGCTAACGTCGAACACGCCGCCCTCCACTTGATGCCTCACGATCTCAATAAGACAGGCTGGCGACCTGCCGAAAGATTTCGCGAATTCTACCAGCTCAGCATCATTCTCATAGGACAAGTCGTGGAGTCTCTCGGAGTCAAATACGAAGTCAGACTCGACGTTTTTGGTGTTTGTTTCTACAACGCTCAATTCTTGCGACGCGAATTCCGTGGCGTCGTCAATCGTTGGAGTGGCTACTGTTAATTCATCAGTAGCTGAAAACATAAACCAGCCTGAACAGGCAATGAGTAAGATGCCTAACGCGCCATAAATTACTTTGTTCATATGGTCCGTACGGTTAGTTGATATTGTCTGTTTTGGAATTGGTTTTGTGCGGTCACTTGTTGCTTGAGTTTGACGTCTTGTGACTGGCTGCCTTCGGCCAATAGCAGCCATTTTGACTTACGAAATATCAAGGAGGTCCGCGCCTGGGCGAATCGGAAAGTTCGGCACGACGCGCGATAAGCTTGGGAGCTATTCGTCGCTCTTTTTCTTCTTCGAGTACGAGACAGCGACAATTATTACGATTATGACGGCGACAATTCCGCCTACAGTTGAATAGTCCAATTTAGTACTCCTGAATTTCTTCGTGAACCAGTATCTCTTCGGTGTTTCGGTCAGCTCGGGCGAACCGTCCGCAACGGGTCAGTGGCGGAAATTATACCTCGAATCACTCGATCGGCAGCTTCTGCACGCATACCGGCCCCTCGGTATTCATCTTGGCGAAATTCGGCAGTCGGCCAGTTCCAGCCGTTCAGGCGATCGTGTTTGAAAGGCGAGCCCTAATTGAACTTGCGATCTTTTCACCTGACTGATTGCCCAAGATGATAAATTCGCGTTCTGAGCCGCCGTATCCAATGCAGACTCTGCCATCGTGAGGATACGGCCCCATTCCCCGTTTCTTAGACGGGTCATGCGAAACGCCCGAAATCTCAGACAACGCTACTCGAAAGTTCGCCTTGTGGACTTTCAACATGTCCGCGCTAGTTAGATCTATATCGTTGTATTGCTTACGGTACTTCTCGTCGATATACGCATTTGGATTCGTGAGATCACCATCGGGAGATAGCTTACCGGTAATCAATCTTGTTAACGGGTCGCCACGGTCGTTTGAGGCTACAACGCCACGAACGACAATTCCATTGATACTTTCCTCGGTGATCAGAACTAAGAAAGTTCGATTCATGATAGCCGCGTAATATTCCATTGCGACAAAGTGATTTCCGTCGGAAAGCTGAATATCATCCAATCTCAATAGGTTTCCTCGACCGTCCGGAACGGGTCACCAGCAGAAAGTATAGCGCGAATCACCTGGGAGGCAGGAGTCGGACAAAAGCAGGCGCGCATATAGATCAGAGTTCTACAAACGATCGCGAGACTTCGCTTCGACGCCACAGATGTATCTAGTGCAAGCAATTTCACCGTTGGCGAAGCAACTGTCTCTGAGTAAAATCGTAATCCGATAAGCTACGGAATCGGAATTGAGTCGGAGGTTGGTAGGTGGCATTCACAAAAATTGGGCAAGTAATTGCGGTGTTGGCGTTCGTTCTTGGGGTGCTCTTAATGGGCTACGTTCTTCTTACCGGCTTCGAGCCAATGATGGTAGCCGAAGTCGAAACGGGCAATGAAGTCATGGTCTTCAACCCGGCGGAAGCGTTGATGAATGGAATCAAGTACGTCCTCTTTGGTGTCACCCTCGGCGTGGTTACCGAAATAAGTAGTGCAGTCAATCGGGCGTCGCGGGATTGATTCATCAGCGCTGCTATTAGCCGGATAGTCCGCTTCGGGTCACCAACCGACAGTTTACAACAGTTCAGGTGAGTGCCGGCTAACCTGGTCATTCCTGCCTGTCGAATACGTTTCCGCAGAAACGTGAAACATGAACGGCGGCTCCTGCGGAGAGCTGTCGCTCGCGTTGCACCCTAAAAAGGTCACTTCACAACCAGTAGCAGCCGCTGAGTTGCGACCAACTATTAGCCCTGAACAGTGGTCGGTATCGCACCAGTTTTTCGAGAGTATGCATGCTCGCCGAGAAAAGCACCGACGGCCGACGTTACAGTAACGATCACCAGTGACGGTAGATTTCCTATCGCAGTAGACACAATGTCGGCTTGTTCTGCTGGAAGCGCAATTTGGTAGAGGATGTACTGCGCAACCATCCATAAGGCTACTGCAATCATTGCAGCAATTGGCACGAAGCGACGTCTGGAGACGAATCCGCCAATTGCAAATATCGCCAGAGTACCGAGGATGTCCCAGACGGTTGGAATGAAAACGTATTGGTCACTGAAAACGATGTGAGTGGGTGCCGGTCCAGACGGGAGTAACTCCACAAGAAGTCCAACGACGATGATCGTCACGACACCGAGAAGTCTGCGAGAGGTTGGTTGGTCCACAAGTCACGCCTCCGTAGCGAGTAAATCGACCGGCTGGAATGGGTCAGTGGCAGCCATAATACCGCAGCTAGATCGACCGGCTGCTATGCCGAGTGAACCAGCCGCTCATCTCGGCACCAGGTGGGCGGCGGGACCCGGCCAATAGCGGCCCTTGGTCCGGCAGAAAATTACTCATCTCGCTCTCCGTCGCCACCGATATAACTCAGAATGTCGTTTCCAAGCTCTTGCTGCGGCCCGCTGAGCGTCTCTGCGACGACAAGCGCTATGCTGGTCCACTCGCGCAAACTCCTCGCGATTTCCTGATCGTCGAGAATTTGTTGAATCTTTACAGGGTCGATCGCGATGTCGTCAGGTGCTGGGCATGGGTAGTAATAGACTTCGACAGCATCAATCAGGCTATAGCATTTGTCCCAGTAAGCGTCCTGCGCGTCAATCGGAATCAGGCCACGCACGAGCGTCCGGTAGCGCGGCTGGACCGACAGAACCAGCGCGGCCTGATGGGTGTAGGTCCGGTATTTTTCAACCAGCTCAATGATTCGGCGGTCGCTGGGCAGACCTTCGCGACGCAGCTCCTCATAAGTTGACCAGCTCGACATGAGCTGCTGCCATTGCGACGCGTGCATTAGATCGACGACCAAGTGCCAGCAGTCATCCGTGCAGGGAGGTTCGACCCGGTCGATAGCCGATAACACCCGGCGGGCGGAGTTCGCGCCGACCTTGAAAGCGTCGCCTTTCGACTGCGCATCCGCCAAATTTTGAGCGACTTCGTCCTGCAATCCGCGCAACAGCATCTGCTCGCGCTTCTCGAACGCACGGTTTTCATTCCAGTTCGAAACCTGGATGCCGATAAATACGCCTACTACGACGATGACGAAGTCGAGGGCAATCGCTGTCCAGTTCTGGACTCTTACGTGTTCGGTGATGCGGCGTAGCAGCACGCTTCTCTCCTTGATAAACAGCCACTGATATCGATATCTAGCTACTCAATGTCGCCTGCCAAATAGTCCATATGCCGATGATGACAAAGCCTGTGCCGGCAACGTAGGACAAAAGCTTTGGACTAACGTACTGCGCAACAAAGCCTCCTGCTACGACACCTATTGCCGATGTGGCAACCAGCGCCAAAGATGCTCCGAGGAACACAGTGATCAAACTGTCCGGAGACTTTGCAGAGAAGAGAAGCGTTGCCAGTTGGGTTTTGTCACCCAACTCCGCTAGGAAGACAACTACGAAGACTGTTACTGCGAGCTTGATATCCATGCTGGGAACTATCCAAATATGAGTAGGGCAGACACTGGCGCCATTGTGCCACGTGCAAGGGAGTTTTCTGCTGCAAAATGAATTCCTGAGGTATGCGATCGCGCAGGCTTGTTTGACACGGCGCGCAGTGCGTGGCGCTCTGAAACCCTGAAAGAAGAGCCTTACTCGCCGCCGCCGCCACCACCGGCTTCGTGATCCCAGAGTGAATAGACGCGAGACATCGCTGCAAGCCCGAGCGGGTGCAGAAACCGGCCATCAGCAATTGCACCCTTGATCTGCTCAACTGACATCAGGTGAACGCGGATTGCCTCGCCGGGATCGAGGGCTTGTTTCTGTAGCAGCCGGACACCATCTGCTCGCCACAAGTGGCACAGGTTGTTGTGAATGGCAGGATTCGCCTGCACGACACCAAGCGACTGCCAGTTACCTCCGCCGTAACCGGTTTCCTCAAGCAGCTCTCGCTTGGCAGCATCGATCGGTTTCTCGCCTTCGTCCGCGATGCCTCCGACTGGCTCAAGTGTCAGGTCCTCGATACCAAAACGATACTGTTCGACCATGACGACGTCTCCGTCCTCCGTTGTCGCTACAACGTTTATCCAATCCGGGGCTTCAAGGACCATCCTGCGGAAATCCTCTCCCGTAACGGGGTGCCGCACCTGGTCGAGCCGAACGCCGAAAAGCGGAAGCTCAGGTCCACGCACGCTTGAAATCTTTCGCCACCGAAGTGAGTCGTCTGTCATGATCTGCTCGCCTGTCTTACCTTCGTCCGCTTGTACAGCTATGATTCTCAAAACACAAACCGAGCAGGCGTGCGTATTAAGGCGTGATGGGAAGCAGCGTACAGAGGTTGGCGGCATTCGCCTCAGGCCCAAACGGCGGAAATCCAGCGGGTGTCTGGATCGGCGATCAGCTTCCTGACGCCGACACCATGCAGCGCATCGCCGCCGAAGTCGGATATTCGGAGACGGCGTTTGTTGCGCCGGCCACGGGCCCAAATCGTGTGGTTCGATTCTTCAGTCCCGAGATGGAGGTGCCGTTCTGCGGGCACGCAACCATCGCGACGGGCGTAGCACTGGCTGCGGCGGATGGCGATGGAAGTTTCCATCTGGATACGCCTGCCGGACAAATACCAGTATCCGTCCGCACAAGGGATGGTCAGCGCGAAGCATCTTTTACCTCAGTTGCCCCAGAGCATCGGCCGGCATCTGACAGCCTTGTCGCAGAGGCGCTGTCCGCGCTCGGCTGGAGGAATGCAGACCTCGACGCGGCGATCCCGCCAGCGAAGGCTTTCGCCGGAGCCTGGCACCTTGTGCTGGCTGTCGGTAGTCGCGAACGACTGGATGAGCTTGAGTACGATTTCGATCGCCTGAAAACCATCATGCTGCGTGACGACCTTGTTACGCTGCAACTCGTCTGGCGGCAAGACGACTGCGTGTTCCATTCAAGAAACCCGTTCCCTGTTGGCGGTGTCGTCGAAGATCCGGCAACCGGCGCCGCGGCCGCGGCCCTTGGCGGTTACCTTCGTGATGCGAAGCTCATCACAGCGCCTGCGACCATTAGCATTCGTCAGGGCGAAGCCATGGGCAGGCCCAGTCTTCTCAATATTGAGATTCCCAGGAGCGGCGGGATTGTTGTCAGCGGCACGGCTACGTATCAATGAATGGAGCCGTTCATGGCAGGCCTCTATACCAATCTGAACGAGGAGTCCGAGCAAAAAACCTGGGGAAACTACGGCTCGAATTACCCGCGGCTCGTGCAGCTGAAGAACAAGTACGACCCCAACAACCTGTTCCGGCTGAACGCGAACATCAAGCCGGGTTGATAGACCCGAGCCTGCGGTAGCGGCAACGACGGCCGCGAGGATCGCGCGCGTAGCTGTGCAGGCGAATTGAGATAGAATGCCGGCTGCACCTACGGGAAGACCAGCTGTGACCTTGCTCTTCGGAATCGCGGCCCTGCTACTGGGCCCACTGATCTATACGGCAGCTGCGCGTCAACGTCGTGCGCGACATGCGCTTGACCTGGTGATTTCGCTGGCGATCGGCGTGATCATTGTCGTTCATATTATCCCGGAGGCCTGGCAGAACGCGGGGATGACGGCGCTCGTGTTCCTGGCAATTGGTGCCATTTTCCCCACGGCACTCGAGCGGCTGTTCCGTCACGCCCACCAGTCTGCGCACCTTGCCATCATTGTGCTAGCGTCCGCTGGCCTCATTCTTCACGCGGCCATCGACGGCATGGCGCTGGTGCCAGCCTCTGGTGGTGCACTGGCGTGGGCCATCGTGCTGCATCGTTTGCCGGTCGGGATGGCAATATGGTCTCTCGTGCGACCGAACTTCGGTGTCGTCGGTGCCGTCATTGTTCTTGCAACGATTACGGTGGCGACCTGCGCGGGGTACTTCCTGGGCAACACTCTCAGCGCCTATGCCGAATCAACTGCCGTAGCGCTATTCCAGGCCTTCGTCGCTGGTTCGCTTGCTCATGTAGCACTGTTTGGCGCAAAGCACAGGCACTGATGCGCAAACGAGCGCGTAGGAACTAATGTGAGTTACAGCGCAGATATCTGCCGCAAGCTCCGCTAGTTTCAGGAGTAATGAAAAGACTACTGACAATCTTCGTGGCGCTAGCGGCGTTCGCGGTATTGCTTCAAGCCTGCGGTAGCGATGGCGACTCCAGCACGCCTCCGGTGCAAACACGCTCGTTCGAACTCGGGCTCACGCCGTGGCCGTATGCAGCAACGACGACTGCAGTCAGTTTCGTATACACAGAAGCTGCGACGCGCGGTGATTTTATTGCGCATCATCTCGATGGCGGCATTCCATGGGAGGAGGCGTTGAACGGGACGCCGTACTCCGCAGAGCTCGAAGCGGAACTCAACGCAAGGCTAAGCAACACTCCGGCCGGCATGACCACGTACCTGGCGCTCAGCCCGCTGGACCGATCCCGAAGCGCGCTGGCCGAATACTGGGGAACGGCCGTTAACCAGCCACTGCCGGCGCCATGGGACGCACGCGAGCTCGACGATCCCGACGTTATTGCGGCCTACACCAATTTTGCAGCGGATTTGATTCAACGATTCGCTCCCGATTACTTCAACCTTGGCATCGAGGTAAGCGAACTTGCGATCAATGATCTCACGAGCTTCGACCGCCTCGTCATTTTTACGGAGGCTGTTTCCAGCGCACTCAAGACACAGTTCCCGAATCTTCAGCTGATGATAAGCGTTGCGCAAAAGTCTCCAGGCTCCGCCGCGGCTGCGATCATAAACGCCGAGATGCCGCGCCTGGTTCAGTATGTCGATGTCGTTGGCATAAGCACCTACCCCTACGTGTTCTTTGAGCACGCGGACAAGGGCGACCCCGCCAATCTGCCGGTCAACTGGATGTCACAGATCACTGCGATCACCGGCGGCAAGCCAATCGCAATTGCGGAAACCGGCTGGATAGCGGAGCAACTCACAATTCCGTTCTTCGGCGTCGATGTCGCGAGCGACGCGGCAAAACAAGACGCCTATCTGAAAGCTCTTTTTGCTGCTGCCGGGTCACTGGATGCCCGCTTTATCGTGTGGTTTTCGCTGGTGGACTATGACGCGCTATGGAATGACGCACTGCAGCAAGACCCCGTCGCGCACATCTGGCGCGACACCGGCCTCTATGACGAAAACCTGAATCCGCGGCCGGCGCTCGACACCTGGACAGAGCAGCTGAGCCTGACATTGCGTTAGACTGTCTTAACGAGAGCTGACGAATTGGCGAAGGAACTGTGATGTATCGGTTTGGAATCCTGTTTCTGGTGTTCCTGCCACTGGCATCGGCCCTTGCCGACGAAAAGGCTGTTACCGGGCCCGTTTCGGATCTCCTGATTACTAACGTCTACCTCGTGGGCAACGAAGGCGACGAGAAAGACGTGCTGGTCAATGTCCTCATTCTGGACGGCAAACTTCGCATCATCACCGAGAGCGATATACCACCGGATCGAGTGCGGACGACCGTGGACGCGCAAAGGGGCTATGTTTTTGGCAGCCTGGAAGTCAACGGCGCCCCGCAACTTGTTATTCTCGACAGAGATCCTCGAGCTGACGTGCTGGTGCTGCTCGACACGGCAAAGCATGCGCGGTTCGCGCTGAAGGGCAGCCAGATCGTGTTCAATACGCTCCCCACGACGATCGAGGAGGAGCCGCAGGATTTTGAAATGCGTGGTTGGCAGGCTCACGCCCCGCCGCCAATCGCCGTCCCCTTGCAATATTACGACACTCGCAAATGGAATCGCTTCGATACGCAATACGCATCAGGATTGCTGACCGGCGCGCTCGCCCTGGATCGGCTGGAGTGGCTGTCACAGGATTCAGAGAGCGAAGACCAGGTCGGCGATCTCGGCCGCAGCGATGGCGGGGAGATTCGGGCACTGAGGATTGGTGTGATCGGCAGGCTCAAGCTGCCGACGCCATGGGTGTACACAATTTTCGCAGCAACACACACTTTTGACCGTGGCTTTGGCGTTGTGGAGAACGACGATTTCACCTGGTTCGACTATCGACTCGACATTCCGTTACGCGACAACCTGAACCTCAGTATTGGCAAACAGAAAGAACCCGTTTCGATGGAGCGGCTGATGCCTTTGACCTACCTGCCGTGGCAGGAGCGCGCAGCCGTCAACGACTCGCTGTTGCAGGCGCGCAATTTCGGCGCGGTCCTCAACGGCACCGGGAAGAGCCAGCGCTGGACCTGGGCCGCGTCGGTCTTCAACAACGCGATCGACTCGGACACATCGTGGAGCGAAACGCCGACCAAGTTTGTTGGCCGCGTTACCTGGCTACCGTTCCTGACAGCCGACGGCAGCAATCTGTTGCACCTCGGTGCCGCAATTCGCTCGACCGGGGACTCGGATGTGCGCCGCTACAGAGCCGTACCGGAGTTTGACCGAGCGCCACTGTTTCTCGACACCGATGAAATTGCAGTTGATGGCGAGTTGACGTCGAGCATAGAGGCGTACTGGCGCCGTGGACCGTATCTGCTGGGCGTCGAGTACACGCGCAGTGATCTGGACGCACCAACCATTGGCGACCCGACGTTCTCCGGCTATTCCGTCTCGGGCACTTGGGCGCTGAGCGGAGAAATGCGCGACTACCGCGAGTCGAGCGGCATTTTCGGCCCGGCCCCGGTTGCGCAGAGCGTCGACAGCGGCGGACTTGGCACCTGGGAGCTGGCAGTGCGCTTTGCAACGCTCGACCTGGCGGACGGTGGCATCGATGGTGGAGACATGGACGTCTACTCACTCGGCCTCAACTGGTGGTTGACCACATCCAGCCAGGTTTCGCTCAATTACCGTTACATCAACCTGCATCGCTTCAACGAATCCGGTGACAGCAGCGGCCTGAACTTCAGGCTGCTTCTCACGCTGGAGTGAGTTTGCAGGATCTCTGCAGCAGCCGCGCAGGTAATATAATAAGCGCCGACTATGTCTACCGCAGACCTTGACTCGCAATCAGATGATTCCTTTAAGACCGCTTCAGGCGTTGACACTGCTCGGCATGCCCGACTCTGCCCATGGAAACGGGCTGAGTAGCGCTCTAGTTCCTGTCCTGGATTGACTCGATGAATCTTCCAAAGGCAGCATCGAAATCAGCCTCGAATTCAGGTGTCATTGCGTCGCAGCCACCCGGCACATTGCGCATGAAGACGATAGCGCCTTCGGCGGTTCCGTCGTCGGTCGTAACAGAGAGGTGTACCGCTCTTACGGCCGGCACAATCTGCACATTGTAGGCTTCGACATATTCGAGCAGCGGAGCATCATCCGCGTCCAGCTCCTCCTGACTAATATCCATACAGAGAGTGCGAGCTCTAAAGTCCCTGTCGCCAATCTTGTAAGCTGGAAGATTCTCGTTGGTCAGCGTTCCTGCCGGTGCGTTCGTCGTCTCGACCTGAATCATGACGAACTGATCGTCAGCAAAGTAACCGGCTTTCGATACCTTGAGCGTCTCGGAAAGGAACCTCTCAGTTGAATGCTGCGCTTCGCCAACTCGTGCGCCCTTCGGTATGGGAATCACGACATTGAACGGACCCGCGATAACCATGTGACCAACCTTGGTGAAATCGATATATTGATGTTCATCAGCTACTGACACTGAAGACAAGAGTGCGATGCTTGCCGCTACCATTGCTATTCTTTTCATGATGAGTCCTGTTAACTGCGCGAATATAGGTCTGTGCAGTCTATCGCATCGCCGCTCGCTGAAATAGAGCCTTACCGTGCGCACAATGCGGATTTCTCGTCTTTGCTGAGCTCAATCTTTGGCATGCGTTTTCCCGCGTGCAGAAGCGATCAGGCCGTCAGCCATGTAGCGGCCGAATTCCACGTAGCTTTCCTCGGACGGATGATAACCGTCCCCCGCAAATCCGGTCGGATCCGGATCGAAGTCGAGCGCCACGTGGACCATGTCCGGAAAACTGCTGACGATGGCGATGGCCGCATCGTCCAGCGATCTCGCCCTTATGCCGAGCACGGCTCTGAGCGGCTGCGGCAACAACGGGAAGCCATGCATTGGCGGCAATCCGGCGATCGCAATTGTGGCGTCTGGCGAATGCGCGCGAAGTTTCTGCAACAGATCAGACAGGTTGTTGCGCCACGTCCGCAGACCTGTCAGGCCGGTGACATCGTTAACACCGACAGACACGATGATGTAGTCGGCAGCTGCTTGTGGCAGCTTTGGAATCAGGTGGTCCAGAATTGCTCGGCAGTTATAGCCACTAACGCCAATCGCCTGCCACGACACGCGGGCCTGGTTCGAGTCCGCCAGCGCCGCGGCTGTTTGCCCGATCAGCGCCTTCGACATTTCGGATGCGCCAACGCCGGCGATAATCGAGTCGCCGATCGCTAGCAGGCGGACGCGCTTGTCGTTGCCTTCGCCGCTGTCATCGCCAGTGGCGCCCTCCGTCGGCCCGCTCGCCGCTGCGAACCTCGGGGCGGTCCTGCGAACATACAGCGCCTGTGGAATCAGCCAGGGAAACAGCAGCCAGAAAAGTACGGTCCTCATTGCGCCAATGTTAGCCAATTGCCGGCTCAATTGATGCCGTGTCGTATCGACCTGTTGCGGGTGGCAGCCGCAGGTCGCATGATACGGACTGACGGTCGAATTCATCGACCAAGACAAAAAGCCATGACACTCGCATCCGCAATAATTCTGTTGTTCCTCGTCATCGACCCGTTTGGTAACGTGCCGTTCTTCGTTACCGCGTTGAAAGACGTCGAGCCCGCCCGGCGCAGGATCGTTATCATCCGCGAGCTGTTGATCGCGTACTTTGTCATGGTCGCGTTCCTGTTTGCCGGTGCGCCCTTCCTGCGAGTCCTCGGAATCTCCGGGCCGGCACTCACCATCGCGGGCGGTGTGATCCTGTTCCTCATCGCGCTCAAGATGGTGTTTCCTGTACGCGGTCGTGGCCGCGAAGAGGAGCTGCAGGGCGAGCCGTTTATTGTGCCGCTTGCCATTCCTTACATCGCGGGGCCTTCCGTCCTCGCGGTCGAGCTGTTGCTCATGAGCGATGCGCCGGCCATGTGGCCAACCTGGCTGGGCGCAATCTCCGTCGCCTGGGCTGGCACGGCTATCGTCGTGTTCTTTGGCAGCCAGGTTGCAGAGCGCCTTGGCCCGAGGGGCCTGGTCGCCATTGAGCGCCTGATGGGCATGATCCTGGTTGCCATCGCCATCCAGATGTTCCTGACAGGAGCGGACGACTACTTCGGGCGCGGGATTACCTGAGCGCCGGCTGCCTGCCTACAGGACACCGAGGTAGGACGCGATGCCGACAGCCGCTTCCCTTCCCTCGAATACGGCGGTCACGACAAGATCCGAGCCGCGCACCATATCGCCGCCGGCAAACACCTTCGGGTTGGTGGTCTGGAACGGGTGCTCTCCCAATGTGGACACGCGTACACGACCGCTGGGCAAAGTCTGGATGTCGCTATCCTCGAACCACGTGGCCGGGCTTGGCCGGAAACCGAAGGCAATCAGCACAGCATCGGCCGGCAGAATTTCCTCGGTGCCCGGCACCGTCTCCGGCCGGCGTCTTCCATCCGAGCCTGGCGCACCCAGCTGCGTATCGATCACCTTGACGCCGGTGACATGGTCGCCACCGACAATTTCCAGCGGCTGCTTGTTGAACAGGAACTGCACGCCTTCTTCTTTGCTGTTCGTGACTTCGCGGCGCGAGCCCGGCATGTTCTCTTCGTCACGGCGATAGGCACAGCTGACGCTCTTTGCGCCCTGGCGCAGTGCCGTGCGGTTGCAGTCCATGCCGGTATCACCGCCACCGAGCACGACGACGTGCTTGCCGGCGAGGTCGATATGCGGTACCGACGGATCCTGCATGCCGTGCTGGCGGTAAATGTTGGAAACCAGGTACGGCAGCGCATCGTAAACGCCTGGCAGACTTTCTCCTTCGAAGCCGCCGCGCACGTTGGTGTACGTTCCCATGCCGAGAAAGACAGCATCGAACTCTTCGAGCAGATCTTCGAACGGCTTGTCATCGCCGATGCGCGTATTCAATACAAACTCGACACCCATGCCTTCGAGAATGTTACGGCGATGCTGCACGATGGTCTTCTCGAGCTTGAACGGCGGAATACCGAATGTCAGCAAGCCGCCAATTTCCGGGTAAGCATCAAACACGACCGAGCGAATACCGTTGCGAGCGAGCACATCCGCTGCCGCCAGGCCGGCCGGTCCCGCACCGACGATGGCAACACGTTTGCCGGTGTCGACGACGCCGGACATGTCCGGGCGCCAGCCCTGTTTGACGGCTTCGTCTGTTATATAGCGCTCAATGTTGCCGATGCTGACGGCCTCGAAGCCGTCATTAATCGTGCAGGCACCTTCACACAGCCGGTCCTGTGGGCAAACGCGACCGCAGATCTCGGGCAGTGAATTGGTCTGGTGCGAAAGCTCGGCGGCCTCGAACAGTTTGCCTTCCTCGATCAGCGCCAGCCAGTTGGGAATGTAGTTGTGCACCGGGCACTTCCACTCGCAATAGGGGATGCCGCAAGAGAGGCAGCGGCCAGCCTGCGATGCCGCATCGGCGCCATCATAGGACGCATAGATTTCGCCAAAGTGGCGGATGCGTTCCTCAGCCGGCTCCTTTTTTGGGTCGCGTCGCGGGACTTCGAGAAACTGTAGCGGATGCTTGGCCATAGGGTTCCTTAAGCGGCGCGCCGCAAAGACTCAATCAACGAACCAAGCTCTGCAGCTTTCGGCTTGACCACCCAGAACTTCGGCAGGAAGCTGCGGTAATCCTCAAGTATGCGATCACCCCATTCGCTGCCGGTTTTCTCGACGTGTTGCATGAGCAACGCCCGCAGGTGGTGCAGGTGGTTTTCCATGCTCTCCGGTGTGATGCGATGAATGTCGATCAGTTCGTGGTTGTAGCGATCGACGAAATCACGATCAATGTCGAGCACGTAGGCAAAACCGCCGGTCATGCCCGCACCGAAGTTGACGCCCGTGCTCCCCAACACAACGACCACACCATCGGTCATGTATTCGCAGCAGTGATCGCCGGCGCCCTCAATGACGGCGGTTGCCCCGGAGTTGCGAACCGCGAAGCGTTCGCCCGCCCGACCAGACGCAAACAGATGCCCGCCGGTGGCGCCGTACAGGCAGGTGTTGCCGATGATCGCGGTATCTCGCACCACGTAGCTGACTCCATCGGGTGGCCGGATGATGAGATTGCCGCCCGACATGCCTTTGCCGACATAGTCGTTGGCATCACCGATGAGGCTCAGGTTCAGGCCGTCAACATTCCACGCACCGAAACTCTGTCCGGCGGTGCCGCGTAGCAGGATTTCCAGTGGTGCGTCGGCCATGCCCTTGTTGCCATGCTGACGGGCGATCTCGCCGGCAAGGCGAGCACCGATGGAGCGATTGAAGTTGCGGACCTCGAAGCCAAACTTACCGCCGGTCTTGCCAGTGATCGCCGGCAACGCTGCCTGCAGCATTTCCTCGGCGAGCTCACCCTTGTCGAACGGCTCGTTGCGAACGTCAGTGCAGAACCGTGGCGTGTCTTGCAGCAGCCCGCCGTCGGAAATAATGCGGCTCAGGTCCAGTTGTCCCTGTCGTGCAGTGTTGCCCTCTACCAGTTCGAGAAGGTCGACGCGGCCGATAAGCTCGTCGAGCGTGCGCACGCCTAACTGCGCCATCAGTCGCCGCACTTCCTCTGCAATAAAGTGGAAGAAGTTGATGACCATTTCGGGCAGTCCAACGAAGTGCTCGCTGCGCAGGATGTTGTTCTGCGTGGCAACACCCGTCGCGCAGTTGTTGAGGTGACAGATGCGCAGGTACTTGCAGCCCAGCGCCACCATGGGCCCAGTGCCGAAGCCGAAGCTCTCGGCGCCGAGCATCGCGGCCTTGATCACGTCGAGGCCGGTCTTGAGCCCGCCGTCTGTCTGCAGTCGCACCTTGTGGCGCAAGTCGTTCGCGCGCAATACCTGGTGGGCTTCCGACAGCCCCAGTTCCCACGGGCTGCCGGCGTACTTCACCGACGTCAGCGGGCTTGCGCCCGTGCCACCGTCATAACCGGAGATCGTGATCAGGTCTGCGTAGGCCTTCACCACGCCGGCGGCGACCGTGCCCACGCCAGGCTCCGCAACCAGCTTCACGGAAACCAGCGCCTTGGGGTTAACCTGCTTCAAGTCGAAGATCAGCTGCGCGAGATCTTCAATGGAATAGATGTCGTGATGGGGCGGCGGTGAGATCAGACCGACACCAGGCTTTGCATAGCGCAGTTTGGCAATCATCTCGTTGACCTTGTGGCCCGGCAGCTGGCCGCCTTCGCCAGGCTTGGCGCCCTGTGCCACCTTGATCTGGATGACCTCGGCGTTGACCAGGTATTCCGCCGTCACGCCGAAGCGCCCCGAGGCCACCTGCTTGATCTTCGACATGCGCTCGGTTCCATAGCGAGCCGGGTCTTCGCCACCCTCGCCGGAATTCGAGCGCGCACCCATACGGTTCATGGCAATCGCGAGCGCCTCGTGCGCCTCGGGCGACAGTGCTCCCAGTGACATGCCGGCACTGTCGAAGCGCTTCACGATGACTTCGATCGGTTCGACTTCGTCCAGCGGCACGGCTGCGGCCGCCGGTTTCAATTTCATGAGGTCGCGCAGTGTCGCGACCGGGCGCTCGTTGACGAGTTTTGCGTACTGCTCGTAGACAGCGTAGTCACCGCTGCGCACTGCGGCCTGCAGCGTTGTGACCACATCCGGGTTGTAACAGTGATACTCGTCGCCGTGCACGTACTTGTAGAGGCCGCCCTGGCGGATCGAGCGCCGCGGTTCCCAGGCTGCTTTGGCCAGCGCCTTCTGGTCATCGAGTAGGTCGACGAACCTGGCACCCTGGATGCGCGACGTTGTGCCACGGAAACAGCGCTCCGTTATTTCGTCGTGCAGTCCGATGATTTCAAACAGCTGTGCGCCGCGATAACTGGAAATGGACGAGATGCCCATCTTCGACATGATCTTGAAAAGGCCCTTGCGAATGCCGCGGCGATAGCTGCGCCCAAGTTGCTGCTGCAGGCTGATGTTGCCGCGTCGCGCGATGTCATGCAGCGACTGGTACACGAGATACGGATATACGGCGGTTGCGCCGTAGCCGATCAGGCAGGCGAAGTGGTGCGGGTCACGCGCCGTCCCTGTCTCAACAAGTATGTTGGCGTCGCAGCGCAGGCCTCTTTGCGACAGGTGATGGTGCACCGCGCCAGTCGCAAGCAGTGCGTGCACCGGCAGTTTTTCCTGGTCGAGATAGCGGTCGCTCAGCAACAACAGGAACCTGCCTTCCCTGACGTGTGTCTCGGCCGCGGTGCAGATCTGGTCGAGCGCCTGCTCAAGCGTCAGGTCTTTGTCGACATTCAGATCGATAAACGCATGTTGCGGGCCAAACATGTCGTCGCTGAGTAGCTGCCGCAACTTCGGCTGCGACAACACGGGCGAGTTCATAATTACCTGCTCGGCGTGCCCGGGACCGATGTCGAACAGGCTGCGCTCGCCGCCGATGTTGGTTTGCAGGGACATGACAATGCGCTCGCGCAGGGAGTCGATCGGCGGATTGGTAACCTGCGCAAACTGCTGCCTGAAGAACTCGAACGGCGAGCGCACCTGCTCGGATAGCACCGCCATTGGCGTGTCATCGCCCATCGACCCGACGGCCTCCATCTCGGCCTTGGCCAGCACGGCGATGACATCCGTCAGCTCCTCGCGGCTCAGGTTGAACATCTTCTGGAAACTGGCGAGCGTTGCGGGGTCCATGGGTTCGGCCGCGGTGTGCGTATCGATGAGCTCGGAGTCCAGGTAGCGAACACCACGCTTCAGCCATTTCTTGTACGGCGCACGGGTTTTCAGGATGTCGTGAATCTCTTCGTTGTCGAGCAGTACGCCGTTGACAAGGTCGACCGCCAGCATTTCGCCGGGACCGAGGCGGCCCTTGCTGACCACGTCGGTTTCGTCGTAGTCATACACGCCAACCTCGGACGCGATGGTGATGTGGCGGTCTTTCGAAATGATGTAGCGGGCGGGTCGCAGGCCATTGCGATCCAGACAACAGGCGGCATAGCGGCCGTCGGTGAGCACGATGCCGGCGGGCCCGTCCCACGGCTCCATCTGGCAGTCGTAGAACTCGTAGAAGGCACGCACATCGGGGTCGATGTTGTCGACCGTCTGCCATGCTGGCGGCATCATGATGCGCATCGCCTGGATGACGTCCATACCTCCGGCACGCATTACCTCGAGCATGTTGTCGAGGCTGGAGGAGTCGGAGCCGGTGAGCGAGATGATCGGATCGAGATCCGAGATGTCATCCAGCTTGTCGGATACGAAGTTCTTTGCGCGCGCAATGGCCCAGTTGCGGTTGCCGGATATCGTATTGATCTCGCCATTGTGGGCGAGGAACCGAAACGGCTGCGCCAGTTTCCATTCGGGCAGCGTGTTGGTCGAAAAGCGCTGGTGGAATACGCACACTGACGACTCCAGCCGGGGATCGCGCAGGTCGGGATAAAAGTCCGGCAGCACCGCGGGCATGATCATGCCCTTGTAGCTGATGGTTGCTGACGAAAGGCTGGCTATGTAGGTGTCCGCTGACTTGATGCGGTTCTCGGCGCGTCGCCGGGTCAGGAACAGGCGTCGGTTAAAGCGACCTCGTGCCATCTCCGGCGGCGCGTTGACATACACCTGTTCAATTCTTGGCAACGTACGCAATGCCTGCGCACCGCAAACAGACGGGTCGGTCGGCACTTCGCGCCAACCGGCAACTTCGAGACCAAGTTCAGCGGCCGCGGCCGCGATGACATCGCGCGCCGCCTGTGCCTGTGCCTTGTCCTGGCTCAGGAATACGGTGCCGGCTGCAAAGCGCTCGTTGATTTGCAAGCCGAGCTCCTCGCCAACGCTGCGCAAAAAATCGCCCGGGAACTTGAGCAGCAGGCCACAGCCGTCGCCGGTCTTGCCGTCCGCCGCGACGGCGCCGCGGTGTGTCAGGCGAGCCAGCGCGGAGATGGCCGTTTCCACGACCCAGTGGCTCGGCACATCGTCCAGATTGGCGATCAGGCCAAAGCCACAGCTATCGCGATCGAACGCCGGGTCGTACAGACTGTTTGCAAATCGCTCGGTCATTGAGGCCCCGAAGCGCACACCGCTGCGCGCTTCCCGTCAGATTTCATGAAGGCGCCCGCACCGCAGTCCCGATAGAAATAGCGGGCTCAAGCGGGCCGCTTGAACGAATCAGTATATTAAGGAACGCGGGCGGAAACCACGGTTACGCGCGTAACCATGGGGCCGGAAGTGGCGCTAGTAGCCGCGTGCAGAGACGCGAATCTCGCCGCTGGAGCTGTAGTCGAGTGGCTTTACGAACGGGATATCCACTGCGAGGGAGCCGTCCAGCTGGTACGGAATGTTGCTGTGCGTTGCGTCACGCACGATCGCCAGCAGGGCCGGGGCGGTATTCAACAGGTCCAGGTTGGCGCTGATAGTGAATTCTGTGTCGCCGCCCGCCGGAATGCTGAAATTGCTGCTGGTCTCGCCGCTGGCAAAGCTGATGCCGTCGAGCTTGACGCCGTAGCTGACCGACTTGATCGGCAGGCTGACCGGGTTCGGGTTGGTGACATCAAACGCCAGCAGGAACGTCTGCTTCCTGAAGTCGAGTCGCTCAACCTGAACCGAGCGCAGGCTCACCTGGGGCGGGACCAGGGAATTTTGTACGGTTGCGCAGGCACCCAATAGCGGCAGTGCTAACAACAAAGCTCGCAAACTGATTCTGGTCACCATACTCCGTCCTCCCCTATTTGCCCCCAGCGTGCCGAGATCAGCAGCCAGTCGTCGCCGTCGAATTCAAGCTCCAGTGCGAATTTGTAGGCATCCGCCCTGAAGCCAAGAAGATTGTCGCTACTGCCGGCCATGCCCACAGTGAGTAATACTTCTGCAGCGGTATCGGCGCTGATACGGATCTCTTCGATCTTTTCCAGCAAAGCGACCTTCTCGGTGCGAAAGAAATACAGTCGCAACAGCTTGTCGATGTCTTCACGGCCCTGGCCGCGCCGGTCGTTGTAGGCCGGTGAGATCATGTCGACAATGTCGCCTCGATCCTTGCGTTGTGCGGCATCGACGCCGGCCGCCACCCAGTCCCTGATCTGCTGTTCCGGGCCAACGGCGGGCTTGCTGCAGGCCAGCAATCCGGCAAACAGCAGTAATATCAAGACGTTTCGCGATGCGCGCTTCATCATCTGCTACAGTCTACGCAGGTAGTGACGCACTACCATGGACAAGAGTCACAAATCGGCGAGAATATTGCGATGTCAGTCAAACTCCTCAGTGAAAGCATGGGCGCGACCATCACCGACGATGACCAGTCGCGCATCAGCGCCATCATCGAATTCTGGTTCAAGGAACACCAGCTGTCCGCACCGCAGATCGATCATCGAATGGATACCTGGTTCGGCGAGAACGAGGCGTTTGATCAGCAGATCAAGGACAATTTTGCCGATGACGTCGAGAGCGCATCCGCGGGCAAGCTCAATCACTGGGCTGATGAGCCGCAAGGACGGCTCGCCCTGATCCTGCTGCTCGATCAGTTCCGCCGCAACATCTATCGCGGCAAGCCGGAGGCTTACACCCACGACAAGCACGCACTCAAACTGTGTGTTGAGGGTGCGATGGCCAAAAAAGACCAGGGGTTACCGCCGATTCAGCGTGCATTCTTCTATATGCCGCTGCAGCATGCCGAGTCACAAAAGGTGCAGGGCAAGTCGGTCGCGCTGTTCGACAAACTCGCCGAAGTGGTGTCGCCAACCTACCGCGAGACCTTCGCGACCATCGCGCAGTTCGCTGAACTGCATCGCGACATCATCGACCAGTTTGGCCGGTTTCCGCATCGCAACAAGGTGCTGGGCCGGCCGAATACGCCCGAGGAAGACGAGTACCTCGCAGGCGACAGTCCGGACTTCGGCCAGGGCGGCTAGACCGCCAGCAGCTCCTTGCGCGACAAGCGCAAATAGCGCCACGTAAGCAGGATGGCGGCAAGCGTCAGTCCGACCACGAAGGCGCCCCAGATGAAGTTTGCAGCCATCACAAACGTGATCGTGGCCAGATACGCCAGCGGAAACGCGACCAACCAGTAGGCAAACAGGTTGATGGCCATCGGGACTCGTGTGTCCTTGTAGCCGCGCAACCCGCCGGCAGCACCAATCTGCACGCCGTCAGCCACCTGGAAGATCGCAGCCACCAGCAACAGGCTCACTGCAATACCGCTGACTACCGGGTCACTGGTGTACATGCCCACGATGAAGTTCGGGAATAGCAGCAGCACGATAGCCGAGGCGGACATGAACCCGGCGCACGCGACTATGCCAATAACACCCGCTTTTCGCGCCGCCGCCGGGTCACCGCGACCCAGCAGCTGCCCGACTCGAATCGTGATTGCCGAGCTGAGTGCGAGCGGCACCATGAACGCGGTGGACGCAAAATTGAGCGCGATCTGATGCGCGGCTGTAATCTCGGTGCCACGCGTACCGACGAGTATTGAAATGCCGGCGAACAGCCCGACTTCGGCCGTGATCGTGACGGCGATCGGCAAGCCGAGGGCAATGATCTCCCGCAGGACCTGCAGACGCGGTGGCGCAAGTCGCGCGAAGATCTTGAGTGGCTTGTAGACCGGTGCGACAACGATGTGCCAGGCAAGGGCAAACGTCACCAACCACATTGTGATGGCGCTGGCCAAGCCGCAACCGACGACGCCCAATGCCGGAAAACCGAAGTTGCCGAACATCAGCACGTAGTTGAGAAACACGTTGCAGAAGAGAGCGAAGACCGACGTGTACATGATCGGCGTCGTCCTGCCGATGCCTTCGGTCGTAAAGCGCAGCGCAAGGAACACGTAGATGGCGGGAGCGCCCCACGATATCGCCGCGACATAGCTGACGGTCAGACCGCGAAACTCTGCGTCGATGCCAATGACAGTCAACAAGGGCTCGACGAAATACTGGCCGAAAATGATGACCGGAATTCCGTAGGCGACAGCAATGTACATGCCCTGGCGACTGTAGCGTCCGATCATTTCAGGCCGCCCCGCACCAAAGTAGCGTGCGGCTATCGGTGAAATAGCCATCAGCACGCCAAGCGCGACTGTGAACGCGAGCAACCACACGCTGCCGCCAACGGCCACGGCTGCCAACGCGTCGGCGCCGAGGCGGCCGGACATCATGGCATCCGCCATATTCATTCCGGCGATCGAAAGGTTGTTGACGATGAGTGGCCCGCCCAGTCGTAACAACTGGTTCAGCTCACCTCGTGCTTTGATGTGTGTGCTCGACATATCCCGGGCATGATCACACGTCGCGACAGGGAATAGAAATAGTGTAAAGTTGCTGCGCCTTAACCAATAATAAATACCTTCGGAGATACTCATGTTGCACGATGGTCGCGCCATCAGGGTCGCCGTAGTTGGCGGCTCTCGAATTCCCTTCTGCCGCTCTCACTCGGTATACAAAGATGCTTCCAACCAGGAAATGATGGCGGCCGCGCTCAATGGCCTGGTGATGAAGTACGACCTCAAGGGACAGGTTATTGGTGACGTTGCGCTGGGAGCTGTTATCAAGCACTCGCGGGATTTCAACCTGGCGCGCGAAAGTGTGCTCGACAGTGGCCTGAATACACGTACTCCGGCCCTCGACCTGCAGCGCGCCTGTGGCACCAGCCTTGAAGCCTGCATCATGATGGCCAACAAGATTGCGCTCGGCCAGATCGATTCGGGTATTGGCGGCGGCGTTGATACCACCAGTGACGCACCCATCGTGTACCCGGATGACTATCGCCAGGTGCTGCTCGAGATGCATCGCGCCCGCTCGACCATCGATCGAATCAAGCCGTTGTTCAAGATCCGCCCCAGGCACTTCAAGCCGGCATTTCCGGGCGTGACAGAGCCACGCACCGGCCTGTCGATGGGTGAAAGCATGGAGGTCACCGCTAAACAGTGGGAAGTTCTGCGCGAACATCAGGATCAGCTGGCGCTGGCCAGCCACATCAAGGCCGCGGCGGCTTACGACTCGGGCTGGTACGACGACCTGGTCGTGCCGTTCATGGACGCCGAGGAAGACAACAACATTCGTCGCGACACCACATTCGAGAAACTCTCCGCGCTCAAGAGCGTGTTTGATCGCAGCGAAGACGGCACGATGACCGCTGGCAACAGCACGCCACTCACCGACGGTGCCGCTGCCGTGCTGCTCGCGTCAGAAGACTGGGCGCGCAAGAAGAATCTGCCGATACTCGCGTATCTGACGTTTGCGAAGGTCGCGGCCGTCAACTTCATCAACGATGAAGGCCTGCTGATGGCGCCGGTCTACGCCGTGTCCGAGATGCTGAAGGAAGCCAACCTGGAGCTGCAGGATTTCGATTTCTACGAAATTCACGAGGCGTTCGCCGCGCAGGCGATCGCGACCATGAAGGCGTGGCAGTCAGAAGCGTTCTGTCGTGAGCGGCTTGGCCGCAACAAGGCCATGGGGCCCATCGACCTGTCACGCCTGAACGTCAAGGGCGGCAGCATCGCAATGGGTCATCCGTTCGCCGCAACCGGCGCGCGGATTGTCGGCACGATGGCGAAATTGCTCGGCGAAAAGGGCTCGGGCCGCGGCCTGATCTCTATATGCACGGCCGGCGGCATGGGCGTCACTGCAATTATGGAAGCTGCCTAGAGCGGCTTTTTGGTGTTGCGCTGAATGGCATCCAGTGCCTTGTCAAGCTTGTCCTTGGCCTGCGCCGTAACGCCGCCGCGCTTGTATTCGTCCACAACGTAGGTCTCCAGGTTACGGACCAGGCTGTCGATGTCGCGGTTGCCATATTCCGCCGCATCGGCAGCGGCCTCGCTGGAGTGCTCGACCGCGCCGAACAGGTTGATCCAGTGCTCGCTCTTCTTGCCAGCCGCCAGCAGCCGATAGAACTCCGGGCCGGGTTTGCCATCATCGCTCCTCACAAGGCTGATGATTCCAGCGATCAGGGACGCCGGTACCAGCAACAGGTCCCGCAGTCCGTCGATCAGCAGCTTTACCTGCAGAACCCCAACGTCGCGCAACAGGGTCCAGCGATCCGGGTCGTTTTCTTGCCGAGGTTCTTTTGTATCCATTCACGTAGTGTAGTGGCGCAAGCGCTGCGTTTACAGTAGGGTTCGCTCAACTAAAGCGGCGGTCTTTTTCTGTATGCCGAAGTACCAGTCTTCGCAGGACTATAAACACGGCTCCCCCGACAGGCGGGGCGTGCTGGTGGTCAATCTCGGCACTCCTGATGAGCCGAGCACTTCGGCAGTGCGCCGCTACCTGGCGCAATTCCTCTGGGACCCTCGCGTGGTCGAGGTGCCGCGACCGATCTGGTGGTTGATTCTCAACGGCTTCATTCTGCGCTTCCGGCCATCGCGATCCGCCGAGGCCTATCGCAAGATCTGGACCGATGACGGTTCGCCGCTGCTGCTGTACTCACAGGCCATCGCTGACGGCATCCGGGAAACCCTGAATGCCGATCCGGCTGACGAATATGCCGTCGAGCTGGCCATGAGCTATGGCAATCCGTCCATTCCTGATGCGCTTGAGAGGCTCTATAGCCAGGGTGCGAGTCGCATTGTCGTGCTGCCCTTGTATCCGCAATACTCGGGCACAACGACGGCGTCGATTTTCGATGCCGTCACCCGGCTCCTGTCGAAACGACGCTATGTGCCGGAACTGCGCTTCATTAATCAGTATCACGACGCGCCGGAGTTCATCGCGGCGCACGCGGCGAACATTCGGGAATACTGGCAACAGCATGGCCGCGGCGACAAACTGTTGTTCTCGTTTCACGGCGTGCCGCAGTCCACGTTGTTGAACGGCGATCCTTACCACTGCCAGTGCCAGAAGACCGGCAGGCTGATTGCCGAAGCCTTAGGATTGTCAGCAGAGGAATGGCAGCTCTCATTTCAGTCACGCGTTGGCCAGGCGGAGTGGTTGCGTCCGTACACGGATGAGACCGTTGTGGAACTTGGCAAGCAGCAACTGCAGCGCATTGATGTGGCTTGTCCAGGGTTTGCGGCGGATTGTCTCGAAACGCTTGAGGAGATTGCGATGCAGAATGCAGAGTTCTTCGAAGAAGCTGGTGGCGGTGAGCTGAAATACATTCCGGCTTTGAACGCACGTGACGACCACGTCCACTTTCTCAGTGCGCTCGTTCGCGACCAGGCTGGCGCATGGCAGCCGCGTGTTGCTGAACGCGAGCGCGCGCTCGCGCTTGGTGCAGACCAGTGAGCACGATCGGCCGCTTCCTGGAGTTCGGCGTGCAAACTCACGACATCCTGCACTCACTGCATTTCTACAAAACACTCGGTTTTCGCGAAATGGAAATCGGCGACATGTGGCCGCACAAGTATGCCGTGCTAAGCGATGGTGAGATTGCGATCGGCCTGCATGATCGCGACATGGACGGGCCCGCCGTCACCTATGTGCAGCCTGATCTTGCGAAACATGTGCGCAACATGACTGACCATGGCTTCGAGTTCAGTCACATGCAACTTGATGAAGATGCTTTTAACGAGGTGCATTTCAAGGATCGTGACGGTCACCTCGTGACAATGCAGGAGGCGCGGACGTTTTCACCCGGTGATGACACGATCAGTAACTCCGCCTGCGGCAGCCTTATCGAGCTGACGTTGCCGGTCCGGGAAACGGTGCGCGCCGCAGCCTTCTGGGCGCCGATTGCCCCGGTGCTGCTGGAGATGCGCGAAGAGCCGACTACGCATATGCGCTTTGATGCTGGCGGTGTTCCGCTGGGCCTGTCTGAGAGCATCGCGCTGCAGCAGCCTTCCTTGAGTTTTCGCTGCCATGACAAGGCGGCACTGAACGCATTGATTGAGCAGCAAGGCCTGGATATGCAGAAATTTCCGGGCTTCGAAGGCGCCTTTGCGATCCTCAAGGCACCTGAGGGAACACACATCTACCTGTTCGATGAGGACTTTCTGGGCGAGGCCTACGAAGTCGACGAGTCCGGCGACGCCAGCGAGTTCCCTGCCTAAACGGCCAACTGCTTCATTAGCGCCAGGCCTTGTCCCAGGTAGCCGCTGCCAAACAGATTCAGATGATTCAATACGTGGTACAGCTGGTACAGCGCAACGCGGCGCTCGTGCCCGGCAGCCAGTGGCCAGGCGCGTTCGTACGCGGCATAGAAACTCCGGCCAAACCCGCCGAACAGGCGCGTCATCGCAATATCCGTTTCACGGTCGCCGTAGTACACCGCGGGATCGAAGGTCACAACACCGTCGCTGGTCGCTCCCCAATTTCCTCCCCAGAGGTCGCCATGCAACAGGGATGCAACAGGTTCGTGGCCGGCCAGCAGCGCAGGCAGCCCCTCCAGTAAGCGCGCCCCTTCGGCCTGCAGCTCACCGTCGTAGCCGTTCTTCGCGGCAAGTTCGAGCTGATACTGCAGCCGTGCTGTGGCGTAAAACTCGAGCCAGCTGTCGCTGACGGGATTGTGTTGCGGTGTCGGCCCAATCGTATTGTCCCGGTACCAGCCGAATCGCTCGGCGGTTACGCGGTGCATGGCGGCGAGCAATTCGCCGGCGGCGGTCTCGTCGGCTGCGGTCGTGGCGCGCAGCTGCAAGCGCTCCATCTCGATGTATGCGCATCCGTCGCGGATGCCGACGTCGTAGACCTCGGGAACGCGGATCGTATTGCTGGCGCCAATCTCAACGAGTCCCGCGACCTCGGCTTCAAACATGTGCAGCGCAGCAGCGGGCGCCGTCTTGGTGAATAGTCTGCTGGCGTCGCTCAAGGCGTATAGAGATCCGATACGCGCTCGGCCTGTCGCCGCAGAGCTGTGCCAATGCCGGCTTCGTCAAACAGTGCGTTGATCTCACCGAGACGCACTTTCGAGGGCCGCAACGCCGCTTCGGCGTCGTCAAACGGTGCATCACAGGCAATGCCTGTCAGTTTGCGCGCCAGGGTCGCGGCGTCACGATGCATGTCGAGTTTTCCTGCCAGGGTCTTGGCGCCACGAACATTCACCTCGTGGACCCGATCGAGATTGGCGTAGATATCGTCGAGGCTGCCGAAATGCTGCAACAGTTTCTGCGCCGTCTTCTTGCCCACACCAGGCACGCCCTTGATGTTATCGACGGCGTCGCCAGCGAGCGCGAGGAAGTCCGCGATTTGCTCAGGCCACACGCCGAAGGTGTCCGGAATCTGCTGGTAATTGAGTTTGCCTTTACCCGCAAAGTCCCAGTAGATATCACGCTCCGACAGCAGCTGCGCAAGGTCCTTGTCGCGACTGACGATGGTTGAGGCGCGGCCATTTTCGCGACCGTGTGTTACCAGCGTGCCGATAAGGTCGTCGGCTTCGTACATCGGGCTGGCGTGTTCCAGCAGACCAAGCGCGCGCGTGAAACGGCGGCACTGTTCGAACTGCCGCTTCAGCTCCGGCGGTGCCGGATCGCGATTGGCCTTGTACTCGGGATATATCTCGGTGCGAAACGAGCCAGTAAGACTCGAGTCGAACATGACGCCGATGTGCTGTGGACGCACCTGCTCCATGAAGTCACCGAGAAAGCGACAGAAGCCATACAGGGCATTGATGGGATTGCCCTCGGCATCCACCATGTCGTCCGGCATGGAATAGTGCGCGCGAAAAACGTACACGCTGGCATCGATGAGGTATTGCATGCCTAGTCGTGGAAATGCGTGTCGATGACTTCGCTGCCGTCGGTCAGGTGGCCTGTCAGTCGGGCGTGCAGCGGACTCGAGCGCGGTATGTGCGCGAGCAGGTATTGCATCTGGTCGGCAAGCACGGTGCGCCCCTTCAGGTAGATGTACTCAGCGTAAGTTGGTGTGAACGGCACGGCGATCAGCTGCATGGCTGCCTGTTCCGGTGTCCTGCCGCCCTTGAAATTGTTACAGCGGCGGCATGCCGTTGCGACATTGGTCCATGCATCGGCGCCGCCACGTGAAATCGGTGTGATGTGGTCGCGCGTCAGGTCGCGCGTCGGGAAGCGCATCGCGCAATACAGGCAGATATTCGCGTCGCGTTTGAACAGGGTGCGGTTGTTTAGCGGCGGCACGTACTTGTCGCGGTTGCGGGACAGGCCCTGGCTGGTGCCGTGCGTGGCAATGATGGAGTTGATCGCGATGCTGCTGCGAGAACCGCTCACAGCACTGAAGCCACCGAAGACGGTGTAGAGATGTGTGCCACAGTCATATGCGACCTGGTCTGCATGGTAGAGGCGCACCGCGTCGCGGTAGTCGATCCACTCCAGCGGCATTCCGGCCACGTCGGTTCGCAACACTTGCTGCGAGATTGTTGCAGCGTTCCCGGCGAGCATAGGCATTTCCTGGTTGTCGTGCCTGCGCCTTAGTGTGCAGGACGCGCAGCAAAAATCAACCAGTCATTCAGTCTCGTTTCGCCGGTCGGGTGCGTGGCCTGTCCGTCATGCGGTCGCGCAGTTGATTGCGTTGAGCCGGTGTCATGTCGCGATAGCGATCACGCAGCATCTGCCGACGTTCGCGGTTGAGATTGTTAAAGCGCTTGTAGTTCTCGCGAATTCTCTTCTGCTGTTCGGGCGAAAGTTCCTTGAATGTCTCGTAGCGTTCGCGGATCAGGTCACGCCGTTCATCCGACAGGTCGCGCCACATCGCAAAGCGTTCCTTCGCCTGCTTGCGCTGTTTTTTCGACATGCCCTCCCAGCGACTTGCGCCCTTGGCAAGTCGTTGTTGCCGCTCGGCCGGCAGCGTCTGCCACTTGTTCTCGAACTGCGCGAGAACCTGCTGTTGCGACTCAGTCAGCGATCCCCAGTCCACGGCCGGCTCTTCAGCCAGCGCAATGCTGCCGAGTAGTAAAGCCAAAATCGCCACCATGTATCTAGCTTTCATCTTCTTTCTCCGTCGCATCCTCGTCCCGCGGACCCGGATCGTTTACGTCTTCGCTCTCCAGTTCTGTATCGACGCTTACCACTATCCAGCTATCGTCTTCGTTTTCCCACATAGCAAGGTATTCAAGAAACTCGGCGTCCGGTTGTTGCTCGTCGTCATCTGCGGCAGCCACGCCGCAGACAAGCAGCAGCAATATCACTGCACTCAACCTGTAATCCCGTTTAGCCAACCTCGTTGCGCTCCTCAAGCTCGTCCATCAGTGCAAAAAACTCCAGCTCTTCGAACATGTCGAGCTCGTGCTCGTCCAGCAATAATTCGAAATCACTCGCGGTTGACGGCGCCACGACCGCGTTATCGAGGCCAGGCTGTTGCATCACGAAAATGGCCACCGCGGCTGCCGTGGCAATGCCGGCTGCCGGAGCCCAGCGCGACCATGCATAGCGTGGTGTTGTCTGTCCGAGCTCGGCCAGTGCTCGCTGTCTCGCCTGGTTGAGCTTCGACAGCGTCGCCGCATCGAGTTGCTCGACACTGTCGTCGAACAGCTTTCTTGCCGTGTCGAGCAGTTCTTTGTCTTTGTCTGGCGTGTTCATTGCCTGTGTTCTCCAAGTCGTTCCCGCAGCGTGTGTATGGCGCGAGAATAATGTGTCTTTACGCTTCCCTGGCTGCAACCCATTGCCACCGCCGTCGCCGCAACATTCAAACCCTCGAACGTGCGCAGCATGAAGGCCTCGCGCTGCCGGGCAGGCAGTTCGGCAACCGCCACTTCGAGGCTCTGCATCGCTTCATCGTTTTGCAGTTCCTCGTCTGGTGCGCGCCCGGCGTGATCCTGTGCCTGCGCGATGACGTCGAATTCATCGTCCTCTTTCGAGGAGCGGCCAAACCAGACCATGACGCGGTTACGCACCGCCTGGCGCCGGTGCCAGTCACGGACGCCGTTTTGCAGAATGCGATAGAACAACGGCGTCCACTCGCTTTCTGGCCGGTCGGCGTACTTCCGCGCCAGCTTGATCATGGCGTCCTGCACCAGGTCGAGCGCTTCATCGCGGTCACGCACCGAAATCTCGGCAATACGCAGCGCACGCCGTTCAACGTCGACGAAGAAGCGGTTCAATTGCCGTTCTATCTGCAGCGCGCTTGTCCTCGTATCCGGCTCGCCCGACCAAGATACCTCAAAAGCGGTGGTGCTTGTGTTCATGTCCCTATTGACTCCACCATGCGGTCATCTAACGTGTCACCCTCTTATAACGTCTTCCCCCGTGGCCGGTTGACAGTCCCTGGCCACTGTTTGCAAACTGGATTATGTCAAAGCAGACCATCCTCAAAGTCGCTATCAGCGTGCCCTTGTCGCGTCAGTTCGACTACCTGTTGCCCGCCGAGCCGGTCGTCGAGCCAGGTTGCCGGGTGCTGGTGCAGTTCGGTCCTCGCCGGCTGGTGGGGCTCGCGCTGGATACAGCGGCCGAGTCCGACTACGACGCTGGCAAGCTGCGGCCGATTCTAGAGGTTCTGGATGACGCGCCGATACTGAGGCCCTCCGATTTGTGGCTGCTGCGTTTCACCGCCAACTACTACCATCACCCGATCGGCGAAGTTATGGCGGCGGCATTGCCCGCACTGCTGCGACAGGGCAAGGCGTTGCACCCGATCAGTGAGTGCTATGCGGCCACCGATGCGGCGGCGGCCACCGATCTCGAAGCGCTGGCAAAGCGGGCACCAAAGCAGGGCGAGCTGCTGGAAACGCTGCTCGACGCCGGCGGCAACGGTATAGACACCGAGGCCCTGACCGAACTGCTGCCCAACTGGCGACGTGTTGCCAAACCGCTGCTCGAAAAGGGACTGATTGCTCGCCTTGAAATGCGCGCGCCACAGTTTGATGAAACGGAAGCCGAGCCGGCCGCCGCAGGGCCGACCCTGAATGCTGACCAGGACGCGGCGCTCGCCATCCTGCGCGAGACCGATGAGTTTTCCGTATCGCTGATCGACGGCGTGACCGGCAGCGGCAAGACCGAGGTGTACCTGTCGCGCATGCGAGATGTGCTCGAGCAGGGCAGGCAGGTGCTGGTACTGGTGCCGGAGATCGGCCTCACGCCGCAACTCGTTGAGCGCCTGCAGCGCAGGCTGGGCCTGAAGCCTGCGTTACTGCATTCGGGGCTGACGGACTTGCAGCGACTGGCGTCGTGGCGGGCGGCGCGCAGCGGCGCGGCGAGACTGATCGTCGGCACACGTTCGGCGATCTTCGTGCCACTCGCGAAGCCGGGCATGATTGTGATCGACGAAGAGCACGACCACTCCTTCAAGCAGCAGGAGGGCCTGCGCTATTCGGCACGCGACCTTGCGATTGCGCGCGCCAAACACCTCAACGTACCAGTGGTGCTCGGCTCCGCAACGCCAACGCTGGAGATGTTGCAGCATTGCCGCAGCGGCAGCTACCGGCACATCCTGCTGCCGCAGCGCGCTGGTGGCGCGAAGCCGCCAGCCATCAAGCTGGTCGACATCAGCCGCTCCGCCGCCACCGACGGTATCTCGGCGCCACTTGCCGATGCCGTCAGTGAACACCTGTCCGCTGCAGGGCAGGTGTTGCTGTTTCTCAACCGGCGTGGATTTGCACCGACCCTGATCTGTGCGGGTTGCGGCCACATCGCGGAATGCGCTCGCTGTGACAGCCGCATGACCGTGCACTCACGAGACAATGCGTTGCGTTGCCACCATTGCGGCGCGCAACGGCCACTCGACCAGCAGTGCGATGATTGTGGTTCGCCAATGCGGCCGCTCGGCGAGGGTACACAGCGGCTCGAAGACGCACTCGCGAACCGCTTTCCCGGATACACGATTTCGCGTATCGACAGCGACAGTACGCAGCAGAAGGGCGCCATGGACGCGGCGCTGTCACAAGCCGTTGATGGCAGCGCGAATATCCTGGTTGGCACGCAGATGCTGTCGAAAGGCCATCACTTCCCCAGGCTGACGCTGGTCGGTGTCGTTAATGCTGACCAGGGACTGTTCGGTACCGACTTTCGCAGCAGCGAGCGCCTCGCGCAGTCCATCGTGCAGGTTGCCGGTCGCGCCGGTCGCGAAGACCGTGCCGGCGAGGTGCTGATCCAGACCTCGTTTCCGCGAGCATCCATTCTGGAGGACCCTGCTCGAGGGCGGCTATCCGCGCGTGGCTGCGGAGGCGCTGGCCGAACGCGAGCAAACGCGCTGGCCGCCCTATACGCGGCTGGCGCTGCTCAGATCTGCGGCGACGCGGCGCGCAGATGCGCACGCTTTCCTGCACGCGGCACGATCGATCATCGAGGAAATGGCGCCGCAGAACATGCGCGTCCTCGGGCCGGTCGATGCACCAATGGCGCGCCGCGCAGGGCGCTACCGGGCGCAGCTATTGCTGCAAAGCGGCGACCGGCAGGGCCTGCACCAGGCGCTTGCGCAGCTCAGACCCATGCTGGAGGCGGCGCCGGCCGCCCGCAAAGTTCGCTGGTCCGTCGATATTGACCCCATCGAGCTGTTCTAATGATCTGCAAACCCGCGGGCGATGCGGGTAGAATTGCCGGCTCAAAAAATCCGGCCAGGCCAATCGTCGCCAAATCATGAAATCCATAATTGCCAACGTCATTCAAACCGCCCTCGAATCGCTGCCTGAGCTTGCCGAGGCAAGCGCTGATCTGGATATCGCCAGTACCGTAGAGCGCACCCGCGACGCCAGTCATGGCGATTTCGCCAGCAACATCGCGATGCGCCTGGCCAAGGCCGCGCGCAAGAATCCACGCGAGCTCGCCGCCAGCATCATCGAACACGCGAGTTCTGACGAACTGATCGACAAGGTCGACGTTGCCGGGCCCGGCTTCATCAACTTCCACCTGAGCGCGGCCGCGTACCACAGCGAGATCGAGGCTGTGCTGAAAAACGGCGACGACTACGGTCGCCAGCCAGCCAAAGCCGGCCCGAAAATCCTGCTGGAGTTCGTGTCAGCGAACCCGACCGGACCGTTGCACGTCGGGCACGGTCGGCATGCGGCGTACGGCGCCACCGTCGGCAACCTGCTCGAGGCGCTGGGCTACCCCGTGCATCGCGAGTACTACGTCAATGATGCCGGCCGGCAGATGGAAATCCTCGGTGCCAGCGTCTGGCTGCGCTGGCTGGAAGCAAACGGTCAGCAGGTGAGCTTCCCCAGCGCCGGCTACCGTGGCGAGTATATTCGCGACATCGCCAATGACATCGACACGGATGGCATGCCGGTCAGCACCGCTGCCGAGGTACAGGACGGACTCCCGAACGACGGCGATGGCACCGACGATGCTGCCAAGGCCGCGAAAGAGGCGTATGTCGAGGCGCTCATCGGGAGAGCGAAAGAACTGCTCGGCGACGATGGCTTTGATCGTATCCGGCGGCAGTCGCTGGAAGCGATTCGCCTCGACATCGAGCAGGACCTTGCGGAGTTCGGTGTCACGTTTGACAAGTGGTTCTCCGAACAGAGCCTGACCGACGACAATCGCATTGATGATGCGCTCGCGGTGCTCGAAGAACGTGGCGTCCTGTACAAGAAAGATGGCGCCACCTGGTTCCCGTCAATGAAATACGGTGACGAGAAGGATCGTGTCGTCGTTCGCGACAATGGCGTAAAGACCTATTTCGCCTCTGACATCGCGTATCACTTTGACAAGCGCGAACGCGGCTTTGAGCATCTCATCGACATCCTGGGTGCGGACCATCACGGCTATGTCGCTCGGGTGCGGGCCGGCCTGGAAGCGATGGGTTACAAGGGTGACGATCTTGAGGTCGAGCTGGTGCAGTTCGTGTCGTTGTATCGGGGCGGAGAGAAGATGCAGATGTCGACACGCTCCGGTGAGTTCGACACCTTGCGCAAACTGCGTGCCGAAGTGGGCAATGATGCTGCGCGCTTCTACTACGTGATGCGCTCCAACGACCAGCATCTCGACTTCGATCTCGACATTGCGACCTCGCAGTCCAACAACAACCCGGTTTTCTACATCCAGTACGCGCATGCCCGTATCGCCAGCGTATTCCGGCAACTGCAGGAAAAATCATTGTGCTGGGACGAGGCCAATGGCCGTGCCAGTCTGGACCTGCTTGCAGAGCCACAGGAACGAGCGTTGATGACCAGCATGAGTCGTTACCCGGAAGTGATCGAGCTGGCCGCCAATAACCGCGCGCCACAAAACCTTGTGCATTACCTGCGTGACTTCGCCAATGATTTCCACACCTACTACAACGCGCATGGGTTTATAGTGGATGACGCCGGCCTGCGCGATGCGCGCCTGACGTTGATCAGTGCGGCGCGCCAGGTGCTCGCCAACGGCCTGGGCATCCTGGGTGTCTCGGCACCGGAGAAGATGTAGTGGCACAACGCAGGAAGAAGCGGCGCTCGACACGCCGCAAGACGCAACAGGAATATCCAGGCTGGTTGTGGATGCTGTTCGGTCTTGCGATCGGCCTGTCCGTCGCTTTTGCCGTGTTCATGAAGGACTCGCGTCCTGACGCCAACCTGCGACCTGTAGCGCAACAGCCGGCCAGCTTTGAAGATTCGCTCGACGACAACGGTGAGCAGGATCTTGTCGTTGCCGAGGTGGCCGACCCGGAGCCAGAGAAGAGTCGCTTTGACTTCTACACCATGCTGCCGAATTTCGAGGTCATCGTCGACGAGGCCGATAGCGGCGGCAGTGTCGAAGCCAAGCCGGTCGCCGTTGAGGAGCCGGGCGTCTATGTGTTGCAGGCCGGATCCTTCTCGACGATGGAGGATGCTGATCGGCGGCGCGCGGAACTGGCGTTGCAGGGCATCGAATCACAGATCCAGCGGGCGCCGGTCAACGACAAGACCTATCACCGCGTCCTGATCGGCCCAACCGATGACCTGGACGAACTGAACATGCTCCGCAGTCGCTTGCGGGCAGCCAAAATTGATGTGCTGCGCATCCGTCTCGGTGACTGAGGCGCGCAATGCATTCGCGGTTCTGGCGGCGCTGCTGCTGTCGGCCTGTGCTGCCACGCAGACACCGCTACCCACGACGCAACCGCAGCCGCAACCAACTCCAGCGCCGGTCGAGCCGTCCATTCAGTTCATCAAGGCGGAGCCGTTATCGATATCAGAAGCCGACAGAAGTGCGTTGCGCGTCAGCATCGCGGCTGTCGGCGACATGATGATTGGCACTGACTATCCGCGCAACCACCTGCCGGACGACGACGGCGTGAGTTTTTTGAGTAACGTGAGCGAGGCGCTTTCGTCTGCCGACGTCACCTTCGGCAATCTCGAGGGCGTGCTCATGGATGGCGGCGAGCCCGTAAAGAAGTGCAGCAACCCCAATGCCTGCTACCTGTTTCGCTCACCAACGCGCTATGCAGAACATTACAGGGCCGCGGGATTTGATGTGCTGAGTCTCGCCAATAATCACGCACGCGATTTCGGCGAAGTGGGCAGGGACTCGAGCATGCAGGCACTCACCGACGCTGGCATCCTGCACAGCGGTCGCGAGGGGGACTTCGCCAGCTTTGAGCGCAATGGTGTGAGCATCGCAGTGCTTGCTTACGCGGTCACCAAAAATTCCAACATGCTGCTCGACTACGAATTGTCAGAGCGCACGGTGAAAATATTTGCCATGAGCCACGACATCGTGATCGTGTCCTTTCACGGCGGTGCAGAAGGTCAGGATGTGACAAATCTGCCGTTCGCTGAAGAGGAATACTACGGCGAGCCGCGCGGCGATGTGGTCAAGTGGGCCCGCATGGTTGTCGATGCGGGTGCCGACCTGGTCATTGGTCATGGTCCCCACGTGGTGCGTGCAATGGAGCGCTATAACGATCGGCTGATCGCCTATAGCCTCGGCAACTTCGCAACCTACTACGGCATCAGCGTGTCCGGCATCAAGGGAGTCGCGCCGATCCTGCGAGTCACGCTGGACGCCGAGGGTCGGTTCATTGACGGCGACATTGTCTCAACACGGCAGCTACGTCCCGACGGGCCCTCAATCGATGGCTCCGGCCGTGCGCTGAAGCTGCTAAGAAGCCTCAGCATCGAAGACTTCGGCAAACCCGGGCTGACATTCCTGGCGGACGGAAAAATTATTCCCGCCGAGCGCTAGTCGTCAGCAGCCACGGTTTTGAAATCAACACCGAGTGAGCGAAGTTTGCGGTACAGGTGCGTTCGCTCCATGCCGACGCGTTTCGCCAGCTGGCCGACCTTGCCATCGCAAAGCACCAGCTGTTGCTGCAGGTAAGCGCGCTCAAATTGCTCGCGCGCCTCGCGCAGCGGCAGCGCCAGCAGGTCGTGCTTGACGAGAGGCTCGTCAAGCGGTGCGGCCGAGCTGATCTCGCCCTCGACATCCTGCAGATCGATATCTTCGCCGTTGCCGGTTAGCAGCAGGCGCCGCACCAGGTTCTTGAGCTCGCGCACATTGTCCGGCCATGGGTAGTTGCGCAAGCGGTTCTGCGCAGCGACGCTGAAGCGACGGAATGTCAGCCCGTCTGACTCCACCAGCTTGTCGACGTAGTAGTTGAGCAGATCCGGAACATCCTCAGCGTACTCGCGCAGCGGCGGCACGCGCAGGCTGAGTGTGCTGCACTCAGCGACCAGATCGCGGCGCAAACTGCCGGCCTCAATGCAAGCCTCGAAGTCAGCGCGCACGGTCGCGAGAACTCGCGCGTTCTGGCGCTGTGTTTCGTTGCTGCCGACTCGTGTGAAGGTGCCGTCCTCCAGTACGCCCAACAACAGTTTCTGCGCATCGTCGCTGAGGTCGGCGAGCTCATCGATGATCAGCGTGCCGCCACTGGCGCGTTCAAATACGCCTGGCACAACATCACCGCCGTTACTGCTTCCTACCAGCTTGGCCTCGTAGTTGCCCTCAGTCAGCGACGCCGCGTTCAGCGTGACCAGTGGTTCCGTCGCGCGATCGCTCAACGCATGTATGTAGCGTGCGAAAGCACCGCGACCGGTGCCCGGTTCGCCGCTGATCAGCACGGATGAATCGTGCCGCGCATATTGTTGTACTTTCTTGCGCAGCATTTTCATCAGCGTGCTGCGCCCAACGGGTGCGAGTACAGACGGTGTCGCGCCGTGCGCCTTGCCGGGCTGCGAACTGGCGGAATCAATGGCCGCCTGGACAGTGCGCAGCAGTTTCGCCAGCGACAACGGTTTCTCGACGAAATCAAAAGCACCAAGACGTGTCGCCTCGACAGCCGTATCGACCGTTCCATGCCCCGACATGATGACGACCGGGCATTGCAGCTCGCCGGCGTCGTTCCATTCGCGTAACAGGGTGATGCCGTCGGTATCCGGCATCCAGATGTCCAGCAGCACCAGGTCAAAGCGCTGTTGCGCCTTGGCCGCTCTTGCCTCTGCTGCGTTCCCGGCTACCGTCACCTTGTAACCCTCGTCGCCGAGGATGTCCGAAATCAATGCGCAAATATCTGCTTCGTCGTCTACTACAAGCACTCGACTCATGCGAGTTCCCTCCGTTGCTCCGCCCTTCCTGGCGACTTTGTAATCATCTGTTCACGCGCCGCCTCAGTCAGTGGCAGGCGGATACTGACAATCGCGCCGCCTTCTCTGCGGTTCTCGGCGCGAATGGATCCGACGTGTTCTTCAACCAGTTTCTTTACGATCGCCAGACCGAGGCCAGTGCCTTTGGGTTTGGTCGTCACGTATGGATCGAACACCTGGCTTACAGCACCCGACTTGAAGCCGGGGCCGTTGTCTTCCACCTGAATTCGCATGACATCTACCCCCTTTATCTCTGCAACGCTGACGTGCACGTCGATGCGTGCGTCGTCGGTGTGTTCCAGCGCTTCGATCGAGTTGCGAATCAGGTTGTGCAGTATCTGCCGCACACGCCCGATATCCGCATCGATGCGTGGCATCGACGGGTCGGACGTCAGTACGATTTTCACCTGGCTTTCCTGCGCGCGATACAGGTCGACAACTTCGTGCACAAGCTTGTCCATGTCGAAAGAGGAAATGTCCATGTCAGGTGCCCGCGCATAGTCGCTGAAGGCGTTGACCATTTCCTTCATGGCTTCGACCTGTTGCACGATCGTGTGCGTGGCCCGGTCAAGTACCTGTGCGTCTTCCTCGTTCATCGTGCCGAGGTACTTGTGACGGAGCCGCTCCGCCGACAGCTGGATAGGTGTCAGCGGATTCTTGATTTCATGCGCGAGTCGTCGTGCAACTTCGCCCCAGGCGGCATCGCGTTGCGCTTGCAGCAGCGCGGTGATGTCATCGAAAACGATAACGTAACCGGCGGGCTTGTCGTCCTCACCAGGCAGCGTTGTACAGGCGCAGGTAAGTACGCGTCGACCGACCTCGCCGCGCAGTACGATCTGTTCGCGCCACTCGGTCTCACCGGCATCGAGATGCATGGTCGCCACATCAGAGAACTGTTCCAGGAGTGCATGACCGCGGGCAACATCCGGCAGGCGCTGCCCGTTGTAGTTGCTCAGGTCGACACCCAGGATGGCACTGGAGGCATGATTCGCGTTGCGTATCTTGAGGTCCGCCTGCAGCGCGACGACGCCCGTGCTCAGGCGTGCGAGGATCACCTCGAGGTTGGTGCGTTCCGCCTCGACCAGCGCCTGGCTGAGGCTTGCTTCGCGGCGGGCGTTCGCCAGGCCCTGGGTCATATCATTGAACGAGTTGATCAGGAAGCCGATCTCATCGCGCGACGGCGTCGGCAGGCGCGTGTCAAAGTCGCCCTTGGCGACGGCGCGCGTACCGGCAACCAGGTCCTGAATAGGTGCAACCAGACGTCGCGACAATATGAACGCACCGTAGATTGCGCCAAGCAGGCTGAGCAACAGGACGATCGAAAGTGTCAGTGTGAAGCTGGTTTTCAACGGCTCGCGCAGGAACAGCAACTGCTGATATTCCTGGTACGAGGTTTCGACGCTGTTGGCCATGCGACTCAGACGCTCGGTGACCGGAAAGTGCGCCTGCACAACGCGCGCCTGCTGGCTGCGCCCGCCGTGCATGAAGACCACTGCGGTGCGAATTTCATACTTATCATTTTCCAGCTGCTCGAGACTGACGAACGGCCGTTCGCGTTGCATCGTCAACACGACTTCTTCGCTCAGCGGTTTGGGCAGTGAGGCAGCGGACAGATCCGAGCTGGTTGCAAGAATCGTATTGTTGTTGCCATACAGTGTCATCTCGCTGGCGCCGCTCTCGCGCCGCAAGCGGCTGAGTTCGTAGATCACCTGCCGGTCATTCACCTTGCTGAGGCGCTCGGCAATCTGCTCCGTTGCGAACAGGTGCTGACGCTTCTGTATTTCGAGGGCAGCGCTGCTCAACTCCAGCGCATTGTCCAGGCCGACCTCGACGTCGACGTTGAACCAGGTGTCGATGCCCTTGTTGATGAACTGCGTTGAGAACCAGAACACGACGAACAGCGGAATGATGGCGAGACCGACAAACATGCCGACGATGCGCGCCTTGAGTTTCGCGCCCGGCACGCTTTGCCTGTAGTCGCGTACGAGCCTGATGACATTGCCGATGAACAGCACGAACAGCACAAACGCGCCGACAACGTTAATCAGCAGGATGACGTCGTGCAAACGCCCGAATTCGTCAGAGTTTTGCGCAGTGCGTGACAGCAGAAACAGCGCGACGACGACAAGACCGACGCCGGTCGCCGCCAGGAGAATATAGAAAGCGCGCTTTAGCGTTCTAGCGACCATTCATACCATTCGCTCTGTAACTGCCACTGACTGCGCCAGAAGAACAATATCCTGAGTGGCGCGGGGTACTGCTGCGTCTGCAGCATTGCCCTGAGGCGCACACGGTAAGGACGGTCTGGCACCAGCAGCGCGTCATCGACGACGGGCAACTGTTGCACTCGACCCAGATTGTTCAACGCAGAGTAGAGTGTCGCGAAGGAATCCTGATCTCCACTGTTCAGGTTTCTAACCAGGTAACGCTGGCTCAAGGGGCGATATTCGAGTTCATAGCGCACCGTCAGCTCGGCATCTGTAGCGTCTGGATAAAGGCGTCGGCTGCGAATGAGCTGCAACTGCAACTCGATAGTCAGCGGTACGCCACTGTTCAGTGCCTCGAGTGCTTCGCTCGAAAGAACGAGCTGCAAACGGGCATCCAGCCGGTAAACGCCGTCGCTGAGCGCTATTGCCGCCGAGCGAACCTCGAAGTAGCCCTCACGCTCGATCGCATCCTGAGCGAAGCTCGCGGCAGCAAAAACACACATAACGGCAGCCAGCAGCGCTTGCGCGCCGCGTCTTACCTGCTGCTTGTTGGGGCTGTCAGACATAGTTGTATCAGGAGACCTTCTCGAGACACGCGTAATAGAAACCATCGAGGCCGGCCGTTCCCGGCAGAATCTGGTACCCGCGTGCCATGCGCTGCATTACATCGCTAATGTTGTTATTTGGCAACAACTGCGTCTCCACGGCATCCGCTGTCTCTCCCAGGAATGCCTCCACTATGTCTTCGTTCTCGGCCTGCAGCACCGAACAGGTGACGTACAAAAACCTGCCGCCTGGCGCCAACAGCGGCCACAGCGCTCTAATGATTGACGCCTGCAGCGCCGCCAGTCGGTCGATATCGCTCGCCCGCCTGAGCAATTTGATGTCCGGATGGCGCCGAATGACACCCGTGGCGGAGCACGGAGCGTCCAGCAGGATGGCGTCAAACGGCGTGTTATCCCACCATTCTTCTGTTTTGGATGCGTCAGCGCTCAGTACGGTTGCATTGAAGCCGAGTCGATCGAGCCCCTCTTTGATGCTCGCCGCCCTGTTTTTGTCGATATCCAGACAGGTCAGATCGATTTCCGACCCTGCAAGTTCCAGCAAATGTGCGCTTTTGCCGCCCGGGGCCGCGCACGCGTCCAGGACCCTTCCGCTGATGCCCTGCAACAGCCAGGGCGCGGCCAGCTGAGCGCCGGCGTCCTGCACAGACACGTCACCGTCTGCGAATCCGGGCAGGGCGTCCGCCGGTTGTGCCTTGCTTAACTGCAATGCCTGCGGCACGACGGCAAGAGTTGTCGCGTCAATATCACGCGCCTGGAGCCGGGCGGCATAGTCGGCGACGGAGCCGTGCTGCGTGTTTACCCGCAACCACATGGGCGCCCGGTCGTTGTTCGCCTCTGCTATCGCCTGCCAGTCGTCAGGCCAGTCTTTCGCCAGCGCTTCGAGCAGCCATTCCGGATGGTCAAAACGTGTTTCGTCCGTGTGATCCGCGCGAGTTGCAATATCTTCTCGCTGGAAGCGCCGCATACAGGCGTTCAGCAGTCCTGCGTATCTTGGTTGCCGCAGTAGCCTCGCCGCTTCGACGGTCTGCGACACGGCGGCGTGATCCGGGATGCGTGTGTCACTAAGCTGGAACAGGCCTACCGACAGCAGCGAGCGCACGATGCGATCGCGCTTGCGTATGGGTTTCTGCAGCAGTTGATCGAGCCAGCTCTGCAGGCGCCAGTGATGGCGGATGCAGCCGAAACACAACATGCGCAACAGGGCACGATCATCTTCGTCGATGCCGCTTTCGAACTCGACGAGCGCTGCGTCCAGCGAGCGGCCGTGTTGCACCACAGCATCGACCACCCGCGCCGCTGCGGCGCGCGTTTGCGCTCCCCGTTTGCTGTTTGCCACGTCGTGTTCCCTGTCAGAGCAGACAGCGGCCTGTGAGGTCGAGTTGCTCGGAAAACTGTTGGGCGTTGACCCGCTTCTTTCCAGGTCGTTGCAGCACTTTCATGCGCAACGCGCCTTCTCCACAAGCCACGATAACGCCATCGCGTGATGAGCCAATGACTGTGCCGGGCGGCGCATCGGTGCCGGCGATGGCATCGGCCTCCCAGCATTTGATCAATAAATTGTCGCAATGGAAACGACTTCCCGGCACCGGGTTGTACGCACGCACCACGCGCGCAAGCTGCAAAGCGGGCAGTTGCCAGTCGAGATTTGCCGCGGCCTTGTCGATCTTGTGCGCGTAGCTGCTGTGCGCGTCGTCCTGCGCTTCAGCCTGCATTTTGCCTGAGAGTATCTCGGGCAGATAACTGACCAGCGCATGACCACCAAGCCACGCAAGCCGGTCGTGCAGCTCGCCGGCGGTTTCCTCGGCACCGATTTGTACCGCCTCGCGGACGTATACCGGTCCGGTATCCAGCCCGGCGTCCATCGACATCAGGCTGATGCCGGTGTCGTCGTCGCCGGCGAGGATTGCCGCCTGGATCGGCGCGGCGCCACGCCAGCGTGGTAACAGTGACGCGTGCACGTTGAGACAGCCGTGTGTCGGAATGTCGATAATCTGCTGCGGCAGGATCAGGCCATAGGCGGCGACCACCAGGAGATCGGGCTGCAAGTCTGCGAGCTGCCGCGCCGCGTCCTCGTGGCGCAAGGAGGCCGGCTGCAGCACCTCGATACCGTGTTCAACGGCATACTGCTTGACCGGACTTGCGGTGAGTTTCTTGCCGCGTCCGGCCGGCCGGTCTGGCTGCGTCAGGACCGCAACAGGGCGGATTCCCGCCTCGACCATGGCCTGCAATGACGCCAGGCCGAACGCAGGCGTGCCTGCAAAAACAATTCGCTGCTCGTTCATGCGCTTACCTGCAAACGGCGTTCTTTCTGCAGACGCTTGCGGATGCGTTGCCGCTTAGCTTCCGACAGGTAGTCGACAAACAGCTTGCCATCAAGATGGTCCATCTCATGCTGAATGCACACGGCAAGCAGGCCCTCTGCCTCCATCTCTGTTTCCTCGCCATCGCGATTCAGGAAACGCACCCGGATGTGCTCGGCGCGCACGACCTCTTCGTAGTAGCCAGGTACGGACAGGCAACCTTCCTCGGTCACGGCTTCGCCATCCTTTTCAGTGATCTGCGGATTGATGAGTACATGCGGATCGCTCTTGTCCGGTGACACGTCCGCAACCAGCAGGCGCTGGTGAACGTCCACCTGGGTTGCGGCCAGGCCGATGCCGGGCGCGGCGTACATGGTCTCGAACATATCGTCCACGAGCGACCGCAGCTGGTCGTCAACCTGCTGAACGGGCTTTGCTTTCGTCCGGAGCCTTGGGTCCGGGAATTCCAAAATTGTCAGTTTTGCCATAATTCCTGTCCGGTGGACCCGGGCCGCGCGGGCCAGAATCGTACCGTCAAAACATAATGAATCCGGCGATTATTCGCGTGAATTCCTCAAAAAACGACCTAAACGATTGACTTTATTGAATAAGATGTCAGACAATCGTCGCAAGTCAATGGCCCGAAGAACGCGTCTCAGGGCCGGAAATGTGACGTAATTAGCAGCCTAGAGGGCGCTGGAACGACATATTATAGCAATGCCTGGACAGTACAGGCCCGAACTCATTTGTATGGAGCACCAGCGACTTATGTCTCTCCACAAGCAGCACCTGAATACCACCCTGCGGCTTACCGCCGTAACTCTGGCCGCCACCCTGGCTGGTTGCTCGCTGAACCCGTTTTCGGGTGACGACGACGCCGCCAGCCAGAGCGCCCCGGTCGCTCAGACCACTCAGCCGACACGCAGTTCCGCGGCGACCAGCAGCGCCGCGCCCGTGTACACCAGCGAGCCTGTTGTACAGAAGGTCAACGACCCGGTACCGCTGGCTGATGGCCATCCCAATGAATACGTGGTTCAGGTTGGCGACACCCTGTGGGACATCGCAGGCGAGTTCCTGCGCGACCCCTGGTACTGGCCGGAAATCTGGTATGTGAACCCGGACATCGTGAACCCGCATCTGATCTATCCGGGCGATGTACTCGGCCTTGTTTATATTGATGGCGTGCCACGCATTACCAATGTGCGCGCATCCACGTACCGCATGTCGCCACAGGCGCGCGTGACACCGCTGACTGAGGCAATCGACACGATTCCTTACGAAGCCGTCTCCGCCTTCCTGAACAGTGGCACGGTGCTGCAAGCCGATGAGGCTGACAGACTGCCGTACATGATCGCGACGCGCGGCGAGCACCTGATGGCCGCAGCGGGCAACGAGATCTATGTCCGTGGCGTTGATGATGTGGTTGCCGGCACGCGCTACAGCGTTGTGCACGTCGGCGACGAGCTGGTCGATCCCGACGATGGCAAGGTCGTTGGTTACCACGGACTCATGATCGGTGATGGCACTCTGCGTCGCGCCGGTGACCCCGGCACCGTGTGGCTGACCGACTCGAGCCAGGAGATTACGATTGGTGATCGACTGCTGCCGGAATCGGTCGATGTCCCGCTGAACTTTATTCCGTCGCAGCCGACCAGCCAGATTGAAGGACGTATCATGGCCGTCGTTGGCGGTGTCAGCCAGATCGGCCAATACATGGTCGTCGTGCTGAATCGCGGCACGGACAACGGTCTTGGCGTTGGCGATGTGCTGACAGTATTCCGCGCCGGCGACGTCATCGAAGACCGTGTCGCTGGCGGAGACGTCACCTTGCCCGATATAGAAGCGGGCACCGTGATGGTCTTCAAGTCGTATGACCGCATCAGCTACGCACTCGTGATGGAGGCCACGCTGGCCATTCACGTGCTGGATGCCGTGCGCAACCCGCTCTGAGTAATTTCTGCAGATAGTTAAGAAACGGCGCTTGAAGGCGCCGTTTTTTTTGCCTGTATGATGCGCACATGGACGACGCAGTAAAGGCCTGGCTGGAACACGAACACCACCACATCCTCAGGCAGGGTGACGATAACTATCCTGAGTTATTGCAGCAGATCCCGGACCCCCCCGAGACACTCTATATAAATGGCAACCCGGAGGTTCTGAACCTGCCGGCACTGGCGATCGTCGGCAGCCGCAACCCCACCCGCAGCGGCGAGCGCAGCGCACGCGACTTTGCGGCTCATCTTGGCAGCTCGGGCTTTTGTATTGTCAGCGGTCTGGCACAAGGCATCGACACCGCCGCGCACCGGGGTGCGTTGCAGGCGGGTGCGCCGACCGTCGCGTTTCTGGGCACCGGTATTGACCGCATTTACCCGGCAGCGAATCGCGAGCTTGCTCATGAGATCGTCAGGCAGGGTGCGCTCGTCAGTGAGTTTCCGCTGGGCGCTGCCCCGGAGCGCTGGCACTTCCCGCGTCGCAATCGCCTGATCAGCGGTCTCAGTATCGGCACCCTCGTGGTTGAGGCAGCTCGCAAGAGCGGCTCGTTGATCACGGCGAGGCTGGCTGCAGAACAGGGCCGCGAAGTCTTTGCAATGCCCGGCTCTATCCATAATCCACTCGCGAGAGGCTGCCACCAGCTGCTGCGATCCGGCGCGAAACTGGTTGAGTCGAGCGAGGACATACTGGCGGAGCTGGCGCCGCTGATTGGTCATATGCTGCAAACGGCAGAGTCAACGGCGCCTGCACAGGAAAGTGACGCGCCACCCGATCCTGAGTACGCACAGTTGTTGCAGGCGCTGCAACACGATCCCTGCAGCATTGAGCAGCTGTCACGGCAATCCGAATTGACGATCGAGCAGGTTTCCTCCATGCTCCTGATCCTGGAGTTAGAGGGAAAAGTGGAAGCATTGCCCGGCGGTCGCTACGCCTTGCTGAGTTCTGCATTCTGTCAAACGCCATAGCAAAGGGAGCCGCTCCAGGCATGAAAGAAAATGTCCTCGACGTACTGATGTACCTGTTTGAAACCTACGTCGACACCGAAGAAGACCCCGAGCCCGATCAAAATGAACTGCGTGCGGAATTGTCTCGAGCAGGCTTTGGCGATGTCGAGATTGATCGCGCACTTGATTGGCTCGATGGCCTGACACACGATCAACAGAGTTTTGCTTACAACAAGCAAACGCCGCGTGGCACGCGCATCTATAACGAGGTCGAATTGCAGCGCCTCGACGTGGGCTGCAGGGGCTATCTGACGTACCTCGAACAGATCGGCATCCTGTCTCCGCCGCAGCGCGAAATACTGATTGACCGCCTGCTGGCGCTCGATTCACACGATATCGATGTCGAGCAAATCAAGTGGGTTGTGCTGATGGTGCTGTTCAGTCAGCCGGGTCAGGAGCTTGCCTACGCGCGCATGGAAGACCTCGTTTTCGACGAGGACGCAGGCGCTATTCACTAGTTGCCATTTCTTGCCGCGACTTGACACTTCGCGGACAAGCACGTAATTAAACCGCGGCACGATCCGCGGTTTCGTGCTTTTAAAAGGGTCCAAATGTCCAAGAATCTTGTAATTGTAGAGTCGCCGGCAAAAGCGACAACCATCAGTAAATATCTCGGTAAGGACTTCGAGGTCATGGCCTCGTATGGTCATGTGCGCGACCTCGTGCCCAAGGAAGGTGCGGTGGATCCGGCTAACGGCTTCGCGATGAAGTACCAGATCATCGATCGCAACCAGAAGCACGTGAATGCAATTATCAAGGCGCTGAAGAAGGCCGACGCCCTGTACCTCGCGACTGACCCTGATCGCGAAGGCGAAGCCATATCCTGGCACCTGATCGAGTTGCTGAAGGAAAAGGGCGTCCTCGGCGACAAGGCGGTGCATCGCGTCGTCTTTCACGAGATTACAAAGAACGCCGTGCGCGAGGCTGTTGATAATCCCCGCGATGTGTCCGGTGACCTCGTTGGCGCGCAGCAGGCGCGCCGGGCGCTGGACTACCTGGTCGGCTTCAATCTCTCGCCGCTGCTGTGGAAGAAGGTCCAGCGCGGCCTGTCTGCTGGGCGCGTGCAGAGCCCCGCCCTGCGCATGATCGTTGAGCGCGAACTCGAGATAGAGGCGTTCAAAGCTCGCGAGTACTGGTCAATCGAGGCGGATGTCAGCAAGAATGAACAGCCGTTCCTGTCACGCCTGGTCAGCTATCACGGCGACAAGGTCGAGCAGTTCACGTTCGAGAACGAGAAAGCCGCGCGTGAGGTCGAGACCACGATCACCGAGGCGGCGAAAGGCGAACTCAAGACCGTTTCCGTCAACAAGCGGCAGCGCCGCCGCAATCCGACCGCACCGTTCACGACGTCAACGCTGCAGCAGGAGGCCTCGCGCAAGCTCGGCTTCAACACGCAGCGCACGATGCGCGTTGCACAGCGACTGTATGAAGGTATCGAGTTGCCGGGTGAAGGCAACGTCGGCCTCATTTCCTATATGCGAACCGACTCCGTCACGCTGGCGGCGGTGGCCATCGAGGAAATTCGCGAAGTCATTGCAGAGCGCTATGGCGCCGACAATGTTCCGGACGAGCCACGCGAGTTCAAAACCAAAGCGAAGAATGCACAGGAGGCGCATGAAGCCGTGCGCCCGACATCGGTTGCACGTGATCCCGAGTCAATGCGCGGCGCTCTTGATGACGACCAGTTCAAACTGTACTCGCTGATCTGGAAACGCACGATGGCCTGCCAGATGATTCCGGCAGTCTTCGATACCGTCGCCATCGAGCTTGCCGCAGGCCCGGAAGATGCCGGGCATCGATTCCGCGCCAACGGCTCTATCCTGGTTGTACCTGGCTTCATGGCCGTCTACCAGGAAGGCAAGGACGACTCCAAGGACGACGACGGTGATCGTCTGCTCCCGGATATTGCAGAAGGCGATGTCATCAAGCTGGAAGAGCTGCGTGCCGACCAGCACTTTACCGACCCGCCGCCACGCTTCACTGAAGCGAGTCTCGTAAAGACGCTTGAGGAATACGGCATTGGGCGTCCGTCGACCTACGCCAACATCATCATGACGTTGAAGAATCGCGAGTACGTCGAGATGGATGCAAAGCGCTTCATCCCGACGGATATCGGTCGAATTGTTATCGGCTTCCTGACGGAACACTTCACGCAATACGTTGACTACGATTTTACGGCGAAGCTCGAAGATGACCTCGATGCCGTGTCGCTGGGCGAAAAAGACTGGGTTCCCTTGCTCGAGAGCTTCTGGGGACCATTCCACGAGCTCTGCGAGGACAAGGAAGTCTCGGTTACACGCGAGCAGGTGGCACAGGCGCGCGAGCTGGGCACCGACCCGAAAAGCGGCAAGCCAGTGACCGTGCGCATGGGACGCTACGGGCCGTTTGTGCAGATTGGCACCAAGGACGACGAAGAGAAACCGAAGTTCGCCGGCCTGCGCCCCGGGCAGAAGATGACGGATGTCACACTGGCCGACGCGATGGAGCTGTTCAAGCTGCCACGCAAACTCGGTGAGACGGCGGACGGCTTGTCCGTCTCTGCCAGTATTGGTCGCTTTGGCCCGTACGTGCGTTACGGCGACAAGTACGTGTCGATCAAGGATGACGACCCCTACACCATCGAATTGCCGCGCGCGCTCGAAGTTATCGAAGAGAAAAAGATTGCAGACGCGAATCGCCTCATTCTGGACTTCGAAGAAGAAGGCATCCAGGTGCTGAATGGTCGCTACGGTCCGTACATTACCAACAAGGCGAAGAACGCTCGCGTGCCCAAAGATCGCGAGCCGAAAACGTTGACGCTGGAAGAGTGCAAGGCACTGCTTGAGGCAGCGCCCGAGCGCGGCAGACGTGGCAAGAAGAAGGTCGCCAAGAAGAAAGCGGCGGCAAAGAAAAAGACCGCGAAGAAAAAGACCGGGAAGAAAGCGAAAAAGAAAACCAAAAAGAAAACCAAGAAGAAAGCCAAAAAAAAGGCGAGTAAAAAAGTGGCGCGGAAGAAAAAGGCTGACTAGTGAACATCACCCATGCCGCTGACGTTCTGCTTGGTGGTGGGGTAATTGCATACCCCACCGAAGGCGTTTACGGACTGGGCTGCATGCCGGACGATGCAGCAGCCATTTTGCGACTGCTGCGCATCAAACAGCGCGATCCCGCCAAGGGCTTGATCCTGATCGCCGCCAGTGCAGAGCAATTCTCGGGCTGGATTGAAGGCGAACCGTTGCCGCCACCGCAGCCGTTGCAACCCATTACCTGGATTGCTGAGCCGGGCCCGCGGGTGTCGCCGCTGGTGCGTGGCAACAACGAGGGGATCGCAGTGAGGATCACGACCAATCCGGTTGCCGCAGCTATCTGTGAGCGAGTGGCATCACCGATCATTTCAACCAGTGCCAACATTTCGACCCATCCGACCGCGCGCAATCGCTATGTCCTGCAGCGCCAGTTTCGGACCCTTGTAGACTATATTGTGCCGGGCGACTGCGGGCCGGCCTCGGGGCCGTCCGAAATACGCCACCGCAGCACGGGAAAAATACTGAGACCGGGAACAGCATGAGCGACATCAACGAAGTTAAGTCCTACCTGGCGGGATTGCAGAACCGTATCTGCTCGGAACTGGAGCAGCTCGATGGTGGCAAGACGTTTGTCCGCGATGCCTGGGAACGTCCCGGCGGCGGGGGCGGCGAGACCCGCATCCTTTCCGGCGGCAAGGTTTTTGAGCAGGCCGGCGTGGGCATGTCGCACGTGTTCGGTTCCGAGATGCCGCCGTCTGCGACCAAGCATCGCCCGGAGCTCGCAGGAGCGAACTTTGAGGCCGTCGGCGTCTCGCTCGTCATTCACCCGAACAACCCGTACGTGCCGACAACCCATGCGAACTTTCGGTTTTTTACCGCCGGTGAGAAAAATCCGGTCTGGTGGTTCGGCGGTGGCTTCGACCTGACGCCGTACTATCCGTTTCGCGAGGACGTGGTGCACTGGCACACCGTCGCCGAGGCGCTATGCCGGCCGTTTGGTGATGACCTGTACGCGAACTACAAGAACAACTGCGACGAGTATTTCTACCTTAAGCACCGCGACGAGACTCGCGGCGTTGGTGGCCTGTTCTTCGATGATGTCAACGAGCAGGGTTTTGACAAGAGCTTCGAGTTTGTACGCGCAGCGGGTGACAGTTTCATACCGGCCTACAAGCCGATCGTGAAAAAACGCAATTCGCATCCCTACGGCCAGCGGCAGCGTGAATTTCAGTTGTACCGTCGCGGCCGTTACGTCGAATTCAACCTGTTGTATGACCGCGGTACGGTGTTCGGGCTGCAGTCGGGTGGGCGTACTGAGTCGATCCTGATGTCGTTGCCGCCACAGGTGCGCTGGCAATACAACTGGCAACCCGAGGCGGACTCGCCGGAAGCGGTCCTGTACCGCGACTACCTGCGGCCGCGTGACTGGCTGGGTGGGGCCGGCAATGACTGATACAGCGTTGCGCCCGTTTCACCTCGCGATTCCCGTGCACGATCTCGAAGCGGCGGCGCAGTTTTACTGTGGCCTGCTCGGGTGTGGCACCGGCCGCACCGACACTCGCTGGACGGACCTGGATTTCTTCGGTCACCAGGTGACACTGCACCTCGTGGAGAGCATGGATCGCAACCCCGCCAGTAACCCCGTCGATGGCGATGACGTGCCGGCGCGCCACTTTGGCGTCATCCTGGACATGAGCGACTGGCAGGCTCTCGCCGAGCGCCTGCAACAGGCGGGCACCGCGTTTGTTATTGAGCCTCGCACGCGCTTCCAGGGGCAGGTCGGCGAACAGGCCACGATGTTTCTGCTCGATCCTTCGGGAAACGCGCTTGAATTCAAGAGCTTCAGTGATCCGTCACGGCTTTTTGCCCGCTGAGAAATCCATCTCGCTTTGACTTCCGCGTGCGCCGGGTCAAAACTAGTGCCTGGTGAGTAGTGAGCGGCATTGAGCGATGTCCTGGATTGAGGAAATTGAAGTCGGCGCGGCCGAAGGCAAACTGGCCGAGATGTACGCGGAGCTGCTGCAGAAGCGCGGCAAGGTGTCCAATATCCTGCAGGTCCACAGCCTGAACCCCGACGCGCTCGGCGACCACCTCGACCTGTACATGACGCTGATGTTTGGCCGCTCTGGCCTGAGTCGGCTGGAGCGCGAGGCCGTAGCGGTCGTGGTATCGGCAAACAACGAGTGTGAGTACTGCGTCAATCACCACGCAGAGTCGTTGCGACATTACATCGATGACCCAGACATCCTGAATGCCCTGATGACGGCCGACGGTCTGGAAACGCTCGAGCCGCGCCTCAGCAACATCGTACGCCATGCCGAGAAGCTGACCACGGCGCCCGGCGCGATGACCGAGATCGATCTTGGTGAATTGCGCGCCGTCGGCCTTGCGGAAAAAGACATCCTCGACCTGACTCTTATTACCGGTTACTTCAACTTCGTCAACCGTATCGCGCTTGGCCTCGGCGTCACGTTTTCCGAGGAAGAGATGGTCGGTTACAACAACGACCCTCAGCCGTAACAATGCGCGTACTTTTTCTCAGCTCTGTCCTGCTTGCAGCCGCTACCGTTTGGGCCGGTGAAGAGTCGCGCCTTCGCGAGCTGCCGGATGCCGCTCCGATCCAGGTCGGCTCAAGCGGCCAGGCACAGGTGCGCAAGGTCTACATCGTGCAGTTGCGCACGCCGCCCGCAGCGGTACAGCACTCGAAACTGATGCAGAGTGCGGGCAAGCCGGTCTTCGGTGAATACCGGGTGAGACTCGACAAGGGCAGTGCGGAGATGCAGGGTTACACCGCGAAACTCGCTGCTGAGCAGCAGCGGGTACTCGCCATGGCGGGCCCTGATGTGCAGCAGGTTTACAGCTACCGCTACGGACTCAATGGCTTCGCAGCACAGATGACCGAGGCGCAGGCCGACAAGCTCCTGAACCTGCCTGAAGTGTTGCAGGTCTGGGAGGATGAAATACGGCCGCTGGCTACCAATCACAGCCTGGAGTTTCTCGAGCTGTTCGCTGCGGATGGCTTGCGCAGCACACAGGGCCTTGATGGTTCCGGCATCGTCATCGGCTTTATCGACAGCGGTATAGCGCCCGGTCACCCGGCACTGCTCGACGTGCGCCAGGCAGATCGGCCGCGTGCCTGCCAGAGCAGCTGGGCGGAGAACTCCCTGCTGGGCAGATGGTTATGCCGCTATTACAAACTTCAGGACGATGTGCTCGTGTTCGAGCCGCCGGAAAACTGGAACGGTATCTGCCAGACCGGTGAACAGTTCGAGATTAGCGACTGCAACAACAAGGTCATCGGCGCGCGATGGTATGCCGACGGTGCCCTCAACTCGGGCGCCATCGACGACGGCGAAATTTTCTCGGCCCGTGATGTCGACGGTCACGGCACGCATACGGCAACGACCGCGGCGGGTAACCGAACCAAGGCAAGCATCTACGGCACCTCGATCGGACGCGTGGAAGGCGTCGCGCCGAAGGCTCGCGTTGCCGTCTACAAAGCCTGCTGGCTGCGCCCCGGCGATTCGCGTGCGACCTGCAACACGTCGGATCTCGCCAACGCCATCGACGATGCCGTTGCCGATGGTGTGGACATCATCAACTACTCGGTCGGCAGTTCGCTGGCACGCATTACGGCACCCGATGACGTCGCGTTGATGGCGGCTACCAAGGCCGGCGTCCTGGCCGTCGTGGCGGCCGGCAACGAAGGTCCCAACATCGGCACCATAGGGTCACCGGCAGGCGGCCCCTGGGTGATCACAGCGGCTGCTTCGACCCGTGATGGCAATTCCGCGGAAGAAGCCATGCTGATTACCGAGCCCCCGGGGCTTGCCGGACGTTACGCGGTGCGCGAGGCCAACTTTACGCCACCGCTGCAGGATGTCGACCCGCTGGAAGGCAAGCTGGTTCTGGTCGACGATGACGACGACACTGGCGTTATCGACGGCCCCGGCACGGTCTCTGACGCCTGCCAGAGCATCATCAACGACACTGAAGTCGCCGATAACATCGCTCTCATCCAGCGTGGCGGTTGCAACTTCGACACCAAGGTCAGAAACGCGGCCAGCGCTGGTGCGGTGGCAGCGCTGGTCTACAACATCGCCGGCGACCCGATACTGATGACCGGCATCGCGGCGGCCGATGACATTCCAGCGCTGATGATGGGGCAGGCCGACGCCAACCTGGTGCTTGCCGAGCTGGATGCGGGCAACGACGTCAGTGTCACCCTTGAGAAGGGCCTGCTGCTGGAGAACAGCGACAGCGGTAACGTCATGGCCGGTTTCTCGGCCAGGGGTCCCGGGCCGGTGCGTGACATCCTGAAGCCGGACGTCACTGCGCCGGGCGTTAATATTCTTGCGGGCTTTGCGCCCGATGCGGTCAACGCCGTGTCCGGCGAAAATTTCGCTTACCTGAGCGGCACCTCCATGTCGACGCCACATGTTGCTGGCGTTGCGGCGCTGCTGATGCAGGCGAACCCGGATTGGTCACCGGCCGCGATCAAGTCGTCCCTGATGACGACGGCGCGACAGGACCTGACCAGCGGCGACGGTGAGGCGGTTGCCATACCGTTTGATTTTGGTGCGGGTCACATCGTGCCGAATGCGGCCAGCGATCCCGGGCTCGTGTATGAGATCAGCGACGACCAATACGATGCCTTTGCCTGCGGCACGGCATCACCGGCGGTGCCGGAAGAGCGCTGCGACGAGCTGCAAGCTGCCGGCATCAGTTTCGAGGCAGCCGAGCTCAACCAGCCAGCAATCGCGGTGTCGGCGCTGGCCTACCAGCGCACCGTAAGGAGGCGCGTCAGTAACCCCGGCGCCGAGGCGCTCGCGTTCACCGTGGAAGTCGATGCACCGCCCGGAATCGCCGTTACGGTAGACCCGCCGAGCATCAATGTGACGCCGCAGGGCAGCGCGGACTTTGATGTCACGCTGACCTATGAATCCGGGCCGCTCGACTTGTGGCGCTTTGGTTCCTACACATGGCGCAACGACGACTACGCGGTGCGCAGCCCGATCGCGATTCGGCCTGCATCGATCAGCGCGCCTGCGGAAGTCACCTCCGTCGGCGGCACCGGCAGCATCAACCTGCCGGTTGAGTTTGGATACTCTGGCGGCTACGAAGCACGCGTGCATGGCCTGGTGCTGCCACAGGTTGTCGACGGTTTCGTTGCCAGCGACCCGACCAAGACCTTTACGGTGCGCAACGGCAATGGCGTGACGCAACACGTCTTCGACATACCGCCCAACCAGCTCTACCTGCGATTCGCGACCTTCGATGCGCTGACCGACGGTGACGACGATCTCGACATGTACGTCTACTACAGCACCGATGGTCAGATTTGGAGCAAGGTTGGCCAGAGTGGTGAGCCAACCTCGCAGGAGCGCGTCGACCTGTTCCGCCCGCCCGCCGGTCTGTATGCGGTACTCATACACGGCTTTGCGACCGACAATGTTGCAGGTGGGCCAGGCGCCAACTACCAGTTGCTGGGATGGGCCTTCGGCGAGAACGATGATCGCGGCAACATGAACGCCGACGGACCGTCGCTCGTCAACGCGGGGTCGACGGCAGACGTTGTGGTTAGTTGGTCAGAGCTGGTCTCGAACACCATCTACTTCGGTGGCATCTCGCACGTCACGCCGCAGGGGCTGTCCGGCCTGACCCTGGTGACCATAGGTAACTAGCTAAGCCAGCGCCTGGCATTGGCTTTTCTTGCGTACCAGATCAGCAGCACCGCAATAATCATCACCGTTGTCTGGATGTAGACCGGCACCATGCCGAATGCGGCGATCGTGTCGCTGAGCACAAAGGCATGCAGGTTCTGCAACAGCAGGCCGACGAAGGACACGATAAATATTGGTGCAGCCAGGGACTTGCGCAGCAGCAGCAACACCGAACCCAGCACACCGCAGGTTGTCGCAAGCCCGGAGCCACCGGTTGCCCACGCGGGGATTGCCTGCAACGCGGCTATCTGGTCGGCCGTGTATCCGGCTGCGCCCCAGGTATCGGGCGTTGCGGTTACCTGCATGTAGTAGGCGAATATGCCAAGCAGGTTCCAGATCAGCGCAGCGCCGCCGATCAGCCAGAAGGCCATTCCCGGTTTGTCGTTCAAGAGTTCAGACATCGTTCGTTCTCCTACTGGTCTCGATAATCAAGTTCGCCCTGGTCTGGCAATGCCAGCACCTGTTGGCGTTGGGTCTCTGACATAGCATCAAGTTCGCCAACCAATTGCTTGAATTCAGGGCGCTCGCGGAGCGAGTTCAGTGTTGCTGCCGCAAAGTCGAAGCGCCAGAAAAGCGTTGCGCCAGATGCAGTGGCCTCTCGGAGCTTCGCCAGCGCCTCGTCGGTCCTGCCCGCAACGGCCAATAACTCGGCGTCGGTGATGCCGTGCAGGAAGCCGCGTCTTTCCTGCGGCAATTTCGTCAGCATAGAAATGCCAGACCCGCCTCGATGATGGCATCAGCGGCCGCGACGTCCCCGGTCTGCTGCAGCAGCAGCGCCAGGCTTGCCGTGACACTCAGGTTGGCCGATGAAACTTGTGGCGGCGCCTCGAATAGCTTCGGGTAGCGTGTCTGGTAGTGCAAAACCAGATCGTCGAAACGACGATCGACGAGGGCTTTCTTCAGCAGCGCTCCCAGAAACACGGCGTCTGAGTCCCAGCGGTCGTCGAGGCCATCGGTAATCGCGTCGTTCGGCAATTTGCCAGCCCTTGTCGAGTTCGCCCCTGTGCAGGGTGATAAACACCGCGTTCTTGAGCACAGTTGGCTGTCCGGGGCCGAGCGTGGCAGCTGTCTCGAGGTAGCGGTCGGCGAGATCGGGCAATCCCAGGTTCTCGCAGTGTGCCGCCAGGTGTGCCCAGGTCTCATAGTCGCCAGAATCCTGTTCCAAGACGCGCAAATAGGCAGCCCAGGCGTCGGCGCCGCGGCCCATGGACGCATACGATTGCAGTTCCGCGATATAGCCGTAGATAGCGGCAGGGTCGATCGCCAGCATTCGTTTGGCGTATGCAAGGAAGACCTCGGGCCGGCCAAGGTACATCTCGATCTTGCCGATCTGGAACATGATCTCGACCGACAAGGGGTCGACGATGAGTGCGGGCTTGAGGATGTCCAGAGCATCCTGCAGGCGACCCACCTCACGCAGGAAGTAGCCATAGCGGTGGCGGCCTAGCGTGCTGTCCGGATTCAACTGCAATGCGAACCTGAAGGCTCGTTCGGCGGCATCTATCTCGCCCTTTTGCCACAACACCGTGCCGAGCTGGGCGTGGGCTTCCGGCAAGTCCTCGTTGTACCGCAGTGCATTCTGCACGGCCGGTTCGGCATTCAGCACGTAGTCGTCAACGCTAATCGCGCCGGTCTCGAGCTGACTGGTATACGTTTCTGCATAGGCAGCCCAGGCCTCGGCATACTCAGGATCGAGCTTGGTCGCTCGTTGCAGGTAGCTTTTCGCGGCCTCCAGCGAATCGTAGGTGGCGCGCTTGGCAAATTGCGCGCCCAGCAGGTAGCTTTCCAGTGCCTCGGTATTTCTGGTCGGAACGTCGGTGAGCAACTTCCGCGCAGACGGTGACAACTCGGCCTGCAGCGCGTTGGCAATGGTCCGTGCAATATCGCCCTGCACCTCGAACACGTTCTCCGCGGTCAACTCGCTGTCGTAGGTGTTGGCCCAGATATGCCCTTCGTTGGTGGTGTCGATCAGCTGCACATTAATGCGCAGGCGATTGCCGGCGCGCTGTACCTGGCCCTCAAGCACGGTCGCGACCCCGAGGAGTGCGCCGATTTCGGGAATGGAGAGCGCGGGATCCAGCCGTTCGACCGAGGTGCGAGATATGACTTTCAACTGCCCCAGTTTTGACAGCAGCGTCAGCAGCTCATCGTGCAGGCCGCCGGCAAAAAACTCGGCGTTTTCGGCGCTGGCGCTCTGGTTCTTGAAAGGCAGTACGGCGATCGACTTATCCGCAACGGCGATAGCCGGTGCCTCAATACGTTCGTCAAAAACGAGGTCCTTGATCAACAGCATCACGACCGCCAGCGCCAGCGTGCCAATGATCATGTAGTTGAGTTTTTGTCCCGTGCGCGGCGTGATCGACACTTCCGGCGCGACCTCGGCAGTGCGCACCACACCCTCGGGCGTTACTTCGAAGGCCCAGGCAAATATAAGTGCGATGGGCATGCCAAGCAGCAGGAATGCAACCAGCAGGGTCTGCGTCCAGTCGGGCAGGTGCAGCGCAGGAAACATGACGTCGCCGATCTGCATGAGAAGCCAGCTGACGACAACATAGATAACTGCAACGCGAAAGACGTTGCGGCGTTTCAGTTCCTGGAAAAATGACCCCGACATGGCACCCCTTTTTTCTTTAAGGATACCAAGAACGGTTCGGATTAGTGCGGCTAACGGAGCATCCGGGCACAGGGCTTGTGGCGGAAACAACCCGTGACATGGTCATTGACCATGCCGGTTGCCTGCATATGGGCATACATGATGGTGCTGCCGACGAACTTGAAGCCGCGTTGCTTCAGGTCCTTGCTGAGCGCGTCAGACTCAGGTGATGTGGCCGGTACATTTGTGTCCTTGTCGAACTTGTTCTGTAGCGGCTTGCCGCCAACAAAATCCCAGATGTAGTCGCTGAAACTGCCAAACTCTTTTTGTACGGCGAGAAACGCCCTGGCATTGGTCACAGCCGAACGCACTTTCAGGCGATTGCGCACAATGCCCGGGTCCTGCAACAGTTTTTCAATGCGTTTCTCGGTGAAGCGAGCGACCTTCTTAGGGTCGAAATTGGCAAACGCCTTGCGATAGCCTGTGCGCTTGTTGAGGATGGTCGACCAACTCAGTCCCGCCTGTGCGCCCTCGAGGATCAGGAACTCAAACTGCAGCTGGTCGTCGTAAACGGGGACGCCCCATTCCTCGTCGTGGTAGCGAATGTAGTCGACCGACTGGCCTTCGGCCCATTTGCAACGCACGAGTGGTTTGCTCATCAGCGGATCCCCATAACACGTGCATTCAATCTAGCAGCTTTGCCGGCAATGGGCAGCATCGAAACTGCGGCGCAAGTCGAGATTCGCGCATTAAGACTAACGGCCAAAAAAAGCCCGCGACGAGCGCGGGCTTTTTATCCTGACCAACGTCAGACTGGCAGGGACTTACATGTCTCCGCCGCAGGAACCTTCACCGCAGGAGCCTTCAGCTTTCTCTTTGTCGCCGCCGCAGGAACCTTCGCCTTCCTTGTCACCGCCACAGGAGGCTTCGCCTTCCTTGTCGCCGCCGCAGGAAGCTTCGCCTTCTTTATCGCCGCCACAAGAGCCTTCACCGCAGCTGCCTTCGCCTTCCTTTTCACCTTTCTTGTCGCCGCCACAGGAGCCTTCGCCATTGGCCAGCATGTAACCGGCGTTGAGCGTAGACATTGAGAACGGGCTTGCACCCGTGTCAGCACTCACGGTGCCGCTGATAGCAAAAGATCCGGCCAGGGCGGCGCCCACAGCCATTGCGATTGGCTTGATTACTTTCTTTTCCGACATTCGTTTTCTCCTTAAATACAACGTTGTCTGCCCAGAACCGGGCGCTCTCATCAATACAATGCGGTTCAAGTGTCCCACATCACTGAATTTCTAACGGTATTGCTAATGGCGTCTATGCGCTCACCGCGCTCGCCTATGATCGCGATGCTACCGCGGCCCACGGGCAGCAGAACACCGTCAATATGGTTGCCGCTGAGATCTACAGCGGCGTCGATTTTCTCGTCCGGCAACAGCAGGATCGTCACCGGACCGCGCTCACCCTGAATAACCAGGTGCGGCACTGCCTTGCCGTTGATGTCGCAAGTCTGGGCATAGGTTACAAGCCCGGCGCTGTGGCCCATGGTCGACAAGTCTGACGGCACAACAGCTGAAAGCCGCGCGTCGCTGATGGCTTTGTCAGTGACAACCAGTGAGTAAGGTTCGTGATCGAGGTGTGCGAGTATTTCTGCTTCAAGCGACTCGTACTGAACGTCGCTCATCATGCGCAAGCCGAGCGTTGCTGCAATCACGACGGTCGCTGCTATGGCAAGCCAGGTGGTGATATTGCGCTTGCGCGGCTGCAACGCGACCACGTTCTCGACATCGATGTCCGGAAGATCCGGCACGTGCAGCTCCGGCACACTGAGATTCAGCGCCGCTGAAATCTTCTCGTCGAGCGACAGCATCTCTTTGCGATACGCCTGGCACGAGGCGCATTCGCTGAGGTGCGCGGCGCCGCCGTCAAAAGACGGGTCTGCCGCTATTGCCTGTTTGTAGTCTTCACAATTCATCTGTTATCTGTCGTCAATAATCTCTTTGAGCTTGTGCCTTGCACGGTGCAGTCTTGTCAGTACTGCACCCTGCTTGAGCCCCATCAGTTCTGCGATCTCCGTCGTGCTGTAGCCCATCATGACCTGCAACACGAGCGGCTCGCGATAATCATCGTCGAGTTCGAAAATCGCCTCCCGCATTTCATCGAGTTCCCTGTCTGGCTGTTCTGCCAGCAGCGCCGCTTGCGACGCAGACAGGTCGTCGATGTCGACAGTTTCGAGCCTCTTGCGCTCGAAATATCGCGCGTTCTCGCGTCGGACGATGGTCAGCAGCCAGGGTTTGGCGGCAGCGTCATCGCGCAACGCGTCGAGCGATTTCCATGCTCTTAACAGCGCTTCCTGAACCACGTCCTCCGCAATTGCGCGGTCTCTCGACAGCCATGCCGCGTAGCGGTACATGTCGGCGTAAAACACGCCAACCAGCTGATCGAAACGGCGCCGCCTTGCGGTGGCTTCAGTGCTGCTGTTCATACGAGATGACCCGCGTGGCAGATTTTTTATTACCGGAATGGGCGAAAACCATACTTTAGACGTGGAAACCCTTCCTAAATACAGGGAAAATAGATACTTATTATCGTTATGCTGATTAGCTATGAGTCTTCCCACACCCGGTCAGTTCCCAAAGATTCGCATGCGACGCGTGCGCAAGACAAACGCCCTGCGTCGTTTGCTCGCTGAAAACGAGCTGAGTGCGGCGGATCTAATCTACCCGGTCTTCGTCCTTGAGGGCAAAGGGCGCGAAGAGCAGGTTGCGTCGATGCCAGGAATTTCGCGCAAGAGCCTCGACGGCATCATGGACGACGTGCGCGAAGCCGAGCAGCTGGGGATACCGGCTGTGGCGCTGTTTCCTGTGATCGACGACGCGCGCAAGTCACTGGATGGCGCCGAATGCGCAAATCCTGATGGCCTGGTGCAAAACACGGTGAGGGCCATCAAGGACGCCTGTCCGGATATTGCCGTGATAACCGATGTTGCACTCGACCCGTACACCACACACGGACTGGACGGCATCATCGATGATGAAGGCTATGTCCTGAACGATGAAACGGTGGCCATGCTGGTTAAGCAGTCCCTGTCACACGCCGCAGCCGGCGCCGATGTCGTCGCCCCCTCGGACATGATGGACGGGCGCATCGGCGCGATTCGCGATGCGCTGGAAGGTGCTGGTCATATCAACACCGTCATTCTCGCCTACGCTGCCAAGTTTGCATCCTGCTATTACGGTCCGTTCCGGGATGCAGTGGGTTCCGCCGCGAATCTTGGCAAGGCGGAAAAGTCGACGTTTCAGGCGCCCCCCGGCAACAGTGACGAAGCGATGCGCGACGTCAGGCTTGATCTCGATGAGGGTGCTGACATTGTCATGGTGAAGCCGGGCATGCCGTATCTCGATATCGTCTATCGCGTCAAACATGAGTTCGGCGTGCCGACATTCGCCTACCAGGTCAGCGGCGAATACGCGATGCTCAAAGGTGCGATTGACAACGGCTGGCTCGATGAGAAAAAAGCCATCACGGAATCATTGCTGTGCATGAAGCGCGCGGGCGCAGATGCCGTACTCACGTACTTCGCTCTAACAGTCGCGCGCTGGCTATGATTGATCGCTACGGAGTCATGGGTTACCCGGTTTCGCACAGCCGCTCGCCCGTGATTCATCGCCTGTTCGCGCTGCAGACCGGGCAACAGATGCAGTACGAGTTGCTGCAGGTAACACCAGAGAAGCTCGAGACTGCCGTACGCCAGTTTCAGCGCACCGGCGGCAAGGGGCTCAACGTGACAGTTCCGCACAAGAGCGAAGTGAGCAAGCTGGTCGACCAGGTCAGCCAGCGCGCCGCGACTGCAGGTGCCGTCAACACCCTCACGTTTCGTGACGGTCAGATCTACGGTGAGAACACGGACGGCATTGGCCTGCTGCGCGACCTCGCTGTAAACCAGGGCGTGTCGATCGAAGGCAAGAATATTCTCATTCTGGGTGCCGGTGGCGCGACGCGTGGCATCGTCGGGCCGTTGCTCGAGATGCGGCCCAACGTACTGCGAATTGCCAACAGGACCGTGGGCAAGGCGCAGGCACTGGCCGCACATTTTTCCGTATCCGGACCGGTGACGGCGTGCCCGTTCAACGCGGTGCCGGTTTCAGAACCCTACGACCTGGTGATCAATGCGACCTCGGCAAGTCTGCACGGTGACAGTCCGCCGTATCCGGGTGCCGCGATTTCCGCGCAGTCGTTTTGCTATGACCTGTCGTACGGGCTGAGCCCGACGCCGTTCAGCGAGTGGGCTCGCGAGCAGGGCGCCCGGCAGTCGGTCATGGGTTGGGGCATGCTGGTGGAGCAGGCGGCGGAATCATTCAATATCTGGCGCGGTGTGCGGCCGGACACCGCAGCCGTCCTGAAACAGATGAAGATCACCGCATAGTTACAAATTCTTCCGCACTGGTCGGGTGAATCGCCACCGTGTCGTCGAAGTCCTTCTTGGTGGCACCCATGCGCACCGCGACCGCAAAACCCTGCATCATTTCATCGGCGCCGTCACCGATCACGTGGCAACCAACGATCTTCTCGTCCGCACCTGCCGTAACAAGCTTCATTACCGAACGCTGTTTCTTCTCGCCCAGCGCGTAGAACATCGGCGTGAATCCCGAGGTGTAAACCTTCATGTCATCGCCATACTGCTCCCGTGCCTCAGCCTCCGTGAGTCCGATGGTGCCGATTGGCGGATGGCTGAAGATCACCGTTGCTATGTGCTGGTAGTCGAGGTGACGACCGTCCATGCCGCCGTAAAGGCGGTCGGCCAGCCGTCGGCCGGCCGCTATTGCAACCGGGGTCAGGGCCTCGCGGCCAGTGACGTCACCCAGCGCGAACACGTTTTCAACGTTGCTTGCCTGAAACTTGTCGGTTGGCACAAAGCCCGCCTTGTCCATTACGACGCCAGCAGCCTCCAGCCCCAGGCCGTCGGTATTCGGACCGCGCCCGATGGCCCACAGAATGCTGTCGACCGGGCCGAACTGGCGCCCGTCCTCTGCGTGCAGCAGCAGCCCGTCAGCCGTTTTCTCCACCGATGCCGGGATGACCCCATTGCTTAGAGCGATGCCGTCCTTCTGCATGGCCGCCATCAATTCATCGCTGAGCATGGCGTCGAAGCTGCGCAGGACCCGGTCCTTGCGAATGACCAGCTGGGTGTCGCTGCCAAGCGCCGCGAACACGCCGGCCAGCTCAACGGCAATGTAGCCACTACCGGCCACGAGCACGCGCGCGGGCCGTTCGGGCAGCTCGAAAAAGCCGTCCGACGTGATGCCGAGCTCCGCGCCGGGGATGTCCGGCAGCAATGGCCGCCCGCCGGTGGCGATGACCAGTCGTTCGGCGGTGTATTGCGTGTCGCCGACCTGCACGGTGTGCTTGTCGATGATCCTGGCCCAGCCTTCGATATGACGCACGCCACGATTCTCGAGGTTGTTCGCGTAAATGCCGTTTAGCCTGGCGACGTAACTGTCGCGAGCGCGCTTCAGTGCTGACCAGCTGTGGCTATTGACGGCGACGTCAAAGCCGTAGCCGGAGGCGTGCTCAAACTGATGCGCCTGGTGCGCCGAATACCACATGACCTTCTTCGGCACGCAGCCCACGTTGACGCAGGTTCCGCCAAGCGGTTGACTCTCGACGACTGCAGCTTTCGCGCCGTATTCCGCGGCACGCTGCGCGTGCGCGAGGCCGCCGCTGCCGCCGCCAATAACGATCAGATCAAACTTGCTGGTCACAACAGGTCTCCAGTTCACGTGGGCGGAGCATGCTAATATGCGCCGCCATCAGAAAGCCACCCCGGCAGTACAAAAGCCAATATGAACAATCCACTCCTTGATACATCCTCGTTGCCGCGCTTTGACGACATTGCGCCGGAACATGTCGTGCCCGCGCTCGAGACGATCATCGCAAACAATAGACAGCGGCTCGACAAATTGTTCAGTGACGGTGGCGATTTTTCCTTCGACAACATTGTTGCGCCAGTCGAGCACATGGACCATGAACTCAGTCGCGTCTGGTCGCCCGTGCGCCACCTGCAAAGCGTACTCGGATCCAGCGAATGGCGTGAGGCATACAATGCAGCGTTGCCGCTGCTAACCGAATACAGCACCGATCTGTCACAGGATGCCCGGCTGCAACAGGCGTTCGCCCGGGTTGCCGAGAATCTCGGTGAGGGTGGCGACAAGGGGGCCCATAGCGTTGTAGATCACGCGCTGCGCGACTTCCATCTCGCCGGAGTCGATCTGCCGAGCGCCGAAAAAGAACGTTTCAAGGCGATCATGCAGGAGCTGGCGACGGTCCAGTCGCAGTTTGAGCACAATGTCCAGGACGCGTCTGATGCCTGGTTCCTGCATATCGAAGACAAGCACGAGCTGCGCGGTATTCCCGATCAGGCGCTGAATCGTGCGGCTCTGAAGGCCGAGCGGCGCGGACTCGATGGCTGGATTCTGTCGCTTGACTACCCAACCTACGACGCGGTCATCACGCATGCCGAGAATCGCGAATTGCGACAACAGCTGTATCGCGCCTGGACGACGCGAGCGTCCGATCAGGGTGACGCGCCGGAGTGGGACAACAGCGACAACATTGAGAAGATCATGGCGCTGCGCCATGAGGCCGCGGCACTGGTGGGCTTCTCGAGCTATGCGGACTACTCACTGGCGACCAAGATGGCGTCAACATCGGGGCAGGTTGTTTCGTTTCTGCGAGAGCTTGGTGCACGCAGCAGAGCCGCTGCGAAAGCAGAACTTGCCGAGCTCGAAGCGCTTGCCGGCAGCAAGATCGAGCCGTGGGATGCCACCTTCTGGCTGGATCGACTGAAGCACGAGAAATACGACATTTCGAACGAAGTGTTGCGCCAGTATTTCCCGCAGCAGACTGTCGTTAGCGGTTTGTTCTCGCTGGCAACCCGGCTGTACGGCATCACGTTGCGCGAAGACCCGGGCGTCGAGACCTGGCATGACACGGTTCGCTACTTCGTTGTGACTGACAGCGAGGACAACGACATCGGCGGATTTTATACGGACCTGTTTGCCCGCAGCGGCAAGCGCGGCGGCGCCTGGATTGATGAATGCATTAACCGCAAAAAGCTCGGCGACGAGATCGCGTTGCCGGTTGGCTACCTGGTTTGTAACTTTCCGCCGCCCGACGTGCATGGCCGCTCACTGCTGGCGCACGAAGAAGTCGTCACGCTGTTCCATGAGTTCGGTCATATGCTGCACCACCTGCTGACACGCATCGACTACCCAAGCATTGCCGGTATCAATGGTGTGCCGTGGGATGCCGTCGAGCTGCCCAGCCAGTTCATGGAGAATTTCGCCTGGAACTACGAGGTGCTGACGAGCTGCAGTGCCCACGCGGAATCGGGCGAGCCGCTGCCAGCCGAACTGTTTAGGAAAATGCGTGAGGCGCGGCACGTTGGCGGAGGAATAGCGATGTTGCGACAGCTGGAGTTTGCGTTGTTCGACATCCGTCTGCATGCCGAGTATGCGCCGCAGGAAGGCTCGCGCGTGATGCAGTTGCTGGCCGATGTGCGCGCGGAAATATCGATGTTCGAGGCGCCGGACTACAATCGATTCGCGCATGCCTTTTCGCACGTCTTTGCCGGCGGTTACGCCGCTGGTTACTACAGCTACAAGTGGGCAGAGGTGCTTGCCGCGGATGCTTTCGAGGCGTTCGAACAGGCCGGTGTTTTTGACAGCGCGACGGCCAGGCGGTTTCGTGAGGAGATACTGGAGATAGGCGGCAGTCGCGACATCATGGAGGCTTACGTGGCTTTCCGCGGGCGCGAACCGGAGATTGGCGCGCTGCTGCGACTGAGTGGCATCGAGTAGCATGAAGATAGCAACCTGGAACGTAAACTCCCTCAAGGTGCGGCTGCCGCAAGTGCTGGAGTGGACCGCCGCCAACGCGCCCGATGTGCTGGTGCTGCAGGAGATCAAGCAGGTTACCGAGGCATTTCCGGCGCAAGAGTTTGCAGCGGCCGGTTACCAGGGCATTGCCTCCGGCCAGAAGACCTACAACGGCGTTGCCGTCATCAGCAAGAGCGCTCCGCAAGATCCGGCAACCGACTTCCCGGGATTCGAGGATCCGCAAAGGCGCATCCTGGCGAGCACGGTGAACGGTGTGCGCGTCATCAATCTGTATGTACCGAACGGCTCGGAAGTTGGCTCGCAAAAGTACGAGTACAAGCTTGGCTGGCTGGCGGCGCTCAAGGGTTTCCTGCAGGACGAAATGAAGCAGCACGAGCGCCTCGTGGTGCTGGGCGACTTCAATATCGCGCCTGCGGATGCTGACGTGCACGATCCCGAGAAGTGGGGAGAGGGAATACTCTGCAGCCCGCCGGAACGTGCCGCACTTGACGAGTTGTTGCAGCTGGGGCTGACGGATGTGTACCGCAAGTTTGAGCAGCCGGAAAAAAGCTTCAGCTGGTGGGACTATCGCGCGGCGGGATTTCAAAGGAACGCAGGCTTGCGGATCGACCTCATCCTGACGAGCGCCGCAATGAGCGAGAGTTGCAGCGCAAGCTATATCGACAAGGAGCCGCGTGGGTGGGAGCGTCCATCGGACCATGCCCCGGTTGTCGCTGAATTTACATAAAGCACGAAATCGTCCGATAGTAATCTGGCAACCAATGTAAAATCGATTTCCATGTCTATACCCCAGGACCGGCGCAACGATTACGACGTGACCAATACCGTGCAGGTGAGCAACCCTGCCGCGGTTCGTAATGCAGTGCATCAGTTGTTTGCAGACGCGTTTCCTGGCGCTTCGTTCGACAAGCTGTGGCTTGCATTTTACGATTTCGAACGCCTTTTCAGCGGCCGTTACCCGGGCTATCGCGGCTGCGATACGACCTATCACGACGTGCAGCACACGCTCGACATGACGCTCGCACTTGCGCGCCTGGTGGTGGGTTACGAACAGAGCGTAGAGCAGTCCGAGCGACTGGGATCGCATCGTGCGCAGATGGCCATCATCACCTCGCTGTTTCACGATGCCGGCTACATACGGCATGTCGAGCGCGACAAGGATTTTGAGAACGGTGCGGAATTCACGCTGTATCACGTGTCGCGCAGCGCGGATTTCCTGCGCCGCTACCTGCCGGAGCTCGGCCTCGCAAAGGACGTTGCCGTCAGCAGCATGATCGTGCACTTCACGGGCTACGAACTGGACCTGGATAACATCGAGCTGGACGATCCGCGCGACATCATCTGTGGTCACCTCATCGGCACCGCTGACATGATCGCGCAGATGGCGGATCGCTGTTACCTCGAGAAGTGCCGTGATCGCCTGTACAAGGAATTCGTGATTGGCGGCGTCGCCGTGGAAAACGCGAAGCCCGGTGAGTACATGGTGCGCTACAAGTCAGGCACGGACCTGCTGATGAAGACTCCGCTTTTCTACCAGCAGATCATGCGCGAACGGCTGAACTCGAAATTCAACCGCGTGTATCGCTACATCGAGGTCCTGTACGACGGCGAAAACCCCTACATCGATGCTATCGCTGCCAACATTCGCCACCTCGTGCGAATTCTCGAGACCGGCGACTGGACGTTGCTGCGACGCGAACCGCCCTATTTCCTTGGCATCAAGACTGCCGTGCAGCAGGTGGAGCAGCTGGTATCGCGGCAATTGGCCTCGTTTAAAGGCCGCTCGGTCGATCCGGGCGACGGCCTGCTGATGCCCGTCTAGCGATCCGCGGCACGGCGCTCCCGCCACAGGCGCACAGCGCGATACTCCGAGCGGCTCAGGCGCCGCGCTGCGAAGAAGGCCGCCGCAATCGCGGCGCTGGCAGCAAATACGTAATCGGCCGCGGTAACCACCTCAGCGAAGAATACCGGCCAGGTCATCGCGGTGACCGAGCGCAAAATATGCAGCGTACCGGTGCCCATCGATTCAGCCGTCACCGATGCCGCCACGACGGCGTAGCTGAAAAAGGCGCCGAAACCCGCAAGCAGCGCGGCCAGGGCCGGAAAACGCCAATCGATGCCGTTGCCGGCCCGGCGCACCGCATAGCCCAGGCCGATGCCCTGAATGATGGTCATCCAGGGGAGTATCCGCCCGGTCAGCCGAGTTACCATAATCCAGAGCACGCTGAACACGACCAGGGTAATGAGTGCCGCGAGCAGCGCCGCCTTAAGCGATTGCCCCGCCATCAGGCGCCCGCCGTCCTCGGCGGTCGCTGCCGTGGCGTCGGTCGGATCGTGCCGTTTGGGCAGTCTGAGGGGCTGTCTGGGGTCTCTGGCCATAGCGGAATATTAACCCTGATCCCTCGCTATTGGCGAAAAGGTCAGATATAGTCCGCCCAGCTTGAAGGTTCGCCGTTAGTGTTAAGTAGCTCTTCCCGAGATTCATTTAGCAGCAGCAACATTTCCAGCCATATGATCCGATGTTCGGATTACCACTTAAATGAATTGACAGGAATTAGAAAATGTCTACAACTACCGGAACCGTAAAATGGTTCAACGAAGCTAAAGGCTTCGGCTTTATCGAGCAAGAGAACGGCCCTGACGTATTTGCGCATTTCAGCGCTATTCAGGGAGCTGGATTCAAGACGCTGGCCGAAGGCCAGAAGGTTGAATTCACAGTCACGCAGGGCCAGAAAGGTCCGCAGGCTGAGAACATCGTTCCTTTATAAGTAATGATGAGAGAGGGGCAGGACCTGACGGTCCTGCCCCTTTTTTTGTGCCTGCGATTTGTGGCCCGATGCAGCGTCGGTCCGTTTTCGCAACGCCCTAGAGGTGCTTGCCGAGGAAGTCATCCAGCGCCTTGAAGACCTGCAGCCGGTTCTGGTTCTCATCGAAGTAGTGAGTGCCGTACTCCAGCTCGATGTACTTCACCTTCACACCCGCCCGCTTGGCTTTCTTGTAAAAGTCCCGCGCCTGGCTTACCCGGACCTGCGTGTCGTGGGTGCCGTGGATCATCAGTATCGGACGCTTGATGAGCGCAAGCTTGTTGGTCGCTGATGCCTCATCCAGCATCTTGCGATCTTCGCCGTCGCCCGGGTCGCCAATGGTCTTGATGACGAACGGTTCGTACCAGCCACTGCGAGCGGTCGTTACGGCGTGCTCGGTCAGGTCCGCAATTCCCGAAATACTGACGATGCATTTGAATCGCTCAGGTTGCTGAAAAGCCGCAACCAGTGCCGCGTAGCCGCCGTAGCTGGCGCCGACCATGCAGGCCTTGTCGGTGTTCACCGTGCCCTGCTCCTCAAGCCACTCGACGGCATCGTAGATGTCGGTCTGCATCGCCTGGCCCCACTCTCTGTACCCAGCCGTTTCGTAAAGGTTGTTGAAACCCTCCGAGCCACGGAAATTCATCTGCAGAACGGCATAGCCGCGATTGGCAAAGAACTGCACAAACTCGTCGAAGTACTGGTAGTCACGCGCAGCAGGGCCACCGTGCGGGAATACCACCAGGGGTGGTTTCTTCTTCGCATCGACCGGCATGGTCAGGTAACCGTTCAGCGGCATGCCGTCGCGAGCTTCGTACTCGAACGGCTGCACTTTGGCGAGCTGTTGTTTTTCCAGATACGGGTACTGACTGAACCAGAAGCCGCCTGCACCCTTGGCAAGATCCAGCCAGAAGTACTTCGGTGGCGAGTCGTCGCGCAGCGCCTGCACGATCATGCGTTTGCGGTCTTTACTGCGGCTCGCAATAAATGTCTGGTAGTCCGAAAAACTCTTGTCGACGATACTCGAGGTCGCTTCGTACTCGGCATCGAAGTAGGTCTTGACGCGATAATGATCGTAGTAGGTAGCGCCGACAACCTCATCGCGATCGACTGACAATATCGCTGTCTGTACGTCATGATTTTCGGCGGCGTATATGAGTTCTTCAAACTCACCGGATTCGATGTCGTACAGCCAGATACCTTGCCGAGCAATCTCGTGGTCGCTGAATACGTAGGCCTTGTTTCCCTTGACCAGAATCGGGTCGAACGTTTCCGACTCGAAAATTTCCCGTGAGTGCAGTTCTCGCCAGTCTGCGTCGTTGCCCTCGCGATACCAAAAAGTGAGAATCTCCTCGTCCCGGCTGGTGCCGAAAACCACTTCGCCTTCACCATTGGCAAACCACGAGTTGACGTCGTAGGTATTGACGAACAATTTATCGAAGTCGTTGGTGTAGATGTTGACCTTGAAGACCGCAATCGCCCCGTCGAGCGTGTCATAGAGTTCGATCAGCACGTGCTCGGGATCGTCACGCAGCCACGAGACGATACGCGTCGTGTCGTAGAACACTTCGAACCATTTCGGCGGTGTTACCGTCTTGCGTTTGATCTCGCGCAGACCCTGGCCGTCGGCGCCGATTGAGAACAGCCTGCTGATCCTGATCCTGTCGCCTGAAATCAGCGACGACTGACTTGCCGACACCAGCAGTCGGTCGTCGTTGGCCCACTCGATCCAGTCGATACGATCCTCGCCGCTTTTCAGCTGGATAATCGGCGTCAGGTCGCGACTGCCGAAAGGCGCAATGTTGACCGTGGGCCCCCTGTCAGAGTTAACAACGACGGCGACGAGCTCGCCGTTGGGCGAAACACTGGGCTGCTCAACAATCGGCAAATGCCCGAAATGTTCGTATGGAAGTTTTGCGGCGAGTGTCGGCGCTGCGAGCACGCAGAGCAAGAGACAGAGCTTTCTCATGCGTTCAGGTCTCCCTTTTTTGTAGGATAGAATGTGCCCCTGCCTCGGGAGACAAGAACGTGAAAAATATGAAGCTTTTGTTCGTTGCAACAGTCATTGCTACCAGTTTGCTGATTTTGCCGCAATACGGCGTGACCGCAGACCCACAGCAAAAGGCAGTGCTGGTCACGGGTGCGAGCACTGGTATCGGCAGGAAAATTACGGAGAAGCTGGCGGCAGAAGGCCATTATGTTTATGCCGGCGCGCGCAAGCCCGAGGATATTAAGGCACTCAGCGAGATCGAAAACGTGCAGGGTGTGCGCCTTGATGTGACGATCCAGGCAGACATAGATGCGGTGGTTGAGATCGTCAGGAATGGCGACTACGAACTTCACGCAGTCGTTAACAATGCCGGCGTCAATTCACTGGGGCCGCTGATGGAGATCGATGAGTCAGAGCTCGACTTCCTGTTCGATGTCAACATTTACGGCCCGTACCGCATCGTGAAGGCGTTCGGGCCGATGATCATCGAATCCAAAGGCCGCATCGTTAACATCAGTTCAATCTCTGGCACGCTGTCGGGCGGCCTGTATGGCATCTACAGCATGAGCAAGCATGCCCTCGAGGCCTATACGGACTCCCTTGCCGTGGAAATGGAGCTGCACGGCGTCAAGGTCATCGGCATCGAGCCAGGCAACTACAAGACCAACATTTACCACAATCGCTGCGATCGCTGGCTGGCCAGCGGCTACGATCCGTCGGAGTCCTACTGGGAGGAATACGTGGGCAGCAGACTCAACGTCTGCAAGGAACGACCCGAAGATACCGATCCGGAACCGCACCAGGTCGCCGCCGCTGCACTGCATGCGTTGTTTGACGAAAACCCCAAAGAGCACTACCTGGTCGTGTCGCGGCAAGTCGAAGCTGAGTGGACCATTCGCAAGGCGATCGAGGAGCTCGTCAGTCTCAACGAAGACCACGAATTCAGCTACAGCCGCGAGCAGCTCATCGAGATGCTGGATGAGGAGATCGAGGGCGAGGAGTAACGTGGCCGCGCCAGAGCAGGAACATCGCGGGAATGACCAGCAACGTCAGAATGGTTGCGCTGATCATGCCGCCCACCATGGGTGCGGCTATGCGTCGCATGATCTCCGAGCCGGTGCCGCTCCCCAGCATGATGGGCAGCAGGCCGGCGATGATCGCCGCGACCGTCATCATGACGGGTCGAATCCTCAGCAGTGCGCCGTCCGTCACGGCGTCACGGACATCGTCATAGCATAGCTCGCGGCCCTCGCTGGCAGCTTTTTCAGTACGCCGGCGCATCGCCTGGTTGAGATAGACCAGCATGACTACGCCGATCTCGACGGCGACGCCTGCCAGCGCGATAAAGCCCACGCCGACCGCTACCGACAGTTGGTAGTCGAGCAGGTACAGCAGCCACAGCCCACCGATCAGCGCCATGGGCAGCGTGCCGATGATGATCGCGACTTCTGCAAAGCGCCGGAAGTTGAGAAACAGCAATAACACGATGATCGCGAGCGTCACGGGTCCGACGATCAGCAGCCGTTGTTTGGCACGCTCCATGTATTCGTATTGTCCGGACCAACTCAGCGAATACCCGGCCGGTAGCTCGATCTCCTCCGCCACATGTTGCTGTGCGTCGGCGACGTAAGAGCCGAGGTCGCGGCCGCTGATATCGACGAAGGTCCAGCCATTCAGGCGACCGTCTTCGCTCTTGATGGCCGGCGGACCGTCCACGACACTGATGTCGGCAACATCCGCCAGTGCGATTCGTGCACCCGTCGGCGTCACCAGCGGCAGCAGCTTCAGTTGTTCGACAGAGTCGCGTGTCCGCTGCGGATAGCGAACATTGACCGGGTAACGTTCACGACCCTCGACGGTTTCGGTGACATTCATGCCACCCACCGCAGAACGAACGACATCCTGGACGTCGTTGATGTTCAGCCCGAAGCGGGCGGCGCGCTTGCGGTCAATGTCCACATCCACGTAGCGACCACCAGCAACACGTTCGGAATAGGCTGACGCCGTTCCTTCGACGTTGCGCAGTGTTTGCTCGAGGTCGCGGCCTATGCGCTCGATCACCTTCAGGTCCGGCCCTGCAACCTTGATGCCAACAGGGGTCTTGATACCCGTGGCCAACATGTCAATGCGGGTCTTGATCGGCATTACCCAGGCATTCGTCAGCCCGGGCAGTTGCACGACCTGGTCAAGCTCCGCACGCAGGCCCTCCGGCGTCATGCCGGCGCGCCACTCGCTCCTGGGTTTCAATTGAATGACGGTTTCGATCATTGTCAGTGGCGCCGGGTCGGTTGCCGTATCGGCGCGCCCGACCTTGCCGAACACTCGCTGCACTTCAGGGACCTGCATGATCAGCTTGTCGGTCGTCTGCAGGATCTCCCGCGCTTTGTCGATCGAGATACCGGGATACGTGGTGGGCATATACATGAGGTCGCCCTCGTCGAGCGGTGGCATGAATTCGGATCCCAGCTGCGTCGCCGGCCACAGTCCGGCAACCAGCAATACCGCGGCAAGCAGCAGTGTCTGCCGCGGATAGGCGATGACCTTGCGTAGCACCGGTCGGTACATCACGGCCAGCAAGCGGCTGACCGGGTTCCTGTCTTCAGGCGTGATCGAGCCGCGAATGAAGTAACCCATCAGCACCGGGACCAGTGTGATCGACAAGCCGGCGGCGGCAGCCATGGCATAGGTCTTGGTGTACGCAAGCGGTGCGAACATCCGGCCTTCCTGTGCCTCAAGCGCAAACACGGGCAGGAAGCTGAGCGTAATAATCAGCAACGAGAAGAACAGCGGCGGCCCGACCTCGGCCGCGGCATCGGCGACGATGCGCCATCGATTGTCGTCAGTCAGTGGCTCTTTTTCGACGTGCTTGTGGACGTTTTCGATCATGACGATCGCCGCGTCGACCATGGCACCTATAGCGATGGCGACGCCACCGAGCGACATGATGTTCGCGTTTATGCCCTGCAGGCGCATGACGATGAATGCGACCAGGATGCCGACCGGCAGGCTCAGGATGACAACCGCCGATGAGCGCAGGTGGAACAGGAACGCCGCGCAGACCAGCGCCACGACGAGGAACTCCTCGAGCAGTTTTGTTTCCAGCGTGGATACCGCGCGCTCGATGAGCGCCGAGCGGTCGTAGGTAGTCACGATTTCGACGCCGTCCGGCAGGCTCTGCTGCAACTCGGTCAAGCGCGCTTTCACGCCGTCGATCGTGGCGAGTGCGTTTTCTCCCCAGCGCATGATGACAACACCACCGACGACTTCTCCTTCGCCATTCAGATCGGCAACACCGCGCCGCATCTGCGGGCCAAGCCGCATCTCGGCGACGTCGGACAAGCTGAGTGGCGTGCCTGCCGGGCTGACACCGAGCGGAATATCGCGCAGATCATCGAGGCTTTCAATGTAGCCGCTGGCACGCACCATGTACTCGGTCTCGGCCATCTCGATAACCGAGCCACCCGTTTCCTGGTTGCCATCGCGAATCGCTTTCTTGACGGCAGCCAGCGGAATGCCGAAAGCGCGCAGTTTGTCGGGGTCAACCTCGACCTGGTACTGCCGCACCATGCCGCCGATGGTCGCCACTTCGGCGACGCCGGGGAGTGTTTGCAGCTCGTACTTGAGGAACCAGTCCTGCAGGCTGCGCAGCTCCGAGAGATCGCTGTTGCCACTGCGATCAAGCAGCGCATATTCAAATACCCAGCCCACGCCCGTGGCGTCAGGGCCAAGCGCGGGTTTCGCGTTTTCAGGCAACGTTGAAGCCACCTGGCTCAGATACTCGAGTACACGAGAGCGCGCCCAGTAGAGATCGGTGCCGTCTTCGAAAAGCACGTACACGTAGGAGTCACCGAAGAACGAGTACCCCCGCACCGTGGTTGCTTTCGGCACGGCCAGCATCGCCGTGGTCAGTGGATAGGTCACCTGGTCTTCGACAACTTGTGGCGCCTGGCCCGGGAACGATGTCTTGATGATGACCTGCACATCAGAAAGATCCGGCAGTGCGTCTACCGGAATGTTGCGCACCGAGTACACGCCCCAGGCGGTGACCAGCAGGGTGACCAGCAATACCAGCAGTCGATTCGAAATCGACCAGCGAATCAGTGCCTCGATCATTGCATCGCCTCACTGTCCATTTTCTGCAACGCCGCGTCGACGTTCGATTCGGAGTCGATCAGGAACTGGCCGCTGGCGACGATTTCATCACCCGGATTCAAGCCCGTCAGAACCACCACGCGCTCACCCGACTCCCTGCCGAGCGTAACCGGTACTGAGCGAAAACGACCTTCGCCGAGTGCCAGCACGACACGATCGTGAGTGCTGCCCCGAATGACCGCAGCGCGCGGCACGTGCACGACCTGCTGCTGGTCGTCAACCTCGATAACCACGCTGGCAAACATATTCGGTTGCAGACTGCGGGAGGGGTTATCCAGGCGAATGCGCACCTTGAGCGTGCGGCTTACCGGATCGACTTCCGGGTACACGTAGTCGACGTTGCCGCTCCAGGTCTTGCCGGGCTGGTAGTCGAGCCGGACAGACGCTGACTGCCCTGTCGCTACAAGGCCGGCCTGTCGTTCGAACACCTCGGCCATCACCCATACCGTGTCGAGTTTTGCCACGGTCATGATCTCAGTGGCGGGTGTGACGAACGCTCCTTCGCGAACACCAAGGTGGGAGATAACACCGTCACTGTCGGCGAACACGCGCACGCGTTGTCGAATCGAGCGCTCCGTTTCGAGGCGAGTAATTTCACTTGCGCTGACGCCCAGCGAAGCGAGGCGCTCTCGCGATGCACGCAGGAGAGTGGTATTGCCGCTGCGCAGAGCTGCGAGAAATTCCTCCTGGGCGTTGACCAGCGTCGGCGAGTACAGCTCAAATAACAGCTGGCCTTTTGCGACGGACTCCCCCGACGCCTTGGTGGCGAGCCGTTCAACCCAGCCATCCACCCGCGTATGTACGTGTTGCACGGTGTCTTCGTCGTAGGTCACGTAGGCGACCGTCTCAATACGGGACACAAGTGTGCCCCGCAGCGCTTTCTCTGTGCGCACGCCGAGATTGTTGACGACGACCGGGTCGATCTTCACAACCCCGGGCTGACTGTCGACCTCGTCGGCGTATACGGGCACGAGGTCCATTCCCATCGGAGACTTGCCCGGAGTGTCGCGGCGGTAGTTCCGATCCATGGGCGCAACCCAGTAGAGGATCTCGCGGTCGGCGCTCTCCCCGGCGTTGTCCGCGGGCGCATGATCTGTCGTTCGACCGATGAGCACGCCAGCGAGCAGTGCGGCAGCAAGCGCAATTATGAGTAGTACGTGTTTCATCGTGAAAGCCCCCCAAGGTTGGCAAGCACCGCATAAGCCTGTGCACGTTCTACCTGCAGCCGCAGGTAGCTGTTGCGAGTATCCAGATCGTCAATGAAGCCGCGCATCACGTCGGCGAAGTCGCCGCGATCACTCTGGTACGCAAGCAGTGCGGCCTCGGCATGTTCGCGGGACTTGTCGAGAATGCGGTCATCGTAGAGTGACAGCCGCTTCGTCAGTTCGCTCCAGTGCGAGTGCGCCGCCAGCAGTTGGCTATGCAGTGCGCGACGCGTCCGTTCGTGTTCAGAGCGCGCGATGCTGCGTTCGCCGAGTGCTGCCGTCAGTGTTCCATCCACGGCACGCTTGCTGAAAAACGGCAGGCCGACGCTGAAACCGATGCTGACAAAGTCCGAGCGCGGTTCGCCGGATGCGAGATTGCCTTCCCGGTAGCTGTACCCAAGGTCCATGGCCCACTGCGGCTTCGAGCGCTGCTCTGCGAGACCCACACCGGCTTCGCTTGCCTGTATCTGTGCCTCACCGGCGACCAGGGACGGGTGTTGCGAGAGCCCTTCAGACAAATCACTTATCGCGGGCAGCTGTTGCCAGTTCGGCAGCTTGTCCGCCGGCGCACGCAATGAGTCGACACCAATCCATTCGCCAAGCGCGGCACGCGCACTTGCGCGCTGTTGCTGTATGCCGATCAGGCGCTCATCAAGATGGCTGAGTTCAAGCTCGGCGCGCAGCACGTCCTGCTGCGACTTGCGACCAACGGCGTACAGGGACTGCGTGATCGCAACCATGTCCTCAACGAAGGCGCGAGATTCTTCGACCAGTTGATACGCTTCGGTCCAGTAGTAGACCTCCAGCCAGGCACGGCGAGTCGCCAGCAGAACGTCGCGCTGGCGCGCCGCGGCATTCTGCATGACTCCGTCAGCCAGCAGGTTCAGCCGCTGCGAATCGAACTCACGCGTTTTGCCCGCCGGGAACACCTGTCTTAGCCCGACACCGACGTTCGTCATGCCTTCGGTGCTGAAGCCACCGGACTCAATGGGGAAATTGTTCAGGCCGACGCGCAGCTGTGGATCTGGCAGTTCGCCCGCAGCCAGGGCACGCCCCTGCAGCGCCTCGGCCCTGGCGAGCATGGCCAGTTGACCAGGTTCTGCTGCGAGTGCCAGGTCTTCCGCTGCGGCCAGCGTAAGCGGCACATTCTGCTGCGCGACAACCGGCAGCGCTAACATCGTCATGACCAGAAAGGCCATCAGACGATGACTTTTGAAAAAAGACATCGAGAAACTCCTGCGATTAAACCGAAAAGAAAGGTTTACAGCGCGGAGTCGTTAATCCCGATAAACGCAGTGCAGGATACGCAGAGGTACTTTGGGCGGGGAGATGTAATCCGGTGGATCGACATTGGACAGCAGGCGGCTGCGGAGGGGCTGCGGGTAGCTTGTTGTCGGCAGCGGGGCTGCGACGAACGGGCCGTCGAGATCGTCAACGGAATGCTGCGACTTGCCTGAGTCGATGATCGTCTCATCAAGGTCACAGCAGGAATCGATCGCGGTCGCACAATCGGCCTCGGCAGCCATGGCCGCGTGGTCGTGCCCAGCCGGCATGGCGTGCGCGTCCTCACTTGGGCAATGCGGGCATTCCGCGTCGTGAACGCTGGCCACCGCGCATGGCTGCAAACCGAGACTGACCCAGCAAACCACAAGCAGGCTGAGCAGCTGGCGATATGCCATGCCGTTTTGCCGGTGCTTTGTGTTGCGGTCAAATATCACTGCTTGCGCCACTTTTTGCTTGTACCAAGGCAGTTATATCACCAAAACGACGGCCGGATACCTCGAATCCGTCAAGTTTTCGTCGTTTCGGCCGCTTCGAACGGTTTCTATTCCACCCGTTAGTAGTCCACTATACCGTTCTGGAATTACTCGATTTTGGCCCGTCGACGACGGGCAAGGAAAACCACGGTGGAACTCATAGTTTTTGATCTGGATGGCACTCTGTTGAATGGTGCATCCGAGATATCCGACTACACCAGCGAAACGCTCAAGCTGTTGTCGGAAAAAGGCATTGCCTACACCGTGGCAACCGGAAGGACGCTGCATGGGGCGAAGGCTATCCTTGAGGGCCATCAGTTTGATCTGCCGCAGGCCTACAAGAATGGCGTGATGATCTGGCATCCGCAGCAAGCGCGTTTTTCCAACGGCGCGATGCTGACCACCAGGGAGCTCGATAATGTCGTGGCGGCGTGTATCAGTGAGCGGGTGACGCCGTTCGTCTTCACAATGGAAGACAACAACCAGAGCGTGGTCTATCACCCGCCGTTGCAGTCCGAAATCGAAGAGCGGCTGATTCACAACCTTGGCGTCGAAACGGAGCTCGAGGCCCGTGGCCTTGATGAGCTGCCGGGCGACTCACGCATTACACACGTGAACTCCATCGGCGCCAGTGATGCAATCAAGTCTGTGCTGCATAGCGTCAATGGCGAGCCGCACCTGGTCGCCTACTCTGGCGTTGCGTTCGAGGGTCGGCAGTGGCGCTGGCTGGATGTACATCACTGCGATGCCAGCAAAGGCGGCGCTATCGAAACACTCAAGGAAATGCTGGGCCTGCAGCGCGTCATTTGCTTCGGCGACAGCGACAACGATCTGAGCATGTTCGAAACGGCCGACGAGTGCTATGCGCCGGAAAATGCCAATGACGCCATCAAGTCAGCGGCAACGGCAGTCATCGGGCATCACGACGATGAGGGTATTGCACGTTTCCTGCGTGAGCGATTCGAGCTCGAGCCGGGCGGTCGTTAGAGCGCGGACTTTCGCTTGAGCTAGCGAGACTTCGTTATTCGCCAGACGCCGACGGTCAGCAGCGGTATCAGGAAAATTACCAGGAAGATCCAGGTGAGAGCGCCGTAACCTTTCGCAATCAGGTTGATAATGCCAATGCGATCAGCGAGAACAACGGCAAAGAACAGGATGGTCATGGCGATCGCGGGCCGCAGCCAGCGCGGCATATCCACCGCACGCTCAAGAAACGCATGATCGACGCGTTCGTTAATCGCGTGAATCATGCCGGTGCCGGTTTCAATGAACGTGCCGAAGACGACGATGTAGAAAATGACCGATAACCAGTCCAGCTCAAGCTTCTGCATCATGTAATCCGAAGGCACTGGCGCGGCAAGTATTTCAGGATAGCTCGCGATCATTCCCAGCAGGAACAGGATGGCCGGCAGCATGCCTATGGGTCCTGCCAGCGCACCGGCAATCAGCGCGTCCTTTCTCGACTCCATGTGCCTGACACAAAACAGGATCAACGTCACCGCCGTGCCGTTCAGTGCAGCGTAGCGAAAAGTGCCCTCCACCCAGGCGCCGCTAAGGTCATCGGTCGCGAGGATGCCAGGTATGTTGTGGCCAAATTCGGAAAGAAACAGCCAGATCAGAACGGCATAAACGGCATACAAGAGAAACGACCAACCGGCCAGGACCTTCTCGATCAATGCTGTGCCGTAAAAGACCAGGACGCCGATCGTTGTCGCCATCACCAGTGTGCCGATCACGGGAGCGATGCCCAGGCGACTGCTCACGAGTTCGCCGGACGCCGAGCCGAGCACCGCGATGACGAGGATGATGAGTGCCAGGTAGACGATCTCGTACACGAACCAGGCGGGGCCGAGAATCTGCTTGAAGAACGTCCGGTAGTCGTACGTGGCGGTCATGCGTGAAAGTTCGAATGCGACCGCCAGTGTGATGCTGAATGTCACGGTAACGGCGAGAATGCTCAAAAGTCCGCCGAGCGGGCCCGACGACAGGAAGAACTCCACCAGCTCGCGCCCGGTCGCGTAGCCGCCGCCGATGATCACTGACTGAAACAGGAAGCCGGGCAGCAGCCAGCGCTGAAAGCGGCTGTTTTTCTTAGTCTTCATTATTGACTCAGCCCGCTGCGCTTATCAACGAGCGCTGCTGTCGTAAGCACTATTGAAGACTTTGCAGCATTTGCCTCGCCGAGTCACGAATTGACTCGTCGCTGCCCAGCTCAATGGCTTTTGCCAGCGCGTCGCGCGCCTGCTGTACGTTGCCAAGCTGGCTGTTGACGAAACCTTGTGTCAGCCGGATGCGCTGATGGGCGGGGTCTGCCGCGACGCCCTGCTCGAGCGCTCGCAGTGCCTCATCCGACCGGCCGAGATAGTGCAGCGTCAGCCCGAGGTTGTTGTAAACCTCCGCGTCATTCGGGGTGAGTTCAAGCAACCGCCGGTACAGCGTCGCAGCCTGTTCGAATTCCCTGCCGGCGAAGTACAGGTCCGCCTGTCGCGAAAGCTGCAGCGGGTCATTTGTGTCGGGGACAACTGCAGGCGCCGCGGTCAGCCGCTCAAGCTCCATGCTTGAGACATTGTTTGGCCACGCATTGCCGGGTGCATTGATGACCGACGGGTGCGCACTGACGACAGTTGGCTGCTGCGTATAGTGATCGCGGGTAAGGGCGAAAACGACGTAGCCGAAAGCCAGCTGAAACAGGGCAAACAGGATCCAGAAATTGGTGGTGATTTTCATACAGTTCTCCTGGCGGACACGGTCGCCGTAAAGCGAACCCCGTCATTGGTATTCGTTGCGGTTAGTGTACCGCCGTGGCCTTCGGCAATCAGCTTTGCTACGTACAGCCCCAGGCCCAGATGCTCGTCCGTGCCGCCTTCGCGAACCGAGACCATGGAGTCAAACAACTGCGAGCGCATTTTTTCTGGCAGCGGCGGTCCGGGATTCGTTACTGAAATAGTATAACCGCTGTCCGCAGTTTCCAGTCGCAACTCTATTTCATCACCAGCCGAGCTGAAGCTGACCGCGTTATCGACGAGCTTGTCGAGCATCTGGATCAACAATTCCGGCGCGCCGCTCAGCGGCGCTTCAGGAAGCGCTGTCTCGAAAACAAAGCTGCGCGAACCGTACGCATCTGCGTAGGCGTTGCTTATTGATCGCAGCACCTCGACAAGATCAAACGACTCGGCTTCTGCCTGCGACATCAGCTCCTCGACGCGGCTTGCCTCACTCATGGCGCTCAGGATTCGGCGCAGGCGATCGGCGCCATCGCGTGCCCTGGCGGTGTAGCCTGCCGATGCTTCATTCAGCGGCTCATGTTCGAGGTTTTCAAGCGATGAGGTAACAATGGCGAGTGGCGTCCGCAACTCGTGCGACAGTTTCGATGCCAGTGATCGCAGGTAGTCGTTGTAGTCGCCCAGCTGCCGCAGCACGCTGGAAAAACTGCGCGACAAATCGCCGATTTCATCACCCGATCGGGCGCTTGGCAGCGCACGGCGCAGATCATCGCTTTCCAGCGCCATTTCGGCGGCCACACTCAGGCGCCGAATGCGCCGAGATAACCAGCTCGCGTATCCCAGCAAACCTGCAGCCACGAGCAGCATCGCGGTGACCGAGACGTTCATCAGGCGCGCCAGCCCCCTGTTGGTGAGACTCAGAACTTCGGCGGTACTCTGCTGCAGAACAACGGCGCCAATGACGTCATTGCCATCCACAATCGGCGCTGCCACCGCGACGATAGCTCTGCCGCTTTCGCCCGATCGAAACCAGCTGCCGGATTCGCGACCATCGAGTGCCGTCTGGATATAGCCCTGCCGCTCCCGGCCGTCGGGTCCCGGCTCTGCGAACGCTGCTGCCTCGCCGGGCTCTACCAGTGCATTGTAGGCGACGCGCAGCCAGCCGCTGCTGTCCGCGCCTTGCTGGCCGGCAAAATCGAGCTTGCCAACATTCGCGATGCGCCAGCCTGCGTTGTCGGTGACGATCATTCGCAGGCCGGGCTGCACAAGGCTGGCCGCGATGTCTGAGAGCTCCGGCAACTGCGTGGCAAGCGGACCCGGTGCGAGCGCCGCGAATGACGCGCTGATCGTTGCTGCCTGCTGCTCTGCTGGCGTGTTGTGCACTTCAAGTCCGAGGTTGGTGCCGAGCAACGTCAGCGGGATACGAGCTTCCAGTTGATAGCCACCGGCAACGTCCTGCCAATACGCGGCGACGAGCGCTGCAGGATCGCTGCCGTTGGCGGTGTCGATCGTCGGTAGCAGGCGGCCGGGCGCTTCCGCTGCGAAACTGATCAGTTCCCGCAGGTAGGGAGGGCTGCTGCTGACAACGCGGACAAGATCCGAATACCGGGTCGCAGCATCACGGTCACCATTCAGAGCGGCAGCTTGCGGCTGCACATACACGACGTTCCTGTCCGTAACCTCGACGTACAGGAACGCAAACCGCTGATGCAACCCGACAGTGAATCGAATGGGCCCATCACTGCCACGCAGCTCGACCAGTGATGCCTCGCCGATGCTCCAGTCGTCCATGTAGCCGTCGATCTCGGGGCGCGAAGCCAGTGCATGCGCGTACAGCGAATCGCCGACGTCAAAGCCCGGCGTCGAGCGTCGTGGAAACTCTTCCGGGTAACGAGCCATGGCGTCGGCAACGGCGCGTGCCGTCGCCTGCAACATTTGTTGTTGCATGCCACGCAGCGCTGATTCGGTCTCGCGAATAAACTCGCAGCCAGCCCATGGCAACATCAGGGTCAGCAGGCTGACGAGAAGGAGCTGCCGCTTGAGGTTCATGGTGAAACGCAGTTACTCACCGAGCCATCGATAGCCCATGCCATAGACTGTTTCGATGGCATCGAAATCGGTATCGATAGCCGCGAACTTGCGACGAATACGCTTGATATGTGAGGTGATGGTGTTGTCGTCCAGCACCGCCTGGGCGGCATCCATGAGCTGCTGCCGGTTCTTCACGTGTCCGGGGTATCGTGCCATCGCATGCACCAGCCAGAACTCGGTTAGTGTCAGGCCAACGGGCTGGTTGCGCCACTGAATGGTCATGCGGTCGGTGTCGATTTCGAGTTCGCCACGCACCAGCCGGCTCTCTTTCGCCTGCGGTTTCTGCAATGCATCGAGTCGTCTGAACAACGCAGCCACTCGCGCCATGAGATGCGGCAGGCTGATGTCCTTGGTGAGGTAGTCGTCGGCGCCCAGCCGCAATCCCGACACGGCGTCGAACTCGCTGTCGCGTGCGGTCAGGAAAATGATCGGCAATTCGGTTGAGCGTGCTCTGAGGTCGCGGCAAAGCTCGAAACCACCTTCAACGTCATCCTTCAGGTTGATATCGATGATGACGAGGTCAGGCAGTCGCACATCAAAAGCCTGCAATGCGGGCTCGCGCGCCGCAAAACTGTCGACAACATAGCCTTCGCGGCTGAAGGCAGCAGCGTAGTTCTCGCGTATTGCGGCTTCGTCTTCGACGATGGCAATTTTCTTGGCCATTGCGGCGGGTTCCCGATTTCTTAATGTGGGTTATAGTATCGCGGATCGCGCGACCGGCGCGATTATCACGTGATCAGGAAACTATGGAAGCGCAAAAAGCCCGCCTCACCGAGGGCTCGGTAGGCCGACACCTCGTCGGCATGACGCTGCCGATGCTGATTGGCATCACGACGCTGATGGGCCAGGGCTTTATCGACACGTGGTTCATTGGCCAGGTTGGTGACCGTGAGCTGGCGGCCTACAGCTTCGGTTTTCCCATCCTGATGATCATCACCAGCGTTGCCATCGGGCTGGGTGCCGGCACGTCGTCAGTCGTCGCTCGCGCCATCGGCTCCGGTGATCACAGCCGCACCAGGCGACTCGCCACTGACAGCCTGATCCTGTCGTTCCTCGCGACGGCCGCGATTTCGCTGCTCGGCATCTTCACGATACGGCCGTTGTTCCGTTTGCTCGGCGCGCCGGAAGACATGCTGCCGATGCTCGAGAGTTTCATGACCATCCTGTATCTCGGCGTGCCGTTCGTAGTCGTTGGCATGGTGGGAATGGCAACCATGCGTGCTACCGGCGACACGCGCCTGCCGAGCAAGATGATGATCTTCGGCGCATTGCTGAATGTCATCCTGGATCCCATCCTGATCTTTGGCCTCGGTCCGATTCCTGCGATGGGCTTGAACGGTGCGGCGACGGCGGGCTTGCTGGCTCGCGGCGCAATCTTCGTTGCCAGTCTGTACATGCTGGTTTACCGGCTGGATATGGTGAGCTTCCGGCTGCCACATATTGACGTAATCAAGCAATCCTGGAAGGACATCCTGCACGTTGGGCTTCCGGCTGCGGGCACTAACGCCATCGTGCCGATCGGCGCCGCGCTGGTTACCGCGATGATTGCACGCTACGGAGCCGAAGCCGTGGCCGGATTCGGTGTGGCAACGCGCATCGAGTCCATGATGCTGGTGATCTACTACGCAATGTCGTCGGTCATCGGCCCGTTTGTCGGACAAAACCTGTCTGCCGGCAAGGAGGGGCGAATCCATCGCGCGCTGACACAGTGCGCGTTGTTCTGCATCGCGAGCGGGCTCGTGATTGCGATCCTGCTGGCCTTGCTGTCCAGCTTTCTGCCATCCCTGTTCAGCGACAACGAGGAAGTCACCAGCGTTACGCGTCTGTTCCTGCTCATCGTGCCCATCAGTTATGGCGCCTACGGTGCCGTCATGGTGATGAACGCTTCATTCAATGGCCTGGGCAAGCCGATGCCAGCGGTATACATCAGCCTGTTACGTATCCTCGTGCTGTACGTACCGCTCGCTTTTCTCGGTCAGGCCTGGTTTGGCATCCCCGGCATCTTCGTGGCGTACGCCTTTGCCAATATCGGCTCGGGCATACTGTCCTATTTTTGGGCGCGCAGCGTCGTGCGCAAGCAATGCGCCAGCAACGTGAGCTAGATAGAATGGGGTCATGAAGACGGCAACAGAAGCTCTGCAGTGCTTGCGCGCTGGTAACGAACGATTCGCGGCAGGCGAGGGCGGCCTGTCCGCTTTGCTGAATCACATTCAACGCGACAAGTCGGTCCACGAACAGCAGCCGCTGGCTGTCATCCTCGGTTGCTCGGATTCGCGCGTGCCAGTCGAAGTTGTATTCGACCAGGCATTGGGTGACCTGTTCGTGATTCGTGTTGCGGGCAATATCGTCGCGCCCTCGCAGATTGGCAGCATTGAGTTTGCGGCAAAGCAATTCGGAACCCGGCTGGTCGTCGTGCTCGGCCACTCAAAGTGTGGTGCCGTGGAGGCAACCGTACGGGAGTTGCAGCGGCCGGGCGGTGAAGCGTCGCCGAATCTGCGCGCCATCGTTGACCGCATTCGCCCGGCGATCGCAGAGCTGGTCGAAAACAATCCGGACGAAGATCTGGATCAGCTGGTGGAAAAGGCTGTACGCGCGAACATCATGCGGGCCGCGGATGACCTGCGGCATGGCTCGGAAATCATCGAGGACCTGGCGTGCAATGACGGCTTGCAGATTGTTGGCGCAGAGTATGCGCTGGAAACCGGCGTCGTCGACTTCTTCGATATCGACTAGACAGCCGGCAGGACTGTCCGTTTGTAGTAGATGTGCATGCCAATGCTGCGGCTGGCCATGAAGCACATCAGCGCCAGCCACAGTCCGTGATTGCCGAGACCCTGCAAAAAATACCAGGCCGGCAGGAACACCATGAGTGTCGATATCAGCATGATGTTGCGCATCTCCTTCGCGCGGGTCGCGCCGACAAATACGCCGTCATACAGGAAGGCCCAGACAGAAATAATCGGTGACACGATGACCCAAGGCAGGTACTGCACGGCTGCTGCACGAACGTCCGGCAGGTCGGTCATGATTCGAATCAGCAGCGGGCCAACCAACAGGTAGGCGAGCGTGAAGCCCACAGCGAATATGAGCGACCACTTCAGGGTCAGCTGCACCGAGCGACGCAACGCTTCTTTTTCACCAGCACCAGTCGCTTTGCCAACCAGGGCCTCGGCTGCATGCGCGAACGCGTCGAGCCCGAACGACGTGAGGTGCTGCAGGTTGACGAGCACGGCATTGGCAGCGAGCACCAGTGCCCCAAGTCGCGCACCTTGTGCGGTCACGAACGCCAGCGTGAACATGAGCGCCATGGTGCGAACAAAGAGATTGCTGTTGGTTTGAAAAAATGCGGCGTACTCACGAATATTCATGAAGCGAGCACTGACCCATTGTCCCGGGTGCAGCTTTAGTGCCCGCAGCGCAAACGTGATCGCTACGGCCAGGCCAGCGTACTCGGCGAACACCGACGCAAGTGCCACGCCGTCGACTTTCATGCCGAGCCCGAGTACGAACAGCAAGTCGAGCAGGATGTTAGTGATATTAACGGTCAGGAATACGTACATCGGTACGCGCGCATTCTGCAGTCCGAGAAACCAGCCGATGAGTGCGTAGTTGGCAAGCGTGCCTGGCGCACTCCAGATACGAATCGAGAAGTACTCGAGCGCCAGCGCGGACACATCGGCGCCTCCACCGACCAGCTTGATGGCCAGCAAACCGATGGGTAGTTGCAACGCGATCATCGTGACCGCAATGGCCATGGCGACGAGCAGTGCCTGTCCCAGGGAGGTGCGCAGACCATCGTTGTCGCCGGCGCCGAAGCGCTGCGCGGCAATGCCGGTGGTCCCCATGCGCAGGAAGTTCAGACCCATGTACAGGAAGCTGAAGATCGTCGCGCCGATGGCCACGGCACCGAGATAGATCTTGTCCTCGAGGTGGCCGGTCACCGCGGTGTCCACGATGCCGAGCAAGGGCACGGAGATATTGGACAGTATCATCGGCGCCGCGATGCGCCAGACATCACGGTCGTCGGGAAGGCGATTGTCGCTCAATACGGCACTAGCCGAACGCGTTTACGCCCGTAAGCTCCTTGCCAATAACGAGCTGGTGCACGGTCTCAGTGCCCTCGTAGGTAATGACACTTTCCAGGTTCAGCGCGTGGCGAATCGGCACGTACTCGGCGCTGATGCCGGCGCCGCCCAGGATGTCACGCGCGTCACGCGCAACGTCAATCGCCATCCGGCAGTTGTTCCACTTCGCGAGCGATACCTGCGACGGACTCGAGTTCACCCTGGTCCTTGATGCGGCCAAGTCGCAGCGACAGCAGCTGTGCGGTGGTAATACCACGAGCCATCTCCGCCATGCGGATCTGAATTGTCTGTGTGTGCGAGAGTGGCCGTCCGAACAACACGCGGTCCTCGGAATACTTGAGGACTTCGTCAAGACAGGCCTGTGCGGCGCCGATGACGCCCCAGGTGATGCCATAGCGTGCCTGGGTCAGGCAGCTCAGCGGCCCCTTGAGACTGTTGACGCCGGGCAGGACGTTTGCGGCGGGAATGCGCACGTTGTCGAAAAACAGGGAGCCGGTGATCGATGCACGCAGGGAAAATTTGTTGTCAATTTCCTGTGCCGTGTAGCCGGGCATGTCCTTCTCGACAATAAACCCTTTAATGCCGTCGTCGGTCGTTGCCCACACCACGGCTGCGTCTGCGATCGTTGCGTTGGTGATCCACATCTTTGCGCCGTTGAGGATCCAGTCATCGCCGTCACGCCTGGCGCGCGTTTTCATGTTGCTCGGGTCTGAGCCGCCATGCGGTTCCGTCAGGCCGAAACAGCCAATGGCCTCGCCGCGCGCCATTGCCGGCAGCCAGCGTTGTTTCTGTTCTTCCGAGCCATACTCGTGGATCGGGTACATGACCAGGCTGCTCTGTACCGATACGAAGCTGCGCAGGCCGCTGTCGCCGCGTTCGAGTTCCTGGCAGATCAGGCCGTAGCTGACGCTGTTGAGACCGGCGCAGTCATAGCCGTCAATCGAGCTGCCGAGCAGGCCGAGATCGGCGACCTCTGTGATCAGCTCGCGCGGGAAATGATGCTGTTCGAAGGCCTCACGCATGACGGGGATGACTTTCTCATCAACCATGCGCGCGACCGTATCCTTGACCATGACTTCGTCTTCGGAAAGCTCCGCACGGACGTTAAAAAGGTCGAGCGGATCAAGTTTATTTGCTGCCACGATGGGCTCCTTGGGGCGTAGATTTACTGCTGTGGGTGGCAGATTCTATATCGGAATGCCAAGCTTCCGATAGAAGGCAGACAATATCCATGCAGGTCCGATCATGATCATCTGCAGATCCTGCACGACTCCCTTCAGCCCCGCCCCCTCACGGTGCCCCAGCCACAGGCCGATAATGCCCGCGAGCAGCAGGCCACACGACACCCGTAGCGGCGAGAAATCCGACTGCAGGAGCCACATTTGCAGGGCCGCGACGCCAAGCAGGAACGGCAGCATGCCGATGGCGAGTGACAGCGAGATAATGAAGTAGTAGACCGCAGCCACCATCAGGAAGGCACTGCCCCAGTTGAGCAATGGCGATATCTCATAGAATTCGTCGGGAATCGGCAGGGCCCAGAGAATGCCCACCACGCCCAGCATAGTCATGGGCACGGAGGCCCAGAAAATGACGGGATACCTCAGTTTCTGGTGACCTTGCTCGTATTTCTCGAGCCAGCCGACGGTTTCGGACATGGGGTGTCTCTTGTGCGCGGCAGGCTATTCTACAATGTCTTGAACATAAGGCTGGAAATCTGTCGAAGCAGGTTAAGTCAGGGTTCAGCTTACCCCCTGTTAAACTGCAATCCTCGAAGACTGTAAGCGAGACACCCGTCACGGTGGCATGGGGCGTGACTCCAGTACTGTAGCGGGCGTCAGTTGATACATCGATAAACAAAGGAACCGTCATGGATATCCGAGCAATTAGACCGATCACCGCCATTGTAGGCATCGCCATTCTGGTCAGTGCGTGCGAGACCCTCGATCCGTACACGAGAGAGGAACAGACCAGTAACGCAACCAAGAACGCAGCGATCGGAGCGGCGATAGGCGCTGCTGTCGGACTCATTACGGGCGACGATGCCGTCGAGAGACGTCAGCACGCCCTCATTGGCGCAGGCATCGGCGCACTTGCCGGCGGATCCGTGGGCTACTACCAGGACCGCCAGGAGATGGAGCTGCGTGCCGAGCTTGAAGGCACTGGCGTCAGCGTTACGCGCAACGGCGATCAGATTACGCTGAACATGCCTGGCAACGTGACATTTGCCACGAACAGCGCAGATCTAAACCCGGCATTTTTTGACGTGCTGAACTCTGTCGGCAAGGTTCTTGGCGAATTCGACAAGACGATCGTTGAAGTTGCGGGCCATACCGACAGTACGGGCAGCGAGAGCTACAACCTGGCACTGTCTGAGCGTCGTGCCGCTTCAGTCAGCCGCTATCTGCAGTCGCAGGGCATCAATGCCCAGCGCATCATTCAGGTTGGTGTTGGTGAGTTGCGTCCGGTCGCCGATAACAGCACGGAAGCGGGAAAACAGGCAAACCGTCGCGTAGAAATTACGCTGGTACCGATTACGCAGGGATAGTATTCAGGGATTGGCCTGGATCAGGGCAGATCGTGCCGGGGCGAGTAGCAACTCGCCCCGGCATTTTTTTACATCATCTGTGCGCGCATCTTCTTGATGGCGTTGGCTTCGATCTGACGAATGCGCTCCGCTGAAACAGCGTATCTGTCAGCGAGCTCATGCAGTGTCTCTTTCTTTTCAGCCAGCCAGCGACTCTCAATAATGTCGCGACTGCGATCATCCAGCGTGCGAACGGCCGCGGCCATGCGCTCGGTCGCGTCATCGGTGAAATCATCCTGCTCCACCTGCGTTGCCGGGTCTGAGTTCGGACTTGGCAGATACGCAGCCGGAGCGAACGCGCGATCATCATCGGCGTCAGGTGCCGGATCGAAGATGGCATCGCGTGAATGCAGGCGCTTCTCCATCTCGGTGACCTCTTTGGCTGTGACGCCAAGGTCCTTCGCGACGGCTTCAGTCTCGGCGTGATTCAACCACGACAGTGTTTTCTTCTTCTTGCGAAGGTTGAAGAACAGCTTACGTTGCGCCTTGGTGGTCGCAACTTTGACGATGCGCCAGTTGCGCAGCACGTATTCGTGAATCTCTGCACGAATCCAGTGGACCGCGAAAGACACGAGGCGCACGCCGTACTCCGGATCGAAGCGCTTGACGGCCTTCATGAGGCCAACATTGCCTTCCTGGATCAGGTCGTTCAGCGGCAGTCCGTAGCCCGTGTAGCCTTTCGCAATGTGCACAACGAAACGCAGGTGAGCCATAACAAGCTCACGCGCAGCTTCCAGGTCCTGCTCATCGCGAAGGCGAATGGCAAGTGCCTGTTCGTCTTCCCGGGAAAGTACCTCGATACCCCCCACGGCCTGGATGTAGGCATCCAGACTGCCGACGGGGCCGGCAAGAATCAGGTTTCGGTTTGTGGCAGCTACAGCTGTCGTCATGGGTTCCTCCTAAGTGGGCGCCAATTTTAGCACTCGGCTCATTAGAGTGCTAACAAAGCCATAAGTTCATGGCGCAATGTAAGTATTATCGGAGAAAAAACAAGGGGTTACTTATCATTTTGCCGCAAATATCATGCCCGACAGGGCAATATCAGTGCTTATCTGGGCTCGATTTTGCGCATGTGCCTGGCCGCCGCGAACCACGAGCCCAGCAGCCCAAGAAACACGCCAATGCCAATGATGGCAAGGCTCTCACGACCATCGAGCGCCATCATGGAGGCGCCGCTCTGGTACAGGCCGGCGAGCCTCGCAATCGGCTCCCTGAGCAGGAACAGGCCGGTTTGCACCAGGCCCAGTGCCAGCAACCCGCCAAACAGCCCGAACCAGAAGCCACTCCAGAGAAACGGCCGACGTACGAAGCCGTTGCTGGCGCCCAGCAACTTGGTGACCAGTATTTCATCGCGGCGGTTCTGGATGTCGAGCCGAATCGTATTGCCGATGATGACGATGATCGCCGCCGCCAGCAGTGCTGCGGTAATTGCCACGGCCTGCCGCACCACATCGAGTATGGCGTGAAAGCGTTGTACCCAGGCGGTGTCTGCCTGCACAAACTCAACCTCCGGCAAATTGGCGAGCTCCTCCTGCAGCAGAGTGATCGAGAGGCTGGTATTGGCCGCGCTCGGGCGGATGACCAGCGTATGTGGCAGCGGATTCTCGGGCAGTTGCTGCAGCGCATCGCCGAAACCGGATGCTGCTTTGAATTCAGCCAGCGCGTCGTCGGCTGAGACAAACAACACCGACTCAATATCTGCGCGTTGCTGAATCAGGCGCGCAAGCCCCTCGGCTTCAGCGACTGTCATGTCCTGCTGCAGGAATGCGGAGAAGTCGAGTGCATGTTCCCAGTCGCCACTGATAGCGATTGCATTCTTGATGACGAGGTTCAGCGACGCCGGTAACGCCAGTGTCACAGCAATCACGAGGATAATCATGAGACTCGCAAACGGCTGCCGTACCAGCCGCCCGAGCGCGCCGATCGCTGTACTCGCGTGACGCGTCAGCCAGATGCTGAACGCACCCGACTTTCGAACCGGTGCAACAGCTTCGGAGTGCCGCGTTACTGCCACAGCTCTTCGTCCTCGTCGATGTCGTTCGCAGGCTGCGCGAGCCGGCCGTTGTCGAGTTCAATACGGCGACAGCCGAGGCGGTCGATCAGGGCAATGTCATGACTGGCGATCATCAGCGTCACGCCAACCTCGTTGAAGCGGCGAAAGATGCGCATGACTTCGAGCGACAGGTCGGGATCCAGGTTGCCGGTGGGTTCGTCTGCGATCAACAGCTTGGGTCTGCTGACGATGGCACGAGCAATACCGACACGTTGTTGTTCACCGGCCGACAAGGTCTCGGGATTCTGCTTTTCCTTGTGCAGCAAGCCGACCTGGTCCAGCGCTGCGCGCACCTTCTTGCTTGCTTCACGGTGACTGGCACCTGCGATAATCAGCGGCAGCGCCACGTTGTCAGAGACAGGCCGGTCATACAGCAGCTTGTGATCCTGAAACACCATACCGATCTCGCGTCGGTATGCCGGGATCTTGCGGCGCCGCACTCGCTTGAGGTTCTGACCGTCGATAATCACCTGGCCACTGCTGGGACGTTCGATCAGGGCGATAAGCCTCAATAGCGTGCTCTTGCCGGCGCCCGAATGACCGGTCACAAAGACCATGTCGCCCTTGTCGACGGCAAGACTCAGGCCGGAAAGGGCTTCCTGGCCGCCCGGGAATCGCTTGCTGACATTTTCGAACTGAATCATCTTGGGATCAGGCGTCCTTGCCGCTTGCGAGCAGCGCATTCACAAAGTCTTCGGCCACGAATGGTTGCAGATCGTCGATCGATTCGCCAATGCCGATGAATCGGACCGGCACCTGCAGCTCGTTCGCGATGGCCAGCAGTATGCCGCCCTTGGCGCTGCCGTCCAGCTTTGTGACCGCGATACCGGTGAGGCCAAGCGCCTCATGAAATTTCTGCGCCTGTACCAGCGCGTTCTGGCCCTGACTGGCATCAACCACCAGCATGACCTCCTGCGGTGCCGTCGTGTCCCTGCGGCCGACCACACGCTTGATCTTCTTAAGCTCGTCCATGAGTCCCTGCTGGTTCTGCAGTCGGCCAGCAGTATCGGCAAGCAACACGTCAACATCGCGCGCACGAGCCGCGTCCCAGGCATCGAAGATCACGGCAGCGGGATCTGCACCGGCATGCTGTGCGATAACGGTGACATCATTGCGCTCGCCCCACGCCTGCAACTGTTCGACTGCCGCGGCGCGGAAGGTATCGCCGGCTGCGAGCATTACTGACAGACCGTCGGCCTGGAACTTGCGTGCAAGCTTGCCGATGGTGGTTGTCTTGCCGGCACCGTTGACACCGACCATCAATATGACGAACGGGCCGTCAGCCCGGTCGATGACAAGTGGCTTTGCGACCGGCTCGAGAATGCTCAGCAGCGAATTCTTCAGGCCAGCCTCAAGGGCTGCGACGTCTTTCAGTTCCTTACGCGCGAGGCTCTTGTGCAGATCTGCGATGATGCGTTCGGTGGTATCGACGCCCACGTCCGCCATGACGAGTAGCGCCTCGAGCTCTTCGAGCACCTCTTCGTCTATCTTGCCGCCGGGCGCCAGGTTGGCGAGATCGTAGGTCAGCCAGCTGTCGCCGCGATTGATGCGCGCACGGAGCCTCTTGATGAAGCCGGGTTTGTCGGCAGACTTTTCTTTTTTCGAAAACATCGCTATACACACACGAGCCGGCCATCGCCGGGGCGAGAACATTGATGGCGAAACGCCAAGGTAAACCCAACAAGAAAGCCCTGCCGGGAAGGCTGCGTATTGTAGCGGGAAAGTGGCGCAGCCGTCTGTTGCAAATCGCGGCTGTGCCGGGCCTGCGGCCAACGTCGGAGCGCGTCCGCGAGACGCTGTTTAACTGGCTTGTCCCACGACTGGGCGGTGCACGATGCCTGGACCTGTTCGCCGGTACCGGTGCGCTGGGGCTGGAAGCGCTGTCGCGCGGGGCTGCGTCGGTCGTGTTTGTCGACAACTCCCCGGCAGCAATCAGCACCCTGCGGCAGAACGCCGAATCGTTGCAGGCCGACGCGGCAAAAATCGTAAAAGCGGACGCCAGCAAGTTCCTGATGCAGGCGTCTCAAGGGCCGTTCGACATCGTCTTCATGGACCCGCCGTACGCATTGGATGCACTTGGCGAGTACTGCCGCTTGCTGGCAGACAGCGGTTTTCTGCGTGACGGGGCGTTGTTGTACGTTGAGGATGACAGGGGGCGCGAGTGGCCGGAGATGCCTGCTGGCTGGACGGTCGATAGGGAAGGCACGGCTGGCAATGTACGCTATGCTCTGGTCAGCACCAGCTCCTGAAAAGAAAAGGATAAGAATCTATGGGCGTTTCTGCGATGTACCCCGGCACCTTCGATCCTATTACACTCGGTCACGAAGACCTGGTCAGACGAGCGGTGAGTCTGTTCGACAAGGTCGTGGTGGCAGTCGCCGCAAACACCGGCAACAAATCGACGATGTTTTCGGTCGATGAGCGCGTGGCACTGGCGCGCGAGGCACTGGCCGATATCAAAAACGTTGAGGTGCGGCGATACAACGGTTTAACCGTGGACTTTGCCGAGGACGAGGGCCTGAGTGTCATCATCAGGGGACTGCGCGCAGTCTCCGACTTCGAGTACGAATTCCAGCTCGCGAGCATGAACCGGCACCTGACAAAAGATGTCGAAACCGTCTTCCTCACGCCCACGGAAACCTACAATTTCATTTCGTCGAGTCTCGTTCGCGAGGTCGCATCTCTGGGCGGCGATATCTCCGAGTTTGTATCGGCGCCGGTGAAGAAGGCGCTGCTCGAGCGCGTCACCTGATTACAGCCAGTCAGGACTGGCAGGTCTTGCAGTAGAAGCTTGCCCGCTGGCCCTGCACGATGGCCGTAATTTCTGTTCTGCAATGCCGACACGGTAATCCGCTGCGACCGTAGACGTTCAGCTGTTGCTGGAAGTAGCCGGCCTCACCGTCACCACCGACGAAGTCCTGCAACGTCGTGCCGCCCGCCTCAATTGCTTTCGACAATACCGTCCTGATGGAGTCCGCCAGTCTTTCGTAGCGCGGCAGTGCAACCCGTCCGGCCGCGCGCTTGGGGTGAATGCCGGCGGCAAACAGTGCCTCGCTGGCATATATGTTGCCGACGCCGACGACCACGGCCGCATTCATGATGAACTGCTTCACCGATACCCGGCGGCCACGAGATGTGGCCCAAAGATACTCGCCGCTGAATTGATCGCCGAGTGGCTCCGGCCCCAGGTCACGCAACAGCTTGTGCCCGAGCGGATCGGCTGACCAATGCAGAGAGCCAAAGCGGCGCGGATCCCGAAAGCGCAGCGCAATGCCGTTGCTCATTTCGATATCGACGTGATCGTGAACGGCGGCGGGCGTTGTTGCCTGAACAATGCGCACGCTGCCACTCATACCCAGGTGCAGGATCGCAGTACCGTTGGTTGTGTTGATCAGCAGGTACTTGGCGCGACGCGTAACGGAGCAAATCTGTTCCCCCGCCAGTCGTCGCGGAAGACCCTTGCTCACCGGCCAGCGCAGGCGACGATCGCGCACGATGACCTGTCGTATTCGTTGCCCCGACAGGTGCGGTTCGATGCCGCGGCAGCTCGTTTCAACTTCGGGTAATTCCGGCATGACGTGATAAGGTTCCAGACAACGGGGGCGCGTCAGGGGAAGATTATGAACAAGTACACGCTAACGCTTATCGCGGCATTATTCATTACTGCTTGCGCCGCGCCAAGCAACGTTCAGAAAATAGACCGGCTGGAAGCCGTTGGCGAGAATCCTCGCATCATCCTGATGCCGCCCGACATTCGCTACTACCTGCTGACCGCGGGCGGCTCGCCCGAGCCCAATGCCGAGTGGACCACGGCCGCGCAGGAGAATTTCGCGAATGCAGCGCTGCAATATGCTGGCTCGATTGGCGCTGATCTTACGCTGATTAACAAGGACAACCTGACCGAGGATGAGATCCGCTACGAGGCTTTACACTCAGCAGTTGGCATGTCGTTGCTGACGCATCACTTCGGGTATCTCAAGCTGCCAGCCAAGGGTGGTCGTTTCGACTGGTCGCTGGGTCCTGAAATAAGCGCGATCGCTGCAAACCACAATGCAGACTATGCCTTGTTCGTCTTCTATCGTGACTACCAGGCGTCGGGTGGACGCGTAGCGTTCGCAGTGCTTGCAGCTGCTGCCGGCGCTGCGGTCAACGTCGGCTCTGAGTCAGGGTTCGCATCGCTGGTCGACCTGAAGACCGGCGAGATAGTCTGGTTCAACCAGGTGCTTGCGGGCAGCGGCGAGTTGCGCGACGCGAACGGTGCCGCGACAGCCGTGGCGAAGCTGTTTGCTGGAATTCCCACCAGGCAGGGAGGCGCTGAAGCCGAGTGATGCGGCGCACGGCAACGTTGCTGGCTGCGACAGCGCTGCTGGCTGGCGGCACTTTGCTGGCGGCCAATGAAGAGATCACGCACAGCATTCCGCCCGGCTACACGCCGGAGCAAGAACGCGACGAGCAGGGCCTGTGGCTTGAAATGGAAGAGGCAGAGCGGCGCCTCAACCATTCGGCACTGCTGGTACGAAATCCGGACATCACGTCCTACATCAGCGAGATCGTCTGCCGCACGGCGGCCGCCTACTGCAATGACTTTCGCGTCTACGTCGTTCGCAACCCGAATTTCAATGCGTCGATGGCGCCGAATGGCGTCATGCAGATCTGGACCGGCCTGATTGTGCGGGCCGAGTCCACAGACGAAATTGCCGCGGTTGTCGGACACGAAATCGCACACTACACGCGCCTGCATTCCCTGCAACGGCTGCGCGATATCAGGAGCAAGTCGGCGGCTGGCAGTATCTTCGATCTCGCCGTTTTGCTCGGCACCGGCTATGACATCCCCGTCGGCCAGCTGACCGCCATGTCCAGCATGCTGGCCTTTAGTCGAGATCAGGAAACCGAGGCGGACCTGCTCGGTGCCACCCTCATTGCGAACGCCGGCTATGACCCGCACGCCAGCTATCGGGTCTGGCTCAACATCCTCGCAGAGGAAGAGGCAGCGGCCGTAAAGCGCGAAGATCATGGCATGTTCTCGCGCACCCACCCGGATTCCGAAGACAGGGCGCGCTACTTGCAAAGCTGGGTAACGTCGCGCTATGGGCCACCGGATCAGGAGACCGTGCGCGATGAGCGGTTGCTGCAAATCCTAAACAACAATTACCTGATGCTGATGGAGGACCAGATTGACACCAATCGTTTCGGTCGCAGCCAGGACCTGCTGGAGCGGCATGCCGCGATGGGCGTCGACCCTAGTCTCGTCAGGTTCTTCTATGGCGAGATGTTCCGGCAGCGAGGCAACGAAGGTGATCGTGAGCTGGCGATCGCGGCCTATCGACACGCTATCGAAGGCGGTGGCGCACCGTCGGCCGCCTACAAGAACCTTGGCTACCTGCTGCTAAAGGATGGCGACAAGAAAGCCGCGCAGAAATACTTCCGCACTTACCTCGACGTCGAACCCGAGGCGAGCGATCGTGCAATGATCGAGTTCTACCTGGAGGAATAACGATGAAAACTACCAGACTGATTCTACTGGCCGCCATTGCCGGTTTGTCCGGCTGTGTTACGGGTTATACGCTTGTTGCTGCCGGGCCGACCGCCATTCACAACCTTCATGTCAACGCGGCGCCCGGCTGGAATCTGGTACCGGGCAGCAACACCAATGCACGCGCGAACACCCAGGTCTGGACTCAGGACGGGCTGCTGTTGAACAGGATTGCGTTCGTGCCGGCAGTTCCGCATGGCGAAGCCCTGATACAAAGCCCGCAAAAAGATGCCGCGTTGCCGGTGTTTCGCAAGGACATGCTGCCCAATGAGATCGAGGAGCTGGTGGAGTCCACCTTCGTCAAGTTATTTGGCGATGGCAATGCGGTGATCAGCACGTCCAACCTGCGGCCGCACAAATTCGGCGACACGCCGGGCGTGATGTTCGATGTTGATGCGAGTGTCACGGAAAGCCCCGAGTACAAGGGTGTGGTCGGCGCCTTTATCAGCGGCGAACAGCTCTACTTCATGTACTACCTGGCGGCGGAGCCCTACTACTTCGGCAAGGATCGCGAGGCCGCCGAGGGCATGATCAAAAGCGCACACCTATAAAAAAACCCGCCGAAAGGGCGGGTTTTATGAAACTTGCTTACGGCCGGTATTTCGGCAGCGCAGTTACTTGATCTTGGATTCCTTGTACATCACGTGCTTGCGAATCGTCGGATCGTACTTCTTCGTTTCCATCTTCTCTGGATGCAGTTTCTTGTTCTTCGCGGTCGTGTAGTAGTGACCGGTACCAGCCGATGATACGAGTTTGATCTTTTCGCGGTTAGTCTTTGCCATCAGTGTCTCCCCGGGTGATTAAACCCGCTGGCCCTCTGCACGCAGATCGGCAACGACCTTATCAATGCCGTGCTTGTCGATGATGCGCATGCCCTTATGTGAGATGCGCAGGCGCACGAAGCGCTTCTCGGCTTCAAGCCAGAAACGCTTGTTCTGCAGATTGGGCAGAAAACGGCGACGAGTTCTGTTATTTGCGTGAGAAACGTTATTACCGCTTTGCGGGCGCTTCCCCGTCACTTGGCAGACCTTGGACATGACGTATAAGTCTCTGATTTTCCTAAAAAGTGCCCGCGCAAGGCGGGCAGAGAGCGGAACTTTATACCAGCGTGGGCGGGGAATGACAAGAGCCTGGTTCAGATCATTCCGCGCGCAGCCAGCGATGTGGCGGGCCCCCTGCCAACAATCAGGTGGTCCAGCAGGCGAATATCGACCAAATCCAGCGCCGATTTCAGCCGCTGCGTGATGCGTTCGTCGGCCTGGCTGGGCTCCGCAACCCCGGATGGATGGTTGTGGGCAAGGATAACAGCGGCCGCATTGACTGCAAGCGCCTCCTTTACGACTTCGCGTGGATAGACCGAAGTGCCGTCGATAGTGCCGCGAAACATCTCGTCAAACCGCAGCACGCGATGACGATTGTCGAGGTACAGGCAGCAGAACAGCTCGTGGTCGAGGTGGCGCATGCGCGAGACCAGGAACGCCTCGGTGTCGGCCGGGCTGCGGATTGCCTCGCCGATCGGCAAATACTCATCGAAGTAGCGCCTGGCCAGCTCCGGCAGGGCGCGCAACAGCCCGAGCCTGGCGTCACCGATGCCTGGCACCGATGCCAGCGCGTCAGGCTCCGCGTGCAGCAGCGGACGCAGCCCGCCGAAGCGCTGCAGCAGCCGTTTCGCGAGCTGTCTGCTGCTGCGGCGACCACCGCCGGCATGCAGAATGGCAGCCAGCAATTGCGTGTCTGTTTTTCGACTCATCAACGATCCCTGTGCTGAGCGTCAGGTCCCATTGTGCGCCGCTCGGCGTGGCAGACAAGCAATCAATCTGGCGCGCACGCCGTGTTTCGGTAAGAATCAGTGCTTCATGAATATCCTCCTCGGCATCACCGGTGGCATCGCCGCCTACAAAACGCCTGATCTCGTGCGCCGACTGCGTGAGCGCGGCGCTGACGTGCAGATCGTAATGACCCAGGCCGCCGAGGAATTCGTCACGCCAACTGCCCTGCAAGCCGTGTCGGGTCGACCGATACGCTCCAATCTGTGGGACAAGGAGGCCGAGGCCGCCATGAGTCATATCGAGTTGGCCCGCTGGGCCGACGCCGTCGTGATTGCGCCGGCGACGGCCGAGGTGATGTCGCGTCTCGCAAGCGGTGGCGCCACGGATCTGCTTGCGACCCTGTGTCTTGCAACTGAAGCACCGATTGCGCTCGCGCCGGCCATGAACCATGTCATGTGGAATAACCCGGCCGTGCAGGCGAACCGGCAGCTGTTACAGGATCGCGGCATGCACATTCTGGGGCCGGATCACGGCTCGCAGGCCTGCGGTGAAACCGGCGCCGGACGCATGCTGGATCCGGGCGACATAGCGTCCATGGTGTTCGATCTGGCGGGCGCCCGGGGTGCCGGAAGGCTTGCGGGCAAGACGGTGTTGATTACGGCAGGCCCGACGCGCGAACCGATCGACCCGGTGCGCTACATCAGCAATCGCAGCTCCGGGAAGATGGGCTACGCCATCGCACGGGCCGCGGCCGCGCAGGGCGCGAGGGTCATTCTCATCAGCGGCCCGGTCAGTCTTGATGAGCCGCACGGCGTCGAGGTGGTGCAGGTGCAGACCGCCGAAGAAATGTACCGGGCAACCCATGCGCACGTCGGTCAGGCCGATATTTTCATCGCCGCCGCCGCGGTCGCCGACTACAGGCCGGCCGCAACTGCGGAACAGAAAATCAAAAAGACGGAAGCAGAAATGAGCATCGCCCTGGTGCGCTCAGCGGATATTCTGGCGTCCGTCGCGGCGCTCGAAGACGGACCGTTCACGGTCGGGTTTGCCGCGGAGACGAACGACGTAGAAAAGTACGCTCGCGGCAAGCTCCTGAGGAAGAAACTCGACATGATCGTCGCGAACCGCGTTGGCCGTGACTGCGGTTTCGATGTCGATGACAATACGGTGGAGGTTTTTTGGGACGGCGGTGAGCACGCGTTTCCCACTGCCGCCAAGACCGAACTCGCAAGCCAGATTATCGAACTCGTGGCGGATCGCTACGCTCGCTGAATACTCATCAAAGGAAACGCTGTGCGCTCGATTGAATTGAAAATCCTGGACCCTCGTGTGGGCGATACCATCCCGTTGCCACATTACGCGACTGACGGCTCTGCCGGTCTGGATATGCGTGCGTGCATCGATGAGCCGTTGACGGTCGCGCCCGGAGAAACGGTCCTGGTGCCGACCGGCCTCGCGATTCACGTCGGTGACCCGGGCCTCGCGGCCGTGCTCTGGCCGCGCTCCGGACTTGGCCACAAGCACGGCCTGGTGCTCGGCAACCTGACCGGCCTCATCGACTCGGACTACCAGGGCCAGATTTTTATATCGTGCTGGAACCGCGGCTCGCAGGCCTACGAAGTGCAGCCGGCAGAGCGCATCGCACAAATGGTGTTCGTACCTGTGGAGCAGGTTCAGTTTGAGGTGGTTACAGAATTCGACCAGAGCGATCGTGGTGCGGGTGGCTTTGGCAGCTCAGGAACGTCGTAGCGGTGTTGCCGGCTTAACGGCTATTCAATGCCCTTCAGGACCTTGAAGCGGCTGATGTCCCCTTCAAAACGGGCGATGACCTGGTCCTCGTTGACCTGGTATCTCTCCAGGTTCGATTCGTGCCGCGCAATCGTTGCCCGAGTCAGCCGGATATCTTCAGCGAGGTCGGGGTCGATCATTGGCGCGTCGGGGTTGTCACTGTACGGTTTGAAGTGGCTGGCATCCTTCAGCAGGTTGCCGAGGCGCCGTTCAAGGTTGCGCAGGTAAAGTTCGGTTACGCGTGACTGCGCTTTGGACATCTCGACCCGACGGTCGCGGTGCAGCCTGATTTCATCGACGGACAGATAGGTTGCCAGCAGCGCCTGGTCTGCGCGCTTCTGTAACTCACGCGCAACGCGAAGCTCGTTCTCGACGCGCTCCTGCTCCAGCTGCTCTTCGGTCTTCTTGCCTTCCAGCTCGTCGACCGTCACACCGTGGTCGTTGACCACTTGCTTCGGCAGCTCGGCGTACTCAGCCGGAATGCTGTCGCCGTAATGGGTGACGCCGTCCTTGTCGACCCACTTGAAATACTCGTTCGACTGCGCAAGCGCGGCGAGCGGCAGCAGGCTGATTAACGTGATTGCGAAAAGTTTGTGTCGCATAGAGTAAATATGCCATGAAATTCACGGTTCAATCCGGGACTGTGTCTCGATTTTTCGCCCCGAACGCCAAGAAACAAGGAGTTATGCTATGACTCCGTACTGTTTACGATACCGCAAAACCGGCTCGAGGTGGACTGCATATTCGCTCGATTCTTCCAGAATATCGATCAGGTCATCGAGCTGGATAATGCTGATCACCGGAATGCCCAGCGACGATTTCAGTTCCTGCACGGCTGAGTACGGGCCCTGACCGCGTTCCTGGCGGTCCAGCGATATGGTCAGGCCGCAGACTTCAGCGCCGGCGGCCGAAATGATCTGGTACGCCTCCCTGACGGCCGTGCCTGCAGTGATCACGTCATCGACGATCATGACCCTGCCCTTGAGCTGTGCGCCGACCACCGAACCGCCCTCGCCATGCGACTTGGCTTCCTTGCGGTTATAAGAATATGGCACATCAATATCGTGTTGTTCCGCAAGCGAGGCAGCGGCGAGCGTAGCCAGTGGTATGCCTTTGTAGGCCGGGCCAAACAGCATGTCGAACTGCACGCCCGAGTCTGCAATAGCGGCCGCGTAGAATCGTCCCAGCTTGGCGGCGGCGTAGCCGGTATTGAAGAGTCCGGCGTTGAAGAAATAGGGACTGATGCGACCGGACTTTAGTTCGAACTCGCCGAAGCGGAGTACGCCCAGCTCAAGTGCAAGCTCAATGAATTCTCGTTTGTATGCGCGCATAGGGTTGGTCTTCAGCTGTCGTCTAGTATGATGGCCGCGGCAAAGTATGCCACGATTCCGTCCGTTCGGCGGTTCCCTGAAGGTTGCATCTGTGTTTCGAGTTATCAGCTTAAATGCCAACGGCATTCGTGCCGCCGCCCGCAAGGGCTTCTTTGACTGGATGTCGGCACAGAACGCCGACGTCGTGTGTATCCAGGAGACCAAGGCGCAGGTCCATCAGCTCGGCGACGACGTGTTCTCGCCGGCCGGCTACCATTGCTATTACGAAGATGCCGAAAAGAAGGGCTATTCCGGTGTCGCGATTTATAGCCGACATGAGCCGAAGAAAATCGTGCGTGGCTACGGCGATGCGGAATTCGACAGCGAGGGCCGTTACCTGGAGGTGCAGCTGGGCGGCATCAACGTCGTGTCGCTGTACCTGCCGTCCGGCTCGTCGAGCGAGGAACGACAGGCGGCCAAGTATCGATGCATGGACACCTTTACCGAGCACCTCAGGAAACTGCAGCGGCGCCGTTCTGAATACGTAATCTGCGGCGACTGGAACATCGCGCACAAGGAAGAAGACCTGCGCAACTGGCGCGGCAATCGCAACAACTCCGGGTTTCTTCCCGAAGAGCGCGCGTGGCTGGACCAGGTATTTGGCGAGCACCGCTACGTCGACGCGTTTCGCGCGCTGCCGCAGGACGAACACGAGTACACGTGGTGGTCGAATCGCGGCCGCGCATGGGACAACAACGTGGGTTGGCGCATCGACTACCACGTCGTAACGCCAGGCCTTGGTGACAAGGTCCTGCGCACCGAAATCTACAAGGACGAACGCTTTTCCGACCACGCGCCGTTAATCATGGACTATGACTACTCGCATGACGACTGAGGTCGACACGCAAACACCGGTTCGGCCGTCATTCCGGGAAGCGATTTTCAATCGGCGCATGCTGATCTGCATTTTCACGGGCTTTACGTCCGGCATGCCGCTGTACCTGCTGTTCCAGCTGGTGCCGGGCTGGCTGCGCACCGAAGGTGTGGGCCTTGCCGAGATCGGCTTCTTTGCCCTCGTGCAGTTCCCGTATGTCTGGAAGTTCCTGTGGGCACCGCTCGTTGATCGCTACACGTTGCCGTTCCTTGGCCACCGTCGCGGCTGGATGCTGCTGACGCAAGTGCTGCTGTTGGTCTCAATTAGCGCCATGGGTTTTCTGGATCCGTTGTTGTCGATCTGGACGGTCGCCTACCTGGCGGCAGCGGTGGCGTTCTTCAGCGCGACCCAGGACATCGTGCTCGATGCATTCCGTCGCGAACTACTGCCCGATGTCGAGCTGGGCCTGGGTAACGCAGTCCATGTGCAGGCGTATCGCTTTTCCGGGCTGGTGCCGGGCGCGCTGGGTTTGATACTGGCCGATTATTTCGACTGGAGCATCGTCTTCATCATCATCGGCGCGTTCATGCTGGTGGGCATTCTGATGACGCTGTTTATCGACGAGGCCATTGCAGATCCGACGCCGCCCAAGACCCTGAAGGACGCCGTCGTTGAGCCGTTCCGCGAATTCATCGGCCGCTCGGGGTTTGCGCCCGCGATGCTGGTGCTCGCGTTCCTGTTTCTCTACAAGCTCGGCGACAACATGGCCACCGCACTGCAGACGCCGTTTTTTATCGATGTTGGCTTTTCATTGACGCAGATTGGCGCCATCAGCAAGACCGCGGGATTGATCGCCGCTAACGTCGGCACGATCGTCGGCGGCCTGGTAATGGTGAAGTTGCCGATCAACCGCGCGCTGTGGCTATTCGGCGTCGTTCAGATCGTCAGTATCCTGGGTTTCGCCCTGCTCTCCGAAGTTGGGCCCAATCCCTGGGTGCTGGGCGGCGTGGTCATGTTCGAATACCTCGGCGTTGGCCTCGGCGCGGCCGCGTTGATCGCGTTCATGGCGCGCACCACCAACCCGGCCTTCGCGGCAACACAGCTTGCGCTATTCACTGCGCTGGCTGCCGTGCCGAGGGTGTTTGCAAACTCTGTAACGGGCGTGATTGTCGAGTCAATCGGCTGGACCCAGTTCTTCCTGCTTTGTACCTTGCTGGCGATTCCGGGCATGTTGTTGCTATTCAAGGTTGCGCCATGGAATGAACAACAGAGCAATGGCTGAAGTGGAACTCAAGGTCGGCGCGCTTGCCGACATCGCCGACCCCGGATGTCGGGAATTCTCGGTTGGCGACGGTGACTGGCCGTTTCGCGGCTTCGTCGTGCGCAAAGGAGACGACGTTTACGCGTACCAGAACTACTGTGTTCACGTCGGCCATCCGCTCAACTGGGCGCCGGACAGCTTCCTGACCAAGGACCGCACGGCGATTATCTGTGCCTCACACGGTGCCGTGTACGAAATCGACAGCGGTCTGTGCGTGGCCGGGCCGTGCAAGGGGAAGACGCTGCGGCACGTCGACGTTGCGGTGCGCGACGGCGAGATCTACGTGACGGCGCCGGATTCGATGTAACGCAAGCGCCCTGCGGTTCTTCTGTCAGCGCGCTTTTTCGAAACACCAGTCGACGATTCGATGGCCGCGCTTCAGCCCGCGTCGCTCGAACTTGGTCGCGGGCCGATCCAGCGGTGCTTCGCCGTCGTGTTCGCGGCGCTCCACGCAGGTAAACAGCGCAGATGCGGCGAATACCTCGTCGATGTGTTGCGCATAGTTGGCCCAGTCGGTCGCCAGGCAAAAGCGGCCCTGTTCGCCAAGCCTGCTCGCCACCAGCTGCAGAAAGTCGGGCTGCACGATGCGGCGCTTGTGGTGGCGCTTCTTCGGCCAGGGGTCGGCGAAGTACAGGTTGAGCCTCGAGGTGCTGGACGGCGGAATCATCTGCTTCAGTACTTCGATCGCGTCGTGACTGATCAGGCGCAGATTGCTCAGCTCCGGCGTCACGCGCTGCCAGCAGGCAATGGCCGACACCCGGCACGTGCACCTCGATGCCGAGAAAGTTGCACTCCGGATGCTCCGCGGCCTGCTGAACCAGTGAGTCGCCGTTGCCAAAACCGATTTCGACAACCAGCGGCGCCCTGCGTCCGAAGATGTCGTCAAGATCCAGCGACCGCGCCTCGAACTCGATGCCCATCGCCGGCCAAAGCTCCTGCATCGCTCTCTGTTGCGACGCCGTCATTCGTCCGGCTCGTCTGACAAAGCTGCGGATGCTTCGCGGCTGCGTTGCTTGCTGATTTACAGGCATGAGGGTCTGATTCTGAAGGTTTCCCGGGATTGGCATGTGCACTGTAACAACAGTATGCTCATCGGTTCCAATGGGGGATATCGGGAGATAACTATGACTGTTTTCAATCGGTCAAAAAACGTCAAGGCGCTGTTCGCTGCTTTGGCCATGGCGGTTTCATCAGCTGCAATTTTCGCGCTTCCTGGCGCTGCGCTTGCCCAAGAGGGTTCAGCCAAGGTATTACTCGACGAAATCGTCACGACGGCTCGCAAGAAAAGTGACGCGGAGGCGGTGCAGGATGTGCCAATAGCCATCAATGCATTTGGTGCAGCACAGATCGACGCACTGTACGTCAAGAAGCTCGACGATCTCAGCTACCTGATGCCGAACGTGCAGCTCGAGGCTGTGGGCACATTCCCGGGCGTACAGAACTTCTCGATTCGTGGCCAGGGCATCAACAGCTCAATCCCGTCGGTTGATCCGACGGTAGGCGTCTTTGTGGATGGCCTGTACATGGGCACGACCTACGGTGTGGTAATCGACACGTTTGATCTCGAGTCTGTTGAAGTATTGCGCGGACCGCAGGGCTTGCTGTTCGGTCGCAACGTGACGGGTGGTGCTGTCGTATTGCGCAATGCCCGCCCCACCGGCGAGTTCGGCTCGCGGGTGCGCGTCGGCGTCACTGACGCAGACCAGATCAACTTTGCAGCATCCGTCGAAGGTGCGTTATCAGAGGACCGCCTCGCGGCGAAACTGGTTGTCTACTATGACGATGACGAGGGTTACTTCGACAACATCAACCAGACCTACACCGGTCCGCAGGTAGGCCCGTTCCCATACGTACCGGCACCGTTCCCGGGTCAGAGTTTCTACGTGAAGTCTGCGGACCAGAGCAACAAGGCGGGCGCCATGCAGACCATCCTGATTCGCCCGAGCCTCCTGTGGACGCCGAATGACAACGTGGATGTGACCTTCATGTTCGAGCATGGCGAGTCCGAGGGCGACGGCGCACCCTGGACCAACATTACGGACCAGCGCAACGGCGTGCTTGAGGATTATGCGACCACCGCCGATGAGATTGGCATGACCGACATGGAGTGGAACCAGTTCATGGTGGAGGTCAACGTTGCCGAAGTTGGCAACGGTACGCTCACCAATATCTTCGGCACCCGCAGGGTAGCGGCCGATTCGACCGCGGATATTGACGGCACCTATTTCCCGTTGTTTGCTGCGCCGGGCTATACCGACCAGGAGCAGGTCAGCAACGAGTTGCGCTGGTCAGGTCGATTTGCCGAAAAGTGGGATGCGACCCTGGGTCTCTACTACTTTGACCAGACCGTAAACTACCGCGAAGGACGCTACATCCAGATCGCGCTGCTGCGGGCACTTGGCGGCGACATGGACTCGAAGAACTGGGGCGTATTCTGGAACAATGACTACTACGTTAATGACAACTTCTCACTGTCCGCCGGCGTGCGTTACACCAACGAGGAAAAGTCCGCGAGCATCATCAGCGGCACTGGCGGCGGTTGTGCGGACGTCGTGAACTTCGACTGCACCTTCGACGATCTTGCTGGCAAGTGGGACAACATTACACCCAAGGTCGGCTTCCAGTGGTCTTACAACGACAACTCGCAAATCTACGGTTTCTGGTCCAAGGGTTACCGCTCCGGTGGCTTTAACTTCCGTAATGCCAAGCCCGACGTTATTCCGCCAGGGCCCACCAGGGAAGAAGAGAACACCACGATCGAGTTTGGCTTGAAGACGGACCTGGCCGACGGTCGCGTGCGCGTCAACCTCGCCGTGTTCCAGAACGAGATTGATGATATGCAGCGCGAGCTGAACATCGGTGATCCCGACGTGGTGGTCCTGCAGGGAACGATCAACGCCGGCGATGTGACGATCAAGGGTGCCGAGATCGATTTCGTCGGCCTGATTACCGACAACTTCTCGATCAACGCATCCTACGGCTGGCAGGACGGCGAGTACGATCGGGTCGAGCCGGATTTTGCGGCGTTTCTCGGGCCTGATTTACCGCGCCTCGCGCCAACGAACTACAGCGTCGGCGCATCGTGGGACATTCCGCTCGGTTCGGGCCTGCTGAACCTCTCGGCGAATCACAGCTTCCGCGAGGAGCATCCCTACAACGATTCGAATACCGAGATTTTCGCTGACCAGAAACGCACCAACGCGAACATCACCTACTTCACGCCGGACGACAAGTGGAATTTCTCACTGTATGGCAGGAACCTGGGTGACGAAGCGAACTGGGGCAACCTGACATCGATCTCGGGTCTGTACACTGCGGGACCGATGCAGAAAGGTCGTGTCATAGGTCTTGAAGCGAACTATCGCTACTAGTCGGTTTTACAGCCAACTGAAGAGGCCGCCTTCGGGCGGCCTTTTTTATTGGCAGACAGTGATTTACTGGAAGGCGATGGTGCCGGTCTGGTCCGGATGGCGGCCCTTGATGTCTTTGTACAGCGCACGGAATTTTTCCAGATCGGCGTCCTGGTCGCCGCTGAGCGTAATCGCCTCGCCAAAACCAATGCGGCGTGTGCCGAAGTCGAGGAAGCCGGGTACGACAGGAACGTCGGCAGCCATCGCGATGCGATAGAAGCCCGATTTCCAGAACGGCACTTTGGTCCGCGTTCCCTCCGGGGCGAGCCCGAAATAAAAGCTGTCGTTTTCTTCAAATAACGCAACCGCCTGGTCGACGGCTGACCCGGCTCGGCCGCGGTCGAGTGGCACGCCGCCGAGCCCACGCAGCAGGATTGCCAGCGGAAACCAGAACAGGGAACGCTTGGCGAAAAACTTGACGTCGATTCCGATCGCTACAATGTAGATCATCGCCCAGATGCCATCCCAATTGGAGGTATGCGGCGCCGCGATGATCACCGCCTTGGGCACATCCGGCAGACCTGAGGTCATGCTCCAGCCGCCGAGTCGCAGCAGTCCCCTGGCGATTGCTGCCCACATCAGCGGCGCGCTACCAGTCCGGCAATCACGCCCGACGCCGCCATTGCCCAGCCAAGCACGGGCAATTCACCGAGGGTCAGCACCAGGGTACCGGCGATGACTCCGGTCACGGCTGTCGCCAGCCAGAATCGCTGCCGCCGCTGTGTCTCCAGTGAACGCTGCATGGCTTCGAGCTCGCGTGAGTCAAGCTGTACGCGGATTTCTCCATCACGTAATTGTTCCGACAGTGCCTGCAGCGCCCCCGGAAGTTCGCGCAACGCCTGGCGCATTTGCGGCAGGTTCTCGCGGAAATCGGCGATCATGGCTTGCGGCCCCACTTGCTCATCCATCCACTGTTTGAGCACCGGATGCGCGGTCTTCCACAAGTCGAGCCTCGGGTACAGGTCGCGACCGAGGCCCTCGATGTTAAACAGGGTCTTGTGCAGCAGGATCAGCTGCGGCTGGATCTCGACATTGAAACGCTGCGCCACGCGGAACAGTCGCATCAGCACCTGCGCGAAAGAAATCTCTTCAAGCGGTTTGCTGAATATCGGATCACACACGGTACGCACGGCGGACTCCAGGTGGTCGATACGCGTGTCCGCGGGTACCCAGCCGGAATCGAGGTGCAGTTTGGCGATGCGATAGTAGTCGCGATCGAAAAACGCCAGGAAGTTCTCAGCAAGGTAGCGTTTGTCCTCAGGGTTGAGCGTGCCCACGATGCCAAAGTCGACAGCGGCGTAGCGGGGCTTCTCGGGATCCGTGGTGATGACGAAGATATTGCCTGGGTGCATATCCGCGTGAAAAAAGTTGTGACGAAACACCTGCGTGAAGAAAATCTCCACGCCGTTTTCGGCGAGCGCCTGGATGTTGGTGCCGGCCTTCTTCAGTGACTCCATGTCGCTGATCGGTGTGCCAAAGATGCGTTCCTGCACCATGACTTCCTGGTTGCAGTAGTCCCAGTAAATTTCCGGCACGTACAAAAGGTCACTGCCTTCGAAATTACGCTTCAGTTGTGCCGCGTTTGCGGCCTCCCGCATCAGGTCGAGTTCATCGTGGATGGTGCGTTCGTATTCTTTCACCAGCTCCACCGGCTTCAGTCGCTCGCCATGTTCCCAGTAGCGTTTGGCGAGCCCGGCAATCATGCGCAGGACCTCGAGGTCCTGCTCAATCTGTTCCTCAACGCCCGGCCGCAACACTTTGACGATGACTTCCTCGCCGCTCTTCAGCTGTGCACTGTGCACCTGTGCGATGGATGCGGCTGCCAGCGGCTCAACGTCAAAGCGCTTGAACACGTCGGCAACCGGCTCGCCGTAGGAGTCACTCATGATTTCCATGGCTTCAGCTGCCGGGAACGGCGGCACGCGGTCCTGCAGCTTGGCGAGCTCCGTGGCGATATCCGGCGGCAACAAGTCGCGGCGCGTGGATATGGCCTGGCCGAACTTCACAAAAATTGGGCCCAGTTCCTCGAGCGCCAGTCGAATGCGCTCGCCGCGTGGCGCCGAGCTGTCGCGGCGTCGTGGCAGGATGTAAAACACGAAGCGCGTGGGCCGCAGCAGATGGGTCGCGGTGATGATCTCGTCGAGGCCGTACTTGACGAGAATTCGCTGGATCGTCACCAGCCTCGCGATCGTGCGCAAACGTTGCATATCAGTCGCGCCTCAGCAAACGCTTGATGCGTGCTTCGACTCTATCGACATCGTCGCGCAACACGCTGACCTGGGTTGTGAATTTCTCAACCTCGTAGCGACTGGGCACATCGCCGCTTTCTTCCTGCAGGTACTCGCGCACATTGTCTCCCATGGTGCTGCGTGCATCGCGCGCCCAGCGGCCGACGCCGCGCGCCATGCTGCCAAGGCGGTGCGCGGCTGCATCACCGATAACGCCCGACAGTTCTTCCTCGACGTCCGGCTTCGCCATCGCCAGCAGGCGCTGAAAAGCCTGCGCCTTCTGCGCGTCGCCGCAAAGCTCGAGGGAGCCGTCGCGAATTGCGTCTTCGCCGGCGTTGCCTGCCATGCGTGCGAGTGTCAGCAGCGAGCCACTGATCGCCACATCGGGCTCATCGTCGTAGTCAGCGGAAACGGCAATGGCCTCGTCCGCAACCTGGAAATAGGCGCTGAGGGCAGTATCGCGTACGCGCACGGCGACCACGGTGCCATCCAGCTTGCGGCACAGCTCCAGCGCCGGGGTGGTTTCACGAATATTGCGATTCAGACGCCTCACGATAGGCTGCAGCGCAGCTTGTAACGGTTCCATGGCGGGCCCCTCAGATCCGGTAGCCGATGTGCAGCGCGACTATGCCCGCCATCAGGTTGTGGTAGCGGCAGCGCTCGAAGCCGGCGTCCTGCATCATGCCTTTGAGTGTTTCCTGGTCAGGGTGCATACGAATCGACTCGGCAAGGTACTGGTAGCTGTCCGCATCCTTCGCAATGAGCTGGCCAAGTGCCGGCAGCACCTTGAACGAGTACAGGTCATAGGCAGGCTTGATGGCGTCGGCAGGCCTTGAGAATTCCAGGATCATCGCTTTGCCACCCGGCTTTAATACCCGGTACATCGATTCCAGCGCCGCCTGCTTGTCGGTCACGTTGCGCAGGCCAAAGGCGATTGTGAGGCAGTCGAAAGTACCGCTCGCGAACGGCAGAGCCTCTGCATTCACCTGTGCGATCGAGACGTTGCCCGAGGCGCCGGCGTCGACGAGACGGCGGCGGCCTTCGTTGAGCATCGCGGCGTTGATATCCGCAAGTACGACATGGCCGCTGTCGCCAACCAGTCGCGAGAATTTCAGGGCGAGATCACCGGTGCCTCCCGCCAGGTCCAGCACCTGCTGGCCGGGGCGCACGTTCGCCTGCTCGATGGTGAAACGCTTCCAGAGCCGGTGCATGCCGCCCGACATCAGGTCATTCATGATGTCGTAGCGGGAGGCTACCGAGTCGAACACGTCCCTGACGAGATCGGCCTTTTCGCCACTGTCGACCGTCTTGTAGCCGAAGTGCGTCTTGTCGCCGGATTGTGGGGTATTGCTCATCGGCGCAGTTTATAAGATATAGCGGCTAAGGTCCTCGTCCTGTGACAGTTCTGCGAGATGCTCGTCGACATACGCGGCGTCGATGCGGAAATGGCTGCCGCTCTTGTCCGATGCTTCGAACGAAATCGTCTCCAGCAGCCGCTCCATGACCGTGTGCAGCCGCCGGGCGCCAATGTTCTCGGTATTTTCGTTGACATGGAAGGCTACCTCGGCGATACGCCGCACGCCCGTCTGGTCGAATTCGAGAGTCACCTCTTCGGTCTGCATCAGCGCCTTGTACTGGTCGGTCAGCGAGGCATCCGGTTCAGTCAGGATGCGCACGAAATCGTCGGTCGTCAGCGACTTCAGCTCGACGCGAATGGGCAGGCGACCCTGCAATTCCGGAATCAGGTCGGACGGTTTGCAGACGTGGAACGCCCCGGAGGCAATAAACAGGATGTGATCGGTCTTCACCATGCCGTACTTGGTGTTGACGGTCGATCCCTCAACCAGCGGCAACAGGTCGCGTTGCACACCCTCACGTGAGACGTCAGCACCCTGCGTGCTGGAGCTGCGCGCCACCTTGTCGATTTCATCAAGGAACACGATGCCGTGCTGTTCGACAGACTCCAGCGCCTGTGCCTTGAGATCTTCCTCATCGACCAGCTTTGCAGCCTCCTCGTCGACCAGCTGCTTGTAGGCGTCCTTCACCTTGAGCTTGCGTGTTTTCTGCTGGTTACCGCCCAGGTTCTGGAACATGCCCTGCAGCTGGCTGGTCATCTCTTCCATTCCAGGCGGCGCCATGATCTCGACGCCAACCGGAACAGCGCTCAACTGGATTTCGATTTCCTTGTCGTCGAGCTTGCCCTCGCGCAACATCTTGCGAAACTTCTGTCGCGTCTCGCCATCCTGCCGGACTTCGCTGTCGGGCGTGAAGCCAACGCCGCGCGACGGCGGTGGCAGCAGCGCGTCCAGCACACGATCTTCCGCGGCATCTTCGGCACGGTGCCGCACCCTGGACATGGCCTCTTCGCGAATCAGCTTGACGGCAACGTCCATGAGGTCGCGGATGATGCTGTCGACTTCGCGGCCAACGTAGCCCACCTCGGTGAACTTGGTGGCCTCTATCTTGATAAACGGCGCTCTCGCGAGTTTCGCGAGGCGTCGCGAGATTTCTGTCTTGCCGACGCCTGTCGGTCCGATCATGAGGATGTTCTTCGGCGTGATCTCGCTGCGCAGAGGCTCACCGATCTGCACGCGCCGCCAGCGATTGCGCAGTGCAATTGCAACAGAACGCTTGGCGTCGTCCTGACCGATAATGTGCTTGTCCAGCTCCTGGACGATTTCGCGTGGGGTCATCTGGGACATTACAGCTCTTCTATGACGATGTTCTGGTTGGTAAAGACACAGATTTCGCCGGCAATGAGCAGCGCCTTTTCGGCGACGCCTCTCGCGTCGAGATCCGTGTTTTGCAGCAGAGCGAGCGCCGCGGCCTGTGCGTAGGGGCCACCGGAGCCGATAGCCATCAGGTCATTTTCGGGCTCGATGACATCGCCGTTGCCGGAAATGATGAAGCTCGAGTCCTTGTCGGCGACGCACAACAGCGCTTCGAGGCGCCGCAGGCGCCGATCGGTGCGCCAGTCCTTGGCAAGTTCAATGGCCGCCCGCGTCAGGTTGCCGTACTGCTCAAGTTTGGTCTCGAACAGCTCGAACAGGGTAAAGGCGTCGGCGGTGCCGCCCGCGAATCCTGCGATGACGCGACCGCCGGCCAGCGGCCGTACCTTGCGTGCATTGCCCTTCATAACGGTGTTGCCCATGCTGACCTGGCCGTCGCCGGCGATGGCCACTTTGCCATTGCGACGCACCGACACGATGGTCGTGCCTCTGAATTGTTCCATGTTTTGGGTACCTGCGATTCAGCCCTGATTCTTGGGTTTTCGTCGGGCTCTTGGATGAGTCTTGTCGTATATGGACGCCAGATGCTGGAAATCAAGGTGTGTGTACACCTGGGTCGTGGAAATATTGGCGTGCCCGAGCAGCTCCTGTACGCCCCTGAGGTCGTGACTGGATTCGAGCAGGTGGGTGGCGAAAGAGTGCCGGAACAGGTGCGGGTAAACGTTGCTGTCGATGCCCTGCTTTTTCGCCCAGTGGGTGACGCGTGCCTGCACGGAGCGCGGGCTGAGCCGCGTGCCGCGCTGGCTGACGAACAGCGCCTGTTCGTCAGCATCCGCGAGCTGCGCGCGGCTCTTGTGCCAGCGCTTGACGGCCTGGCGGGCTTTCCTGCCGACCGGCACGATGCGGTCCTTGTTGCCCTTGCCGGTGACGCGCACGGTGGCGTCTGCAAGGTCTATGTCGCCGAGGTTCAGGTCAACCAGTTCGGCCAGGCGCAGGCCGGAGGAGTACAGCAGCTCGAGGATGGCGCGATCGCGATCAACCAGCGGCCCCTCGCCGGGGATTTCCAGCAGCCGTGCCATGCGGTCGGCGTCCAGGTTGCCGGGCAGTCGCTTCTTGCCCTTTGGGGCTGATACCGCATCGACCGGGTTGCGGCTGACATGCTTCTCGCGCAGCAGGTAGCGAAAGAAGGTGCGACTCGCCGACAGCCGGCGTTGCAGGCTCTTGGCGCTCAGGCCCTTGCGAAAAGCGGCGCCGGTGTAGGTGCGGATGTGTTCACTGTCGAGGCTGTCCCAGCGCTCGATTTGCTGCTGTTCGCACCAGGCGAGCAGGGCCTCGAGGTCGCGGCGATAGTGTTTGCAGGTGAGCGGTGACAAGCGCCGCTCAAACTCGAGATGGCGGATGAATTGGTCTATCCAGCCCTTCTCTTTGTCGTTCACGGCGCTTAAGTGCTCAGAAGCGCCGCAACGCTCCGGACACAAGGTCACCAACGCGTGACAGGAAATCCATGCTCATGCCCGGGTGAAAGCGATCGGTCTCGTTGCTGCCAATGGCCATGAAACCGATTTCGGCTTTCTTGCCAAGCGGCACCATCGCCACGGAGCCGACCTCGTCGGCGTCCTTGCGAAACAGAATTTCCCGCTGCGAGTCGCGGATCTGGCCGCAACGCGGGCCGCTGCCGTTGAGGAAGGTTGCAAACGGCTTCACGCTGTCATCGCTGCGTTCGACGACACGGAAAAAACGCCCGGCCTTGATGTCCAGGAACGACTCCGGGTCGCCGAACAGCACCAGGACGGCGTGATCGGCGCCAAACCCCGAACGCATGGCCTCTTCAACGGCTTTTACTGTCGTCTGCAGATCGCCGGTTGCGAGCAACTGCATGGCAAATTCATGGATTTTCGCGGCGAGCAGGTCGTTGTCACGGGCCACGCCGATGAGTTCGCGAAGCTTGCGCTCGAGCTTGAGCTCTTTCTGCCTGAGCTGCGATACCTGCCGTTCAACCAGCGACACGGCACCACCTGCGGTGTGCGGCAGTTCGAGCGAGTTCAGCAGGCTGGCGTGAGATTCGAAGAAGTCGGGATGCGTTTGCAGGTAATCATGCACCGCCTCTTCGCTGATAGTCTCGTCGACGTACTCGGGCCTGCGTTGTGTGCTCATAAATCGATGCTTCCTTCGCTCAGAATTTCGGCAGGGCCGCTCAGCCACACACTGGCGCCGTTGCCGCGCCAGCTTATCACGAGTTGGCCGCCCGGCAGGAACACGTTGACGGACGAGTCGAGCAGCCCCAGGCGTTGACCGGCAACGACTGCAGCGCAGGCACCGGTGCCGCAGGCCAGCGTTTCTCCGGCGCCGCGTTCGTGGACGCGCAGGGCGATGTTGCCGCGATCGCGAACCTGCATGAAGCCAACATTGATGCGCTCCGGGAAGCGCTCGTGATTCTCGATAGCGGGCCCGAGGGCCGCGACATCGAAACTCTGCACATCGTCGACCTGCAACACGCAATGCGGATTGCCCATGGATACCAGCGACACATCGAACGGCTGGCCGCAGGCGACCAGTGACGACGCCTCGTAGCTCGGTGCGCCCATGCTCACCGACACCTCATCAGTCGCGGAAATCTGCACCTCAATCGGGCCGGCCGGGCTTTCAAGCGTGAAGTTCGCGCCGCCATCGTTCGCCAGGACTCGCGCAACACAGCGCACGCCATTGCCGCATTGCTCGCATTCACTGCCGTCGTTGTTGAAGACGCGATACGCGGCGAGCGAGCCGGGCTTTTGTGTGTCGAAGACCCACATCAACTGGTCAAACCCAGGGCCCGTGGCGTCATCGCCAAGCAATTTTATCTGCTGCGGCGTGGGTGCTGTCGAATCATCGTTGCGTCGATCGACGACGACAATTCGATTCCCCGCGGCCTGCATTTTGTAGTAGGAAATTTGCATCAATGCAGTTTATTACCTTCGGATGGACTTTTGCGGACGGCGACTGTAGTTTACATAAAACTGCCAAACACACAGGCAAACCAACAACCAAAACATTGCCTTTGGAGAGAGGAATATGCGGCACATTATGGTCTTGAACGCGAAGGGTGGCTGCGGCAAAAGCACCCTTGCAACGAATATTGCTTCCTATTTTGCCAATGAGGGCGCCAGCGTGGCGCTTGCGGATTACGACCCGCAGGGATCAAGCATGGAGTGGCTGGATCGTCGCCCTGAAGATCGCCCGACGATACATGGCGTCGCCGCGTTTGAAGACGGCCTGCGGCGCGTGCCGCGGACGGCAGATATCGTCGTCAGCGATGCGCCGGCGCGTTCGCATGGCAAGGAGCTGACGGACCTCGTCAATCACGCCGAGACCATCGTGGTACCGGTACTGCCTTCGACCATCGATATGCAGGCGACCACCAAGTTTCTGGGTGAACTCGGCGATACCCACAAGGTAAAGGCCAAAAAGGCCAAAGTGGGTGCCGTCGCCAATCGCGTTCGTGACAACACGCTGATTTTCGATGACCTCGACGAATACCTGACCAAAGCTCGCGTGCCGTACGTGGCCGCGCTGCGTGAAGCGCAGAACTACGTTCGTGCGTACACACGTGGCCTCGGCATCTTCGAGCTGCCCGAGTACCTGGCATGGCCGGACTGGGATGAGTGGGAGCCGCTGACCGCCTGGTTGCGCAGCAAGCGCTCGCAGCCCTGATCGAGTAGCCAATCAGAGCAATGATTTGCGGAAGATGACCTTGTCTCCGCCGGCTGCTATTTGAAGTCGGCGTCGAGGTGCGGGATGGCCGGCAACGGCTCGTCGGTCACCATGCCAAGTCCGGCTTTGTATGCATCCGCTGCAGCTTCGCCTTCGCCGAGCTGTGTGAGCAGGCGGCCGTATTCATGGTAGGCCTCCGGCGTCGGACGCAGGCTGATGACCGTTTCCAGGTAACTGCGTGCCTTGCCCCAGAGTTCGTTCCGCAGGCACAGGCGTGCCGCAGTGAGAATCAGGTCGGGGTCTTCCGGATGTTTCGCAAGCCAGGTCTCCGCCTGCTTCAGCTGCTTGCTCGCATTGGGCCCCTCAACAATTCCGAACAGTCGTACCAGGGGCGACTGCCACTCTGACTTGAGTGCCGCCGCGATTTCTTTCTCTGCTTTGTCGTGCAGGTCACAGCGCATCAGCCCCGTGTAGCGTGCTTCCAGCAGGGTGATGTTCTTCTTCAGCGGTTTCGGCACCGCCTTCCAGGATGCTTCCAGGAATTCGATATCCGCAGCGCTATCGAGCGCCTCCTCATGCACACGCACAGTCCACGTCTCGAGCGTCTTCGCGTCGACCCGACCGTGCTTCTTCAGTCGCGGCAAGATCTCCGCCAGTGCGCTCCAGTCTTGCAGTTGGAAGTAGAGGCGGCCGAGCAGCGCCAGCGCGTAGCTGTGATCCCGGGAGTTTTCCTCCAGCCGCTTGAGTGTCGCAAGCGCCGATTCGTGCTGGCCCCGATCAAGCTGGAACTCGGCTTGCGTGAGCAGCACGGCATTGGCGGCTTCGGGCGTTTCTTCGAACGCAATCTTCAGCCATTCGTCGCGGCGTTCGTCCAGTCCCTGCAGGTGCGCCGCCCTGGCGGCCTGCAGATAGTTGAACAGCGGTGAGTCGCTGGTGCTGGCGGCTCTCGCCAGCAGCTTTTCACCGCGCGCGAAGTTGCCTTCGGCGACCTCGATCATGCCGCGCGTGAGCTTCTGTCCCGCACGACCAGCGCGGTAGCGTCCGGCCGCTTCACCCATGCGGCGTGGTGCGAGCCAGATAACGCGAACCAGCCAGATCGTGACAAGCAGAAAGATGATCAGGATAACCAGCGTTGGCACCGACATTTCGATCAGGTAACCACGGAAATTGATCCCGACATAGCCCGGATCCTGCATGAGAAAACTGGCCGCAAACATACTGACGAGGATCGCCAGTACAATGATCAGGCCAGCTTTCATTCGCTGCTCTCTGCCAGCGTCTGGTACTGACGCAACAGGCGCAGCGACTGCGAAATATCCGGTGGCGCAATGGCGAACATGCCGTTACGAATTTCGGCGATGGTTTCGCGCGCGCTTGCGACCTGCGCACTGTTGACGTCGAAGTACTCGCCTATCCACGAATCTGCATCGTCCAGGCTTTGTTCAAACACGCTCTTTTCACCGCGCAGCAACGCGAGTCGCGCGGCCTGCAATTGCAGCGAGAGATTGGTGCGCAGGAAATAGACATCATCAGGCGCGAGCAACGGGCGCTCGGCTTCGTCCATCTTGCTGACCGTCACCATGCCGGAGAAAACCCCTTTGATCGACGACCAGGCGCGACTCAGGCGACCTGCCTCAGGGTCGACCGCCGGCTGTTCGCGGACGGCTTCTGAAACCTGCGCCAACGGCAGAGAGTCCACCACATGCGACAGGCTGGCCAGGGTGAGAGTGACGCCCTCGATGTCCGGCTTGTCCATGCTGGAGAGCGCCGCCAGTTCGTCGGCCAGGGCACGCCTGACCTCTGTCAGGGCAGGGTCGGCGATCTGCACGACACGGTCGTCGGCCATTGTCAGTGCCAGCGTCGCAAGTTCGGGGTTCGCCGCAAGCTGTAACTGCGCATTGGCAATTTGCATGTAGTACTCGGCCTCGGCGAGCAGCAGCGTATTGCGGGCACCGGCCGACAGGCCCTGCAAAGATGCGATCGATGCTTCCAGCGTCGACATGCGTGACGGCATCGACTCGACCAGGCGAATTTTGTCGTCCACGCTGCTTTCGACACGGCCAACGGCAGCTTCGATGTCCGAGTCCCTGGAGGCCAGTTGCTCGAGTGCACCCTGTAACTCACTCTGCGCAGCGTTCGCGTCCCGCAGGCGGCGCTGCAGGTCTGCGATAGCGCTGTCACCGTCGTTGGCAGACGCTGCGTCGTTCCAGTCGTTGTAGGCTACGTAACCGGAGGCAAGCACAGCAACGACGGCAAGCAGCAGTGCAAACAGCGCGATAACCGTCGCACTTCGCCTGGCTTTCGGCGCGGCCGGCGTATCTGCGGCGGTCTGCTCAACCGTTTCTGCCACGATCTCTGTTTCGATTTCGGTCTCTTCGGTCTTGGGTTCTTCGCTCATCAAAAATCTCAGGGTTTGCAGCACGCAATCATCGCACGGATCATATCGCCGGCCTGCGGTCCGGCCGCCAGTACCGGCTGCACATCGGTAAGCCGATTATGCGCCTCTTTTATCACACGTGCCGAGGGGGTCACCAGCGGCACCCTGCCGAGGGCATTGATGGCAGCAGGATTCAGCAGCTCGAGCAGATTGCAGAGCGACTCGACACTCATTGCGGTCACGATGTGAATGTCGCCGTCTGTCAGGCGGTCTTGAAGCTGCTCGATCCGAGCGGCGCTGTAATCGGGTTGCCGTCGCGCATAGACTTCCAGGTAGTCGACCCGTGCGCCGCGAGAGCGCAGCGTTTCGGCGAGAACCTCGCGACCGCCCTCGCCGCGGATAATGCGTACTGTCTGACCGCTGACATCGCGGCTTTCGAGCTCTGCGAGCAGGTGTTCGCTGTCGAAACCGGACGCCGCGCGTATGACTTTTGGGTAGCCACTTTCTGTGATAGCCGCAGCCGTTGCCGGACCGATCGCGCAGATCACCGAGTCGGCAGCGTACGGCAGGCCGTACCTGACAGCATTGGCGCTGACGAAGATGGAGATGTCGGGAGATTCCAGCCTGTTCTCGTCCGCGGCAACCTGGTCCGGGTGTCGTGGTTCGATTTCCATCACCGGAAACAGAATCGGTCTGCCGCCATGGGCTTCAACGGCTGCGGCGAGCTCCCCTGCCTGGGCTTCCGGGCGCGTGATCAGAATGCCACGGCCGGCGAGTTCGTCGCTAGCCACTCATCGCCTCGGCTTTGTCGAGCATTTCGCGGGCACCCTGTTGCAACAGCTGCTCGGCAAGCTGCCGGCCCAGCAGTTCGGCATCGTCTGCCTTGCCACTCATCGATTGCAGGAGGTGCGCGCTGCCGTCTGGCAGTGCGATCAGCGCTGTCACCGTCAGCTGCTCCGCGGCGACAGTTGCATAGGCCGCCACCGGCGACTGGCAATTCGCCTGCAACACGCTCGCGATGGCGCGCTCAGCCGTGGTTGTCTGCATTGCTGTTTGGTCGACCAGCGCCGCCAGTATTTTCTTCAGCGGCGCGTTGTTGTCGAGGCACTCGATACCGAGCACCCCCTGTGCCGCCGCAGGCAGCATTTCTTCAGGCGCGAATGTCTGGCTGATGTGTTTGTCGAGGCCAAGTCGCTCGAGCCCTGCTGCGGCCAGAATAATGGCGTCATAGTCACCGTTCTCGAGCTTCGCGAGGCGAGTATTAACATTGCCGCGCAAGGGCTCGATGCGAAGGTCCGGCCGCATCATCAGCAGTTGTGCCTGGCGACGCAGGCTTGAGCTGCCAACGAGCGCGCCTTGTGGCAGGTCGACAAAGCGCTGGCCATCGCGCGTCACCAGCGCGTCGGCATGGTTGGCACGCTCGAGCACTGCCGCGAGACAGAAGCCTGCCGGCATTTCTGCCGGGACGTCCTTCATGGAGTGCACGGCAAGGTCGGCTTCGCCGGCCTGCATGGCGATCTCGAGTTCCTTGATGAACAGGCCCTTGCCACCAATCTTTTGCAGACTGCGGTCGAGGATTTCGTCGCCGCGCGTCGACATCGGCTTGAGCTCGACCGAGGTGACCTCCGGCAGCTCTGCCAGCAAAGCGGCGACATGTTCGGCCTGCCACAGTGCGAGGGCAGATTTTCGGGTTGCGATTGTCAGTTTCATTACAGGTTCTTGAGTCGTCGACGGACGTCAGCGACGTGCCGGCGGCTGATTATCAGTTGTTTTGCATCATCTTGCGAATCCCCACGCAGTGCAATATGCAGTTTCCCACTATTGGTCCTGTCGAGTCGCTCGATGCGTGACACTGCGACGAGCGCGCTGCGATGGATGCGTACGAAGCGCTCGCAGAACTCCTGCTCCAGCGATTTCAGCGAATCATCGATAAGGTCGTCGCCGCCGTCGTGATGCACACAGACGTATTTCTGGTCAGCCTGAAACCAGCTGATGGAGTCAATCGGAATCAGCTTCAGCTCGCCGTGCACATGGGCACAGACGTGTTGCCGCTCGGTACTGATGCCCGCCTGTTCGGCCGCCGTTTTCAGCGCCTTGCCACTCAGGCGTGCCGCGTGCTCCAGCGCGCGCTGCAGGCGCTCGCGCCTGACGGGCTTAAGCACATAGCCAATGGCGCGCGCTTCGAATGCGTCGATCGCATATTCGTCATAGGCGGTCGTGAACACCACCGCAGGGGGTTCGCTGAGTTCGTTCAGGTGATGCGCCGCTTCGACGCCGTCCATGCCTGGCATGCGAATGTCGAGCAGCACGATATCCGGGCGCAGCTCGCTCGCGAGCCGCAGGGCTTCGTTGCCGTTGCTTGCTTCGCCCGCTACCTCATAGCCGTCTGCATCGCCGAGCAATTGTCGCAGTCGGTCGCGCGCCGGCTTCTCATCGTCAACGATCAGGACTTTCATGGCGTACCTTCATCCAGCGGAAAGCGCAGCTTCACTGTGTAGCGACCGGCGTCTTCTTCGACATCAACAGACGCGCGACTGCCATAGGCGAGTTCGTAACGCTGGCGAATATTTGCCATCGCCATCTTGTTGCCGGCCTTCTTGCGTTTCGCATTCGGCGCGACGGGATTTGAAACCGAGATGTGCAGTTGCCTGCCATCGACTTTGCCGGACACCACAACCTCGCCGCCGTCCGGCAGCAGCTCGATACCGTGGTAGATGGCGTTTTCCAGCAACGGCTGAATGGTCAGGCTGGGAATCGTTGCACGCATCGGCAGGCTGGCGATGTCCCAGCGCACCTTGAGGCGTTCTCCCAGGCGCAGCTTTTCGATGCGCTGGTAGATTGCTGCGATTTCCAGCTCCTCTTTGAGCGAGGTGCGTTCTTTGGATGTGCCGAGGTTGGCGCGCAACAAGTCCGAGAGATCCTCAACGGCCTCTTCAGCCTGGCGCGGATCGGTACGCGTGAGTGATGCGATCGTGTTCATGCTGTTGAACAGGAAGTGCGGTCGTATCAAGGCCTGTAACGCGCTGATCCGGGATTGCGCTTCCAGCACAATGCTGCGGCGCCACTCGCTTGAGACATAGAGATAACGCATTGCAAGTGCGATGACGATGGTGCTGATGGCGCTGGTTCGTAACAGGAAGCCGCTGTGTGAGTCCTCGATAATCACCGACTCGCCGAAAATGCGCGTGAGCTGCCAGGCTACCTCGGCGAGCACGATCGCAAGCAGCAGTAACATGAGGAAGCTGATTCCGAAGGCGCGGGTTTTGCCGGCGCTTTCGAGCTTGCTGCGAAACTGGCACAGCAGGGCTGAGCCCAGCAGTGCCAGCCAGATAATGAAGAAGGACGATTTAGAGAGTTCGATCAGAAACAGATCGGGTATGTCGTTTGCCGCAAGCGTCAGCACAATCGCGACCAATTCGGCGACCATCAGCACGACAAGTAAGGTACCAGCTGAACAAAAGTCGGGCAGGTAGGCCTGGGCTTGGTTCTCGTCTGGGTCGGTCTTCGCGGTCAATCCGTGTGCTCCCGAAAATCAGGAACCACAATACTCCGCGATGGCCTCTTCTGCACGCTGGCGGGCCTCGTCAATTCCTGCCTCGTCGAGGTAGACGCGCTCACCGTTGGCGTCTTCGCGATACAGCTTGCGAGCGCTGAGATACGACTGCAGCCGGGCGCGGGAGTCTTCGCATTGTTTCTGCTTTTGCTCCTCGGCGGCGGCCTCTTCGGCAGCTGACTGTTTTTCTTTCTCGCGCTCCTCAGCGGCTTTGCGGCCGTTCGCCTCGCGTTCCTGGCGTTCTTCCACGCGGCTGCGTATGGCGCTGTTGTCGGAACGTTTGTAACCGATGTCGAGCCGTTCTTCCGTGGGGTTACCGCTCGGAACGTCTCCGTAATGCACATTGCCGTTTTCGTCAGTCCACTTGTATATCTCGCTGGCAAGCGTTGGAGATACCGCAAGCAACAGGGCGCTGGCACAGGCAATCAAAAGGCGAGTCGTATTCATACCGCAGATTAGAGCATTTTCCGCGCATTTTTGTTGTGACCGCGATCACAGCCCAAAGTGAGTGGCGTATCCGACTGATTTACATAAAAAAAGCGGGCCCGAAGGCCCGCCAGGTGCTTCTCAGGGATTGGGGGGGAGAGAAGCTATTCTGCTGAAGTGAACTCCGGGTAGGCCTCCAGGCCACATTCGCCGATATCCACGCCTTCGTATTCTTCTTCTGCGGAGACTCGGATGCCCATGATCAACTTCAGTACGTACCAGACCAGCAGGCTGACCAGGAACGCCCAGGCGAAGATGCTGATGACGCCGACGATCTGGCCCACGAAGGTCGCGTCGCCGTTCGTGAACAGCACCGCCATAACGCCCCAGATGCCAACCGTGCCATGCACCGAAATCGCGCCAACCGGATCGTCTATCTTGATCCTGTCAAAAGCGACAATCGAGGCGACAACGATCAGGCCGCCAACAGCGCCAATCATCGTTGCCGTAAGCGGTGACGGTGACAGCGGGTCAGCTGTGATCGCAACCAGTCCTGCGAGCGCGCCGTTGAGCGCCATCGTCAGGTCAGCCTTGCCAAACCACAGGCGCGCCAGCAACAGGGCTGCGATGAGCCCGCCAGCCGCGGCCATGTTGGTGTTGACGAACACCAGCGCTACCGAATTGGCCTCGGAGACGTCGGAGACCTTCAGTTCCGAGCCGCCGTTAAAGCCGAACCAGCCGAGCCACAGGATCAGTGTGCCCAATGTCGCCAGCGGCAGGTTGCAGCCAGGAATAGCGTTGACCTGTCCTTTGGGACCGTACTTGCCTTTGCGTGCGCCAAGCACGATGACACCGGCAAGTGCCGCTGCAGCGCCACACAAATGCACTGTGCCGGAGCCCGCGAAGTCAAAGTAGCCGAAGCTCTCGTTCAGGAAGCCGCCGCCCCAGTTCCAGAAACCCTGGATTGGGTAAATGAAGCCGGTCAGAACGACCGCAAACGCAAAGAACGACCACAACTTCATGCGTTCCGCTACCGCGCCTGACACGATCGACATTGCAGTTGCGACAAAAACGACCTGGAAGAAGAAATCTGACAGGTTCGAGTAGTAGGTGTCGCCGCCACTGGCGATCACATCCGCTGCGGAGTTGTCGCTGGTGGTTAGCATGCCGTCACCAAGCTGCAGAAACAGATTGGAGGCCTCGCCCGGGTACATGATTGTGTAACCGCACAACATGTACATGACGCAGGCAATGGAATAGAGGCCGACGTTCTTCGTCAGGATCTCTGCGGTGTTTTTGGCGCGGACCAGTCCGGCCTCGAGCATGGTGAAGCCGGCTGCCATCCACATGACGAGCGCGCCCATGACCAGGAAATAAAATGTATCGAGCGCATAAGCCAGTTCTGTGACCTGCGCCGAAATCTGCGTTACTTCTTCCACGAGAATCTCCTCCTCTATACAGCTTCGGAACCGGTCTCACCGGTACGAATACGAATGGCCTGTTCAACATTGGAGACGAAGATCTTGCCGTCGCCAATCTTGCCCGTACGAGCCGTGTTTGCGATTGCTTCGATGACTTGCTCAGCAAGCTCGTCGGAAACCGCCAGTTCGATTTTTGCCTTGGGCAAAAAATCGACCACGTACTCGGCACCGCGGTACAACTCGGTGTGGCCGCGCTGGCGACCGAAGCCTTTGACTTCGGTCACCGTGATGCCCTGGATGCCGATCTCGGCGACGGCCTCGCGGACGTCATCGAGTTTGAACGGCTTGATGATCGCTGTGATCATTTTCATCTTGTGTCCCCTTTGCAGTCGCTTTACAGATCGAAGGTTTTGCCAATCGTGAATACAATCGATGAACCGTCTTTCGGTTCACCGGTATCGGAATCTTCCAGTCCGCTCAATATCTTGTCGTTGAAGAGGAGATAGACACCAAGATCGATTTCCGCAACCGTCGTGCCATAACCCAGTTCGAAGTACTCGCCATCCGCGTCCTGGCTGAAGCCGGCGTATTTGCCGTAGAAGCCGTTCTTCTCGAGGGTCAGTGCGTAGTAGGTGTAGTCCTGCGTGGGGCCGTTGAAATTTTCGTATTGGCCGATAGCAACGTCGAGTGTTGCAATCCCGTAACCGCCGCTTAGATTGATTTCCTGGTAGGTATCGTCGAAGTCGGCCGTATAGAAGTAGCCGGTGTAACCGATGCCATAGCTGAAATCACCGACTTCGCCGCCGTAGCCGAAGTAGCCATCTACTTCCAGGCCGGCAGCATCGGTGCTGTCAAAACCGGCCGAAATACCGTCGCTGACATCCGCCGCCCAGACGCCGGCATAGAAACCATTGTTTTCGTAGTCGACTCCGCCATTGGCTGATGACTGTGCCTGATAGATGCCGCGAAAGAAGTAGTCACTTGCAAAGCCGAGGTTGGCAGACCACTCGGCGTTTGCCGCGCTCGTTGACAAAAGAAGTCCTGCTAGAAAAATGCTGCGTGTCGTCGTTTTCATTGAATTGCTCTCTTCAAAGGTTATAAAAAATTGCGTCGTCGGCAGCATTAAGAGCAAGGAGTGTGCCGCTTTGAAAAAAACTAATAGATTCAATGAGTTTCGTTCTTTTGAGAATCGTCGGCGCACTTCTATGGAGCACGAAACCCGGCACCTTGCCCCATTTTGGTTCACACAAACGGCATCAGCGTGCTGCAACATCAACGGTGACTGGCGTTTAGGGTCGGGCTGATGTATCAAGCAGACATGAGCGACGATTCCATAGAAAAACTGGCCAGCAAGCTCGCGGACTCCGTGCCTGCGGGACTCAAGAACATGCGCGACGACATGGAGCAGGGATTTCGCCACGTGCTGCGAACCGGCCTCGGCAAACTCGACCTCGTCACCCGCGAGGAGTTCGAGGTGCAGCAGGCGGTGCTGGCACGCACGCGGCAAAAGCTCGATGCACTTGAAGAGCGTCTCGCGGAGTATGAAGCCTCAGATTAGCGGCGAGTAACGACTCGCGGCCGGGCCATGGAGGGCCGATGAGTCTTGCGATCCTGCATAGCCGAGCGCAGCTTGGCGTTGATGCGCCCGCTGTCACCATTGAGGCGTTTCTGTCCGGCGGCCTGCCGTCTTTTTCCGTCGTGGGCATGCCCGAGACCGCAGTTCGCGAAAGCAAGGACCGCGTGCGCAGCGCCATCATCTGCTCCGGGCTGCAATACCCCCAGGAGCGCATCACCGTCAGCCTGGGCCCGGCCGACATGCGCAAGACCGGCGGTCGCTTCGATCTTGCGATCGCACTGGGCATCCTCACCGCGCAGGGCGTCATCGAGCAGGACGTTGTTGCCGGCACCGAGTTCTACGGTGAACTGGGGCTCAACGGCGATATTCGTGCAGTACCTGGCGTATTGCCTGCAGCCTTGCGTGCGCGACAAGCCGGGCGTGCACTGATCGTGCCGGCCGGCAATGCCGCCGAGGCGGTCCTTGCCGGTGCCGAGGTGCGTGCGGCAGGCACGCTGCTCGATGTCCTGAAGCACCTGGCTGGCGACGAGATCATTCCCGCAGCCGAGTGCGCGACGCCCGAGGCGAGCAAACAGGCATACCCGGACCTTGCCGACGTAATGGGCCAGGAACACGCGAAGCGCGCGCTGGAGATCGCGGCGGCCGGCGGCCATAACCTGCTGCTGGTCGGTCCGCCAGGCACGGGCAAGAGCATGCTTGCGCGGCGACTGCCTGGCATTCTGCCACCGCTGTCTGCTGCCGAGGCGCTGCAGACCGCCGCCATCGAATCTGTGCTCGGTGTGCAGATGGACCTGTCACGCTGGCGGCAGCGGCCATTTCGAGCACCGCACCACACCGCGTCCGCTGCGGCACTCGTGGGTGGCGGCGCCGAACCGCGACCGGGCGAAGTGTCGCGCGCACACCACGGTGTGCTGTTTCTGGACGAGCTGCCGGAGTTCAACCGCAACGCGCTGGAGGTGCTGCGCGAACCACTCGAAGCCGGTGTCCTGACAATATCGCGAGCCGGTCGGCAGGCGGATTTTCCGGCGCGCTTCCAGCTTGTTGCTGCCATGAACCCGTGTCCCTGCGGCTACCAGGGCGATCCGCAGGCCGAATGTCGCTGCAGCGCCGACAGAGTTGCGAATTACCGTGGCAAGATTTCCGGGCCGCTGCTGGATCGCATCGACATGCATGTTGCGGTTGGCCGGCCGCCGGCGGAACTGTTTCGCAGCAATATGCCGCGTGCGGAATGCAGCGCGGATGTTGCCGCGCGGGTGCAGCGATCGCGTGACATCCAGCAGCGCCGCTCCGGTGTCTGCAACGCCCTGCTCGAGGGTAGTGAGCTCAGTCGCGCCTGCGCGGTTGGCGAGGCGTGCTGGCAGCTGCTGGAACGTGCCGCCGAGCGCTTCAGTCTTTCGGCGCGCGGCTACCAGCGCATCCTCAGAATCGCGAGAACGGTCGCCGACCTGGCAGAGGCAGAAACAATAACGCCCCCGCATGTTGCGGAGGCGCTGTCGTTACGTTTGCTTGATCGTCGGGCTTATTGAGATTCGTCGACCATGTAGGTGACCGCATCCTTGACCTCCTGGTCGGACAGGTCGAGTCGGCCGCCTTTGGCGAGCATGACACCGGCTTCGCCCGTAAAGCCGTTGATGGCGTGGTCGAACAGCACGTCCATACCCTTGGCAATGCGTGGCGCCCACGCGCCCGCATCGCCAACCAGCGGCGCGCCGCCAGCGCCCGTCGCATGACAGGCAAGGCAGGCCTGGTTGTAGACGTCAGGCCCGGACAGGGCCGCTGCGACCGGTGTTGGCTCTTCAAGAGCGCTGACCATGGGTGCCGATGAAGCCTGTTCTTCGCCAGGCAGGTAGACCTTGCCGACCGGCTGGATACGTTCTGCGATTGCTTGCTGATATTCCGCTCCGTCGCGAACAAATACTTCCTGGGTATTCTCAGCCACATACATGGCGAGAATAAAGATACCGATCGCCGTGGCAACGAGTACCCCGATGACGAGGGAGTAGATGTCGAAGAACTTCTGGTCTTTGTTTTCTTTGCCCATTAACTGCTCCGGAGCTGGGTGTTTGGCTGTCGCGATGGCGCGCGATTATATACCAAGACTTACAGAAAAACCGCGATTCCCGTGTACAGGCAGATCGCAATAGTGGCGGCGGCCAGCGCCATGGGCAGCTGCGTCAGGACGTGGTCCATCAGGTCCGAGCCACAGGCCAGCGACGACAGTATCGTCGTATCCGAAATCGGCGAGCACTGATCACCGAACACGGCGCCGCCCATTATCGCGGCAAACGCGAGGGTGATATAGAGAGGGTCTGTCGATATGGCGAACGCCAGTGGCAGGGCAATCGGAAACACCACGGCATAGGTGCCCCAGGATGAGCCGACCGAGAACGACACCACCATGCAGATGATCATCAGCACGCCAGGCAGAATAAACGGCATCAGCGTCAGCGTCGCGGAGGTGTTCTCGATGACATAGGAAGAGGCGCCAAGCGTTTCCGAGACACTCGCCAGCGTGACAGCGAGGCCGAGAACGATGGCACCGACGGTCACACCCTTGATGCCGTCGACCAGGCCGTCGAAGGCGTCGCTGACGCTCATGCCGCGCAGTACTGACAGCAACACGCCGGTAACTACGGCGAGACCAAACGCCTCGAAGATCATCGGCGTGCCGGTGAGCAGCCACGGAATTATTGAGAAGCCGAACAGCACGCCAATGGGTCCGAAAAAGTCGATCAGGGACGGCTTGTAGCCTTCGGCAATGTTGAGCGAATGTAACTCGCGAGACGCCATGGGCTTGGCGCCCGGCGCGTCCAGTTCTCCGGTTTCGCGAACGCGTTGCTGCGCACGGCGCATGGCTCTGCCCACGAACGGCATCTTGCCGAGCGCAAACAGAAGCGTGAACGTGATCGCGAACAGGCCGTAGAAGTTGAACGGAATCGCCGCGAGGAACATCGAGATCGCAGCATCCTCATCGGCGATGAAGCTGCTCATCGACGGAATAGCGATCAGTCCGGCGATGTACACCGGCCAGACATTGAACGGTATGACTGTGGCGACCGGCGAGGCCGTCGAGTCGACGATATAGGCGAGTTCCTCGTGCGCCACGCCTTCGCGGTCTGACACGGGGCGCACCGTAGTGCCGGTCAGGACCGTACTGATCGTGCCGCCCTGGTGAAAGATGATGCCCATGACCCAGGCGAACAGCATCGCCGAGCGTCGCGAGTGCACGAAGTTTTCCGATACCCAGTTGGCAAAGTGCCAGGCACCGCCATTTCGATTCCAGATGCCGAGCAGGCCGCCGAGCGCCCACAGGTACACGAGCAGGATCTCGGCGAAGCGCTCGGTGCCGATCGACGGAATGAGAAAGTGCTGGATGATGTTGTACTGCCCGGTGGCCAGCCCGCCGAACACCACGCCCATGAACAGCGCGAGGATGACGTTCCTCGTGACAAAGCAGATCGTCAGGGTGGCGAATGCGGGCAGCAATGACAGGAACTCGCGATGGCCCTGTGCCTGCACCTGTGCCGCATCCATGCGCAGGCTGTACCAGACCGTGAAAACGGCCAGGGCCGCGATTGCGAGCCAGAAATTGCGTCTTGCCGTTGTCATCCTGCCACGCAGTGTGACAGGTCAGGGCGGGTGTTTACCAGCGGACAGCGCCTCGAATTGTGACGGCAGTCAAAGGATTTGTGGTCTGCACCGACCATACTGGGAACCCACAAAGGAGTAGTCATGAAGCAGTTTTTTGTAATTTGCCTGTTGCTATTGGGCGGCGCACAGATCGCAAACGCCGACGTCTGGAAGTGGACGGATGCCAACGGTGCCACGCATTTCGTGGATACCTTCAAGGCCATTTACACCTGGCGCGATGACGCGGGAAACGTGCAATTCAGCGACAAGCCGGAGCATGAGGGCGCGGTGGCCGTGCAGCTCGTCTGGCATTCCGCTGGTAGCTTGCAGGATCTCGCTGGTGACTCAAACGACGAGGAAAAATCTGCTGGGCTGCGGCCAGGCGAATCGGAACTGGACCGGGCTGATCGCGAGCAGGCGGAAGCGTATATGTGCAAGCGGGCGACAGAGGCTCACAACTCCTACGTCAGTGCGCCGCGCCTGTATCGCACCAATGACGACGGCGAACGAGAGTATCTCGACGAGGAGGCCACGAAGAACCTGCTTGCTGAGTCGGCAGCAACAAAAGACGCGCTCTGCAAGTAGCAGAGACTGGCTTCGTGAGCACACCGAACGCCTTGCGCGCATCGCCGTGGGTAGCGTGATCCCAGCCCCTGGAATACAAAATGAATTAGAAAACAGTCGGTTATTACCGACGTGGGTGATACTTACGTAAGTAACAACCACGATAGTCGCTGATTCCCCTGCGGCGCATTCTCTAACGTGCTGCAAAGCACACAATAAACAGGGGAATTCAAGATGCCTGCCCATGAGACTTTTTATGAGGTGATGCGTCAGCATGGCATCACTCGCCGTAGCTTCCTGAAGTTCTGTAGTCTGACCGCAGCAGCCCTTGGCCTCGGGCCAGAGTTTGCCGGTAAGATTGCACACGCACTGGAAAACAAGCCGCGCACGCCAGTTATCTGGCTACACGGCCTCGAATGCACTTGCTGCACCGAGTCGTTTATCCGCTCAGGAAATCCTTTAGCTGGTGATGTCGTCCTGTCGATGATTTCGCTGGATTACGATGACACTCTGATGGCGGCCGCCGGCCACCAGGCAGAGGAATTACTGGAACAGACCATCGAGAAGTACGATGGCGAGTACATCCTGGCTTGCGAGGGCAATCCGCCGCTGAACGAAGACGGCATGTATTGCATCCAGGCAGGAAAACCGTATGTCGAGAAGCTGCGCCACATGGCGGATCACTGCAAAGCGATCATTGCCTGGGGCTCCTGCGCATCCTGGGGTTGCGTGCAGGCTGCACGCCCGAACCCGACGCAGGCGGTACCTATTCACAAAGTGATACTCGACAAACCCATCGTCAAGGTGCCTGGTTGTCCGCCAATCGCCGAGGTTATGACCGGCGTCATTACCTACATGCTGGCATTTGACCGGCTGCCGCCACTGGATCGTCAGGGCCGGCCGAAAATGTTCTACGGCCAGCGACTGCACGACAAGTGCTACCGGCGTCCGCATTTCGACGCGGGCCAGTTCGTCGAGAAGTTCGACGACGAAGGTGCGCGTAAGGGCTACTGCCTCTACAAAGTTGGCTGCAAGGGCCCGACGACCTACAACGCCTGCTCCACGGTTGAATGGAATGGCGGCTTGTCCTGGCCGGTCAAGTCCGGTCACGGCTGCCTTGGCTGCGCCGAAGACAATTTCTGGGATAAGGGCAGCTTCTACAGCCCGGTCAGCAACCTGAACGTCATGGGTGGCGTTGAGGCGAATGCTGACAAGATCGGCGGAACCATCGCGGGCGCTGCGGCAATCGGTGTTGCAGCTCACGCAGTTGCGTCTGTAATCGCGAAAGGGACAGAAAAGAAGAAGCCACAAGTCTCTGAGGAGGTGAGTAATGGCTAGCGTCACCACGGCAAACGGCTTCGAGCTCGACAACAGCGGCCAACGCATCGTTGTCGACCCGGTATGCCGCATCGAAGGACACCTCCGCATTGAGGTCAACCTTGACGAGAACAACGTCATCCGCAACGCCGTATCGACCGGCAACATGTGGCGCGGCCTTGAAGTGATTCTGAAAGGGCGCGACCCGCGTGATGCCTGGGCATTCACTGAACGTATATGCGGTGTGTGTACTGGCGTACACGCATTGCAATCGGTGCGCGCAGTTGAAGATGCGTTAAACATCCAAATTCCGACCAACGCCAACCACATCCGCAACCTGATGATGCTGGCGCAATATGCGCAGGATCACATCGTGCATTTCTATCATCTGCACGCGCTGGACTGGGTGGATGTTGTGAGCGCGCTAAGTGCGGATCCGAAGGCAACGTCTGAATTGCAACAGGCAATCAGCCCGTGGCCGAAATCCTCGCCAGGCTACTTCAGCGATGTGCAGAACAAGCTGAAACGCTTTGTCGAATCCGGTCAGCTGGGCATATTTGCAAATGCCTATTGGGGCAGCCCTGCTTACAAATTGCCGGCGGAAGCAAACCTGCTGGCGACCACCCACTACCTTGAGGCGCTGGAGTTCCAGAAAGAGATTGTAAAAATTCATACGATCTTCGGTGGCCGCAACCCGCACCCGAACTGGGTGGTCGGCGGTATGCCATGCTCCGTAAATGTCGACGAAGTCGGCGCCAGCGGCGTGGTCAATATGGCGTGGTTGAACATGGTGTCCGACATCATCGACCGGACCATCGCATTCACTGACCAGGTGTACCTGCCTGACCTGAAAGCTATCGCCTCTTTCTACAAAGACTGGGGCTACGGTGGTGGCCTGTCGAGCAAGAACGTTCTCGCTTACGGCGACTTCCCGGCTTACGCAAACAACCACACGAACGACAGCCTGATGATGCCGAGCGGAGCGATTATTGGCGGCGACCTGAGCACGGTTCATGACGTCGACGTGCGCGATCCGGAGCAGATCCAGGAGTTCGTCAATCACTCGTGGTACGAGTATGCGGACGACAAGGCTGGCCTGCATCCATGGGATGGTGTCACCGAGCCCAAGTATGAGCTTGGTCCGAATGCCAAGGGCACGAAGACCAACATCGAAAATATCGATGAAGGCGCGCGCTACTCCTGGCTGAAGGCACCGCGCTGGCGCGGCCATGCGATGGAAGTAGGACCGCTGGCCAGGTACCTCGTGGGTTATGCAAGTGGTCGAGCGGACATCAAGGAGCCGGTCGACAAGTTGCTCAGCGAGCTGGACTTGCCAATAACAGCGTTGTTCTCAACGCTGGGTCGAACGGCCGCTCGCGGTCTGGAAGCCTCGTGGGCCGCACACAAGATGCGGGAGGTGTACAGCGAACTCATGGCGAACCTGAAAGCCGGTGATACCACGACTGCGAACATGGAGAAATTTGATCCATCAACGTGGGAAGCGGATGTCAAAGGCGTTGGCTACGGTGAGGCACCGCGCGGCGCACTGGGTCACTGGGTGCATATCAAGGACACCAAGATCGAAAACTATCAGTGCATCGTACCGACGACGTGGAATGCGTCGCCGCGCGACCCTGAAGGCAATATTGGTGCCTATGAGGCGGCGCTTCTGGGAACGCCAATGGTTAACCCGGATCAACCGCTGGAAATTTTGCGAACGATTCACAGTTTCGATCCTTGCCTGGCATGTGCGACACACGTTATCTCGCACGACGGCACCGAACTGACCAAGGTCAAGGTGCGCTAGTCACGGTCTAGGATTTGAAGAGGAAGGGGATATGGCGACCACAAGCGCAGCACTAAGCGAACAGCAGAGATCGCGCGGTCCACTGTATGTTTTCGAGATACCGGTTCGTGTCTGGCACTGGGTTCACGCTATTGCGATCACAGCGCTGATTATTACCGGCTACCTGATCGCAAATCCACTGTCCTCCCCGTCAGGGGAGGCCAGTGATAACTTTCTGATGGGCAACCTGCGTCTCGTGCATTTCAGCGCGGCGATGTTCCTTGCCGTCGGGCTGTTAGTGCGAATCTACTGGGCGATCGTTGGCAATGAGTTCTCGCGTGAGCTATTTATCGTTCCGATCTGGAGTGGCAAATGGTGGGGGCGCGTCTGGCATGAGATCAAGTTCTACGCGTTCATGACCCGCAAGATGAGCAAGAACGAAGGCCACAACCCGTTGGCGCAGTTCTTTATGTGGCTGATCAACGTGGTGCTCGCGATATTCATGGTGTGCACCGGCTTTGCGTTGTACAGCCAGGGTACGGGAGCGGGCAGCTGGGCGGATCGTTTGTTCGGCTGGGTGTTTGTGCTTGAGCCAAGCTCTCAAACCGTGCGCATGTGGCACCTGTTAGGCATGTGGCTGATGCTGCTGTTCATTATCATTCATATTTACATGGTCATTCGAGCCGGCTTCATGTCACGTCAGAATGGTATCGGCGTCATGGTTGATGGCTGGCGGCGATACACCGACGACGGCCCAATGTCGCCACAATGACGGAGCTGGTGCTGAGCCAGGCAGATGGCGATCCTGGTGCCTACGACACGCTGATACTCGGCATCGGCAACATTCTCTGGGCTGACGAGGGCTTCGGCATTCGCAGCGTCGAAACGCTGCACGAGCGCTATACGTTCCCAGAGGATGTGCGCGTCCTGGACGGCGGCACCCAGGGCATCTTCCTGGTGCCATGGGTAACCAACGCCCGGCGACTGCTTATCTTCGATGCCATCGACTTCGGCCTCGAGCCCGGCACGCTGAAAATCATTTACGGTGCGGACGTGCCTCGCTTTATGGGCGCCAAAAAAATGAGCATGCACCAGACCGGCTTCCAGGAAGTGTTGGCGATGGCTGATCTGACCGGCGACCTGCCCGAGGAGCTGGCGCTGGTCGGCGTGCAACCCGAGTTGCTTGACGACTTCGGTGGCAGCCTGACGGCTTGCGTCAAAGCGCAGATCGATGCTGGTATCGAGGCCGCTTGCGCCATCCTAGATGACTGGCAAATCGCTTATACAAAGCGTGACAATGCCCCCTGCAAGACTGACCTGGTTGGCCCCGGCGCGCTCGAAATCAAGGGCTACGAGCAAGGTCGACCGGCAACCGATGGAGACCTGCCATGAGCCACGTACTGATCGATCGCCTCATTCAGGACGGCTACACGGAAGTTGATTGCGACAATCACGATGCTTTCGTGGCAACGCCGGGGATGAATGTATTGTTCTTTCCGGGAGACCCGGCGACCGTCAAGGACGCCACCGATGTTGCGGTAGTCCTGCCGGAGTTGCTGCGTGCGTTCGAGGGCCAGTTGCACCCGGGCGTCGTTACCGACACGTTCGGTGCGGGCAAGACGCTGAAGCGGACCTACGGCTTTTCACATTTTCCAGCGCTCGTGTTCGTGCGCGGTGGTGAATACGTGGGAACGATATGCCGCATCCAGGACTGGGGCGAGTACATCGAGAAGATCAGCAAGTTGCTGGTCGCGCCACCGCGTCGTGCGCCGGGCTTCAGTATTCCGGTTGTGACTGCGTAGCAGACAGGGAAGCACAATGGATATAAAGAATATTCCGGTACGCGTCATCGGACCTGGCAGCCAGCCGGGCCTCGACGAGGATGAGAACCTCGAGTACATGCATATGCCGAGCGATATGGCCAAGTACACGCCGCCATTGATGCCGGATCCGGAAGAGGTGCAACATCTCGACGGTGCGCGCGAAGCAATGGACTGGTTGCGTGCTTCGCTCGCTGACTACCAGCCCGGCTCAAAACCCATGGTTGCCGATCTAAGCGCCTTGAATGATGAGTGTCGGGCACTTGTGAATCAAATTCTCGGTGAGGGCGAAGTCAGTATCACTTGTGACGGCAGCGGTACTGCGCGCACCCAGGAGTCTGTGCTCGCCGGTGTTTGGCGAACGCTTTACCTCGATGACAACGACAAGGTGATATGCGACCTTTTGGAAGTCGCGGACGTGCCGCATGTGTTTGAACAATGCAAGCAGGCCGGGCAGCCCATCAACACCAGCAGCGACGGCGTTGCCGACACACTCAGTAACGCATTGCCGATTCTGGTTGAGCTTGAAGCCTGCTGCGATCGCTACAACAGCCTTGGCAATACGCACACCATCAACATGACCTTGCTGCCGTTGTCCGACGAGGAGCTGGAGTTCCTGGACCAAAGGCTTGGCCGGGGTCCCATTGATATCCTTTCGCGTGCGTACGGGCGCTGCCAGATTATTAGTACTCGCACGCGCGACGTCTGGTGGGTTCGCCACTACAACTCGATGGGCATCCTGATACTGAATTTGCTGGAAGTCGTCAGTGTCCCGGAGATTGTCGGGGCGGCGGCTGAAGATCTTGCGGACTCGGCGCAGCGACTCAACGACATCCTCGCACCGTACTGGTCCGACGTTGCGTAAAGGGCACGAGCGACTCGAGGACGCCACCCGTCTTGAGTGCAAAATTTGCTGGTACGTATACGACCCGGCAGAAGGGGATGCGGACGAACAGATACCGCCTGGCACACCGTTTCTCGAACTCCCTGGTCACTGGCGCTGTCCGCAATGCGATGCTGAGCCGGGCATGTTCCTGCCTATAGACGAGTGACACCATGATCAGCGTTGCACAACTCGCGGAGCGTTTTCAGACGATCAGTGACACGCGCATGCAGGGCTTGCCAATCGTTAACGACAAGCTGAACGTTGAGGCGGTGGGGTTCAGAGACTGGCAGGGTCACGACCTGGGCGTATTGATTACCCCGTGGTTCATGAACCTGATCGCGCTTCCTGCCGGCGACGAGTGGTCCGAATGTGAGCAAGGCGAGTTGATTGCCTGCGAGTTTCCCTCCGGAAACTGTGAGCTCACGGTGACCTGCGATGAAGAACTGGGCCAGTACCTTTCTGCGATCCTGTTTCGGACCGTCACCGATTTTCCTGATCAGCACACGGCGCGACTGATCGCCGAGGAGACACTGTCGAAGCTGTTCGAAAAGCCCGAAGTGCCGGAAGGCAAGGTCAGTCGCAGGAACATATTTACCGGTCTCAAGGCAGGCTGATGCACGAGCTGTCGATCTGTAATGCGTTGCTGCAGCAGATAGAGAAGATTGCAGCTGAGCACGGGGCGCGCAAGGTGACCCGCGTGGAACTCGGCGTCGGGCCGCTGTCTGGAGTTGAGCCGAAACTGCTGCGCAATGCCTATCCGATTGCCGTCGCGGGGACCATTGCCGAGCATGCAGAACTCGTCATTACGGACTTCGAGATCAAGGTGTCCTGCACCGAGTGCCATGCCGAGACTGTGGCCAAACCTAATCGACTGCTGTGCGGTGCGTGCGGTGGGTTCCACACCCGGGTTATCAGCGGTGATGAGATGATTCTGCAGCGCCTCGAGCTGGACGATCTGCAGAAATGACGTCTTCTGTGATCTAGCAGATTCGCGGTAGCGGGTCGTCCTCAAGTTCCTCGAGAAAGCGTTCACCACCGAGGTCCGTCTCCAGGATAACGCGCTCGTCGCGCGCCGAGATACGCCCAATTCTCGCCGCATCCCTGCCCTCATCCAGCGCAAGCCACCTGGCCAGTGCGGCATCTGCCTGGTCCGGAGCGACAACGGCGACCACCCTGCCTTCGCAGGCCAGGTAGTAAGGATCGTAGCCCAGCATGTCGCAGACCGATTGCACCGATTCCCGTACTGGCACGGTCGGCTCGAAGCGCACGCCGAAACCGGTGGCACGCAGTATTTCGTGCGCAATTGACGCGATGCCACCGCGCGTGGGATCCCGCATGAAGCGCAGGCCATCCAGTTCAAGCAAGGCCTCGGTCAGAGGAATAACGGACGCCGCATCTGACTGCAGGTCACCACGCAGACCGAACTCCTCCCGCGCCAGCATGACGGCGGTGCCGTGGTCGCCGATTGGGCCGCTGACGAGGATGACGTCGCCGTCCTGGATGTTCGCGAAAGACAGCTTCACTCCTGGCAGGCGTATGCCGACACCCGTGGTTGCCAGGTACACGCCGCCGCCTTCGCCACGTTGCAGGACTTTGGTGTCACCCGCACAAACTTTGACACCGGCTTCGCGGGCCGCTTTGGCCAGGCTGGCGACGATACGATCCAGGCGAGCAATCTCGAAACCTTCTTCGATGAACGCGTTGAGCGTCAGGAACATGGGCCTCGCACCCGCAACAGCCAGGTCATTGGTCGTGCCGTGAACGGCGAGCGAGCCAATATCGCCGCCCGGAAATTCGAGCGGCTTTACCGTGAAGCCGTCGGTGGTAATCATTACCTCACCCTCGCCGAGTGCAATAGCGACGGCATCGGCCTGCACATCGAGTTCAGTACTTCCCAGGTTGCGTGCAAAGACTTCCTCGATGAGCTCGCGCATGAAGCGGCCACCGTTACCATGCGCCAGTGAAATGCGATCGTCTTCCATCAGCTTTCCTTTATTCCGTTTTGTGCCGCGACATGGGCGGCTTGTCCGTAACAGATTGCGGCATCGTTGCATGGCAACTGCCGTGGCAACAACACCGTGAAGCCTGCATCGCGCAGCAATGAGCAAGCCAGCTCCGTCAGTACCCGGTTCTGGAACACACCGCCGGCCAGGCCGACTTGCTGCACGTCGTCTGTGTCGCGCACAGCTAACGCCTGCTCGACGAGCAGCTGTGCCATGCTTGCGTGAAACAGCTCGGCGCGTTCCTGTTGCGAGACGCGTTCGTCACTAATTCGTACAAGTAACTCCTGCCAGTCGCCCCTCAGGACGCCGTCGCTATGCGCTTGCAGCGGCATCTTTACCGGCGCGCGCGGTTGGCGACACAACGACTCAAGGATCATCGGACCCTGTGCCTCGAAGCTGGTTACATGCGGCCCACAAATAATTGCCGCTGCAGCGTCAAAGAGTCGGCCGGCAGCGGTCGTGACCGGGCTGTTCAGCTGTGCTCGCCAGCTGGCCTCAAGCAGGCCGCTGTCGTCCGGGCAATTGTCCCAGTCGAGTCCGGCCTCCCAGAATAATGCGGCGGCGCTGCGCCAGGGTTCGCGTCCCGCGCGCTCGCCGCCGGGAAGGCGAAATGTGCGCTGGCTGCACACCCGGCGCCAGTTGCCGGCATTGCCAAGCAGCGCCTCGCCGCCCCACAAGGTGCCGTCCTCACCCAGGCCAACGCCATCCCAGGTGAACATCAGCCACTGTCCCGGCAACGCGAATTCCGCCGCCACGGCACTGGCGTGCGCTTCGTGATGCCAGACCGTCGTTACCGGCAGCGGCTGCTTGTTCGCCCAGCGGTGTGTCGTGTAGCCGCTGTGCGCGTCGCAGACGATGCTGCCGGCCTGCACGCCATATAGTTCCTGCAGGTCGGCTGCGACCTGCTCGAACACGGCGAGGCTGCGCGGACTGTCCATTTCGCCAATGTGCGGCGACACCACGACCCGATTGTCCCAGCTGATCGCAAGCGCACCCTTCATGTGGCCGCCCACGGCCAGCACGGGCCGGGTCTGCCGCCACGGAATAGCGAGTTCGACCGGGGCAGAACCGCGCCCAAGCCGCAGCGGACGCATCTCTCCGTCGATACGACGAAACACCGAGTCATCCGCCGGTCGAACAATGGGGCGATTGTGGTGCACGAATGCATCGGCGATCTTGTTGAGCCTGCTTGACGCGTCCTCGTTGTTGGTGAGCACCGGCTCACCACTGATGTTGCCGGAGGTCGCGACCAGCGGGCCGCCAAAGCGATCCAGTAACAGACTGTGCAGTGGGCTGTAGGGCAGGAAGGCACCGATTTCGCCGAGTCCTGGTGCGATGTTATCTGCGAGCGCATATGCCGGTGCTTTACTTACCAGGACGATGGGTCGGGCCGGGCTGATGATTGACGCCGCTTCGCACGCTTCGAGCCGGGCATGGCGCAGCAGTGCCTCAAGTCCGTCTGCGCCGGACAACGGGAACATCACCGCCAGCGGTTTATCCGGACGCTGCTTCCTTTGTCGTAATGTTGCAACCGCGACCTCGCTCATCGCATCGCACATCAGGTGATAGCCGCCGATTCCCTTGACCGCAACGATGCCAGCGTTGCGCAATTCCTCGACCGCGGCATCCAGGATTTCATCTGTACTGGTCGCGGTGCTGCCTTCAAGCAGCAGCGCTGGCCCGCAGACCGGGCAGGCAATCGGTTCGGCATGAAAGCGCCGGTCCAGCGGGTCCGTGTATTCCGCTTCGCAGTCGGCGCACAGCGGAAAATCTTTCATGCTGGTGTTGGGTCGGTCGTAGGGCAACGACTCGATCAGCGTGTAGCGCGGCCCGCACTGCGTGCAGTTGATGAACGGGTAGCCGTGGCGCCGGTCGTCAGGGTCCGCCAGTTCATTGCGGCAGTCGTCGCACATGAAGTAGTCCGGCGGTACGAAAATGTGTGCCGTGGCATCGTTCGAGCTGGCGATGATCTCGAAGTCATCGAAGTCGAAATTCTCAACACAAGCCTCGGAAGATGTCAGCGCCGGTTTGGATAGTGGCGGTGCCTTGCTGATCAGCTCTGCTTCGAATCGACTGAGTGCATCAGCTGAACCGCGGGCAACAATCGCAACCTCTCCCAGCTGGTTCTGCACATGACCCTTGATCTCGTGGGTACGCGCCAACCGGTAGACGAATGGCCGAAACCCTACGCCCTGCACGTGGCCGGAAAGCCGTATGCGGACGCACTGCATCACGAACTCTTGCGGCCTTCCCACTTGTTGTCGCGATGACCGGCGGACCACCAGATGCGGCACGCACCCTCATCCGACACCATGCACGGGCCGACCGGTTTGCGCGGCGTGCAGGCGAGGCCATAGAGGCGGCACTCGTTCGGGTAGGCCTTGCCGAGAACAACCTTGGCGCAGTCGCAACCGGGTGGCATTTCGCCGACGCGCTTGCGCGAATCGTCGGCATACGAGGGGAACACCTTGCGCGCATCGTGCGCGGCGTATTCCTCCCGCAATGTATAGCCCGATTTCGGGATAATGCCGATGCCGCGCCAGTTCGCATCGCTGACCCGCATGACCTTGTCGATTTGCCGGCGTGCCTCGGCATTGCCGCCCGGCCGCACCACCTCCGGATAGCAGTTGTCGAGAAACGGGCGTTTTTCGGCGAGTTGCCGCAGCACTGAATACATGGCAGCCAACAGGGTGTCCGGGCGGAATCCAGCGACCGCAGCAGGGATGCCGTGTTTGTCGGCCACGAACTCCCATTCTTCCGGGCCCATCACCGTCGACACATGTCCGGGCGCTATCAGCGCCTGAAATCCCGGCTCGCCGGAGTCGAGCAGCATGGCCACGGCGGGCCAGGTCAGTCTGCCGGACAACAAAACGAGCAAGTTGTCGGGGGCACCCTCGGCGAGCATCGACGCGACCGGTGCCGTCGTTGTTTCGAAACCCGCGGCGAAGAACACCACCTTGCGCGACGGGTTTTCCTTCGCGATACGCACCGCTTCGGTGGGCGAGGCAACAGGCCGTATGTCGCCTCCGGCAGCACGCGCCTGTTCCAGTGAACGAGGTTCGCGTTTCGGAACGTTGACCGGCACGCGCAGCATGTCGCCGAACGCAACCAGGATGATGTCTTCATGCAGGGCGAGCTGCATCGCCTCGTAAACGTCTTCTTCCGGGCAGATGCAAACCGGGCAGCCCGGTCCGGGCACGAGTTCAATATTCTCTGGAAGTGCGCTGCGCAGTCCCGCCATCGATATGGAGCGCTCGTGACCGCCACACACGTTCATGATGCGGACCGTGCCCGAGGTATCGAGCTTGCGCAGTGCCTCCAGCCAGTGTTCCGCGGAGGGGTTCATGCTGCGTCGCGGCGCGCGGTATCGAGCCAGTTAAGCCAGGACTGCATGCCATCGCCCTTGCGCGCCGAAATAGTGTAGAGCGGGGCCGCGTTGGCGATCTGGCGCAGATAGGCCTCCGCCTTCGCAGGGTCGAAGTCACCGAGCACCTCAAGCAGGTCGGACTTGGTGATGAGCACGAGGTCGGCGGCGCGGAACATGACCGGATACTTGGCTGGCTTGTCATCGCCCTCAGGCGTCGACAGCAGGGCGACATTGAGATGCTGGCCAAGGTCGAAGCTTGCCGGACAAACGAGGTTGCCGACGTTCTCGATGAAGACGACATCGACATTCGACAGGTCCATGTCATGCAGCGCGGTATGCACCATGTGAGCATCCAGGTGGCAGGCACTGCCGGTGCTTATCTGCACGGCTTCGACGCCTTTCTTACGGATGCGCTCGGCATCGTTTTCAGTTTCCAGGTCACCTTCGATGACCGCGACGCGCAGGCGTTTGTTGAGCGCGTCAATCGTTGCTTCAAGCAGCGCTGTCTTGCCTGCGCCGGGCGACGACATCAGGTTGATCGCAAGAACGCCGTGCCTCGCGAAGTGCTCACGATTGTGTGCCGCCTGATGGTTGTTCGCATCAAGCAGACCCGTGAGTACCTCGACCGACTCTTTGCTTTCGTTGCCGGGAGTTATATTGCAGCCGCAGGTATCGCACATGGTGTTATTCCTCCAGTGTCAGGCGGGGTTTTCGGTGGCGAGGATCTCGTCGAACAGTGCCCAGGACTCCGCGGCTTCTGCATCGCTGACCTTCTGGATCGCGTAGCCAACGTGCACAAGAATGTTGTCGCCAACCGCAAGGTCTTCACCTTGCATCATGAACAGGCTGACGTCTCGTTCGATGCCGCGCGCTTCGCAGGTGCACATGAACTCGTCTATTTTTGTAATTTTCATTGGGACGGCCAAACACATTTACCGCTCTCCCTGCCACGCACCTTGCTGTGGCTCCATAATATTATACCCCCATAATATAAGCAGCCCGGGCGACAAAGCCCTAGGTAATAACGCCTACGCGGCAGCGTCTCGCGAAGTGTAGAAACTGTTACAAGGCCGTCCGGAACTCCATGTCTGAGTGGCGGGTCACACCGATAGGCAGGAAAGCCGGGTGCACAACAAAACGCCGGGCTGTATTTGTCGCTCGTTGACGGAATTGAGAACCAGTACTCGTTTTTTGAGCCGATGTCGCAATTCAACGACGAAAACCGCAACGAAATCGGAGCCACTTTCTGGTTAGCTTAGATATCGGAAATTGGTCAACCAGGTGCCGGGATGAAAACCCAGGGTTTAAGAGTCACATTGCTGATTACGAGTCTGTTCTTGCTGCTGACAGCGAGAGCCGAGGCGGGCGTAACGATCAGCTACCAGGAGCCACTGCAGCAGCTCACCCTGCAACGCGCCTTGTCGCCGTTACAGCCACTTGTGCAAGAGCGCGCACTTGACGGCATTAGTTTCGACGCACACGGCCGCCGTTTCGATATCAGTCTTGAGCCGAATCGCACGCTGGTGGATGCTGCGGCTCGCTCGTCTCTTGCGGTTGACGCTGGCATCTACCGTGGCCAGATAGACGGCATGCCAGGATCCTGGGTGCGTTTGCTGGTTGCCGATGATGTACCGCAAGGCGTTCTGTGGGACGGCAAGGAAATGTGGGCTATCGAAGTTGACGAGACAGTCGCCGGCGGCAGGCCTTTCATGTTCCGTCTGCAGGACCTCGACATTGAGCCGGGCTCCCTGTCCTGTGCGCAAACAGAATCGGTCAGCAGTGGCGCGGAGCTGGTCAAGGTTATCCAGTCTGAGAAAGCGGCTCTTGCCGCACAGGGTCCGGGCGCGTCATTGCAAATCGATCTCGCGCTTATTGCCGACTTCGAGTTCACTCACACCAAGACCAACCCCGACACCGCACTACTCTCGAGGATGAACATTGTTGACGGCATCTTCAGCGAACAACTCGGCGTGCAGATCAACATCAATCGTATTGACACCTACCCGACAAACAACGATCCGTTCAGCGACGAAACAAGCTCCAGCATTCTGCTTGACGAGCTTTCCGACTACAGGTTTGCGACACCGAGCCAGAACGCCAACGGACTATCGCATCTGTTTACAGGGCGTAACCTGGACGGCTCGACCGTTGGTGTTGCCTACAGTGGTGCGCTTTGCAGCCGTCGTTTCGGTGCCGGCCTGACCCAGGGAACGCTTGGCCCGACAACGGACGCGTTGATCGCCGCGCACGAACTCGGCCACAATTTTGGTGCGCCGCATGACGGCGATGCCGAAAGGGCGTGCGCAGATGAGCCTGAGGACTTTCTGATGGCACCGCGAATCAATGGTAGCGACACCTTTTCTGCCTGCAGCATCACGCAAATGCAGGAAAACGTGAGTCGTGCGTCGTGCATCTCACCACTGGCGTTTGCCGATGCGGCGATGTTAGCGGGCGGTCAGCCGGCAGATGTGCTGCTTGGCAATACGGCAACACTGACATTTGAGGTCAACTCCGTTGGTACCGAGAACCTCACCGGAGTCAGCGTTGATATCGTGATACCCACGGGCGTTACGCTCGACTCTGTAGCGACGACGGCTGGCAGCTGCACGACGGGTGCGGGTTCCGCAACCTGCGCTGTTGGCGCGGTCGGCGCCGGTTCCGGCGCAACCATTACACTAGGTGTGACCACGACCGCAGTCGGCAATGCAGATTTTGTTGCAACGGTTACGGCTGACGCTGACGATGTCGGCAGTAACAACCAGGCGACGCTACGATTGTCTGTCGATCCAGCTGTGGATCTGGAAACCTCAGTCGCGTCACAAACCCAGGTGCGTCTCAACCAGAACGTGACGGTCAATCCGGCCGTCGAAAATCTCGCGACGATCGATGCGAGCAATGTCACGGTCACGGTAACTGTCGGCGCAGGCATAAGTCTTAACAGTGCCAGCTGGTCGGCGGGAAGTTGCAGTATTACTAACGACACGGCTACCTGCGATGCAAGCAGCATTGCAGCGCGGGCGACAGAGTCGCTGCAGATCGGCCTCACCGGGCTCGTAACGGGCGACAGCAGTTACGCGATTGCGGCCAGTGCCGCGGAGCCGGATAGGGATCCGAACAACAACGCCGCGACGGGGCCCGTTCGCGTGACTGAGGCCAGCAGTAATGTCAGCGACGACAGCGGCGGTGGTTCGACCGGTATTCTGGCGCTATTGGTGCTGACGCTTCTTATCGCAGCGGCTGCCAGATCGCGTCGAGGCGCGGTTCGCCAGCATCGATAACGCCCGGCGCGCTTAGCGCTGTAATCGCCACTAGTCGCTGCTGTACAGGTAACCCCAGGAGTGCAGCCTGTCGTGATCTTCGTGCCAGCGATCACCGATGTCCTTGCGGTAGTACATATTGGGGATCAGTACATTCTGCACACGCTGGTACGCCTGCGCCTGTGCCTGCTTGACCGATATGCCGAAGCCGGTCGCTATAAGCACGACACCCGAGGTGCCGGTAATCAGCCATTCGCCATTTACCAGCTTGACGTCTTCGATATGAATGCCGTCGAGGTTCGGCTTGCGAAAGATGATGACGCGGTCTTTGGAATTGGCTTCAAATGTCTTGGGATCGTTGTAGGGAAACGGCGGTACGACAATGCGAACGCCAATCTGGAAGCCGCGTCGGGTCTTGAACTTCGTGAGCGTTCCAGCGGCCATGCCGTGCAGGAAATCACTGACGGGCATTTGCAGTCCGTCGGCCTGGATGCTGATGGTTGGGTAGCCGAAACGGGCCGTGAACTCGAGTGGATAAATGCCATTACCGTTGACAATGCAGTTGACGTCAATGTAGCCAACATATTTTTCCTCTGCGAGTCGCTTCGCCAGTTTCGCGAGGGTGGCCGCGAAGATCTTGTTGGGCCCGCTCCAGTACATGCAGGTACCCATCTCGCCAGTAGCCGGACCAATGTTGCCCGGGAACAGCGGCTTGTGCTCAAAGTTCACATTGATCGGCATCATGAACTCTGCACCGTTAAAGAAAGCGCCGACGGCGACTTCGACGCCGCGCACCCTGCGTTGCAGCTGGAATACCTTGACGGTATCGGAGTAGACGGCTTTGTACGACTCCAGCACATGAATGACATCGCGACCATCGTCTTCCTGCCCGACGAACAACAGACGCTTGATGTTTTGCGCCTCGCCGCTCGGCTTGATCACATAGGGTGCCGGGTGTTGTCGCACGTACTCTATGGCTGTGTCGAAATCACTGAAATCCTGGAACGGGATGATCGACACGCCGTGCCGCTTCAGCTCCTCCTGGCCAAAGCTGCGGTCGTCTTCCAGCCTGTCGGTATACGCTGTGCCACCCACGACCAGTTTACCGGCCGCGCGCAGCGCCTCTGCCTTTGCGCCCTGGCCCAGCACGTCATCAAACACGATGACATCGGCCCAGTCGACGTGGCTTTCCCAGTCGTCGACTTTCGTAACGAAACCATCGGCGATCGAGCGCTCGGACTCTGCGTCGATGAAATAGCGGACGTTGCGCCCTTCTTTGCTGACCTGCCAGGCAATGTCGCCGATTAACGCGCCAAGGGACACGAACAGGAAGTTATTTGCTTCACTCACGAGGTGTGCGATCTCCAATGCTGCACGCAGCGCAATGCATAGCATAGCTGAGTAGCGGTCGCGACAACCATAGATTCGACGTAAACGAAATTGCAGATTGGCGCATCTAAGCTATTGAGACCTGCCGAACGAAGCGGGTCAGGGGTGCCAAATTGAAGATTACAGATACGTCGGCGCAGGATATTCGAATTGAGCCGCCGAGCAAGCGACGCAGGAATGCCATCATCGCCGCAGCGGGTCTGGCCGTGCTGTTGCTGGGCTGGGTTTCTGCGCCTGCCGTCAAGCGCTGGGCGGACGCCACGATCAGCGTGCCGATGGATCGGGTGCGGGTCGCGACGGTGCAGCGCGGTGACCTGGTACGTGATATCTCCGTCCAGGGGCGTGTCGTAGCGGCCGTGAGTCCAACGCTTTACGCGAGCGCACCGGGCTCGATCAGCCTGCACGTTGAGGCTGGCGAGCGCGTTATCGAGGGCCAGGTCATCGCATCCATCGACAGCCCGGAACTGGCCAGTCAGCTGCAGCAGGCGCAGTCCTCTTTCGAGCAGCAACGCATGGAGCATGAGCGGCAACGCATCGAGCTGCGGCAGCAGGCGCTGGATAAGCGCAAGGCAGCCGATCTGGCGGAGGTTACCCTCACCGCGGCAAACCGCGAAAAACGCCGTGCTGACCAGGCTTATGAACTCAACGTCATTGCCGTTATTGACCATGAAAAAGCCATTGACGACTTAAAGAATGCGGAGCTTGGACATCGCCACTCGGTCGCGGATGCCGACCTTTTCGATGAGCGCGTCGCATTCGAAATCAGGGCAAGCGAGTCCAGCCTGAAGCAACAGGAGCTTGCGGTGAAAGAACTGCAGCGGCAGGTGGACCTCCTGAACATTACTTCGCCCGTGAATGGCATTGTCGGCGACCTGCTCGTAGACCAGAAAGCAGCAGTCGCCAGGGACATGCCGGTAATGGCGGTTGTCGATCTGACTCGGTTCGAGATCGATGCGCAAATACCGGAAAGCTACGCCGACGATCTTGCGGTTGGCATGAAAGCGGAGATAAGCATTGGCTCGCGTCGCTACGATGGCGAACTCGTGGCCGTGTCTCCGGAAATCGTCAACAACCAGGTCAATGGGAGGATCCGCTTCACCGAAACGGCGCCCGACAACCTGCGCCAGAACCAGCGGCTGACGACGCGCGTCCTGCTGGCCGAGCATGCCAACGTGCTGATGGTGCAACGCGGCCAGTTCCTGGACAGCGGTGCGGGCCGGATTGCCTACGTCGTGCACAACGACGGCATGGCTGAGCGCCGGGAGATCCAGGTCGGCGCACGCAGCATGGGTGCTGTTGAGATCGTCGCTGGCCTCCAGCAGGGCGAACAAATTGTCGTTTCCAATCTCGATCCATTTCGCAGCGCTGAGCGCGTGCTGCTGACTGACTAAACCATAGCAACGAATTGCCAGGGGGCAGCCATGCTGAAGATGACCAAGGTATCCAAGGTGTACCGGACAGACACCGTAGAAACTCACGCGCTGCGGGAATTTTCCCTGCAGGTGGACGAAGGCGAGTTCGTGTCGGTAACCGGGCCCTCGGGCTCGGGCAAGACTACCTTCCTGAACATCGCAGGGCTGCTGGAGGAATTATCGAGCGGTAGCTACGAGCTTGATGGTCGCGACATTTCCAAACTCAGTGACAAAGAGCGTTCGCGAGTTCGCAATGAAAAGATCGGATTTATCTTCCAGAGCTTCAACCTGATTCCGGAACTCAACATTTTCGACAACGTTGACGTTCCGCTTCGCTACCGTGGCTTCAAGGCAGACGAGCGCCGGCGCCGCATCGAGAAGTGTCTCGACATGGTCGGGCTGGGTTCGCGGCCAAAGCACTTTCCGGCACAGCTGTCCGGTGGGCAGCAGCAACGCGTGGCGATTGCCCGGGCGCTTGCCGGAGAGCCGCGCTTCCTGCTCGCGGACGAGCCGACCGGTAACCTGGATTCGGCGATGGCAGACAGCGTGCTCGATCTCCTCACTGAGATTAACAGTTCGGGGACGACGATCATCATGGTGACGCATGAGCTCACCCTCGCGGATCGGGCCGAGCGCAACATTTACGTGCGCGATGGTCAGGTAAGCGACGACCCACCAGAGCTGCAGCTCGCCGTCGCCGGCGCACGAGGGTAGAGCGGTGTTTCGCTACTACCTGAAGCTGGGCTTGCTGAGCATTCGTGCCAACCCGGCGTTAAGTGCGCTCATGGTCGCTGCCATCGGCATTGGTATCGGGGCCTGTATGACGATTGTCACCATCTACTACGTGATGAGCGGCAACCCGATACCGCACAAGTCGGACATCCTGTTCAACGTGCAGGTCGACAACTGGAGTCCCGACGAGCCGTATGACGACCCGAACGAACCGCCGGAACAGGTGACCTATCTGGATGCGACGGGACTGTACGCAGCGGGTGACGAATTCAAGCAGGTCATCATGTTCATGTCGAACCGTGTGGTTCAGCCTGAAGACGACGATACCTTACCGTTCGAAATAGAAACGCGTGCCACAAGCAATGATTTCTTCAGCATGTTCGATGTTCCGTTTCAGTACGGATCGCCGTGGTCAGTGTCCTCGGACGCCGCCGAAGAACGTGTCATTGTGTTATCGCAGGTTCTCAACGAACGCCTGTTCGGCGGCGCCGATTCGACCGGTGAGCGGCTCATGCTCAATGGCGAGAGCTACCGTGTTGTCGGCGTGCTCGACTACTGGCAGCCGATCCCGAAATTCTATGACCTGAACAACAATCCCTACAATGCACCGGCGCAGCTGTACTTGCCATTTTCAGTGGCCGTTGCCAATGAACACGGCAGTGCCGGCAACACCAACTGCTGGAAACCGTTCGGCGATGGTGGCTACTCGGCATTCCTGAATTCGGAGTGCATCTGGATTCAGATGTGGGCCGAGCTGCCAACGGCAGACGCGCAGGACCGCTATCGCCAATTTCTGGACAGCTATGTAACGGAGCAGAAGACGCTTGGACGCTTTCCGCGCGATCTCAACAATCGCATCAGCAACGTTGAGGAGTGGATGGAGATCCAGGAGGTGGTCGACGAGGATGTCAGCATGCTGCTCGGGCTGGCCACGTTATTCCTGGTCGTGTGCCTGCTCAATACGATCGGGCTGCTGCTGGCCAAGGTCATGCGCCGCAGCAAAGACATCAGCCTGCGGCGGGCGCTCGGTGCCAGCAAATCGTCGTTGTTCTCGCAGTACATCATCGAGGCTGGCCTGATTGGCATCGCGGGCGGTTTGCTTGGCATCGGTCTCACCTGGCTGGGCCTCAAGGGCATTCTCAACCTGTTCGCCGACATGGACTTCGTGCAGTACCTGGTGAAGATGGACTGGGTGATGGTGATGAGCGCGGTGCTACTCGCCATTGTGTCAGCGCTGGCCGCGGCACTTTACCCCACCTGGCGCGCGTGCGGCATTACGCCTGCAAGCCAGCTTCGTATTCAGTAGCGGGAGACAGACATGGAATTTGGACCCATCTGGCGTTCACTCGTAAGAAACAAAGCCGGCTATGTGCTCATTGCACTGCAGATTGCAGTAACGATGGCCATCATGGTTAACGCAGTCGCGATCATGCAGGAACGTGCCAACGACATGGCGCGCCCTAGCGGCGTTGATGAAGACAATATCTTTACGTTTGCCAGCACGGCGTTTGTACCGGATACCAACATGCGTGCGCTTATCGATGAAGACCTGGATCTGATTCGCAGCACACCTGGAGTGATCGACGCAATTGCCACCAACTCATTCCCGCTCAGGCAGGGTGGCTCCTCAAGGTCGCTGTCACTGGAACCGGGCGCCGGGCAGGAATCGGTCGGTGCGGCAGTCTATTTCTCGGACGAGCACGCGGTTAACACGTATGGCACCACCCTGATCGATGGCAAGGACTTCGACCCGACCGAGATAACGTGGAATGACGACAGCATTAGTCAATGGGTGCCGACGGGGATCATTACCGAGGCGCTTGGGAAGGCACTGTTTCCCGACGAGAAGGGCTCTTACGTCGGTAAGACCGTGTTCATCAATGACAGCGACCCGGTGAAAATTGTTGGCGTTGTCGATCGCCTGCAGGCGCCGTGGAAGGGCTGGGACAGTGTTGAACAATCCATGCTGGTGCCGCAACGGCGCGATGGTGAGTTTCAGCGCTACGTTGTCAGAACCGAGCCCGGCTATCGCGATGAGCTGATGCCTGTCATCGAAGAGATGCTGGCGAACAGCAGCAAGGATCGCATCATTCAGCAGATGCGCACCATGACCGAAGTCCGACATCGCAGCTACCTTGGCGATTCGGCCATGATCAAGATGCTGATGTTCATCGTCATCCTGCTCACCGTCATCACCGGTCTCGGTATCGTTGGACTCGCAAGCTTCAGTGTCAGTCGGCGTACGCGGCAGATCGGGATACGACGAGCACTGGGCGCGACAAAGCCCGCCGTGTTGCGCTACTTCATGCTTGAGAATTTCATGATCAGCAGCATCGGTATCGTTGTCGGTGTAATCCTGGCGGTCGCACTGAACATGTTCATGGTGAACGCGTTTGGACTGACGCCGCTGTCCTGGTACGTGATTCCGTCTGCAATGGTTATTTTGTGGATCGTCGGGCAACTGGCCGTAGCCGGGCCTGCACGACGTGCCAGCGAGATATCACCGGCTATTGCGACGCGCTCGAGCTGAGGCGGCCTGCAAAGTGTGACGCTCTCGTTTGCTGCTGCAGGCGCTCTGGTCTATAGTCCCCGGGTGCTGTTAACTGATTGAATCTATTGGAAACACCGTCTGACAAGAGCTATGCAATTGCCGTATCGTTATCGGCCGTTTTCGGTGTGGTTGGTATTCAGCACTTCTACCTCGGGCGCTGGTTCGAAGCAATTCTCGACCTTGGCCTGGCAATCCTGACTGTCACTTTATTCCTGCTTGGGGAGCCCATGTGGGCGCTGCTGGTTGGCGCGATAGACGCGTTACACACGTTCATCGTAACCATCATGCTGCTTACGGGTTCGTTCAGGGATGGCAGGGGGCGGCTGGTCTGTTACCCGGGACAAAGACTTAATTAGGGAGATTTACGATGAACGACGTTGCGGTAAGTGATAAGGGTTTCGTGCCGGCATTGTTGCTGTGCTTCTTTTTCGGTGTGCTCGGCGTACATCGCTTCTACGTTGGCAAGATTGGTACCGGCATCCTGCAGCTCCTGACGCTCGGCGGTCTGGGCATCTGGGCGCTGATCGACTTCATCATGATCGTTGTTGGTTCCTTTACCGACAAGCAAGGTCGCCCGATCAAGGCGTCCAACTAGTCTCCCAGGGCTGACCGCACCGCATCCGGATAGGGCACGGGCTCTCGCCGGGCCCAGCCGTATTCCGCGGTGAGTTCCTGCATTCGCTCAATGCGCGCGTCCGTGTCCGGGTGCGTGGACAACAATTCCTCCAGTTCGTAGCTCTCGATATCATCGTCGATGATTTCGAACAGTGTGGTTGCGCCGCCGACATGGCCGTAGCGCTCGTACAGTAGTTGTAAAGCCAGCTCGTCCGCGGCGAGTTCCTGCTCGCGGCTGTATGACATCAGGATGACTTCACTGCTGACATTTGCGGCGCTGGGATCGATGCCATTGCCCGACAGCGCAGAGATTGCGAGCTGGATCAGCATGCCGCGACCGGTGCCAAGCAACGGGTCGCGATGATGCACATGGGCGACCTCGTGGCCAAGCACCATGGCCAGGCTGTTCTCATCGTCCACAGCGTCGACAAGTCCATCGAACACAAAAATGTAGCCGCCAAGCGTTGCGAACGCGTTGATCAGTTCGCTCTCGATAACATAGACGCGCAGCTCGAAATCGTCATCCCAGCTGTTATCCAGCGTAGCGTTTATCTCCTGGGTGACATCGTTGACGTACGCCTGTAATACCGGGTCCGCGTCGAGCCACTCACTCTCGACCAGCAGGTCGATGTAGGGCTCGATGAAGCGTCTTTCGGATTCGATGCTGATGAGCTTCAGCCAGCGGTCAGCGGTAACAAACAAGGTGATCATCAGCACGACGAACATGACCACGCCGACCGCGAATACGCGCAGAAACCGGGCGATGCGCGCCTGTTCGTCGCTGCCTACAGTGTGTACGTATTCACTCATGCGTTTCTGGGCACTGGCTCTTTCTCAATACTCGGCCGGACAAGACCGTCTTGTGCGCACCTTCAACCACGACGACGCCGTTGACCAGGACATGGCTGACGCCGCCGGCCAGTTCCGTGGGGTTCTGGTAGTCGGCGTTGGAGCGAAACGACTCCGCATCGAAAATCACGATATCGGCCAGGTAGCCCTTGCGCAAGTAGCCGCGCCCGCATAGCCCAAGTGTTTCTGCTGTGAGACCGCTGCTGCGATGGATGAACTGTTCAGCGCTCAGCAACGGTTTAGCCACGACGAAATCGCGCCAGACTTTCGGGAACGTTCCATAGAGCCTTGGGTGGCCACTCGAACCATCCGACCCGGTCATGACCCAGGGCTGCACGGCCAGCGCCTCGATGCTCTCCGGCTGCATCACGAACGACGCAATGGATGGATCACCGTTCAGCACGAGATCGATTGCGGCGCGCACCGGCTCAACCCCGAGCTGTGTTGCGATTTGCTGCAGCGTCTTGCCGGCATAAGGGCTGTCTGCGTGCGTAACCAGCATCGCGTCGGCTCCGCCGCGGCGCTCCAGGTTGGCGCGCATCTCGGCCAGGATCGTCGACTGCAGGCCCGGGTCGGTCAGTCGCTCGCGCATGCTGTCTTGCGAGTCAGCCGCGACCCAGCGTGGCACCAGTGCGCTGCTAAAGCGTGTTCCCGACGCGCGCCACGGATACTGGTTGGCTGTCACTGACAGGCCCTCTGCGCGCGCAGCCTCTATCGTGCTGATTATGCTCTGCGAGTGCTGCCACGAATCCTGTCCCAATGCTTTGATATGCGAAATATGCAGCGGAATATTCGCGTCTCGTGCTATCGAAATGGCTTCGTCGAGTGCGCTGAGCACGCCATCACCCTGGCTACCCTCGGAACGCATGTGGGTGTCGTATATGCCGCCGAACTCGGCAGCGACTTTCGCCAGCTCGACCACTTCCGCAGTCTCGGAAAAACTGCCCGGAGCGTAGTACAGCCCGGTCGACAGGCCGACTGCGCCGGACCTCATGGAGTCCGCAACCAGTGTCTTCATAGCCTCAATTTCACTTGCATTTGCAGCGCGGTCGGCCAGCCCCATCGTGGCCTTGCGGACCTGTCCATGTCCGGCGAGGAATGCCACGTTCGGTCCTGTTCTCTGCGCTTCCAGCAGGCTGAGTGTTTCTTCGCCACCGGAGACGCCGTAGCCGTCACTGCCGATCACTACAGTGGTGACGCCTTGCATCAGGTAGTTCAGATTGGCGGCCGTCGCCGGGTCTCGCAGATAGCGAGTCGCGTGTGTGTGCGGGTCGATGAAGCCCGGCGCGACAATCTTGCCACGCGCGTCAATGACACGGGTCGCCGTCGCATCTTCGGCTGCATCGACGGTCACGATTCGGTCGCCGACAATCCCGATTGTCGCGATCCGAGCCGGGGACAGTGAACCGTCGTAAACGAGTCCGTTGCTAATCAACACATCGTATTGCGGTAGCTGCAACATGTGTCGCATCAACTCTTCGGCAAACACTGCGGCTGCTTCGCGCGTCAGCTCGCGGTCCGTTTCGTCACCGACCTCATAGGTTGACGCCGGAATGCCGTAGCGTCTGTGCATGTAGTTCTTCGCCACACCGACCTTGTCGGTCGGGTTCTTGTCGTTCTGGAATTCGTAATCCGGGAGCCTCGCTTTCGCATCGTCGAGCCAGTTCTCGGTAAAGCGCGGCGGCTTGGTCGGGTTGTCATCGTCCTGGGTATAGAACACGTTGCGCTGGGTCGAATGAAAATCCAGGAATACGCGTATCGATTCACCCTTGTCATCGATCTCGTTCAACAGGTCGCGAATCAGCTGTGTCTCAGGCTGCTTAAACGGTCCCCAGTCGCGGTTCAGATCCGTACTGCCCAGGTTGTGGCGCCAGTGACCGGCAACAACGCCGTCGGGATTCAGCATCGGGATTGCGATGATGTCGAATCGCTGGCGGAACGCTCGCGCGGTGGGGGTATCGGCCATCAGTGTTTCGAAAAAAGCGAGGAACGCGATCGCGCCGCTGACTTCAGGCGGATGCTGGCGCCCAACGAGGAACAGTAAATCGCTGGAGGGCGAGTCACTGCGCAGCACCGCTATGGCCCGATCGTCTTTGGATCGACCGAGTTCGCTGAGTTCGAGGCCATATTCGCTCGCCATCCTCTCGGACCACTGCGTGTACATCGCTGGCAGTAGCAGCTCCTGAGCGGAAACCCACACCGTCTTTGATTCCAGGCGCAGCGTAATCACCGCGGAACGCCCGTCCGCGGCAACCTCGACCTGGTTGTCCGGAAGCCGCAGCCAGCGCAAACCGTCGAAGCTGACCTTGGGCTTGTAGCGGTGAGCGACGTCCCCGTAGTTCAACCTGATCCTCGCGGTTGCTGCTTGCCTGGGCTCAACCTTGAATGCAAACCACGGGCTCGGGTTAATCTCGCCAGCGTCCTCGGGCATGATCGCGAGGTCGACCCCGGATTTCCCCGTGATGCTGCAAGCTCCGCGGCGCGCGCCATCAAAATCATCCGTGACGACAAATGTTTTTGTTTCACAGACGGTGCCGGCAGGCACCGTCGGCCTTTGCGTCGCACAAGAAGCGGCGAGTACCGCCGCGAGCAACATCGTGGCCCGCGAGAATCGTTCTACCTTCATTGGCACCCCAATAAGCTGTCTGGTCTATGCGCACGTTACGTGCCGAATTTGCCCTTGCCAAGTGCGCTGTGGCAAGGTCAGAGCACGGGGGTACGGTATTTGGCCAGATTTTCGCGCAGCTGGTTTGATCAGTTTGTCGTAGCAACACGCGACGAACTCGTCGGCTATTTGTTGCGCATGCTGCGTTCGCGCGACGACGCGCGAGAAGTTTCCCAGGAGGCATACCTCAAGCTCTTCATTGCCCTGCGCAGCCATCCGGAGCGCGATCACACGCCGAAAGCGCTGTTGTACACAACGGCACGCAATCTCGCGATCAGTCGCATTCGTCACCAGCAACTTGTGGACAAGTCTGTCGTTGCAGTCACCGTGAATGAAGAGATGCACGCAGATCGACAGTCGCCTGAGAGACATGCGCGTACCAGTGAGGATTTGCGCTCGCTGTTGTCGATCGTCAACCAGTTGCCACCTCGGTGCCGCAAGGTCCTGATGCTGCGACTGGTGGACGGGCTAAGCCAGAAAGAGATCGCGTCAGCGCTCGGTATTGCGGTCAGCACTGTCGAAAAGCACCTTGCCAAGGCGCTGCATAACAGCAGTCGCGCGATGTGCAAGTTCAAGGAAGCGCAGGCGCAGGCGAACGCAGATGCCAGGCAGGCGCGGATGCGAAGGGCGTCACTATGAGCGGCTACGACGACTGGATCGGGCTTGCTATCCCGGAATCGGTGATGGAAGACGCTGCCGCATGGATGGCGTTGCTTGACTCTGACGACTGCACGCAGGCACAGCGTATTTCATTTGCGCAATGGTTGAGTGAAGACCCGATTCGGCAGAGTGCGTTCGAAGAGCTGTCGGCGGTTTGGGCGAAGCTGCACATACTCACCGACGTCAAGTCGTTAACCGAGCACCCGGATGTTATTCCATTTCCAGCGACGGCCGAGGCGCCGCTCTTCGAGGACGAGGTTCATGCGACAAGCTCCGGCTGGTCGACGCTTGCCGCCTCGGTACTGGTTATTGTCGGCGTCATGGTACATGGCATATTCGGCGTTGCGCCGGACCGTCACAACACGGGCTTTGGTGAACACGAAACAGTTGCGATGGCGGACGGATCGGTTGTCGAGCTTGGTGCGGAATCGACCATGCTGGTGCGAATGGACGAGGAGAGTCGCGAAGTTCGCCTGATCAACGGCACAGCGCGATTTGATGTCGAGGAAGACGCGCGCCCGTTTGTCGTGGTGACTGATCTTGCGACAATGACTGCGGTAGGCACACAATTTTCCGCGCGCACGGATTCCTGGAGTGTTGAGATCTCAGTCATAGAAGGCACGGTCTCGGTGACATCCACACGCAATGCCTTCCTTCTGCCGGAGCGCCGTAGCGCCATTCACGCACCGCCATCCGATGACGTCGTGGTGCTCGGCGCCGGGCAAAGCCTGGTGCTTTCGTCAGCAAGTAGAGGATTTCTGGTCCAAGCTGCGTTGTAACCCTGACAAGAATAAAAACGGGGGCGTATCTTGATCACTGCAACGAAGCCGGGCGAGCCATCGGTCAACCGCGATATCGAACGATATCAATTGGTCGGTCGCGTACTGGGTCCGGCTGTTTTTGCAGTTATGTTCGCGACGGAGCACCTGCAGAGCACAATGTCGCCAGAGGCGTGGCGCGTCGCAGCGATCGGCCTTTGGATGGCAATCTGGTGGGCGACCGAGGCGATACCGGTATTCGTTACAGCTTTCCTGCCAATTGTCGCATTTGACCCTCTTGGAATTGCCTCCATTCGCGACGCCGCCGCACCGTATGCGAATCCCATCATCTATCTGTTTCTCGGTGGCTTCATCATGGCGCTGGCGCTCGAGAAGTGGAACCTGCACAGGCGCATTGCGCTGGCTATTCTCGACCGTGTAGGTACCGATGGCAGGCGCCTCATCGGCGGTTTCATGTTCGTCTGTGCATTACTCAGCATGTGGATGACGAACACATCGACGACCATGATGTTGCTGCCCATCATCCTCTCAGTGTCATCGGTGATCCGCGATAATGCCGTTGATCTCAGCGCCAAGGAAAGCAATGAATTCCAGATCGCGATGTTGCTTGGCCTGGCCTATGCCGCGAGCATTGGCGGGCTGGCGACCCTGATTGGCACACCACCAAACGCGCTGCTGGTCGGCTTCATGGCCGAGAATTACGATATCGAAATCAGTTTCGCTCGCTGGATGCTGATTGGCGTGCCTATTACTGCCATCATGCTGCCGATCGCCTGGGTGGTACTGACGCGGGTCATTTTCAAAGTGAACATTCCGGCAAACGCCGCGGTCGACGAGCACCTCAAGCACATGCGGGCAGAGATGGGGCCGATGACAGCGCCAGAGAAGCGTGTCGCGATCGTGTTTGGCACGGTGATCTTCTGCTGGATGCTGCGGCGACCGATCACCGAGTGGCTCGGCCTGACCGGCATCTCTGATTCGGGCATTGTCATGACGGCAGCGATCCTGCTGTTCATGTTGCCGAGCGGCGAGCGCAGCCAGCCACAACTGATGACCTGGCACGATGCAAGTCGGCTGCCCTGGGGCGTGCTGATTCTGTTCGGTGGCGGTTTGAGCCTCGCAGCGGCCGTGTCCAGTTCAGGCCTGGCGCTTTGGCTCGGCGAGGGACTTGCGCCCTTGAACACGTTTGGCACTGCGGTTCTGGTGGTCGCGGCTGTCGCGCTGGTCATTTTTCTGACAGAACTCACCAGCAACCTTGCGACGACTGCGACATTGTTGCCAGTCGTTGGGGCGATTGCGTTACAGGCCGGCGTCGCGCCGATCGTATTGACCGTGCCCATAACCATCGCGGCGAGCTGTGCGTTCATGTTGCCGGTGGCAACGCCGCCGAACGCGATCGTATTTGCCACGGGCGCGATCAGTATTCCGCAAATGGTCCGTGCAGGCTTCGTACTGAACCTTATCGGCATCGTGATGGTGACCGTTATTGCTCTGGTTGCTGCTCCGCAGCTGCTGGGCTAGCGTGGTGAGGCTGGAAATAGCGGAAACTCGACGCCTGGTGCGTTTATAACTCAGGGCCGTGTCATGCAAGCAGACATAGACGACAGATTTATTCAGGGGGTATAGCGAGATGAATCAATTCGAAATCAAGGACTTATTCAGCCCAAGGGCAATGCTGGCGCTGATCCTGGCGGCAGGACTGGCGAATCCTGTTTTTGCCCAGGACGAGGATGAAGAAGACGAGGAAGAGGACAAGATTGAGGAAATCACGGTAGTCGGCTCGCAGATCAAGGGCGCACGCATTACGGAAGCGCTGGCTGTGACACTGGTTGATGCCGCCGATATCGGCCAGATGGGCGTCGACTCGATGGACGAGTTGATGGACCTGATTCCCGAGAATGGCCAGAACTTCTTCAACGAGGCCGAGAACATCAGTGGCGGCGTGAACTCTGCTCGTGGCGACATCGGCGCTTTCAACCTGCGCAATATCGGTACCGGCAATACGCTCGTGCTGCTCAACGGTCGCCGGCTGGTTAATGCTGCGGCGTACCAGACAGAGGAGGTTGGCGGCAGCTTCGTACCAGTCAACACGGTGAACTCACAGACCATTCCTGTATGGGGCGTTGATCGCGTCGAAATCCTCAGGGACGGCGCATCTGCCATTTATGGTGCGGATGCCGTAGCCGGTGTTGTGAACACCGTACTGAAAGACGATTTCACGGGGTTCAGTGTTCGCGGGCGCTACACGGACTATGAGAATTTCTCCGCAGGCAATTCGACGTTCACCGTGGAGTGGGGCAAGGACTTCAACGACGGGCGCACGAATGTGGCGGTCTTTGCGAACTACTATGATCGCGACCGCATCATGGCGACGCAGGACGAGCGCTGGGGGTCATCAACCCTGGGCGATTTCCTCCCGGACGACTCGCCATGGAAAGACGATTCGGAATTTAGCGACCAGAACAGTGCCAACGGCCTCTACGGCCAGTTCGACATGCGCGGCGCTAGCGACGAGTACGGGCTGGGTGACTCCGGCCTGATGCTGGTCGACAATGCCGGCGACATACAGCTGTTTCCCATTGGTCATCCGCAATGCGAATACATGGTGAACGAATACGTTTGCGGTAACGCGGACAATGGTGGTATCTGGCGCAACAACCTGAACCTGTACCGCGACATTCGCTCTGATCTGCAACGCACCAACCTGTTTGTATACGTGAATCATGACTTCGAAAATGGCATGCAGAGCTTCACAGAGTTCATGGGTTACAAGTCCGAAACAAACCTGCGGCGACACGGCAGCTTCCCGAGTCAGTTTGACTTTGTTGTCGGTGCGGAGAACTACTGGAATCCTCTGGGTCCCTGTGGCTCGCCGAATCGCTGGACCGACTTGATTGGAGAGGACGCGGCTACCTGCGGCAGCGTTGTACCAGCAGAAGGTGTCGCATGGGACATGGAGAACTATCGCTTCGACGAGGACCCGCGGGTTATCGACAACAACGGTGACACGTACCGCGTTCTGCAGGGGTTCCGTGGCACGGCAGGAAGTTGGGATTGGGAAACAGCGGTGTCGTGGTCACGTGCGACCTCGGAAGATATCACCTACAACCGCGTATCCAACACGCTGATGCAGGAAGCATTGAATGACCCGACGTCCGCGGCGTACAACCCGTTCAGCGGGGGTGTGAACTCCAACATCGAACGGGCCCGGATCACCGTGCGGCGTGACAACGAAACCGAACTGAAGACCTTTGACATCAAGTTCTCCAAAGCGGAGTTGTTCCAGATGCCGGCCGGCTCGGTTGGCTTTGTGGGCGGCCTTGAATGGCGCGAAGAGTCGTTTGTTGATGATCGCGACCCGCGTCTGGATGGCACCATCGCTGCGACGACTGAAGATGGCGTGACGTTTCCGTTCGTGTCCGACGTAGTCAATTCGAGCCCGTCGTCAGACAGCAGTGGGTCCCGTCAGGTAACGTCCGCATTCGGCGAACTGCAGGTTCCGCTGCACAGCACCCTGAATATGCAGCTGGCGGCACGCTATGAGGATTTTGACGACATCGGCAAAGCGACAACGGTAGGCAAGGTTGCGTTCGGTTGGCGGCCCGATGACTTTATTCTCTTTCGCGGTAGCTGGTCAGAAGCGTATCGGGCACCCAACCTGGTCACGGTAAACGAGGGTCTGGTTGCCAGGGTAAACTCGCGGACCGACCAGGCGTGCGTGTATGCCGCAGAGAACGGTGGCGATCCCGACCAGGATATTCTGGACTGCAGCAACAACGTGCAACGGCTGGCCGAGGGTAGCGACCTGCTGGTCCCTGAAGAGTCCGAGAACACTTCGATTGGATTCGTTCTGACGCCGATCGAGGGTCTCACGATTACCTATGACAACTGGTCCATCAAAAAAGAGAAGACAATTGGCTTGTTCGGCGAAGTGAATCACACGTCTCTGGATCTCCTGTATCGCCTCGAGAACGGCCTTTCGAATTGCGCGACGACGACATTTAACGACGCTGTAAATCGCCAGGATCTTGATCCTGTCGATGATGCTGATCAGATAGGTGTCTACACGGCTGCAGGCATTTGCCCGGCGGGCGAAATCATCAACATCCTGGATGTCTATACGAACCTGGATACGCGCACGGTGTCCGGCTTCGATATCGGCATCTACTACGACTTCAGTACGTCGATCGGTGACTTCGACTTCCGCTACAACGGCACCAAGCAGACAAAGTATCAACAGGATGCCGGTGGCGATGCTGCTGTACTCGTCGAGGCCCGGGACAACGGCACATTGCCCGCATCAACTCCGGTTGTCGGTTTTGCAGACCTTATCGGGCAAGACGGCAATCAGGATGAGAAGCACTCGGTTCGATTCGGCTGGAGACAGAATGCTTTCGGTGCATCGGTTTCAGGCTACAAGCTCGGCAGCTTTTATTCGTCCGAGCTGACGCTGAATGACGGCACTCAGTTCATCGTCCCATCGCACACGACCTGGGATGCGACCTTCGACTACACCGCTGCGATCGCTGGGGCAGACACGCGTTTCCGCCTCGGCATCAAGAACCTGCAGAACAAGCGAGCGCCACTGACCGACGGCCGCTTCGGCTATACCTCGGATGCGCACTCGGACTACGGACGGCATTTCTACATAGACGTTCGTGCACGCTTCAACTAGCACCCGGACCAAAGGAGAGGGGCAATCGTCCCTCTCCGGTTTTTTCCGGTTGGTCATGCCGGAGCCGCTGAGCAAGTTCACTGTGGCGACCTTACTTTGCTTGGTTTCGACACTTGCAACAGCGTCGGAACAGACCGTGGAATGGCTGTTCGAGAACTGGCAGGGCCCGGCAATACCCATCCGCATGTTCGTGCCCGCAGAGGCCGCTGCAAACTCCCAAGTAGTTATCGTTATGCACGGCGCGAGTCGTGACGCGACCCGCTATTTCGACGATTGGAAAAAACTCGGAGAAGAACACAACCTGGTTGTCGTTGTTCCCGAGTTTTCGACGAAGGACTTCAACCGTTCAGCTCGCTACAACCTTGGCTTTGTATTTGACCCTGCCAGTGGCAAGCAACGCGAGGAGGCGCAATGGACGTTTTCCGCGATCGAACCATTGTTTGATGAGGTTGTTAAGAGGATCGGCGGCAAACAACAGCGCTATAGCATTTACGGGCATTCCGCTGGCTCGCAATTCGTGCACAGATTTATGTACTACAAACCGGATGCGCGGGTAGACAACTACATTGCCGCAAACGCCGGCTGGTACACCTTGCCGGTCGAAGACTTCGAGTTTCCTTACGGGCTGCGCAAGTCCGGAATTGATGAGTCCGAGCTGCCGCGAATGCTGGCACAGCCAATGACGTTGTTGCTGGGCCGCGAGGATGACGACCCCGATTCGCCGAAACTGCGCAAGACCCGCGAAGCGAATCAGCAGGGTCCCAATCGCCTCGCGAGAGGACTGACGATGTACCGGGTCGCGAAAGCCCGGGCGGAAGAGCTTGGTGTGCCGTTCAACTGGAAGCTCCTGGTGGTCAATGGAGCAGATCACGACAACGCCAAGATGGCACCCGTTGCGGCAGCCCTGATCGGCGACTAGGCCCTCGCACCTCCCTCCATACCCCCATAGGCCTGCCGACGAAGCGCCGATTCGTCGTATAGCAACGGGCGAATTCTGTGACGCGACTCACAGATTTGGAACGTCCCAAATTCAAAGCCATTTTCCGTAATACAGCGACGCCGCTTGCGAGGCTGCCGTTCGTCGCCCCGCAGCGACCGCTTATCGGGTTTCGCCCTCAAATATCACCAATCTGTGAAGCCATTAACAGCTGAGAAACTGCTGGCCACATAGCATGGCTTAGAACTTCGGCACGACCACTAAATAGCAGATGAGGGAATAACGTGCTTCGAACCAATAGAAATGCAGGATTTACATTGTACGAGTTGATGGTCATCGTGGCGGTCGCGGGTGTTATCACGTCGTTTGCCGTGCCAACTTTTGGCAACCTGATGTTCAGCAGTCGTTCGGTTACACATACGAATGACCTTATTACGGCGCTCAACGTCGCTCGTAGCGAGGCGACACGCCGCCGCTTTCCGATTGACGTTTGCGCATCGACGGATGGCGCCGCTTGCAGTGGCGGTACTGACTGGAGCACGGGCTGGATAGTGCGTACTCCGGCGGGCGAAGTATTGCAGGCCTGGCCAGCACGCAGCGGTGGCGCTGGGGTGCTCAAGGCAAACGTATCCAGTGTTCAATTTCAGCCGACCGGTGCACTGCCGGCAGGCGTCAGCCCACAGATCGCACTGCAGTTGCCGCATTGCAAGGACACCGGCAGGCGCAGCATTACGATCAGTCCGGCAGGGCGGATCGCAGTAACGCGGGTGGCGTGTACATGAACAAAAGAGCACCTCGTTACGTAATGTGCCTTACGTTCGGGCGCTGCAAGGGACTGACCCTGATCGAGGTGATGGTTGCTTTGATCGTCCTGTCGATCGGAATTCTCGGGCTTGCGACCCTGCAAACGACCTCGTTGAACTTCAATAACGGCGCCAGCCAGCGTACGCAGGCAACAGCGCTGGCCTACGACATGGCGGACAAAATGCGTGCCAATCGCCCGGCAGCACTTGCCGGTGCCTATGACATCGCATTCCAGGATCCGCCGCCTGCATGCGCAGCACCCAGCACTGCCGGTACGGTGCCGGTGCAAGACATCTCGACCTGGCGTATGGCGCTTGCTTGCAGGCTGCCGCAGGCGACCGGCTCGATTATCCGTGCGGGCACCCAGGTGACCCTGACCGTGCAATGGGACGACAGCCACGGCCGCGAAGACCCACTTCAGTTTCAGCTGACGACGACGCTATGAAGAACCCACACATGACCAGCCTGAAGAAGCAGCGAGGCCTGACTCTCGTCGAAATGATGGTGGCCGCATTGTTGGCCGTATTCCTGGCTGGCGGCATCATCCAGGTCTTCGTCGGAAATCGCGTTACGTTTGCCTTCAATGACGGCGTATCCCGAATCCAGGAAAACGCACGCTTCTCGCTGGAACATATCTCTTTCACGTCTCGCATGGCTGGCTACAGCGGCTGCGTGGCGAATGCGGCAATATTCAATAACCTGGGCGGTGCCTCGAACACGTTTCGAGATGACATTAACAATGGCATACAAGGCTTCAACGCCGCCGGTACCGGCGTCGGTGATACGTATGAGGCGACCGCCGTCTATCCCACCGGCTCGACAACGGCGAGCAACTGGGCACCTGCATTGCCGACCGAGCTGCTGGCTGCGGCCACATCGGGAGTGATACCCGGCAGTGACGTTCTTATCGTGCGCGGCGCGACCGGTGCGACACATTCGCTGGTAACGCCGTTTTCCGATTCAGCGGCGATCTACATTGAAGGGCCGCACGACTTTACCAACGGCGAACTCCTGGTTGCGGCGGACTGCCAGAAAGCGTCGATATTTCAGCTCACGGGTTCTGCCTCAGTGGGTGGCGCGATTGCCCTGTCCCACAGCAATGCCGGGGCCTTTACGCCGGGCAATGCAACAGCGGTATGGCCGGCCGAGCAGGACTACGGCCTCGGTGCAGAAGTCTCGCGCCTGCAGACACTGGCGTTCTATGTAGCACCAGGCGAAAACGGACGACCAAGCCTGTTTCAGGTTCGCCTGCAGCCGTTGTCCGCAACGGCAACCGGATTCCAGGCTGAAGAGCTCGCGGAAGGAATCGACTCCATGCAAATCCGTTACGGAACGGACGCGGATAACGACGACGATGTCGATGCCTGGATGACTGCCGACGCGGTGACCGACTGGACCAGGGTGCTGAGCATGGAAGTTACTCTGCTCGGGCGCTCCGGCGATGAATATGGCACCGAGATCGATACGCTGGTTTACAACGTGGGCGGTACAGAATTCGATCCCGTCGACGATCGACGACTTCGACAGGTCTTTTCCACGACGATTGGCATACGAAATCGCCTGCCCTAGGAACGGAACTCCACATGAACTACACACTTATGAATCGTAGACATCAATCGGGCGCCGCGCTGGTTATCGCGCTGGTATTCCTGTTGTTGATGACCATGCTGAGCACGTCGACAATGCGCGGCGCCACCATGCAGGAACGCATGGCCGGCAACACCCGCGACTACAACATCGGTTTTCAGGCGGCCGAATCAGCATTGCGCGAAGCCGAGAACTACCTGCGTACGAACATCAACACGCTTCCCGAGTTCGACGACACCAACGCGCACTACGTCGTCAACTCGCTTAACCGACCTGTATGGCATCAATACCCGACTTCAGACGGCGCTGGCTACCTGACTGCAGCGAACATTGCAGGCACCGCACTGGCTCCACAGTACTACCTCGAAGAACTGTCGACGGCGAGACCGCCCGGCTCGGAAACCGAGGCCGGCACACCCGAAGATGAAGTTACCTACTTCCGTATTACCGCTGTTGGCTACGGCCAGGCCGTCGACACCGGTGGAAACCCCCTTACTGCTGTAGTTCTTAGCAGCGTATACCGCAGTCGCTAAGGAAGGCGCCGATCATGAATAGTATGTCTCCCCTGTTGGTTTCAAAGACAAGCATTGTCTCCCGTATCAAGCACGTCCTTGCGGGCGCGCTGCTGGTCCTGTTCGTCGCCAGCCCGGCCTACGCCGATGTTTCACAGTCGCCGCTGTATCTTGGCGGCGGCGATGTTCCGGGTAACTTGTTGCTGGTGCCCTCGGTTGAGTGGCCAACCATCAACAGCACGGCGAGCCTCGGGGACTACGACTCCGGTCGTACCTACCTGGGCTATTTCGATCCGAAGAAGTGCTACGACTACCACTACAGCCCTACTGAATCGGAGCGACACTTTTACCCGGTTGCCTGGACGGCCAACAATCTGTGTTTCGGCCAGTGGAGTGGCAACTTCATGAACTGGGCGGCAACCCAGACGATCGATCCATTTCGATTGGTGCTGACCGGTGGCCTGCGCGTGAAGGATACGCCGACGGAGACCTGGCTCGAAAAGGCCCGTCACGATGGGCAGGGCGGCACGGGTATCTATCCCGACCGTCGGTTGCCGGGAAGCGGCAACAGCTCGGCCACGATGTTGGGCGCAACACCGTTTCCGCACGACTGGATGCGTATGCGGATCCAGGGGCTCGGCAACAAGATGCGCTTCCGTCTCCAGAACGACGATACGGGACGCCGATTGAGAGACTACAACCCCGCGGCGGGTGTTGGAACCGGTCGTGCCTATGAATTAAGCGTGCGTGTGGCGGTCTGTGTTCCAGGATTCCTCGAAGCCAACTGCCGCTCCTACGCGGGCGGAAACAAGCCGGAAGGCCTGATTCAGCAGTATTCGGACGAGATTCGCTTTGGCATATTCGGCTACCTGCTGGACTCGGATCGCGAGCGAGACGGTGGTGTACTGCGTGCGCGCCAGGGTTTCGTCGGCCCGAAAGCGATCGAGCCGGGCGTTGGCGAGGTCAACAACCCAAATGCCGAGTGGGATTCGAATACCGGTGTTCTAATACGCAATCCGGACTCGGCTGATGCGGCAGCTACGAGTGCGGCGTATGGCATTTCAATCAACGACAGTGGCCTGATCAACTACCTGAACAAGTTCGGGCAAATGACCTCGGGCAATAACAAGAGCATCGACCCGAATAGTGAGCTGTACTATGCAGCGGTACGCTACCTGAAAAATCAGGGCAACGTACCGGAATACACGGCGCTGCCCGGCAACACCGGCGTTGACCCCGCGACTGCCGCTGACGGCTTCCCGGTCATTACGAATTGGGACGACCCGATTCAGTACGCCTGCCAAAAGAACGTCATGCTCGGCATTGGCGACGTCTACACGCACCGCGACAAGAACCTTCCCGGCAGTACCTCAAGCGGTGACGAACCGATGATGCCAGCGGCTGTGGCTGGTGACACAACTGTTGACGTTATGAAGGAAACGCAGCGCGTCGCAGCGCTCGAGGGTATTACGATCAATACGCCGTTTACCGGACGGCAGAATTCCGCGTTTATCGCTGGCCTCGCGTGGTATGCGAACACACAGGACCTTCGTCCGGACCTGCCAGGTACCCAGACCGCGTCGACACATTGGGTTGACGTGCTCGAGGCCCAGAGCCTGGAGCCAAGAGCCAGAAACCAGTACTACCTGGCAGCCAAGTATGGTGGTTTCCGCCCGCCGGAAGAATTCGACGCTGCCACGACCGGGCCCCTCGACCTGGACTGGTGGCACAACAATGGCCAGATTCTGACAACGTTTGGCAGGGCTCCCTACATTGAAAGCTTCCCGCGCCCCGACAACTATTACCTCGCCGGCGAAGCCGGCCAGATGGTCGAGAGCCTGACGGAGGCCTTTGCCAATATCGCAGCTGAGCTCAGAAGCTCGGCTTCTTCGGTCGCAACCAACTCGACCCGGCTCGGCGCTGATACCGCTGTCTTCCAGGCCTCGTTCGATAGCACTAACTGGAGCGGTGACGTCCAGGCATACCGGGTCAATACGGACGGTACCGTGGAGCGAACCCCTGACTGGAGCGCAGCGGAGAATCTCGATGCCTTGTCAGAGGCGCAGATCACGAATCGCAATATTCTGACGATTGTCCCACCCACCAGTCGCGGCGGCGGTTCCTATGTTGCGAACAATGGCCGAAACTTCAAGTGGCCATCACTCTCCACATCACAACAGGACCTGCTGCGCACGAACCCGCTTGGCGGACCCATGTTACCGATAGTCATTGGCCAGCAGCGACTCGACTACTTGCGTGGTTCGCGCTTGCTGGAACAACCAGCAGGCTTGTACCGTGAGCGAGACAGTCGCCTGGGTGACATCGTCAACTCGGATCCACAATTCATCCACCAGCAGGACTTCGGCTACGCAGTATTGGATCAGGCGACAGCATTCTCATCCACGAGTGCAGGCACAGAATACATTGCATTTCGCAAGTCTGCGGCCTACCAAAACCGCGTCCCGGTTGTAGTCCTGTCTGCCAATGACGGCATGCTGCACGGATTCGATGCAAGCCTCGGCGGCAGCGGCGGTGAAGAACTGTTCGCCTTCGTGCCCAACGCGGCGATAGAGAATCTGCACGAGCTGACGTTGCCTGAGTACTCACACCGCTTTTATGTGGACGGAAGTCCGCGCGCAGCGGAAGTCTGGACTGGCTCTGCGTGGCGGACGATAGTTGTCGGCACAACGGGCGCAGGCGGCAAGAGTGTTTTTGCGCTGGATATTACCGATCCGTCGAGCGTAACCAGCAGCGACGTGCTGTGGGAGTTCACGCATCCGGACATGGGGTACACGATCGGCCAGCCGGCCGTGGTGCCGTTGCCGAACGGCCGCTTTGGAGTCGTAGTGACAAGCGGCTACGATACCGGCAGGACTGATGGCAAGATCTGGATCCTGGACCCGAACGACGGCAGCATCATCAAGACGATAACTGTGGACAACAGTGGCGACCTCGGGCCGCCGCTGGTCGTCGATCTCAACAACGATCGTGTTGCAGACCGTATCTATACAGGCGACACGAAAGGCAATCTTTGGCGCTTTGACCTTGCTGGCAGCAGTACGGCCAACTGGCAACCGCCAGCCAGCCTGCGTTCAGGAGGCACACCTCTGCCGATGTTCGTGGCTCGTGACGGCAACGGTACGCGCCGACCAATTACGGCTCCGCTGGCATCGGCCTTCAACGATCAGGGATTGCATACGGTCTTCTTCGGCACCGGCGCGTTTTACCGGGTTGATGACAACGTCGTACCGAACAATCCGGATATCGACGCTTTCTTCGCTATCGTAGACCATGGCACGCAGATCTCGGGCCGGTCCGAATTGCTTGAACAGTCCATCATTCTTGAAACATCGAGCAATGGCCGCAGAGTTCGCGCCGTTTCTGATAACGAAATGGCCTCGTACCACAAAGGCTGGTATATGGACTTCAATTGGGAGTCGGGCTACGGCGGACCAGGTCCTGCGGGCGAACGCGTTGTGTCGCGTGCGCTGGTTCGCAACGATCGCGTGATTTTTGCGACGCTCGTACCGAGCAAGGATCCGTGTTCGTTTGGTGGCGACAGCTGGCTTATGGAGCTCAACACCTTTACCGGTGGCAGGCTCGCCTACGCCCTGTTCGACCTGAACAAGGACGGCCAGTTTGATGACACCGACTGGATTGATATAACGAATGCCGACGGCACAACGTCCCGCATACCGCCCTCCGGTATTGCGCCTGATGTCAACATCATCAAGACCCCGGCGATCATTACCGGCATTGGTGTGGACAACGATGAAGTGAAGATTGTCAGTGGCTCAGGAGGCCAGTTGATGCGAATTATGGAGCGCGGTTCCACCGCGGTTGGCCGATTGTCATGGCGGCAGATGAGGTAGATGGAATGTTGAGCAAACCTGGACTAATGCAGATAAACCAGCTGGCAAAAATGCGCGGCATCACGCTGCTGGAGCTGATGATCGTCGTTGTCATCGTTGGCATTCTCGCCTCCATTGCGTACCCGTCCTATAAGGACCAGGTCCGCAAGACACGGCGTGCCGATGGCAAGTCGATATTGCTGCAGACCTCACAGGCACTGGAGCGATGCTATACCCGCTCTGCTACTTACGTTGGTTGTGCCACGGTCACGTTCCCGGTCATATCGCCCGAGGGCTACTACTCCGTCACGGCGGTCGGCGGCCTGGCCGCTTCAGCATATACACTGGCTGCAGCGCCGCAGGCTGATCAGGCTTACGACAGCAAATGCGGTACGCTCAGGCTGACCAGCACCGGCATTCAAGGCTCCGGCGGCGCTAATACAGACGCTAATTCCTGTTGGTGAGCTAAGTTGCGTGCTGCCCTACACGGGCAGCTTGCTGCGGCAATTCGAGAGAATATCCAGGTCCGGTCTGTAGGCCTCGGTTCTGATGCCCAGCAACCCCAGTTCGGTGTGGAACAGGTTGTCGTGTGACAGCGGCGGCGGGGTCTCATCCTCTTCGCACCGCGCCTTCCTCACTAAAAGCGAATCCGCACCTGCGCTAAGCCAGAGGATCATTGGCACCGCCGTCTGCTCAGCCGGCGCCAGTTTGTAGGGCATGCCGTGCAGGTAAATGCCGTGCTCGCCCAGCGACTCGCCATGGTCAGAGACATATATCAAAGAGGTATCGAGATCGTCGCTACGTGCCGAGAGTGCAGCAATGGCCGCTGCAATAACATGATCGGTGTATGCAATCGTGTTGTCGTAGGAGTTGGTAAGTTCCTGCTGGCTGCAATCGCCAAAATTGGCTGATTGGCAGTCAGGCTGAAACAGCCTGAAAGACTCCGGGTAACGCCGGAAATAGGCTGGCCCATGACTGCCCAATTGGTGCAGCACAATCAGCGTATCGCTGCTTACAGTATCCAGGACGTTTTCCAGCTCGTTGATCAGGATTTCGTCATAGCAGGCTCCGTCAGGACAAATATTTTCGACGTTTGACAAGTGCACATCGCGAGAGGCGACGCGTGCGCAGATGCCCTTGCAGCCATTACCGTTGTCGATCCACATCACCTCGTAACCGGAGCGCGTAGCAACATCGAGCAGGTTGTCTTCACTCTTGCTCAGTTCGCGATCGAAATGGTCGTGTTGCTGGATCGAGAACATGCACGGCAGTGACACGGCTGTGGCTGTGCCACAGGACTGCATGCTGAAGAACAGGGCACTTTTTTCCTGCGCCAGTTCCCGATTTGTATTCACGGCGTAGCCGTTCAAGCTGAAATTCGCCGCCCGCGCGGTCTCGCCGACGATCAGGACATGCACCAGGGGCTTGCGGTTCTGTGTCGCCGCTGTCGAATGTGCGGCATCGAGCGCTACCGGGCGGTACTCCGGCGGGGTTTCGAGACGGTCCCTCACAGACACATAGCTGGCCGAGATCACGTTTAGTGGCGCGATCATGTGTCTCAGCTCCTGGTGATTTCGGACGACCGGGAAGATCTCCTTCTGGCTTGTGAGCAACGGCGTCACGATCAGGATCATTGCAACCAGCAGCGCAGTGCCTCTGTGCAGGATCGCGGTACGGACGCGGCGCGGCTTGATCGGATAGGCCCAGATCGCGAGTGCTGGCAGCAAACCTGCAATCGCAATGACGCCCATGAACGGAAGCGACATGAGCTCGAACGCTTCTGCAGTGTTCGTCTCGACGATGTTTGTCATCATCCCGGAGTCGAACAGAACACCGTACCTGGCGGTGTAGTAGTTCGCGCTGGCGGCGATGATCAGGGCGACGCCCAGCAGGATGGGCGCCGGGCGGCCGAACGCCAGTAGCAGCAGCACAAGGCTGATCAGGCCAACAGTCAGTGACAGGAATGCAGCGAAGTACGGGGTGCTCAGCAGCAGTCCCGCGGGCATTTCGCCCGCTATCACGGCCCAGAAGCCGGTATTGCTGATAAGGGCTATCCAGCAACTGACAGCAATAATCATTGCTTCCGGAGTCTTCAGATAACGCGTCATTGCATGACACTCACATTGAGGGAGTGTTCATAATGCGCGCACGAGCTTAAGGGAGACTTAAGCCCCGGCAGAAATCACTAAAACTCGAACTCGAGATTCGCTTTAAGTATCTGGTCCGGGCTTTTCTCGCTGATGCCGGCGAATAGCCCCAGCTCCCAGCGCAGTTTCTTGCCGTCTGCGACCCGCACAAGCCCACTGAAAGATGGGCCGAGAGCGGTCGTATCCTGCCCGACGTGCAGTTCGATCGACGGCTCGAAAGACTCTTTCAATCGGTAGCGCGCCTGCACCCGGAAGGTCGTTTCGATCTCGTTCTGGACGCGCTCGCCCCACTCGTAGATAAGACCAAGATTGGCGGTGACCGTCGTTCTGCCAAGATCACGTACCGCAAGCAGTTGAGTGGATGCTTCCCAGGAGTTGCTCTCAATCTCACGCTCGAGCTCAAACAGCAGCCCCCAGTCGGCCGCATATTCTCCCTGCTCCGTGAGTTGCCATTTGGCTTCCAGTTCAAAAGCATTGACAGACAGACTTTCGCCACCGCCTTTCGACGCTATCGCATACACTTCCGCGGCCCATCGATCCGACAACGAACGACCAAAACCCAATGATTGCTTCTGCACATCGGGGCGCGTGTCGTCGCGCTGATCGACAATGCGCCACTCAATTTCTGTCTCGAGTGGCTGCACGTAAGGATCGTAGATCTTATTCACGACGATGCCATCAGCGAGCACCGTAGCGGGCAGAATCAAGGCATGGACAATTGCTAGCAGTCCGAGCCGTCCATGCAGTTCTCTGGAGAATGGCGGCACGTGATCTAATCCAGTTCCGTGGACTCGCGACCGCTGCTGACTCTACCGGCAACAAAAGCCGTTGCAAGAATCAGCAGGCTGCCGACGTAGACGAGGGCTTCAACGCCGGACGGTGACGCTTCATAGCCAACCAGCGCGTACAGTAGCTGTCCTGCCAGTGATTGTTCCGAGAGGATCTGCGACGTGTCCCACACGGGGCCAGCGACGGTTATCCAGTCTGCCTGGATAAGGAGCCGCGTCGCTTGCGAGGCCATTCCTGCGCCAATCAGGTGTAGCAAGCCAACGGCCGTAGGCAAAGCGTGCCGAAGCGGTTGCGCCAGGAGTAGGTAGTAGATCAACACGCCGACACTGGATCCAACACAAGCACCGATAAAGGACCCGATTGCGACAGCAGACAGGAAGTCGCTAATGCCCCAGAATCCGGACACATAGACGAGGATCTCCGCACCTTCGCGCGTGATCGCTGCAGCCACAGTGCACGCCATGAGTGACACGAGCAATGCTGCGGAAGCCTTCGGAGACGCGATGCGTCGCGGAATCTGGAATACGACTGCGGCGAGCAGCGCAAACGTTCCGAACTGCAACAAGGCGTTGCATATTTCCTGGCCAACGCCGTCAAAAAGTTCGGACACCGGGTCCAGAAGATAGCCGTACGCGGCAGCACCCAGCAAGCCGGCGAGCAGCGCTGCGATAGCCCAGCGATTGCGTATCTTCAGAAAGCGCGCGCTGGCGAGAAAGACGCTCATCAGGAGTGCTGCCTCGAGCACCTCGCGCAGGACAATGATGACGCTATTCAGCAGCATTGTTGTCGGCCACAACCACTATCGTGCCAAGGGCGGTCTGCGGATTGAACTCGCCGAAGAACGGATATTCTCCCGGTGCCAGTGGTCCAATGAAGACGATAGCCTTGCGGCCACCGAGAATGACCTTCTCCCTGTTCAGTTCGAAACTCTCAAATTCCTCGGGAGTCGGGTCGCGGTTGTAAATAACGAGTTTCACCTTGGTATTCGCCGGAATGGTCAGCACGTCAGGTTGAAACAGGTGATTGCGAATCTCGATCACATACTCGGGTGTTGCCGCCGACAGGTTTGCCGCCAACAACGCCAGGATACTTACCAGGAGGAGCCTTGCTTTCCTCGAACAGACGACGGCATTCATTGACTATCTCCTCCGGATTGCGGAAGCAAATGTACATCAGCCGGAAAAAACACACTCACCGTAAGTCCAGGGCCATCCTCATTATTTTGCAGGCTGATGTTCGCCTGATGCAGGCTGGCGATGTGTTTCACAATAGACAATCCCAATCCACAGCCCTCGACGTCACTTTGATGCCTATCGCCGCCGACACGACGGAAACGATCGAAGACCTGCTTGATTTCTGTCAGCGGTATTCCGGGCCCTGTATCCTTGACGCCCAGCCAGATTCCGAGGTCTTCCCTTGCGACGCTTACCGTAATTGATGCGCCGTCCGGAGAATACTTGCTGGCGTTCTGGATCAGGTTCGTCAACATTATTCGCAAACTCGCCTCATCACCGGTAATCGTCTGCGACGTGCCTTCGAGAGAAATGGTCTGCTCGCGGGCGTCGACCTCGGGATAGAGTTCAGCGATTACCGACTGGGCAAGCTCGCACAAGTCAATTTGCCGCATTGATGCCTGGTAATGCTCTGGTGCCGTTCGATACAGGATCATAATCTGCTCGATAAGGTGACTTAGGCGACCGATATCCCGGTCCAGCACCTGCAATTCCTGATTGTTGTCCGGGTATTGCTTCTTCAGGTTATGCACATGGACCTTGAGGGCACTGACAGGCGTTCTTAGCTCATGCGCTGCGTCGGAGGAGAATCGTCGCTCTCGCTTTATGGACGCATCGAGTCGATGCAGCAGTCCATTGATGGCGTCAACGACGGGCGCGAGCTCAACCGGCGGATCGGCCGTGCCAAGTTGGGTCAGGTCGTCTGCCCGCTTGCTACGCAGCTCGTTTGCAAGCTTGCCGATAAGTGACAGTCCATTGCCAACGACCAGCCAGACGATGGCGGCGATCAGCGGCAGACTGATAATTATGGGCAGCAGGGCTCGCAGGATGATGTCGTCGGCAAGGTCGATTCGAATGTCGATTCGTTCCGCAACAAGCAGCCAGAGATTCGATTGTTGGTCGAATCGACTGAGTACCCGCCAACGGTAACCCTCGAAATTTTCGTCACGGTAGCCCTCGACCAGGTCAGTAATGGGGACGAGGCTGCTATTCTCGGATCGCTGTACCAGTTGCCTGTCGGCGCTCCAGATTTGGAAAGCCAGCCGTTCGGACGGGGTGATGGAAATGCGTTCGGTGCCAGGGCGCATCGTCTGGATCAGGGCCGCCATGTCGGCGAGTTGCGTATCGAGCAGGGTCTCGGTTTCGGCCATGCTGCTCTTATAGCCGTAAACGGCGGCGACAAAATTACCGAGCGTAACCGCGGCCAGCAGAGAGAGAATCAGGTACAGGCGAATTGACTTCACGGTTTCCTGACGGTGTAACCGACGCCCCGAACAGTCTTGATAAAGTCGCTGCCAAACTTCTTGCGCAGGTGGTGCACGTGAACTTCGATAGCGTTGCTGGAAACTTCTTCTCCCCACGCATACAGGCGCGACTCGAGCTGTTCGCGTGTTTGTATTTTGCCGCAATTTTCGACCAGCGACTTCAGAACCGTATATTCTCGCCGTGGCAACTCGACCGGTTCGCCCTTGAAGAACGCCTGGCGTCCAATGGTGTCGAGTGCAACATCGCCAACTTCTATGCGGCTGTCCTGTGTGCTGCTCAGGCGTCTTTCGATAACGCGCAGGCGCGCGATCAGTTCGGGCGTTTCAAATGGTTTTGGCAGGTAGTCGTCGGCACCGCTGTCGAGCCCGGAGACGCGCGCGTCGATGCTTGATCGAGCCGTTAGTATGAGAACCGGTACCGTCGAGCCCGAGCTACGAATCTTCTTCAGGACGTCGAGGCCGTCCATGTCTGGCAGCCCAAGATCCAGCACCACCATATCCGGCGGGTCGACGCCGATGGTATGCAGTGCCGCCTTGCCTTGTGCGACGTGATTCGTGACAAAGCCCTCGCTGCGGAGGGCCTTGCACAATCCGGCGGCCAGCGACTGGTCGTCCTCGACGAGAAGTATCTGCATACTGAGTTATCGTTCCCACGTGGTCGAGCCCGGAACTTAAGAGCTGGATTGCTTCAGTTTCTTCCGGACTTCAGCCAGCGCTACACTAATTTCCTGTTGGCGACCGCTGTCCGCTACCGGCCGATCCGCTCGGGGCGCCGCGCTTTGGGCTTTGAGCAGGTATCTTTCAGCAGCCTCGAAATCTTTCTTCTCCTGCAGATAGTCGGCATAGAAGTAGTTGGAGTCAATGCCGTCAGGGTTGAGCTCGAGCGCTTTGCCAAGATATTCCGCGGCTTTCTTGTCGTTGCCGAAACCAATCGGCCAGCCCGGTACCTTGGAGTACAGCGTTCCAAGGCTTGCGTAGGCTGATCCGTGCAGCGCCTTATCATCAATTTTCAGCGAAGCTTCAAGGCTTTTCTTCGCGTCCTTGGCATAGGAAAGAGCACCCACGCCACCTTTAACGCCGGCGAAAGCGGACTTGATAATGCCATTCCAGACCAGGATCTCGGCGGATCCGGCGTTGCTGGCGACCGCCGCGTCTGCGTCCGCTATCAGCGTCTCGTAGGCCTTGATCTGCGCATCCCCTGCTAATTGATAATTGGCAATCGCCCAGTCCGTTTGCAGCTTTGACACGACATCGTCGGTTGCATCTGCGAACGACAGCGCGGGCAGCAGAAGTGTAAGAAGTACCAGTTTCTTGATTGATATACGTTTCATTGTCTCTTCCTGTGTTCAGATTTCATGTCTTGCGAAGCGCCGAATGATCGGCAATTGCTTGCGCAGGCTGCTGTCGACAATTGCAGGCAGCAGCGCGTTAATTTTGACAAACAGCCTCTCGGGCCAACCCATGTAGTTGTCGAGCGTGGAGCGCTTGCTGATAACTCGCATGACCTGGTCGGCGACCAGCGCGGGTTTGTCCATTGCGGTGCCCAGTTCGGTGTTCATGGCGACAATTTTGTCGCTGTTGAGGTCGGTTTCTGTCGCGCGAGGGGCTATGTACGATACCTGCACGCCCGTGTCTGCGAGTTCACGGCGCAGCGACTCACTGAAGCCACGAAGCCCAAACTTGCTGGCGCAGTACGCACTGAAACCGGGATAGCCGATGCTGCCGAACGTCGATCCAATGTTCACGATCTGTGCTTCATCGCGACGGCGCAACAAGGGCAGAAGGTCCTGGCATATCAGCATGGGGCTGATCAAGTTGATCCCGATGGTGTCCTCAATAGCCATTTGCGACTGCTCTTCGAACAGTCCGAGGTCATTTACGCCGGCACAATTGACGAGCACGCCGATGCCGTCCGGCGCCGCCGACTCACAGTACTCTCGCAACCGAGCTCGACCTTCCGGCGAACCGATGTCCGCGACGACGCTTGCATGCGTGTCGTTGCTGAGTCCGGCCAACAGCGACACGAGCTTGTGCTCGTTGCGGCCAACCAGGATCAGGCGCGCGCCGGCCAGGTCGAGCTTCTCTGCGATCGCCTGCCCAATACCTCCGGAAGCTCCGGTAAGTACGACAGTCGTGTCTTCTATAGTCATCATGGTCCTAGGCAGCCAGCGCGACGCCGCTTCCGAGTGAGCGGAAGATGTCGGCATACAGTCGATAGAACATACGGGCGCTATGGATAATCTGTTGCTGGTCGTTTTCGTCCACGACCTTGTTCATCAGGTCCTCAAAGAACTTGATGTGGTCCTGGTCGAGCGCACCGTGCGATCTCAGATACGAGAATGCCCGAGCCGGAAGGTCCAGCGCCTGTTTGATAGCGCTCGCTGCCTTGTCGGCAGTAGTGACGCTGGTACCTTCGAGCACGAGGACCATGCCAAAGAAGCCGATCGGGTTGACACGTTGAATCGTGTCGTAGGCATAGGCAACCATGAGTTCGGTCGCCGCAGAAGGACGCGAGTTGCGAACTGCCTCCTTGTCAAAGCCACACGCGGCGATATCGTTGAGGATCCACTCCTGGTGACCAAGCTCCTCTTCTATGTACTCGGCAACCGCTTCCCGCAGCCACTCCTTGTCTTCGGGCAGGCGCGAGCCGACGGCCATCAGCAGCGGTACCGTGTGTTTGACGTGGTGATACGCTTGCGAAAGAAACTCGACGTAGTCCTCGATCGAAATGTTGCCGCTCATGCAACGGCCGATGATTGGCGAAGAAAGCAGGTAGTTGCGATCCTGCTCGGTCACTGCCTGTAGTTTGTCGTAAAAGCTCATAGTCCGGAAACCTCCTTGCGGATTTCGTACATGTCATCAATGACAGGTTGGTAAGTATTCTCAATGTTGCTGCGCTTCGGACGCCCGTTGTCTGTCAGCAGACCGTCGACCTGACTGAGCGGGCGCGGCAGGCGTCGCCAGCCGAGGACCCGCGCGTAGTCTGGCAGTCGAAGATTGGTCGCCCGGACCCATTCCGCGATTTCTGCGTCTGTGCTGGTCGGGTCGCGGGGAACAATGAGTGCAACGCAGTAGGGGCGGTCATCACCGATGATCACCGCCTGTTGTAACAGTGGCCCGACCAGCAACTCGCTCTCGACCCATTCCGGCGAGATGTTACGACCGTAGCTGGAAATCAACTGGTGCTTGCGGCGGCCTTTGACATGCACGAAGCCGTCCGCGTCGATGTAGCCGATGTCGCCGGTTCGCACTGTTTCGCCACCCCAGCTATCGGGCTGACCGACATAGCCAAGGAACGAGCTCCCTTGCACGACGATTTCGTCGTCCTCGGTCGTCACGGCGACATGCGGCAGCGGCCGCCCGACGGCGCCAGGCTGGGCGGCACCCGGCACGTTTAGACAAACAACCGATGAACATTCAGACAGACCGTATCCCTCGAAAGCGGGGATGCCGAGTTCGTGCGCGCGATGCAACATTTGCGGCGCAACCTTGCCGCCGCCGACGGCCACAAACTGCAGTGAGTCCGGTACCTGCCAGCCTGCACCGGCGGCGAGAGTCATCGCACTCAACATTTCGGGAACGAGAATCAGGCTATTGGGCCGATGACGTTCGATACAGGCCAGCCATTGATTCACGTCCAGGCCCGAGGAGCCCGCAAGGCCAACCTCGGCGAATGACGGGACGACGACGGTGCCTCCGGCCAGCAGCGGAGCGTAAACGCCGGCCAGGTTTTCCAGCAGGGTGCTGAGCGGTAATACGCACAAGTGCCTGGGTGCATCGAGCCCGATGACATCGGCCAGTGATTGCGCCAATCGGAGTTGCTGCTCAAGCGACAGGCATACGCCCTTTGGGGTGCCGGTCGTTCCCGATGTGAACGTGATCTTTTGTGTACCCGTCGGCAACGCCTCAACGTGAGTCGGTTGCAGGCGCTGTATGCGATCTGAAATTACTGTGTCAACGCTGCTGCTCAGGAGGGCGTGCTGCACTTGTTCAGCGGAGAAGAACAGCGGCAGGGGGATGACGACAACACCTGCGATTTGACAAGCAAGATCGGCGACAACCCAGTCAATGCTGTTGTCAGTGTGAATAGCGACACGCTGCGCATCGAGGCTTAGAAGATTGTCCGCAAGAGCCTCTGCCCGCGAATGCAATTCTGCCAGAGTCAGTCGGGTTGTCCCGGACTCGAGCACTGCAGCAGAGCTCGGCGACGAGTCTGCCAGGTAGTCGAACAGGTGGCCGTTCATAGTCCGGCTGCTCGCAGCTGCGTAGCCATCTGTGCGATGGGGCCATGCAGTTGCTCGATCTGTGCGGCAATTTCATAGTTGCCGGCGACCTGGGCTGCGGCCAAGCCAACGTCGCCCGCCATGACGCGAGGGCGCGTTGCATAGTACTCACCCCACTCGGTGGGATCAGACTCCAGCATGGACGGATCAGCAGGACAGATCGCCTGTGCCGAAAAGCCCATCTTCGAAAGCATCTGTGCGACCTGCGGAGTCGCGGTGCACACGACCCAGCGATATCCCGCCGCGCTCAAGGTAGTGGCAAGAGCCGCAAACAGAGAGTAGGCGAGGCCGGGAACATTCGCAGCGAGGTTGCCGATTTCAACAATCTCATCACGGTCCACGGGTGTCATGAATGCGTGGGCTACCGCTTGTTGCACGGGGCGGTCGAGGTACTGTTCCAGAAAAAGTGCCCCGCCGCGCGCTGCCCGGATACCAGCTACAGCGCCGAGTTCGCCGGCCACGTCCAGCCTCAGCAGGTCGGGCAGAAAGTGCTTAAGGTGAGCGCCGTAAGCACGCTCGAATTTTCGCATGATGCCTGCCTCGACGGCCTGGCGATCGCTGGACTGCTGGGAAACCAGCGAAAGGGACATGCTGTGCTTTCCAGCGCCTCTTTCCCGATGCCGTTGTAGCGCGGCTCGCGGCGTACACATTGCGTTTGTCAGTTCCCTTGCGGTCATGGCTGGTCCATCAGTTCATCCAGAATGGTGGCCAGATTAACGGGCGAACCTTAAGGGAACCTTAGGAAAGCACGTGACAGAACTCACAGTTTTCCTGCCCGCTTCGGTAAGATGGTGGTTGGCTCTATCCGACTAATCGGGGGCAGCACATCGATGGATCTGACAACACACTGGGTTGGCATTGCAGCGATCATATTGTTCGTCGCGGCCTACGTTCTCGTGGTCACAGAAGAGTTCACACACCTTAGAAAATCGAAGCCGGTCATGCTGGCAGCTGGCCTGATCTGGGGGCTGATCGCATACCAGTACGCCGGCGGCGACGAACCCCACGCCGCAGCGGATGCAGTGCACGATTACCTGGGCGAGTTTGCCCAGTTATTCCTGTTCCTCCTCGCGGCGATGACCTACGTCAACGCGATGAGCGAACGTAATATCTTCGTGGCACTACGTGACCGACTTGCCCGGCGCGGCTACACCTACCGCCGAATGTTCTGGATTACCGGTGTCTTGAGTTTTTGCCTCTCTCCGCTAATCGATAACCTCACTACCGCGTTAGTCATGTGCGCGGTGGTTATGGCCATAGGCCGGGAGAACCCCCGATTTATCGGCGTAGCCTGTATCAATATTGTTGTCGCGGCGAATGCCGGCGGTGCGTTCAGCCCGTTTGGTGACATTACAACACTGATGGTATGGCAGCGTGGTGTGATTGAATTCAGCACGTTCTTTGCCCTGTTCCTGCCGAGCGTCGTGAATTTCCTGGTGCCTGCTGTATTGATGTCATTTGCCGTATCGACCGAAGTGCCAGCCCCGGCCGGGTCCAAGCGCGGCATCGCCATGCGGCGCGGTGCCAAGCGCATCATGTTCCTGTTTGCGGTCACCATTTGTATTGCCGTCTCGTTCCATAATTTTCTTCACATCCCGCCTTTTCTCGGCATGATGACGGGCCTTGCCCTGCTGAAGTCTTTTGGCTACTACCTGCGCATCACACACGATCCGACCCAATTTGACCGCAAGCTGTACGGCGAGATCGGCGATGTCTCGGCGTTCGACTCGTTCCGGGAAGTGTCGCGCGTCGAGTGGGACACACTGTTGTTTTTCTTCGGCGTGATCATGTGCGTCGGCGGGCTCGGCTTCATTGGCTACCTCGACCATCTCTCGGCCTATATGTACGGTGAGCTGGGCGCGACCGCGGCCAATGTGCTGGTTGGGATCATTTCCGCCATGATCGACAACATACCGGTGATGGTCGCCGTGCTGGAGATGGACCCGGCGATGAGCGTTCAGCAGTGGTTGCTGGTGACCTTAACCGCAGGGGTTGGCGGCAGCCTGCTGTCGATCGGGTCTGCGGCGGGCATAGCGCTAATGGGGCAGGCCCGCGGCCAGTACACATTTTTCACACACCTGCGCTGGACGCCAGCCATTGCGCTGGGTTACGCGTTGAGTATCTGGCTGCACATGGTGCTGAATCGCAGTCTCGGATTAGTCATGCCGGGGAGCTGACGCATTTGCGGGCGACGACAACTCGTCGTGCTCTTTATGAGGAAGCTGCTACAGTACCCGCTATGCGATTCGGAGAAAAAACCTACTCAGCCCAGGGGTTCTATGACGAGCTGATTGGCGCAGACGGCAGCGCCCGCGCTCATGCGCGAAGACTGGCTGATTATTTCAGCGAGATGCAGCCGCAGGAGCTGCTCGACCGGCAGCACGCTGTTGACAGCACCATCGTCGACATGGGCGTCAGCTTCACCATCTATTCGCAGGGCGACAATATCGATCGTTCGTGGCCGCTCGATATCATTCCGCGAGCGATGCCGGGCTCGGAATGGGATCGCATTGAACGCGGTCTTGTGCAGCGCATCATGGCGCTGAATCTGTTTATCGACGATCTCTATAACGATCGCCGCATTCTTAAAGACAAGGTTGTTCCCGCCGAGCTGATCGACAGCTCGAAGAACTATCTTGAAGCGTGTCGCGGTGTCAGCCCAAAACACGGCGTCTGGGCGCACATCTGCGGATCTGACCTGGTACGCGATGGTGACGGCACCATGTACGTGCTGGAAGACAACCTGCGCGTGCCATCGGGTGTCTCGTACATGCTCGAGAACCGCAATGTGATTAAACGTGTGTTCCCGTCCATATTCAGGAATCACCGCATCAGGCCGGTGAGTGAGTACCCGTCTGCATTGAGCCAGATGTTGCGCTCGATTGCATCGAATGACGTCGAAGGTCGTCCGGAAACCGTGGTCCTGACGCCGGGCATATTTAACTCGGCGTATTTCGAGCACAGTTATCTCGCGCGGACCATGGGTGTCGAACTTGTCGAGGGCAGCGACCTGGTCGTTGACGATGACGATTTCGTCTATATGCGCACGATCGACGGACTGAAGCGAGTCGATACCATCTACCGTCGTATCGACGACATCTTTATCGATCCGGAATCATTTCGGCCCGACTCGATGCTTGGCGTGCCCGGCATCATGCGTGCGTGGCGTGCCGGAAACGTGGCGCTGGCGAACGCGCCGGGCTCCGGCGTAGCCGACGACAAGGTGATCTACTCGTACGTGCCCGACATCATCCGCTACTACATGGGCGAGGATGAGATCCTGCCCAACGTGCCGACGTGGCGCTGCTCTGACAAGAAGCAGCTCGATCACGTACTGGCGAATATTGCTGACCTGGTCGTTAAGCCAGCCAACGAATCCGGTGGCTACGGCATGCTGGTGGGGCCGCATGCGACCAAGGCCGAGCATCAGAATTTTCGCGAACTGCTGAAGGCTGATCCTCGCAACTACATCGCACAACCGACGCTGTCGCTGTCGACGGCGCCAACGCTTTGCGGCGAGACGCTGGAGCCGCGCCACCTCGATTTGCGGCCATTCGTTCTGCAGGGCAGCAGCGTTTCCGTTACGGCCGGCGGCCTGACGCGCGTTGCCATGGTGAAAGGCTCGCTGGTCGTCAATTCGTCACAAGGTGGCGGCAGCAAGGACACCTGGATTATCGAGGACGACGCCTGATGTTGTCGCGAGCTGCAGAACGCATCTATTGGGCAGGCCGCTACCTGGAGCGGGCTGAGAATACTGCACGCATCGTGCAGCAATATTCGCAGCTGTTGCTCGATCTGCCAGAGGAAGTTGGCGTCGAGTGGAGTGAGCTGGTCGCCATTTTCGGCGCGGCGCAGTCGTTCGAACAGGCCGGTGCCGGCGGCGATGAGCGCCATATCCTCGCATTCCTTCTGGCCGATCCAGGCAGCAGCACGTCGTTGTTGCATGCAATCAGTGTGGCCCGCGACAACATCCGCAACTCGCGTGACTTGCTGCCGCAGGAGAGTTGGGAGAGCGCCAACGAGTTGTTCCAGTATGCGCGCAAAGAGCTCGTAGTCACGATGACCGGAGAAAACGTGTTCGAGGTGCTGTCCGACTGCATCGGGCGATGCCAGCAGATCAACGGCATACTCATGGGCACCATGAGCCACGATAGCCCGCATTACTTTCTGTCACTAGGGCAGAGCATAGAGCGGGCGGACATGACGAGCCGGATCATCGACGTGGCAGCCGCCTATTTGCAGAAGAACGAGCGCCTGGTGCTGCGCTATGGATCGACGTTGTGGACCAACGTGTTGAAGTCGGTCAGCGGATTCCAGATGTACCGGCAGTATTGCCAGCCGGAGGTCGAGGGTCCGATGGCGATCGACTTCCTTCTCAACGACCGCAAATTTCCGCGTGCAATGCGCGCCTGCCTCGATCATGCAAAACGTGACGCGGCGTCGCTGCCGCGCTCGGATCACCTCATCCACGCGCTGGATCGCGCTGAACATGCACTGCCATCGCCATTGCCCGACAACCTGGACGGAGCCGACGTGAGTGAACTGATGGACACCATCCAGCAGCGCCTTGCCGATGCACACATGGCGGTTGTTGAGACCTGGTTTTTGCCGGGAGAAGAAGCGTGAAGCGGCTGCTTTGCGTCTGCGGCAGGGCGGTCTACTTCGACAATCACAGCTGCGGCAACTGCGGCCGGCAGCTGGCGTTTGATCCGGCTTCACTCACGATGCATGCGGAACAAGAGCCCGGCGACGGACTTGCCTGCTGCAGTAATCGCACCAGCACGATTCGCTGCAACTGGCTGGCACAGCCAGGCGCTGACACCTGCCTTTCCTGCGCGACAAGCCAGATTATTCCGACGCTGTCGAAGCCGGAAAACCACGAGCGCTGGCGCAAGCTGGAGCAAGCAAAACGACGTCTGATCTACGAGCTGCTGCGACTGGGCTTACCGGTCGATCCCACCCGATTGCGTTTCGCGTTCAAGGAGGATCGTCGCAGCAACCCGGATGTGCATGATGATCACGTATCTATCGGCCATGCCAACGGTGTTATCACCATCAACGCGGCCGAAGCGGATGAGGTGTATCGCGAGCAAATGCGGCAGCAGATGAATGAGCCCTACAGAACCTTACTGGGTCATTTTCGGCACGAGTCGGGACACTATTACTTTAACGTCGTGGTCAGTGATGCGCTGCGTGACGAAGCACGAGCGCTGTTTGGTGATGAATCGCTGCCCTACGACGCCGCGTTGCAGAACTACTACCAGAACGGGCCGACGCCTGGCTGGGAAGAGCGCTATATTTCCAGCTACGCGAGCTCGCACCCGGCGGAAGACTGGGCCGAGTGCTGGGCGCACTACCTGCATATCTGCGCTGTACTGGAGGTGGCAGATTCGACCGGGTTACGAACCGGCGTCGATATTCAGAAGTGGCAGACGGAATTCATCGACCTCGTGATTGCGGTAAATGAAGTGTTGCGCAGCCTGGGATTGCCAGATGCTTACCCGTTTGTCGTCACATCAGCCATTGCGAAAAAAATCGATTTCGTCCACAAAGCCGTATCGCTTTTCAGCGATCGACAGGTCAGTGATCGACCAGGCGAACCTTTGGCGGCAAGCTGATAGCAGGCAGTCGATCGAAGGCCAGTTTCAGATTTTCGCCCCACGCTTCCCGAATTTTCCTGAGATAAGGGTCGTCTTCCTCGAAGACCATGTGTGTAAACGCGCCTGTCGCGCCGGCACGATACAGCATGAGCTCAATCGGTGGCCCCACGCTGGCGTTACTGCGCATGGTCGAGTCCATCGAGACGAGACCGCAAAGCGCCGCGGTTTCTGCGGGGGTCTCGAACAGCACTATGCGGTCGAGTATGGGCTTGCCGTATTTGCGTTCGCCGATCTGCAGAAACGGCGCCAACTTGGTCGGTGACACGTAGTTGCCCTGCGGGTAAATGTGAAACAGGGCATGAGGCGCATCGCCGACCTGGCCGCCGAAAATGAAATCGGCATCGGGAGAAAATCCTTCGGCGCGCTGATTCTCCGGGTACCTGGCTTGAATCTCCCGGCTGGTTTCACCGACGTAGTCGGCCGCGTCACGCATGCGCTCGACGGTTGCGAGGCTCCTGGCGGCATTCTCGCGAACATCCCTGCGAAGCTTGGCAACGACAGCCTGCGTGGTTGCCAGGTTGCCGGCGCTCAGCAGAGTGAAGAAGCGGCCGGCCACGTCGCCGAAAGCGTGCATCTTGCTGAAAGTGCCGAGCTGGTCGATACCTGCATTGGTGCGGGAGTCCGACACGAATACCAGTCCATCTTTGACGCAGGCGGCGAGACAATAGGTCATGCGCGGAGCTTAGCCTGACGCAGGGGGCCTTGGAAAGAGTGCCAGGCCAGGATATTGAGGCGAATCATGGCCGGGCAACACGGTAGCCGATGGCAGCCGTTATCGCTGTCAGAAAAGCGCCCCAGGCGATGTCCGATATCACGAGCGTCAGCGACCATTGCGCAAAGATTGCGTAGTTCGTCAGCGTATAGGTGCCGTAGGCCAGGGCACCGAGGACCGCGCCGTTTAGCAGTGCAGGCCCGACCCGCGCTTCTTCGAGTGCAGGGCGAACAGCAAAGAACAGGATGCCGGCGATGTAGCCGACATAGAAAACCCCTGCGGCAAGACCATTGGGATTCTCCCGCATCATGCCTCCAAGTTGCGCGCTGTAGACATCGCCAAGAAACAGCGTGATCCAGGCCAGGTCGATAACGAGAAAGGCGATTGCCGTTGCGACGGCTGCTTTAATGTATGTCATACGCATACCTTACCGCGGAATTGCCGATTGATGAATGCCGGGTTACGTTCGCCGGAGACGGCAAGGCAAACGGTTGCCGTGCTGCCATCCGTCCGTGTCTCGGGATACCATTGCTCAATCTTCCTGACAAATCGGTGTTGACGATGCGCAGTCTGGCCGCCTTTTTACTACTTGTTTGTTCATTCTCAGCCAACGCCCAGGCCGGTTACCTCGTCGACTGGGAGGCGCTGGGAGAGGAAGCCGCCGGCTACCTGGTTGATCTCGTCAAGATCGATTCATCGAATCCGCCGGGCAACGAAACCCGGGTCGCGGAGTACCTGCAAAAGATCCTCGCCGACGAAGGCATCGAGTCGGAAATGTTTGCGCTGGACCCGGATCGGGCCAACCTGGTCGTGCGTTACCGCGGCAACGGCTCGAAGCGACCGATCCTGATCATGGGGCACACAGATGTCGTCGGCGTGCAGGCCGAGAACTGGAGCGAGGCTCCTTTCGGCGGCACGCGCAAAGACGGCTACGTCTGGGGGCGCGGAACCCTGGATGACAAGGACAACGTCACTGCGGGCCTCATCGTCATGCTGCTGCTCAATCGGTTGGGCGTCGAGATGGACCGCGATGTGATCTTTCTTGCCGAATCAGGCGAAGAGGGTACCCCGGAAGTGGGCATTACCTTCATGGTGGAAAATCACTGGGACAAGATCGTCGCGGAGTATGCAATTGCCGAAGGTGGCAGCACCGAGATCCGCGCAGGTCACGTGCACTCGCTCGCTATCGAGACCACCGAAAAAGTGCCGCACCGGGCAAAGGGCGTAGAGGCCTACGGCATTGGCCCGGCGCGAACCCGTGAGGAGATGAACAGCCGGTTTGGCGCGCACAGCGACGACGAACGAATTGCGGAGGAGTCTTTGCAGGAGATGACCCGTTTTATGTGGGAAGTCGTGCTGCAGATTGGTGCCGCCAGGGAGTAGTACGACGACCCTGTGCATAAGCACGTAATTGGCGCAAATCGTGCATTTGCGCGATATCCGCCAACGCGCTAAAATGACGGCGTGGCGACCTCAAATCGCAAACTGCAGCCTGACCCTGCCATCGTCCTCGGCAAGGCAGTCCTGCGCGCGTCGGAACGCATGGGGTTTTCGCGCAGCGAGCTCGGCAAGATCCTGGGTCGCGATCGTTCAAGTATTTCACGCGCCGGCGTTGATCCCGGCAGCAAAGCGGGCGAGCTCGCCAAGCTGCTAATCCGTTGTTACCGGTCGCTTGCGGTTCTCGTCGACGACAACGAATCGCAGATGCGCGAATGGCTGTCCACGGCAAACACGCATACCGGAGGTGTGCCGCAGCGCCAGCTGCAGACCGTTAACGGTCTCGTAACTGTGTGCGAATACCTGGACGCCATTCGTGGCAAAGTATGACGAATCGTTCTGGCGACGTGTCGTCGCGCACGCCCGCCCCGTCACGCTTATGGGTAGCTTGCGTCGACTGGTAGAGAACCAGGAACAAAAAGTCACGCTGCGCCTGACTGACGACATGGCAGAGCACGACGTGCTCGAGAGCCTGCTCGAGGAATCCAAGCCCGAAAGCGTCGCGCATCCCCGCGTGCAGCAGTTCGACTACCTGCTGCGTACGCCATGGCGATACCCGCCGCTGCCATGGGGTTCGCGTTTCGGTAGCCGCTTCGAGCCGAGCTTGTTCTACGGCGCGCTGGATCGCGTCGCCCTGTTTGCCGAGGCGGCATACTATCGACTCGTGTTCCTCGAGGGCATGCGCAAGCCGTTCGAGGAACGTGTGATCAGCCAGTTCACGACATTCGAGGCGACGTTTCGATCGACCGCGAGTTTCGATCTGTCGCGGCGTCCTTTCAGCAAACACGAAGACGTTCTGCGCCACCGCTCCAACTATGCCCCGTGCCAGGCGCTCGGGTCGGTGCTGCGGGAGCAGCAAATTGAAGCAATTACTTACCTCTCTGCGCGCACGATCGACGACAGGTTCAACGTCGCACTGTTTTCTCCCGTCGCCCTCCGCTCGCACAAGCACCGCAATCCCCGGCACGGTTTGTGCGAAACGCGCATCGATGCCGTGAGCTTCAGGCTGGGTGACGAACTACACGTGTTTCCGCGGGAACAGTTTCTCGTCGACGGCGAGCTGCCGGTACCGGCATGAGCTCCTGCGACGGTTGATGCGCCCGGGGACGCAACTTGCAGGTGCAGGTAGCGCTGACTCTGGTATCATTCGCGACCCAGAGCGCCCGTAGCTCAGCTGGATAGAGTACTGCCCTCCGAAGGCAGGGGTCACAGGTTCGAATCCTGTCGGGCGCGCC